>NZ_JAGIOB010000001.1:1469981-2939962 GCF_017876495.1 Microlunatus capsulatus | reverse complement strand
GCGAGGCGAGGGCGAGGTGGTGGACGTCGTCACCCGCGCCGCGCGGCTGCGGCTCACCAGCGCCGACGAACTGCTCCGGGCTCTGGCCGACCGCCGGGTCCACCCGCGGCGCCGGCTCCTCACCGAGCTGCTGAACGATGTCACCGAAGGGCTGGAGTCACCGCTGGAGCTGCGCTACCTGCGTGACGTCGAGCGGGCGCACGGGCTGCCCACGGGCCGCCGCAACCGCTACCGGGGCGGGCTCAGGCACCGCAGCGACGTCGGCTATGACGACTACGGAGTGCTCGTCGAGCTGGACGGCAGGCTCGGCCACACGGGCGAGGGCCGGTTCCGCGACTTCCGGCGGGACAACGACTTCGCCGTGCGCTCGCTGCTGACGCTCCGCTACGGCTGGCACGACGTCGCCGAGCTGAGCTGCGAGGTGGCCCAGCAGGTGGGGCACGTCCTCGCGACCCGCGGTTGGGCCGGGGTCCCCGACCGCTGCCGGGGGTGCCGTCGCGTGGTGTGGTGAGTTCGGGGTCGAGTACGACCCCGAACTCGCCACAGCTCCTAGCCGGTCTCGAAGAAGGCGTCCCGCAGGTAGGCGTGGACCGCCTTCTCCGGGACCCGGAAGCTGCGGCCGAAGCGGACGGCCTCGAGGTCGCCGTTGTGGATCAGCCGGTAGACCGACATCTTGGACACGCGCATCAGGGCCGCGACCTCGGCCACGGTGAGGAAGCGCACCCCGGTCAGGTCGCCTCCGATCGGGGTGACTCCCCCGGGCTGGGACTCGTTCGTCATGCCTCACCCATCTCTGTCGGGCCCGCTCCGCGCAGCGCTCGGCGTCGGGTACTGCAGTGAGGCTAGTGGTTGGAGGGACGCCAGCGATAGTGCGAGTTCCGACTCACAGGACGACACGCCGCGGAAGAAGTTGACCCCGACCCGATCCCGACGGACACTTCGCCGCCGCGAGGCCCCGGGTCAGAGGCCCGGGTCGAGACCGAGCTCGGGGTAGACCGCCCGGCGGGTGGCGAGGACGGCCTGGTCGACCCGGCTCTCCGGGTTCACGCCCTCCTCGAACGACGTCCACGCGGCGTCCGCCCCGTCCGACATCGACGTCGGGGCCCAGGGCCCGATCGCGTCGCGCCAGGCCTGCGGGGTGGGGGTGGCCGGCGGCACGGGTTCGCCGCTGACGATGGCCAGCAGGTGGGTCCAGGCCCGGGGCACCACGTGCAGCAGCGCGTATCCGCCGCCACCGGTGGAGACCCAGCGGCCCCCGCAGAGCCGGTCGGCCAGCTCGGCCAGGGCCAGGTAGGAGGCGCGCTGCCCGTCCAGGGACAGGTCGAGGTCGGCCAGCGGGTCGTGCTCGTGGGAGTCGCAGCCGTGCTGGGTGACGAGGACGGTCGGCCGGAACGCCTCGAGGACGTCGGGCACGACGGCGTGGAAGGCCCGCAGCCAGCCGGCGTCCGTGGTCCCGGGCGGCAGCGCGACGTTGACCGCCGTCCCCTCCGCGCCGGGCCCGCCGATCTCGTCGGGGAAGCCGGTCCCCGGGAACAGGCAGGCGGGGGTCTCGTGCAGGCTGACGGTCATCACCCGCGGGTCGTCGTAGAAGATCGCCTGCACGCCGTCGCCGTGGTGCACGTCGACGTCGACGTAGGCCACGCGCTCGCAGCCGGCCTCCAGCAGCCACTGGATCGCCACGGCGATGTCGTTGTAGACGCAGAACCCGCTCGTCGAGCGCGGCATGGCGTGGTGCAGCCCGCCGCTGATGTTGGTGGCGCGCAGCGCCTCGCCGGACCAGACGCTGCGGGCGGCCTCGACCGTCGCCGAGGTCACCAGCGCGGAGATCTCGTGCATGCCCTCGAAGACCGGGTTGTCGGTGGTGCCGAGCCCGAACTCGGGGTCGGGCAGCCCCCGCTGCACGGCGGCGATGTAGGCCGGGTCGTGCACCCGCGCCAACAGCTCCAGGTCGGCGGGCGGCGGCTCGACGACGTCCAGCCGGTCCAGGACGCCCAGCTGGCGGGCGAGCTCGACGGTGTTGCGGACCCGGCCGGGAGCCATGGGGTGGTCGCTGCCGAAGTCGTAGCGGCCCAGCGCCTCGCTGTGCACCATCCGACCCCTCACGGGCGGACCTCCGGCTGGCGGGCGGCCTGAGCGAGGTCGCGGCTGCGGTCGCGGGCGGCCTCGATGGCGCTGAGGAACGCGGCCCGCACCTTGTGGTCCTCCAGCTGGCGGATGGCCGCGGCGGTCGTGCCGCCGGGTGAGGTGACGCGCTCGCGCAGCACCGTCGGGTGCTCACCGGTCTCGCGGAGCAGCTTGGCCGAGCCCAGCATCGTCTGCACGACCAGCTCGGTGGCGGTGTCGCGCGGCAGGCCCAGGTGCACGCCGCCCTCGATCATGGCCTCGACGACGAAGAAGAGGTACGCGGGCCCCGAGCCCGAGATGGCGGTGACGGCGTCCTGGTACCGCTCGGGCAGGGCCACGACGCGGCCGGTCGCGGAGAGGATCTCGGTGACGCGCTGCAGGTGCTCGTCCGTGCTGGCCGAGCCGGGCGAGATCGCCGCCATCCCCTCGTCGACCTGGGCGGGGGTGTTGGGCATGACCCGGACGACGGGGGTGCCGGCCGGCAGCGCGGCCTCGATCGAGGCGGTGTCCACGCCCGCGGCCAACGAGACGACGAGGGTGCCCGGCCGGAGGGCGGGCGCGATCTCGGCCAGCAGGTCGCCCATGTCCTGGGGCTTGACGACGAGGACGACGGTGTCGACGGCCGCGGCCGCCTCGGGGTTCTCCAGCACCGCGATGCCGTAGCGCGCGCTCAGCTCCAGCTGGCGCTGGGGGCGGCGGTCGGTGGCGATGATCCGGTCGGGCGACCAGCCCGCCCGGACCAGCCCGGACAGCACCGTCTCCCCCATCACGCCCGCGCCCAGGACGGCGAGCCGCAGCCCGCCACCGGGCACCTCGACCCCGTCGTCGACGGCGGCCCCGCTGGCCGTCACGTCCTCAGGCCTGGTCCGCGACGAGGCGCCCGGCGAGCAGCTCGGCGATCTGCACGGCGTTGAGCGCCGCCCCCTTGCGGAGGTTGTCGTTGGAGATGAACAGCACGAGGCCCTTGCCGGCCGGCGCGGACTGGTCGGCGCGGATCCGGCCGACGAAGCTCGGGTCGGCCCCGGCGGCGTCCAGCGGGGTCGGCACATCCATCAGCGCGACGCCGGGGGCACCGGCCAGCAGCTCGGTGGCGCGCTCGGGGCTGAGGTCCTCGGCGAACTCGGCGTGGATCGCCAGCGAGTGGCCGGTGAAGACGGGCACCCGGACGCAGGTGCCCGCGACCAGCAGGTCGGGCGCGTGCAGGATCTTGCGCGACTCGTTGCGGAGCTTCTGCTCCTCGTCGGTCTCGCCCGAGCCGTCGTCGACGACGGAGCCGGCCAGCGGCAGCACGTTGTAGGCGATCGTCTTGACGTAGGTCTGCGGGGCCGGGAACGTGACGGCGTCGCCGCGGAAGGCGAGGCCGGCGGCCCGGTCGGCCACGGCGCGGACCTGGCCGTCGAGCTCGGCGACGCCGACGCCGCCGGAGCCCGAGACGGCCTGGTAGGTGGCCACCTGCAGCCGGGTCAGCCGGGCCTCGCGGTGCAGCGGGGCGAGCACGGGCATGGCCGCCATCGTCGTGCAGTTCGGGTTGGCGATGATGCCCTTGGCCGGGCGCAGCGCGTCCTCGCCGTTGACCTCGGCGACGACCAGCGGCACGTCCGGGTCCATCCGCCAGGCCGAGGAGTTGTCGATGACCAGCGCGCCGGCGGCCGCGACCTTGGGCGCCGTGGCCTTGGAGGCGGTCTTGCCGTTGGAGAACAGGGCCAGGTCCAGGCCCGAGAAGTCGGCCGTGTCGGTGTCCTCGACGACGATCTCGCGGTCCTGCCAGGTCAGCGAGCGGCCCGCGGACCGGGCGGAGGCGAAGAACCTCAGCTCGGTGACCGGGAAGCCGCGCTCCGCCAGCAGGGTCCGCATCACTCCGCCGACCTGACCGGTCGCTCCGAACACACCTACGCGCATGCGCCCAGCCTAAGACCTCCCCGTCCGCCCGGCCGCCGACTTCCACACCGCGGATCTTGCTGCTGCAAGCCTCCCCCGAGGCGCTGGACGACACATCCTCCGGTCCGGACCCGCTGGAGTGCCCCGTTGGGCGGGGCAGGATGGTCCCGTGAGCGCGCAGCCCGCGGTGGCGACGGTGGACCGGACGCGGATCGGCCTCGAGGTGGCGCTCGTGCTGGCGCTCTCGCTGGGGCAGTCGGCCGTCTACTCGGTGCTCCGGATCGTCGAGCGGCTGACCCGCGACGTGCCGCTCTCGGCGCAGACGTCCACCCTCAACGCCTCGACGACGCCCGACCGGCCCTGGCTCGACCTCGCCTACCAGCTGGCGAACATCACCTTCGCCTTCGTGCCGGTGCTGCTAGTGCTGTACCTGCTGGACCTCACCGACCGGCCGGCCGGAGCCCTCATCGGCTTCGACCTGCGGCGGCCGCGCTTCGACCTGGCCGCCGGCGTCGCCCTGGCCGCGGCCATCGGCATCCCGGGCCTCGGCCTCTACCTCGGGGCGCGCGCGCTGGGCCTCAACACCGACGTCCAGGCCTCGGCCCTGGCCGGCGCCTGGTGGACGATCCCCGTGCTCGTGCTCTCGGCCTTCCAGAACGCGGCGCTGGAGGAGGTCGTCATGATCGGCTTCCTCTTCACCCGGTTCCGCCAGCTGCACTGGCAGCCGTGGGTGGTGCTGCTGGTCAGCGCCGGCATCCGCGGCTCCTACCACCTCTACCAGGGCTTCGGCGGCTTCGTCGGCAACCTGCTGATGGGTGTGCTGCTGGGGCTGGTCTACCTCCGCTGGCGACGGGTCGGCCCGCTCGTCGTCGCGCACACCCTGCTCGACGTCGTGGCGTTCGTGGGCTACGCGCTCGTCGCCCCGCACGTGAGCTGGCTGTGACGGCGGCCGGACCCGCCGTCCTCCTGCTGACCAGCGCGTCGGCGCCGCCGGCCGGCGTCGACGCCCTGCGGACGGCGCTCGCGGAGCACGGGCCCGTCGCCGTCCCCCGGTGGGGCGTCGACCCCGCCGCCGCCGACCCGCTGGCCGGACCCGCGGCCACCGTCCGCGCCGGGCTCGACGCGTCGGCGCCGGTCGTCGTCTGCGGGGTGGGAGCAGGGGCTCTGCTGGGTCTCCGGCTGGCCGCGGTGGCGCCGGACCGCGTCGCCGGGCTGGTGCTGGCGACGGGTCGGGCACCCTCGGGGCGCCGGCTCGTCCGCTCCGTTCACCGCGGCGTGGCCGACCTGCTGCCGGTGCCGGTCCTGCAGCGCCTGCACGCCGACGAGCGCACGCTGCTGCGGACCCTCGACCTCGTCCGACCCCAGGACGCACGCGCCGACGCCGCCCGGGTGCGCGTCCCGGCTCGGGTGGCCTGGGGCCGGCACGACCCGCTGGACCGGCTGGCGGCGCACCGGCTGGCCGCCGCGCTGCCCGCGGGCGCGCTGGTGGCCGTGGACGCCGGGCCCGGCTGGGTCTGGCGCGAGCCGGAGCGGCTCGCGGCCGTCGTGGCCGACGAGCCTGCCGCCGGCTAGAGGCTCTCGGTCGTCCCGCCGCCGTCGGTGGCGAAGGACGGCTGGGCCGGCGCGGCCAGGTGCAGCCGGGCGAAGGCCAGCGACTCGGCCAGGTCCTCCTCGCGGCTGGCCCGCGTCGGGTTCTTCCGCGAGTTGAGCTCCAGGACGACGTGGCCCGAGAAGTTCTGCTCGGCGAGGTGCTCCAGCACCGCGCCGGCGTGCTGGTCGCCGCGGCCGGGCACCAGGTGCTCGTCCTTGACCGAGCCGCTGCCGTCGGTCAGGTGCACGTGCCGCAACCGGTCGCCCCAGGAGCGGGCGAGGTCCAGCGACTGCTGGCCGGCCGTGGAGGCGTGGGAGAAGTCGAGGGTGAGGTCGGCGTAGTCCAGCTCGGTCGGGTCCCAGCCCGGCACGTAGGCCTTGAGCTCGCCGGCCGGGGTGCGCCAGGGGTACATGTTCTCGACGCAGAAGAGGATGCCGGTGCTCTCGGTGAGCCGGCGGACGCCGTCGACGAAGTTCCGGGCGTACTCGCGCTGCCAGCGGAAGGGCGGGTGCACGACGACGACGTCGGCGTCGAGGCGCCGGGCGGCCTCGGCGGAGCGCTCGAGCTTGGCCCACGGGTCGGTGCCCCACACCCGCTGGGTGATCAGCAGGCAGGGCGCGTGGATGGCCAGCACCGGGATGCCGTGGTAGTCGCGGAGCTTCTCCACGGCGTCGATGTCGGCGGCGACGGGGTCGATGCCCACCATCACCTCGACGCCGTCGTAGCCGAGCCGGCGCGCCAGCTCGAAGCCGCTGGCGGTGGTCTCGGGGTAGACCGAGGAGGTGGAGAGGCCGATCTTCGCCGACGGCACCCTCACCTGCTCCCCGGAGGGGCCCGCGGGGGGCGCGACGTCATTCGGCACGCACCCAGCGTAGTGCGCGCGACCGATCGCCGGGGCGGCACGGCGGGCTCGTCCACCGGCCGGTCGGCGCCGGTCCCCGACCGCCGCCCAGCGCCTACGCTCGTGCCCGTGCCCGAGGTGCTGATCGGTTTTCCCCGCGCCTTCGTCGACCTGCCCGACCCGGCCGACCCCGACCAGGTGTTCCACTGCGACCTGACCTGGCTGACGTCGCGCTGGACCTGCGTCTTCGGCGACGGTTGCCGGGGCATCTACGCCGACCGGCCCGACGACGGCTGCTGCACCCTCGGCGCGCACTTCGCCGACGCCGAGGACGAGGCCCGGGTGGCCGCCGCCGTCGCCCGGCTGACGCCGGAGGTCTGGCAGCTGCAGCCGCGCGCCGGCGCCGAGGGCTGGGTCGAGCTGGAGGGCGAGGAGTCGGTGGCCGAGGGCGACGTCCCGGGCCGCAAGACCCGGGTCGTCGACGGGGCCTGCATCTTCCTCAACCGGCCCGGGTCGGCCGCCGGGGCTGGCTGCGCGCTGCACAAGCTGGCCCTGGACGAGGGGCGACCGATCACCGAGACCAAGCCGGACGTCTGCTGGCAGCTGCCCATCCGGCGCCAGTACCGCACCGTCACCCGGACCGACGACACCACCTACACCGAGGTGTCCATCGGGGAGTACGGGCGCGACGGGTGGGGGCCCGGCGGGCACGACCTGGACTGGTACTGCACCTCCAACACCGAGGCCCACGTCGGCCGCGAACCGGTCTACCGCTCGTGCCGCGACGAGCTCCTCGCGCTGATGGGCGGGCCCGCCTACGACCTGCTGGTGGCCTGCTGCGACGACTTCGACGAGCGCCGCAGCGACCTGCTGCGGCACCCGGCCGGCGCGGGCCGGGTGAACGGGCCGGATGCGTGACTGTCAGCGGATGAGGCCATGATGAGGCCCATGCATCTCGATCACCTGTCGTTCGCCGCCGGGCCCGAAGGCCTCGACGCGACGACGCAGCGGCTCAGCGCCCTGCTGGGGACGCCGTTCCACGAGGGCGGCTTCCACCCGCGGTTCGGCACCCGCAACAAGATCCTGCCCATGACCGACGGCCAGTACCTCGAGGTCGTCGAGGTCCTCGACCACCCCGCCGCCGACAAGGCCCCCTTCGGCCAGGCCGTCCGCGCCCGGTCCGAGGACGGCGGCGGCTGGCTCGGCTGGGTCGTCTCCGTCGACGACATCGCCCCCGTGGAGGAGCGGCTGGGCCGCGCCGCCGTCGAGGGCCACCGCGTGCTCGCCGACGGCACCCGCCTGGAGTGGCAGCAGCTCGGCATCAAGGGCCTGCAGTCCGACCCGCAGCTGCCCTTCTTCGTCCGCTGGCGCAGCGACCCGGCCGTGCACCCCTCGCACGGCGGTCGCGAGGTCGAGCTGCTCCGGCTCGAGATCGCCGGCGACCGCGAGCGGGTGGACGACTGGCTCGGCGGGCGCTCGGACACGATCCTGCACGACGTCGACATCGACTGGATCGCGCCGAACGGCCAGCCCGGCCTGGTGGCAGCCCTGTTCAGCACGCCGCGCGGCGAGGTGCGGATCTAGCGCCTCCCGGCGACGGCGGGGGCGCTCGCTCAGACCGGGCGGTGCGGGTCCAGCCGGCGGAGCCGCAGCAGGGCCAGGACGGCGATGACGGCCAGGGCCACGTGGCAGAGCGCCAGCGCGACGGTGCTGGTGCCGTCGAAGTCGGCGGGCAGGGTCAGCAGCGGGACGCTGACCAGCGCCAGCACCGGGGCGACCACCAGCGCCACCAGGAGCACCTTCGGCCACCGCCGGGACAGCACCGCGGCCAGGGTGAGCCCGATCGCGAGCGGGACCACGGTGAAGCCGGCGACGGTCAGGGCGTCCACCTCGGCGGGCGCGTCGCCCGCGGTGAAACGGTAGCTCCCGCCGGCCAGCCGGCCGACCGCGAAGATGAGCAGGTCGACCGCCAGCGCGACCAGCACCGTCACCACGACGAGGACCGAGCGCGGCCGGCCGCGCTCCACCGCGACCAGGCCCGGGGCGGCGCTCACCAGGAGCCGCCGGTGCGCGGGGTGCGGGCGGTCGGGGCGTCGGGGCGCGGGATCAGGGGCACGGGGCCAGCCTAGGACCGGCGGCCGGTCCCCAGGGGGCGCCGCGCACGGCCGTCCGGCGTCCGGGGACGACGCCGGCCTGCCGGGCTCGCGCTGTCAGGATGGGGTCATGCCGGTCCGCATCCGTCCCGCCGTCGCCGCCCTGCCCGCCTACAAGCCGGGCCGACCGGCCCCCGCGGGCTCGACCGGACCGGCCTACAAGCTGTCGAGCAACGAGAACCCCTACCCGCCGCTGCCGGGCGTGCTGGCGGCCACCGAGGCCGCGGTGGCGGGCATGAACCGCTACCCCGACCTGGCCAACACCGCGATGGCCGCCGCGGTCGGCGCCCGGCTGGGGGTCGCCCCGGAGTCGCTGGCCTTCGGCACCGGCTCGGTCGCCGTCCTCTACCACCTGCTGGCCGCCGTCTGCGAGCCCGGCGACGAGGTCGTCTTCGCCTGGCGCAGCTTCGAGGCCTACCCGATCGCGGTGCAGATCACCGGGGCCACGCCCGTCCGGGTGCCGCTGGGCCCGGGCGCGGAGCACGACCTCGACGCCCTGCACGCGGCCATCACCCCGGCCACCCGCGTCGTCATGCTCTGCACGCCCAACAACCCCACCGGTCCGGCTATCCCGCACGACGCGCTGCTGCGCTTCCTCGACGCGGTCCCCGAGGACGTGCTGGTGATGGTCGACGAGGCCTACGTCGAGTTCGTCGACGACCCGGCCGCCGTCCGCGGGCTGGAGGTGCTGCGCGACCGGCCGGGCGTCGCCGTGCTGCGGACGTTCTCCAAGGCCTACGGGCTGGCGGGCTTCCGGGTGGGCTACTGCGTGGCCGAGCCGGCGCTGGCCGCCGCCGTCCGAGCGGTGTCGCTGCCCTTCGGCATCTCGGTGGCCGCGCAGGCGGCCGTGCTGGCCAGCCTGGAGGCCGAGCCGGCGCTGCAGGCCCGGGTCGAGGCGCTCGTCGGGGCGCGGACCGGCCTGCGCGACGGACTGCGCGGGCTCGGCTTCGACGTGCCCGACGCCCAGGGCAACTTCGTCTGGCTGCCCGCCGGGCCGCTCACCACCGCCTACGGCGAGGCCTTCGCCGCCGGCGGGGTCGTCGTCCGGCCCTACGCGGCGGGCGAGCCCGGCGACGGGGTGCGGGTCACCGTCGGCGAGGACGCCGCCAACGCGCGGGTGCTCGAGGTCGCGGCAGGGCTCCCCCGGCCCTGACCCACCGCCCGCACCCGGGTCACGGCGCGGCCCGGCCAGAACTGTCGGTGGCTCCGCCTACGGTGCAGCCATGGCGAAGACGACGACGCGTCCGGCGTTCACCTGCACCGAGTGCGGCTGGACCTCGGCCAAGTGGGTGGGCCGCTGCAACGAGTGCCTGACCTGGGGCAGCGTCGTCGAGCAGGGCGCTCCCAAGCTGGCCTCGGTGCGCTCCTCGGTGCCGGTGGCCAAGGCCGTGCCGATCAGCCAGGTGAGCGCCGACGCGGCCACCCGCACGCTCACCGGCGTCGGCGAGCTGGACCGGGTGCTGGGCGCCGGCGTCGTGCCCGGCGCCGTCCTGCTGCTGGCGGGCGAGCCGGGCGTCGGCAAGTCCACGCTGCTGCTGGAGGTCGCGGCCCGCTGGGCCAAGGCCGGCCGGCGCACCCTCTACGTCAGCGGCGAGGAGTCCGCGGCCCAGGTGCGGCTGCGGGCCGGCCGGACCGACGCCCTCGCCGACGAGCTCTACCTGGCGGCCGAGACCGACCTGGGCACCGTGCTGGGCCACATCGAGGAGGTCGCGCCGTCGCTGATGGTCCTCGACTCGGTGCAGACGGTCGGCACCGCCGAGGCCGACGGCTCCCCCGGCGGGGTGACGCAGGTCCGCGAGGTGACCGGCGCGCTGGTCCGGGTGGCCAAGCGTCGCGGGATGGCCGTCATCATCGTCGGCCACGTCACCAAGGACGGCGCCATCGCCGGGCCCCGCCTGCTGGAGCACCTGGTCGACGTCGTGCTGGCCTTCGAGGGCGACCGGCACTCCGGCTTCCGGATGGTCCGGGCCACCAAGAACCGCTTCGGCCCGGCCGACGAGGTCGGCTGCTTCGAGATGGGCGAGCAGGGCATCGTCGAGGTCCCCGACCCGTCCGGGCTGTTCACCTCCCGGCACGCCGAGCCCGTGCCCGGCACCTGCGTCGCGGTGACGATGGAGGGCCGCCGGCCGCTGCTGGCCGAGCTGCAGGCCCTCGTCGCGCCGTCCCCGCTGCCCCAGGCCCGGCGCACCATGCACGGGGTCGACACCGGCCGGATCGCCATGGTGCTCGCCGTGCTGGAGCGCCGCTGCCGGGTGAAGCTGTACGACCGCGACGTCTACGTCTCCACCGTCGGCGGCGCGAAGGTCGCGGACCCCTCGGCCGACCTGGCGGCGGCCCTGGCCATCGCCTCGGCCGCGACGGGCACCACCATCCCGCACGGCGTGGTGGCCCTGGGCGAGGTCGGGCTGGCCGGCGAGCTGCGCCGGGTGCCCGGCACCGACCGGCGGCTGGCCGAGGCCGCCCGGCTCGGCTTCACCGAGGCGGTCGTCCCGGCCGAGAGGGGCCAGGCCCGTGACCGGATGCCGTCAGTGCAGCACGGCCTGCGGGTGCACGCCGCCGCGACCCTGCAGCAGGCGCTCGACGCCGTCGGGCTGCTGCCCCGGCGCGGGTCCGGGAGCGCCCCCAGCGCGGACGTCGGGTGAGCCCGCGCCCCTAGGATGGTGCCGCAGGTCGACGGAGGTGGGGGAGATGGCGGGCGCGGACCAGCGGAGCGGTCTCTTCGAGCACCTGGCACGGATGGCTCCCGGCACCCCGCTGCGGGACGGCTTCGAGCGGATCCTGCGCGGCCGCACCGGCGCCCTCGTGGTCCTGGGCCGCAACGCCGTCACCGACGCCGTCTCCACGGGCGGCTTCGCCCTCGACGTCCCCTTCAGCCCCACCGCGCTGCGCGAGCTGGCCAAGATGGACGGCGCCATCGTGCTGGACCTCGAGTCCGACCGGATCGTCAGCGCCGGCGTCCAGCTGATGCCCGACGCCGCCATCAGCACCGTCGAGACCGGCACCCGGCACCGCACCGCCGACCGGGTCGCGCGCCAGTCGGGGCTCCCGGTCGTCTCGGTCTCGGCGTCGATGTCGACCATCTCGCTGTTCATCGACAGCCACCGGCACGTCTTCGAGCAGTCCGACGCCATCCTGTCCCGGGCCAACCAGGCGCTGCAGACCCTGGAGCGCTACCGCGCCCGGGTGTCGGAGGTGACGGCGCGGCTGTCCTCGCTGGAGGTGCAGGACCAGGTGACGGTCTCCGACGTCGCCCTCGTCGCCCAGCGGCTGGAGATGGTGCGCCGGCTCAACGCCGAGCTGGACGGCTACGTCGTCGAGCTGGGCACCGACGGCCGGCTGCTCGCCCTGCAGCTCTACGAGCTCAGCGCCGGGCTGGACGACCTCCGCGAGCTGCTGGAGCGCGACTACCGGCCCGACGGCGACGCCGGCTTCTCCTTCGCCTCGCTCGCCGGACTGGACCTGTCAGAGCTGCTGGACCCGCTGGCCGTGGCCCGGGCGCTCGGCTTCGGAGGGCAGAACCACCTGGACACCCGGGTCTCGGCCCGCGGCTACCGGCAGGTGGCCCAGATCAACCGGCTGCCCGTCGGCCTGGGCGCCCGGCTGATCGAGCACTTCGGCTCGCTGCAGGCCCTCTTCGGGGCCACCTCCACCGAGCTGCAGGCGGTCGAGGGCGTCGGCGAGAGCCGCGCCCGCACCATCCGCGACGGCCTGCTCCGGCTGGCCGACGCCGCCTACGACGACCGCGTCGACTGAGCCGCACCGGGGATCGCGGCCTGAGCCTGTCGAAGGCCCTTCGACGAGCTCAGGGCGCGGTGCCGGGCGATCTGCTGGTTCGGGCCGGGCTGACGCGGGGTCAGCCGCCGAGGATCATCCGCAGCTGGACGGGCTTGGCGCCGTCGAGCTGGGCCGTGGCGAAGTAGGTGCCGGGCCGCGGGACCTCGGGACGGCTCTTGCACCCCGCCCGGGACCGGTCGCCGCCCCAGCCCATCGTCCACTCCAGGGCGTCCTCCGCCTTGACCGTCGCCTTGCGGGGCTTCACGGCGGCGGCGCAGTCGTCGCTGCTCCAGATCCGGTCGGTGCCGGAGTAGATCTTCAGCTCGAAGGTCTTCGGCGTCACCGACACGACGCAGGTGGTGGCGCTGCCGTTGATGAGCGAGAGCGTGAAGGTCGTCTTCTGCCCGGGCTTCAGGCGCTGCTTGCCGGTGAGCGTGGCCCGCAGGTCCTCGGCCGGGCAGGCGACCGGGCCGGTCGGGGTCGGCTTCGGGCTCGGCGTGGCCTTCGGCTTGGCCGACGCGGACGCCGACGGCTTGCTCGACGGAGAGGCCTCGGCCGAGGCCGAGGCCGAGGCGGAAGCACTCGGTGAGGGCGACGCCGACGCCGACGTGCTGGCTGACGGCGAGGGGGACGGGCTGTCGGCGGGCGGTGCGGTCACGGCGGGCGGCACCGGCTCGGCGGAGACGGCGGACCCCGAGCGGGTGGCGTTGACCACCAGCGCGACAACCAGCCCCGCGACGACGACGAGCGCGATGATGACGGCGACACGACGAGCCCAGTAGGTCTCCTCGGGCTCCGGCCCCACGGGGTGCAGCACGGTGCTCATGGCCCGAGGGTAAGCAGCCGGGACCCGGCGACCGGGCAGGCACGCCGGGCCGGGCTCCGCGGGCGCGGGTACGGTGTCCGCCGTGACTGACGACCCCGCCGACCGGCGCACCGCCGTCGTCGAGCGGGTGCTCGCCTGGTACGCCGTGCACGCCCGCGACCTGCCGTGGCGACGCCCCGGCACCAGCCCGTGGGCGGTGGTGGTGAGCGAGTTCATGCTCCAGCAGACGCCCGTCGAGCGGGTCCGCGAGCCCTGGCGGGCGTGGCTGGACCGCTGGCCGACGCCGGCGGCGCTGGCGGCCGCGCCGGCGGGCGAGGCGGTCCGGGCGTGGGGGCGGCTGGGCTACCCGCGCCGCGCGCTCCGGCTGCACCGCGCCGCCGTGGCCATCACCGAGGAGCACGACGGCGAGGTGCCCGCCGACCGCGAGGCGCTGCTGGCGCTGCCCGGCGTCGGCTCCTACACCGCGGCCGCGGTCGCCAGCTTCGCGTTCGGCCGGCGCGAGGTCGTCCTCGACACCAACGTCCGCCGGGTGCTGGCCCGGGTCGACGGCGGCGTCGCGCACCCGGCGGCCGGCCAGACCGTGGCCGAGGTCGCCGCGGCCGCCGCCTTCGTGCCCCCGGAGCCGGCCGTCGCCGCCCGCTGGGCCGTCGCGGTGATGGAGCTGGGCGCCCTCGTCTGCGTGGCCCGCAGCCCGCGCTGCGACGTCTGCCCGGTGCAGGACCTGTGCGCCTGGCGGGCGGCCGGCCACCCGGCCTGGGACGGCCCGCCGCGCCGGGGCCAGGGCTACGACGGCACGGACCGGCAGTGCCGGGGCGCGCTGCTGGCCGTGCTGCGCTCCAGCGACGAGCCCGTGGCCCTCGACGAGCTGGCGCAGGCCTGGCCGGAGGAGACCCAGCGGACCCGCTGCCTGGCCTCGCTGGTGGCCGACGGCCTGGTGGTCGCGCCCGCCCCCGGCACCGTCGCCCTGCCCGGCTGAGTCAGACGGTCGCGGGCCCGCGGGGCTCGCGCGAGGTCCGCGTGGAGCCGACGCTGGCCACCACGACGCAGGCCATCGCCACCCACTGCACGGGCGCCAGGAACTCCGCGAGCAGCAGCATCGCGGCCAGCGCGGCGACGGCCGGCTCCAGGCTCATGAGGATGCCGAACACCCGCGGGGTGATCCGGCGGAGCGCGGTGAGCTCCAGGGAGTACGGGATCACCGAGCTGAGCAGCCCGACGGCGAGGCCCAGCAGCAGCACGCGCGGCTCCAGCAGTCCCGCACCCGCCTCCAGGACGGCCGGCGGCGCCAGGGCGAGGGCGCCGACCAGGCTGGCCACCACCAGCCCGGACACCCCGGGCCAGCGCTTCCCGGTGCGGGCGCTGAGCAGGATGTAGCAGGCCCAGCCGGCGGCGGCCAGCAGCGCGAAGAGCACCCCGGCGAGGTCCAGCCGCGTGCGGGAGAACCCGAGCAGCGCCACCCCGAGCCCGGCCAGCACCACCCAGACGAGGTCGCGCGGCCGCCGGGACCCGGCCACGGCGACGGCCAGCGGGCCGAGGAACTCGATGGTCACGGCGAGGCCCAGCGGGATCCGGGCGAAGGACTGGTAGATCGCCCAGTTCATGGTGGCCAGGCTGACGCCGAACAGCAGGGCGACGACCCAGTCGTCGCGGGTGTGGCCGCGCAGCCGGGGCCGGACCACCAGCAGGAAGACGACGGCCGAGGTGACCAGCCGGAGCCACACCATCGCCGTCGGCGGGACCAGCGGGAACAGCTGCTTGGCGATGGCCGCGCCGAACTGGACCGAGACGATCCCGCCGACCACCAGCCAGACCGCCGGGACGCGCTCGAGGGTCCAGGTGCCGCGCGCTGGGGTGGAGGCGTCCGCGGTCACCGGCCCACCCTTCCACAGCGCGTCGGACCCGCTGTGCGTGGTCCGGGCGGCGGGTCGGCCAGACTGGGCGGCCGAGGAGGTGGACCGTGGCCCGCAGCAGCGCGACCGAGGTGGAGGTGGCGCGCGTCCACCACGACGGCGTCTGGGCGCGCACCAGCACCGTCGGCCACGACGGCACCCGGGCCTTCCTGCTGGTGCCGGGGATCGGCGTCTCGTCGAACTACTTCGAGCGGCTGGCCTTCCACCTCAACGAGTTCGGCCCCGTCGTCGCCCTGGATCTGCCGGGCTTCGGCGGCGTCCCGCACCCCCGGGGCGGGCGGCGGATGACGATCGGGGACTACGCCGAGCTCGTCGACCGGGTGATCGAGGAGCGCGGGCTGGACGACCCGGTGGTGATCGGGCACTCGATGGGCACCCAGGTGGTCGCGGCGCTGGCCGCGCGCCGCCGGCTCAGCGACGTCGTGCTGATCAGCCCCGTCGTCAACCGGCACGAGCGGACGGTCCCCCGCGCCGGCCTGCGCTTCCTGCAGTCGAGCCTGCACGAGCCGCCCCGGGTGGCGGCCATGGCGCTCTACGCCTACCTGCTGTGCGGCGTGCGCTGGTTCTCCCGCGTGCTGCCGTCGATGATGCGCTTCCCCATCGAGGACGTGCTGCCCGGGGTCAGCGCGCGGGCGCTGGTCATCGCCGGCCAGCGCGACGCCCTGTGCCCGCCCGCGTGGGTGGCGGAGGTGGTGGACCTGCTGCCGGACGCCACCAGCCGGCGGATCCCCGACGCGGCGCACTCGGTCATGCACGCGAACGCGGAGGAGGTCGCGCGGCTCTGCGTGGCCCACGCCCGGCGCACCCCGCCGGAGGAGGTGCGGGCGCCCGAGCCCGCGGGTCGCGTCGACCACCCCGAGCCCTCGGCGGGTGACACCGTCCGGGCGGCCGCCGGCGGCCTCACCGAGCTGCGGGGCATCCTCGCCGACGACGACGCGCTGGTCGCGCGGGGCAAGACGATGGCGGCCGAGGCCGGCGAGGACGCCGCCCGCCGCGCGGCCGAGGACTGACCGCTCCCCCACGACCGCTCCCCCGCGTGACCCGGGTGGGCGGGCGGGCGGACCCCGGTCGCGTCCGGACAGCCGAACGGCCAGGCCCCCACCCGCGGGTGGTGACCTGGCCGTCGTGGGACGTCAGCGCTCAGTCGTCGCTGGTCGCCTCGGTGCCGTCGTTGAAGCCCTCGATGATGCCGCCGAACTCCACCGGCGGGACGTCCGGCGCCGAGGCCCGGTCGTTGCCCGTGAAGGTGAAGGGCTCCTCGGAGCCCGGCTCGGCGACGTCGACGACGACGATCTGGCCGGCGTGCAGCTCGGAGAACAGGATCTTCTCCGCGAGGGTGTCCTCGATGTCGCGCTGCAGCGCGCGCCGCAGCGGACGCGCCCCGAGCGTCGGGTCGAAGCCGCGCTGCGCGATCAGCGTCTTGGCCGCCGGCGTGAGCTCGATGCCCATGTCGCGGTCCTTCAGCCGGATCTCGATCTGCGCCACCATCAGGTCGACGATGTGCTCGATGTCCTCCTGCGTGAGCTGGCGGAACACCACGATCTCGTCGACGCGGTTGAGGAACTCCGGGCGGAAGTGCTGCTTCAGCTCGTCCGCGACCTTGGCCTTCATCTTCTCGTACGAGCCGCCGCCGTTGCCCGCCCCGCTGAACCCGAGGGACACGCTCTTGGCGATGTCCCGGGTGCCCAGGTTGGTGGTCATGACGATGACGGTGTTCTTGAAGTCGACGACCCGGCCCTGGGCGTCGGTCAGACGACCCTCGTCCAGGATCTGCAGCAGCGAGTTGAAGATGTCCGGGTGGGCCTTCTCGACCTCGTCGAAGAGGACCACGCTGAACGGCTTGCGCCGCACCTTCTCGGTGAGCTGGCCGCCCTCCTCGTACCCGACGTAGCCGGGAGGCGAGCCGAACAGCCGCGAGGCGGTGTGCTTCTCGGAGTACTCGCTCATGTCGAGCTGGATGAGCGCGTCCTGGTCGCCGAACAGGAACTCGGTGAGCGCCTTGGTGAGCTCGGTCTTCCCCACGCCGGACGGGCCGGCGAAGATGAACGAGCCGCTGGGGCGCCGCGGGTCCTTGAGGCCGGCGCGGGTGCGCCGGATGGAGCGGGACAGGGCGCGGACGGCGTCGTGCTGGCCGATGTAGCGCTTGCCCAGCTCCTCCTCCATGTTGAGCAGGCGGGCCGACTCCTCCTCGGTGAGCTTGAAGACCGGGATGCCGGTGCTGGCGGACAGCACCTCGGCGATGATCTCCTCGTCCACCTCGGCCACCACGTCGAGGTCACCGGACTTCCACTGCGCCTCCCGCTCGGAGCGGGCGGTGAGCAGCTTCTTCTCGTCGTCGCGGAGGCCCGCGGCGCGCTCGAAGTCCTGCGCGTCGATCGCCGCCTCCTTCTCGAGGCGGACGGCCGCGACCTTCTCGTCGAACTCGCGCAGGTCCGGCGGCGCCGTCATCCGGCGGATCCGCAGCCGGGCACCGGCCTCGTCGATCAGGTCGATCGCCTTGTCGGGCAGGAACCGGTCGGAGATGTAGCGGTCCGCCATCTGCGCCGCGGCCACGAGGGCCTGGTCGGTGATGGTGATCCGGTGGTGCGCCTCGTAGCGGTCCCGCAGCCCGCGCAGGATGTCGATGGTGTGCGCGATCGTCGGCTCCGCCACCTGGATGGGCTGGAACCGGCGCTCGAGGGCGGCGTCCTTCTCGACGTACTTGCGGTACTCGTCGAGGGTGGTCGCGCCGATCGTCTGCAGCTCGCCACGGGCCAGCATCGGCTTGAGGATGCTCGCCGCGTCGATGGCGCCCTCGGCGGCCCCCGCACCCACCAGGGTGTGGATCTCGTCGATGAACAGCACGACGTCGCCGCGGGTCTTGATCTCCTTGAGCACCTTCTTGAGGCGCTCCTCGAAGTCACCGCGGTAGCGGCTGCCGGCCACCAGCGCGCCGAGGTCGAGGGTGTAGATCTGCTTGTCGCGCAGCGTCTCGGGGACGTCGCCGCGGACGATGGCCTGCGAAAGGCCCTCGACGACGGCGGTCTTGCCGACGCCGGGCTCGCCGATCAGCACCGGGTTGTTCTTGGTGCGCCGGGAGAGCACGGTCATCACGCGCTCGATCTCTTTCTCGCGCCCGATGACCGGGTCGAGCTTGTTCTCGCGCGCGGCCTGCGTCAGGTTGCGGCCGAACTGGTCCAGGACCATCGAGGACGACGGCGTGCTGCCGGTCTCGGGGGCGCCGGACGTCGCGGCCTCCTTGCCCTGGAAGCCGCTGAGCAGCTGCAGGACCTGGTTGCGCACGCGGTTGAGGTCGGCGCCCAGCTTGACCAGCACCTGCGCGGCGACGCCCTCGCCCTCGCGGATGAGGCCCAGCAGGATGTGCTCGGTGCCGATGTAGGAGTGGTTGATCTGGAGGGCCTCGCGCAGGCTCAGCTCGAGAACCTTCTTGGCGCGCGGCGTGAACGGGATGTGCCCGCTCGGGGACTGCTGGCCGTGGCCGATGATCTCCTCGACCTTTTGGCGGACCGCCTCCAGGGAGATGCCGAGAGATTCCAGGGCCTTGGCGGCGACACCCTCACCCTCGTGGATCAGGCCGAGCAGGATGTGCTCGGTCCCGATGTAGTTGTGGTTGAGCATGCGAGCCTCTTCTTGTGCCAGCACCACGACACGACGGGCTCGGTCGGTAAACCGCTCGAACATGATGATTGCTCCTCGCCTGCGGTGCGACCCTCGCCCTCGTGGGAGAAGCCGGCACCGTCGCTGTTCACTGTAGTAGGCCGTGCGGACTGCGCTCTGGCTCCGAGTCTCGCACCTGACCGTCGCGCGCGGGCGACGAGCAGGGCCTTCGAGGGTTACAACCACGTTCCCGCCTGTGGGATTCCGGTTGGGCCGGACCGCCCACCTCAGCGGCGTTCGCGCAGAGCGCACAAGATGGTGCGCCCCGGATCAGCCGTGGGCGCGCTCGTAGGCCTCGCGGACCTCCGACGACACCCGTCCGCGGCTGCTGACGTCGTGGCCGTTGGCCTGGGCCCAGGCCCGGATCTCGCTGGTGCTGCCGGCCCCGTCGGCGGCCTTCGGTGCGGCGCCGGTGGGTCCGCCGACGCGGCGGCGACGGCCGCCGGTCTTGCGCGCGTGGCCGATCCAGACGGCCAGCTCGTCGCGCAGCTTGTTCGCGTTGTCGCTGCTGAGGTCGATCTCGTACTCGGCCCCGTCGAGGGCGAAGGAGACGGTCTCGTCGGCCTCGCCGCCGTCGTAATCATCTTCCAGGATGATCTGCACTCGCTGCGCCATCTGCGTACCTCCGCTATTCATTCGACCTCGGGCAGAAAACACATTAGCGCAGGAGCACGGAAAAGCACTCAGAGAAACTCCAGGGCGATATCGAGCACCGGAGCAGAATGTGTGATCGCGCCCACGGCCACGAAATCCACGCCGGTCGTGGCGACGGCGGCCGCGCTGGCCAGCGTCAGCCCGCCGCTGGCCTCGAAGACCGCGCGGCCGCGCAGCTCGGCGACGACGGCCGTCATCTCCTCCACGGTCATGTTGTCCAGCAGCACGTCGCGCGCGCCGGCCGCGACGACGTCGCGGGCCTGCTGGGCCGAGGTCACCTCGACCTGCACCCAGACGTCGGGGAAGGCCGCGCGGACGGCCTCGAAGGCGGCGACGACCCCGCCCGCGGCGATGACGTGGTTGTCCTTGACCAGCGCCGCGTCGGCCAGCGACATCCGGTGGTTGACCCCGCCCGCCACCCGGACGGCGTACTTCTGCAGCATCCGCAGGCCCGGCAGGGTCTTGCGGGAGTCCCGCACCCGGGTGCCGCTGCCCGCCAGCGCGTCGACCCAGGTGGCGGTGGCCGTGGCGGTCCCCGACATCAGGGTGAGCAGGTTGAGGGCGACCCGCTCGGCGGTCAGCAGCGCCCGGGCGTTCGCGTGCACGCCCAGCACGACGTCGCCGGTGGCCACCCGGTCGCCGTCGGCCGCGTGCACGGTGACCTCCAGCGGACCGGCCGGCTCGCACACCGCGGCCAGCACGGCCGCGGCGACGTCCAGGCCGGCCAGCGTCCCGGGGCGGCGGACGGTGAACGCCGCCCGAGCGGTGGCGTCGGCCGCGATGGTCGCGACCGAGGTGACGTCGACGCCGTGCCCGGTGCCGGCGGGCAGCACACCGCGGCCGCCGAGGTCCTCGTCCAGGGCCTCGGCGACGACGAGGTCGACGGCGTCGGCGTCCAGCCCGGCCGCCACCAGGCGGTCCCGGACCTCGGCGCGGGTGCGCAGGACGGGGACGTCGGGCGCGGGTGCTGTGGTCACGGCTGCTCCTGCTCGGTGGGGACGTAGTGGTGGACGAGGCCGGCGGCCGGGTCGGCCCGGACCTCGAGGTGGCCCTGCCACCCGGGCCGGCGGCCCTCGTGGTCGTCGCGCCAGTGGGCGCCGCGCGACTCCTCGCGCAGCAGGGCCGAGGCGGCCACGGCGGTGGCCACGGTGACCAGGTTGGTCGCCTCCCAGGAGGAGAGCACGCCAGCGCCGGCCGGCTGGCCGGCCAGCCCGGCGAGCTCGTCCAGGCAGGCGACCAGGCCGGCCGCGTCGCGCAGGCCCCCCGCGTGCCGGCTCATCACCTGCTGGACCGCGGGCACCACCGCGGCGTCGACCAGGCCGGCGGGCCGGTCGTCGACGGCGGGGCGGCGCCGGGGCGGCGGGTCGGCCAGCAGCCGGGCGGCGATCCGGCGGGCGAAGACGAGGCCCTCCAGCAGCGAGTTGGAGGCCAGCCGGTTGGCGCCGTGCACGCCGGACGAGGCGACCTCGCCGCAGGCGTAGAGCCCGCCGAGGCTGGTGGCGCCGTCGAGGTCGGTGCGGACGCCGCCGCAGAAGTAGTGGCAGGCGGGCGCCACCGGGATGAGGTCGACGGCGGGGTCCAGCCCCAGCTGGCGGCAGCTGTTGAGGATCGTCGGGAAGCGCACCCGCCAGGTCTCCTCGCCCAGGGCACGGCCGTCGACGAAGACGTGGTCGGAGCCCTCGCGGGCCATCTCCTTCATGATCGCCTTGGCGACGACGTCGCGCGGGGCCAGCTCGGCGAGGTCGTGCTGGCCGACCATGAACCGCTCGCCGGCGCCGTTGACCAGCAGCCCGCCCTCGCCGCGGACGGCCTCGCTGACGAGCGGCAGCTGGCCGCGGGCCCCGGCGCCCATGAAGAGCACCGTCGGGTGGAACTGGATGAACTCGAGGTCGCGCAGCACCGCGCCCGCCCGCAGGGCGGCCGCCACGCCGTCGCCGGTGGCCACCGGCGGGTTGGTGGTGACGGCGTAGATCTGGCCGATCCCCCCGGTGGCCAGCACGACCGCCCGGGCGTGCACGGCCCCGACGCCGCCGCGGCTGCCCTCGCCCATGACGTGCAGGGTGACGCCGGCGACGGCGGCCGGCTCGTCCGGTCCGGTCTCGGCGGGGATGAGGTCAAGGACCAGGGCGTGCTCGACGATCTCGATGCCCGGGTCGGCCTTGACGGCCGAGACGAGCGCGCGCTCGATCTCGGCGCCCGTCGCGTCACCGCCCGCGTGGGCGATCCGGCGCCGGTGGTGGCCGCCCTCCCGGGTCAGCTCCAGGGCACCGGCGGCGTCGCGGTCGAACTCGGCGCCGCGGGCGATCAGGGTGGCGACCTCGGCCGGGCCCTCGCTCACCAGCACCCGGACGGCGGCCTCGTCGCACAGCCCGGCGCCGGCCACCAGGGTGTCCTCGACGTGCTGCTCGACGGTGTCGCCCTCGCCCTGGACCGACGCGATGCCGCCCTGGGCCCACGGCGTGGAGCCGGCCGCGACGACGTCCTTGGTGACCACCAGCACGGTGCCGAGCCCGCGGCACTCCAGCGCGGCGGTGAGCCCGGCGATGCCGGAGCCGACGACGACGACGTCGACCTCCTGCGTCCAGCCCGGCGGCTCCGAGGCCAGCCGGCCCGGGAGGACGGGCAGCCCGGGGAGCGCGGCCAGCGGAGCAGGGGGGAGCCCGCCCGGCGCGGGGGCGGGCGGGGGCTGCTGGAGAGCAGCGTCGGGCACCATGGCGCCCATGGTCCCCCATGCGCCGTCGTTCCTCGACGCGTGGGTGAGCGCCGCCACGGAGCCCGGCGGGTTCTGGGCCGCCGAGGTCCCCTCAGCGCACTTCCGGACCGCGTCGACGCTGGGTCCCGAGCTCGCCGACGCCGTCGCCGCCCTGCTCCGCGACCGCCCGGAGGTGGGCCGGGTCGTGGAGCTGGGGGCCGGTGAGGGCGCGCTGCTGCGGGGGCTGGGCGCCGTCCGGCCCGACCTCGCGCTGGTCGGCGTCGACGTGCGCGGACGGCCCCCCGGGCTGGCGGGGGCCCTCGGCTGGGTGGGCGACCGCTGGGACGTCCGCGGGGACCGCTGGGCGGACGGAGCGGTGCCCGACCTGCTGGCCGACGGGCCGCCGACCCTCGTGCTCGCCGTGGAGTGGCTGGACGACCTGCCCTGCCCCGTCGTCAGCCGCACGGGCACCGGCTGGCACGAGCTGGACGCCGACCTCGAGCCCCGCGGCGTCCCCGCCGCCGCGGACGAGGCGTGGCTGCGCCGCTGGTGGCCGGACGGCGAGCGGGCCGAGGTGGGTCGCACCCGCGACGCGGCCTGGGCGGCGGTGGTCCGCGCGCTGGCCGGCGGTCCGGGTGGCGCCGCGCTGGCCGTGGACTACGGCCACGAGCGGGGCTCCCGTCCGCCGGCCGGCTCGGTGGCCGCCTTCCGCGCGGGGCGGGCCGTCGCGCCGCGGCCCCGGGCCGACCGCAACCTCACCGCCCACGTCGCGCTCGACGCGGTCGCCGCGGCCGGCACCGCCGCCGGCGCCCGGACCGTGCTCGTAGGACGCCAGGCGGAGGTGCTCCCCCGGCTGCTGCCGCCGGTCCCGCCGTCCGCCGACCCGCTCGCCGCCCTCGCCGCGCGGAGCCGTCGGCAGGCGCTGACCGCCCCCGCCGGGTGGGGCGCGCACCGCTGGCTGCTGCAGGAGGTGGCCGCCGGCGCTGTGGCACCCTGAGCGGGTGCACGCGCCGCTCCGGGTCCTCGTCGGCTCGCTGGCCGCCGGCGTGCTGCCCGACGCGGCCGCCCCGGCGCCCGACGGCACCCTGGTCCTCGACCTCGGCGCCGACCACCCGAGCAGCACCGGCCTGGTCGCGCTGGACCTGTGGACCGACGACGGCCGGGTCACCAGCGCCCGGGTGGTCGTCGGCGCCCTGCACCGCGGCGCGGAGAAGCTGTTCGAGGTCCGCGACTACCGCCAGATCGGCATGCTCGCCGACCGGCACGACTGGCAGGCCCCCTTCTTCGGCGAGCTCGGCGTCGCCCTGGTCTGCGAGCAGCTGCTGGGCCTGGAGGTGCCGGCCCGGGCCTCCTGGCTGCGCGTCCTGCTGGCCGAGCACACCCGGGTGCTCAGCCACCTCGGGCTGCTGTCCGCCGTCGCCGCCCGGCTGCCCGGCGCCCCCGCGCTGCCGCGGCTGCGCGAGGCGCTGCGGGAGCAGACGCGGGCACTCACCGGCAACCGCGTGCACCCGATGGTCGCCCGGATCGGCGGCCTCGCCGTCGACGCCGACCCGGCCTGGCTGGCCGCCGAGGTCGCGCTGACCGGACGCGTCCGCGCGGCGGCCCAGCAGGTGGCGGACCTGCTCGCCGGATCCCCCGCCGTCGGGGCCGGCGTCGCGCCCGTGGACGCCGCGACGGTCACCGCCTTCGGCCTCGGCGGGGTGCTGGCCCGGGCCGCCGGCGTCGACCTCGACCTGCGGCGCACCCCGTCACCGCTCCCCTGGGCCGAGCTGGCCGCGGGGCTGCGACCCGTGCCGTCCACCGCCGGCGACGCCCGGGCCCGCTGGGCCGCGCTGCTGGCCGAGGTGGTCGACGCCTGCGGGCTCGTCGCGGCCTGTGCCGCCCGGCTCGCCGACGTCGGCGGGCCCGTCGAGGTGCGGCTGGGCAAGATCGTCAAGCTGCCCGAGGGCGAGGCCTACCTCGCGCTCGAGGCGCCGCTGGGCGTGGCGGGGTTCTTCGTCGTCTCGCGCGGGGAGAAGACGCCCTGGCGCTTCGCCCTGCGGACGCCGTCGTTCAGCAACGCCGCCGCCCTGGAGCAGGTCCTGGTCGGCGTGCCGGTGGCCGACCTCGAGGTCGCGCTCGCCTCCGTCGGGTACGTCGTGGGCGACATCGACCGCTGAGCGCGGTCCCCGTGGTCTCCTCGGTCACCGCGGTCTGGGCTCGTCAGGGCCCTTCGACAGGCTCAGGGAGCGGAGGCTCAGGGAGCGGGTGCCTCAGGCGAAGCGGCGGTCGGCCTCGTAGTTGGGGAGGACGCCGCGGATGGTCTCGAGGGTGCGCAGGTCGAGGACGAGGGAGTCCTCGCGCTCGGTGAGGGCGTCGAGCTCGTCCTGGGGGCGCTGCGGGATCTGGTGCACCTGGGCGCCGTCCTCGTCCAGCTCGGCCTCGAGCTCGGAGACGCGGGTCTCCAGCCCGACGATCCGGACCTCCTGCTTCTGCACCGTGGTGCGCAGCGAGGTGATGGTCCGGTCACGGTCGGCGACGGCGGTGCGCAGCGAGGTCCGGTCGCCCTCGAGGGAGAAGACCTCGTGCCGCAGCCCGGCGATGGTGACCCGCTGCCCGTCGACGACGGCGACGGTCTCGCGGGCCCGGTCGGTGAGGGTGTCGACGACCTCCGCGTTGTGCCGGCGCTCCTCGCTCAGCTGGGCGCCGTGCTGCTGGGTGGTCTGCAGCAGGGTGCGGGCGTGCCGGCGCTCGGCGTTGAACAGCTCGCGCCAGGCGCACACGCAGGCCACCACGGCGGCCGCCACCGCGACCGCGACGCCGACCCGGGTGGCCCACAGCGGGCCGAAGGCGGCGGCGACGGCGATGACGGTCCCCGCGACGAGCACGACCTCGGACGCGCGCCGGAGGCCGGCGGTCGGGGCGGAGCGGGAGGCGGAGGCGCGCACGGAGGTCACGGCGTCACGATAACGGCGCGGCACCGCCCGGCCCGGCAACGGCGCGCGGCCACTCCGTCAGCGGCGGTCGCGGTCCGGCTCGTCCTCGTCGTCGTCGGAGCCCGGCACCTTGCAGGCCCGCTCCAGCGCCAGCCCACCGACCATCAGGGCCAGCCCGGCCACCACGGCGACGGCGGAGCGCACGACCCGCTCGCGCGGGGTCACGGCGTCCAGGTCGCCCAGGAAGTTGAGGGCGAACCCCAGGTAGCCGCCCGCCACCAGGGCACCGGCCAGCGCCGACGCCTTGCCCAGCACCAGGAAGGCGACGGCCCGCTGCGGTTCCACCCGCTCGCGGCGCACCTGGATCCGCTGGTGGGTGCTGCGGGCCAGCGCGCCGACGAGGGCGGCGAAGACGAGCAGCCCGATCGGCGCGGACCACGGGACCTGGGGCGGGAGGGCGTCGAACGCCCCCGCGGTGACGACGACGATCCACCCCGTCAGCCCGCCGAAGAGGGCGGCGACCACGAGGGCGCGACGGGGCGTGAGGGCGACGGACCCGCCCGGCTGCTCGGCCAAGCGGCGTCAGTCGCTCTCGACGCTCAGGTCGTCGCGCCGGGTGACGCCCGCGGTGTCGACGGCGTCGGCCAGCTCGGCGACGGTCCCCTGGCGCCCGGGCAGCGTGCCCTTGGGGTCGACCTCGGCCCACGGCACGAGGACGAAGCCGCGGTCGCCGGCCAGCGGGTGCGGCAGGGTCAGGTCGGGCTGGTCCACCTCGGTGGTGCCGACGAGGATCAGGTCGACGTCCAGGGTGCGCGGGCTCCAGCGGCCGGTGCTGCGGTCGCGGCCGTAGGCGTCCTCGACGGCCTGGGCGCGCTCCAGCAGGGTGCGCGGCTCCAGCGTCGTCTCGGCGACCAGCACGATGTTGAGGAAGGCCGGGCTGTCCTCGGGACCGCCGACGGCCGCCGTCTCGTAGACCGAGGAGACGTCGACGACGATGACGTCCGGGGTGTCGCGCAGCGCGTCGACGGCGCCTTGGAGGTTGCTGAGCCGGTCGCCCAGGTTCGAGCCGATGGAGTAGACGACCTTGCGCAGCGGCTTCATGCCGCTGAGGGTGTCGGTGTCGATCGCGTACGGGTTGGGGGAGGTCATGCCTTGCTCCTTGTCAGGGTGACGGCGACGTCGGTGGCGGGCACGGGCATCGGGGCGTCCGGCTTGTGCACGGTGACCTCGACGCTCTCCACCGCGGGACGGCGGAGGCAGGTGCGGGCGATCCGGTCGGCGAGGGCCTCGATGAGGTCCAGCGGCTCGCCCTCGATGTCGGCCACCACGTCGGCGGCGAGGACGCCGTAGTCGACGGTCAGCTCCAGGTCGTCGGTCTCGGCGGCGGGGGCCAGGTCGAGCGTGCAGACGACGTCGGCGACGAACCGCTGCCCCTGCTCGCGCTCGAAGTCGAAGACGCCGTGGTGCCCGAAGCCGGCCAGCCCGCGGAGGGCGACCCGGTCACGGGCGGGCCCAGCCGTGCGCGCACGCGTGTCGTCGACCATCCCCACCTCCTTGGAAGGGGCACCTTACCTGCCCGCGGCAACGGGACCGGGACCGGCGGACGTCATCCGGACGAACGACGGCCCAGCCGCTCGACGACGGCGACGGCGTCGCGGCTGGCGCGCACCGCGTGCACCCGGACCCCCCACGCGCCCTGCAGCGCCAGCACGGTGGTGAGGGCCGTCGTGGCGTCGTCGCGGCCGGCCGCCGGGCGGGGCCGGCCCGCGCCGTCGGGCAGCAGCGCCCCGAGGAACGCCTTGCGCGAGACCCCGACCAGCTGCGGCACGCCGAGGCCGGCGAGGGCCTCGGGCCGCTGCAGCAGCGCCCAGTTGTGCTCCCCGGTCTTGGCGAACCCGTACCCGGCGTCCACGACCAGCCGGTCATCGCCGATCCCCGCGGCCCGGGCGGCGTCGAGGCGGGCGGCGAGCTCGGCGACCACGTCGTCCACCACGTCGGCGTAGCCGGCGCGCTCCTGCATCACGCCCGCGTGGCCGCGCCAGTGCATGCAGACGTAGGCGACGTCCAGGCCGGCGACGCAGGGCAGCATCTCCGGGTCGGCCAGCCCGCCCGAGACGTCGTTGACCAGCCGGGCCCCCGCCCCGACGGCGGCCGCGGCCACCTCGGCGCGCATCGTGTCGGTGCTGACGACGACGCCGGCGGCGGTGAGCGCCTCGACGACGGGCACCACCCGGCGCAGCTCCTCGGCCAGGTCGGGCCGCTCGGCGCCGGGACGGGTGGACTCGCCGCCGACGTCGACGAGGTCGGCGCCCTCGGCGGCCAGGGCCAGCCCGTGGGCGACGGCGGCGTCGGTGTCGAACCAGCGGCCGCCGTCCGAGAACGAGTCGGGGGTGACGTTGAGGACGCCCATCACCAGGGTCCGGCCGGGAGCGGGCAGACCGTGCACGGCCGGGGGCGTCGTCACCACCTCACCCTAGGCGGCACCGCCCCGGCCGGGCCGGGTGGTCAGCTCCGGATCAGGCCCATCGCCTCGGCGCGGGTGGCCGGGTTGCGCAGCATGCCGCGGACCGAGCTGGTGACGGTCCTGGAGCCGGGCTTGCGGACGCCGCGCATGGTCATGCACAGGTGCTCGCACTCGAAGACGACGATGACGCCGCGCGGCTGCAGGATCCGCTCGAGGGCGTCGGCCACCTGAGTGGTCAGCCGCTCCTGCACCTGCGGGCGCTTGGCGTAGAGGTCGACGAGGCGCGCCAGCTTGGACAGCCCCGTGATGGTGCCGTCCTTGCTGGGGATGTAGCCGATGTGGGCGACGCCGGTGAAGGGCACCAGGTGGTGCTCGCAGCAGCTCCACACCTCGATGTCCTTGACGAGCACCAGCTCGTCGAAGCCGAGGTCGAAGCGCTTGGCCAGCACCTCGTCGGGATCCTGGTGGAGGCCCGCGAACATCTCCGCGTAGGCCCGGGCCACCCGGGCCGGGGTGTCGCGCAGGCCGTCGCGGTCGGGGTCCTCGCCGATGCCGATGAGGATCTCGCGGACCGCGGCCGAGACCCGGTCGTGGTCGAACGGGGCGATCGGCTGCGGGACCGTGGCCGGGGCGAGGGCGGGGGCGACCTCGCCCGCGGCCCCCACGCCGTCCACGTCGTCGAGCCGGTCGGCGCTCACGCGCGTCCCCCCGCGCTCGTCCCGCCCGTCACCGGAAGTCGGGCCCGCGCGGGGGCTGGCCGTCCCCGCTGACGCCGGGACCCTGCGGCGGGTGGGTGCCGGCGCCCTCGGGCTGGCCCGGCAGCTGCGGGGGGACGCCCTGGTGGCCGGGGGGCAGCGGCGCGCCGCCCGGGGGCAGCTCGGCGCCGGGACCGCCCGGACCGGGCAGCTGGCCGTTCGACCCGTGGCCGTTCACCGAGGGCGGCGGCATGACCGGCGGGACGGAGGAGGGCACCCGGGAGTCGGAGCCCGTCCAGGCGGGGCGCTTCGGCCACAGCCGCAGCGACTGGAAGACCTCGGCGACCTCGGCGCGGTCCAGCGTCTCGCGCTCGAACAGCGCCCGGACCAGGTCGTCCAGGACGTCCCGGTTGGCGGTGAGGATGTCGAAGGCCTCCTGGTGAGCGTTGCCGATCAGCTTCGAGACCTCCTCGTCGACGATCGCAGCGACGTCCTCGGAGTACTCGCGGCCGTGGCCCATGTCGCGGCCCAGGAAGGGCTCGGAGTCGCCCGAGCCGAGCTTCACCGCGCCGAGCCGGTCCGTCATGCCGTACTGCGTGACCATCGCGCGGGCCACGTTGGTGGCCTTCTCGATGTCGTTGCTGGCGCCCGTAGTGGGGTCGTGGAAGACGAGCTCCTCGGCGGCGCGGCCACCCATCATGTAGGCGAGCTGGTCCAGCAGCTCGGCGCGGGTGTTGGAGTACTTGTCGTTCTCCGGCAGCACCATCGTGTAGCCGAGCGCCCGCCCGCGCGGCAGGATCGTCACCTTCTGCACGGGGTCGGTGCCGGGCAGCGCCGCGGCGACCAGGGCGTGGCCGCCCTCGTGGTAGGCCGTGACCAGCTTCTCCTTCTCGTTCATCAGCCGGCTGCGCTTCTGCGGGCCCGCGATGACGCGGTCGATCGCCTCGTCCATGTACTCGTTGGTGATCACCCGGGCGTTCTGGCGGGCGGTCAGCAGCGCGGCCTCGTTGAGCACGTTGGCCAGGTCGGCGCCGGTGAAGCCCGGGGTCCGCCGGGCCACGGCCCCGAGGTCGACCTCCGGGGCGACGGGCTTGCCCTCGGAGTGCACCTTGAGGATCTCCAGGCGGCCCTTCATGTCAGGCGCCTCGACGGCGATCTGGCGGTCGAAGCGGCCCGGGCGCAGCAGCGCCGGGTCGAGCACGTCGGGCCGGTTGGTGGCGGCGATGAGGATGACGCCGCCGCGGACGTCGAAGCCGTCCATCTCGACCAGCAGCTGGTTCAGCGTCTGCTCGCGCTCGTCGTGCCCGCCGCCCATGCCCGCACCGCGGTGCCGGCCGACGGCGTCGATCTCGTCGATGAAGACGATGGCCGGCGCGTTCTCCTTGGCCTGCTCGAACAGGTCGCGGACCCGGCTGGCGCCGACGCCGACGAACATCTCGACGAAGTCGGAGCCGGAGATGGAGAAGAAGGGGACGCCCGCCTCGCCGGCGACCGCGCGCGCGAGCAGCGTCTTGCCGGTGCCGGGCGGACCGTAGAGCAGCACGCCCTTGGGGATCTTGGCCCCGACGGCCTGGAACTTCGCGGGCTCGGCGAGGAACTCCTTGATCTCCTCGAGCTCCTCGATCGCCTCCTCGCAGCCGGCGACGTCGCCGAACGTGGTCTTCGGGGTGTCCTTGTTGGCCACCTTGGCCTTGGACTTGCCGAACTGCATGACCCGGCTGCCGCCCCCCTGCACGGAGTTCAGCAGGAAGAAGAAGAGGACGCCGATGATGATGAACGGGATCAGGGTGCCCAGCAGCGAGGAGAAGAACCCGGGCGTCGGGTTGTCGCCGTCCCAGCTGTTCAGCGTCCGCTCGTTGACCCGCTGGTTCAGCCGGTCGATCAGCTGCTCGCTCTGCTGGCCGACCCAGATCGCCTTGTACTTCTCGGTGCCGTTGACGGTGAGGCGGATCTCCTGCTCCCCGTCGATCAGCTCGACCTTGTCGATCGGGTCGCTGCCGTTGATGATCGAGACGACCTGCGACGTCGGCACGGTCTGGAACCCGCCGTTGAGCCGCCCGCTGAAGTCGATGAGGATCCCGATGGCCAGCACGGCGAGCAGGATCCAGATCAGGGGCCCGCGGAAGATGCGCTTGAAGTTCATGACCTGCCTAGGAGTTCGGGAGCACGCTCGTGCCCTCTACCGGGCAAGGCTAGCGTCCGCCGGAAGGATCGGACCTGACGACCGGAGGCCGTCGACGGGCTCGGGCCGCGGGAGCCACCCCTGCGAGCGTCGGGCAGGTCGCGGCCGGGCGCTGTCTGGACGACAAGGCCGGCGTCGACACGCTCTTCGTCGGTGCCGGGCGAGGAGGAAGACAGCTCTGGAGGCCGCGACCGGGCGCGAGCAGGACTAGCTGTACACGTGCGGGGCGAGGGTGCCGACGGAGGTGAGGTTGCGGTAGTGGCCGTCGTAGTCGAGGCCGTAGCCGACGACGAACTCGTTGGGGATGTCGAAGCCGACGTAGGCGACCTCGACGGCGTTCTGCGCGGCCTCGGGCTTGCGGAAGGCCGTCATCACCTTGAGGCTCGCGGGGTTGCGGGAGCGCAGGTTGCTGATCAGGTAGGACAGCGTCAGGCCGGTGTCGATGATGTCCTCGACGACCAGCACGTGCACGCCGGTGATGTCGGTGCTGAGGTCCTTGAGGATCCGGACGACGCCCGAGGACTGGGTGCCCGAGCCGTAGGAGGAGACCGCCATCCAGTCCATCCGGCAGTGGATGGCGAGCGCGCGGGACAGGTCGGCCATCACCATCACCGCGCCGTTGAGGACGCCCACCAGCAGCAGGTCCTTGTCCGCGTAGTCCTCGTCGATCTGGGCCGCCAGCTCGCGCATCCGCGCCGCGACCTCCTCCTTGCTGTACAGCACGCGGGTGAGGTCGCTCGAGAGCTGGGTGTCATCCACGGCCGACAGCCTGCCACAGCAGCCGCCCCCCGCTGCGCGCCACCGTCCCGCCCGGGAGGTCCACCCCGCGCTGCCCGCGCCAGGCCAGCACCAGGGCCTCGACGGCCCGCACGTGGTCGGCGCCGACGTCGCCGGCGCCCTCCCGGGCCAGCCAGCGGCGGAGCACGCGGCCGCGCAGCGCGGCGGGCAGGGCGGCCAGCGCGTCGCACGTCGGGGCACCGAGTCCGGGATCGGCCTCGGCCGCCAGCGCGTCGAGGAGGTCGGCGTCGTCGCGGGCCAGCCGGGCCGTCCGGGCCAGGGCCTGCGCCACCCCGGGGCCGAGCGCGTCCTCCAGCACCGGCAGCACCCGGTGGCGGACCCGGACGCGGGCGAACCGCGGGTCGACGTTGTGCGGGTCGGACCAGGGCTGCAGGCCGAGCTCGACGCAGACCTGCTCCGTCGTCGCCCGGGGCACCTCCAGCAGCGGGCGCAGCAGGCCGGCGCCGCGCACCGCCATCCCCGCCAGCGAGCGCGTCCCCGACCCGCGGGCCAGGCCCAGCAGCACCGTCTCGGCCTGGTCGTCGCGGGTGTGGCCGAGCAGCACCGTCGCCGGCGGGTCGCCGGCCGCGGCGGCGCGCAGGGCGGCGTAGCGGGCGTCCCGGGCGGCGGCCTCGGGTCCGCCCGCCGCCGGCACGGCCACCCTGAGCACGACGACGTCGGCCAGGCCGAGCCCCGCGAGGACGGCCGCGGTGCGGGCGGCGACGGCGTCGGATCCGGCCTGCAGGCCGTGGTCGACGACGGCGGCGGCACAGGGCAGGCCGCGGCGGGCCGCGACGTGCCGCGCCGCGGCGGCCAGGGCCAGCGAGTCGGCCCCGCCCGAGCAGGCCACGAGCAGCCGGGCGTCGGCCGGGGTGAGGGCGGCGTCGACGGCCTGCACCACGGCGAGCAGGGCCGGGCCCAAGGCGCGTCGGGCCATCGGGGCGTCCGGCTCAGCCGGCGCTGGGCACCCGCGCCAGCCAGCGCGTCGGGTCGGCGATCTCGTCGCGGGTGGGCAGCGTCTCCGGGGAGGTCCAGACCTGGTTGAAACCGGCCATCCCGACGGCGTCGATGACGGTGCGGCAGAAGCGGGCGCCGTCGCGGTACTGGCGCATCTTGGCGTCGAGGCCGAGCAGCCGGCGGACCACCTTGTCGAAGCCCTGCCCCTCGCGGCGGACGGAGAACCGCCGCCGGATCGCGGCGACGCTGGGCACCACCGACGGACCCACGCTGTCCATCACCACGTCGGCGTGGCCCTCCAGCAGCGACATGACGGCGGTGATCCGGTCGACGGTCTCGCGCTGGGCCCGGGTCTGCACGAGGTCGACGACCGAGAGCTCCTCCCCGGTGCGCAGGGCCGAGGCCACCCGCTTCGCGCCGTCGGCGAGCATCTGCAGCACCGCGCCGGCGTCCAGCTCGGTGGAGCCGACGATCTCCCCGATCTGGGCGTTCAGGTGGTCCCGCAGCCAGGGCACCGCGGTGAACTGCACCCGGTGGGTCTCCTCGTGCAGGCAGACCCAGAGCCGGAAGTCCGCGGGGTCGACGCCCAGCTCGCGCTCGACGGCCACGATGTTCGGCGCCACCAGCAGCAGCCGACCGCCCGGCTCGCCGGGGGCACCGGGGAAGAAGGGGTCGAACTGGCCGAGCACCTTGGGGGCGAGGTAGCTGAGCAGGGCGCCCAGCTCGGCACCCGTCACCCGGCTGCCCACCGCCGCGACCCCCGGGCTGGCGCCCAGCTTCTCCGCCGAGCGCTCCTCGAGCGGCGCGAGGACCTGGCGGAACCCGTCGACGTTGGCCTGGATCCAGCCCGGCCGGTCGACCACCAGCACCGGGGCCGTCGCGCTGGGCACGGGCAGGCCGGTCACGTCCACCACGTAGGCCTCGGCGCGGACGGCGCTGCTCCGGAGCTGGGCGACGGCCTGCTCGGCGCCGCCGAGCGAGATCTCCGGTCCCGGCTTGACCAGCCGGCGGGCCGTGCTGAGCGCGACCGTCCAGTCGACCATCGAGGTGTCCATGCCTGGCAGGGTATGCGGCGCGCGGCTGCGGCGGCAGGGCCAGCGGCCGGGCTCAGCAGCCGCAGCGGCTCAGCGCGGCGCTCACCCGGTCCAGCCAGAGCTTGGCGGCGTAGTCGTCGGTCGCGTCGTTGACCAGGAAGGCGTAGGCCAGCTGCGTGCCGTCCTGCGTCCGCAGGTAGCCGGCGAGGGCGTGCACGCCGGTCAGCGTGCCCGTCTTGCCGCGCACCAGGCCGCGGCCGGCCCGGCTCGCCTCGTCGGTGTAGCGGTGCCGCAGGCTGCCCTCGACGCCGGCCACCGGCAGCCCGGTCAGCACGGCCCGCAGCTCGGGGTGGTCGGGGTCGGCGGCCAGCCGCAGCAGGTCGACCAGCGCGTCGGCCGGCACCCGGGTCTCCCGGGCCAGTCCGCTGCCGTCGGCCAGCCGGGCGTCGTCGGGCCACACGCCCAGCCGGTCCAGCGTCCGGCGGACGGCCCGCGTCCCCGCGGCGGTGCTGCCCTCGGCGTCGGCCGCCAGGGCGACCTGGCGCAGCAGGACCTCGGCCGCGTCGTTGTCGCTGGCCAGCAGCAGCCGCTGCACGACCTGCTCCAGCGGGGGCGACGTCACCCGGGCCAGCCGCGGGGCCGAGGCGGGCGCCTCCGCCTCCCGGGTGCGGGTGACCTCGACGCCCCTCTTCTCCAGGGCCTTCGCGAACGCCCGGGCCGCCTCGCCCGCGGGGTCCTCGACGCGCGGGCCCGGGGAGACCCCGGCGGTCCGGCCCTCGTCCACCCAGAGAGCCGAGACGGGGGTGACCTGGTCGGCGTAGCCCGCCGGCCAGCGGGGGTTCCAGGCCGGGCCCGAGAACAGCGAGTCGTCGTAGCCGAGGGTGACCTCGGTGGTGCCGGCCTTCCGCAGGGCCGTGGCCGTGGCGGCCGCCAGCGCCGGCAGCGACGCCGCCGCCGGGGCCCCGTCGGCGGGCGTCCGCCCCGCGAGGTAGGGGTCGCCGCCGCCGACGAGGACGATCCGGCCCGCCCCGGCGCGGACGACGTCGGTGGTGAAGACGTGCTCGGGCCCGAGCAGCGAGAGCGCGGCCGCCGACGTCAGCAGCTTCGTCGTCGAGGCCGGGATGGCCGGGGAGCCGGCGCGGTGGCGGTAGAGGACCTCGCCGGTGCGCAGGTCGGCGACCTCGGCGGAGAACCGGCCACCCATCTCCTGGGCGTCGACGGCGTCGACGCGCGCGGCCACGGCGTCGGCCGAGGGCACCCGGGAGGCGGTGGCGGCCGGCAGCACCGGGCGCGGCAGGCCGGCGCGGGAGGGGCTGGAGGACGGCGTCGGCGTGGCCGGCGGCTGGTCGAACGTGCCCGGGGCGACCGTCGGCGCGCCGCCGTCGACCCACAGCCCGCTGGCGTGCAGACCGCGGCTGGCGGCGGTCGCGAAGGCCCCGCTGACCAGGCCCGTCACCACGCCGGCGAGCGCCAGCACGGCGACCGCCGCCACGACGGTGCGCCTGAGACCCATCGGACCGGCACGCTCCCTTGACGCTAGGCTCACGGTTGGCTGACCGCGCCCCCGGAGTCACGGCACAGCCCATCCTAAGGAGGTTCTGTGACCGCACCCAACGCCGAGCACGAGGCGCACCCGCTCAGTGGCATGGAGTTCGACGTCCTGGTCGAGATCCCCAAGGGCCAGAAGAACAAGTACGAGGTCGACCACGCGACCGGCCGCATCCGGCTGGACCGCACGCTGTTCACCTCGACCGCCTACCCCGCCGACTACGGCTTCATCGAGGGCACCCTCGGCCAGGACGGCGACCCGCTCGACGCGCTGGTGCTGGTCTCCGAGCCGACGTTCCCCGGCTGCCTCATCAAGTGCCGCGCCATCGCGATGTTCCGGATGACCGACGAGGCCGGCGGCGACGACAAGGTCCTCTGCGTCCCCGCGTCGGACCACCGCCGCGACCACCTGCGCGACATCACCGACGTCCGCGAGTACCTGCTGCTCGAGATCGAGCACTTCTTCACCGTCTACAAGGACCTCGAGCCCGGCAAGTCCGTCGAGGGCGCCACCTGGACCGGCCGCGCCGAGGCCGAGGCCGAGGTCGAGGCGAGCTTCGCCAGAGCAAAAGAGCAGAATTATTGAGCTGTCTGTCTCGCTCCGCTCGGACGCGGACGGGGCTCTGATCCGCCGACTTCGTCGTCGCGGGTGGACGAAGAGCGTGTCCACCCGCTCCTCCTCAGCTCGGCGGCGCCCCGTCCGGTGACCCTGAGGCGCCTGCCCTCGGCCCGCGGTGGTCCGGTCCTGGTCTCACCTTCCTACTCGACCTGACGGCTGCGGGTGGCGAACTCGTCGCTCTCGGGCGGCAGGACGCAGAGGAGCAGGCCCGCGGGGTCGGCGAGGACGACGAAGCCGTCGCCGCGGGAGACCTCGGTGGCCCCGAGGCGGACCAGCCGGGCGACCTCGGCCTCCACGTCGTCGCTCTCGAGGTCGAGGTGGAAGCGGGCGGGCGTGGTGCCGACGTCCTGCAGGGCCACGTGCGGCAGGGCCGACGGGTCGTCGAGGGCGGTGAACTCCCCCGCGTCGCCGACCACCCGGGGCGTGGCCGCCAGGGCGGCCGACCAGAAGGTCCGGGCCTCGTCCAGCACGGCGGACGGGACGTCGACGATGACCTCGCGCAGCAGGATCCGGTGCACGTCCCGACCCTAGGGCAGCGGGCCGGCCCGCGGCCAGACCTCGTCGACCCCCGCTGCTGCTCCTAGTATTCCGGCATGAGCACTCGGGAACCACGTCCGGACGCGCTGCTGATCGGGGCGCCCAAGGCGGGCACGAGCGCACTGCACGCCGCCCTCCGCGCGCACCCCGAGATCTGGGCGTCGCCGGTCAAGGAGCCGAAGTTCTACCTCTGCGGGGAGGCGCCGCCCCCGGCGTACCGCGGACCCGGCGACGCGCACAGCCAGCAGGAGTGGGTGTGGCGGCGGCGCGACTACGAGGCGCTCTTCGCCCCGGCCCCGGCCACCAGCGTGCGGCTGGAGAGCACGCCCTTCTACCTGTACTCCCCCGACGCGCGCCGCCGGATCGCCGAGGAGCTGCCGGACGTGCGGGTGGTCGTCGTGGTCCGCGACCCCGTCGACCGCGCCTACTCCAACTGGACCCACCTCTGGGCCGACGGCCTGGAGCCCGAGGCCGGCTTCGTCGACGCCTGGCGCGACGAGGACCGCCGGGTCGACGCCGGCTGGGCGCCGTTCTGGCACTACCGCCGGATGGGCCGCTACGGCGAGCAGCTGGCCGACCTGCTGGGCCGCGTCGAGCGCGACCGGGTGCTGGTGCTGCGGTACCGCGAGCTGGTGGACGCACCCGTCGCGACGCTGGACCGGGTGTGCGCGTTCCTCGGGGTGGCGCAGGGCCGGGTCGGCACCGTGCCGCCGGACAACTCCCGCGGCTTCGTCGAGGACGGCCCCCGCAACCGTGCCCTCGCCCGGCTGGTCCGGGCCGGGGCGGCCGCCGGCCAGTTCGTGCCCCCGCAGGTCTGGCGCCGCGCCAGCCGACCGCTGGTCGGCGCGCTGCAGCGCGGCGGCCCCGCCCGGCGCCCGCGGCTGGACCCCGACGCGCGGGGCGCGCTGCTCGCCGACGTCGTCGACGACGTCGACCTGCTGGAGGAGGTGCTGGGCCAGTCGTTCGCCGACTGGCGCTCGGTCACCGGACGCGGCTCCTTCTCCGAGCGGACCCGGCCGGCCTGACCGGGCGGGGCCGGCTCAGCGGGGGCTGAGCGAGGTCATCAGGTCGTGCGAGCCGTCGGCACGGGCGGCCTCGAAGTAGAAGCGGCGCCCGCCGTCCGGCAGGTCGACGACGCTGACGTAGCGCAGGGCCCCGTCGCTCTCCGGCGACTGCGCGACCGGGCCGTCGCCGACCGGCACCAGCACCCCGTCCTGCTCGCGGGCCACGCCGGTCCGCTCGAACCAGTTCGCGGCGGCGCTGTCGCGGCCGTCGTAGAGGACCGTCAGCGGCTCCTCGGCCAGCACCGCGGTCACCCGGGCCCCGCGGGAGTCCCAGGTCGCAGGGCTCCCCCGCAGCACCGGGCCGCGGTCGGTCCAGTCCAGGCCGTCGTCGCTGGTGGCCAGCCGGGTGACCATCCGGTCCTCGTGCCCGGCCTCGGCCAGCGGGTGGCAGCACACCCACATCCGCCAGCCCCGCGCGTCGGCCAGGACCACCGGGTCCTTGACGCCCCAGGCCGCGTCCCCGGGCAGCACCCGGTGCCGGGTGCCGTCGGCGAGGTCCTCGGGCCGGTCGGCGTCCAGCGCCTCCACCCACCAGTGCTTGGAGCCCGGGGTCGCGCAGCTGAGGTAGAGCCGCCAGCCGCCCTCCGGTCGGCGGACCAGCGCCGGCCGCTCGAACGACGCGGCGCCGAACGCGTCGCGGTGGACCTCGGCGACAGGGGTGAAGCTCAGCCCGTCGTCGGACCGGGCGACGACGACGCTCACCCCGCGCCCCTCGTCCAGCGGCCGGCGCACCCGGTAGGCCAGCCAGAACACCCCGTCGTCCAGGACGACGGCCGCCGCCCCGGACCAGTTGCCCGGGCCGGTCGCCGGGGCCGCGACGACCACCGCGGCGTCCTCGAAGCGCGGCAGGTCCAGGTCGACCGAGAGGCTCATGGGGGGAGCGTAGGCGGGCGGTGGCCGCCCGGGCCGCGCCGCCCGCTCAGCGGTCGAGCGGGTGCGCGGCCAGGTGCCCGAGCACCAGCGCGGCCAGCTCCGCCGGGCGCTCCTCCGGCACCCAGTGCGAGACGCCCGGGAGCACCACGAACCGGTACGGCCCGTCGACGTGGGCCGCCGTCCCCTCGGCGGCGCGCCGGCCCAGGGCGGTGTCGCGGTCGCTCCAGACGTAGAGCGTCGGCACCGCGGTCCGGCCGGTCCGCAGGCCACCGGGCAGCCGCAGGGCGCGGTACCAGGACAGCGGGCCGGTCGCCGACGCCGGGTCGGCGAGCATCGAGACGGCCGGCTCCGGGTCCGGCATCCCGGTGCCGGCCAGCAGGCGGCGGGCCAGGGCGCCGCCGCGCACCCGGAACAGCCGCTCGGCCAGCCCGGGCACCTGGAAGAACGCCATGTACCAGGAGCGCAGCGCCTGGCTGCCGGCGAGCGCGCGGGCCATGGCCGCCGGGTGCGGCACCGACACCGCCGTCAGGGTGGCCACCCGGTCGGCGTGCACGCCGGCGAGCACCCAGGCCACGGCCGCCCCCCAGTCGTGGCCCAGCACGTGGAAGCGCTCGGCGCCGGCGGCGTCGGCCAGCGCCAGCACGTCGCCGACCAGCCGGGCCACCGCGTAGGAGGCGATGTCCGGTGGCCGCGCGCCCGGGGAGTACCCCCGCTGGTCGGGGGCCAGCACCCGGTAGCCCGCCGCCACCAGCGGCGGGACGACGCCCGCCCAGCTGGCCGAGGTCTGCGGGAAGCCGTGCAGGGCCACGACGACCGGCCCGTCCAGCGGGCCGCTGTCGAGGACGTCGAAGGTCATGCCCTCGGAGGTGAACCGGGTCAGCCGCGCCGTCATGGCGCCAGTCTGCGCGACCGTTCTCAGCCGGCGAGGGCCAGGCCCGCGACCAGCCCCAGCCCGGCGAGCAGCACGGCGGCGACCAGCTGGCCCACGGCGTCGACGACGGCCGCCGTCCACCGGCCCGCGGTCGCCAGCCGGACCGCCTCGACGGCGGCGGTCGAGAACGTGGTGTAGCCGCCCAGGAAGCCGGTGCCCACGACCACCTGCGCGAGCGGCGGCAGCAGGCCGCCGGTCGCCAGCCCCGTGACCAGGCCCAGCAGCAGGGAGCCGGTGAGGTTGACCAGCACCGTCCCCCGCGGCAGCGCGTCGCCGAGCCGGCGGCGGACCTCGCCGTCGACCACCAGCCGGGCGACGGCGCCCAGGCCGCCGGCCAGGGCGACGACGAGCAGCAGCGCCGGGCTCACCGGCCGCCCCTGCGGCCGCCGCAGCGCAGCCCGGCGAAGGCGGCCGCCAGACCCAGCACCAGGGTCGCGCCGGCGTAGAGCAGGGCGGCCCCGACCCGGGCCTGGTCCGCGAGCCCGGCCGTGTCCGCGGCCAGCGCGCTGTAGGTGGTGAAGCCGCCCAGCACCCCGGTGCCCAGCAGCAGCCGCAGGTCGCGACGGCGTCCCTCGTCCGGGCCGGCGCGGTGCAGCGTCGCGAGCAGCAGGCCCAGCACGAAGGCGCCGACGACGTCGACGCCCAGCACCGCCACCGGCAGCCCGCTCACCGGAGGTACCGCCGCGCTGACGAGGGCCCGGAGGCCGGTCCCGAGCGCCCCGCCGACGAACACCAGCCCGACGCTCCGCCCGCGCAGGTGGAGGGACCGGGTTGCGCTCACGGCGTCACGCTAGCCCTCGCCGGCTCACTAGAGTGGTCACCCATGCAGCACGTGGGAACAGGTGGAGCGCGCCCGAGCGCCCCGGGGGACGGCCGGCGGCGACCGGGCAGCACCGACCGGGCGCGGCGCCCGCAGCCGCTGGAGGTGCTCGCGTGAGCGGCCACCTGCTGCTGCTGCAGCCCTCGGCCAACCGCGTCTACGCCGGCGCGGCCGACGCGCTGGTCGCGGCCGAGCTCCGCATCCTCCTCGGCGACGGGGACCCGGCCCTCGTCGAGCCCGTCGAGGTGGCCGGCGTCGGCTACCTGGCGGTGGGCCTCGACGACCTGGACGAGCCGACGGCCGACGCGCTGGGCCGGCTCTCGGCGGGCTTCGCGGTCTACCGGCGCGAGGGCGACCTGCTGCGCCCGGTGCCGCTGGTGCACCCCGACCGCTTCGACGACGACCTGGTGACCATCCCCAAGTACCCCGGCAAGACCAACGAGCAGTTCACCCGGCTGCTCACCAACGTCACGCTGGCCTCGGCCACCCGCCCCGCCACCGGGCCGCGCTCGGTCCTCGACCCGATGGCCGGCCGCGGAACCACGCTGAGCACCGCGCTGATCCTGGGCCACGACGCGGCCGGGGTGGAGTCCGACCTCAAGGCCGTCGAGGCCTACACCGCCTTCCTCAAGACCTACCTGCGCCGCAAGCGCCTCAAGCACACCGTCGAGCTCACCCCGGTGCGCCGCGAGGGCAAGAGCCTGGGCCGACGGCTCGACGTCGCGGTCACCTCCGAGGCCGGCGGCCGCACCCAGAACCTGTCGGTGTTCTCCGGCGACACCCGCCAGTCGGCGGCCCTGTACGGCAAGCGGCGGTTCGACGCCGTCGTCACCGACGCCCCCTACGGGATCGTGCACGGCAGCCAGCCGCTGAGCGGCAAGCGCGACCGCTCGGCGGCCGCCCTGCTCGGCGAGGCGCTCGGCGTCTGGGCCGGTCAGCTGAAGGCCGGCGGCGCCCTCGGGCTGTCCTGGAACACCTACGGCCTGACCCGCGAGCGGCTCAGCGCCCTGGCCGTCGAGGCCGGGCTCCGCCCGCTGGACTCCGGGCCCTACCTGCAGTTCGGCCACCGCGTCGACGCCTCGATCCACCGCGACGTCTTCGTGGCCGTCAAGGACATCTGAGCCCCCACCGGCCCGATGAGTCCGGCCCGCCCCGCCGGTCTGAGGGGCGTGATGAGCGCATGAGGACGCTGGTGGCCGTGGAGAACCTCTCGCTGGACGGGGTGATGCAGGGTCCCGGTCGGCCCGACGAGGACACCCGGGGCGGGTTCACGCGGGGCGGCTGGGCCGCGGCCGCGCTGGCCGCCGACCCGGTCGCCGCCCAGGCGTCGATGGCCGGCGACAGCCTCCCGGCCGGCCTCGTCCTGGGCCGGCGCACCTACCTGGACCTGCTGGACCACTGGACCCGCACCCCCGAGCCGAACCCCTTCGTCGACCTGCTGCTGAGCACGCCGAAGCACGTGGCCTCGCGCACGCTGGCCGAGCCGCTCCCCCACCCGGCCACCGCCCTGCTGGGGGACGACCCCGTCGAGGGGGTGCGGCGGATCAAGGGCGACGGCGAGGGAGAGCTGGTGCTGCTGGGCAGCGGCCAGCTGGTCCGCGCCCTCGCCGCGGCGGACCTCGTCGACACCTACGTGCTGACCGTCGTCCCCGTGGTGCTGGGCCAGGGGACCCGGCTGTTCCAGGACCGGCCCGTCGAGCTGGAGGTGCTCCGCACCGTCACCTCGCCGACCGGGATCGTCGTCGGCACCTACGCCGTCCGGCACCCGGGCTGAGCGGCCCGGGCGCCGGACACCGACCCGGCGTCAGCGGCGGCGCGGCCGCACCACCCCGGCGTCGCCCCCGCCGCGGCGGACCGGCTCGGCGACCGCCTGCACCCGGCCGCGGGGGAAGAACTCGAGCGCGGCGACGGCGCCGATCTCGCTGGCGCTGGTGAACGCGTCGCCGCTGGGCGTCAGCGTGTAGCCGTAGCCCTGCGGGCCGAGCGCCGCGCCGTAGCGCGCGATGAACGCCGGCTCGGCCGTCACCGCCGCGTTGTTGCGGTGGCTGGCCCGCGGGGCCGCGACCGCCTCGGGCAGCGTCAGACCGCGGTCGACGCGGTTCACCAGGGTCTGCAGCACGGTGGTGATGATCGTCGAGCCGCCGGGCGAGCCGAGGGCCAGCACCGGCTCCCCGCGACGGGTGACGATGGTCGACGCCATCGAGCTGCGCGGCCGCTTGCCCGGCTCGATCCGGTTCGGGTCGTCCGCGTCGTAGACCGTGGTGAAGTCGGTCAGCTCGTTGTTCAGCAGGAAGCCCCGGCCCGGCACGACGATCCCCGACCCGCCCGTCTGCTCGATGGTCAGGGTGTAGGAGACGACGTCGCCCCAGCGGTCGGCGGTCACCAGGTGGGTGGTGGAGGTCCCCCGCCCGTCCGCACCGGTCGGCGGCGCCGTCCGGCAGCCGCGCGCGCTGAGGTCACCCGGCGCCGTCGGCGTGGGCAGGGCCCGGTCGGGGTCGACCAGGCACGCGCGGGAGCGGGCGAAGCGCTTGCTCAGCAGGGTCCTCGTCGGCACGTCGACGAAGGCCGGGTCGCCCACGTAGGCGGTCCGGTCGGCGAAGGCCAGCGCCGAGGCGTCGAGGTAGTGGTGGAGGGCCTCGGCGTCGCCCATCCGCGCCAGCCGCTGCGTGGAGAGGATGTTCAGCGCCTCGCCGACGGTGGTGCCGCCGCTGGAGGAGGGCGCCATGCCCCAGACGTCGAGGCCGCGGTAGCGCACCTTCGTCGGGGCCTGGCGCAGCACCCGGTAGCGGGCGAGGTCGGCCTTCGTCATCGTCCCGGCGGGCACCGGCAGCGTCGCGCCGGCGACCACGGGCGGGTCCTGCACGGTGCGGACGATGTCGGCGCCGATCCGGCCGCGGTAGACGACGTCGGTGCCCTCGCGGCCGAGCGCCTCGTAGGTGGCGGCCAGGTCGGGGTTGCGGAAGACCGACCCGACGGCCGGGGCGTCCCCGCCCGGGAGGTAGAGGTCGGCGGTGGTGCTGATGGCCGAGAACCGGGCCTTGTTGTCCAGGGTCTGGTTGCGGAAGGTGTCGTCGACGACGAAGCCGCGGCGGGCGATCTGGACGGCCGGCCGGAGCGCCTGCCGCAGGCTGAGGGTGCCCCAGAGGCCGAGGGCGCGCTCCCAGGTGGCGGGTGTGCCGGGCACCCCGACCGAGACGCCGCTGGTGACCAGCTGCGGCGAGAACGGGTAGGGCTTCCCCGTCGCCGGGTCGAGGAAGGTCCGGGGCCCGACGTCGGCCGGCGCGGTCTCGCGGCCGTCGAGCGTGCTGACCCGGCCGGTGCGGCCGTCGAGGTGGACGAGGTAGCCGCCCCCGCCGACGCCGGCGGAGTAGGGCTCGGTGACCCCGAGCGCGGCGGCGGTGGCCACGGCGGCGTCGACGGCGTTGCCGCCGGCGCGCAGCACGCGCAGCCCGGCCTCGGTCGCCTCGGGGTCGACGCTGGCCACCGCCCCGCCGGTGCCGAAGGCCACCGGGTTCTTCTCGGTCTGCCGGACCGCCGCGGTGGCGGCCGGCGCGGCGGCCGGCACCGGTGCGGCACTGGCGGGCGCGAGCCCGCCGGCCAGCAGCGCGGCCCCCGTCACCGCCACCCCGACCAGCCCGGCCCCGCCCCGTCGGGCCGTCCTCGTCGTCCTCGTCGTCATCGCTCCCCCTCCGCCTCGCCCGGCCCCGCGGCCGTGTGACGGACGTTACACACCCCCGCTGACAGCGGGCGAGGACCCGGCGGGCAGCGCGGCGGCGGGCGCGCGCTCAGCCGGCGAAGCGCTCCGCGACCCAGTCGAGCTGCGCGGCGACCTGGTAGGCCTCGCCGCCCTCGTGGTCGTTGTAGGGGTAGACGTTGATCTGCTTGTCCGCGCCCCGGTAGTGGTTGTAGGCCGCGTAGACCGTCGACGGCGGGCAGGTGAGGTCCATCAGCGCGACCGAGAACAGCGCCGGGGCCACCGCCCGCTTGGCCAGGTTGACCCCGTCGACGTAGGAGAGCGTGCGGAACGCCGCGTCGGCGTGGTCGCGCCAGCCCGCCAGGTACTGGGCGATCTCGCGGTAGGGGTGCCGGTCGGTGAGCGCGACGGCGCGGGCGAAGTGGCAGAGGAAGGGGACGTCGGGCGCGCAGCCGGCCAGCTCGATCCCGGCCAGCGGCGCCAGCCCGGCGGCGGCGAGGGCCAGCCCGCCGCCCTGGCTGCCGCCGGTCACCACGACCCGGCGCGCGTCCAGCAGCGGGTGGTCCTGGGTCAGCTCGAGCATCCGCACCGCGTCGGTGTAGACGCGCCGGTAGTAGTAGGTGGCGGGATCGAGGATGCCCGACGTCATGAACCCGGGCGCGTGGTTGATCCCGGCGTCGGCCGAGGCGTCGGCGGTGCTGCTGCCGCCCCCGCCGTTCCAGCCCTGGCCGCGGGTGTCCATCGACAGGTGCGCGTAGCCGGCCTGCGCCCAGATCGTGCTGCTGTGCGGCAGCCCGCGGCCGCCGGAGTAGCCGTGGTACTGCACGACGGTGGGCAGCGGCCCGGTCGCGCCGGCCGGCACGTGCAGCCAGGCCCGGACCGGGGCGCCTCCCGCGCCGGCGAAGGTCACGTCGTAGGAGTCGACGAGCGCGAGCCGGTTGTCCACCGGCTCCACGGTCGGCGCGAGGGCGTGGCCGCGCGCCTCGTCCAGGGTGGCGGACCAGAAGGCGTCGAAGTCCTCGGGCTCGCTCACCTCCGGCGCGTAGGTCTCGAGCTCGGCGAGGGGCAGGTCGAACATGGCCATGGTCGCGGAGTCTAGGACCGGACCCGTCCCGGGCCGGCAGCGAGGTCGTAGCCTGCCGCGGTGACCACCACGCGGACCCTGCTGCTGCTCCGGCACGCGACCGCCGAGCCGGCCCGTCCCGGCCACCGCGACGCCGACCGGCGGCTGAGCCCGCGCGGGGAGGTCGAGGCCGACGGCGTGGGCGCCTTCCTGCGCGACCGGGGCGTGCTGCCCGACCGGGTGCTGTGCTCACCGGCGACCCGCACCCGCCAGACGCTCGAGCGGCTGGGCCTCGACGTGCCCGTCGAGCTGGTGCCGCTGCTCTACCAGGCCGGCTCCGACGAGGTGCTCGAGCTGGTCGCGGCCGCCGACGTCGGCACCGTCCTGGTGGTGGGGCACGCCCCCGCCGTGCCGGGGGTCGTCTACGACGTGGCCGACCCCGGGACCTCCTCCCCGGCCGCGTCCGCCGCCGTCGCCGACCGCTTCCCACCGGCGACGCTGGCCCGGCTCGAGGTGGCGGGCGACTGGTCCGACCCCAGCACGGCCCGGCTCGTCGAGGTCCGGCTGCCCGCCGGGTCCGAGGGCCGCCTGCTGCGCTGAATGTCACCGGAATCAGCGCTCAGGACGTATTTCCCGCTCCTTTCCGCGACCCCGGAAAAGCCCTTCGTGACCCGATCGCGACCTCGTCGGGAAGGGTTTCCGCCGCCGCTTCCCTAAGATGGCCGTCCGCGCTCCCGCCCGACAGGACCACCATGACCAGCGCCACGACCCGCTCGCCCGGGTCCCTGTCCCGCCGCACCCTGCTCGGCGGGCTGCTCGCCGGCGCGACGGCGGCCGCGGTGGGCTGCGGCGCCGACGGCGCGACCGCCCCGGCCCCCGGCGGCGGCCCCGCGGCCACGGTCGCGTCGCTGGTCGCGGAGCGGCCCTTCTACGTGGCCCACCGCGGGGGCGGCGGGAACTGGCCGGAGATGACGGCCTACGCCTACGAGCAGGCCGCCCGGCTGCCGGGGCTGCACGCGCTCGAGATCTCGGTCTGCCTGAGCGCCGACGGGGTGCTCGTCTGCAGCCACGACCCCAGCACCGCGCGGGTGACCGGCGTCGACCACGACATCGCCACCACGCCCTGGTCGACCCTGTCGACGCTGCAGGTCAGTGCGGCCGGGACGACCGACCCCGCCCAGCCCAGCAGGCCGCTGACCAGGTTCGACGACGTCGTGGACGCCTACGCGGACCGGTTCGTGCTGTTCGTGGAGCCCAAGGTCCCGGCGGCCGCGGGGCCGCTGATGGCGCGGCTGGTGGGGCTCGGCCAGCCCGAGCGGGTGGTGTGGAAGCAGTACGTGAACTCCGGGGAGTTCGAGCGGGCGAAGGGGAACGGCTTCGGCACCTGGGGCTACGTGCTGGACCAGCCGAGCCACCTCGGCGCCAACCTGGAGCGGTTCGCCGCGGCGCCCCACATCGACATGCTCGGCGTCCCGCGCGAGCAGCCGGACGCCTTCGTCAGCGCGGTCACCGACGCGGCGAACCGGAACGGCAAGCCGGCGATGATGTGGGCGCTGAGCTCGGAGGAGGACCGGTCCCGGGCGCTGCGGCTGGGCTGCCGGGGGCTGATGACGTCGAACATCGCCGGGCTGCTGCCCCGGGGGTGACACCGGTGGGACGGCTGGGTCAGGGGTGACACCAGTGGCCGTTCTGGTCCCTGTGTCCAGGGTCTCATCACGATTTCGTCTCGGCCGCACCCCCGGAAAGTTCCCTGTTGATAGCCTGCCGGGACCTGGTTGTTCACAGCGCGTATCAGCAGGCGGCGTATCAACTCCCCCAACGGTGGAGGCAGATCGCCGGCTCGGATACCTCGCGGCTGTGGTTGACAGCGAGTTTGAGCTTGTCGGGGGGCGACAAGACATACGGGGGACATCTGCATGGCAACACCTGAGCACTCCGCGGCGCCGAACGGCGCCGAGGACGGCCGCGCCCGCCCGGGCCCGGACGGGAACGAGGACTTCGCGGCCGAGCTGCGACCCCGCGACACCGCCGAGAGCCGGGACGCGCTGGCCGCCAGCACCGCCCACCCCTCGCACGACGTCAGCCCGGACACCGGGGCGATGGACGTCGCCCGTCGTCGTCCGGCCGACTCCGCCGCCGAGACCGCCCGCCGTGACCCGCGCTCGGAGGCGGTCCTGGAGCCGTCGCCGGTCCGGACGCCCGGCCTGGCCGCCTGGACCCAGCGCTACACGCTGACGGTGGCCGCCGCCGACGTGCTGGTCGGCGTCGTCGCCGTGCTGCTCGCGCTGCCGGTCCTGAAGTACCCCTTCACCACCGGCAACACCCTCGTCATCGTGGCCGGCGCGGCGCTCGCCTGGCCGCTGGCCATCGCGATCAGCCGCGGCTACGAGCGCAGCAACATCGGCGTCGGCGACGACGAGATGCGCGCCGTCATGCGGGCCGTCGTCTTCGCCGTCGCGGTGGGCGCGGTCCCCGCGGCCATCACCGAGAGCCTCGGCGTCGTCGCCACCTCGGTCATCGCGGTCCCGCTCGCCGGGCTCGGCAGCATCGCCGTCCGCTTCGCCGCCCGGAAGAACCTGCACCGCCAGCAGCGCGCCGGCCGCAACGTCCGCCGCGTGATCGTGGTCGGCAGCGCCTACGCCACCGCCGACCTCACCGAGGTGCTGACCCGCGAGCCGCACGCCGGGATGAACGTCATCGGGGTCTGCGTGCCGCGCTCCGACGTCTCCCGGGCCCGCGACGCCGGCCTGGCCGTCATCGGCGACCTGGACCAGGTCCCCGAGCTGATCCGCGCCTACGCCGCCGACGCGGTCGCCGTGACCGGCAGCGACGCGACCCGCCACAACTACCTCCGCGAGCTCTCCTGGGCCCTCGAGGGCGCCGGGGTCGAGCTCCTGGTGCACCCCGGCCTCGTCGAGGTCGCCGGCCCGCGGATGCACATCCGGCCCTACGTCGGCCTGCCCCTGCTGCACGTCGAGCAGCCGCACTTCACCGGCTGGCGCCGCTTCGTCAAGCGCGCCACCGACCTGGTCCTGACCGGCGCCGGCGTCCTGGTCATCTCCCCGGTCCTCGCGGCGCTGGCCCTGGCCGTCAAGCTCAACGACGGCGGACCGGTCATCTTCCGCCAGACCCGGGTGGGCCTGGACGGCTCCACGTTCACGATGCTCAAGTTCCGCTCCATGCACGTCGACGCCGAGGCCAAGCTGGCCGAGCTGCGGGCGCAGAACCCCGAGATCGGCCACATGTTCAAGATGGAGGACGACCCGCGCATCACCCGCGTCGGCAAGTTCCTCCGCAAGTTCTCCCTCGACGAGCTGCCGCAGCTGTTCAACGTGCTCGCCGGCACCATGTCGCTGGTCGGCCCCCGGCCGCCGCTGCAGTCCGAGGTCGACGGGTACGAGGACCACGCCCGCCGCCGCCTCCTCGTCACCCCCGGCCTGACCGGTCTCTGGCAGGTCAGCGGCCGCTCGCTGCTCAGCTGGGAGGAGACGGTCCGCCTCGACCTCCGCTACGTCGAGAACTGGACCCTCACCCTCGACCTGCTCATCCTGTGGAAGACGTTCTTCGCCGTGGTCGCGCGCCGCGGCGCCTACTGAGCCGGCCACCACGGTGCTCGTCCCCCCGCGGGCCGCGCTGCGGCTCGCCCTGACCGCCGTCGTGCTGGGGTCCGCCCTGGCCACGACGGCGTGCAGCACGCCGGCGCCGACGGCGTCGGGGACGCCGAGCGCGGGCACAGCGCCGAGCTCGACGACCAGCACCGCCACGACCTCTGCCGCGCCGAGCCCGACCCCGACGGCCTCGCCGTCCGGCCGGCCCGGCGCCAGCCCGACGGCCACGACCTCGGCCCCGGAGCCGGGCTCGACGCCGAGCGGCCCGGCCGGCGGCCCGACCGCGGCGCCGTCGGCCTCCGGCTCCGCCGCGGACGCCCCGGACCCGACGGCGCCGGCCCAGCCGGTGCCCGCCGACCGGGAGGACGCCCGCGACCGGCTGCCGGCGGTGGAGGGCGCGCTCGCCGACGGCCTGCGCTGGTCCGACGGCGTCCGCGTCGCGGTGGTCGAGGTCACGCAGGGCGAGCTGGACCAGCCGGGACCCGGCAGCCGGATCGGCCCGTTCACGAGCTTCCGGCTGCGGGTGACCAACGAGTCCGACGAGCCGCTGGACCTCAGCCGGGTCATCACCAGCCTCACCTACGGCCGGCCGCCGCTGCAGGCCCGGCCCGTCTACGACGAGGACGCCGCCGACTTCACCGGCCGCCTCGCCCCGGGGGACCGCGCGTCCGCGCGGTACTCCTTCGCCGTCCCGGCGTCGGGACGGTCCGCGGTCGCGCTGACCGTCGACCTCGACGCCCGTCACGGCCTCGCCACGTTCCGAGGGGACGCCCGCTAGCCGGCGCCCGCACGACCCGCCCGTCACCGAGGACGGTCGGCGCCATCACTCGAGGGGAAACATCTGATGGGAATCCTGCAGGGCCGCCGGTCCCGCCTGTCCGCGGCGGTGGCCGGGGGGCTCGCGACCGCCCTGGTCGCGCTGGGCCTGGGCGCCGCCCCGGCCGCGACCGCCGACACCCGCCCGATCTCGACCACCCTGCCCACGACGGCGTCGGTGGACCCGCTGCCCACCTGGCAGCTGACCGGCGTCGTCTGGAGCCAGGTGGTCGTCGGCACCACCGTCTACGCCACCGGCGACTTCACCAAGGCCCGCCCGGCGGGCATGTGGAAGGGCGGGCCGACCGAGATCGCCGTGTCCCACCTCTTCGCCTACGACATCACCACCGGCGAGCGGGTCGCCTCCTTCAACCACACGCTGAACGCGCCCGGGCTCGCCGTCACGGCGTCCCCGGACGGGAAGCGGGTCTACGTCGGCGGCTCGTTCACGACGGTGGACAACAAGCCGCGCGGGCACCTGGCCGCGTTCGACACCGCCACCGGCGCGCTGGTCGAGGGCTTCAGCCCCTCGGTCGACCAGGACGTCAAGGCGCTGACGGCGACGAACGCCACCGTCTACGCCGGTGGCGCCTTCGGCAGCGCGACCGGCACCGCCGCCCCGACCTCCAGCGCCCGCAAGCGGCTGGCGGCCTTCGGCGCGGCCGACGGCGCCCTGCTGCCCTGGGCCCCCTCGGCCACCGACGGCGCCTACGTCTGGGCGCTCACCCTCACCCCGGACCAGACCAAGGTCGTGATCGGCGGGCAGTTCGCCACCCTCAACGGCGCGAACGTCTACGGCCTTGGCGCCGTCGGCGCGACGACCGGCACGAACCTGCCCTGGGCCGCCAGCGGCACGCTGCGGGACTCCGGCAAGGGCGCGATCAACTCCCTCACCACCGACGGCACCTACGTCTACGGCAGCGGCTTCGCCTTCGGCGCCGGCGGGCTGTTCGAGGGCAGCTTCTCCCTCAACCCGGCCAACGGGGCCATCCGCTGGATGGTCGACTGCCTGGGCGACACCTACGACGTCGAGCCGGTCGGGGACGTCACCTACACCGTCAGCCACGCCCACGACTGCCGCTCGATCGGCGCGTTCGGCGACACCAGCCCGCGCACCCGGTGGCAGCCGGCCAACGCCTTCACCACCGCGCCCACCGGGCTCAACAACGGCCCGAACGCCTACGGCTGGAACTACAAGGGCCGCCCCGCCCCGACGATGCTGCACTGGTACCCCGAGCTGGGGATCGGCATCTACAGCAAGCAGTACCAGGCCGCCTGGAGCGTCGTGAGCGGCAGCGGCTACATCGCCCTGGGCGGGGAGTTCCCGACCGTCAACGGCAAGGAGCAGTACGGCCTGACCCGCTACGCCGTACCCGGCGCGGCGCCGGGCGTGCCCGCCAACAAGGTGGGCCCGCAGTACCTGGGCACCGTGCCCGTGCGCAGCGCCCCGCCCGCCACCGCGGCCTCCGTGCCGGCCCCGGGCACCGTCCGGGTCACCTACGGCGCGGCCTGGGACAAGGACAACCAGCGGCTGACCTACCAGCTCTACCGCGACCGCGGCACCGCGGCCGAGGCCCTGGTGGACACCCGGACCGTCGACAGCAACTTCTGGACGCTGCCGACGCAGACGGTGGAGGACAAGACCGCGCCGGCGGGCAGCCACACCTACCAGGTGCGGGTCACCGACCCGTTTGGCAACGAGCTACTCAGCCCCGTCTCGAACAGCGTCACCGCCAGCGGGAACGCGGCCCCGACTGCGTCGTTCACCGCCACCACCACCGGTCTGACCGCCAGCGTCGACGGCGGCGGCTCCACCGACGCCGACGGCACCATCGCCTCCTACGCCTGGACCTTCGGCGACGGCACCACCGCCACGGGGCGCACGGCCTCCCGGACCTACGCCGCCGCCGGGACCTACAGCGTCAAGCTCACGGTCACCGACGACCAGGGCGCGGTGGGCACCACCACGCGGTCGGTGACCGTCGCCCCGACGCCGCCGGCGAACACGGCGCCGACGGCCTCGTTCACCAGCACCACCGCGGGCCTGCGGGTCGACGTCGACGGCAGCGGGTCCGCCGACGCCGACGGCACGGTCGCCTCCTACGCCTGGACCTTCGGTGACGGCACCACCGCCACCGGGGCCACGGCGAACCGCACCTACGCGGCCGCGGGCACCTACGACGTGCGCCTCACCGTCACCGACGACGACGGCGCGACCGGCACGGTGACCAAGAGCGTCACCGTCACGGCCCCGCCGTCCGACGTGCTGGCCGACGACACCTTCGAGCGGACCTCGACCTCGGGCTGGGGCAGCGCGCCGACCGGCGGCGCCTGGACCTACAGCGGCAGCACGAGCCTGTTCACCGTCGCCGACGGCGCAGGGGTCATCACCATGGCCGCCGCCGGCTCGGGCCCGACGGCCCGGCTGCCGATCTCCTCGACCGACACCGACCTGCAGCTGACCTTCGCCTTCGACAAGGCGCCGACGGGCGGCGGGCAGTACACCCGCGCCGTCGTCCGCGGCGACCAGGCGAACGGCTACCACGCCAAGGTCTGGGTGCAGGCCAACGGCACGATGGTCGTCTACCTCAACCGGAACGTGGCCGGCACCGAGACCAACCTGGCCAGCAAGGTGCTGCCCGGGACCTTCGTCCCCGGGCAGGGCTACCGCGTCCGCATCCAGGGCTACGGCTCGGGCACCACGACGCTGCGGACGAAGGTCTGGCCGGCCGGCACCACCGAGCCGACGGCCTGGGCCGCCACCGCCACCGACACCACGGCCGCCCTGCAGAGCCCGGCCGGCGTGGCCGTCCGGGCCTACCTGTCCGGCAGCTCGGCGGCCCCGGTCAGGCTCTCCGTGAGCGAGATCACGGCCCGGCGGACGGGAGAGCTGACGGCCCGCTAGACCGCAGGGAGAGGACGGGCGGCGCACCGGCGCACCGCCCGTCCGGCCTCGGGGGGCCGCTCTGCGCACCACCACCGGACGCTGGCGCGCGCGTAATACGACCGTGTCATCCGAGCCGTACAGTGATGCGCCTACCAAGCAAGGACGGATTGTGATGAGAGTTTTGGTTCTCTGGGCCGACGACCGGTCCCCAAACCTCGGGGTGAGAGTTCTCGGTGCCGGCACGGAGGCCCTGACGCGTCGGGTCTGGCCGGACGCCGAGTTCGTGTTCTACAACTACGGCGCCCGCACGGCTCCGGTGCGGCTCGGCTCGGTGGCCGAGGTCGCGAAGGAGGCGGTGCTCCGGCGCCACGGCCTGGCCGACTGGTTCCGCGGGTTCGACCTCGTGATGGACACCCGCGCGGGTGACTCCTTCGCCGACATCTACGGGCTGCCGCGGCTCTCGGCCATGTGCGCGACCACGGAGTTCGCCTCCCGGGTCGGCGTGCCGGTCGTGCTGAGCCCGCAGACGATTGGCCCCTTCGGCTCCCGGCGGGCGAAGGCCCTGGCCAAGCGCTCGCTGCGCACCGCCGCGGTCGTGATGGCCCGCGACAGCACCAGCGCCGAGGCCTCCGCCGGTCTGGGCCGGCCCGTCGACGTGCTCACCACCGACGTCGTGTTCGCCCTCGACGTCCCCGAGCCGACGACGCGGCGCGACGTCGTGCTCAACGTCTCCGGCCTGCTCTGGCAGCCCGGCCCGCACGTCGACGCCGCGGCCTACCGGCGCACCGTCGCCGAGGTGCACGACCGGCTGGTCGCCGCCGGCCGCACCGTGAGCCTGCTGGCCCACGTGCTGCCCTCGGACAACCCCGACGACGACGTGCCGGCGGTCGAGGAGTTCCGCGACACCCACGCCCCCGGCGCGGAGGTGATCGTGCCGACGTCGCTCACCGACATCCGGACCACCCTGGCCGGCGCCGAGCTGGTCATCGGCTCGCGGATGCACGCCTGCCTCAACGCGCTGTCGGTCGGCACCCCCGCCATCCCCCTGGCCTACTCCCGCAAGTTCGCGCCGCTGATGGCCGACCTCGGCTGGGAGCACGTCGTCGACCTGCGCACCGCCGGTGACGAGGCCCCCTCCCTGGTCGCCGGCATCGCCGCCCGCGACGACCTGCCCGCCCGCGTCACCGCCGTCCGGGAGCGGGCCGCCAGCACGCTCGCCCTGGCGACCGACGCGCTCGCCGGCCAGGTCGACGCCGTCGCGGCGGGGCGGGGCTGATGGGCCGGGCCGACGCCGAGGCGCTGGACCGGGCGGTCGCCCGGGTCGTGGACACGGCCAACTGCTCCGGCTGCGGGGCGTGCACCCAGCTCGACGCGGGGCTCGCGATGGCCCTGGACGCGGAGGGCTACGCCCGCCCGGTGCGCGGGACGGCCGCGCCCGCGCCCGTCCCCGGGGCCGCCGCGACCTTCGACCGGATCTGCCCCGGCCGTCGCGTCGCCTCCCCCCGCCCGCCGGGCGCGGAGGTCCACCCGACGCTCGGCCCCGTGGTCAGCGCCTGGGAGGCCTGGGCGTCCGACCCCGAGATCCGGCACCGCGGCAGCAGCGGCGGCACGCTGACGGCACTCGTCGCCTGGCTCACCGAGAACGGCGAGCAGGCCTCCTTCACCGGCGCCCGCGCCGCGGCCGCCGAGCCCCGGCGGACCGTCTCGGTCACCATCACCAGCCGCGACGAGGCCCTGGCCTCGGCCGGCTCCCGGTACGCGCCGGTGGCCTCCGTCGCCGCCCCGGGCGCGCTCGCGCCCGGCACCGGCCTGGTCGGCAAGCCGTGCGAGGTCTCCGCCGCCCGGGCGCTGCTGGACGGCGCGCCGGCGACCGGGTCCACCCCGCTGCTGCTGTCCTTCTTCTGCGCCGGCACGCCCAGCCAGCACGCCACGGACGCCCTCGTCCGCGAGCTCGGGGTGCCCGACGACGCCGGCCTGCGCGACCTCTGGTACCGCGGCCGCGGCTGGCCCGGCCACTTCACCGCCGAGGCGGCGGACGGCCGCACCGTCCGCACCACCTACGACGAGTCCTGGGGCCGGCACCTGGGCAAGGCCACCCAGTGGCGCTGCAAGATCTGCCCCGACGGCGTGGGCGAGAGCAGCGACGTGACGGCCGCCGACTTCTGGCACACCGACGCCAAGGGCTACCCGGTCTTCACCGAGGGCGACGGCACCAGCGCGCTGCTGGCCCGCACCCCGCGCGGCCACGAGGTCCTGCAGCGGGCCTTCGCCGCCGGCGTGCTGACCGGCCGGGCGCTCGACCTCGACGCGCTGGCCGGCGTGCAGCCGCTGCAGGTGTCGCGGCGCAGCACGCTGCTGGGCCGCCTCGTCGGCGCCCGGCTCGCGGGCCGCCCGGTCCCCCGCTACACCGGCTTCGGCCTGGCCCGGCTCGCGCTCGGCGACTGGCGGGAGACCGCCCGGACGGCCAAGGGCAGCTTCCGCCGGGTCCAGCGCGCGCGGCGCGGTGCGGTGGGTGCCCGGTGAGCACCGAGCCCCCGCTGAGCGACCCGCCCCTGGCCGGCCCGCCGATCAGCGACGCGGAGGCCGAGGCCGCCGCCGAGAAGGCCGCGATGAAGGAGCAGCGCGGGCTGCTGGGCCGCACGGCCGCCCGCGGCGCCCTGATCACCGTCGGCGCCCAGGGCGTCAAGATCGTCCTGCAGGTGGTCGGCGTCGTCGTCCTCGCCCGGCTGCTGACGCCGGGTGACTACGGCCTCGTCGCCATGGTCACCGCCATCATCGGCGTGGCGGAGATCTTCCGGGACTTCGGCCTCTCCTCCGCCGCGGTGCAGGCGAAGACGCTCTCGAAGGCCCAGCGCGACAACCTCTTCTGGATCAACACCGGGGCCGGCCTCTTCTTCACCGTCCTGGTCTTCTTCACCGCCCCGCTGATCGCCCGGATCTACGGCCACGAGGAGCTCGTCGGGCTCACCCACGTGCTGGCGCTGGTCTTCGTCCTCAACGGCATGGGCACCCAGTACCGGGCCGACCTCAACCGGCGGCTGCAGTTCACCAAGCTCGCGACGGTGGAGATCGCCGCGCCGGCGATCTCGCTGGTCGTCGCGATCGTGGCCGCCCTGGAGGGAGCGGGCTACTGGGCGCTGGCCGTCCAGCAGATCACCATGGCCGTCGTCCTGCTCGTCGGCAACGCGGCTTCGGCCCGCTGGATCCCGCGGCTGCCCCGCCGCGCCCCCATGCGCGACCTCTTCACCTTCGGCTGGCAGCTCGCCGGGTCGCTGTTCGTCGGCTACCTCGGCAACAACATCGACTCCCTGACCATCGGCACGCGGTTCGGCTCGGAGGCGCTCGGCCTCTACAACCGCGCCTTCCAGCTGCTGATGACGCCGCTGGGCCAGCTGCGCGCGCCCAGCACCAAGGTGGCGCTGCCCGTCCTCTCCCGGCTGCGGGAGGACCGGGAGGCCTCCAACGCCTACCTGCAGCGCGGCCAGGCCGCCCTGGGGCTGACCCTGGTCGTCGGCCTGGGTGTCATCATCGGCGCCGCCGAGCCGGTGACCTCGATCTTCCTGGGCCGCCAGTGGCTCTCCGTCGAGCCGATCCTGCGGCTGCTCGCCGTCGCCGGGGTGTTCCAGAGCCTCGCCTACGTCGGGCTGTGGATCTACCTGTCGCACGGGCTCACCAAGGAGCTGCTCCAGTACACGATGATCACGGTGACCATCAAGGTCGCCTGCATCCTCGTCGGCAGCCTGTGGGGCGTCACCGGCGTGGCCTGGGGCTACGCGATCGCGCCCGCGCTGGCCTGGCCGCTGTCGTTCTGGTGGCTCTCGCGCAAGGCGCCCGTCGACGTCGGCCCCCTGTTCGTCGGCGCCGGCCGGATCATGGTCCTCACCGCCTTCGTGGCCGGCGGGACCTTCGGCGCCTGCGAGCTGACGGCGGAGTGGGGCCGCTGGGTCCAGCTGCCGGCCGGGGCCCTGGCCGCCGCCGTCGTCTACGCGCTGGCCTTCGCGCTGGTCCCCATGTTCCGCCGCGACATCACCGGCGTCCTCCAGATCGTCGGCAAGGGAATGAGGAAGAACCGGTGAGCACCCCCCAGCCGCTGCCCCGCTGCGCGGCCGTCGTGGTCAACTACGGCTCGTCGGCGCTGCTGGCGACCAACCTGGCGGCGGTCTCGGCCGCCGCGCCCGCGCTCGACGTCGTCGTGGTGGACAACTTCACGACGGCCGGGGAGCTGGCCGCGGTCCGCGAGCTCTGCGCCGCCCGGGGCTGGACGCTGGTCCCCTCCCCCACCAACCTCGGCTTCGGCGCGGGGGTGAACCTGGGGGCCCGGACCGCGCTGGCCGCGGGCGCCGAGCAGCTCCTGCTGCTCAACCCCGACGCCCGGCTCGACGCCGACGCGCTCGGCCGGCTGCAGCGGGTGGTCGCGGACGACCCGCTGGTGATGGCCGCCCCCGTCGTGCGGGCGGCCGACGGCCGGGTCTGGTCCGACGGGACCGACCTCTACCTCGACCGCGGCGGCATGCGGGCGACCCGCAAGCGGCCGACCGACCCGGAGCCCCGCGTCGAGATGTGGCTGAGCGGCGCCTGCCTGCTGCTCGCCCGCGGGCTCTGGGAGGCCGTCGGCGGCTTCGACGACCGCTACTTCCTCTACTGGGAGGACGTCGACCTGTCCCGCCGGGTGCGGGAGGCGGGCGGCCGGCTGGTGGTGGTCCGCGAGGCCGGGGCCGTGCACGACGAGGGCGGCACCCAGGGCGAGGGCGGGCAGCGGGCCAAGTCGGCCACCTACTACCGCTACAACATCCGCAACCGGCTGCTCTTCGCCGGCCAGCACCTCGACGCCGCCGACCGGCGCCGCTGGGTGGCCACCGCGCTGCCCGAGGCCTGGGCCGTCGTCCTGCGGGGCGGGCGTCGCCAGCTGCTGACCTCCACCGCCCCCTGGACCGCGATGGTCCGCGGCACGGTCGAGGGGCTGGCGCTGCTGCACCGGGCGGCGCGCACGGCGGCGGCGCCGGCCGACGGCCCCGTCCGCGTGCTGCAGTCCTTCCCGGACCCGCGGCCGACCACCAACCCCTACATCTGGATGCTCAAGGACAGCCTGGAGGCCCACCCCGACGTCGAGCTGACGACCTTCAGCTGGCGCCGGGCGCTGACCGGGGACCACGACGTCTTCCACGCGCACTGGCCCGAGATCCTCGTCGACGGCCGCACGCCGGCGCGCAAGGCGCTGCGCCAGCTGCTGTTCGTCCTCGTCCTGCTCCGCTCCCGGCTGCGCGGCACCGCCGTCGTCCGCACCGTGCACAACCTCGAGCTGCCCTCCGGCATCAGCCGGCGGGAGGTGGCGCTGCTGCGCTGGTTCCAGCGGCGGACGACGCTGCTGATCCGCATCAACACGTCCACCGAGCTGTCGGACCGGCCCCACGAGACGGTCGTGCACGGGCACTACCGGGACTGGTTCGCCTCCTACCCCCGCGAGGAGCAGGTGCCGGGGCGGCTCGCCTACTTCGGGCTGATCCGCCGCTACAAGGCGGTGGACACCCTGCTGACGGCGTTCCGGGCCACGACCGACCCGGCGCTCAGCCTCTTCGTCGGCGGACGGCCCTCGACGCCGGAGCTGCGGGCCGAGCTGACCGCGCTGGCCGCGCCCGACCCGCGGGTGAGCACCCACCTGGAGTTCCTCACCGACGCCGAGCTGGTCGCGGCCGCCTCGGCGGCGCAGCTGGTCGTGCTGCCCTACCGCGAGATGCACAACTCGGGCGGCGTGCTCGCGGCCCTCTCGCTGGACCGTCCGGTCCTGGTGCCCGACAACGAGGTGAACACCCAGCTGGCCGCCGAGGTGGGCCCCGGCTGGATCCACACCTACGCCGGCGCGCTCACCCCGGAGGACCTCACGACGACGCTGGAGCGGCTGGCCGCGGGGACCACGGGCCGTCCCGACCTGTCGGCCCGGGACTGGTCGACCGCCGCCGAGCTGCACCTGCGGGCCTACCGGCGCGCCCTGGCCCTGGTCCGCGGGACCGGCACGTGAGCGCGGCCCGGCCGGGCCGCCGGGCGCCCGCGAGCACCGCCGGCACCTGGTCGGACCGCCTAGAGTGGTGCCCGACCACCCGTCCCCGGTCCGCGACGCCCGGGGACCCGCGGGCGTCCACCGGCCCGCGCGGCCGGCCGCGGGACGCCGGACCGTCGACAAGGAGCACGTCCATGGCCGCCGAGACCTCGCCGAGCGCCCCGTGAGCGGGACGCAGTTCGACAGCGGGCTCGAGCTGGTCGCCGGCGTCCTCGTCCTGCTGGTCGTCTTCGCCGGCCTGCGCCGCTCGCCCAAGATCGCGGTCTTCGCCTGGCTCGTCGTCATCTGCTTCGTGCCGGTCTGGATCGGCCAGAGCGTCGTCGCCTACTTCCCGGCGTTCACGATCATCTCGCTGCTGACGGCCGCCAGCCTGCTGCCGACCGTCGTCGGCATCCGCTGGTCCTACGTCGACCTCTTCTTCGTCGCCATCGGCGCCATCGCGGTCGTCGAGTACCTGCTGCGGCTCACCACCCTGAGCGCGACGTTCGACCTCGCCACGGCCTGGGCCGGCGCCTTCCTGCTGGGCCGGATCGTCACCTCGGTGCTCGACGCGCGCTGGATCTACGGCGCCGTCGGGGTGTTCTTCAGCGTCGTCGCCGCGCTGGCCGTGCTGGAGTTCGCCACCGGCACCAACCTCTTCACCACCTACGTGACCGCGAACAACGCCAACTACGAGGTGTGGGGCGGCCTGCAGCCCCGCGGCGGGATCCTGCGCGCCGAAGGGGCCTTCGGCCACTCCATCGCGCTGGGCAGCTCGCTGGGGGTGGCCGTGGCGCTGACGATGGGCAGCCGCTTCCGGCCGGTGCTCAAGACCGCCATGGTCGCGCTGATGCTGGTCGGCGCCGTCGTCAGCTTCAGCCGGACCGGCATGATCACGGCCGCCGCCTCGGTCGTGCTGGCCTGCCTGTTCCTGCGCGACTCCCTCTCCCGCGCCTACCGGGTGAGCCTGCTGGTGCTGACGCTGGCCGCCGCGGGCGTCGTCTTCGCCCTCGTCGAGGACGTCTTCGTGGCCTCGGGCAACGAGGCCGAGGGCAGCGCGCTCTACCGCTCCGAGCTGCTGCAGCTGCTCACCTACATCCAGCCGTTCGGGCTGGCCGACAACTTCGCGGTCTCGACGACGTCGGAGGTCTCGATCGGCACCTTCGGCTCCGTGGACAACGCGCTGCTGCTGTTCGGGCTGATCTTCGGCTGGGTGCCGGGCGTCCTCGTCCTGCTGCTGCTCGCCGCCGCCGGCCTCTACGTGCTCCGCGGCCGGGCGACGGCCGCCACCATCGCCGTCGTCGCCCAGATCCCGGCGCTGGTCACGGTGGCCCTCATCACGCAGTACGCCGCCGTGCTCTGGTTCGCCGTCGGCCTGGCCGTCAGCACCCAGGTGCTGGCCAACGCCGAGCACCGCGCGCGCCGGGCGGCGGCCCGGCGGCCACCGGTGCGACGGCACCGGCGCGTCCCCGCGCCCGTCACCGCCGGCTGAGCCCGTCCGGCGGCACCCGACCCGTCCGCGCTCAGTCGGGCGCGCTGCCCCAGTCGGCGACCTGGCCGACCTCGACCGCCGGGTTGCCGGCCACGATCGTCCCCGACGGCACGTCGCGGCGGACCACCGAGCCCGCGCCCACGACGGAGCCCCGCCCGACCGTCACCCCCTTGAGCACCAGCGAGCGGGTCCCGACGAGGACCTTGGGCTCGATGACGATGGGCGCCTTGTGGTCGCGCCGCCGCCCCGAGGGCGAGGTGGTCCAGTGGAAGTCGGTGTCGAGCAGCTGGACCTCCCAGGAGATCCGCACGTCCTCCCCGATGGTGACGCCGGAGCCCACGTTGACCTTCGAGCGGGCGCCGATCTTGGCGCCCTTGCCCACGGTCAGCGTCGCGCCCGAGCCGACCCACAGGTGGGCGCCCTTGGAGATCGTGCAGCCCGGGGCGAGCGCGTAGGTGCCGGGGCCCATCAGCTTCACCCGCGACTCGATCCGCACGCCGGGGTGGCCGCGCAGCACCCCGCGCAGGTAGCTCCAGAAGTGGCGGCGCACCATGCGCAGACGGGACACGGGCACCAGCTCCCTCACCGGGGCCCCGGGGGCGGCCCCACTCGGGGGTCAGCATAGCGACGGGCGGCCCTCGTCCAGCCCCCTCGAGGGGTGCCCGGCGGTTATGATGCGTGCTCTCCTCGACGACGAGAGCTGTCCGTCCGGCGACCAGAAGGCAACCCTCGTGCCCCTCCGTGACCAGCCCGACGGCGCCCGGCAGCCGGCCCCCGCCGCCCCGGGCTCCCGCACCTTCGCCGCCGTCTTCGACCCCCGGCGCAACGCGCTCAACGCCATCCGGCTGCTGCTCGCGGTGTCGGTCATCGTCTGGCACTCGTTCCCGCTGACCGGCGCGGACATCGGGTTCGCCCCGCTGCGCCAGCTGCTCAGCCACGGCGGCGTCGACGGCTTCTTCACCATCTCCGGCTACCTCATCGTCTCCAGCTGGCTGCGGGCCCCGAAGGTGTCGACCTTCCTGCGGGCGCGCGTGCTGCGCATCTTCCCCGGCTTCTGGGCCAGCCTGCTGCTGACGGCCGTGGTGGTCGCCCCGCTCGCCCTCGTCCTCGCCGGCGTCGGCCTGCCCGCCGGCTACTGGTCCGACGCCGCCGCCTACGTCGGCAGCAACGCCGCCCTCTGGGTGAACCAGTACGGCATCGCGGGGACGCCGGCCGGGGTGCCGTTCCCCGAGGTCTGGAACGGCTCGATGTGGACGCTGGTCTGGGAGTTCTTCTGCTACCTCGCCGTCCTCGGCCTCGGCGTCGTCGGGCTGCTGCACCGCCGGCACACCATGGTCGTCGCCTTCGTCGCGCTGACCGCGACGACGCTGGCCACCGCGTACGGGCCGGTGGACAACTACTGGCTGACCCTCGGGTCGCGCTTCGGCCTGCCGTTCGTCGCCGGTGCCCTCGTCTACCGCTACCGCGAGACCCTCGTCGTCCGCGGTCGCTACCTGCTGCTGGCCGCCGTGGTCGTGCTGGCCTCGACGGCCCTGCCGGACTACCGGGTGGTCAGCGCGCTGCCGCTGGCCTACCTGCTGCTGGGCCTGGGCGCCCTCGGCACCCGCCCGCGCCTGCAGTTCCGCCAGGACCTCTCCTACGGCACCTACATCTACGCCTTCCCGCTGCAGCAGCTGCTGGCCCTGGTGGGCGCGGGAGCGCTCGGGGTCCCCCTCTTCGCCCTGGCCTCGCTGGTCCTCACGCTGCCGCTGGCGGCGGCGAGCTGGTTCGGCCTCGAGAAGCCCGTGCTGCGGCTCAAGGACTTCCGTCGCGCCCGCACCGTGCAGCAGGCCGCCGTCGCCGACGTGCCCGCCCCGGCCCCGGCCCCGCCGCGCTGACGTCGAGCGCCCGTCGACCGGCCCGCCGGGGGCTCCCCACCCGGGGCTGACGCCGTCCTCCTCGCCGGCCGGACCGTCGGCACCCGCACCTGCAGGTCCGGCGCAGCGCCCCGGACGCGGACGAGCCGTGCCGGTCGGTGACCGGCACGGCTCGTGGGCTCGTGCTGCGGGCCTGGAGGCCCGGGTGGTGCGTCAGCGCCAGGCGCCGAGGTACCGCGTCCCGGCCGCGCGGCCGAGCTTGGCCGCGACGTCGGAGGGCAGCGGCTGCCCCACCGTCGTGTTGCGGCTGGAGATCGCCGAGACGGGCTGGTAGTTGCTGCCCACCGGGGACGAGCCCAGGTGGTGGTAGCTGTTCCGGTCCCGCCCGGTGGCGGCGACGTAGTCGGAGAACGTGACGAAGTTCGTCGAGTACGCCCCGGCGTTGCCCCAGACGGTGGCGAGCTTCGGCGTGCCCACGGCAGGCTGGCTGAAGACGTTGCCGTTGGAGTAGGTCGCCATCTGCTCGGCGTTCAGCGCGCGGTCCCAGGCCTCGACCAGGTAGATGGTCGACTTGCTGGCCGGGCCACCGGTGAAGATGTTGTTGCCCACCGTGACGTTGGTGGTCGTCCACGGCATCGACAGGTCGGGCTGGGCCCGGCGCGGGTCGTGGCCGGAGACCGAGAGCTGGGTGATCCGCCGCTTGTCCTGCGCGATCGCCAGGCCGGAGCGGCCGTTGCCCACCAGGGTGTTGTTCCAGACGCTGACGTTGTTCGTGTTCGAGATCATCAGGCCGTCGTGGGCGTTGCCGGCGATCACGTTGCCCGCCACCACCGCCTTGGACGAGATCTCGAGCACGACGCCCCAGCGGGCCCCGTTGGTGATCGTGTTGTTCAGCACGTTGATGTCGTAGGTCGACTGGTCGGTCCAGAACTGGTTGCCGTTGGTCCCGGTGAGCTCGCTGTTCTTCAGCGTGATCCCGCGGGTCGTGGTGACCTTGAAGCCGCCGGCGCTGGGCGTCGGGTTGAAGTTCTGGTCGTTGCTGTTCTGCAGCGAGAGGTTGTCGACCACCAGGCCGTCGGCGTAGCTGGCCTGCAGGCCGATCTGGCCGCTGCCGGCGATGGTGACGTTCTTGAGGCTGGAGCCGGGCTTGAAGATGCCGACGCCGGCCGTGGCGCTGTCGCGCACCTCGACGTTCTCGAGCTTCTGGCTCGCGTAGTAGGCCGTGATGACGCCCTGCTGCGGGACCGAGGAGGCGTAGCGGCGGAAGCCGATGCCGCGGATCGTGGTGCCGGGGGCCCGGAGCGAGACGGCCTGGCTCAGCGTGCTGGCCTGGACGGTGCGGCCCGACGGGTTGGTGCCGAGGTAGAGCCGCTTCGCACCGCGGTCGACGAAGAAGGTGCCCGTCCTGACCTGGCTGAGGCTGCCGACCTGCTTCTGCTCGGCGCCGTCGATCCACACCTGGTCGGGGTGGGCCGCCATCGGGTAGGCCGGGTTGAGGAACGTCCAGCCGACGGCGGTGCCGTCCGGGGCGCCCTTGGTGTAGGTCGGGCTGGTGTCGAAGGCGGTGTTCCAGCCGTCGACCTTCCAGGCGCTGCCGGAGGCGGCGAAGCCGGTGACACGGCTGGAGCCGTCGAACCAGACGGCCTCGTTCGGGTAGCTCTGGATCGTCACGGCCTTGCCGGGCGGCACGATGAAGTACTCGTGGTACGTCCCGCCGCGGATCACGATGGTCTGACCGCTGGAGGCCTTGGTCAGCGCCTTGGTGACGGTCCGGACCGGGGAGGTCTTGGTGCCCGAGCCCGCGTCGCTGCCCGAGGTGGAGACGAAGACGGCGTTGGACGGCACCGGGTAGGCCGTGGTGCCGATGGTGGCGGCGCCGTGCTTGCCCGACGGGGCCGGGGTGGCCACCGGGGTGGTGACGACCGGCGGGGCCGGCGGGGCGACGGTGCCGCTGCCGCTGGTGCTGAGGGCCGAGAAGGCCTGGGTGCGGTAGGTCTGCGCGGCCTGGCCGGCGCTGACGTACCCGCTGACGCCGACGGCACCCGCGGACGCGATGCGCGACCCGGAGGTGTCGGTGGCGCGGACCTGCCAGTCGGGTGCGCTCGTCCCGGTGACGTAGGCCTTGCTGCGGACGGCCACCGACGACGTGCCGGTGACGTTCAGCTCGACGGTGACGGTCTGGCCGGGCGACACGGTGCCGAGCACCTTCGAGGCCAGGACGGTGGAGACGCCGCCCGCGACGCGGACGACCTCGCTGTGCAGCTTGCGGTTGGCGTCGATGCGGGCGCGGCTGCCGTACGCGGTGCCGCTCGCCTGCCGGCGGGCCTCGGCGCTGTAGTAGACCTGCGTGCCGCTCGGCACGGTGAACGCGGCGCGCACGGTGGCGTCGCCGAGGGTCACCGCGGGCAGCGAGGCCCGGAACGAGCGGTTGGCGCCGACCCCGCTGACGACAGCGGTGCTGCCGCTCACCGAGCGGGCGGAGCCGCCGGTGACCGACCAGGCACCGCCGCTGGGGGCGCTGCCCCAGCCGGAGCCGACGGAACGGTCGAAACCGTCGGTTGCTACTGTCGTGTCGGCCGCAGCGGTCAGCGGCGTCGCCGCGAGGGCGACCGTGGCGAGCACGGTCGACGCGAGGCCGACGACGGGCGCGGCCCATCTTCGGCGCGCGCCAGTGGAGAACGATGGCATGGGGGCACTCCTGCAGTCTGGGGGCAATGGCTGGGGATTGTTGTGCAATCGTTGCGACGAAGTGTTGCACACGCCGACCCCGGCCTAAAATCACGGAACGGTCTCGTTCCGGTCACCCCACGGTCACGTCGGCCCCGACCGCCGGTCGACGTCACCCCTGGTCAGAGCGGGTTCGGCCGCCGGTCCCCATGACCACCGGTCGCCCTCCGGCCCCTCGGCGGAACGCCGCCGTTACACCCGGAGCGCTATGACCTCGGTCACATGTCCGCGTCCTGCACGGCCCGCCGCCCCCACCATCCGCTACGGGTTCGACTCCGAGGCGCCGTGCAGGCCGACGCCGGACCAGTGCCACAGCCAGGCCACCCAGACGACCTGGGCCACCAGGCAGGCGACGAGCAGCGTCGCGCGGTACGCCTTCGAGCGCGACGCCATGGCCGCCGCCAGCAGCAGCGGGAAGGCCGGCACCATCAGCCGGAAGACCGCGCCGTTGGGGGCGATGACGCCCAGCAGGTAGAGCAGGTAGCTGGCGGTCCAGAGGTACATCACCGGGCCCAGCGAGCGGACCGTCCGGGTGGCCATCACCAGGACGAGACCGAGGACGAAGACGACCGGGGCCAGCACCCCCAGCGGCTTGCCGAAGAGCCGGATGCCGATGTTGGCCCACAGCTCCCCCGGCAGCACGTGGGCGTTGCCGTGCCATGCCGCCTCGGTCTCGAAGTAGGCGTCGGGGTCGCCGGTGACGACCGCCATCACCGCCGGCCACAGGAAGGTGCTGAGCCCGGTGACGGCGGTGAGCACGCCCAGCCCCACCCACTGCCGCCGCTCGACCGGCCGCTGCCGGCGGTACAGGAACCAGCCGACAGCGAGCAGCAGCATGGTCAGCGCCAGCGGTGCGCTGGTCGGGCGGGTGAGGCTGAGCACGAGGACGAGCGGGACCGCGGTCCACCAGCGCTGGTGGACCAGGCACAGCAGCACGGCCACCAGCAGGGTGAGGCCCAGCGACTCGGCGTAGCCGAACTGCAGGATCGGCGCGGCCGGCTGGAAGGAGAACAGCGCGACGCCGGTCAGGGCCGTCCCGGCGGCCGCCCGGGTGGCGAAGAGCCGGTAGAGGAGCAGGCAGAGCGCCAGGCTGGCCAGCAGCGAGATCAGCGGCCCGCTCACCAGCCACCCGACGCCGGTGACCAGCTCCACCAGCTTGGCCAGCCCCGGCAGCACCGGGTAGAAGGCCCACTGGTTCGGGTCGAGGGCGCCGGCGGCGTCCCGGGGCAGCACGCGGGGGTAGCCCTCGTCGAAGATCTTGTGGTACCAGCCGGCGTCCCAGCCGTCGACGTACTCCAGGTAGCCGGGCCGCTCCGTCGTCCAGGGGTTCGGGCCCTGCATCCGGGCCACCGTCAGCACCACGGCCAGCGAGAACAGCCGGCCGACCGCCCAGACGACGAGCACCTGCACCCACCAGCGCCAGGTGGTGAAGCGGCGGAAGCCGGAGCCGAAGGCGCCGAGCACCCGGTCCGTCAGCTGCCCGAGGGTCGTCCCGAGCCGGAGGGCGGAGTCCATGCGGACACGCTACGGGCTGACGACGGCTCAGCCGGTGGGCTGACCACGGAAGACGACCAGTGGGTCACTGGGCGTCACGCCGACCTCGACGGTCACGGGGTCGCGGCGGCCCTCCGCCACCGTGAACACGTAGACGCCGTCCACGGTCTGCCCCGCGGCGGCGCGGGTGGGCAGCGGACGGGCCGGGTCGGCCGACATCAGCGAGCCCGGGGCACCCTTCGCGTCGGCCAGGTTGACCACGGCCGAGCCGAGGTCGAGCTCGGCCGTCGTGCCGTTCTCGATCGAGACCGTGACGGCCAGCGCGGGGCCGGCCACCTCGCCGGGCCCGCTGGCGGTGGCCTCGACGGCGCGGACCGAGGCGAGCCGGACGACGACGTCGTCGGCGGCCTCCCCGGGCGCGTCGAGGCGGACCGGCTTGCGCGTGCGGACCGGCTGCGCCTCGACGCTGGACTCCGCGCTGCCCGGGGTGGGCGGCGGCACCGGCGTGGTCGCCGCGCTGGAGGCGGGGACGGGCGGCGGCTCGGGGACGGGCGTGGTCCCGCCGTCGGAGCCCCCGGTGCACCCGGTGAGCAGGACGGCGAGCAGGACGGCTCCGGCGGCGGCGCGGGCCACCGGCCGGGAGGGGTCGTGGGACATGGCTGGCCTCTCTCGTTCCCCCGAGGTCAGACGCCGATCCTCCCACCCGGCGGCGCTCCGCGGGGAGCGGCGTGCCGGGGTGGGAGGAGCGGGGCGTCAGCGGCGGGTGACGACCAGGTCGTCGAAGGCGAACACGACCGGCGCGTTGGTGCTGCTGCCCGACAGGTAGGCGGTCAGCGCCACCGCACCCGCGCTCTGCAGCCCGGCCACCGTGCTGGTGCTGGTGACCTGGGCCGCGGCCGGCTCGGTGCCGGTCGCCTTCCAGACCTTGCCGGCCAGCGTCGTGGTGCCCGTGCCGGTCACGTCGAAGCGGACCGTGAGGACGTCACCGGGGGTGTAGGTGAGCCCGCTGACCAGGCTGTCCTTGAGCAGCGTCTCGGTGCCGGCGGAGACCGACGTGGTGCTGAGCCGCACCGTCCCGTCGGCCACCAGCCGGACCTTCAGCCGGTACTCCGACGTGCCCTGCTTGCGGGCCGCGACGGTGACGTAGCTGCCGCCGCCGGTGGCCACCTTGTCCGCCGCCACCGAGACGGTGGTGGTGGAGTCCAGGACCGAGACCCCGTTGAGCGCGGCGACCGGGCCGGAGCCCGCCTTGGCCACGGTCACCAGGCCCTTGCCGCCGCTGGTGGCGAAGGCCGACGAGTCGGTCCAGCTGCCACCGGCGTCGGCGGCGCCCCAGCGGGTGCCGGTGCGGCCGAAGGCGTCGGAGGCGACGACGGCGGTCGCCGGCGGGGCGGCGGTGACGGTGACGCTCTTGGTGACGCTGTCGCTCAGCCCGCCGTCGTCGGTCACCGTCAGCTTCACGCTGTAGGTGCCCGCCGCCGCATAGGTGTGGGCGTCGGTCCGACCGGTCCCGGTCGACCCGTCCCCGTACTCCCAGGCGTAGGACGCCACGGTGCCGTCGCTGTCGGTCGACCCCGACCCGTCCACGCTCAGCTTCAGGTCCGCCGCCGAGGAGGCGAACGCCGCGGTGGGCTTCACGTTGGCCGCCGGCGGGGCGGCGGTGACGGTGACGCTCTTGGTGACGCTGTCGCTCAGCCCGCCGTCGTCGGTCACCGTCAGCTTCACGCTGTAGGTGCCCGCCGCCGCATAGGTGTGGGCGTCGGTCCGACCGGTCCCGGTCGACCCGTCCCCGTACTCCCAGGCGTAGGACGCCACGGTGCCGTCGCTGTCGGTCGACCCCGACCCGTCCACGCTCAGCTTCAGGTCCGCCGCCGAGGAGGCGAACGCCGCGGTGGGCTTCACGTTGGCCGCCGGCGGGGTGGTGGTGCCGGGGGCGGTCACCGCGTAGCCGTCGAAGCGCAGCGTCACGGGCAGGTTGGTCACCGTCGAGGCCAGGTAGCCCTGGACCGCGGCGGCACCGGGGCCCTGCAGGCCGGCCGCCGTGCTGGTGGCGCTCACCTGGGCGGTCGCCGGCTCGGTCGCCGAGGCCTTCCAGAGCTTCGCGGCCAGCGTGGTGGTGCCGGTCCCGGTCACGTCGAGGCGGATCTTGTAGACCTCGCCCGGGGTGACGGTCAGGCCGCTGACGAGGACCTCCTTGAGGGAGGTCTCCGCACCGGAGACGACCTGGGTGACGCCGAGCCGGACCGAGCCGTCGGCCAGCACCCGGGCCTTGAGCCGGTACTCCGAGGTGCCCTGCTTGCGCGCCGCCAGGATGACCTGGAGCCCGCCGCCGTTCGCGACCTTGTCGACCGCGAACTCGGTGGTCGTCGTGGAGTCGGTGGCCGCGACCCGGGTCAGGGTCGCCGTCGGGCCGGAGCCGGCCTTGGTCATGGCCAGCACGCCCTTGCCGCCGGCGGTGGAGAACCAGGTGGCGCCCGAGTCGGTCCAGGCCCCGCCGGTGTCGGCGGTGCCCCAGCGGCTGCCGGTGCGGCCGAAGGCGTCGGCCGCGATGACGCTGCTGGCCGGCGGCTGCGGGGCCGCGGTGACGGTGACGCTCTTGGTGACGCTGTCGCTCAGCCCGCCGTCGTCGGTCACCGTCAGCTTCACGCTGTAGGTGCCCGCCGCCGCGTAGGTGTGGCTGTCGGTCCGACCGGTCCCGGTCGACCCGTCCCCGTACTCCCAGGCGTAGGACGCCACGGTGCCGTCGCTGTCGGTCGACCCCGACCCGTCCACGCTCACCTTCAGGTCCGCCGCCGAGGAGGCGAACGCCGCGACCGGCTTGACGTTGGCCGCCGGCGGGGCGGCGGTGACGGTGACCGCCTGCGTCACCTGGTTGGTGCCGCCGCGGTTGTCGGTCACCGTGAGGGTGACGTCGAAGCTGCCGGCCCGCGGGTAGGTGTGGCGCGGCGTGGCGCCGGTGCCCGTGGTGCCGTCGCCGAAGGTCCAGGCGTAGCCGGCGACGGTCCCGTCCGCGTCGGCCGAGGCCGAGGCGTCGAAGGCCGCGACGAGGTCCGTCGTGGTCGAGGTGAACGCGGCCACAGGGGCCGTGTTCGCCTTCTGCACCGAGACCGGGTGGGTGACGGTGTCGCTGCCGCCGCGGTCGTCGGTCACGGTCAGCGTCACCTGGTAGGTGCCGTCGACCGCGTAGGTGTGGGTCGGGGCGGCCAGCGCGGAGGTGTCCCCGTCGCCGAACGTCCAGGCGTAGGTCGCCACGGTGCCGTCGGCGTCGGCGCTGGTGCCGGCGTCGAAGCTGCAGGCCCGCTCGGCGCAGGTGCTGGTGAAGGCCGCGACGGGCGCCTGGTTCGGCACCGGCTTGGTCACCATCACCTGGCGGGTCGTGGTGGCCTTGGCGCCCTTGTCGTCGGTGACGGTCAGGCTCACGGTGTAGGTGCCCGACGCCGCGTAGGTGTGGGTCGCCGTCGAGCCGGTGGCCGTGGTGTCGTCGCCGAAGTCCCAGGCCCAGGCCGCGACCGAGCCGTCGGCGTCGCTGCTGCCCGAGCCGTCGAGGAAGCAGGTGGCGTCGGTGCAGGAGGAGGTCAGCGCGGCCACCGGGGCCGCGTTCACCGCCGCGTCGGAGGCGTTGTAGTGCGCCGCCACCTGGGTGGCGCTCAGCGCGTAGGGGTAGACGGCCGCCTCGTCCAGCGAGCCGGCGAGGAAGGAGCTGTTGCCACCCCAGGAGGTGTCACCGCCGATCCGCCAGTAGCCGGTGTAGCCCTGGTTGGAGGTCTGCCCGTTGGTGCCCACCAGGACGCCGTCGACGTAGAGCCGCATGCCGGCGGTCGGGTCCTGGGTGGCCACCATGTGGTGCCAGCGGCCGTCGTTGTAGGTGGCGGGCGTCGTCGTGGTGTTGGCCTGGCCGGTCCACACCCCGAAGGTCAGCTGGCCGCTGTTCTCCAGGTAGATGTGCCGGTCGTAGTTGCCCGAGTAGCCGCTCTGCTGGTCGCCGAAGCCCATCAGCTTGCCGCCGTTGGTGGTCGTGGTGGAGAACCAGACCTCCTCGGAGTAGGCCGTCGGGTTGGTGAAGGTGCGGGCCGTCGCGATGGTGCCGGTGCTGCCGTCGAAGGCGGCGGCCTTGCCGGCGGTCACAGGGCTGGGTCCCCCAAGGGTGACGCCGGCGGCGACGTTGCCGGCCGTCCGCGCCTCGGTGGCGTCGGCGACGGTGCTGCCGCTGGTCTCGTCGAGGCGCCAGAAGAACAGCGGGCTGTCGCCGTAGACCTGCTGGCCGTAGCGGTCGGTCGGGGCCGGCGGCACGTCGACCGTGCGCCCGCTCTTGGTGTAGTGGTCGCGGATCTGGGTCTGGCTCAGCGCGGTCGGGTAGATGGCGACGTCGTCGACGGTGCCCGCGAAGCTGCTGCTCGAGGGCTGGTTGGGCCAGCCGCCGATGTTGTCCCCGCCGACCCGCCAGTAGCCCTGGAAGTCCTGGCCGGAGGTGGTGCCGCCGTCGGTGCCGACGCGGATGCCGTCGACGTAGAGCTGCTGCCCGGCGGGCGACAGCGAGGCGACGACGTGGTGCCACTGGCCGTTGTTGTAGCTGGCCTGGCTGGTGAGCGCCCGGACCCCGCCCGGGTAGACGCCGAAGGTCAGCCGGCCGCTGTTGTCCATGTAGACGTGCCGGTCGTAGCTGCCGCTGTTCCCGGTCTGGCTGTCCCCGAAGCCGAGGATCTTGCCGCCGGTGGCCGTGGTGGTCTTGAACCAGGCCTCGGCGCTGAAGGTGTTGGTGCTGCGCTCGGTGCTGGTCTGGCCGGCCACGCCGGCGGCGGTGCCGTCGAAGGTGGCCGCCGTGTCGGGCGAGCCGGTGACGGCCCCCGCCGCGCCGTTGGTGACGCCGCTGCCCAGCACCAGGTCGTTGCCGCCGGCCCAGTCGACCGAGGTGGTCTCACCGGCCGCCTCGTCGAGGCGCCAGTAGTGGGTGGCGCCGTCGGTCTGCACGGCGCGGGAGTAGGGGCTGTCGTCGACGACGGTGGTGCCGGTCGTGATCGAGGTGGTCGCGCTCTTCGCCGTGTTGCCCGAGGGGTCGGTCGCGGTGACGTAGTAGCCGTAGCTCGCGCCCGGCGTGAGCCCGGTGTCGGTGAAGACCTGGATCGGCCGGTTCCAGAACTGGGAGGTGACCGTCCGGGTCAGCACCGGGGTGGCGGGCCGGTCGGTGCGGAAGAGCTTGTAGGTGAGCTGCTGGTCGTCGCGGTCGAAGTTCGCCTTGAACGAGACGCGGACCGAGGAGCCGGAGATGCCGCGCAGGCTCGGCGCGCTGTCGGCGGCGGTGGCGCGGGGGCCCTGCTTGTTCGTCGCGATCGAGGGGATCGCGAAGCGCACCAGGCCCTGCTGGCCGACGTTGTTGACCAGCGGGAACTCCCCGCCCTGGACGACGTACTCGCTGGTGGCCTCGGTGGTCCAGCCGCCCTGCGACTGGCCGGTGAAGGAGCCGACGGAGACGTCGGGGAACCAGTTGACGATCGAGGACGACGGCTGGCCCTGGAAGCTGTAGTAGCCGCCGGCGTTGTTGGGGCCGGTGGTGGTGGTCGCGTCGACGGTGAAGGCGTTCGCCCGCATCCAGCGGCTGCGCGGGTTGGTGTCGGGGAAGCCGTTCATGTTCGAGCAGTCGTGGTGGTGGCTCACGGTGTAGACCACGCCGCCGACGGGCGACACGTCGTAGGTGTCGCCGTGGCAGTCGGCCATCGACTTGAGGGCGCCGCTCATCGGGTCGGCGACGAACATGCCCTCGAAGTTGCCGGTCCCGCCGTACCAGTAGGCCGCGCCGTAGATGTTGGTGCCGTCGCTCTTCAGGCTGTAGATGCCCGCGGAGTTGCCGTAGTTCTTGATGGTCTGGTTCGCGGCGAACGGGTAGAGGGTGCCCGTCGTGGCGTCCAGCGAGCCGAGGCCGATGGCGGCCGAGCCGTTGAGGGCGGCGAAGATGCCGCCGACCACGAGCCGCGAGCCGTCGGGCGTCAGCGTCATGGTGTTGACCGTGCTGTCGGCGGTCGGCGCCCAGGCGAGCGTGGCGCCCGTGCTGGGGCTGACGGCGGCGAGCCGCTGCCGGGCGACGCCGTTGACCGCGCCGAACCAACCGCCGAGGTAGACGGCGTCGTTCGAGACCGCGATGGAGAAGACGTCGGAGCTGGCCACCGGCTTGAACGTGGAGACGAGCGAGCCGTCGCTGGTGTTGAAGGCGGCGACGCGGCTGCGGCTCTGGCCGTTGACCGTGGTGAACGAGCCGACGACGTAGAGCCGCGACTTGTCCGGCGACACGGCCATGGCCCGGATCCGCCCGTTGACCGTGGGCGCGAAGCCGGGGTTGAGCACGCCGGTGCGGATGTTGTAGGAGAGCAGGTTGCCCCGCGGCGTGAGGTTGGTCCCCGCGGCCGCGCCGGCCGGGCGCGCGTTGGCGAACTGGCCGCCCGCGTACACGGTGTCCCCGACGATGGCCTGGTCCCAGACGACGCCGTCGATCTGCACGGTCGGCAGCGCGTCGGCCGTCACGCCCTTGGCGGCGTCGCGGTCGACGACGTTGTAGGTGGACGCGGCCTCGGCCGCGGAGGCCTGGCCGGTGCCCGCCGCGACCAGCGCACCCGCGAGGATGGTGGTCGAGAGCAGGCCGGTGAGAGCGCGCTTGGCACGCGAAGGCGTCAACGCCATGAGTTGGGTTCCCCGAGTGTTCGGTGCGCGGCCCCACCCCCCGTGGGTTCCGTCGCAGAGGAAGACTAAGGAACGGTCCCAAGTCCCGCTGCTCGTCGTTACCTGTTCGTGTCCGGCTCCCGCGGGAGCGGCGGCCCGCTGTGACGGAGATCTCTCAGCGGCGGTACTCGGCCACGTCGCGGCCGAGGGCCCCGACGAGCATCCCCGCCCCCTTGGCCGCCAGCCGCCAGCCGCGGGCGCGCTGCCCCAGACCGCCGCCGAGGCGCCCGAGCAGGGCCCGGAGCAGCCCCGCCGCGACCCGCGCGAGCGCGCCGGCCGCCAGCCGGAGCCGCGCGGTGACCCCGCCGCCGGCGAAGCCGAGCTCGATCCGGCTGGCCACCGCGCCGTGGCTGAAGGCCCGGCGCAGCACCCAGCGCCGGTCCATCCGGGCCGGCGGGATGTGGTCGACCACCTCCGCCTCGTCGCACCAGACCAGCCGGTGGCCGGCCCGGGTCAGCGTCCGGGTGAGCAGGGTGTCCTCCCCGCCCCGCATCCCCAGGCCGCGGTCGAAGGTCAGGCCGAGGGCGCGGAGCAGCCGCAGGTCCAGCAGCAGGTTGGCCGAGGACGCCGCGGCGACCTCGGTCCCCGTCGGGTACCGGCGCCGCTTGAAGAAGCCGCCGGCCTCGATCCAGGGGTCGGTGACGCCGGCGTAGGTGGGCGAGACCCGGCCGACGACCCCCGCCGGCCGGCCCTCCGCGTGCCAGGTGCCGAGGAGCCCGGTGAGCCAGCCCGGCGCCGGCTCCTCGTCGTCGTCGATGAACACCAGGACGTCGGCGTCGGCGGCCTCGGCGACGGCGCGGGCCCGCCCGGCGGCGATGCCCGGGGTCTCCTCGTGCACGTAGCGGACCCGCGGCGCGTGCGCGGCGGCCACCGGCTCGGCGCTGCGGGCGGCGTCGTTGTCGACGACGACGACGGTCGTGGTCCAGGGCCCGGCGGCGTCGAGCCCGGCCGCCTGGTCCACCAGCTGGGGCAGCAGCACGGCCAGCTGGTCGGCGCGCCGGAAGGTGAGGACGGCGACGACCACGGCCGAGCTCTCGGGGTGGTTGGGCGTCATCGGGGCTCCTCGGGGCGGCCGCGCCGGGCGGGTGATCTCGATCTCAGTGGCGGCGTCCCCGGCGCCCCCGACCGGCGCGGGGGCGCGACGCGGCGGTGACGGACCTGCGCGGAGCGCCCGGCGGGCGGGGCCGGGTGGATTACAGTATCCGACGACACCGGGGCCGGGTCCCGGTGGCTCTCGGCGTCGGCCCGTTCCCGTGCGCCGTCCCTGCGCGCACGACACGTCGCTCGAGAGGTCTCTCCCGTCATGAGCTTTGCCTCCTCCGTCCGGCTGCTGCTGCGGCACTGGATCCTGATCGGACTCATCACCCTGCTGGTCGGGGCCGGCGTCTACGCCGTCTCGACGACGAGGACGCCGCTCTACACCGCGACCGCGAGCCAGTACTTCACCGTGAGCGTCGGCGACTCCGCCGCCGAGCTGGCCCAGGGCAGCAACTACGTGCAGGACCAGATGGCGTCGTTCGGCCAGCTGGCCACGTCGCCGGCGGTGCTGAACCCGGTGATCGACGACCTGGGCCTGACGATGACGGTCAAGGAGCTGGCCCGGAGCATCCGGATCACCACCCCGCGCAACACCGTGGTCATGCAGATCGCCGTGGCCAACGCCAACGCCGAGACCGCCGCCGCCATCGCCAACTCCGTCGGCTCCCAGCTGGGGAACGCCGTCGACACCGTCGGCCCGAAGCTGCCGAGCGGCCGCTCGCTGGTGACGGTCCAGTCGATCCAGACCGCCCTGCCGCCGACGGTCCAGTCCTCCCCCGACACCCGCCGCAACACCGCCCTCGGCCTGCTCGTCGGGCTGCTGCTGGCGACCGGCATCGTGCTGGCCCGGGCCCGGATGGACAACCGGGTGCACAGCCCCGCCGCCCTGGCCGAGATCACCGACGAGCCCGTGCTCGGCGCCATCCGGCACGCGGCCAACCTGCAGAACCGCGCGCTCGTGGTCATCGACGACGCCGACAGCCGCAGCGCCGAGGACATCCGGCACCTGCGCTCGAGCATCGAGCAGCTGGCCGGCGGCCGGTCGAGCTTCGCGCTCGCCGTCACCTCCTCCGTCCGCGACGAGGGCCGCTCGACCATCGCCGCCAACCTGGCCGCCGCCCTGGGTGAGGCCGGCCGCCGCGTCGTCCTCGTCGACGGCGACCTGCGCCGGCCGCGCGTCGCCGAGATCACCCGCACCGACGGCGGCACCGGCCTGCTGACCGTGCTGGGCGACCCGACCGGCGTGGCCGGCACCGTCCAGGCCGTCCGCAACGGCCACTTCGACGTGCTGACCGCCGGCGGCACCAGCGCCAACCCGACCGAGGTGCTGGCCTCCCCCGCCCTCGCCGCGCTGATGGGCGAGCTGCGCAGCCGCTACGAGTTCGTGGTCGTCGACACCCCGGCCGTGCTGGCCGTCGCCGACGTCACCGCGCTGCGCGGCCAGGTCGACGGCGCCGTCCTGGTCGCCGACGCCTCCAGCGTGCGGCGCCCGCAGCTGCAGCAGGCGCTGGACACGGCCGACGTCGCCGGCCTCACCGTCCTCGGCGTCGTGCTCAACGAGGTCGCCGACCGCGAGCTGCCCGCCACCTCGGGCTACACCGGCACCGAGTCCCGCCGCACCCGGCAGAGCGACAAGGGCGCCGCCCGCGCCAGCCGTCGCAGCTCCTCCGCCGTCAGCTGGGACGCCCCCTCCGCCTGACCCACCCCCGACGTCCCGCCCTCCCCGCCCGGGGACGGCGGGACGTCGTGCGTCCGGGGTGCGAGTGCTGAGAACCCGCGACGCCGGGGCCGCCGGACAGACGGTTTCCCAGCACTCGCGGCCGTCGGCGCAGGACCGGACCGCGGGGTCACCCTGGTTCTGCAGACGCAGTGGGGTCGGGTGAGCCGGATCCGGCCCCTCACGGGTCACTGTGTCTGCAGAACCAGGGACCGGGTCTCTAGCGCTGCCAGGCGCCGAGACGGGGCCGCTGGGGGGCCGCCCCGGCGGCGGCGTCGTCCGCCGCGGTGTCGAGCGCGCGGGGCACGTCGGCGGCGTCCTCGGCCGCGGAGCGGGCGACCCGGCCGTCGCGGTCGACCAGCCGGTCGCCGCCGACGACGAGGACGCTGGCCGGGTCCTGGCCGGTGGCCGTGCGGTAGGCGGCGAAGTCGTCGTAGAGCGCCGGCTTGCCCGCGGCGGAGGGCCAGCTGGCGAAGACGGGGTGCGCCCGCGCCGTCGCCAGGTGGTACAGGTTGTGGTCGAGCTCGACGTCGAGCTGCTCGCCCGACCGCTTGCCGGTGTAGTCCACGAGGCAGACGACGCAGCCCTCGCCGCCGTCGGAGAAGACGTTGTTGTAGATCGCCACGTCCTGGCTCACCCACGGCATGCCGTCGCCGTCGGGTCGGCGCTCGTCGGTGCCGCCGGGACCGGGGTTCTGCGGGGTGCGTCCGTCGGTCACCACGACGAGGTTGGCCTCGTCGTTGCGGGCGAAGGTGTTGTTCGCGATCTCCGCCCGGTCGGTGTCGATGAGCCACAGCCCGTGCACCCCGTTGTCCACCAGCACGTTGTCGACGAGCCGGACAGCGCTGGAGATCTCGACGACCATCCCGGCGCCGGTGTTGCGCTCGGCGCGGGAGGAGACGATGTCGACGTCGTAGGAGGCGGCGTCGAACCACAGCCCGTGGCCGAGGTTGTCGGCGAACGCGCTGCCCTCGACCCGGACGTGCCGGGAGCTGGTCAGCTTCATCCCCCCGGCGGCGGGCGCCCGGTTGAACAGCTCCAGGTTGTTCTGGGTGGCGACGACGTTCGCGACGTCGAGGTGGTCGGCCTGGTGGGCGTGCAGGCCCATCAGCCCGTTGCGCGAGGCGGTGAGGTCGCGCAGCGTGACATCGGCGGCGAACACCGAGAGCCCCGTGGTCGCGTTGTCCTCGAAGACCATGTCGGACAGCCGGACGCCGGTGTTGTTCACCGTCGCGGCGCCGAGCTGCCAGACCGAGGTCGCGTAGCGCCGGACGCCGATCCCGCGGACCGTGTCGCCGCGGCCCACGACGGTGAGCCCCTTCGACAGCGTGCTGGCCCGGACGGTCGCGCCGGCGGGGTCGGTGCCCAGCACCAGGCGCTCACGCCCGGCGTCGACGAAGAAGGTGCCCTCGACGACCTGGGCACGGGTCCGGACCTGGGTCTGGGGCCGTCCGCGGACCCAGACCTGCTCGGGGTGCGCGGCCATCGGGTGCGCCGGGTTGACGAAGCGCCACCCCGGCTCGTCCCGCTCAGGCGCCCCGCGGGTGTAGGTGGGGCTGGAGTCGAACGTCTTCGTCCAGCGCACCTCCCACACGTCGCCGCGGCGCTGCCAGCCCTTCAGCACGCTGCTGCCGTCGAGCCACACCGGCTCGCCGGGGTAGGCCTGCAGGTTGACCGTGCGCTCGATGGGCAGCACGACGCTCTCGTGGTAGCTGCCGGCCCGGACCACCACGGTGCCGCCGGCCGGGGCCCGGTCGACGGCGTCCTGGATCCGCGTGAACGGGGCCTGCGCCGAGCCGTCGCCGCCGGCCGCCGCGTCGCGGCTGACCAGCAGGGCCCCGTCGGGGACGGGGTAGCGGGTGGAGCCGATCGGCGCGGAGCCGGTGGGCCGGCCCGCGGCGTCGTCGGGGGCGTCGTCGCCGGCCGTGCCGTCCTGGCCGGCCGGGACCACCACGCCGCCGCCGATGGAGCCGGTGCCGTCCGCGGTGCCCGGCGTCTCGGCCACCTGCTGGCGGACGTTCAGGTTGTCGAAGCCGACCACCTTGTCGGCGTCGGAGCTGCCGGCCACGTAGGCCCACAGGGCCAGCGACCCGCCGGCGGCCAGCCGGGACGCGCTGGCGTCGACGGCCTCGACCCCGCTGGCCTCGCCCGCGCCGGCCGAGACCCCGGCGCGCACGGTGACCGGCGTCATCCCGGTGACCGACGCCGTGAAGGTGAGCCGGGTGCCGGCCCTGACGCCCGTGGCGACGATCTTCTCGGTGGCCAGCACCAGCTGGTCCTCGGTGCTGCCGTCGAAGCGGGAGAGCGAGAGGTAGACCTTGCGGTCGGGGGCGAAGCGGAGGACGGGCCGGTAGTAGAAGGGGCCGTTGGTGCGCAGGTGCATCGCGACGTAGACCCCGCTCCCACGGCGCACCGGTGCGGGAGCGATGACGTCGACGGACGCGGTGAGGTCCTGCGGGCGCTCGCGCGTCAGCGCGGCGAGGTGGCCGACCGAGGCCCGCGGCAGCCGGACGAGACCGGTGCCGCCGTCGACGTGGAAGTCCGTCGCGCCGGTGAGCGCGTAGGGCCCGCCCGAGTCGGCCTCGCCCCAGCCGGTGTCGAGGTCACGCTCGAAGGTGTCGGAGATGACGACGCGGCCGTCGCGGTAGGTGGGCTCAGCGGTGGCGTCCCCGCCGCGGGAGCGGCGGTCGACCAGGACGACGCCGAGCAGGAGCAGCAGCACGAGGGCCGCGACCACCAGACCGACGACGGACCCACGGGTCCACCGCTGGTGTGCTCTCGACGACACGCGACGTGTTCTCCCCTGGTCCGCGGCAGGCTCGCACCCTCGGCGGCACCGTCCCGCCGACGTTAGCAGAGCGTCCCGAGCCTCCCCGGGGCGTCGCGGACATCGCAAGCCAATCGAGATCTGGCCGCCACCGGGCCCCCGCGGACCGCTCCGGGACCGGCGCGGACGGTGCCCGCGGAGCGGCGGCCGGCGGCGACAATGGTGGGGCGGGCGAGCGCCCGCACCCCGGCGCGAGCGAGCAGGAGACCCCATGGCGGCAGACGCACCCCGGACCTGGCCGGTCCGGCTGGCCCTGGTCCTGGCCGTCGTGGCCGTGCTCGTGGCCGCCGTGCTGGTGGTCCGGCAGGTGCGGTCCGAGCCGGCCGCCGTCGAGCCGCCCGCCGGCACCCCGGTGCCCAGCGGCTCCCCGGCCACCACGCCGGAGACGTCCCCGTCGGCGACGCCCACCGCCAGCCCGGTCCCGACGGCCGCCCCGTCCTCGGCCGGCCCGACCGCCGCCGCGAGCCCGACCGCGCGGACCTCGCCGTCGGCGAGCGCCACCGCGGAGGAGGAGCCGGAGGAGGCCCCGGCGCCGACGGCCGAGGTCAGCACGAAGCCGCCGGTGCCGCTGGACGAGCCGGAGGAGGTCGAGGAGGGCCTGACCGCGCGGGTGAGCCGGCTCGAGGCCGTCGCCGGCGAGGCGAGCGGGCCCGGCGAGGTGTCCGGGCCGGCGGTCCGCGCCACCGTCACCCTGACCAACCGGTCCGGCGAGCGGGTCGACCTGTCCAGCACCGTCGTCAACCTCTACCACGGGGCCGACGAGGCCCCAGGGTCCGCGCTGAGCGGTCCGGGCACCCGCGCGCTGCCGAGGTCGGTGGCCCCCGGGGAGCGCGCGAGCGGCACCTTCGTCTTCGCGGTGCCGGAGGACCGACGCTCCGACGTGCTGATCACCGTCGACTACTCGGTCGACACCCCGGTGGTCGCCTTCCGCGGCCGCGCCCCCAGCTGACCGGCGGAGGGGAGCCCGGGGAGGGCCGGGCTCAGCGCTCGGAGAGCAGCGAGCGCAGCAGCGTGCTGGAGGTGTGCACGGTGTAGGGGAAGTAGTGCACCCTCACCCCGACCGACGCCATGTCGGCCTCGAGCTTGTCGCCCTTGGCGGTCCCCCGCCAGTCGTCGCCCTTGAAGAGCACGTCGAAGCGGACACGCTCCCACACCTCGAGCTTGTCCGAGGAGAAGTCGGTGGTGACCTCGTCGACGAGGTCGAGCGCGGCCACCACCTCGAGCCGCTCGGCCAGCGGCACCACCGGGTGCTTGGCCTTGGCCGCGAAGAGGGCCTCGTCGGTGACGGCGCCGACGACGAGCCGGTCGCAGTGCTCGCGGGCCCGCAGCAGGATGTTGAGGTGCCCGACGTGGAACATGTCCCAGGCGCCCGGCACGTAGCCGACGACCGGGGTGCTCACGCCGCCACCCGCTCCGGGGCGCCGAGCGCGGAGACGTCGCGGTACCACTTGCGCAGGGCCAGCGCGAGGTAGCCGAGCGTGCCCAGCCCCAGCAGGCCGTAGAGGGTGAAGAAGACCAGCGGGGCGCCGAGCACGAGGAACACCAGGCAGAGCACGCCGTAGTCGGCGGGGATCTTCATGAGGGTCCGCAGCGGCGTCGACCCCTCCGTCGACGGCGCCGGCCGGCCGTGCTGGGCGCGGTCCACCCGGGCCAGGAAGTCGTTGAGCAGCATGCCGAAGAACATCACGGCGGTGACGACGGTGAAGGCGATCGGCACCAGCAGCCAGCCCAGCGCCAGGTCGAAGTGCCGGAAGGCGATGATCAGCACCGCCAGGTGCAGCATCGAGTTCTTGGCCGCGTCGAACATGTGGTCCAGCCACTCCCCGGCCGGGCTGCCGCCGCCGCGCAGCCGGGCGAGCTGGCCGTCGGCGGAGTCGAGGGCGTAGCCGAGCACCAGCAGCAGGCAGACGCCGATGCCGGTCAGCCAGGTGGGCGCGCCCGCGGCGAGCCAGACGATGCCGCTGAACGTGGCCAGGGCGCTGACGCAGGTCACCTGGTTGGGGGTCATCCCCACCTGGAAGGCGGCGGCCGCGAAGACCCTGCCCAGCGGGCGGTTCACGTAGAGCGAGTACGCCGGGGCGCCCTTGGACGTCTTCTGCGCGTTGCGGAGCTGGGCGTGGGCCGCGCCGAAGCCGCGGGCCTGCACTTGGGTGCCGGCGGCCATCAGGCGACGGCCTCGTCGGAGACCGCGGCCCGCAGCGCGTGCCGGAGCACGTCGGAGGCGGTCTCCCGGCGCGGGCTGAGCACGACGGCGTCGACCCCGTCGAGCACCGAGGGCTCGTCGGCGACGACGAACGCCGTCACGGCTCCCACCTCGGCGGGCACCTCGGCACCCGTCTGCTCGACGGCGCGGCTGACCCCGCGGACGCGGGCGACCAGGGCGAGCCGCTCGGCCACCGGCACCACCGGCCGCCGGCCGTAGCGCTGTTCGACGAGGTCGTCGGCGAGGACGCCGGCCACGAGCTCGTCGCAGCGCTCCCCGGCCTGGGCCACCAGGTCGAGGTCGCGGACGTTCAGAAGGTCGAAGCTGTGGGCGAGATAACCGACAGACAATGTGCTCAACTCCCCACACGCGGGTGTTTGCGGACTGGATTCTCGGCACCCCGGCGTCCGGTACCGGAAGGGTAGCCGGAAAGGGCCCCGCCGCCGCCCGGAAAGGCGGCGGATGAGCCCGACGTCACAGCCTCGTGACCCCCGGGCCCCGGAGCGCTCAGCGGACCCAGTACTGGTCGACGAGGGCCTTGGTGCCGGCGATGTTGCGGCGGCTGGAGGCCCCGAACACGATCGACTCGATGTTCGGCTGGGCGCAGACCCACTCGATCGCCTCGCGCGGCTCGATGGCCCCGGACGCGAAGACCGACATGGCGATCGCGCGGAACTCCCGCTCGGCCAGCATCCGGTGGTAGGCCTCCATGCCGCCGCTCATCCGGAATCCGACCTTGTTGATGTTGGAGCAGACGATCGGGTTGACGATCCCGAGGCCGTCCAGCACGTCCAGCAGGGCCGGGGTGTTCATGGTGATGAACCCCGGCTCGGCGCCGTAGCGGGCCCGGACGTGGTCGTGGAAGATCTTGAAGGCCTCGTTGAAGCCCAGCCCGAGGAGCAGGTCGACGACGACGTTCTGCAGGAAGATGACCGGCGTCCGGAGCCCGGCGAACATCTTCATCTCGGAGTCGATGAGCAGCGTGACGATGCCCTCGATGTCCTTGGTGGCCAGCGAGCGGCTGCCGCGCAGCGCCGCGTCGAGGAAGCCCTCGTCCGGCAGGAAGCGCTTGATGGCGCCCAGCGGGCCGTCCTCGGTCATGGCGTTGGCGTACTTGTGCGCGTACGGCATGCACGGGTAGAAGGTCATGTCCGGGTAGCGCTCGGGGTTGGCGCGGACGTGATCGGCCACCAGGGCGATCCGGTCGTGCGTGGTGCACATGAAGGTCGTGACGCCCTCGTCGTAGGCGTCGTCGAGCACCGACTGCACCACGCTGATGTCCTGGAACTTCATGGCCTGCGCGCGGGCCTTCTCCTCGGACATGTGGTTCACGCCGAAGAACTGGTTGTCCCCGAACAGCAGCCGGTCCATCCGGACCTGCTCGGTCGTCGTCGTGGTCATCGGGCGACCCCCACCTTCTGCAGCAGCGAGCGGACCCGGGAGCGCACGGCCCCGGGCAGGGAACGGCCGGTCCGCCCGGCCGGGGCGGCGAGCGCACCCGTCGCGGGGGCGCGGACCACGCCGGCGGCGTCGTCGACCATGAGCTGGATGGCCCGGTCGGTGGCGGCGGCGTGGGCGAAGTTGTTGACGCCCTCGGTCTCGCCCTTGATCACCCGGGTGACGAAGGTGTCGACCTGCGCGCTGTACTCCTCGCCGCGCAGGTAGAACCAGACCTCCTCGGTCAGCTCCGTCGTGTACTTGACGTTCCACCCGGGCACGTAGCCGTCGGGCACGGCGGCGCCGTCGCGGAGGAAGACCTGCACCTCCTGGCGGTCGGCGGAGATGCGGCCCTCGGTGCCCCAGATGGTCACCTTGGTCGTCATCTTGCGCTGCGACTCGTCGCTCCAGTTCACCGACAGCTGAGCGGTGACCGGCGCCCCGCCCGGCGTGGCCGGGTCGAAGAACAGGGTGCTGAACACCTCGTCGTCGGTCTCGCGGGAGAACACCGGGTTGAGCACCGAGCCGCCGGCCCGCTCCGCCTCGCCCAGGTACCAGTTGACGAGGTTCAGCGGGTGCGCGGCGTAGTCGTAGAGGCTGCCGCCGCCGAGCGCCTTCTTGGTCCGCCAGGTGCTGCCCTGCGGCTTGAGCACGACGGGGCCGTAGGCCTCGGCCAGCACGTGGGTGACCCGGCCGATGGCACCGAGGTCCAGCAGCCGCTTCACCTCGGCGAAGGCGCCGACGAAGCGGTAGTGGTAGCCGACCTGGGTGACCAGGCCCTTCTCCTCCGCCAGCGCGGTGAGGGCGGCGGAGTCGGCCGGGTCGAGGCAGAACGGCTTCTCGCAGAAGACGCTCACCCCGCGCTCCAGAGCGGTGCGGACCATCGGCGCGTGCATGCTCGACGGGGTCGAGATGACCACGGCGTCGAGCTCGGCGTCGTCGAGCATCGCGCCCATGTCGGCGTAGGTCTTCAGCCCGGTGTACTTGTTCAGCACGCCCAGCATGTAGCCGGCGGAGTCGCAGATGCCCGCGACCTCCACCTCCGGGTGGGCGTTGAACATGGACAGGTGGGAGAGGCCCATCTTGCCCAGCCCCACGACTCCGACTCTGATCACGACTGCTCGCTTCCTGTTGTCCCTGCGGTCTGGACCACCGGCATCCCTCCGGTCTCGTGCGTGTCGGCCATCCCCGCGGTGACCCCTCGGCGCCCGTCGGGCCCGAGGTAGGGCAGCAGCAGCTGCTCGTACTGGCCGGCGACGTGCTCCCAGGTGAACTCGGAGGCGTGCCGGACGCGGGCGGCCGCGCCGAGCCGGGCGGCGGTCTCCGGGGAGGCCACCAGCTCCCCGACCCGGGCGTCGACGTCCGCGGCGGTGCGGAAGTAGAGGGCGGCGTCGCCGGCCACCCAGCGGTTGTAGGCGTTGTCGTGCGCGATCACCGGGTTCCCGGCGCCCAGCGCCTCGACCAGCGACGGGTTCGTGCCGCCGACGGTGTGGCCGTGCACGTAGCCGAGGCTGTGGAAGCGGAGGGCGGCGGTGGCCGCCGGGTCGTAGATGCCGCCGACGAAGCGCACCTCGGGACCGGCCGCCTCGACGACGGCCCGGTGGTAGGCGTCCTCGTCGGGCTTGTAGCCGCCCAGGACGACCAGCTCGACGCCGCGCGGGCGGGCCGAGAAGCCCTGCACGATCTCGAGGATCGTGTTCTCGGGGATCGGCCGGGCGATCAGCGTCAGGTAGCGGCCGGGGGTGAGCCCGTGCGCCTCCACGACGTCGGTCGGGGCGTCGAGCACCGTCGGGCCGCCGTAGGTGACCGTGCTGACCTTCCGCGCCGGCGCCCGGGTGTGCAGGTAGGTCTCGATGACCGGGTGGTCGGCGACGAGGTGGTTGCCGACGAAGCAGGCGATCCGCTCGTTGGTGTAGAGGATGGCCTGGCGCAGCTTGCCCCAGCGGGCCCGCGACCACTCGATGCCGTCCATGTTGATGACGTTGGGGATGCCGAGCACCCGCTGCACCACGTTGAAGACGGCGGTGTTGTAGCCGAAGGTGAGGCAGACGTCGCGGTGCTTCGCGGCGTGGGTGATGGAGAGCCAGTCGAACTGCGACGTGCCCAGCCAGCCCTCCCGGTCGACGGGGATGAGCACCCGCTCCAGGCCGTTCCAGACGTCCTCGGTCACCGGACCGGTGCCCGGGACCTGGCAGTAGACGACGACGCGCCAGCCCTGGTCGCGCAGGAACAGGGCCACGTTCTCGGCCGCGGTCTCGAAGCCGCCGTAGTTCGCGGGCACGCCGTGGGTGCCGAGGATGCGGACCGTCCGCGAGCGCGGGGTGGCGGTGAACCGACGGCTGCCCGGCAGCCGGTCCAGCACCCCGGCCAGGCTGGCGACGGCGCTCACGGGGCCACCTCCACGGTGCCGGTCAGCTCGCGGACGAGCCCCACGACCTCGGCGTTGTAGCGCCCGGTGGTGAAGCGCGCGAGCGCGTTGGCGCGGGCGGCGGCGGCCAGCGAGCCGGCCAGCTCGGCGTCCTCGACGAGGCGCCGGACGGCGTCGGCCATCGCGTCCACGTCCTCGGCCGGGACCAGCAGGCCGGTCTGCTCGTCGGTGATGCTCTCCAGGTGGCCGAGGGCCGCGGTGGCGACGACCGGCCGCAGCGACATCTGCGCCTCGACGACGGCGTTGCCGAAGGGCTCGCGCAGCGAGGGGGCGATGGCCAGGTCGGCGCGCTCCAGGGCGGGCCAGATGGGCGAGCAGTAGCCCGAGAAGGTGACGGCGCCGGCCAGGTCCTCCTGGGCCGCGCGCTGCTCCAGCTGCTCGACGTACCACTCGTAACCGGGGAAGGCGGAGCCGGCGAGCTCGACCTCGAGGGCGACGCCCTGCTGGCGGAGCCGGCCGACGGCCTCCAGCGCCAGGTGCGGCGCCTTCCGCGGGGAGAGCCGGCCGACGACGACGGCGCGCAGCGGCAGGTCGCGGGCGGGCGGGGACGGCTCCTCGGGCGGGGTGGGCACGCCGTTGTAGATGAGCCGGCCGCGGGCCTCCAGGCCGGGGTCGGCCTCCACCATGGCGGCCATCGCCGACCGGCTGATGACGATGACGGCGTGCGCCAGCCGCAGCGGCGCGACGAGCGCGCGGCGCACGACCGGGGAGTCGGTGTTCTCGGCCTCGTGCAGGTGGCAGACGGTCGGGGTGCCGGTCAGCCGGGCGGCCAGCAGCCACCACGGCAGGGTGACGGTGTTGACGTAGACCAGCGAGGGCTTCAGCCGGCGGATCAGCCCGACCAGCCGGGGCACCGCCAGCGCCGCGGAGCCGACCATGCCGGCGAAGGCGGCCGCCGACTGGTTGGCCCGGCGCAGCACCGGGAAGGAGAAGAAGTGGACCTCACCGCCGCGCGCCCGGATCCGGGGGACCAGCTCGCCGTCGGACGGCAGAGCCACCACGACCCGCCAGCCCTGCGCGGTCATCGCCGAGATGCTCTCCAGCATCTGCAGGTCGGACCCGTAGACGTCGGGCGACGGGTTGGCGATGAGCACACTGATGCGCTCGTCACTCATGCTGTTGGTGTCCCCCTTGGCCGCTCGCCGTCCCCGCCGACGCATGCTGAGCAGTCGAATGATGAACAAAGATGCGCACCCTCCGCACCGGGGGAGCGCCGCGGCTCATCGTAGGGCATTTCCCCCGCCCTGACCCCGGGAGGAAATCCTCGACCGGCCCCCGGAGCGCATTCCCGGCCGAAGTGGAACGCACTCGTTACCCGCTGAGCGTGACGGCCCCCGCGGCGGGACCCCGGGGGGCGGATCCGGTGTGGGGCGGATCACCCCGGTCCGCCGCGCGGGACGCCGTCCGGGCGCGGCCCGCGCGCGGCCGGGGTCCTGTGGACGCCTCGCTAGAGTGACGGCGTGGACGACGCGGGTCGAGCAGGTCACGGGGACCGCCGCAGCCGTTGCTGCGGAGAGGGACCCCGATGACGGTGACCGAGGAGTCGGTGGTGCTGATGAGCGCGGCCGGCGAGCCCATCGGGCAGCGGCTGAAGTCCGAGGTGCACGACGCGGAGACGCCCCTGCACCTGGCCTTCTCGCTCTACCTGTTCGACGAGGACGACCGCCTGCTGCTGACCCGGCGGGCGCTGGGCAAGCGCACCTGGCCCGGCGTGTGGACCAACACCTGCTGCGGCCACCCCGCGCCCGGCGAGGACATGGAGGACGCCGTCCGCCGCCGCGTCGGCGAGGAGCTGGGCCTGGCCGTCGGACCGCTCGAGTGCGTGCTGCCCGACTTCGCCTACACCGCCACCGACGCCAGCGGCGTCGTCGAGAACGAGATCTGCCCGGTGTACCGGGCCCGCGCCCTGCATCCGGTCGCGGACCCCGCAGCGAACCCTGCCGAGGTCATGGACTGGAAGTGGGGGGCATGGGACGACGTGGTGCGTGCGGTGGGGGCGACCCCGTTCGTGTTCAGCCCCTGGTCGGTGCTGCAGGTCGAGCGCCTGGCGGTGACCGGGTGAGGGGGCACCCGTGCGGTCGGAGGACGCGATGAGCTCGCAGCTCTCGCCCTCGGGCCTGCCGGGCCGGCGTCGGGGGTCCTCGTCGGTCGTCGCCCTGCCGACCCGCCGCGCCGGTGAGCTGAACGAGGAGTTCCTCGTCCGCGTCGACGCCCGGATGGCCGAGGTCGTCGACGACCTCGAGCGCGTCTGGACCGACGAGCTGAGCCCGCACGGGGCCGTCGTCGACATCCTGGCCGACCGCGACCTGCCCGAGCTGCTCCGCGGCCTCGTGGGCACCGGCGGCAAGCGCATCCGGCCGAGCATGTGCCTGTGGGGCTGGGTGGTGGCCGGCGGCCGGCGCGACGACCGCGGGGCGGCCGACGTCCTCCAGGTCGCGACGGCGCTGGAGCTGCTGCACATCTTCGCCCTCATCCACGACGACGTCATGGACGAGTCCGCCTCCCGCCGCGGCCAGCCCTCGGTGCACACCCTCGCCGCCCAGCTGCACCTGCACAGCGGGGGCCGCGGCAGCGCGAACCGCTTCGGCGACAGCATCGCGGTCCTGGTCGGCGACCTCGCGCACGCCGAGGCCGACCACCTCGTCAGCTCGCTGCCGGCGGCCATGCGGTCGGTGTGGCGGGTGCTGGTCGTCGAGCTGGTCCGCGGGCAGAGCCGGGACCTCACCGGCAGCGCCGCCGGCCGCCGCGACCTGGAGCACGCGCGCCAGGTGGCCCAGGCCAAGTCGGGCTGCTACACCGTCTGGCGGCCCCTCCAGCTGGGCGCCACCGCGGCCGGCGCCGACCGCGCGACCGTCGAGGTGCTGGCCACCTACGGCGCCGAGGTCGGCGAGGCGTTCGCGCTGCGCGACGACCTGCTGGGCGTCTGGGGCGACCCCGCCCGCACCGGCAAGCCGGCCGGTGACGACCTGCTCTCGGGCAAGCCCACCGTCATCCTCTCCCTGGCCCACGAGCTGCTGCAGGGCCCGGCGCGCGACGTGCTGGAACGGGTCGGCACCCCGGCGCTGAGCCCGGCCGACGTCGTCTTCCTGCAGGACGCGCTGCGGGCCGGTGGCGTCGTCGACGCCGTCGAGTCCCGGATCAGCGCCCACGTGCACGCCGCCGTCGCCGCCCTCGGCGCCGAGGGGCTCGACCCCGACGGCGTCGCCGGCCTCACCCAGATGGCCCACCGGATCGCCTGGCGCGACCGGTGAGCGGCCCTCGCCCCCGTCCCACCCCACCGCTCGAGGAGCACCCCACCCGCATGACCACCCCGTCCCCGGCCCGCGCATGAGCTCCGTCGTCGTCATCGGGGCCGGTCTCGCCGGCCTCTCCACCGCCTGCCACCTCGCCGGTCGCGGCTACGACGTCACCGTCGTCGAGCGGGAGGACATCGCCGGCGGCCGCAACGGGCTGCTGCAGCGCGACGGCTTCACCTTCGACACCGGCCCCAGCGTGCTGACCATGCCGGACCTCATCGCCGACGTGCTCCGCGCCGCCGGCAGCGACCTGTCCGCGCTGGGCCCGCTCAAGCGCCTCGACCCGGCCTACCGCGCGGTGTACGCCGACGGCAGCACGATCATGGTCCGCGGCGACCGCGACGCGATGCGCCAGGAGATCGCCGAGACCTGCGGCAGCGTCGACGCCGCGGCCTTCGAGGGCTTCGTCGAGTGGCTGCGCAAGCTCTACGTCGCCGAGATGCCGAACTTCATCGACACCAACTTCGACTCCCCGCTGGGGCTGCTGAAGAACCCGCGGGCCGCCGCCAAGCTGCTGCAGCTCGGCGCGTTCCGCCGGCTGGGCCCGGCCGTCCGCTCCCACTTCCAGGACCCGCGGCTGCACCGGCTGTTCAGCTTCCAGGCGATGTACGCCGGCCTGGCGCCCGAGAAGGCGCTGGCCCTCTACGCGGTGATCACCTACATGGACAGCATCGAGGGGGTCTTCTTCCCCGAGGGCGGCATGCACGCGGTGCCCCTGGCGCTGGCGCAGGCGGCCGAGAAGGCCGGCGCGCAGTTCCGCTACGGCGAGAGCGTCGAGACGGTGCTGCGCTCCCCCACCGGCCGGGTGGCCGGCGTCCGCCTCGCGGGCGGTGAGGCGGTCAGCGCCGACGCCGTCGTCTGCACGCTGGACACCCCCGTCGCCTACGAGCACCTGCTGCCCGAGCTGACCCCGCCGCGGGCCGCGCGCCCGGGCAAGGGCGACTACTCGCCCTCGGCCGTCGTCTGGCACGTCGGCGTCCGCGGCCTCCCCGAGGAGAGCGCCGCGCACCACAACATCCACTTCGGGCACGAGTGGAACACGGCCTTCGACGCGCTGCTGGACCGCGGCGAGCTGATGCCCGACCCGTCGCGGATGGTCACCATCGCCTCGCTCGACGCCCCCTCCGCGGCGCCGGAGGGCTGCTCGTCGCTGTTCGTCCTGGAGCCCGTGCCCAACCTCTCCGGCGGCAAGATCGACTGGGTGCAGGAGGCGCCGGCCATGCGCGACCGGCTGCACGGCTTCCTCTCCGCCAACGGCTACCCGGACGACGTCGTCACCGAGGAGCTCGTCGACCCGCTCGGCTGGCAGCGCCAGGGGATGGCAGCCGGCACCCCGTTCGCCCTCGCGCACACGTTCCCCCAGACCGGCCCGTTCCGGCCGCCGAACGTCGAGAAGCGGGTGCCCGGCTTCTTCTTCGCGGGCTCGGGCACGGTGCCCGGCGTCGGCGTGCCGATGGTGCTGATCTCGGGCAAGCTCGCCGCCGAGCGGGTGAGCGGCTACCTGCCGGGGCCGACCCGGTGAGCCGCACCACCGACGCCCCCGCCGCCTCCGACGGCGGCCGCACGGCCCTGCTGCACGCGGGCTACCGCGAGGCCGCCCGGCTGACCTGGCGCTACGGCACCACCTACTACTGGGGCGCCGCTCTGCTGCCCCGGGCCCGCCGCAAGCACGTGCACGCGGTGTACGCGCTCTGCCGGCTCGCCGACGACATCGTCGACGACCAGGCCGTCATCGACGGCGGGGACACCGCGGCCACCGCGGCCGCGCTGCAGGCCTTCGCCGACCGCTACCGGACCGCCGTGGCGGCCGAGGAGGCCGGTGCCCCGACCGGCGACGACCCGGTGATGGCCGCCGTCGCCGCCACCGTCGTCGGCTGCGACATCGAGCGCGAGTGCTTCGACCGCTTCTTCGGCGCGATGGCGATGGACCTCACCACCACCGCCTACGAGACGTGGGACGACCTCTGCGGCTACATGGAGGGCTCGGCCGCGGTCATCGGGGAGATGATGCTCCCGGTGCTGGAGCCTGCCAGCCCGATGGCGAAGGAGCCGGCTCGTGCCCTGGGCCTGGCCTTCCAGCTGACGAACTTCCTGCGCGACGTCGACGAGGACCTCGACCGCGGCCGCGTCTACGTGCCGCAGGAGGACCTGCGGCGCTTCGGCGTCGAGCTCGACCCTTCGCGTGTCGCGGGGGGGCTCGGGGGGGTCGTCCCCCCCGCAGGTGAGGCCGTGGAGGCGCGCGGCCGGCGGCGCGCGACGCCGGAGTGGCGGGAGTTCCTGGCCTTCCAGATCGCCCGCAACCGCGAGCTCTACGCGCTGGCCGACACCGGCATCGCCCTGCTGCCGGGCCGCTCGGCCCGCTGCGTCGGCGCCGCCCGGGTGCTCTACAGCCAGATCCTCGAGCGCATCGAGGCCGCCGACTACGACGTCTTCACCACCCGGGCCCGGGTGCCCACCTGGCGCAAGGCCACCACCGCCGCGCGCATCATGGTGGCGGGGCCGCCGACGCCGCCCGCCGCCGCCCAGACCGGACCAGGAAGGACCGCCGACCATGTCGCTCCGCACCCCCGCTGACGCCGTCGGCCAGGCCACCGGCCAGCAGGCCGCCGAGCCCGACCTGCTGCCCGGGGTCCCGATGCCCGCGTCGGTGCGCAGCCGCATCCCGCTCTACCGGGTGCCGCAGCCCCGCGAGGACCGGATGATCTCGACCTGGCGGCTGGCCAAGCCGCGGCGGATCGCCGCCGCGCTCGCGGTCTCCCAGGCGCAGAACTCGGGCGGCTGGTACGTCGCCGGGGCCAGCACCGACGTCGGCCGCGCCGAGTCCGTCGCCCGCACCATCGCCGGCCGCGAGGTCGTGCTGTGGCGCGACGGCGAGGGCACGCTGGTCGCCGGGCCGGGCGCCTGCCCGCACCTGGGCGCGCTGATGGACCGCTGCCCCGTGCTGGACGGCACCATGTACTGCCGCTGGCACGGCCTGGCCTTCGAGAACGCGCCGCAGCCCGGCTGGAGCCCCTACCGCGCCTTCGACGACGGCGTGCTGGTCTGGGTGGGCCTGCCCACGCCCGGCGAGGAGCCCACCGAGCGGCCCTCGCTCCCGCCGCGCCCGCCGCTGCTGGGCTCGGTCGCCGCCGTGATCGCCCAGCCCGGCGTCTGCGAGCCGCAGGACGTCATCGCCAACCGGCTGGACCCGTGGCACGGCTCCTGGTTCCACCCCTACGCCTTCAGCCACCTCGTCGTCGACGACGACGCCAGCGACGACACGACGATGGTCGTCGACGTGACGTTCCGGCTCAGCCGCACGTGGGGCGTCCCCGTCCAGGCCGAGTTCAGCTGCCCCGACGCCCGCACCATCGTCATGCGGATCACCGAGGGCGAGGGCGCCGGCAGCGTCGTGGAGACCCACGCCACCCCGCTGGGGGTGGACGAGGAGGGCCGGCCGAGGACGATGATCACCGAGGCGACGATCGCCTACTCCGACCGCCCCGGCTTCGCCGCGGCCCGCTGGTTCTCCCCGGTGCTCAAGCCCCTGATCCGCCGGACCGCCCGGCAGCTCTGGGTCGACGACCTCGACTACGCCGAGCGCCGCTACGACCTGCGCCAGCGGGGCGAGTTCCCCGGCTGAGAATCGCCGCGCCGGCTCAGCCGGCGCGGGTGAGCAGCCGCCGGACCCGGCCGGCGACGGGGTGCCGGGAGGCCGTCGGGACGGTCCAGAGGTCGTGGCCGGCGACGCCCTCGCGGGCCAGCAGCGCGTTCGCGGCCAGCCAGCCCGTCGTCGCGGCCCGCTCCATGAGGGCGACCGGGTGGTCGCAGCGGATGCCGTCGCCGGCCAGCACCACCCGCGGGTCGGGGGTCGCGACGCCGGGCCGCAGCTGCCAGGGCGCGGTGCCGGCCAGCGGGCAGTCCGCACTCACCAGCCACTCCTGCGCCAGCACGGCCGCGCCGGCCAGCTCGGGGAGGAGGACGTCGAGGTGGTGCCGCAGCTCGGCCCGCAGCGCGTCCTCGTCCACCCCGTCGGCCAGCGCGTAGGCGTGCAGCTCGACGACCGAGCCGCCGCGCGCCTCGGACCAGCGGCGGGCGCCGTCCTCGAAGCGCTCCAGCAGCGAGACGTTGTCCAGCGGCCCGAACCCGCTGGTGCCGAGGAACGGCGCGCGCTCGACGTCGGCCCGGCGGTCCAGCCAGAGCCGCCAGACGGCGAACGGCGGCGCGTTGCGGCCCGCGCCCACCCGGCCGCGGTAGTCGTCGTCGAACAGCGGGGAGCCGTCGACGAGGCGCCGGGTCGTACCCGGGTCGGTGGCCAGCACGACGCCGGAGACCCGGCGCTGCTCCCCCGAGCCCAGCGTCACCTCGAGCTCGTCGCCGGTCCCGGCCACGTGCTCGACCGTCTCCGACGTCGCCACCTCGACGCCGAGGCCGTGCAGGTGGCGGCCCAGCGGCGCCCAGAGGCTGGTGTCGTAGTCGTCCCGCGGCACGTCGAAGAGCAGGCCCTCGGCCGAGCCGGTGAAGTAGGAGTGGAACATCGCCACCAGCTCCCCCGCCGCGAACTCCGACGGGTGGGCGAAGAAGCTGCGGGCGAAGACCTCCAGCGCGAGGTGCCGGGCGTCGGAGGGGAAGCGCAGCCGGTCCAGGAAGTCCGCCGCGCTCTCGCCGTCGTAGCGGGAGAAGGTGGCGGGGAAGTCGACGTCCAGCAGCTCCAGCGCCGCCGGGATGTCGACGCGGGCCAGGTCGGCGGCGGTGAAGGAGGGGCTCTGCGCCACGAAGGCGGCGATGGAGAGCGGCGGGGTCCGCGGGACCGCGGCGAAGGAGTCGCGCTGGCCGGCGGCCGAGACCAGGGGGTAGTCCGCCAGCGGCACCAGCCGGTCCAGGCCCGGGTCGGTGCGGCGCAGCAGCGCCCGCAGGTTGTAGTACTGCCGGAAGAAGGCGTGGAAGCCGCGGCTCATCGTCACCGGGGGGCCGCCCGCGCCGGGGTGCTCGACGGGCCAGGCCCGGACCCGGCCGCCCAGCTGGGGCTGCGCCTCGACGAGGGTCACCGGCACCCCCCGCTCGGCGAGGCCGGTGGCGGCGGTCAGCCCGGCGATGCCGCCGCCGGCCACCAGGACCGGGTGCCCGCCCGTGCTGCGCCGCGCGCCCGGGGCGCCCGGGTGCCGGACGGCCCGCGGGTCGCGGCCCGGGAACCAGCCCCCAGCGCTCACCCCGCCCGCCTCGCCCGGAACGTGTGCAGGATGCCGCGCTGCCAGCCGGGCGCCGTCGAGACCTCGACGTCGACGAAGCCGGCGGCGTAGAGCCGGTCGACGAAGGTCTGCACGGCGTCGAAGGCGCGCACGCTGCGCCACAGGTAGCGGTAGAGCCGGGTCTGCCGCGACGTCACCCAGCTGAGCGGGATGACGACCAGCCAGCAGACCAGGGACCAGACCAGGTCGGCCACCCGGGACTGGGCGACGGAGTACTCCTGCACGACCAGGACGCCGTCGGGAGCCAGCAGGTCGTGGACGTCGCGGAGCACGGCGTCGCGCTCGTCCGGGCCGACGTTGCGGAACAGGTAGGCGGCCAGCACGCCGTCGACGGGCCCCGCCAGGCCGAACTCGGACCGGCGGGCGGCCAGGTCCTGCGCCAGCCCGTGCTCGAACGAGACCCCGGTCGGCCAGCGCTTGGCGTGGGCCTCGTCCAGCATCCCGGAGGAGGCGTCGACCCCGGTGAGGGCGACGTCGCGGTCGGCGTCGCGCGCGGCGGTCACGAGGGCCCGCGTCGAGGCGCCGGACCCGCAGCCCAGGTCGACCAGCGCCAGCGGGCGGCCGGCCGGAGCGGCCTCCAGCAGCGCCTCGGCCGCCGTGGCCAGGTGCGCGTGGTAGCCGGGGTTGAGCGCGACCATCGCGTCGTAGCTGGGGGCCGCCTCGTCGAAGGCCAGGGGCACTTCCTGGGTGCTGATCACGGTCGGGTCCTCACCTCGTCGTGCCGGCGGGCCGGCGTGCTGCTGCAGGGGGGCCCGTGGCCGGCGCGGGGCCGGTCCGACGAGACCTCGACAACCCTAGCCGCCCGGACCGCGCCGGCCCGGGGCGCGGTCACCGGAATTACAACGTTCAACCAATAAATAGCGTCCACGCCCTGACCTGAGAAACGTCCGAGAAAGCGCGGGAATGATCTTTCATTGATCCGTTTTCAGGCCGAATGAATGGGTTACGATCCCCCCATGTCCCGGAGCCACCCCCTGCACGCCGGCCGGCGCAGCGGGGGTGCGGGCGACCTGCGGCAGGGCAACCTGACCCAGATCCTGCGGCACGTCCGCGACCACGGCGCCAGCAGCCGGCACGACATCGCGCACGGCTGCGGGCTCGGCATCTCCACCATGACCGACCTGGTCGGCGAGCTCCGCGCCCGCGGCCTGGTCCGCGAGCTGGAGCCGGTCCGCCGGCCGGGCGCGGGCCGGCCCACCAAGCCGATCGCGCTGGACGGCGACGCCTGGTGCGTCCTCGGGGTGCAGCTGGACATGCTCGAGGCCTCGTTCGTCTGCACCACCGTGGGCGGGCGGGAGCTGTGGCGCGAGCAGGTCCCGCTGCAGCTGCTGCACTCCGGACCCGAGCGCGGCTTCGCGCTGTTCCACGAGGCCCTGTGCGGTCAGCTGCGCCGGATCCCGGAGGAGCGGACGCTCGTCGCGGTGCACCTCGCACTGCCGGGCTACGTGGCGGGCGACGGCGGCACCGTCAGCTGGTGCCCGACGCTGGGCTGGGACGGCCTGGAGCTCAAGACCGCCGTCTACGACACCGTCTACGGGGCGGGCTGGGAGAACGTCACCGTCGGTGTCGAGCACGACGGCCACCTGGCGGCGCTGCAGGCGGTCCGCGCCGAGCTGCCGCCCCCGATGCCGGAGGTGGCGGTCTACCTCGGCGGGCTGCGCGAGCTCAACGGCGGCGTGGTCCTGGACGGGGAGATCTTCCGCGGGGCCGACGGCGGCGCCGGCGACCTCGGCCACGTCCGGGTGCAGCCGGACGGACCGGCGTGCGGCTGCGGCCGGCGCGGCTGCCTGGAGTCGCTGCTGGGCCCGGAGCAGCTGCTGGTCCGCAGCGGGCTGGTGACGGCGTCGGAGGCCGAGCGGCTCACCACCTTCGAGCCGTTCCGCGGCCTGCAGATGCTGGTCGAGGCGGCCCGGACCGGGCATCCCGGCGTGCTGCAGGCCCTGCAGGACGGCGGCGGGGCCCTGGGCGTCGCCCTCGACGGCATCATCGGCACCCTCAACCCGCACGCCGTGGTGCTGGGCGGGTACCTGAGCCTGCTGGGGCCGTCGCTGCTCGGCACGCTGCAGGAGGGCCTCGACGCCCGCACCGCCATCGGTCCGTTCGCCTCCACCCAGGTGGTCAGCCTCGAGACCGTCTCGGTCAGCCGCGTCGTCCTCGGGGCCGCGCTCGCCGCCCGGGACGCCGTCCTGCAGGACCCGCTGAACCTCACCCACCCGCTCTGAGCGGAGGCCGACCGCGGCCGCCCGGCGGGTCGGTCAGGGACCGAGCTCGACGGCCGCCAGCACCACCGCGGCGCTGGCCCAGGCCAGCGGGGCGACCGCCGCGGGGCTGCCGTCGGCCAGCACCTTCTCCGGCAGCGAGCCGGCCGCGGTGCGGTGCGCGTCCAGCCAGCGCAGCCACGCCTGCGCCCCGGCCCGGTCGCCGAGCGCGGCCGCGGCCAGCGCGCAGCTCGAGGTCGACGTCGTCCAGCTGATCCCGTCGTCGCGCCACGACCCGCCCGGCGCCAGCCCGCCCGCGGGCCGCAGCATCGCCCGCGGAACCCGCGCGAAGGCCGCGACGGCGTCGGGGTCGGCGTGCTCGGCGAACGGGGGCAGCAGGAAGACGACGCCGAGGTCCACCGACGACGCCGGCCCTCCCGGGTGGCGCGGGTAGCCGTCGCCGAAGCGGGCGCGGACGGTGGCGGCCAGGCGGTCGGCCGCCGCGCCCGCGCGCTCCGCGGCGGCCGGGTCGCCGGCCAGCCCCTGCAGGCGCGCGGCCGCGGCCAGCCCGGCCCGGAGCAGCGCCGCCGTGGCCAGCGTCGGGCGGCGCTCGGGCACCTCCCAGTAGTCAGGACCCGCGGGCGGCAGCCGCCGGCCGTCGTCCACGGCGGCGCGGGCGGCCGCGGTGGAGCGGTCCAGCAGCGGCGCCCACCGGGCCAGCAGGGCCGCGCGGTCGGCGGCGGGGGCCGCCTCGACGACCGCGGCCAGCGCCCACAGCGCCCAGCCGGTCCCGTCCAGCTGCTCGCCCCGGTCGTCGGGCACCCCGGAGCCGTCGGGTGAGTAGCGCGCGGCGAAGACCCCGGACGCCGGCTGCACGCGCTGCAGGAAGTCGAGCACCGCGGCCGCGTCGGCCGGGTGGCCCGTCCGGGCCAGCGCCGCCGCGGCCAGCGCGGAGTCGCGCGGCCAGACGTAGCGCCAGGGCGGCGACCAGGCCGCCACCGGCACCCCGTCGGGGAGGGCGAGCGTGCGCAGGTCCAGCAGGGCGTCGCGGACCATCGTGCTGCCCTCCAGGCCGGGCACCGCCGGGACCGAGCCCGAGGCCAGCCACGCCTGCTCGGCCCGCCGTCGCCCGGCGGCACCCGGGGCGCCCGCGAGCACCCGGCTGCCGGGCAGCAGCAGCGCGGCGTCCTGCACCGGCTCCAGCCGTCCGCCGGCGCCGACGCCGGTCGTCAGCGCGTCGAGGGGGACGACCCGGTCCCGGACCGCGCGGGAGGCGGCCCCGGCCGGGCACAGGCCGTAGACCAGCACGACCACGAGGCCGAGGGCCAGCGGGCGCAGCGCGCGGCGGAGCGGCCGGCCGGTCCGGGGCCGTCCGGCCGGGGCCGCGGTGGTCATGCCGGGCAGCCTAGGCGGCCGGGCCCCCGGGCCGCCGCCCTATCCTGAGGCCGTGGCGCACCGGGACGAGGGACGGCGGCCGGGCCGCCCGGCGGCCCTGGTGCCGGCCGTCCTCGCCGTGGGCGCACTCGTCGTGCTCGCCGCGGCGACGGGCTCCTCCTGGGGGATCACCGACCGCTTCGGCGTCTTCGGCGACGGCCCCGACGTCGAGCCGGGGAACCTCCCGTCGGTGCCGACGGCGGCCCCCAGCAGCCCCCCGCCCCTGCAGGACGCCGGGACCGGCACCCTCGTCGTGCCCGTGCTCTGGGCCGCGCTGGTGGTGGCGCTGCTGGCCGTCCTCTTCTGGGTCTGGCGGGCGCTGCCCCGCACGCCGGTCAAGAACGCCGCGGCCGCGCCGACGGGCGGGCTGGTGGCCGGTGACGGCGGGCCCGACGCCCCGGCCGTGCAGCAGGGCGTGCGGGAGGCCCAGCAGCTGCTCGACACCGTCGTCGACCCCACCGACGCCGTGCTGGCCGCCTGGGTGGCGCTGGAGGACGCGGCGGCGCGCTCCGGGGTCCCCCGCCGCCCGGCGGACACGCCCACCGAGCTGACCTCGCGGGTGCTGGCCGCCACCGAGGCCGACGCGGCCGCCGTGACCACGCTGCTGGGGCTGTACCACCGGGCCCGCTTCTCCGCCGACGGCGTGGGACCGGCCGCCGTCGTCGAGGCCCGCCGCTGCCTGGCCGACCTGGCCCGCAGCTGGTCGCGCTTCTCCGCCGACGCCGGGCCGCCGCCGTGACCGCCGGCGACGTCGCCCGCACGGCCGCGCTGGGCGCCGGGGTCTTCGTGCTGATGCTGGTCGTCGGCCTGGACCTCGCGCACTGCCTGCTGCTCGCGCTCACCGCCTGCGTGCTGCTGCGGCTGCGCGCGACGGCGGTCGCCGACGACGACGGCTGGCCCGAGCACGACGACGACCGCACCGACACCGGCGCCCGGCGCGAGGTCGACCGGCTGTCCTGGGGCCTGCACGGCTTCGAGTCCCGCGTCGACCGCCGCTCGCTGGCCCACCTGCGCGGCATCGCCACCCGGCGGCTCCGCTGGCGCGGCGTCGACCTCGACGACCCGTCCGACGCCGACCGGGCCCGCGCGCTGCTGGGACCCGACGCCCACACCGCCCTCACCGCCGACCCGGGCACCCCGCCCCGCTACGACGCCTACGCCCGTGCCGCCCTGGCGGTCGAGCGGCTGACCGAGAGGACCACCCCGTGACCGAGCCCCAGGTGGCACCGCCCGCCGCCCCCGTCCAGCCGCTGAGCGTGCCCGAGGTGGCCCGGCTGGGCCAGCAGGTGCTCGCCGAGGTGGGCACCGTCGTGGTCGGCATGGAGGACGCGCTGCCCACCGCGCTGGCCGCGGTGCTCGCCGGCGGCCACGTGCTGTTCGAGGACGTCCCGGGGCTGGGCAAGACGCTGGCCGCCCGCAGCCTGGCCGGCGCCCTGGGCCTGGACTTCACCCGGCTGCAGTGCACGCCGGACCTGCTGCCGGCCGACATCACCGGCTCCTACGTCTGGGAGCCGGGCAGCGCGGCCTTCGCCTTCCGCGCCGGACCGGTGTTCACCGGCCTGCTGCTCGCCGACGAGATCAACCGGACGGCGCCCAAGACGCAGTCGGCGCTGCTCGAGGCGATGGCCGAGCGGCAGGTCACCGTCGAGGGCCGCAGCTTCACCCTCGACCGCCCCTTCCACGTGATGGCGACCTCGAACCCCGTCGAGTACGAGGGCACCTACCCGCTGCCGGAGGCCCAGCTGGACCGGTTCCTGGTCCGGCTCGCCGTCGGCTACCCCAGCGCCGAGGGCGAGGCGGAGGTGCTCGGCCGCCGGCTGGCCCGCCAGCAGGAGGAGACCGCCGTCCGGGCCGTCGTCGACCCGGCCACCGTGCTGGCCATGCAGGCCGGCGTCGAGCAGGTGGCGGTGGACCCCGACGTCGTCCGCTACTGCGTCGCGCTCGCCTCCGCCACCCGCCAGCACCCCTCGGTGGAGGTCGGCGCCTCCCCGCGCGGCTCGCTCGCCCTGCTGCTGGTCGCCCGGGCCCGCGCGGTCCTCGACGGCCGCGACTTCGTCACCCCGGAGGACGTCAAGCAGGTGGCCGTGGCCGCGCTGGCGCACCGGATCACCCTCAACCCGCAGACCTGGGCCAGCGGGCTGGCCGCGGCCGACGTCGTCGGGACGCTGCTGGCCACCGTGCCGGGGCCGGCCGCGACGGCGAGCGCGCGGTGAGCGCGCGACGGGCGCGCCCGTGAGCGACCCGACCACGACGGCGCGGGTGGTGGACCCGGACGCCCCCCGGCCCCGGCCGGTCGCGCCGGCGCCGCCGCGCACCCCGGCCCCCGCGCCGGCCAGCGCCGCCTGGCTGGTGGGCGGGGTGCTGGTGGCCGTCGTCGGCCTGGTCGCCGGTCGGCCCGAGGTGGCCGTGCTGGGGCTGCCGCTGCTGCTGGGCCTCGTGGTCTCCCGGGCCGGCTGGCCCGCGCAGGACGTCCGCGCCCGGCTGCGGGCCGCCGACCAGACGGCGAGCGCCGGCACCCTGCAGGCCGAGCTGGAGGTCGGCGCCGCGCCCGGCGTCCCGCTGCTCGGGGTGCGGGTGGACGCGCCGGGGCACCGCCCGCGCGAGGCGCTGCTGCTGGCCCGCGACCGCGTCGTCGGGGTGCGGATGCGCTCGGTGCGCACCGGCAGCCGGGCGCTGTTCCAGCTGGACGCGCGCTCGGCCGACCCGTCGGGCCTGCTGCTCGGGCCCGTCAGCTCGCAGCCGCCCGTGGTGATGACGGTGCTGCCGTCCACCCGCGCGCTGCGGGCCCTGCCGCTGCCCTTCCGGCTGCAGGGCCTCACCGGCCCGCACGGCTCGCGCCGGGCGGGCGACGGCGGCGACCTGCACGACGTCGCCCCCTTCCGGCCCGGCGACCGGCTGCGCCGCATCGACTGGCGGGTGACGGCGCGCATCAACGGCCAGGGGGCCGCCGGGGCCGGCCAGCCGGGCGCGGTCTCCGAGCTCTACGTCCGCCGCACCTTCGCCACCGCCGACGCCACCGTGATGCTCGTGGTCGACTCCCGCGACGAGGTCGGCCCGCGGGTGGACACCTGGGGCGACGCCTCCGCCGTCGACGAGGACGAGGCGACCTCGCTGGACCTCGCGCGCACCGCCGCCGCCTCGGTGGCCCGCAGCTACCTCGAGGCCGGCGACCGCGTCGGGCTGGAGGACCTCGGCCGGCTCCGGCGGCCCAGTCCCCCGGCCGGCGGCCGGCCGCACCTGCACCGGCTGACCCAGCAGCTGGCCCGGGCCCGGCCCGACGGTGAGCCCACCCGCCGGCAGCGGGTCCCCCGGCTGCCCTCGGGCGCGCTCATCGTGCTGTTCTCGACCTTCCTCGACGACGACCCGGCCCGGCTCGCGACGTCCTGGCGCGGCTCGGGCCACCGGGTGGTGGCGGTCGACACGCTGCCGCCGCTGCTGCTGGCCGGGCTCAGCGGGCGGCAGCGCACCGCGTTCCGGGTGGTGTCGATGGACCGGCTGGACCGGATCGCCGACCTCGGCCGGGCCGGGGTGGAGACGGTCAGCTGGCAGAGCCTGGACCCGGCCCACGACGTGGCCGCCGAGCTGGGCGTGCTCGCCCGCCGGCGGGTCCGCCGGTGAGGGGGCCGTCGCGGCTGGCCCCGCTGCGCGACCGCGTGGTCGAGCTGGTCCGCAGCACCCCGCGGGCGCTGCCGTCGCTGCGGCCCCGCCGGCGCCGGGTGCAGATCGGGCTCGGCACCACCCTCCCCGGCTGGCTGCTGCGCGCGCTGCTGACGGTGCTGACCGGGGCGGCCGTCGTCGCCGCCGGGGCGCCGACCGGCAGCGCGCTGTTCTGGATCGGCCTGCTCGTCGGGGTGGCGCCGCTGGTGCGGCCGGGCGGGGCGTCGGCCGTCGTCGCCGTCGGCTTCGTCGCCTTCGTCGCGCTGACCGCCGGCACCGGCGCGTGGCGGCCCGGCGCGTTCGTCGCGCTGGCGCTGACGCACCTGCTGGTCCAGCTGGCCGCCGTCCTCGGGCCCTTCGGCTGGTCGGTGCGGGTGGAGCCGGGCGTGCTGGTCGTGCTGCTGCGCCGCTACCTGCCGGTCCAGGTCGCCTGCCAGCTGGTCGCCGTCGTGGGCGCCGTCGTGGCGCAGGGCCGGGTCCAGCTGTGGTGGCTGGGGCCGCTGGCCGTCCTGGCGGTGGGCGCGCTCGTGGTGGCCCTGGCCCCCCGGCTGACCGCCCGACCCCGAGGGGGCGGGCAGCGCCCGGGGGGCGCCGTGTAGAAACAGGGGCATGGACTACCGCACCCTCGGACGCAGCGGCTGCGCCGTGTCGAACCTCTGCCTGGGCACCATGACCTTCGGCGCCGAGACCGACGAAGCCGGCTCGCACGCCCAGCTGGACCGCTTCGTGGAGGCCGGGGGCACCCTGGTCGACACCGCCGACGTCTACGGCGCCGGCACCTCGGAGGAGATCATCGGCCGCTGGTTCGCCAGCCGGCCGGCCGAGGTCACCGAGCGGGTGGTGCTGGCCACCAAGGGGCGCTTCCCGATGTCGGCCGAGCCCAACGGCGCCGGCCTGACCACCCGTCACCTGACCCGGGCGCTGGACGCCTCGCTGGGCCGCCTCGGGCTGGACACCGTCGACCTCTACCAGGTGCACGCCTTCGACCCGTGGACGCCGCTGGAGGAGACGCTGCGCACGCTCGACGGCTTCATCCGCGCCGGCAAGATCGGCTACTACGGCTTCTCGAACTTCACCGGCTGGCAGCTGACCAAGGCCGTGCACGTCGCCGCCGCGCTGAACCTCGCCCCGCCGGTGACGCTGCAGCCGCAGTACAGCCTGCTGGTCCGCGAGATCGAGTGGGAGGTCGTGCCCGCCGTCCAGGACGCCGGCATGGGCATGCTGCCCTGGAGCCCGCTCGGCGGCGGCTGGCTGTCCGGGAAGTACGAGCGGGACGAGCGGCCCACCGGCAGCACCCGGCTGGGCGAGAACCCCGAGCGCGGCATGGAGGCCTACGACCGCCGCGGCACCGAGCAGACGTGGGACGTCGTCGACGCGGTCCAGACTGTCGCGGAGGCGCGCGGGGTGTCGATGGCCGAGGTCGCCCTGGCCTGGGTCACCGACCGGCCCGGCGTCACCTCGACGATCCTGGGCGCCCGCACGCTGGAGCAGCTGGAGACCAACCTGGCCGCGGCCGACCTCCACCTGAGCGCCGAGGAGAACGCCCGCCTGGAGGAGGTCTCCCGCCCCCGCGTCGGGGACTACCCCTACGGCGACCTGGGCGTCCAGCAGCGCAGCCGCAAGCTCGCCGGCGGTCGCTGAGCCCTCAGCAGGCCGCCCTCACGAGGTCACCAGCACCGAGCAGATGTTGCCGGCCGGGTCGGCGAACCAGGCGATGGGCGGGCCCCAGCCCCGCTGGATGCCCCGCTCGTCGGTGCTCTCGTAGCGCTCGAGGACGACGCCGCGCGCCACGAGCGCGTCGACGGCGGCCTCGATGTCCTCGACCGGGAAGTTGAGCACGGTCGCGCTCGCCGGCCGGTGGTCGGGCTTCGGGTAGACCAGCACGGTCCCCCCGCCGCCCAGGTGCAGCGTGAGCATGCCGTCGCGCTCGCTCACCCGCAGCCCGAGGGTCTGGCCGTAGAAGGTGCGGGCGGCGTCGACGTCGTCGGTCGAGAAGCCGCTGAAGGCCGGTGAGTCCTGCAGCACGGTGTCCTCCTGGTCGTGGGGAGCGCGGTGCGCGGCTCCGGGGGTCAGACCGGGCTCGGCCCCCGAAGTCGTCGGGCTGCGGTTCCCGTGCCCCGGGAACGGCGACGGGCCGCCGGCAGCAGCAGCTGCGGGCGGCCCGTCGTCGTGCGGGTGCGGCTCAGGAGACCTTGCGGGTCACCTTCGGGCTCGTGACCCGGTTGCCGTCGGCGTCGGTGATCCGCACCTGGTAGGTGTAGGTCTTGCCGGCCTTCACCGTGGTGTCGGCGTAGCGGATCCACGGCCGGTTCCAGAAGGTGGACCTGCGGGTGAAGGTCTTCAGGACCTTCCCGTCGCGGACGACCTGGTAGCGCAGCGAGCGGTCGTCGAGGTCGTAGTTGGCGTTCCAGCCCAGCTGCAGGCCGGCCTTGTCGGCCCGGCCCCAGACCGACGGCGTGGTCGCCGCTCCGGTGGCCCGCGGCCCCATCTTCCGCGGGGCCTTGTTCGCCGGCGTCGTGAACCGGGTCAGGCCCTGCTGCGGCTTGCCGTTGACGGTGGTGAACTCCCCGCCGAGGACGACGTACTTCGAGGTGCCGGCGACGCTCCACGCGCCCTGGGTCGAGCCGCTCACCTTGCCGGTGTTGAGCTTGGGGAACCAGTTGTAGATGGCCGGCGCCTTGTAGCCCTGCCAGTTGCGGTAGTTCACGCCGTCCTGGGTGTTGGTGGCGACGGTGCCCTTGGCGGCCTTGCTCACCACGAGGGCGCGCTGCGGGTCGATTTCCTGGAACCCCCCGATGTTGCGGCAGAAGTGCGCGTGGCCCACGGAGTAGACGAGGTCACCCACGGGGGCGACGCCGTACTGGTCGCCGTGGCAGTCCTGCAGCCACTTGATGCCGCCGTCCTTCGGGTTCAGCGCGAAGACGCCCTCGAAGTTGCCGGAGTTGTAGCCGTACCCGGTGCCGTAGACCGTGTCCTTGTCGGCGGCCAGGGAGAGCACCGCCGAGGCGCTGCCGTAGTCGCGGATCTTAGCGTTGGCCTTCCAGGTGCCGGGGGTGCCGGCCACCTTGGTGACCGCGCCCATCCCGCGGTTGACCTTGCCCGAGAGCTTGCCGAACGAGCCGCCGATGACGACGCGCGTCTTGTCCGGCGTCGGGACCAGCGCCTCCACCGAGCCGTCGGCCGAGGGGTTCCACTTCGTGACCCCGCCGGTCTTGGCGTCCAGCGCCGCGACGCGGAGCCGCTGCTTCTGGCCCACCCGGGTGAACCAGCCGCCGACGTAGACGCGGCCGCCGATCGTGGTGATGGCGTTGACCCGGTTGTTGAAGTTGCCGCTGAGCGGCAGCAGCTTGCCGGTCGCCACGCTGAACGCGGCGAGCGCCGGGCGGTTCGTGGTGCCGACCTTGGTGAAGTCACCGCCGACGTAGAGGATCTTCGCGTCGGGCGAGGTGGCCAGCGCCCGGACCTGGCCGTTGAGCTTGGGCGCGAAGGCCTTCATCTTGCCGGTCCGGATGTCGTAGGACATGAGGTTGTAGCGCCGGACGGCGCTCTTCCCCGGGGCCGCACCGGCGGGGCGGGCGCTGGTGAACTGCCCGCCCGCGAAGACGGTGTTCCCGGCGATGGCCTGCTTCCAGACGATGCCGTCGATCTGCGCGGTGGGCAGCGCGTCGGCGGTCACCGTCGCCTTCGGCTTCTGCAGCACGGGGGGCACGGCGGCGGAGGCCTGACCGGGCAGGGCGGCGGACAGGCCGAGGGCGGCCACCGCGACGAGGGAGCCGGCGAGCCGCAGGGAGCGGGCGGGCCGAGCGGGGCGGGAGGTGGGTCTGAGGGGGCGCATGAACCATCCGGGTGGGGGCGACGGAGATCTTCGGAGGGGGGAGGGCTCGGACTCTACCGGAGCGGCCCGGCGGCCCCCGGGCCCTGCGAGGCCCCGTCGGGCCCTCCGCGGCGGCGTCCGGGATCCCCGGCGGCGCCCGACCACCGCCACCGGACCGTGATCTGAGCGTGATCGGACCGTGACCAGCCGCTGCCGGCCGCTGCGCCGCCGTCGCCGCCCGTGTGCCCCACATCACAGCAGGCCGGAGCAGAAAACTGCCCCGCCACCGACGAGCGGTGGCGGGGCAGCGGGGTGCGCGCGGGGCTCAGGCGCCCAGGGTCGCGGTGTCGATGACGAAGCGGTACCGGACGTCGCTGGCGACGACGCGGTCCCAGGCCTCGTTGATCTTGTCGGCGCTGATGACCTCGATCTCGGCGCCCAGGTGGTGCTCGGCGCAGAAGTCGAGCATCTCCTGGGTCTCGGGGATGCCGCCGATGCTGGAGCCGGCGAGGCTGCGGCGACCGGGCAGCAGCGAGAACGCCTTGACCGACATCGGGTGCTCGGGGGCGCCCACCTCGACGAGCGTGCCGTCGACGGCCAGCAGGCCCATGTAGGCGTCCAGGTCGAGGTTGGCCGAGACGGTGTTGACGATGAGGTCGAAGGTGCCGCCGAGCTGCTCGAAGGTCTCCGGCTCGCTCGTCGCGTAATAGTGGTCGGCGCCCAGGCGCAGGCCGTCCTCCTGCTTCTTCAGCGACTGGCTCAGCACGGTCACCTCGGCCCCCATGGCGTGGGCGATCTTGACGCCCATGTGCCCCAGCCCGCCGAGGCCGATGATGGCCACCTTCTTGCCGGGCCCGGCGTTCCAGTGGTTCAGCGGGGAGTACAGCGTGATGCCGGCGCAGAGCAGCGGGGCGGCCTCGTCCAGCGCGATGCCCTCGGGGATGCGGAGCGCGAAGTCCTGGTCGACGACGATGTGGGTCGAGTAGCCGCCGGCGGTCGGCTTGCCGTCGCGGCCGATGCCGCCGTAGGTGCCGATGTTGCCGTTGAGGCAGTACTGCTCGAGGCCCTTGAGGCAGGACTCGCACTGGCGGCAGGAGTCGACGAGGCAGCCGACGCCGACGCGGTCGCCGACGACGTGCTTGTCGACGTCGGACCCGACCTCGGCGACGACGCCCGCGATCTCGTGGCCGACGACGATGGGCCAGCCCGCGTCGCCCCACTCGCCGCGCGCGGTGTGGATGTCGGAGTGGCAGATGCCGGCGAACTTGATGTCGATGAGGATGTCGCGCGGGCCGAGGTCACGGCGCTCGATGGTGGTGGGCTCGAGCGGCGCGGTGGCGCTGGGCGCGGCGTAGGCGTGGACGGTCAGCATGCGAGGGGTTCTCCTTCGGTCGGTGAGCCGGGTCGGCTCGGCGACGGCGCGGTCGCGGGCTGGTCGGCCCCGGGCCGCAGCGCGGTCGCCTCGGCGTCCCGCGTGGGAACAGCCGGTCTCCCACCCTAGTCGGCCGCTGCGGCCGGCCCCGGCCACCCCGACGCGGGTGGACGGCACCGGGGACCGTCGCCCGGACGGACGGGGCGGGGTCAGCCGGGCAGCGTCCGCGCGCCGACCAGGCCGGTCCCGGCGCCCGGCTGCAGCACGGGCGGGACCAGCGCGAGGGAGCCGACGCCGGGCAGCCCGAGGTGCGCCATCCCGGTGCCGGGCACCGCGCCGTCGTCCTCGCCGGGCACGGTCACCAGCAGGACCGGCACCGGGTCCTCGTCGTCGAGCGGTCGCGTCAGCAGGACGCCGGCCACCGACGCAGCGAACCCGTCGCCGCGCTCGGCCCGCCCGGCCACCCCGACGGCGTCCTGGGACCAGGCGGCGCCGGTTCCCGCCAGGGTCGCGCCGGTGGCCACGTCCACCCGGCTCGTGCTGAGCGCGCCGGCGTCGACGACCCCGCCCAGGTCCTCCCCGGGCGAGCCGACGACCAGGTGGCGCCGGCCGCTGCCGAGCCCCAGCTCGGCGCTCAGCACCGCGGCACCGAACCGGTCGCCCGCCTCCAGGGCGCCCGGCACGCCCGGGGAGTCCTGGGTCACCGTCGTGCGCCGCCCGCGCAGCGGCCCGGCGCTGGTGGGCGAGGCCTCGAAGAGCTCGACGGCGGCGTGCCCCACCAGGCCGGCGTCGACGGCCCGGCCGACGTCCTCCCCGGGGACGCCCACCGCCACGACGACCACCGCGTGGTCGCCCAGCGACGTGGCCCAGCTGCTCACGGCGGCGCCGTAGCGGTCACCCGCCTCGGCGGCACCGCCCGCTCCCGGGGAGTCCTGGCTCACCTGGGTGAGCGGGTACCCGGGGACGGCCAGGGCCAGGGCCCCGGCGTCGACGCGGGAGCCGACGTCCTCGTGCGGGACGCCGACGAGCAGCAGCGGGCCCAGGCCGCTGGGCGCCACGTGCAGCACCTCCCCGAAACGGTCACCGGGCTCGGGCGCCCCGGCCCCGGGCCCACCCTGCTGGACGACGTCGACCCGCTCGGTCCCGGCGAGCCGGCGGTCCAGGCGCACGACCCGACCCGCGTCCCGGACGCCGGCCACGTCGCGCCGCGGCACGCCGACGGCCAGCCACTCCCCGTCCTCACCGGCCAGGGCCGCGCCGAAGCCGGCCCCCGCCTGCGCGCCGCCGAGGCCCGGCCAGCGCGACTCGTCCAGCGTCTCGAGCGGTCGTCCCAGCCCCTGCGGCGATCCCGGCAGCACGTGCACGCGGCCGGCGCCGCGGAGGCCGGCGACGTCCTCGCCGGGTGCGCCGACCACGACGTCGGCGCAGGCGCCACCCGGGCGCCGCAGCACCAGCACCGCGGCCCCGAACCGCGCACCTGCCCGGGTGGGCAGGCCGACGTCGGCCGCGGTCACCAGGGTGCGCCGGGCCACCCGCTGCGGCAGCGGCTCCCCGGGCCCGGCGAGGTCGGAGAGCACGACGAGCGCGCCCGCGTCGGGCTGGCCGGGCAGGTCGTAGGAGGGCAGGCCCAGCACGACGTCCGGTCCCCCGCCGTCCACGTCGGCCGGCACCCCTGCCCGGCAGCCGGGTGCCGCGGCGGCCGACGGCGACGGCGGCGCGGCCAGCAGCAGCGGGACCGGCACCAGCGCGGCGAGCAGGACGGCCCGCCGCCGTGCCCCGCTCCGGTCCCCGTCGACCACCGCGCACCCCCGTCCGCCCCCACCCCGAGGCCTACGCCCACCGGTGAGGGCCGGCAAGGTGTCAGATCGGCCCAGGGCGGGCCGGCGGGCGGGCCGGGCGGTTGAGCCAGAGCCCGCCGCCCACCAGGACGGCCGCGACGAGCAGCGTCCAGGACAGCCGCTCGCCCAGCAGCAGCACCGCGCCCAGCGTCGTCACGACGGGGATGACCAGCTGCGTGGTGCCCGCCGCGGTGCCGGTCAGGGAGCGCTGGCAGACGTACCAGGCCACGTAGGCGAAGGCCGTCGTCCCCGCCCCCATCAGCACGCCCCAGGCCAGGCCGGCCCCGGTCAGCGTCAGCCCCGCGGCGGCCCCGGCGGCCGTCGGCACCACGACCACGACCGCCAGCAGCGCGAAGTTGGCCGTGGTGGCCAGCCGCGGGTCGCCGGTGGTGCGCCCCAGCGCGGTGTAGACGCCCCAGGCCACCCCGGTGAGCGCGAGCAGCAGCACCCCGGCCGGCGTGACCAGCTCCACCCGGCCCGCGCTCAGCACCCCGATGCCCAGCAGCGAGACGCCGGCACCCACCCGGCGGCGGACCGGCACGGGGGTGCGCCGGACGACGTCGGAGCCGACGAGGGTGACCATCACCGCGGCGTAGAAGACGAAGGTGCCGGCCGCGGCGCCGATCAGCACGTAGCCGTAGGAGATGCAGACGGCGTAGACGCCGAGGGCCAGCGTCGGCACCAGCGCGGCGCGGCCGGGCCTGGCCACCCGGCCGTCCCGCAGCAGGGCGACGGCCAGCAGGGCGACGGCCGCCGCCAGCACCCGGACCCCGGTGAGCAGGCCCGGGTCGGCCAGCCCGGCGGCCACGACGTGCCGGGTGATGAGGGAGTTGGCCGCGAAGGCCAGCAGCACGAAGGCCAGCAGCAGCGGGAGCCGGCCCGGGGGCAGCGGCGCCGGCTCAGCCACCGGCGGTGCGGGCCAGCAGGTCGCGGGCGGCGACCAGGACGTCGTCGGCCGTCACCGCCAGCAGCGCGGGGTCCGGCGTCGAGCCGAAGGTGTCGCCCACCCGGAGCCGGGCGTCGGTGAGGACGACGTGCGGGCCGCCGGCCGGCGGGCCCCACTCCTCGGGCGGCGCGGGGCCGAAGATCACGACCGACGGCGTCCGGTAGGCCGAGGCCAGGTGCGGGACGCCGGTGTCGACCGAGACGAGCAGGGCGGCGTCGGCCACCAGGGCGGCCAGCGCGGCCAGGTCGGTGCGGCCGGCCAGCACGTCGGCCTCGGCCAGCCCGGCCAGCGCGCCGACCTCGAGGGCGCGGTCCCGCTCCCGGGCGCTGCCGGTCAGCACGACGTGGTGGCCGTCGTCGACCAGGGCGCGGGCGACGGCGGCGAAGCGCTCGACGGGCCAGGCGCGGCAGCCGTAGAAGGCGCCGACGTGGACGACGACGGCCCCCGGGGCCGGGGAGGGCGTCGGCCCGCGGAGCAGGGCGACGTCGTCGGGGTCGGCCGGCATCTCGTGCGCGGTGACGAGCCGGGCCCAGCGGTACCGCTCCAGCACGCCGTCCTCCCAGGCCGGGCCGTCCCAGCCGGGGGCGGCGTGGCCGAGGCGGACCCGGGGCTCCAGCGCCTCCAGCACCCGCCGGCTGTCCGGGCCGCCGTGCAGGTCGACGACGGTGTCCACCCGGCCGGGAGCCAGGGGCAACAGGTCGTCCAGCCCCGGCGTCGGCAGCAGCGCGTCGACGCCGCCGACGAGGTCGACGACGGGGTCCAGCCAGCCGGGGACGGCGAGCACCAGCCGGTGGTCGGGGTGCGTCCGCCGGATCGCGTGGACGGCGGGCACCGCGACCAGCAGGTCGCCCAGCTTGAGGGCGCGGAGCGCGAGCAGCTCCGGACGTCCGTCCGGCTCGCCGAGGATCTGCACGGGCTCAGTCTGCCCGGTCCCCGCTCCGCCGATCCGCGCCGGCGAGCAGCGCCCGAGCGTCGGCCAGCACGGCCGCGACGGGCACGTCGGCGACGAAGGAGTCGTCGTGCGGGCAGCGCGGGGCCCCCAGGGCGGTGACGTCGACGCCGCAGACCGGGCATTGGGTCGTCCAGGCCAGCTGCAGCCGGTGCCGGCCCCGGCTCAGGGCGCCGGCGTTGAGGGCGTTGCCGAACCAGTAGACGCCGACGGTCGGGGTGCCCAGCGCTGCGGCGACGTGCCGCGGGCCGGAGTCGTCCGCCACCACCAGGTCGGCGCGCAGCAGCAGGTCGACGAGCTCCGGGAGGGTCCCCCGGCCGGCCGTCGAGCGGACCCGCGGTGCGTGCTCCGGCGGGACCGCCGCCAGCAGCTGCTCGGCCAGCCCCACCTCGGAGGCGTCGCCGACGACGACCACGTCCGCGCCCTCGGCCGCCAGCGCCGCGGCGACGGCGGCGAAGGAGGCCGGCGGCCAGCGGCGGCGGGGGTCGGTCGCGCCGGGGTGCAGCACGACGAGCGGCGGACCGGCAGGACCGGACCGGCGCGCCTCCTCCTCGGCCGGCGTCAGCCGGAGCCGCGGCTCCAGGTCGACCGCCGGCGCCCCGGCCAGCGCGGCCACCTCGAGGGCGCGCAGCACCTCGTGCTGGTAGTAGAGGTAGGGCACGGTCCGCTCCAGCGCCGGCGCGTCCTCGGCCCGCAGGCCGACGGTGTGCCGGGCGCCGAGGGCCAGCAGGAACGGGTTGGAGTTCGCGCCCCCGCCGTGCACCTGGACGGCGAGGTCGTAGCCCCGGGCCCGCTGGTCGTCGAGGAAGGCGGCCGTGGCGGCCGGGTCCTCCACCCCGTCGCGGACCCCGGGCCGGACGGGCAGCACGACGACGTCGGCGAACGGCGAGGGCCGGCCGGCCAGCAGCGCCGCGTGCCCGGGCGCGCCCAGCAGGGTCAGCGTCGCGCCCGGGTACGCCGCGGCCAGCGCCTCGGCCGCCGGCAGCGCGAAGACGAGGTCGCCGAGGCCGCCGCCGCGCAGCACCGCGATCCGGGTGACGTCGTCGAACCGGGGGGCCAGCGCGCCCACGACGGGCGCGCGGCCGGGCCCGGCGGAGGGGCCGTCGCTCACGAGACGTCCGGCGTCCAGGCGCCGCCGGCCACCCGGGCCGACGCCTCCCCCGCGCCCGCGGGCTCCAGGTCGGCGCGAGCCGGCACCCGGGTCGACGCGGTCGCCGCCGCGCCGGCGCTGACGTAGGCGGCGGCCTCCATCACCGCGGTCCGGACGGCGTCGTCGGCGTCCGCCCCGGCCAGCAGGGCGGCGGTCGCGCTGGCCGCGAACTGATCGCCGGCGCCGCAGGTGTCGGGCCGGCCGTGACCGGTGCCGGTCGCCGATCCCACCAGGGGGACCGCGACGGCCCGGCCGCCGCCCGCCCGGGCCAGCACCGCGCCCCGCTCGCCCTGGGTGATGGCGACGGCGTCGACCTCCCACCGCCGGCACAGCCAGCCGGCGCCCTCCAGGGCGTCGTCGCCGGCGCCGAAGTGCCGGGCCTCGGCGGCGTTGGGGGTGACGAGCGCGACGCCGGGGACCGGATCGGCGCCGCGGGGGTGCGGGTCCCAGACCACGGGCACGTCGACGGCGACGGCGCGCAGCCGGCGGCGCAGGGCGGGCAGCGCCGCCACGCCGCGGCCGTAGTCGGCGACCAGCACGGCCCCGGCCCGGCCCAGCAGGGCGTGCACCGCGCGGGGCAGCACGCCGCCCGCCGGCCGGCCCCCGCCGCTGTCCAGCCGCAGCATCGGCACCCCGGCGGCGCCGACCCGGGTCTTGACGACGGTGTCGCCCTCCCAGCGCAGCGGCTCGACGCCGACGTGGCGGCCCAGCAGCTCCTCCAGCCGGGCGGCGGCCGGGTCCTCGGCCAGCGCGGTCACGAGCACGACCTCCACACCGCTCCGGGCGGCCAGCAGCGCGGCCAGACCCGCGCCGCCCGGGCGCTCCCAGCGCTCGTCGAGGTCGACCACCGGGACGGGCGCGTCCGGGCACAGCCGGGTCGCGGTCCCCGTGAGGTCGACGTCCAGCAGGATGTCGCCGACGACCACCAGCGGTCCTGTGCGCCTCATGCCGGCACCTCCGTCCTGAGCTCCTCGACCGCGGACGGGGCGGCCACCCGTGCGACGGCGGCGACGACGTCGGCCGGCGCGACGCCGGTCAGGCAGGGGTGCCCGGGGACCGGGCAGGTGCGGGCGCGGGTGCCGGCGCACGGGGCGTCCTGGTCGCCGAGCACGACGACGGGGACGCCGTGCGGCGCCCAGGCGGAGGCCGCGACGACGGGCGCGAAGAGCGAGACGACCGGGGTGCCGACGGCGGCCGCGAGGTGCGCGGGCCCGGTGTTGACGGCGACGACGGCCCGGGCGCCGGCCAGCACCCCGGCGAGCTCCCGCAGGTCCAGCCGGCCGCCGAGGTCGCGGGCCCGCTCCCCCGCGCCGGCCGTGGCCGCCGCCGTCAGGGTGCGCTCGCCGGGCCCGCCGGTGACCACGACCCGGTGGCCGGCCGCCACCAGGGCGTCCACCAGCGCGCGGGCGTGCGGGCCGGTGGTGGCGCGGGCGGTCACGGCCGCGCCCGGGTGGACGACGACGTAGGGACCGTCCCCGGCGAGCGGGCGGGCGTCCGGCCGCGGGCCGGCGACGGCGAGCCGGCTCGTGCTGGCCGCCGAGCCGAAGCCCGCGGCCCGGGCCAGCTGCAGCGCCCGCTCGGCCTCGGGCAGGCCCTCGACCGGCCGGTGCCGCAGGTCGAGCAGCGAGCCCGGGTAGTCCTCGCTGGCCGCGCCCACCCAGCCGACGCCGGCCATCCGGAGCAGCAGGGCCAGCGGCAGCGGCGACTGGTGGTAGGACGTCAGCACGAGGGCGGCGTCGAAGCGGCCGGCGGCCAGCGCGGTCACCAGCTGCTGCACCGCCGCGGGGTCGAGCGGCGGCGGGTCGAGGACCACCCAGGGGGCGGTGAACTCCAGCACGGCATCGACCCCGGGCAGCATCCCGGCGACCTCGCGCCCGCCCGGCCCGACCAGCAGCGTCACGTGCGCGGCGGTCTCGGCGACGGCGCGCACCGCCGGCCCGGCCAGCAGCACGTCGCCCAGGCTGTCCAGCCGGGCGACCAGCACCCGGCCGGTCGTGGGGGCCGGCCTCACGGGAGCCCCGCCTCGTCGGGCTCGTCCAGGTCCGGCCCGTGCACGCCGGGCACGTGCAGGCCGACGGCCTCCGCGAGGCTGCCGGCGACGGCGGCGACGGCCCGGGCGTGCGCGATCTCCTCGGGCCGGGTGACGGGGGTGGGCACCAGCACGGCCCGCGCCCCGGCGGCCAGCGCGGCCCCGACGTCGGCCCCGATGTCGCCCACGACCAGGCAGTCCGCCGGCTCCAGGCCCAGCGCGGCGGCCGCGGCCAGCACCATCCCGGGGGCGGGCTTGCGGCAGCCGCAGCCCTCGTCCGGGCCGTGCGGGCAGACCTGCCAGGTGTCGAAGGGCCCCAGCTCCTCGACGACGCGGGCGTTCACCCGGACCAGCGCCTCCGGCGTGATGAGCCCGCGCGCGACGCCGGACTGGTTGCTGACCACGCCGACGGCCAGGCCGAGGCCGCGCAGCCGGTCCAGCAGCGCGCGGGCGGCGTCGACGGGCCGGACGCCGGCGGGGTCGTCGAGGTAGGGCACGTCGTGGATGAGGGTGCCGTCGCGGTCGAACAGCACGGCCCGCAGCGCCCGCGGCTGCCCGCCCCCCGCTCCTGCCATCGCCTGCCCTCCCTCGTCGTCCGTGCTCCCGATCGCTGCCCCGCCCTCCTCCCTCACGCGCGTCGCAGGGGTTGGGCTGCGGCGCGGGGCCGCCGCTCGAGGGCGGCGGCGTAGGCGTCGGCGGTCGCGGCGGCCACCCGCGGCCAGGTGTAGCGCTCCAGCACCCGCGCCCGGCCGGCGGCGCCCAGCCGGGCGCCGAGCTCGGGGGCGGCCAGCAGCCGGCGCAGCGCCGCGGCCAGGGCGACGGGGTCCTGCGGCGGGACGAGCAGCCCGGTCACACCGTCGCCGACGCTGTCGAGCATCCCGCCGACGGCCGCGGAGACCACGGGCACGCCGCAGGCCATCGCCTCCAGCGGGACGAGCCCGAACGGCTCGTACCAGGGGGCGCAGACGACGGCGTCGGCCGAGCGGAGCAGGGCCGGCATGGCCGCGCGCGGCACCTGGCCCGGGAAGTGCAGCCGGTCCGCGACGCGGACCCGGGCGGCCAGCTCCTGCAGCCGGTCCCGCTCGGGGTCACCGGTCGCCCCGCCGACCACCAGCAGCTCGGTGTCGGGGAGCGTCGCCAGGGCCTCGACGACGACGGCGAACCCCTTGCGCGGCACCGGCCGGCCCACCGTCACCAGCCGGTGCCGGCGGGTGCGCGGCGGCACCGGGGTGCCGTCCTCGACGGGGGTGAAGCGGGTGGCGTCGACCCCGCAGGGGACGACGGTCGTGCGCTCGGCGGGCACGCCCATCCGGCGCAGCTCGCGCACCTCGTCGGAGCAGGTGGCGACGACGCGGTCCGCGGCCCGGGCCACCGCCAGCTCGACGCCCACCCGCTCGGGCGGGCTCGTGTCGGCCGGGCCCTGGTGGCGGCGCTTGACCGTGCCGAGGGCGTGGAAGGTGACCAGCCGCGGCAGGTCCAGCGCGTCGGCGGCCCGGTCGGCCGCCCAGGCCGACATCCAGAAGTGGCCGTGCACGACGTCGGGGGCCAGCGCGGCGAGCTGCGCGGTGAGCCCGTCGGCGAAGGCCGGCATGTGCGGCCAGAGGTCGTCCTTGGGCAGCGGGCCGGCGGGGCCGGCCGGCACGTGCAGCACGGCGTAGCCGGCGTCGGTGTCGACGCGGGCGGGCTGGTCCGGGTCGTCGCGGCGGGTGTGCACGGTGACGTCGTGGCCCTGCTGCACGAGCGCGGCCGCCAGGGCGTCGACGTGCACGTTCTGCCCGCCGGCGTCCACGGCACCCACGACCGCCAACGGGCTGGCGTGCTCCGAGACCAGTGCGACCCGCACCCCACCTCCTCCTCCACGTGTGGCAGGAGCACTACCCCTTCTTCTCCTCCCGAACCAGGGGGCGAGGCCCCCCGGGCGGGGCGGCGGACTCCGCAGGACGGACGGCCGAGCGTTTCGACGCGGCCGGGCTGGGCAACCAGCGGGCATGACTGGATTCCAGGTGACCGAGGTGCAGAAGGCGCTCAAGGGCGCGGACTACCCGATGGACGGCCCCGCGCTGGCCGAGCTCGCGAAGTCCAACGGCGCGGGCGACGACCTCGTCCAGGCGCTGCAGGGCCTGCGCGAGGTCGAGGGCCCCAACGGGGTGATGAAGGAGCTGAAGGGCGAGCTCGGCGGCTCGACCGACGACTGAGCCCCGTCCCCGTCGGCCGGTCGCCGACGACGTCCCCGGGGGCCTGCCGGGGCGTCGTCGGCGACCGGTGCCGTCTCAGCCCTCGGTGAGCAGGACGGCGACGTCCCAGGGGCCCAGCGCCAGGCCGGCCCCGAGGTCGCGGTCCGGGTGCCGGGCGTCGACCGCCCCGGCCGGCGCGGCCACCTGCTGCGGCTCCCAGCCCCAGTTGTGGACGACGTGCAGCCGCCGGCCGTCCCGCGTCCGGGCCTGGCTGACCGTCACCGCGGCCGGCAGGTCGCCCCAGCCGGGCCGTGGGTCCGGCACCAGCCACGCCGCCAGGTCGCGGGCCAGCGCCGGGTCGGGCACCGTCCCCACCGTGGTGATCCGGCCCTCGCCGTGCTCGGTGGTGGTGACGGCCGGGAAGCGGCCCAGCTGGGGGTGGTCGTACTCCAGCAGCGTCTTGGCCCCGTCGCTCTCCAGCAGGTCCACCCACCGGGTGGCGTGCGCGTCCGGGCCCACCGCCAGCCCGTCGCCGGCGGGGTGCACGTCCAGCGGCGAGCGCAGGTTGGTGAACTCCTGGAACGAGACGCCGGCGGCGTCGGCCAGCAGCGCGGGTTTCCGCTCGGTCCGCGGCCGGCCCTCGTCGTCGCCGTAGCCGGTCCGGATGCCCAGCACGAGGTGGCCGCCCGCGGCGGCGTACGCGCGCAGCCAGAGCAGCAGCGCGTCCCCGGCCACCAGCAGGCCCGGGACGACGAGGACCGGCAGCTCCGCGGCCACCGCGGCCGGCGTGCGCTCGAGGAGCTGCTCGTCGTGCACCACCCGGACGCCGACGCCCGCCTCGAACGCGCCCCGGTAGAAGGCTTCGTAGATGCGGTGGAAGGCCCGCGGGTCGGTGTCGGCGGGCGACAGCGTGGCGTCGGCGGCCGGGAACGGTGACTGGAACGCCAGCCCCCACTTGGACCGGGCGGAGTAGACCAGCCCCAGCGACGCGTGCGGGGTCAACCCGGTGACGGTCGGTCCCAGGTCGGCCAGCTCCGCGCCCAGCGCCGCCAGCTCGCGGTAGACCCGGCCGGGCCGCTGGTCGTGGGGCAGGATCCCGATCCAGTACGACTCGGTGCCGAAGTGGTTGGTGTGCCAGTGCCAGTACTCGACCATCTCGGCACCGCGGGCGATGAAGCTCCACGCCGCCTGGCGCCACTGGCCGTCCCAGGCGGGGAAGTTCGTCCCCGGTCCGCCGATGGCGCCCGCGTTGGTCTCGGTGACCAGGAACGGCGCCTGCTTGGAGGCGTACATCCGGTCGGCGCTGGCGAACAGCGTCCACGCGCCGCTGGTCGTCCAGCCCTGCGGGGCGTCGTCCCCGACGGGTAGGGCGAGGTCGTCCTGCATGGCGTAGTACGGGTTGCCGGCGGTGACGTCCAGCGCGCGGGTGAGGCCCACGTCGTCGACGCCCGGCCGGTCGTAGGCGATGCAGGTGGTGACGAACTGCTCGGGCGAGGCGTACTCGCGGACGATGTCGGCCTGCCAGGCGATGAACTCGGTGGTGAGCTGCGCCTGGAAGGTTCGCCAGGCGAGGTCGTACTGGGGCTGGTAGTTGCCGTCGGGGCGCCACAGGTCGGCCCAGGTCGAGAGCCGGTGCGACCAGTAGACGAGGCCCCAGGCCTCGTTGAGCGCCTCGACGGTGCCGTAGCGCCGCCGGAGCTCGTCGACGAAGCGCTGGAACACGCCCTCGTTGTGGAAGAGCAGCAGGCCGGGCTCGTTGTCGACCTGGAAGCCGATGACGGCCGGGTGCCCGGCGTAGCGCTCGACGATCTTGCGGACCACCCGCTCGGCGTGGGTGCGGAAGGCGGCGTGGCTGTAGTCGACCTCCTGGCGCCCGCCCCACGGCACCCGCTCCCCCGTGCTCACCTCCCCCGCGATCTCGGGGTAGCGGCGGGCCAGCCACGGCGGGACGGCGTAGGTCGGGGTGCCGAGCACCACCGAGATCCCCCGGGCGTGGGCGCCGTCGAGGACGGGCTGCAGCCAGTCGAGGTCGAAGACGCCCTCCTCCGGCTCCCAGGTGGACCAGACGGACTCCCCCACCCGGATGACGGAGAAGCTCGCCTCGACCATCAGGTCGAGGTCGGCCTCGAGCCGGGGTGAGGGCTGGTACTCGTGGTAGTACGCGGCGCCGAAGAGGACGCGGTCAGGACGCGGGGACACGGGGAGATCCTTCCGGGGGTGGTGCGGGACGGGGACGCCGGGGTGGGCCGGCGGGCGGTGGTCGGCGGTCAGGCCTTGACGCCGCCGGCGGCCAGGCCGGTCTGCCAGAAGCGCTGCAGGACGAGGAAGGCCACGACCAGCGGGATCACCGAGACGAGCGAGCCGGTGATCACCGTCGAGAAGAGGGCCTGGGAGCCCGAGCCGGCGGCCGCGGTCGACTGCCACTGGGCGAGGCCGACGGGGAGCGGGAACTTGTCCGGGCTGTTGAGCATGATCAGCGGCAGGAAGTAGTTGTTCCAGGTGGCCACCAGGCTGAACAGCAGCACGGTCACCGCGCCGGGGACGAGCAGCCGGAACGCCACCGTCACGAAGATCCGCAGCTCGCCCGCGCCGTCCACCCGGGCGGCCTCCAGCATCGAGGCGTCGACCGCGTCGGCGGCGTAGACCCGCATCAGGTAGACCCCGAACGGGCTGACCAGCGAGGGCAGGATGATCGCCCAGTAGGTGTCGGTGAGCTCGGCGCGGGCGAAGAGCAGGTAGGTCGGCAGGGCCAGCGCCGTCGTCGGGACCATGACCGCGCCGAGGATGACCGAGAACAGCGCCTTGCCGCCGGGGAAGTCGTACTTGGCGAAGGCGTAGCCGGCCGCGGTGGCCAGCACCGTGGCGCCGACGGCGCTGGTCACGGAGTAGATGACCGAGTTGAGCGCCCAGCGGGCGAACACCCCGTCCTGGAAGGTGAAGACGCTGCGCAGGTTGTCGAGGAGGTTGAGATCGGCGAACCACAGCCCGAAGGTGCTGAAGAGGTCGGCGTTCGACTTCGTCGAGGCCACCACCAGCCAGTAGAGCGGGAAGAGGAAGTACAGCAGGCAGGCCACCATGACGACGGTGAGCAGCAGGCTCGTCCGGCGCCTCGGCTCCTCCCCCCGGCGCGCCGGGCGCCGCGGCGGGTCGGCCAGCGGGGTGGTGGTGGGCGTGGCGGTGGCGGTCATGACCGGTTCTCCTTGCGCTGGTTCCACAGCTGCACCGCGTAGGACAGGGCCATGATCACGATGCCCAGCAGGAAGGCGATCGCGGCGGCGTAGTTGACGTCCTGGTTCACGAAGGCGAGCGAGTAGGCGTACAGGTTCGGGGTGTAGGCGTTGCCGATCACCGTCGGGGCGACGGTGCGCAGCAGGTTCGGCTCGTTGAAGAGCTGGAAGGTGCCGATCACCGAGAAGATCACCGTGAGCACCAGGGCCGGCCGCACGTGCGGGATCTTGATCGACCAGGCGATCCGCTTCTCCGACGCGCCGTCGACCCGGCCCGCCTCGTACAGCTCCGGCGGGATGGACCGCAGGGCCGCGTAGATGATGATCATGTTGTAGCCGATGAACTCCCAGTTCACGACGTTGATGATCGAGAAGAACATCCCCGTGGACGTGAGGAAGGGCGGGGCCGGCAGCCCCAGCAGCCCCGCCACCTGGGCGAACGGCCCGAAGTCGGGTCCGTAGAGGTAGCCCCACATCAGCGCGGCGACGACGCTCGGGACGGCGTAGGGCACGAAGATGCCCAGTCGGATGATCTTGGAGAGGCGCGTCATGCCGCTGTCCAGGGCCAGCGCGAAGAAGAGCGAGAGGCCGAGCATGACCGGCACCTGCACCACGAGGAAGCCCGCCATCCGGGCGACGCTGCTGAGGAAGCTGGCGTCGGTCAGCGCCTTCGCGTAGTTCTCGAACCCGACGAAGGAGACGCCGCCGATCAGCTGGCGGCGGAAGAAGGAGAGGTAGCCGGCGTAGGCCAGCGGCACGATGATCATCGCGAGGAAGATCACGAAGAACGGCAGGACGAAGAGGTAGGCGGCGCGGTACTGGCGCTTCTTCGCCACGGTGAGCCCGCGGCGGCGCGGCGGGTCGGCGGAGCGGGTGGGGGTGGGGACGGTGGCGGTGGCCATCGGGGTCCCTTCCAGGACGGGGGTCGGGCGGAGGGGGTGCCGCCGCCGCGCAGGGCGGCGGCACCGGGGGACGTCAGGCGAGCGTGAAGCCCTGGTCCTTCGCGTAGCCGGCGACGGCGTCCTGCCAGGCCTGCAGGCCCGCCGTCAGGTCGCCCTTGTCGGCGATGGCTTTGCCGAGGGTCTCGTTGAAGTTCGTGTAGACGAAGTCCATGAACGGCAGCCAGCCGAAGTCCGGCGTGACGGTCGCCGAGATCTCGGTGAAGGTCGCGTTCACCTTCTGGCCGCCGAAGAACGGGGACTCCTGGTCGGCCACCTCCGGGTCCTCGAGGATCGTCGTCGACGGCGGGAAGAGGAACTGCTCGGTGGCCAGCTTGAGCGCCGACTCCTTCGCGGTGTTGATGTAGAGCGCCAGCTGGGCCGCTGCGATCGGGTTGGCGCTGCTCTTGAGCACCGCGTCGGTCGACCCGCCCCAGTTGCCCGACGCGGGCGCCGCCTCGTCCCACTGCGGCAGCGGCACGGCGCGCCACTGGCCGGAGGTCTTCTTGGCGGTGCCCTGCAGGAACACCGGGCCCCACGCGGCGGTCGGCCAGCTGGCGTACTTGCCGTTGGCCAGGCCCTGGTACCAGGAGTCGGTGAAGTCGGGGTCGACCGAGAGGCTGCCGGCGGCGAGCATCTCGCCCCAGAGCGCGACGACCTTCTTGCCCGCCTCGCTCGCCAGGTCGACGGTGACCGTCTTGTCGCCGTCGTAGGCGAAGGGCCGTGCCCCGGCCTGCCACAGGTAGCCGATGATCTGGCCCGGCTGGTTGGGCGCCAGGTTCGTCAGGTAGCTCTTCGGGTTGGCCTTGCGGTAGTCGGCGGCCGCCGTGACGAAGGCCTCCCAGGTGGTCGGCACCTCGACCCCGGCGTCGGCGAGCAGGTCGTCGCGGTAGAGCAGGCCCATCGGGCCGACGTCCTGCGGGACGGCGTAGACGACGTCGCCCGTGCTCACCTGCGACCACACCCACTCCGGGTACTGGTCCTTGATGGCGCCGGCGCCGTAGCCGGAGATGTCCAGCAGGTTGTCCCCGAGGGTGAAGGACGGGATGTACTGGAACTCCATCTGCGTCACGTCGGGAGCGCCCTGACCGGACTGGATCGCCGCGCGCAGCTTCTGGTAGTGCGGCGCGCCCTGGCCCACGTTGACCAGCTCGACCTTGATCGCCGGGTACTTCTTCTCGAACAGGTCGACCTCGTTCTGGATGTCGGGCACCCAGGTCCAGAAGGTCAGCGTCGTCGGCTTGGCCATCGCGGCGTCGATGTCGGCCTGGCTGACCTGCGGGCCGGCCGAGGGGGCGGCCGGGCCGTCGTCCCCGCCGCCGCTGCAGGCGGCGAAGAAGACGGCGGCCGAGGCGAGGGACATCGTGCCGAGGAAGCCGCGTCGGGTGAGGGTGGACATGGGCGTACCTGCCTTCGTCGGGAGGTGGTGCACAGGCGCACGGCTCGGTCGAGGGTGCGCGGGACCGCCCCGGTGGCCGGGAGGCCGTCGGGCGGGTGGTGAGGAGGAGGGGTCAGGGGCGCGCGGCGGGAGGCCCGCTCGAGCGTCGTGGGATCAGCAGCGGGGGCGGGGCGTCGACGGGGTCGAGGTGCTGGGCGCCCTCGATCATGGCCACGAGGTCGTGCAGCGCCCGGTCGGTCGAGACGGTCTGGTCGAGCCGGACGGTGGTGAGCGGGACGACCTGGAACTCGGCCTCGGGGACGTCGTCGACTCCGACCACCGAGACGTCCTCGGGCACCCGGAGGCCGGACTCCACCAGCGCCCGGACCACCCCCATGGCCATCGAGTCGTTGGCCACGAAGACCCCTGTGGCGCCCGAGCGGGCCAGCTCCAGCCCGCAGGCGTAGCCCGAGCGGGGTGACCAGTCGCCCTCGAGGACCGGGCCGGCGTCCACGCCGGCGGACCGCAGCTCGGCCTGCCAGCCCTCGCGACGGGCGACCGCGGCGTCCCAGCGCCGCGGCCCGGCGACGTGGGCCAGCCGGGTGTGGCCGAGGTCCAGCAGGTGGCGGGCGGCCAGCCGGCCGACCAGCGGCTGGCTGGCGCCGAGGAGGGCGATGTGCCGGATGCCGGGGAGCGGCCCGACGTTGCTGACGACGGGGACGTCGCGGAGCAGGTCGGTGTCCAGCCGGACGTCGACCGAGGGCACCTCGAGGATGACGCCCTCGGCGCCCCGCTGCAGCAGGCTCTCGACGGCGCCGTGCACGTCGTCGAGCCACGGGTCGGGGGTGGAGTTGATGGCCAGCGAGTACCCCTTGGCCCGGGCGGCGTGCTCGATCGAGAGCAGCCGGGTGGCGGGCCCGTAGTAGCGGGTGCCCACCGCGATGGCGCCGATGACGTGGGTGCGCTGGGTGACCAGGGCGCGGGCGGCGGTGTTGGGGCGGTAGCCCAGCTCGCGGACCGCGGCCAGCACCCGCTCGCGGACGTCGGCCCGGACGTGCGGCGCGTCGTTGATGACGCGGGACACCGTCTTCTGCGACACCCCGGCGGCCCGCGCGACGTCCATCATCACGGGCACCCGCCCCACGCGTTCCGGCACCGTCTGAACACTACCCATCGCTCCTCGTTGACTACGCTGTCATCTGGCTCTGACTGCGTAGTCAAAACCCGTCGGGCAAGATTGTCAAGGCCCTGACGGGGTAGAGGCACGGCGCAGCGCCGGCGGAGGAGAGGAACGGGGTTGGACGAGCGGGTGAGCGGCACGACGGAGCTGCTGGAGCGGCCGGGGCTGCCCGGGGGCGCGGACTGGTGGCGGACGGCCGTGATCTACCAGGTGTTCCTGCGCAGCTTCGCCGACGGGAACGGCGACGGCGTCGGTGACGTGCCCGGGCTCCGGTCCCGGCTGCCGTACCTGGCCGCGCTGGGCGTGGACGCCGTCTGGGTCAACCCCTGGTACCCCTCCCCGATGGTCGACGTGGGCTACGACGTCGCCGACTACCGCGACGTCGACCCGGCCTTCGGCACCCTCGCCGACGCCGAGGCGCTGGTCGCCGAGGCGCACGCCCTCGGCCTGCGGGTGCTGCTGGACGTCGTGCCCAACCACACCTCCGACGCGCACCCCTGGTTCGTCGCCGCCCTGGCCGGCGACCCCGCCGCCCGGGCCCGGTACCTGTTCCGCGAGGGCCGCGGCGAGCACGGCGAGCTGCCGCCGAACGACTGGGAGAGCTGCTTCCGCGGGCCGGCCTGGACCCGGACCACCGACGCGGACGGCCGCCCCGGGGCCTGGTACCTCCACATGTTCGCCCCCGAGCAGCCGGACCTGGACTGGCGCAACCCGGAGGTCCGCGCCGAGCTCCTCGACGTCCTGCGGTTCTGGTTCGACCGCGGCGTCGACGGCTTCCGGATCGACGTCGCCCACGGGCTGGTCAAGCAGGCGGGGCTGCCCGACGCCCACGGCAGCGACCGGCGCTCGGAGGAGCACCCGGGGTGGGACCAGGACGAGGTGCACGAGGTCTACCGCAGCTGGCGGCAGCTGGCGGACAGCTACGACCCACCGCGGGTGTTCGTCGCGGAGGCCTGGGTGGCCCGGCCCGAGCGGCTGCCGCTGTACCTGCGGCCCGACGAGCTGCACACCGCCTTCGAGTTCGAGCCGCTGCACGTCACCTTCCGCGCGGAGCCGTGGCGGGCCGTGGTCGAGCAGGGCCTGGCCGCCGCCGCCGTCTCGGGTGCTCCCAGCGCCTGGGTGCTCACCAACCACGACGTCGTCCGCCAGGTCACCCGCTACGGCCGGGCGCAGCCCGAGCGCCGGGCCTCCAACGAGGAGCAGCGCGCCCGCTTCGGCGTCGACCCCGTGGACCACGCGCTCGGCCGCCGCCGGGCCCGCGCCGCCGTCGTGCTGACCATGGCGCTGCCGGGCGCCGCCTACGTCTACGGGGGCGAGGAGCTGGGGCTGCCCGAGGTCGAGGAGATCCCCGACGCGCGCCGCCGCGACCCCATCCACGCCCGCTCCGGCGGCACCGACCCCGGCCGGGACGGCTCCCGGGTGCCGATGCCGTGGACGGCGGGCGCCCCGTCGGCCGGCTTCTCCCCGCCGGGCGCGGCCCCGACGTGGCTGCCGCAGCCCGCGGGCTGGGACGCCCTCGCCGTCGACGTCCAGGAGGCCGACCCCGGCTCGACGCTGCACCTCTACCGGTCGCTGCTGGCCGCCCGCCGCGAGCGGATGACGGAGGCGGGTCCGCTGGAGTGGCTGGCGACGCCGCCCGACGTCTTGGCCTTCCGTCGGGGGACGACGGCGTGCTGGGTGAACTTCGGCGACCGGGCGGTCCCGCTGCCGTCCGGCCGGGTGGTGCTGGCGTCCGGTCCGCTCGCCCCCGGCCTGCTGCCGGCCGACACCGCCGTCTGGGTCGAGGTGCCGGCCGGCTGAGCCGGACCTCCGGCACCGGTCGAAAGCCTCTGGGCGGGGCCGGTACCCGCTCCTACGGTGGAGCAGGCCCGTCCGCACCCCGTCCCCCGGAGGATCGATGCCCCGCTCCCGCACCGCCCGTCGCCGCCTGCCCGCCGCGCTCGCCGCCCTCGGCGTGCTGGCCGCCGGGGCCGTCCTGAGCACGACGCCGGCCGAGGCCGCCGTCGTCCGGCAGGCCTCCTGCACCGACGGCGGGGGCGTCCGCTGGGATGTCGCCGTCACCTGGGGCGCGCCCTACGCGACCGCGGGCGGGGTGACGAAGGTGGCCCTGGACAAGGCGGCCTGGACGACGACGGAGGCCGGCCCGGTGCCCACCGACTCCCGCGTCCGCACCTACGACGGCGCCGGGAAGCGGCTGCAGGACCTGACCTGGTCGGGAGCCTTCGACTACCGCGGCGGCGCCGTTTCGAAGTCGCGCAACCCCGTCAACCCGCCCAGCGCCCCCGGCAAGGCCAAGGTGGTGCTGACCCTCGGCGTCGACGGCGACGGCTTCGGCAGCTGCTCGGTCACGCTGACCCAGCCCGCGACGGCCGCGCCGAGCGCCGCCGACCGCTACGAGACCGACGTGGTGGCCGCCACCAACCCCGAGCGGACCAGCCGCGGTCTGGCCGCCCTGGCCCCGCAGTCGTGCGTCGACTCCTACGCCGAGGCCCAGGCCCGCCGGATGGCCGACGAGGGCCGGATGTTCCACCAGGACCTGCAGCCGGTCCTCACGACGTGCGGCCTGCGCACCGTCGGGGAGAACGTCGCCTACGGCTACCCGACCGGGACGGCCGTCACCCAGGCCTGGATGGGCTCCCCCGGACACCGCGCCAACATCCTCAACGGCAGCTTCAAGCTGATCGGCGTCGGCGCCGCCCAGGGCCCCGACGGCCGCTGGTACGCCGCGCAGGTCTTCGGCACCCTCGCCTGAGTCCGCCCGCACCCACCGAGTTGTGAGGAGTTCGACCGCGACTACCCGGTCGAACTCCTCACACGAACGCGTCCCCGTCAGCTGACGGGGTTGCCGCCGGTGACGCCGAGCATCTCGCCGGTGATGTAGCTGGACTCCTGCGAGGCGAAGAAGACGTACGTCGGGGCCAGCTCGGCCGGCTGGCCGGCGCGGCCCAGCGGGGCGGACTCCCCGTGCTGGGAGGCGCGCTCGACGGGCATGGTGGCCGGGATCAGCGGGGTCCAGATCGGGCCGGGCGCGACGGCGTTGACCCGGATCCCCTTCTCGGCCAGCTCGGCGGCCAGGCCGCGGGTGAAGTTGTGGATGCCGGCCTTGGTGGTGGCGTAGTCGAGCAGCTCCGGGGACGGGCTGACGGCCTGCACCGAGGAGGTGTTGATGATGGTCGCGCCCTCGGCCAGGTGCGGCAGCGCCTTCTGGCACAGCCAGAACATCGCGTACAGGTTGGTCTTCATCACCCGGTCGAACTGCTCGGTGGTGATGTCGGCGATGCCGCCCGACTGCGCCATCTGGTACGCCGCGTTGTTGACGAGGACGTCGATGCCGCCCAGCTCGGAGACCGCGGTGTCGATGATCTGCTGGCACACCTGCTCGTCGCGGATGTCGCCCGGGCAGCGGACGGCCTTGCGGCCCGCCTCCTCGACGAGCCGGACGGTCTCGTCGGCGTCCTCCTCCTCCTCGGGCAGGTAGCTGATCAGCACGTCGGCCCCCTCGCGGGCGAAGGCCAGGGCCACGGCGCGGCCGATGCCGGAGTCGCCGCCGGTGATGACCGCCCGCTTGCCGGTGAGCCGGTCGCTGCCGCGGTAGCTGTCCTCGCCGTGGTCGGGCTGCTCCTGCATGTCCCCGGTCAGCCCGGGGTGGGGGATCTGGTCCTCGGTCTTCTCGGGCTGGTCGTACTGCTCGGTGGGGTCCGTCTGCTGCGTCTGGTCGCTCATGACCCCTCCTCTACCCGGCCGCGGCCCGTCCGACGCCCTCGGCGTCCCCGGTCGAGGGCGGCGGGTGCAGCCGGCGCAGCCAGCGCTCGGTCTCGGCGACGTGCGCGGCGGCCGCGGTCTGCGCGGCGCCGCCGTCCCGGGCGGTGATGGCGGTCGCGATCGCCCGGTGGCCGTCGTCGCTCACCCGCTTGATCTCGGGCCCGGAGGCGGAGTCGAAGATCTGGTAGTTCCGGCTCCGGCTGCGGAAGACCTCCAGCAGCGCGGCCAGCGTCGGGTTGCCGCCCGCCTCGGCGATCATCGTGTGGAAGCGGTGGTCCAGCTCGGCGGTCCCGGTCGGGTCGTCGCAGGCCTCGAGCTCGGTGAGCAGGGCGTCCATCCGCTCCACCAGCACCTCGGACCGGCGGGCCGCCGCCTGAGCGGCCGCGTGGCCCTCGAGGACGCGGCGCAGCTCGTAGATCTCCAGCAGCCCGTCCAGCGGCAGCAGGCCGACGGTCAGGCTGAGGCTCCGGACGATGTCGGCCGCCCGCAGCTGCGAGACGTAGGTGCCGGCGCCCTGCCGCACCTCGACCACGCCGAGCGCCGCGAGCATCCGCACCGCCTCGCGCAGGGAGCTGCGCGAGACGCCCAGCTCGGCGCACAGCTCGCTCTCGATCGGGAACCGCTGCCCGGCCTGCAGCCGGCCCGTGGCCATCATCTGCCGGAGGCCCTGGAAGGCCGTCTCCACCGCCGACACGCGCGCTCCCTCCGTCCGCCCCCCGACGGGCCGGGCGGCCCGCCGCCATCATGCCCGGCCACGACGCGACGACGCCGACGTGTCTGATGAATTGACGTGATCGAAACATCTGTGGCTTCACAGCGGCGCATTCGTCAGACAGGATGGGCGCCACCCCACCCCCAGGAGTGCCTGTGCCCACCACGACCGACGTCACCGCGCCGGCCCCGCTGACCACGCCCGACGGCCGTCCGGCAGCGGCGCTGTGGGCGCTGCACCCCGACCTGCGCCACCTCAACCACGGCTCCTTCGGGGCGGTCCCGCGGGCGGCGCTGGCCCACCAGGACGAGCTGCGCCAGCAGACCGAGCTGGCCCCGGTCGCCTGGTTCCCGGGCCTGCCGCAGAGGATCGAGGGCGCCCGCCGGCTGGTCGCCCCGCGGCTGCACGTCGAGGCCGAGCGGCTGGCGCTGGTGCTCAACGCCAGCGCGGGGGCCAGCGTCGTCTTCGGCAGCCTCACCCTGCCGCCCGGGGCGGAGGTCCTGGTCACCGACCACGGCTACGGCGCCGTCACCGCGGGCGCCGCGCGCGCCGCGCGTCGCGCCGGCGGCCGGCTGGTCACCGCGGCGGTCCCGCTGGAGGCCGACGAGGACGAGGCGTTCGAGGCCATCTGGGCCGCCGTCACCGACCGGACCGCGCTCGTCGTCCTCGACCACATCACCTCCCCCACCGCCCGCCGGCTGCCCGTCGGCCGGGTCTGCGCCGAGGCCCGCCGCCGCGGCATCGCCACCCTGGTCGACGGCGCCCACGCGCCGCTGCTGCTGGAGGACCCCGTCGCCGAGGCCGACGCCGACGTCTGGGTGGGCAACCTGCACAAGTACGGCTGCGCCCCGCGCGGCGCGGCGGTGCTGGTGGCCCGGCCCGAGGTCGCCGAGGACCTGCACCCGCTCATCGACTCCTGGGGCGCCGGCCTCCCCTTCCCCGAGCGCTTCGACCACCAGGGCACCCTCGACCTCACCAGCTGGCTGGCCGCGCCGACGGCGCTGGACACGGTCGACCGCGAGCTGGGCTGGGACGCGGTGCGCCGCTACACCACCGCGCTGGCCGACTGGGCCCAGGACCTCGTGGCCACCGCGCTGGGCGAGGCCTCCGGCGTCGACTGCCACGCCCGCGTCGGGATGCCGGTCGGGCCGCTGCGGCTCGTCGGCCTGCCGGGCCGGCTGGCGACCGGGCACCTCGAGGCCAACGCCATGCGCGACCGGATGCTGGCCGAGGCCGGCATCGAGACCGCCTTCACCGCGTTCGGCGGCCGCGGCTACCTGCGGCTGTCCGCGCACGCCTACAACACCCCGGAGGACTACCTCGACCTCGTCGAGCGCGCCGTCCCCCTGCTCCTGGCCTGGGCCGTCGAGGCCGACCCCGCATCCGCACCCGTCACCGTCAACCCCCAAGGAAGAAGAGAGCAGTGAACCGCAGATCGTTCCTCCTCGCCACGGCCGGACTGGCCACCGTCTCCGTCACCGGCCTCAGCAGCTGCTCCGGCGGCGGCTCCGACGCCGGCGGGAGCGAGGGCGGCGACGTCACGCTCCAGATGGTGGAGAGCCTGACCAACCCCGCCCGCTCGCAGGTGCTGAAGAAGCTGCTCGCCGACTTCGAGGCGGGCAACCCGGGCATCAAGGTCCAGCTCGTCTCCCCGCCCACCGAGCAGGCGGACCAGAAGATCCAGCAGATGCTGCAGGCCGGCAACGGCGTCGACGTCCTCGAGGTCCGCGACCTGACCGTCGGCCCGTTCGCCAACAACGGCTGGCTCTACGACATGACCGCCGACACCGAGGGGTGGGCGGGCTTCGCCGACCTCACCGAGCAGGCGCAGAAGTACAGCAAGCACAGCGACGGCAAGACCTACTTCATCCCCTACGGCTTCTACGGGCTCAGCCTCTTCTACCGCACCGACCTCGTCGCCGAGGCCGGCTTCTCCGGCCCGCCGAAGACGTGGGAGGAGCTGCTGGAGCAGGCCGCCAAGATCCAGGACCCGAGCAAGAACCGGTACGGCTACGCCTTCCGCGGCGGCAAGAACGGCAACGGCAACGTCGTCGCCGCCATTGAGGCCTACGTCGGGGACACGATCGACCGCGAGAACGCCTTCAAGATCCAGGGCGGGCAGTCGATCTTCGCCGCGCCCGAGGCCCAGGCCGCCGTCGACACCTACTTCGACCTGTTCCGCCGCGCCTCGCCGCCCTCGTCGGTCGCGTGGGGCTACCCCGAGATGGTCGAGGGGTTCAACAACGGCTCGACGGCGTTCCTGCTGCAGGACCCCGAGGTGATCGCCACGATCTCCGCGTCGAAGACCGTGAAGTCCGACCAGTGGAACACCGCGCCGCTGCTCACCGGCCCCTCGGGCAAGGCGTCGCAGCCCGTGGCCACGGCCGGCTGGGGTGTCGCGAAGGCGAGCAAGAACCCGGAGGCGGCCGTCAAGCTGGTGCAGTTCCTCTCCGGTGAGGCGTCGACGACGTTCGCCAAGGAGAACAGCCTCGTCCCGATCCAGAAGACCGCCGGTGCCGACTCCTTCTACACCAGCGGCCCCTGGGCGTCCTACGTGACGATGACCGAGAACCCGGACACCTACCTCACGGTCGTGCAGCCGCGCGGCGTCGCCTGGTGGACCGAGTGGTCGACCAAGGCCGACAACGACGTGCAGAAGGTCCTCATCGACCAGCTGTCCACGGCCGACCTGCTCAAGGGCTGGGACGCCTACTGGACCGAGAAGTGGAAGGGCTGAGCGCGGCGTGACCGTCCTCGACCGGGCTCCGCGGGGGGGCCGTCCGCTCGCGGACCGTCCTCCCGCCCCGGCGGGCCCCCGCCGGCGGACCTTCACCGTGCGGCGGGGTCTCGGCCTGCTGGCCTTCCTCGCGCCCGCGCTGGTCTTCGTCGTCGTCTTCACCTACTACCCGCTGCTGCGCGGCAGCCAGATGGCCTTCCAGCAGTGGAACCTCTACGACCTGCGCAACACCCCGTTCGTCGGCCTCGACAACTTCCGCACGCTGCTGGCCAACCCGACGTTCTGGACCGTGCTGCGCAACTCGGTCGTCTGGGTCGTCGGCTCGATCGTCCCGCAGCTGCTCATCGGCTTCGGCCTCGCCCTGCTGCTGCGCAAGCGGTTCCGCTTCCGCGGGGTCTACCAGGCACTGGTCTTCTTCCCCTGGGCCGTCTCGGGCTTCCTCATCGGCATCCTGTTCCGCTGGATGTTCAACGGGGAGTTCGGCGTCGTCAACGACCTGCTGCGCAAGGCCGGCCTGATCGACACCAACGTGGCCTGGCTGGCCGACCCGGAGCTGGCCATGTTCTCGGTCGTCGTGGCCAACGTCTGGTACGGCGTGACCTTCTTCGCGATCATGATCCTGGCGGCGCTGCAGTCGGTGCCCGACGAGCTGCTGGAGGCCGGCGCGCTGGACGGCGCGGGCAAGGCCCGCACCCTGTTCTTCATCGTCATCCCGTTCATCCGCACGACGCTGCTGCTCACCGTGCTGCTGCGGGTGATCTGGGTGTTCAACTTCCCCGAGATCATCTACGGCATGACGGGCGGCGGCCCCGCCGAGCAGACCCACATCGTCACCAGCTGGATGATCAACTTCACCTCCCAGGGCGACTACGGCCTGGCCTCGGCGCTGGGGCTCATCGTGCTCGCCGTCCTGGTCCTGTTCACGACCTTCTACCTGCTGGCCCTGAAGGAGCGTGACGCCCGGTGATCGACCAGCTCTCGCCCCCCGTCCGGGTGCTCCGCGTCGCCCTGCTCGGGCTGTGGCTCGTGATCACCCTGTTCCCGCTGTACTGGATCCTGGTCACCTCGTTCAAGGACCCGGGCGACATCGCGGCCTTCCCGCTGCGCTACCTGCCCTCGCCGTGGACGCTGACCAACTACGCCAGCCTCTTCCAGAACTTCGCGTTCGGCACCTACATGGCCAACAGCCTGCTGGTGTCGGTGGTGGCCGCCGCGGTCGCGACGCTGATCTCGCTGCTCTCGGCCTACACGCTGGCCCGCTTCGAGTTCCGGGCCAAGGGCGCGCTGCTGATGGCGTTCCTCGTCACCCAGATGATCCCGGCCTTCATCGCGCTGGGCCCGCTCTACGTGCTGATGGTCGACCTGCAGCTGGTCGACCGCAAGGGCGGCCTGGTGCTGCTCTACATCGCGGTCTGCATCCCGTTCTGCACGATCATGCTGCGCGGCTTCTTCGAGAACGTCCCCGACGCCCTCGAGGAGGCGGCGATGGTGGACGGCTGCTCGCGGCTGAGCGCGCTGTTCCGGGTGATCGTGCCCGTGATGACCCCGGGGATCATGGCGGCCTTCATCTTCAACTTCGTCAACTGCTGGAACGAGCTGTTCCTGTCGGTGACGCTGATGAACTCCGACAGCAACAAGACCATCCCGACCGCCCTCAACGGTTTCATCTCCAGCTTCAACATCGAGTGGGGCCCGATGGCCGCCGCCGCGGTGCTGACCATCGTCCCGACGATGCTCATGTTCGCCCTCGCCAGCCGCTGGATCGTCGAGGGCCTCACCTCCGGAGCCGTCAAGGGCTGAGGCGGGACGACCGGGCGGAGGGCCCGGGTCGTCCGGGACCAGGTGTCCCGCCGGCGCAGGACCAAGGGCCGGGCAGCAGGGTGCTTTCTCCCCTGCTGCCCGGCCCTCGTCGCGCGCGAGGATGGAGCCATCAGCACGGGGGACGGCACCAGATCGACGATCCAGGAGGACCGATGACCCCCGCGCCCAGGTCGAGCAGCACCGGCCGCCGCGGGCCCCGGTCCCCCCGGCCCCCGCTCCACCCGACGACCCGCTGCTAGCGGCGTCAGCACCCGCTCTCCCGGCGTCCCCGACGCCACCGGCCGCCGACGGCCCCCCCTCCCCGTCCCGGGCTGCACCCTGCCCGCTCGCCCCCAGGAGCTCCGCCATGCCCCGCACCGCCACCCCCGTCACCCCGTTCCGCCGGGCCGCCCGCGTCGTGGTCACCGCCGCGCTGGCCCTCGCCGCCGGCGCGGTCCCCCTGCTGACCCCGACCGGCGCCTCGGCCGGCACCCACCTCGTCATCGACGGCTTCGACCGCACGGTGGCCTCCGGGTGGGGCAGGCCCGACACCGGCAGCGCCTGGACCGGCGTCTCCGGCGGCACCGCCACCTCGGTCGGCGGCAGCGAGGGCAAGGTCAGCAAGATCCTCGGCGGGCGCAGCTTCAAGGCCTACCAGGGCGGGGTCCAGGTCCGGGACGCGGTCGTGCGCGCCGAGTTCACCGTCCCGGTCGGCAAGAACTTCCAGTACTCGGTGGAGGCCCGCAAGCAGGCCGACGGCTCCTCCTACTCCGCCCGGGCCCGGATCGACTCCGGGTCGGTCCTGCACCTCGACCTGTACCGCTCCGACGCCGCCGGGCGCCAGAGCGTGCTCAAGGAGATGACGCTGGCCACGCCCGTCCCCGTCGGGCAGCGCCTGGTGCTGAAGCTCTCCACGACGGGGACCGACCCGGTCATCGCCCGCGCCAAGCTCTACGTCAAGGGCGCCGCCGAGCCGGGCTGGCAGGTGACCGCGCTGGACCGCGCGGGCGCCGTCACCGGTGCCGGCCACCCCGGCCTGCAGGTCTACAACGGCGCCGGCAACCCGACGGTCGACCTCACCACGCAGGCCTTCGTCGTGACCGACGTCGCCGCCGACCTCACCTCGGCTCACCTGGTCGGCGACGAGGGCACCTCCACCGCCCCGCTGGCCGTGCGGCACGGCGCCGGCCCGGTCGGCAGCGCCCGCTACCCCGTGCCCGCCGACGCCCTGTTCGTCGCCCCCGGCGGCAGCGACGCCAACCCGGGCACCCTCGACAGGCCCTTCGCGACGCTGGCCAAGGCGGTGACCAGGAACTACTCCGGGCAGACGATCGTCCTGCGCGCGGGCAGCTACCACGAGTCGGTGCTGGTGCCCCCGGGTCACGCGGCCACCATCCAGCCCTACCCCGGGGAGGCCGTGTGGTTCGACGGCACCCGCGCGGTCACCGGGTTCAAGGCCAGCGGCAGCGCCTTCTCCGCCCCCTGGGACGTCGTCCTCGACCACAGCCCGACCTACTCCAAGGGCGCCCCCGACGGCACGGCCGCCGGCTGGCGCTGGATCGACCCCGCCCACCCGATGGCCGCGCACCCGGACATGGTCTGGCTCGACGGCGTCGAGCAGCGCCAGGTCGGCAGCCTCGCCCAGCTGGAGCCGGGCACCTTCTACGTCGACCAGGGCACCCGCCGCCTGCACCTCGGCAGCGACCCGACGGGCCGGTCGGTGCGGGCCTCGGACCTGCAGACCGCGTTCTCGCTGCGTGCCCCGGGCACCGTCCTCCGCGGCTTCGGGATCCGCCGCTACGCCGACTCCGTCTGGCAGCAGGGCGTGGTGACCAGCTACTTCGAGCGGATGACGCTGGACGAGATGACGGTGCTGGACAGCGCCACCGGCGGGATCGGGATGTTCAAGCCCGGCTCGGTCATCCGCAACACCACCGTCGACGGCTCCGGGCAGGTCGGCATCCACGCCAACCAGGCCGACGGCCTGCTGCTGGCCAACGTCTCCGTCACCGACAGCAACGACGAGCGGTTCAACCCGGCCCCCAGCGCCGGCGGGATCAAGATCACCCAGACCCGCGGCGTCACCCTGCGCGACAGCGAGATCCGCCGCACCCACGGCAACCAGTTCTGGACCGACCAGTCGGTGTTCAACGTCGACGTCGTCCGCAACGAGATCGTCGACAGCACCCGCTTCGGGGTGGTCCTGGAGATCTCCTCCACCGGGACGGTCGTCGACAACGTCATCGCCGACAACGCCTCCGACGGCGTCATGGTGGCCAACACCGACAAGGTGGCGATCTGGAACAACACGATCGTCGGCAACCGCCGGGCCATCGCCTTCACCCAGGACTCCCGCCGGATCGAGCAGCTGAGCGTCTCGGGCCACGACCTGCGCCGGCCGCAGCCGGACCTCACGATGCCCTGGGTCATCGGCAACAGCTCGGTGGGCAACAACGTGCTGGCCGCGGGGCACGGCGCCAGCTCGGTCCTCGCCGTCGAGAGCTACGAGCTGGCCCACGACGCCGGCGCCCTCCGGCTGACGAGCAACGGCAACGTCTACTCCCAGACCGCGCTGGGCGTGCCGAACGCGACCGCCAGCTGGGCCCGGCTCAAGGCGCAGCCGCTGCAGTTCGTCCTGCTGGAGGACTTCCGCGACAACACGGGCCAGGAGCGCAGCAGCATCAACCCGCTGACCACCAGCCCCGTCGACGCCGGCTACCGGCTGAAGCCGGCCATCGCCGCCCGGACGGCCGAGGTGGCCCAGCCGCTGCCCGCCCACGTCGCCCTCAAGGCCGGCCGGGAGGTCGGCGCCCGGACCCTCGGCGCCGTCGAGCGTCCAGCGAGCTGACCCCGGGCGGCAGGTCGCCGTCCTCGCCCCCGCCCCCGCCCCCCGGCACCGTGCCGGGGGGCGGGGCCGTCGTCGCGCCCGGGGCGCCCGCACCCCGGCGCAGGTCGGCCGGGGCGAGCTCGGCGGCGGTGAGCCGGGCGGCGACCGCGTCGAGCGAGCTGCCGGCGTCGACGGCGAAGCCCCGCAGCAGGTCGAGGCCGCCCTGCTGCGTCGTCCCCAGGTCGTGCACCACCATCCCGACCGCGCGCCAGACCTCCATCCGCCGGGCGACGCCGGGGCCGGCGAGCCAGGCGGCCACCGGCTCGTCGGTCCACCCGGCGCGCACCAGCGGGGCGTCCAGCAGCAGTCCGCCGATCTGGTCGGCGACGTCGGTCTGCACCTCGGCGCCCCGCGCCGCGGCGTCGACGGCGGGCGCGTCGCTGTAGAGGTCGAGCGCCCCGATCGGCGGGTGGCCCGGCGTCCGCAGCGGCAGCGAGGCCACCGAGCGGAACGACGTCTGCCGGATGAGCGCCCGGTGGTAGGCCGGCCACCGGCGCGCCAGCTCCGGCTCGTCGACGGCGACCGCCTCGCCGGCCTCGATCGCGTCCAGGCAGGGCCCCTCGCCCAGGGTGGTCTGCAGCCGCTCCGCGCGGACGGCCTCGTCGTCGCTGCCGCCCAGCGGCACCCGCAGCCGCTCGACCAGCCCCAGCCCGGCGCCCTGCACCGGCAGCACCGCGACGCAGGCCCGGGCCAGCACCGCGGGCAGCAGCGCCCGCCCGTCGTCGTCGTCGACGCCTCCCACCACCGCGGCCAGGTACCGGTCCGCCAGCCGACGCATCAGGCTCCTCGAGGTCCGGGGCGCCCTCGGCCGGGCGCCCGCACCCCGCAGCTACCCGGCCGGCGCCGGTCCGACGCGGACGCCCGGCCACCCGCGGGCCGGTCGCCGGGCGGGCGGGGCCAGAGTGGGGACGTGCAGAGCGACGTCGTGAGCGGCACCGCACGGGCGGCCGCGCTCGCCCACGCGCGGTCCTTCGCCCGGCTCTGCGCCGGCACCGCCGACGTCCTGCTGGACCTGGCCGGGGCTCCGGACCCCGGGGACCGGCTGCTCGACGTGGGCACCGGGACCGGGACGGTCGCGGCCGCCGCCCGGCGCCGGGGCTGGGTCGCCGTCGGCGTGGACCCCGACCGCGCGGTGCTGGACCTCGTCCGGCGCCAGGAGGACCTGCCGCTGGTCGCGGCCGCCCTGCCCCGGCTCCCGCACCGCTCGGGCGCGGTCGACGCGGCGACCGCCAACTTCGTCGTCAACCACGTGCCCGACCCCCGCGCGGCGACCGCCGAGCTGCTCCGCGTCGTCCGCCCGGGCGGGTCGGTCGCGGTGACGGTGTGGCCCGCCGGGGGTGACCTGGCCCGGCTGTGGGCCGATGTGCTGGCCGCGGCCGGCGTCGCCGCCCCGCCGTCGCGGTCCCTGCCGCCGGCGCTCGACTTCGACCGCACGGCGCCGGGCCTGGTCGGGCTGCTGCGGGACGCGGGCGGCGCGGACGCGGACGCGGCCGAGGTGGGCTGGGTGTGGCGGGTCGGGCCGGCGGACCTGTGGGCGGCGGTGGAGCACGGGCTGGCCGTGGTCGGCCGGACCTACCAGGCGCAGCCCGCGTCCGGCCGTCGCCGGCTGCGGGCGGCGTTCGAGGGCCTGGCGGCGGAGCGCGCGGTCGACGGCGAGCTGCGGCTGGCCGTCCGCGCGGTGGCCGGGGTGGCCCGCCGGTCCGGTTGAGCCGACAGCCCTCAGGTGGCCGTCGCCGGCCCGGGCGGCGGCGCGGCCCCGGCCCGGACGAAGTGCGCGCCCCAGGCGGCCGCCAGGGCGGCGAGCTCGGGCGGGCTGACCACGGTGAACGGGGCCCCGGCGGCGCCGAGAGCCCACAGGGGGCCGTCCAGCGCGTCGGTGTCCAGGGTCATCGTGCAGGTGCCCGCGGTCCGCGGGCGGACGTCGGCCCACCGGCCGACGCGGGCCGCCACCACGTCGGCCGGCGCCTCCACCACCACCTCCACGTGGTGCCGGCCGGCCGCCCCCGCCGCCTGGACCCGCTCCCGGACCCAGGTGGCCACGTCGTCGAAGGGCGGGGTCCGCGGACCGAAGGGCGTGCCGGTGCCCTCGGCCGTGGCGATCCGGTCGATCCGCAGGGTGCGCCAGTCCTGCCGCTCGAGGTCGTAGGCGACGAGGTACCAGCGACGGCCGAGGGGGACGAGCCGGAACGGCTCGACGCGGCGCGAGGAGGGCGTGCCGTCCGCGGCCCGGTAGTCGAGCCGCACCCGCTCGCCGTCGCGGCAGCCGAGCGCCAGCGTGGCGAGCACCGCGTGGTCCACCGGGGCGTCGGTGCCGGTGGACCACCGGGACGGGGTCGTGGCCAGCCGGACCGCGTCCAACCGCGTCCGGAGCCGGCGCGGCATCACCTGCACGACCTTGGTCAGCGCCCGCAGTGCCGCGTCGCCGCCCTGGCCGCCGGCCAGCTGGGACTGGATGGCCACCGCCAGCGCCATCGCCTCGTCGTCGTCGAGGACGAGCGGGGGCAGGGCCGCCCCGGGTGCCAGGGCGTAGCCGCCGTCGACGCCGGGGTGGGCGTCCACGGGGTAGCCGAGCTCGCGCAACCGCTCGACGTCGCGGCGCAGGGTGCGGGCCGAGACCTCCAGCCGCTCCGCCAGCAGCGGCCCGGGCCAGTAGCGGCGGGCCTGGAGCAGCGACAGCAGCCGCAGGGTGCGCGAGCTCGTGTTCACCATGGGTCTGATCCTCGTCGCCATCGCGGACAGGATCTGGCCGCGATGCTCCCTAGCGTAGGACCCGAGCGCAGGCCACCCCGAGAGGAACCACCATGACCCCCACCCCCACCCCCACCACCTCCGGCCCCGCCGTCAGCGAGAGGGACGAGCTCGTCGCCCTCCTCGAGCGGCACCGCGGGTTCTTCCTGCACACCGTGCAAGGGCTCACCGACGAGCAGGCGCGGCTCACCCCGACCGTCAGCGCCCTGAGCCTCGGCGGCCTCGTCAAGCACGTGACGGCAGTCGAGGCCGGCTGGCTGGACTTCGTCGAGCACGGCGCCCCGCAGCCGGACGCCGGGGCGGACCAGCAGGCCGACGACGCGGGCTACGCGGCCTACGTCGACGGGTTCCGGCTGCTGCCCGAGGAGACGCTCGACGGTGTGCTGGCCGGCTACGCGGCGGTGGCCGAGCGGGCCGTCCGGCTGGCCCGGACCGCCGACCTCGACGCCGCGCACCCGCTGCCGGAGGCGCCCTGGTTCGCGGACGAGTCGTGGAGCAACCGCCGGGTGCTCGTGCACGTCATCGCCGAGACGGCCCAGCACGCCGGCCACGCCGACCTCATCCGGGAGACCATCGACGGGCAGCGGACGATGGGCTGACCGGCCCCGGCGGGCGTCAGAGCCGGCCGAGGGTGCTGAGCAGGTGGGAGAGGAACGCGTCGGCGTCGACGGCGGTCGCCACCCGGCAGTTCGGGGCGGGGGCGTCGACGCCGTCCAGCAGGTCGGTGACCATGACCCCGCGGGCGGGGCCGTCGCCCGTGACCACCTGGACGTGCGCGTCGCGCCAGGTCACCAGCTCGGGCCGGGTCACGACGGCGACGGCCAGCGGGTCGTGCAGGGCGCACGAGTCCGCCTGCGCCGGGTCGCCCGGGTGCCGCGCGGCCTGGTGGTCGATCCAGGCGGCGGTCGACTCCCCGGCGAAGGCGCCGAAGCCCCCGCCGTCCTCGACCATCGCCCGCGCGTGCTCGCGGGTCAGCCGGACCTGCAGGGTGACGTCGAGCCCGACGAAGCGCAGCGGCGCCCCGCAGCGGAGGACCGCCTCGGCCGCCTCCGGGTCGCTCCAGATGTTGAACTCCCCCGGCATCCCCGTCGCGTGGGTCTGGCCGAGGAAGACCCCGCCCATGACGACGACCTCGCGGACGCTGCTCGCCAGCCGCCGGTCCAGCGACAGCGCGGCGGCCACGTTGGTGAGGGGGCCGACGGCGACGAGGGTGATCTCGCCGGGGTGCGCCAGGACGTGCTCGAGGAGCGCGACCGCCGCCGGTCCCGGGCGCGGGGCGCGGTGGCCGTAGGCGGACCGCGTCGCCTCCGGGGCGTCGCGGTGCCGGTCGGGCCGGGTGAGCGGGGCGGACGCGCCCCGGTGCACGGGCAGGTCCGGACGGCCCAGGCGCTCGGCCAGCTCCAGGGTGAGCAGGGTCGCGCTCTCGACGTCGGTGTTGCCGCTGACCGTGGTGACCAGGTCCAGCTGCAGGTCGGGGTCGGCGTGGGCCAGGGCGAGCGCGAAGCCGTCGTCGATGTCGGAGCCCGGGGCCCCCATCGCGAGGTCGGTGTCCAGGATGATGCGGGTCACGCGTGGTCTCCTCAGCGGGTCAGCAGGTCGCGGGTCAGGGGACCCGGGGCGGGGCGAACTCGTCGAACGCCTCGTGGCCCGCGCGCAGCGAGCCGTCCGCCTCGACGAAGTGCAGCCACTCCGGCGTGCCGACCGGGCCCCAGGCGTCCTGGTGCAGATCGGCCGCCAGGCTGTGGTGCAGCGCGTGCACGACGTGGCCGATGCCGCGGCGGCGCAGCTCGCCCAGGGTGTAGCGCATCACCTCCACGTGTTTGGCGTCGTCGCGGGCGCCCCAGACGGTCTCGTTGGCGACGAGCTCCTTGCCGGCCCGCCCGGCGAGCGCGACGCAGTCGTCGAGGAACCGCTCGAACCCGTCCTTCGTCTTGGTGTGCGGCTGGTTCCCGCTGCCGTTCCACATGTAGTACGGGTGGAAGCTGAGGATGTCGCTGATCGGCTCGGTCAGCGCCAGCGCGGTGAGGTTCGGGTAGTTGCCGACGGTCAGCGGCGCCCGCGCGCCGAGGTCCTTGCAGACCCGGTGGCACCAGGTCAGCCAGCTCAGCTCGGCCCGGCGGACGGGGCTCTCCTCGTCGTCGACGTAGCGGCCCATCAGGGGCTCGTTGCAGAGGTCCCAGGCGTAGATGCGCGGGTCGTCGACGTGCGCCCCGACCACGTCGGCCAGGTAGCGGTGGAAGATCCCCTGGACCGGGGCGGCGACGGGGTCGCCGGCGTCGGGGCGGGCGAAGAGGTCGTCCGCGCCCGTCCACGCGCTGTGGTGCGGGAGCAGGTGGTCCAGCGGCACGCCGCCGAAGTCGCAGACGGGGTCGCGCCACCGGTTGAAGAGCACCGGGATGACGAGGACGTCGTGCTGGGCGAAGACCCCCAACCCGGCCTCGAGGTTCGCCAGGAAGCGCTGCGGGTCGCGCTGGTGGGCCTCGTGCGAGAGCCACCACCGGGCGACGTTCCAGCCGGGGAAGTACCGCTTGCCGCGGGCGACCTCCACCGCCATCCGGCCGTGGTCGTGGTGCTGCCACAGGTCGAGGCCGCTGGTGCCCCAGGACCCGTCGTAGTTGAAGCCGTGGACGTCCTCGCTGCGCACGCGGCGCCCCTTCCTCGGTGGCTGGGACCGACGGGGGCCGGGGCGGGCTGTCGCCCGCCCCGGTGCCCGTCGGGTGGAACCGTCCCGGCTAGGAGCCGGCCAGCGACCCGCCGATGCCGCCGACGCTGAAGTACTTGTTCAGCGTCGCGAACAGGATGACCGGCGGCAGCATCATCATGACGGCGACGGCCATCACCAGGCCCCAGTTGGTCGCGTTCTGCTGGAAGAAGCTCTGCAGCCCCACGGGGAGCACGAAGTTCGTGTTCGACCGCAGGAAGACCAGGGCCACCAGGTAGTCGTTCCAGGCCAGCAGGAACGAGAAGATCGCCGTGGACAGGATGCCGGGGAGCGAGTTCCGGAGCACGACCTTCAAGAAGCCGCCGAAGACCGAGCAGCCGTCCATCCACGCGGCCTCCTCCAGGCTCACGGGGATGGAGTCGTAGTAGGCCGCCATCATCCAGATCGCCACCGACATGGTGGACCCGACGTAGATGATCATGATGCCGGTCAGGGTGTCCACCAGGCCGAACGCGGCGAACAGGATGAACAGCGGGATCACCGCGGTCACCACGGGCAGCGACTGGATCACGAACAGCACCAGCGAGAACCCGGAGATCAGGCGGCCCCGGCCCCGGGAGAGCACGTACCCGGCCGGCGCCGCCACCACGACCGACACGACGACCGTGACCAGGGTGACCGTCAGGCTGTTGCGGAGCCAGGTCAGGACGTCGGTCGCCCGGAAGATGGTGACGAAGTTCTCGAGCGTGAACCGCGACGTGCTCGTGCTCCCCAGCGCCGGCTGCAGGGCGAGGCCCACGACCGCGATGATCGGGATGAGCACGACGAGCGTGATCACCAGGATCGCGAGGAACCGCCACCAGCTGCCGCGCGACCCGGGCTCGGGCTTCGGCCTGGTCGGCGTGCCGACCCGGGGCTGCACCCCGGGCTCGGAGGAGATGGCTGCGGTGGTCACAGGATCTGCACCTTCCTGATCTGGCGGAACAGCACGACGGAGATGATGATCAGGACAAGCGTCATCAAGAAGGCGACCGCCACCCCCGGGCCGGTGTCGAAGTTCAGGAACACCGTGTTGTAGGCCAGCACGACCAGCGACTGCGTCGCGTTCACCGGGCCGCCGCCGGTCAGCAGGAAGATCGTGGTGAAGTCGTTCACGCAGAAGATCGTCATCAGGATCCAGCTGATGTAGGTCGACCGCGAAATCATCGGCAAGGTGATGTTCGTCAGCGTCTTCCACCGGCTCGCGCCGTCGACCCGGGACGCCTCGTAGACGTTGTTGTCCACCGACTCCAGGGCGGCGGCCATCATCATCATCATGAACGGGAAGCTGATCCAGACCTTGAAGACGCAGACGGTGATCTGCGCCAGCAGCGGGTTGGCCAGGAAGAGGACGTTGCCGAGCCCCAGCGACTGGGCCAGGACCGGGAACGGGCTCTGCGGGGTGGCGACCAGCCAGTTCCACGCCGTCGCCGAGACCACGACGGGAACCACCCAGGGCAGCAGCAGGAGCACGCGGAACAGCGTCTTCCCGGGGATCCTCGTCTTCAGCAGGATCGCCAGGGCGAGGCCCACGACCCAGCTGCCGAACACCCCGACCACGGTGAAGATCACGGTGAACCGCGCCGAGGCCCAGAACTCCGGGTCGGCCAGCACGTCGACGTAGTTCTCGATGCCGACGAAGTCACCGGCCGAGATCAGGCTGCCGTCCCGCAGGCTCTGGTAGGCGGCGTAGATCACGGGGTACAGGTTCAGCAGCACGAGCAGGACCAGCGACGGCACGGCGAAGGCGAACAACGTCCACGGGCTCGCCCCCGGCCGTCCCTTCACGCGCGGACCGCGCGACGACCCCGACCCGGCGCTGGCGACGCCTCTCCGGGCGCGGGTCAGGCTCTCTCCAGCGGTACGAGTCGACACGGGCTCACCTCCTCGGTGGCAGGGCGCCGGCCGCTCGGGGCCGGCGCCGCACGGTGCGCAGCCGGAGCTGCAGGATCAACGAGGGCGAGCACGTCAGGACTTCAGGTTGGCCTTGACCTCGTCCTGGAGCTTCGTCAGGGCGCTCTTCGCGTCCGTCTGCCCCCCCAGGATCGACTGGGTGAAGACGTTCATGGCCGGCGTGGCGTCGACCGTGGTCACGTTGAGGAAGTTGGCCGCGGTCCCGGGGGCGGCCCACGTCTTGGCGATGGGCTGCCACTCCTCGATGATGCGCACGTTGTTCTTGTTCTGCTGGAACTCCGAGGTGGCGGCGATCGACTTGAGCGGCGGCAGCCCGATGCCGGTGGCCTCGGTCCAGAGCGGGGCCATGTTCTGGTAGTAGTACGTGAGGAAGGCCTCGGTGCCCTTCTTGTTGGTGTTGTTCTCGTACATCATGATGTTGTTCGGGAAGTAGAGCGCGCCCTTCTTGCCCGACGGGGACGACAGCGGGCTGATGACCTGCAGGTCCTTCGCGATGGCGCCGCCGATGTTGGCCGAGAGGCCACCGGTGTCGTAGCCCATGGCGAACTTCTTGGCCTTCCACTGGCTCTGGACGTTGTCCGAGGTGTAGGTGGAGCTGGCCGGGTCGACGTAGCCCTTCGACACCATCTCGAGGACGAACTCCACGGCCTCGATGTTCTCCGGGGTCACGGCGTTGGGCTGCTGGTTCTCGTCGAAGAGGCCGCCGCCGTTGTTGATCATCCAGCAGACGATCGCGTGCTGGCCGGTGTAGGCGCCCGCGCCGGCACCGGTGCCGTAGCCGTAGATGTTGTTCTTCTTCAGCGCAGCCGCGGCGTCCAGGTAGGACTGCCAGTCCGTGGGGACCTCGGCGCCGTTCTCCTCCAGGAGCGCGGTGTTGGCCCAGATCACGCGCATGTCGAGGTTGTAGGGGATCGCCGCGTACCCCTTCTCCACCTTCAGCGTGTCGATGAGGCCCGGCAGGAAGTCGTCGTAGAGACCGTTCTCCTTCCAGGTGGCGTACAGGTCGTCGGCGTAGTGGATGCCGCCCTGGTCCTCGAACTGGAAGACCTGGGTGCCGCCGCCCGAGCTGACGGCCGGGTTCGTCTTGGAGGCGACGGCCGAGGCGAACGTCTGGTTGAAGTTGGCCCACTGGATGGTCTGGTACGTCACCGGGGGCAGGCCCTCGGCGGGCTTGTAGGCCTCGGTGATCTTCTGGTCGAGGGGGTTGAACGTCGTCTGCCCCCAGGGCATGTTCCAGAACTTCAGCGGCTCGGTGCTCCCGCCGCCGCCGGCGCCGCCACCACCCCCGCCCGAGCAGGCGGCCAGCACGGACGTGCTGGCGACGGCGGCCGCGGACAGCCCGAGGAAGTGACGACGGGACAAACCTGCATTGCTGACCATCTCTGGGCCCCTTTGCTCAGACGGTTCGTGCGTGGAGGGGGGCGCTCGGCGGCGGGCGGGAGGTCCCGGCCCCGGCTCGACCGGTCCTGAGGGGCCGGCGATCCGTCTGCTGCGTCACGGCCCCGGGTCGGCACCCTCGTGGCACCGACCGATGAGCTGTCGAGACTTTTCGCCCGTTCGCGAAAAACGTCCTGCGCAGCACAGTAGGACCACGATCGCAGCGGCGTCAACGACTTCGCCGAACTACTTGACAGCAGGCGGGCGACCCGCTTGCCTGGGGGCACCCCACCGGGTCGGACGCCGGAAGTCGTCGAAACTTTCGTCCCTGCTCGGTGCCGAGACGGCGACCGGTCCCCCCGGGAGCGACCCCCGCGAAGGAGCGGACAGTGAGCAGAGACGGCCGCGCCACCCTGGAGACGGTCGCCGTCGCCGCGGGCGTGTCGCAGGCCACCGTGTCCAAGGTGCTCAACGACCGCAAGGACGTCGCCGCCGCCACCCGGCTGCGCGTCCAGCGGGTGCTCGACCAGGTCGAGTACGTCCCGCCGCGGCGCACCCCGACCGCCGCCGACGCGACGGGACGCCGCACCGTCGAGCTGGTCTTCACCTCGCTGGACAGCTCCTACGCGGTGGAGATCCTGCGCGGGGTGAGCTCGAGCCCGGTGGACGTCGTCGTGTCCACGGTGGCCGACGCCGACGACCCGCGCCCGTGGTCCACCCGGCTCGCCGCCCGTGGTCGGTCCGGGGCCATCGTCGTCACGTCCACGCTGACCGCGGCGGACCAGCGGACGCTGGCCCGGGCCCGGATGCCCTACGTCCTCATCGACCCGGCCGCCGAGCTGCCGACGCCGGAGGTCGCAACGGTGGGCGCCACGAACTGGGCGGGCGGGCTGGCGGCCACCCGTCACCTGCTGGGGCTGGGCCACCGCCGGATCGGCGTGATCGGCGGACCCGTCGCCATGCTCTGCAGCCGCGCCCGCATCTCGGGCTACAGCGCGGCGCTGGCCTCGGCCGGCCTCGAGGTGGACCCCGCCCTGATCCGGCACGGCAGCTTCCACCACGACGGCGGGCACGACGCCGCCCTGGAGCTGCTCGCGCTGCCCGACCCGCCGACGGCGATCTTCGCCGGCAGCGACGAGCAGGCCTTCGGCGTGGCCGAGGCGGCACGGCTCACCGGTCGGCGCATCCCCGAGGACCTCAGCGTCGTCGGCTTCGACGACCTGCCGATCTCCCGGTGGTTCTCGCCCCCGCTCACCACGGTGCGGCAGCCGCTCGCCGAGATGGGCCGCACCGCGGCGGCCATGCTCTCGGCCGTGCTCGACGGCCGGGAGCCGCACGGCCGCCAGGTCGAGCTGGCCACCGAGCTCGTCGTCCGCTCCTCCACCGCGCCGCCCCCGGCGACCGCCGCGACGCCCGGGGCGGGGACGGGACGGGTCCGTGGCCGGCGCTGAGCCGACGGGGACCGCCGCCGAGCGCTGGCGCGCGGTCGTCCAGGACCCGCAGCTGCGCGCTGCCGTCGACCGGGTGGTGCCCGCCGACGACTGGCCCGCCGGCTGGGCGGGCGGGGTCGGGGACTACCTGGCCGAGGGCGGCACCGAGCAGGAGTGGGCCCTGGCGGGGCTCGAGCGGCTGGTCGCGGTGCTCGCCGGGCAGGACTTCGCCGCGGCGCCCCCCGCGGAGCAGGACCGCGTCCTGTCCGACCTCGGCGGGCGGCCGGGCCCCGACGCCGACCTCGCCGGCCTCCTGCGGCTGTGCTGGGAGGGCTACTACGCCACCCGGCGGAGCGCGGCCGACCGGGCGGACGACCCCGGCTGGCCGGCCGGGCTGGCGATGGTCGGCTTCCGCGACCTGCCCGAGGGCGTCACCCCGGTCGAGGCCCCGCTGCCCCCGGCCACGCCGGCCGCGCGGCTGCGGGCGCACTACGACGCCGTCGTCGTCGGGTCCGGCCCGGGCGGGGCGGTCGCGGCGCAGACCCTGGCCCGCGCGGGCCGCAGCGTGCTCGTCGTCGAGCGGGCCCGGCCGCTGAGCAACGCGGGGCTGCGGGGCGACCACCTGCACGGCAAGCGCAACGCCGTCTACCGTTCGGTGGCCGGTCCCGGCCCGCAGCACCCGCGGCTGGCGGTCCAGGAGGACGACGGCGGCGGGCTGGCGGAGCGGCTGGTGGACGGCGACGGCGACGCCTGGGCGTACGGGTTGAACGCCTACGCCTACGGCGGGGGCACCCGGCTCTGGCAGGGCATGGCGTGGCGGTTCTTCCCCGAGGACTTCGCGATGGCCAGCACCTACGGCAACCCCGCGGGGGCGACGCTGGCCGACTGGCCGCTCGGCTACGACGAGCTGGAGCCCTACTACAGCCGCGCCGAGCAGGAGCTCGGCGTCGCCGGGGAGGAGGGCGCGCTGACCGCCCGGACCCCGCGCTCGCTGGGCTACCCGATGCCCGCGATGGGCACCGAGCCCGCCCGGGAGCTGCTGGCCGGGGCGGCCGGGCGGCTCGGCTGGACCACCGGCGCCATCCCGCTGGCCATCAACAGCGTGCCCGCCGCCGGCCGGCCCGCCTGCGTGCGCTGCTCGTCGTGCGTCGGCCACGCCTGCCCGGTGGACGCGAAGAACGGCGCCCACAACACCTTCCTCCCCCGCGCGCTGGCCACCGGGAACACCGAGGTCGTCCTGGACGCCGAGGTGATCGCGGTCCACGACGGCCCGGCCGGGGCCTCGGTGGAGGTGATGACCGGCTGCTCGGGCGAGCCCGTGCTGCGGACCGTCCGCGCCGACGTCGTCGTCGTGGCCGCCGGCGCGGTGGAGTCGGCGCGGCTGCTGCTGGCCAGCGGGCTGGGCAACGACCACCTCGGCCGGCACCTGCACGACCACCGCTTCGTCAGCCTGCGCGGCGAGGTCGACCAGCCCGTGAAGAACGGCCTCGGCCCCGGGCACTCCGTCGCGACCCTCGACCACGTGCACGCCGGCACGATCCCCTGGGGCGGCGGTGTGCTCGTCGACCTGATGAGCGTGCTGCCCCTGACCTCGGCCACCGACCCGGGCGAGGGCGTCCCGCGCTGGGGCGCCGGCCACAAGCGGTGGATGCGGGAGGGCCGCCCGCACGCGTTCGGGGTGTTCGGGATGGGCCAGGAGGTCCCCAGCGAGACCTCGGCGGTCACCCTGGCCGGCGTCCTCGACCGGTGGGGGCGCCCGGGCGCCCGGCTGCGGAAGAGCGTGCACCCGGCCTCGCGCGAGGTCGAGGCGGGGATGGCCGCGCTGGGCACCCGCTGGCTGGAGGCCGCCGGGGCGCGGGGCGTCCGCCAGCAGCGGGGCGGCGCCACGGCGTCGGCGGCCGGCGAGCACTCCTGCGGCACCGCCCGGATGAGCGACGACCCGGCCACCGGGGCGACCGACCGCTTCGGCCGGCTGTGGGGTGCCCACCGCGTCGTCGTCTGCGACAGCTCGCTGCACCCGACGAACGGCAGCGTCAACCCCACCCTCACCATCGTGGCCAACGCGCTCCGCGTCGCCGAGCGGCTGGTCGACGACTGGCCCCGATGAGCCCTCTGCCCCCGGCGCCGACCACCGGCGCCGGCGACCCCGCGGTCCGCACCCCGGCCCGCGGTACGAACAGGACCACCACGAAAGGCGCTCGAGTGCCCACTGAACTGCACGTCGCGACCACCGGAGCCGACGACGGCGACGGCTCGGCCGACCGTCCGCTCCGCACCATCAACCGGGCCGCCGCGCTCGCCGTCGCCGGGGACACCGTCGTCGTGCACGGCGGTGAGTACCGGGAGTGGGTGCAGCCGCAGCGCGGCGGGCTCAGCGACCGGCGCCGGATCACCTACACCGCGGCCGCCGGCGAGCACGTGGTGGTCAAGGGCTCCGAGGTCGTCACCGGCTGGGAGCGGGTGGAGGACGGGGTCTGGCGCGCCGAGCTGGCGAACACCCTGTTCGGCTCCTTCAACCCGTTCGCCGAGGAGCTGGACGGCGACTGGGTCGTCTACGCCGACCAGTCGGTGCGCAAGAAGCACCTGGGCGAGGTGTACCTCGACGGGCAGAGCTCCTACGAGGTGGACTCGCTGGCGGAGGTCTCGGACCCGCCGCGGCGCACCGAGGTCGTCGACACCTGGACCGGGACGGTGGACCGGGTCCGCGACCCCGAGCAGACCCGGCGGGTCTGGTACGCCGAGGTGGGCCCGGAGCGGACGACCCTGTGGGTGCACTTCGGCGCGGCGGACCCGAACGCGTCGCTGGTGGAGATGAACGTCCGCCGGTCGGTGTTCTTCCCCACCGAGCACCACCTCGACTGGATCACCGTGCGCGGGTTCGAGCTGGCCCACGCGGCCACGCCGTGGGCGCCGCCGACCGCCGACCAGCCGGGCCTCATCGGCCCCAACTGGGCCAAGGGCTGGGTGATCGAGGACAACGTCATCCACGACGCCAAGTGCTCGGGCATCTCGCTGGGCAAGGAGCGCTCGACCGGCCACAACTACGCGACGACCCGCCGCGACAAGCCGGGCTACCAGTACCAGCTGGAGTCGGTCTTCTCCGCGCTGCAGATCGGCTGGGACCGCGAGCACGTCGGCTCCCACGTCGTGCGCCGCAACACGATCTACGACTGCGGCCAGACCGGTGTCGTCGGCCACCTGGGCTGCGTGTTCTCCACCATCGAGGACAACCACATCCACCACATCGCGCTCAAGCGCGAGTTCTACGGCTACGAGATCGCGGGCATCAAGCTGCACGCCGCGCTCGACGTCGTCATCCGGCACAACCGGATCCACGACTGCTCGCTGGGCACCTGGCTGGACTGGCAGACCCAGGGCACCCGGGTCACGCGGAACCTCTTCTACGCCAACCAGCGCGACCTGTTCGTCGAGGTCAGCCACGGCCCGCACCTGGTGGACCACAACGTCCTGGCGTCGCGGGTGTCGCTGGAGGTGCACAGCCAGGGCGGCGCCTTCGTCCACAACCTGGTCTGCGGCACGGTCTCGATCGACCCGATCGTGGAGCGCCCGACGCCGTACCACGTCCCGCACAGCACGCAGGTGGCCGGCTACGCGGCCATCACCGGCGGCGACGACCGCTACGTGGGCAACCTGTTCCTCGCCGACGACCCGGCCCTGGCCTACGCGCCGGGCTCGCGGCGACCGGGACGGCGCGAGGTGGGCTACGGCACGGCCGTCTACGACGGGCACCCGGCCTCCCTGGAGGACTACCTGGACCAGGTGTCCGACCCCACCAAGGGCGACCACGAGCGCTTCGCGCACGTCCAGCAGCCGGTCTACATCCGCGACAACGTGTACGCCCCCGGGGCGACCGCCTACGAGGCGGAGACGCGGGCCGCCCACCTGCCCGACGGCGACGCCGCCGCCCGGGTGGTCGAGGAGGGCGACGCGGTCTACCTGGAGACCACCCTGCCGGCCGGCTTCGACGACGTCCGGGTCGACGCCGTCCGCGGCACGGACCTCGAGCGGGTGCGCTTCGTCGACGCCGACTTCGAGGAGCCGGACGGCAGCCCGTCCCGGCTGGCGCAGGACCTCCTCGGCGCCGCCAAGGAGGCCGGGGGCCGCTACCCGGCCGGACCGCTGGCCGACCTCACCGCGGGGGTCGTGCGCACGCGGGTCTGGTGAGCCCGGGCGGAGGGGCGGCGCGGCCCTGACGGGCGCGCCGCCCCTCCGCCGCCGTCAGCCGGCCGCGAGCTGCGCGACCAGGGACTCCCGCACCTGGCAGCTCGCGAACGCGAACGAGTCGGCCAGCGCGTCCAGCTCGGAGTCGTCGAGCCCGCGGAGCAGCTCGGCGTACTCCTGCGCCATCGGCTCGGCGACGGCGATGTTGAGCAGCAGCCGGCGGACGAAGTGGAACCGGCCGAAGGGGTAGGGGTCGAAGTCCGGGAACTCGCGGGCGACGAGGTCCTGCACCGGCTGGGTCACCGCGCGCGGGCCGACCTCGTCGCTGCCCCACGCGTCGGCGGCCAGCCGGTCCTTCTTGGCCACGAACGGGTCGAACCGCGTCCGGTAGGGGGTGTCGGGCCGGACGCCGACCATGCCCTGGCGGCCCAGGTCCTTGTACATCCAGGACTGCCAGCTCGCCCCGTGGCGGGTGTAGATCTCCAGCTGGTCGGCCAGGATCTGGCGACGCTGGACGTCCCGGGCCTCGTCGCCCGTGTAGATCGGGGAGAACTCGCTGACCATGATCGGCGTCCCGGTCCGGCGGGCGTGCGCCGAGCGCTGCAGGAACTTCTCCTCCACCACGTCGCGGTCCACCCAGGTCCCGTCGGTGACGCCCGGGTAGGGCCCGCCCCGGCCGAAGCCGGAGGTCACGTAGTCGTGCAGGGCGTAGACCACGCCCTCCTGCGGCTCGCCGAAGAACTCGAACTCCGTCGAGTAGGTGTTGCCGTCCAGGAAGACCAGGTGGTGGGGGTCGACCGCGCGGACCGCGGCCAGCAGCCGGTCGTAGAACGGCCCGACGCGCTGCCGGGTGGCGTCCGCGGGCTCGTTCACCAGGTTGTAGCCGCTCACCCAGGGCTGGTCCTTGTAGCGGTCGGCGATGACCTCCCACAGGTGGACGACCCGGTCCTGGAAGTGCGGGTGGTCCCAGAACGTGTCGACGTGGGTCGGGTTGTCGGAGTGCCAGTCCTGGTTCTGGTAGCCGGGCAGGGCGTGCAGGTCGACCATCGTGTAGATCCCGTGCGCCGCCCCCAGCTCGACGGCCCGGTCCAGGTGCCGGAACCCGTCCTCGCGGACCTCGAAGGGCCGGGCGTCGTCCTCGAGGTGGCGGTAGCTGACGTTCACCCGGATCGCGTTGAAGCCGCGCTCGGCCAGGAAGGCGACGTCGGGCTCGGCGAAGAAGGCGGTCAGCAGCCGCTCGAAGAAGCGCTCCGCGCGGTCCTCGCCCAGCACCCGCCGGACCTGCGCCCGCATCGTCGACTCGTTCGCGGCGAAGCCGGTGACGAAGTTCTCCATCAGCAGCCAGCCGCCGATGTTGGGCCCGCGCAGCCGCACGACCTCCCCGGCCGCGTCGACGAGCTGGTCACCACGGGCGGACAGGAAGCGGTCGGGCACGGGCGGTCCTCTCGGGCGGGCGCTGGGGGCGTGCCGCCGACGCTACGCCGCTCGGGGCCGCTCAGCCGGTGAAGCGGACGACGAGGTCGCTCACCCAGGGGATGAACTCCCGGCCCTGCTGGACGGCGCGGGCCGCGGTGGCGAGCAGCGGGTACACCGCGACGACGAGGGCGAGCGCGAGAGCCGCCAGGGCCAGCGGCCAGGCGAGGGCCGCCCGACGGGTCAGCACCAGCCCCACCGCCAGCGCGAGGACGACGAGCAGGCCCAGCACGGTGACGGCGGCGATCCGGCCGGCCGGGACGTCGACGGCGCCGGCCACGGCCCCGTCGGCCGCCCCGATGGCGGTCCAGACCGGCAGCACCACGCCGACCAGGACGAGGACCAGGCCCAGGCCGGCCACCCCGAGGGCGGCGCGGACGGCGGGCGGGCGGGGGCGCAGGGCGCGGCGGGTGGTGCGGACGGTCACGGCGGTCTCCAGGAGGTGGGTGCGGGTACCTCCTCCAGACGCCACGACCGGCCGGGTCGTCACGCCCCGGACCGGGTCAGACCGGCTCGACGACGCTCAGGACGCTGATCTCGACGCTGCCGGGCACCAGCCCGTGCCCGACGACCAGGGCGACGAGCTGCGCCTGCAGCTCGGTCGCGGTGGCGCGGGCCTGGTGGTCGGCGCGGGTGGCCAGGTTGACGTCGACGTCCACCACGCGGCCGTGCGCCACCAGCTGCACGCCGTCGGGGCCGCCCGCCCGGCGCAGCGCCTGCACGGCGCCGGCCAGGGTCGGCTCCAGCCGGAGGACCCCGGGGTGGGCGGTGACGAGCGCGCCGACCTGCGTGCGCAGGGCGTCGACGACGTCCTCGCCGACCTCCAGCACCGTCGACCCGACGACCCGACGGCCCGGCTCCGGGCGGGACCCGCCCGCGGTCGCGCGCTCAGACACCGTGCACGTCCTCCACCTCGATGTCCACGCGGACCACGTTCATCCCGACCTCCCTGCTGACGACGTCGATCACGGCCCTCCTGAGCTCGCCGGACAGCGACGGGATGGACACGCCGCCGTCGATGCTCACGCGCAGCGCCACGCGCACGTCGGACGCCTCCCGGGGCGCCAGCTCGTCGACCACCGGGAGGGAGCCCGCCACGGGCGCGGAGTCGTCCACCAGCTCGACGCTGCAGCGCCGGACCTGGACGCCGCCGTGCCGGTCGCCGGTGCGGCGGACGACGGCCGCCACGGCCTGCTCGCTGATGGTGAGCGCCTCGCTCACCTGGCCGGGCAGCGGCTTGTTGAGGGGCAGCCGCCGGTTGCGCCGCACCTCGGAGCGGGCGACCTCGAGGATGCGCGCGATGACCAGCGGCCCGGCCTGGAGCTCCGGGTCCTCCTCGTCGTCGACCCGCAGCTTCGACGTCGCCCGTTCCAGCTCCTGCAGGCTCTCCCGGGCGGGGCCGCAGAACGGGCAGGAGAGCTCGTGCGGGGTCGCGGGGCGGGCGATGTTCTCCCACACCTCGTCGATGTCACGACCGCAGCCGAGCTGGGTCGAGGTGTTCACCGCCATGCGCTCATTCCTTCCGTGAGGTTCTGGCGAGCCCGGGCGAGACGGCCCCGGACGGTCGAGACGGGCAGGTTCATCGCGAACGCGATCTCCGTGTACGTCAGGTCGTGCAGCTCCCGCAGTACCCAGCAGGCGCGCTGCTCATCGGGCAGCTGCCGCAGGAAGGTGTCGAGGCCGCGCAGCTGCGCGGCGTACTGGGCCATCCTCGCCGGGTCGTCCGCGTCGTCGACGGGCAGGTCCCGCTCCAGCGCGTCGGCGTCGGTGGCGTCGGTCGCCCGCCGGGTGCGGGTCCGCAGCACGCTCAGGCAGCGGCGGGTGGCCAGCTGGTAGACCCAGCGCCGGAACGCGACGACGTCGGTGAGGGTGGGCAGCTTGCGCCAGACCAGCACCAGGCAGTCCTGGACGACGTCCTCGGCCTCGCCGCGGTCGCCCAGCATCCGGTAGGCCAGCCGGAAGACCGGTCCCTGGTAGCGCCGGACGATCAGCTCGAACGCCTCGAGGTCGCCGTCCTGGGCGCGGCCGACGACCGTGGCCTCCTCGAGGCCGTCCGGGTACGGCGGCGAGCCCGCGGAACCCTCGGTCCCGGCGGGCGAGCCCGACGTCTCGTCGTCGGGGCCCCCGGACGCGACGGCCTGCGCGTCGTCCACGCCGGCCTCGTCCACCCCCGCCACGTCAGCGGGGACCGTCTCGCGGTCCTCGATCTCCACCCGTGCTCCGTCCCCTCCTGACCCTGCCCCGGCCGGTCGACCGGGGCTGCTGCCGCGCGCTCAGGCCGGGCGGCGGTCCTCCGCGGCGCCGTCGCCGTCGACCACGACGACCTCGTCGGCGACGACGACCTGCTCGGCGACGACGACGCGCGGCGTGCCGCCGTCCCCGTCGGCCGGGCCGACGACGACCGTCGTGGCCGGCGTCTCGTCGAGGGTGGCGCTGTCCGCGGTGGCCGCGTCGACCGCCGGGGCCTCGTCGGCGTCCTCCACGGCTGCCGCGGCGGGCTCCTCAGGAAGGGGACCGGCCTCGGCCTCGGCCTCGGGCTCGTCGACGAGGGGCTCGGGCGCGGCCGGCGGGGGGACGTCGTCGTCGGGGTGGTGGACGTCGACGACGGTGACGTTGACCTCCAGCACCTCCAGACCGGTGGCGGCGGCGACGTCGCGGCCGACGGCCGTGCGCACCTGGTCGCCGACCTGCGGGGCCTGCGCGCCGTACTCCAGCACCAGGCTGACGTCGACGGCGGCCTGCTCGGCCCCCACCTCGACGCTGACGCCGCTGCCGTAGGAGGTGCGACCGCCGCGGACCCGGCCCATGGCCCGGACGAGGGTGCGGCCCGCGGGGCTGCCCACGGCGTGCACCCCGCCGACGCCGGCGGCCGCCAGGGCCGCGCTCTGCTGGGCGCGCGCGGCGGGCAAGGTCTCGGGGGTGGCGGCGCCGGCCAGCGGCAGCGGCGCGGCGCCGGCCGGGGTCTGGGCTGCGGGCGTCTCGCGGATGGTGTCGGTCACGACCGGGTCTCCTCGTGCGGGGTGGCGGGCCGGGCGGTCGCCCGGCCCACCGGGTGGGCGGGGATCAGCGCTTCTCTTCGAGCTTCAGCGCGACGCCGAGCGCCATGAAGGTGGGCGCCCAGTGGCCGATGAAGATGCCCCAGCGGTCCGACTGGCTCTTGTCGTCGCCGGTCTTGCCGCGGCTGATCAGCCACGAGCCCAGCGAGACGCCGATGGAGGCGAAGGCGCCGGCGTAGGCCCACTCGCTGCGCAGCCCGAGGCGGTGCAGCCGGTTGACGACCCCGTGCCCCTCCCGGACCTCGTCCACGGCGTCCTCGACGCGGTCGGACACGTGCGACGCCGCGCCCTCGACCTTCCGGCCGGCGTCGGAGGCCGCCCGGGAGGCGGAGCGGCGGGCGTCGTCGGCCCGGTCGCCCACCCGCTCGGCGGTGTCCTGCGCGCGGTCGGCGACGTCGTCGGCCAGCTGACGGGCCTTCGTGCCCGCGTCCTGCGCGGCGTCGGCGACCGCGTCGCCGAGGTCCTCGGCCTTGTCCTGGATGCCCATGCTGTGCTCCTCGTGCTGTGGTGGTGGTGACCGCGGACGGTCAGAGGGTGATGCGGTCGAGCCGCTTCTTGCCGGCGTCGATCTCCAGCTGGACGCCGAGCCGGCGAACCACCGTGTCCAGGGCCGTGCCCAGGTCGCGGACGGGGCCGAACTCGATCTGCTCGAGCAGCCGGGGGATGTCGGCCCGCTCCCCCGCCGTCACCTTGACGGTGAGGTCGGGGTTCTGCGCGTCGCCCCGGAGGACGGCCGCGGCGGACTGGACGCCCGGCAGGGCCTCGATCTGGGCCTCGACGGCGTCGGTGAGGACGTCGGGGGCGCAGCGGGTGAGGCCGTGCTCGGCCTCGTCGTCGAGCCGCAGCGGCTTGGCCGCGTTGGTGCGCGGCACCTGGGCGGCGAGCCAGGCCAGCCCCAGCAGGGCCAGCACGACGCCGACGACGGCGACGAGGACGACGACCCAGCCGGTCCCGAGGGCCGAGGCGGTGGCGCTGCCGGCGACCTTCGCGTCCGTGGCCGGACGGCTGAGGTCGAGGCCGGCCTGCCGGCCCAGCGGGGCCAGCTGGCCGGTGCTGACGAGGAGGCCGGCGGCCCCCGCGAGGACGAGCAGGACGCCGATGACGACGAGCCAGGCGCGGTTGAGCCCGGGGGCGTGCTGACGCATCAGATCTCCTTGGTTCGGACCGCGGCGGTGACCCGCGGCTGGGGCTGGACGGCGGCGGCCGTCAGTCCCTCGGTGACGGCGGCGACGACCCGGGCCCGGATGTGGTCGCGCTGCTCCGAGGTGGTGGTGACGTCGAGGTGGACCCGGCGGCTCGAGACCGACGCCGAGACGTCGTCGACCCCGTTGACGAGGTCGGCGCGGGCGGCGGCCAGGCGGGCGAGGGAGCGGTTCGAGATCACGTACTCGCGCTCGGCCACCACCCCGAGACCGCGGCTGGTGTCGAGCCGGGTGGAGGTGTGGGCCCCGGGCTTGACCCCGGCGACCACGAGGACGACCCCGAGCACCGCCACGACGGCGGATGCGGCGATGACGGCGGTGGAGCCCCAGGTCAGGCCGGCGACGGCGGACGCGGGCCCGGTCACCTGGCTGGCCCAGCTGCCCTGGACGAGCCGCGCGATGGCGGCGACGGCGGCCAGCACGCCGACGGCGAGCAGCACCACCGCGACGACCGACGCGGGGACGGTGCGGCTCGGGCGGCGGCGCAGGCTGCTCGAGCGGGCGTCGGACCTGCTCATCGGAGACCCTCCTGGGGGCGGTCGGTGTCGATGCCGGTGACGCTGAGGAACGCGACCTCGAGGTCGAGACGGTGCACGTCGACCCCGGTCAGCTCCTTGACGCGGCGGACGACGTGGGTGCGGAGCTCGTGGGTGGTGCGGCGGATGGACCCCGGGTAGGCGATGCCCACCGTGAGGGCCAGGTCCGCGTGGTCACCGGACAGGTCGACGTCGACGTCCGGGCGCGCGGCCCGGTCGACGTGGGAGCCGATGCCGAGCACGCCGCCGGAGCGGCCGTGGACGGCGCCGACCTCGGCGGCCGCCTGCCCGGCGATCTTCTCGACCACCTTGTCGGCGAGCACCAGACGGCCGCGACGAGCGGGGTCGGCCCGGTCGGTGCGGGAGGCCGGGGGTGCGGCGACCTCGGTGCTCATCGCTTCTCGGTCGCGCGACCGATCAGGCTCTGGACGTCGAGCTTGCCGTCCAGGGCGCGGCCGATGAGCAGGCCGATCGCCCCGAACACCAGGACGATCATGAACGAGCCGAAGGTGCCGAAGGCGGCGGTGAGGCCGAGGACAAGGCCCACGAAGAGGGCGGTGGTGCTGCGGGACAACGTCGGATCCTTTCAGGAGGGGTGGACGGGGAGAGGGGCCGCCGGCCCGGCCCGGCCCGCAGGCCGGGTCCGGGCAGCGGCGGGGCTCAGCGGAGCGGGTCGCTCGAGGAGCCGGCGTCGTCGGCGTCGTCCTCGGGGAGGTGGACGTCGGTGACGTTGACGTCGACGGAGACGACGTCGAGGCCGGTCCCGTACTCGACGGCGGAGATGACGTTCTCGCGGATCTGGTCGCTCACCGTGACGATGGAGACGCCGTACTCGACGACGACCGAGATGTCGATGGCGGTCTCCCGCTCACCCTTCTCGACCGAGACGCCACCGGAGACGCTGGGCTGGGTGCTGCCGGGGATGCGCTGGGCGAGGTTGCCGATGGCGCGGCGGGCCGCGTTCCCCATCGCGTAGACCCCGGACACCTCGCGGGCGGCGATGCCGGCGATCTTGGCCACGACGCCGTCGGCGATCGTGGTGTCGCCGTGCTCGGTGTGGAGGGCGTCGAGCTGCTTGGGCTCGGCCTTCTCCGCGTTCTTCGCGGCCTGGGCCTCGGCCTGGCGACGCTCTTCACCCGTGGCGGGCACAACGGACTGCGACATGCGAACTCCTTCAGAGTGTGTGAACTGCTGTCACAGAGGAGGACGCCGGTCACCCGGCAGGTGTCACACGTCTTCTCCCGCAGAAGGTGTGATGTGGGACACCTGTGCCCGGGGGCGTGGGCGCGGCAGAGCGGTCGCTCGCGCCGGAGCGGCCAGCTGCAGGGAGGCCGCCGGAGGAGCTGCTAGGCGTGCGCCGCCCGGTAGCGGTCCAGCACGTCGGAGGAGATCCGGCCGTGCGGGGCGACCGGGAGGCCCTGGGCCTGCGCCCACGCGCGGACGGCGGGCGCCCGCGTCGGGGCGGCCGGCGGCGCGGGCGGCGCGACCTCGGTGGCGTGCCGGGCGTACCGCGCGAACACCGCCCGGAGCCCCTCGGCGTGGTCGGGGCTGAGGTCGATCTCGTAGCTGCGCCCGTCGAAGGCGAACTGCAGGGGCGGGCTGTCCTCGGCGAGCAGCGAGCCGTCCAGGTCGTCGTGGACCTCGGTGAACGCGCGCTTCATGCTCGACCTCCCATTGGACTGATTGGTCTGATTGAACCACCGCGCGGGCGGCGGGCGGGAGGACACGCGGGAAGCCGGGACGCGGCGCCGGGCTGCGGCCGGGACGGCGGGCGGAGGAGACGGACCGCTTCGACGTGGGGTCGCCGTTGAGCCTGTGGATATCCTGAGACCTCCTCCAACGGAATGAGACCCAGACATGATCGAGTTCCGCGCGGTGACCAAACGGTTCGCCGACGACACGGTGGCCGTGGAGGACTTCAGCTTCGTGCTGCCCTCGCACAAGACGACCGTCCTGGTCGGCTCGTCGGGCTGCGGCAAGACCACGCTGCTGCGGATGATCAACCGGATGATCGAGCCCACCTCCGGGCAGGTGCTGATCGACGACGTCGACGTGGCCACCCAGGACAAGGTGGAGCTCCGACGCAGCATCGGCTACGTGCTGCAGTCCTCCGGGCTGCTGCCGCACCGCAAGGTGCTCGACAACGTGGCCACCGTCCCCGTCCTCAAAGGCGTCCCGAAGGCCGAGGCCCGCGAACGCGGCCTGGAGCTGCTCGACAAGGTGGGGCTGGACCGCGCGCTGGCCGGCCGCTACCCGCGGCAGCTCTCCGGCGGCCAGCAGCAGCGGGTGGGCGTGGCGCGCGCGCTGGCCAGCGACCCGAACATCCTGCTGATGGACGAGCCGTTCGGCGCCGTCGACCCCATCGTGCGCGCCGACCTGCAGGTCGAGCTCAACCGGCTGCAGCGCGAGCTGGGCAAGACGATCATCTTCGTCACCCACGACATCGAGGAGGCGTTCACCCTCGCCGACCAGGTGATCATCTTCAAGAAGGGCGGTGTGATCGCCCAGGCCGGCACCCCGGCCGAGATCCTCGCCGACCCGGCGGACGACTTCGTGGCCAGCTTCATCGGGGCCGACAAGGGCGGCCGGGACCTGTTCCTGCAGCAACGCGAGGGCGACCGCGGGATCACCCTGGTGGTGGACGGCGGCGGCCGCCCCGTCGGCGTGCTCGAGCCCGGCGAGGCGCCCCACCAGCCGACGGACCTGCGATGAGGTGGACGCTCTCCAACCTCGACCTGATCGCCGAGCTGACCCTCAACCACGTGCGGCTGTCGGTCATCCCGATCATCGTCAGCTTCGTGCTGTCCATCCCGCTGGGCTGGCTGGCCAACCGCAACGCGGTGCTGCGCTCGGTGGTGATCACCGGCGGCAGCCTGCTGTTCACGATCCCGTCGCTGCCGCTGTTCGTGATCCTGCCGTTGATCATCCCCACCCGGGTGCTGGACGAGACCAACCTCGTGGTGGCGCTGAGCATCTACGGCGTGGCGATCATGGCCCGCTCGGCCTCGGACGCGCTGGCCTCGGTCGAGGCACCCACGCTGGACGCGTCCACCGCGATCGGCTTCTCACCGGCGGCGCGCTTCTTCCGGGTCGAGCTGCCGCTGGCCGGTCCGGTGCTGCTGGCCGGCATCCGGGTCGTGTCGGTCAGCACGATCGCCCTCGTCTCCGTCGGGGTGATCATCGGCTCGCGGAACCTCGGGTACCTGTTCCAGAACGGCAAGCAGCGCGGCATCTTCGAGGAGGTCGTCGTCGGCATCCTGATCAGCCTGGTGCTGGCCCTGCTGTTCGACCTCGTCATCGTGGGCCTCGGCAAGCTCGCGATGCCCTGGAACCAGGCCACCCCGGGACGGCGACGCCGACCCGCCCCCACGGCGCTGCCGCGGGACACCGAGGCCCCGGTCCTGAGCGGAGCCTCCCGGTGAGCCTCCTGCTGAGCGCCCTGCGCTGGCTGTTCGACCCGGCCAACTGGGTGAGCGGCAGCCAGAGCCCGCTGCCGATCCAGGACCGGCTGCTCGAGCACCTGGCCTACACCGCCATCGCCGTCGTCATCGCCGCCCTGATCGCCCTGCCGCTCGGGTTCTACATCGGCCACACCGGCAAGGGCCGGCAGTTCGTCATCGGCTTCACCGGCGCCATGCGGGCGCTGCCGACGCTGGGGCTGCTGTTCTTCCTGCTCATGGTGTTCGGGTACGTCATGTCCTACTCCACCGCACCTCTGGTGGGGGCGACGATCGCGTTCGTCATCCTTGCCATCCCCTCGATGCTGGCGGGGGCCTACTCCGGGCTCGAGTCGGTCGACCGGGCGACCATCGACGCCGCGCGCGCCAACGGGATGACGGAGTGGCAGATCCTCACCCAGGTGGAGATCCCGCTCGGTCTGCCGCTGATCGTCGGCGGCCTCCGGGCGGCGGTGCTCCAGGTCATCGCCACGGTGACGATCGCCTCCTACGCCGGGCTCGGCGGGCTCGGCCGGATCATCACCAGCGGCATCGGGCTCAACGACTACGATCTGATCCTGGGTGGTGCCCTCCTGGTCACCGCCCTGGCCCTCGGCGTCGACGGCCTGTTCGCGCTCGCGCAGCGGGCCACGGCCACCCGCGGCCTCACCGACAGCACGACGGCACCACACCGCAGCTCGGCCAGCCGGTCATCGCGACCGCCCACGCGTGAGAACGCGTGAGACGAAGGGAACCACCCTCATGTCCAGCACCACCCGTCTCCTCCGGATAGGCGCCGCGACCCTCGCGCTCGGCCTGGCCACCACGCTGAGCGCCTGCGGGTCCAGCGACCCCACCGCCGCCCCGTCGGCCTCCGGCGGCGGCCAGACCGTCGTCGTCGGCTCGTTCGCGTTCCCCGAGAGCGAGATCCTCGGCGAGATCTACGCCCAGGCCCTGGAGGCCAAGGGCGTCACGGTGCAGAAGAAGTTCAACATCGGACCGCGCCAGCAGACGATCCCCGCCCTGAAGGACGGGTCGATCAACCTCATCCCGGAGTACAACGGCAACCTGCTGGCCTACTACGACACGAAGTACACCGAGCGCACCACCGCCGACGTCGACGGCGCCCTGCCCGACGCCGTGGCCGCCGACAAGCTGCGGGTGCTGAACTCGTCCGCGGCCGAGGACAAGGACGCCTACGTGGTCACCCGCGCCACCGCGGACAAGGGCCTGACCTCGATCGGCGACCTGTCCAAGATCGTGCCGTTCAAGCTGGGCTCCAACCCGCAGTTCGGCGAGCTGGGCTACGGCATCCCCGGGCTGAAGAGCGTCTACAAGGTGGGCACGAACAAGGGCGACGTCGACTTCGTCCCGATCGAGGACTTCGGCGGCCCCGACACCGTCAAGGCCCTGGTCGACGACACCGTCCAGGTGGCCGACATCTACACGACCTCGCCGGCCATCAAGTCCGAGGACCTGGTCGTGCTGGAGGACCCGGAGAGCATGATCTCGGCCCAGAACGTCCTCCCGCTCGTGTCGGAGGCCGTCTACACCGACCAGCTCGCCGAGACCCTCAACGGCGTCTCGGCCCAGCTCACCACCGACGACCTCATCTCGCTGCGCGACCGGGTCGAGGGCGACGAGAAGGCCTCGGCCGAGACGGCCGCGAAGGAGTGGCTGGCCCAGAAGGGCCTCGCCTGAGCTTGCCCGGGCGGCCCGCCCAGCCGTTCTGACCCCGCCGTCGGCCACCCCTGGATGGCCGACGGCGGCGCTCCGGGGCGAGCCGCCCGCAGGCGTTCACCGCGCGCTGCAGTGGTCAGCATCCGCGCGGTGACCCAGCACCAGGGAGCCCGGAGCGGCGGAGCGGTGCTGAGGCCTCACGACGCCGGGGCCGGGGATGGCTAGAGTCCGGTCCGTGCACACCTCCCGCAGGTCCTGGTCCACCGCAGCGGTCCTCCTGCTGCTCGGGGCGGTCGCCGGCGCGGGGGCGGTGCGCGAGCACTGGCTGGACTGCCGCGGGTCCATGTTGAGCGGCTCCATCCTGCGCGGGTACGCGTACGGGCCGGACTTCAGCGAGGCCTGCCTGGAGACGATGGACCGGGGCGGGTTCGCCTTCGTCTGGCCCAGCGGCGAGGACCCGTGGGGGACCGAGTCCCTGCTCGGCATGGTCTGCGCCTTGCTGTGGACGCTGTCCTGGGTCGCCGTCCTGGCGGCAGCGGGTTGGTCCCGCGGGACCCGTGTGGTGGCTGGCATCCCGGCCGTGCTGACCGCGGGCGTGGCCCTGGGAAACCTCCTGTCCGTGCGCAGCGACGCCTTGGACGTCGGCTTCCGCCTGTTGCTGTTCGCCGTGGACCTGAGCGCCGTCGTCGCGTTCGTGGTGATCGCCGCTCGAGAGCGGCTCAGCGTTCGGACGCTGTCGCGGGTCGCGTTCGTGCTGGCCGGCTCGACCGCGGTCGGCCAGTTCCCGTCGATCCTGGACTACGCGTTCATGGTGACCGTCTTCAGCGACGCGAACTGGGACGTCCCGCCGGGAGCCGGCTACCCCACCGTCGTCGCCGTCGGCGTGCTGGGCGCTGCGGTCCTCCTGATGACCGCTCTCCCGCCCGCCCGCGCACGGCGCCCGGCCGACCGACCGGTCCACGCGGATCTCCACGCCTGACTCCGGGGCTGTCCGGCCTCGTCGCTCAGGGGCCCGCACGCCTCCGCACGAGGGTCGGCCGCACGACGGTCGTCCACTGACGTGCTCCGCACGAGGGTCGTCCACTGACCCGGGCCGGATGGCGCCGAACCAGAGAGTCGCGGCGAACGGGAGGACCCCGGCACCCGAAGAACAAGGATCAACGGGCTACCCAGAGCTCCGGTGTGTGACCAAGAGGAAGACGATTCCTCCGACCGCGCCGTCACAGAACCTTGACGACGTCGTCCCGTGGACCGACCTCATCCGACATGGCAGTGGAGGCTGCACGTCGTAGACCGGGTAAGTGTTGCGGGAGGCGCTTCACTTCTGGTGCGGCCCTCAAGAGGACGACTGTCTCTCCGCCGACAGGTTCAGAGCCGCTCCCTGTTGACGGAGGACCAGCCGGGTCGCCGTCACCAGGATCCCGCCGACCGCGCTGATGGCCAGCAGGATCATCAGCGCAGGAAACAGGCCGAGGGCATCCACAGGCGTGGCGGAGTTGTTGTCGAGTGCTGGCAGCACGGCGAAGACGTAGATCGCCACCGCTGGCGCGAGGAGCTGCGGGACCAGCCGCAGACCGAAGCTCCATGTCGACCTGTTGGATCGCCGCTCGACCCACCGCGGCGCTCGACGGAGACCGACCACGGCCAGAGCCACGACGGCGAGGGTGAGAACGCCCAGGATCGCGTCCACGATCGTGGCTACTGGTGCACCAGAACTGGGCGCTCGGCCCTCGGTGAGGGCAACGACACCAGCGGAGATCTCGAACGGATGCTTGGTGATCGGGGTGTAGCTGTTGAGCAGCACCACCACGCCATACCCGCTACTGGGGACCAGCTCGGCGCGGGCGCTGTAGCGGGTCAGGGCGCCGTCGTGACCGATCCGTGGCGGAGTCGACGTCGTGGTGGCCTGCCAGCCGAGCGCGTACGTCGATCCGTCCCGCGGTGAGCGTGCCTGGGTGATCAGTTCCTGCGACAGCAGTCGCGTCCCGTCAGCAGTGACCCCGCCGCGTTGTTGCATGGCCAACCACAGGGCCATGTCGTGGGCAGTGCTGATCACGCTGCCAGACCCGATGTACATCGCCGTCATCTCACGAAGACGCCAAGCGCCGCCGTACGCCGTGACGTGACCGTCGTCGAGCCCGACCTCGTTCGGGGTGGTCAGCACCGAGCGGGTGTCGGCCATCCCCAGGGGAGTGAAGATGTGCTCGTCGAGGTACGTCGCGAAGTCTTGTCCGGACACGGTCTCCACCAGCCGCGCTGCCGTCTGGTAGTTGAGGTTGCTGTAGGCGTACGTGGTACCGGGGTCGTTGTCCAGCGAGATGGTCCGCACCTGGCTGACTCGCTGAGCCGGGTCGGCCGCTGCCGCGATGACCAGCGGGTTCGGTAGTCCCGAGGTGTGCTCGAGGAGCTGGCGGACGGTGATCTCGGCACCACGTGGATCGTCCAGCGTGAACTCGGGGAGCTGGCTGGTGACCGACCGGTCGAGATCAACCTTCCTCTGATCGACCAGCTGCAGCACGGCGAAGGCGGTGATCATCTTGCTCACCGAGCCGATCGACATGGGCGTGGTCGCAGTGATCGGGTCGCCGTTCGTACTCTGCCCGGTCTCCACGACGATCTGACCATCATGGACGACCGCCACCGCCGCCCCTGGAAGGCCCTCGGCCCTCAGGTAGTCCCAGATCCACCGATCGACCGTCGCGATGTCCACCCGCTCATCGGCTGAGGCGGGCACCGCAAACAAGAGCAGCAGACCGGCTGCAAGGGTCAGGGCCACCGCGAGTCGGACAGGACGCAGCGCCGAGATTCTTGAGAGCATCAGCCCACGCTAGGCCTACGAAGACCGCCCCATCTCTGGGTGAACCATCTGTTCCACCCGGTCATCTCCCTGGATAAACCCCAGTAGTCAGACCTCGAGAAGGGACTTGCCCGGTTACGGCTGGTCGACACGAGGTGGAAGCTCTTCCGCGGCGGGCTCGTCTGTTGCGCATCGGCTTGCCCCAGACGGGGACGACCACGCTGCAGTCGACCGCATGGTCGAAGGGAGACAGTGCCAGATCGGGGTGGCGCTACCCCGGGCGGTGGGATGAACCACCGGGAAGCGGTGTCGTCGCTGAGGGGTCGGTCACTGACGTGCTCCGCACGAGGGTCGGTCACTGACGTGCTCCGCACCAGGGTCGACGTGCTCCGTACGAGGGTCGTTCGCAGGCTTAGCCTCCTCAGGTGACCCCCGCGATCCGCGCCGTCCTCTTCGACCTCGATGACACCCTGTTCGACCACAGCGGCTCGGTACGCGCCGCGCTCGCCCAGTGGCTGCCCCACGTGCCCGACGCTGACCTCGGACGACTCACCGATGTCTGGTTCGACCTCGAGCACGTGCACTACGACAGCTGGCGGCTCGGAGACATCTCCTTCGACGAGCAGAGGCGCCGGCGCATCCGCGACTTCTGGCCCCACCTAGGCCGCCAGCTGCAGCCCGACGACGACCTCGACGCCCTCTTCGCCACGTACCTGACCCACTACGAGCACGCCTGGCAGACGTTCGACGACGCCAGCCCCGTCCTCACCGAGCTGAGGAGGCTCGGCTACCTCACCGCCGTCCTCACCAACGGAGCCGCCACCCAGCAGAACGCCAAGATCGACCAGATCGGGCTCCGCGACCAACTCGACGCCGTCATCACCTCCGAACAGCTCGCCGTTGCCAAGCCCGACCCCGCTTCATACCAGGGCGCCTGCCAGCAGCTGCGGGTCGAACCGCAGCAGACGCTGCACATCGGCGACCGGTCCGACCTGGACGTTCTCGGCGCGCGCGCCGCCGGACTCCACGCCCTTCACCTCGACCGCAACGACGCCGGCGCTGCCGACACTGAGGAACGCATCACCAGCCTTCACGACCTGATGACGCGCCTCACGACCGCTGCCGCAGCACAATCCTCGTAGATTTTCACCGCAGTCTCTGATCGTGCACCGGTCGGCTACTGCGTGCGTCCCGCACGGGGTCGGCCACTGACGTGCTCCGCACGAGGGTCGGTCACTGACGTGCTCCGCACGAGGGTCGGTCACTGACGTGCTCCGCACGAGGGTCGGTCACTGACGTGCTCCGCACGAGGGTCGGTCACTGACGTGCTCCGCACGAGGGTCGGTCACTGACGTGCTCCGCACGAGGGTCGGTCACTGACGTGCTCCGCACGAGGGTCGGTCACTGACGTGCTCCGCACGAGGGTCGGTCACTGACGTGCTCCGCACGAGGGTCGGTCACTGACGTGCTCCGCACGAGGGTCGGTCACTGACGTGCTCCGCACGAGGGTCGGTCACTGACGTGCTCCGCACGAGGGTCGGTCACTGACGTGCTCCGCACGAGGGTCGGTCACTGACGTGCTCCGCACGAGGGTCGGTCACTGACGTGCTCCGCACGAGGGTCGGTCACTGACGTGCTCCGCACGAGGGTCGACTGACGCCTCATGCACGACCTGCTCGCCCAGGCATTCTGTCTTGTGCGCCAGCCCTGGGTGCATCCGCGCGCGGGTAGGTTGCGGCCGGAGTTCAGCGGGAAGGGGTGGCCTCTTGGGCCTGTGCATCGAAGAAGTCGGGCAGGTTGTCTGGTCGCTCTGAGTGGGGTCAGATGCGCGCAACTGCTCCAGCCGGCAGCCGTTCGGTGGCGACTGCGCCGCTGAGCGCTCGGACAGACTCCCGCACAACCAGCTGCGGCAGGGAGCGTGGGAGGGCGAAGTCGAGCTCCTCGAGCTCGTGGAGCACCGTGGCCATGATGTCGTGGCCGAGCTGGACGAAGTCTTGGCGCATCGTCGTGAGCGGTGGTACGACGTGCTCGGCCTCGGGAATGTCGTCGAAGCCCATGACGCTGATGTCTGCGGGTACGTCGAGGCCGCGGTCGCGCAAGGCGTGCAGCAGACCGAGGGCCATCTGGTCGTTGCTGGAGAAGACGGCGGTGGGCAGACCGCTCACGCCGCTGCCCAGCTGACGACCGAAGGCGTAGCCGCTGGCCGGGGACCAGTCGCCCTCGGCAGGGGTTGGCGCGGCCAACCCGTAGTCGGTCATAGCGTCTTGCCACCCGCGTGTTCGTTCGGCGGCGTCGATCGAGTCCGCGGGGCCGGCGAGGTGGACGATGCTGCGGTGGCCCTGGCTGATCAAGTAGCCGGTGGCTCGGCGGGCTCCGGCGTACTGGTCGATCGCGACCGTGGTCGTAGCCAGGACCCCACTGGGGTCCACGGCGACTACGGGGAGGTCGAGCTCGACCGCCGCGAGGGTGTTGATGAGGCTCCGCCGGGTAGCTAGGACGACGACTGCCTCGATCGACTGGCTGAGCAGGAGCTCGACGGAGGCCCGTACGTAGTCCGGGTCGGAGTCGGGTAGCGGCGCGATGCTGACGGTGTAGCGGGCTTCCCGCGCTGCGGCGGTGAAGCCCAGGACGGTGCTGGCCGGACCGTAGTCCGGAGAGCCGGTGGTGATCAGGCCGAGGTTGCGCGACCGCCGCCTGACCATCGCGCGGGCTGCCGTGGAGGGGCGGTAACGCAGCTGGCGGACGGCCTTCTGCACGCGCTCTCGCGTCGAGTCGCGGACGTTGGGGTGGTCGTTGATCACCCGCGAAACAGTCTGGTGCGAGACGCCGGCCAGCCGTGCGACGTCGAAGATGTTCGGCGCTCGCTCACGACCGTCTTCGTTCACCACTTACCTCCTCCGTCCCTGCCTCACGTCCAACGCCCACCTCACCGACCGCCATTCTGCCGCAGCGGTCAGGTCCGCCTCGTCGTCAAGAGCTTCTGCAGGACGATGAACACCAGTAGGAGCGCCCCGATGAAGATGCGCGTCCACCAGGAGCTGAGCGTGCCCTGGAACGTGATGATCGTTTGGATCGTGCCCAGCACCAGCACGCCGAGGGCCGAGCCGAGCACGAAGCCGTAGCCGCCGGTGAGGAGGGTCCCCCCGATCACCACCGCGGCGATGGCGTCCAGCTCGGCGCCGATCGCGGTGAGGCTGTAGCCCGACAAGGTGTAGAAGCTGAAGAGGATGCCGGCCAGACCAGAGCAGAAGCCGCTGATCACGTAGACGGCGATCTTCGTCCGGTTCACCGCCAGTCCCATCAACAGGCTGGAGGATTCCGCACCGCCGAGGGCGTACACGGTTCGGCCGAAACGGGTGGCGCGGAGCACCAGGAACGCCGCGAGGACGACGAGCACCGCGATGACGGCGCCCGGTGAGACGGTGACGTCGGCCCAGACCGGGATCTGCAGGGACGCGACGGTGGTGAAGAACGGGTCGTCGATGGAGATCGACTGCGGGGCGATGACGTAGCAGAGCCCGCGCGCGAGGAACATCGCCGCCAGGGTGGCGATGAACGGCTGCACCCCGAAGTGCTGGATCATCCCGCCCACCAGCAGCCCGAGCACGGAGGCGACCGCGAGGACGGCGACGATGGTGACCGCCGGCCCCACCCCGGCTTGCAGCAGCCGGGCGGCGATGACGGTGGACAGGGCCATGACCGCCCCTACCGAGAGGTCGATGCCGCCGGAGAGGATCACGAAGGTCATCCCGACGGCCAGCACCAGCAGGAAGGCGTTGTCGACGAGCAGGTTGGCGAGCACCTGGGCGGAGAAGAAGCCCTCGTACAGACCCCCGCCCACCCCGAACAGGACGATGAACAGGACGGCGGTGACGATCACGGGACCGTGCTTGGGGCTGGTGATCAGGTCGACCAGATGAGCGAGGCTGGGGCGGTCTCGCCGCCTTCCGGGCCGGTTGACGTCAGACCCGACGCGGAGGGCGGTCATCGGAGGGCCACCTTCGCGCCGCTGCCCTGGACCAGAGGCGTAGACGGTGGCGGCGGAGCAGCGCCAGCCGGTGGGCTGCCGCGGAGGGAGCGGCGCCAGCGGGCGAGAGTCGCGGTCGTGGCTGGGGACTGCAGGAGGCAGACGGCGGTGATGACGGCTGCTTTGAAGATCATGGTCACGATGGGCGGGATGCCGACGGTGTAGACGGTGGTGACCAGGGTCTGGATGACCAGAGCGCCCACCACGGTGCCGGCCAGGGAGTAGCGCCCGCCCGCTAGCGATGTGCCGCCGATGACGACGGCGAGGATGGCGTCGAGTTCGATGAACAGCCCGGTGTTGTTGGCGTCGGCGGCTGTCTGGTTGGACGTGAGCACCAACCCTGCGAGTGCTGCGGCGAGGGCGCAGGCCACGTAGACCCCGATCACGAGGCCGCGGCTGCGGATGCCGGCCTGCCGGCTGGCTTCGGGGTTGATGCCGACGGACTCGATCAGGAGCCCGAGCGCGGTGCGCCGGGTCAGCACGGCCGCGAGGACGACGACGGCGACGGCGATCAGGACCGGGACCGGGACCCCGAGCAGGAAGCCCGAGCCGATGACCTTGAAGGCCGGGCTGTTGACGGTGACGATCTGGCCCTCGGTGATCAGCATGGCCACCCCGCGGCCGGCGGTCATGAGGATGAGGGTGGCGACGATGGGCTGCAGCCCGAGGGCGGCGACGAGGGCGCCGTTCCACAGGCCCAGCGCCAGCGCGAGCACCAGGGAGATGCCGATCGCTGCGGCGACCGTTGCGGGGGAGCCCGGGTCGGGAGCGTCGATGATGATGGAGCAGGTCAGGGCGCCGGCGATGGCGCCGACGGCGCCGACGGAGAGGTCGATGCCGCGGGTGGCGATCACCAGGGTCATGGCCACGGCGATGATGAGGGTCGGGGCGCCGTTGCGGGCGATGTCCACCAGGCTGCCGAAGAGGTGACCGTCGCGGACGGTGACGGTGAGGAAGCCCGGGACCACCGACACGTTGATCACCAGCAGGACGAGCAGGACGGCGACCGGCCAGATGAGCCGGGACCGCAGGAGGCGGCTCATGCGTAAGTCCCTTCAGAGGAGGCTCCGTCGGCGATGACGGAGAGGATGGTCTTCACAGTGAGGTCCTCGTTCTCGAGGTCGGCCACCTTGTGACGGTCGCGCATCACCACCACCCGATGGCTGAGCCGGAGCACTTCCTCCAGCTCGGCGGAGATGAACAGCACCGACATGCCGTTCTCGGCGAGCTCCGCGACCAGCCGTTGGATCTCGGCCTTAGCGCCGATGTCGATACCCCGGGTGGGCTCGTCGAGGATCATCAGGCGAGGTGCGGTGGCCAGCCAGCGAGCCAGCAGCACCTTCTGCTGGTTGCCGCCGGAGAGGTTGCGGACCAGGGCGTCGGGGTCAGCCGGGCGGATGTGCAGAGCCGCGATGTAACTGGCGGCGAGCTCGTCTTGACGGCGACGGGGGATGCGGCGGAGCCAGCCGCGGTCGGACTGCAGGGCCAGCGTGATGTTGTCCCGGACCGACAAGTCGCCGATGATGCCCTCGGCCCGCCGGTTCTCCGAGGCGTAGGCCACCCGGTGTCGCAGTGCGGCGCGCGGGCTGCGGAACTTCACCTGCCGGCCTTCGACGGTGATCGTGCCGCTGTCGGCCCGGTCGACGCCGGACAGGAGCCGTGCCGCCTCGGTGCGACCGGAGCCGAGCAGCCCGGCTATGCCGACCACCTCACCCGCGCCGATGGACAGGTCGAGCGGTTGGACTGAGCCCTTGCGCCCCAGTCCTGTCGCCGCGACCACCGGAGTCTCGGTCTCCTTCTGGGTAGTGGTGTGGGTCTTCCGCTCGAGGTCGTCCAGGACCGCGAGGTCCTTGCCGATCATCTTCTGCACCAACTCGATACGCAGCAGGTCCTCGGTGCGGTACTCCCCCACGAGGCGGCCATTGCGTAGAACAGTCAGCCGGTCGCTGATCTCATAGACCTGGTCGAGGAAATGGCTGACGAACAGGATCGCCACCCCGCTGCTCTTGAGGCTCCGGATGACCCGGAAAAGCTCGGCCACCTCATCGGCGTCCAGACTTGAGGTCGGCTCGTCCAGCACGAGTACTCGGGCCTCGACGTTGACTGCGCGGGCGATGGCCACGAGCTGCTGGATCGCCAGCGAGTGGTCACCGAGCAGCGAGCCCGGGTCGACCTTGAGGCTCAGCCCGTCGAGCAGCTCGGCCGCACGCAGACGCATCGCCGACCAGTGGATGCCACCGAACCGCCGAGGCTCGTGCCCCAGCAGGATGTTCTCGGCCACGGTGAGGTTCGGCAGGAGGTTGACCTCTTGGTACACGGTGCTGATACCCGCGGCCTGCGCCTGCCCTGGCGCTGAAAAGGTCACCGGCTCCCCGTCCAACCGCGTTGTCCCGGCGTCGGGTGTGTAGACCCCGGTGAGAGCCTTGATCAAGGTCGACTTGCCGGCCCCGTTCTCCCCCATCAGGGAGTGGACTTCGCCGGGCAGCAGGCGAAAGCTGACGCCCTCGAGAGCTCGGACCGGGCCAAAGCTGATGCTGATGTCCTGCATCTCGACCACCGGCCGCGCTTCGGCAACCGTGTCGGCAGCGGGGGGTGGGGCGGCGGTGCCCGTCATGGTGTTCCTCGACTGTTCGGTGTAGGGGCGGGGGCGGGGGCGGGGGTGCAGAAGGAGGCCTCGGCCGCTGCCGACGAAGAGGCGGCAGCGGCCGAGACTTACCTCCCCGAGGAGGCTTAGTACTGCCGGTTGGGCAGTGCTTCCTTCGCCTGCTCAGGGGTGAAGGTCGTCTCCTCGGTGAGGATCCGCTTGGGCACGCTCTCCCCAGCCTTGACCTTCTGCGCGACGTCCATCAGCTGCGGGCCCAGAATCGGTGAGCACTCGACGATGTAGTTGATCTTGCCCTCGCTCAGGGCGGTCATGCCGTCCTTCACCGCGTCGACGGTGACGATCTTGATGTCCTGGCCCGGCACCTTCCCAGCGGCCTCCATCGCCTCGATGGCGCCGAGACCCATGTCGTCGTTGTGGGCGTAGACCAGGTTGATGTCCGGGTTCGACTTCAGCATGGCCTCCATGACCTGCTTGCCCCCCGCGCGGGTGAAGTCGCCGGTCTGCGAAGCCACCACCTCGAACTTGCTGTCCCCGGCAAGGGCCGTCTTGAAGCCCTCCGCCCGGTCGATCGCCGGGGCCGACCCCGTGGTCCCTTCGATCTGGGCGATCTTGACTGGGTCGCTGGAGTCGGTGTACTCCTTCGCCACCCACTCGCCGGCCTTCTTGCCCTCCTCCACGAAGTCGCTGCCCAGGAAGGTCACGTACAGCGACTCGTCGGAGGAGTCCACCGCCCGGTCGGTGAGCACGACAGGGATGTTCGCCTGCTTCGCCTCGTTGAGCACGGTGTCCCAACCGGACTCCACCACCGGGGAGAAGGCGATCACGTCGACCTTCTGCTGGATGTAGGAGCGGATCGCCTTGATCTGGTTCTCCTGCTTCTGCTGGGCGTCGGAGAACTTCAACGTGACGCCAGCCTCCTTCGCCGAGTCCTGGATGGACTTGGTGTTCGCGGTCCGCCAGCCGCTCTCGGCACCCACCTGGGCGAAGCCCATGGTGATCTTCTCGTTCGAGCCGGCTTGTCCGCCAGGCTCTGCCGTGGTTCCGCTCCCGCTGTCTCCACACCCCGCCAGTGCGACCGTCAGGGTGAGAGCTGCTACGGCTCCGATGATCTTGCGCATGTCGACTCAACCTCCTTGTTCATCGACGCGGGCGTCCCTGCCCGTGGTCCCCGCCAGCGGCGGTGAGCGCAATGTTAGGGTTAACAATTGCTACCCCGCAAGGGTTTCGGTGATGTTGCAGGGGCTTCGTGCCTCCAGAGCGCCTTACAGCAACATCTCAAACTGCCCGTTGGTCTCTCCACGGCTAGTGCGGATGTGAGGGCTCTCAATGCGAAGACGTCGTCAAGGAGCGTCGCTGACGTCAGGGGGAGGGCTGGCCTGAGACACACCCCCGAGGGGATGCGCCCCTGTCTCGGCGGGTCCGGGGGTAGGGAGCAACACGAGGCAGGTCATCCGAGGTTCACCCGCCTCGCGCAGCTGAAGTCAGCCGCAGCAGGCGGTAAGAGTCGATGGCGCTACCGTGCTCCGCACGAGGGTCGGTCACTGACGTGCTGCGCACCGGCGGCTGTGACCGTGGACCTCTACGGGCACGTGATCGACCGCAACCTGTGGGACACCGCGCAGCGGCTCGGGGCACCCCGGGGGCACGTCGGGCCTCCAAGCGGAGACGGTGCTCGTGGCGCCAGACGCAAGTCGCCATGACCAGGTGGTTCGGGTGGGGCCGCCTGAGAGAATCGAACTCTCGACCTACGCATTACGAGTGCGTTGCTCTGCCATCTGAGCTAAGGCGGCCTGCGCGCGGGCGGCATGCCGCTCGCGCACGGTCGCCCACTATATCGACCCGGCGCCCCGACGTCGAAGCGGCGCCGCGGACGGGTGCACAGGGACGCACAGCGGAGCCCCAGCCGGCGCCCAGGCCGCTCCCGGCTCCCGCACAGCCGGGCCCGCGACGGTGGTCGCACCCGACCACGAGCGCCGTCAGGCGAGAGGCGAGACGATGAGCGACCTGCACCCCCTCCCCGTCCCCACCCGAGCCCTCGAGCAGGGCCCGGCACCGGCCGCCGCGGCCGCTGCCGAACCCACGACGACCCCGCCCGGCCGAGCCCGACGCTGGCTGGCGGGCACCGTGCTGGTGACCGTCGGGCTGGTGGCCGGCGCCGGGGCGACCTACGCCTTCACCGACCGGCCCGCCGCCACCTGGACCGACCCGGGCCCGGGGTCCGCGGGCGTCGACCGGCGCGGCACCGACCCCGCGGGTCCGCCGCCCGGGCCGGCCGACCCGGCCGGTCCCGGCACCACCACCGACGGCGAGCCGACCTGAGCGCTCAGGCGGCGCAGCGGGTCCCGTCGGCCGGCGGGGGCCCGCCGAGCAGGTAGGGCAGCACCAGGCCGCGGACGCAGGCGCTCTGGTCGTAAGCCGTGTGCCCCTCCCCCTCCAGCGTCACCAGCACCCCGGAGCGCAGCTGCCCCGCCATCGTCACGGCGTTCTCGTACGGCGTCGCGGGGTCGCCGGTGGTGCCGAGGACGACGACGGGGGCCGCCCCCTCGCCGGTGATCCGCGGCGGCTCCGGCGCAGGCGCCACCGGCCACAACGGGCACACCAGGTCGGGGCCGGAGATCGGGCCCAGGACGGGCACCCGGACGGCCGCCTCCGCCGCCTCCTCCTCGGCGCGGACGACGCTGGTCTCGCGGCTGTCGAGGCAGCGCACGGCCGGGAAGGCGTCGTTGATCTGGCCGTAGGTGCCGTCGGTGCGCCGCTGGTTGCCCTGGTCGGCCAGGGCGAGCAGCCCGCGGCCGTCCCCGCCCGCCGCCGAGGTCAGGGCCCGGAGCAGGTCGGGCCACTGCTCGCGCCCGTAGAGCGGGGTCAGCAGGCCCTGGACGCCCTGCTGCTGGCTCAGCACGCGGCCGGCCGGCGTCGTCAGGGGCTGCGCGTCGAGACCGGTGAGCAGCCGGCGGACGCGGCTGAGCACGGCCGCCTGGCTGGTGCCCAGCGGCTGCCCGGCCTCCGACGTCGCCGCCCACCGGGCGAAGTGCCGCAGCGCGCGCTCGAAGCCCTCCAGCTGGCTGACGTCGGCCTCGTCGTCGCTGATGTCCACGGCGCCGTCGAGGACGAGCCGGCCCACCGTCGCCGGGTACAGCTCCGCGTAGAGCGCGCCGATCCGGGTGCCGTAGGAGGCGCCGAAGTAGTGCAGCTGCGGGTCGCCGACCAGCTGGCGGAGCAGCTCGAGGTCGCGGACGGTGTCCTGGGTCGAGATGTGCTCCAGCAGCGCCCCCGAGTGCTGCAGGCAGGCCTGGCCGAAGGCGTAGTTCTCGGCCACCAGCGCCTGTTCCTCGGCCTCGTCGTCGGGCGAGAGGTCGACGGCGAGGTAGCGCTCGAGGTCACCCGCGCCGTAGCAGCGCACGGGCGTCGAGGCCCCCACCCCGCGCGGGTCCCAGCCGACGACGTCGTAGGACTCCAGGCCCTCGGCGTCGAAGTAGCCGACGTAGTTCCGGCCCGAGCCGCCCGGTCCCCCGGGGTTGACGAACAGCGTGCCGCGTCGGGGCTCCGCCGTCGCCGGCCGCTTGGCCAGCGCCAGGGTCAGGGCCCGGCCGTCCGGGTCGTCGGCGTCCAAGGGGGCCAGCACGGTCGTGCACTGGAGGCCGCGCCCGCACGGGCGCCAGGTCAGGGTCTGCGCGCGGTAGCGCTCCGTCCCCTGCCCCGGCGGCGGGTCGGCGAACCCGGTGGGCGCCACGTCGGGGACCGGGGTCAGCGGGCGCCCCTGCGCGGGCAGCGCCGGGACGGTCGGCGTCACGGTGGCGGGCTCGGGCGACGGCGCGGGCGCGCGGTCACCCCCGGGCAGCGCGCAGCCGGCCAGCAGCAGGAGGACGGCCAGCCCGGACGCCAGCGAGCGACGTCGGCGGGCGGGCATGGAGCGAGGGTACGGGCGGGCCGCAACCGGTGCGGGGCGGACGGCCGGGCGGCCTCAGGAGGGCGGGGCGGTCCGCCGACGGCGACGGGTGCGCGGCTTGCCCGTCCGCGCCGACGTGCCCGCGCCGGGATCGTCGGCGTCGGCCGGCTCCGGTGCGGGACTCTCGGCGGACGGCTCCGCGAGCGCCGCCGACGTGGCGGGCGGCAGCTCCTCGGTGCGGGTGGCGAACACCTGGCGGGAGCCGCAGACGCCGGCCTTCGCGCAGCTGGAGACCTGCCCGCTGTCCTTCATCCGCACGAGGACCGCGTCGGCCGGCACCGAGTGGCCGACGACGACCCCGTCGCCCTGCTCGGTGGTCACCGCGCTGCCGACGGCGGGCGCGGTCGCGGCGAACTCCACGTAGAGGGGGTGCTCGTACTTGAGGCAGCACATCAGCCGGCCGCAGGCCCCGGAGATCTTGAGCGGGTTCGGCGGCAGGTCCTGCGCCTTGGCCATCCGCAGGCTCACGGGCTCGAAGTCCTTGAGGAAGGTGGCGCAGCACAGGTCGCGCCCGCAGCTGCCCAGCCCGCCGGTGATGCTGGCGGCGTCCCGGCTGCCCACCTGCCGCAGGTCGATCCGGCTGCGGAGCGCCCGGGCGAGCTCGCCCACCAGCGCGCGGAAGTCCACCCGGTGCGGGGCGGTGAAGTAGAGGACCGTCAGCTGGTCGTGGTCCCCGGTGCCGACGACGTCGACGCCGACCACCTTCATCGGCAGCCCGTGGGTGCGGACCAGCTTCTTGGCCACCAGCTTGGCCTGGGCCCGGCGGCGGCGGTTCTCCTCGTCGCGCACCAGGTGCGCGTCCTGCGCCGGGCCGGCGCACACGGGGAGGTCGGCGAAGCCGCCGTCCTCGACCCACTCGGGCGCCCACACGCACTCGGCCACCTCGGGCCCGGAGTCGGTCGGCACCAGCACCCGGTCCCCGACGCGGTACTCCCGCTCACCGGGGTCCAGGTAGTAGAGCCGCCCGTAGCGCTCGAACGAGACCGCCATCACCCGAGCCATGGGCCCAGCCTAGGACGCGGCGCTCGTCGGGACCATCCGGTCAGCGGGGGCCGACCTGGTCAGGGAAGAGCGGAAGCCCGGCAGATGCGGGTCTGCCGGGCTTCCTCGGGTGGGCGTTCTGGGGGGCAGGGTCCCACCCGCGCCATGTTGGTCAGCGGAGCCGGAGAACCTGACCGACCTTGATCCGGTTCGGGTTCTTCAGCGTCTTCTTGTTGAGCTTCCAGAGGCCCTTCCAGCCGCCCTTCACCGCGTGCCGGTGGGCGATCTTGGCGAGCGTGTCACCGCTCTTGACCTTGGTCGTCCTCGCCTTGGAGCTCGACTTCTTGGCGGTGGACTTCTTCGCCGAGGAGGACTTCTTCGCCGACGAGGACTTCTTGGCCGAGCTGGACTTCTTCGCGCCCGGGTTGCTGGACGGCGTCGCGCTCTTGCTCGCGTGGCCGTTGCTCTTGGAGAGGCCGGCCTTACGGCCGCAGGTGGGCCAGGCGCCCGCGCCCTGGGAGGCGAGCACCCGACGGGCGACGGCGATCTGCTCGCCCTTGCTCGCCTTGTGGGCCTTCGAGGCGTACTTGCCGCCGCCGAAGCCGGACCAGGTGCGGCTGGAGAACTGCAGGCCGCCGTAGTAGCCGTTGCCCGTGTTGATCTTCCAGTTGCCGCCGCTCTCGCAGCGGGCGACCTTGTCCCAGACGGTGCTGGCGGCCGAGGCGGGCGGGGTGGCGAGGGAGACGAGGCCGAGGGCGAGGGCCAGCGAGGCCAGCACGCCGACGAGGCGCTTCATGAGGGTGGACGTCAACAACGTCGTCAGTACCTTTCCTGACTGACGCCTGTGAAGTTAGCTGACGGGTTCGGGCGAGTCAGGTGCCCGGCGCTCGCCGAACCGACGGTTCGAGCGCTTCACCCCAGGGCTCCCGCGGACGGGATCCCGAGTGGTTCCTCCACCTCCGCTGCGCCCGGGACTGTCCCGGCGAGGGGTCCGCCCAGCGAAGTTCGGCGCAACGGACCCGCGTTCCGACCCGCGCCCCGAGCGCCGGTCGGCCTTGCTCTTGGTCACGCTTCCGACACCGTCAGATCACGGGCAGGTCACGAACCAGGGACACCGTACGGGTAAGAATCCGCTGAGCGCAACTTGACGGCGACGTCTCCGGGCGCGGTCGGAAACCGCTTACCCGCAACGACGGAATCCGTCGTCGACGGAGGGCTGGACGGCGGGGCCGAGCCGTGCGCGAGGGCCGCCACCGAGCGGATGGGCTGCCGGTCGGCGCAGCCGTTCGCGTCCCGCGGCGGCCGGTCGGCGCCTGCGGCGGCAGATCCGCGCGTGCCGGAGCGGTCCGACCGCACGATGCGGCGCGCCGGCCCTCGCCCGCCCCGGACCGGCCCGGGGACGACGAGAGCCCCGTGCCGGTGGCACGGGGCTCTTGACGGTTCAACGGTTTCAGTTGTCGGAGAGGACGCTCGGGGGTTCGTCCCCTCCGGCAACCACGGCTGACGTTACTCCAGTTCGGCCGAAAACTCGACCTCGCGGGGTCCGCGGCCTCAGCCCTGGACCAGCGCGACCAACGTCGACTCCACCGCGAGCAGCGGAGCGACGTTGCCCTCCAACGCCGTCCGGCAGGCCAGCAGGGCGTCGATCCGGCGCAGCGTCGACTCCGGCGTGGAGCGCCGGGCGAGGACGTTGACGGCCGGCTCCAGGTCGCTGTTGACCAGCGGCGCCCCCGAGCGGGTCTGCACGCTGAGCACGTCGCGGTAGTAGCCGGTGAGCTCGGTGAGCGCGCGGTCGAGGGCGTCGCGCTGGTAGCGCTTGGCCCGGGCCTTCTGCTGGTCCTCCAGCTCCTTGAGGGCCGACGCCGCCTGCCGGGGCCGCGCGCCGCGGGTGCCGAAGCCCAGCGCCTCCTCCAGGGCGGCCCGCTCCTTGGCGTCCAGCTCGGCCGTCGCCGCGCTCGCCTCGGCGGCGCACGCCTCCACCAGCGTCGCGGCGGCCCGCAGGCACGCCCCGAGGTCGCCGAGCTGGCTGGGGATCTGCAGGATCTGCCGCCGACGCTCACGCGCGGGCTCGTGCCGGGCCAGGGCGCGGGCCCGGCCGACGTGCCCCTGGGCGACGCGGGCGACGAAGGCGGCCAGCTCGGGCTCGACGCCGTCGCGGGTCTCCAGCAGCCGCGCCACCGCGTCGGTCGACGGGGTCTGCAGCTTGAGGCTGCGGCAGCGCGAGCGGATGGTCACCACGACGTCGTCGGCGGTGGGCGCGCAGAGCACCCAGACCGTCAGCGGCGCCGGCTCCTCGATGCTCTTGAGCAGCGCGTCGGCGCCGCGCTCGGTCACCCGGTCGGCGTCCTCGACGACGATCACCTGGCGCCGGCCGAGCGTGGGGCTCATGGCCGCCCGGCGGACCAGGTCGCGGACCTCGTCGACGCCGATGGAGAGCATCTCGGTCCGGACCAGGGTGACGTCGGGGTGCGCGCCGCTGAGCGCGGTGCGGCACTGGGTGCACTCCCCGCAGCCGCCGCGCGGGCACTGCAGGGCCGCGGCGAAGGCGCGGGCGGCGTTGGACCGGCCGGAGCCGGGCGGCCCGGTGAACAGCCAGGCGTGGCTCATCGCGTGCCGCTCGCCGGCCACGGCGCGCCGGAGGGTCTCGGCCGCGCCCTCCTGGCCCACCAGGTCGGCCCACACCCCGCCCAGGGGGGCGACCGACGTCGCCGGCGCGCTCACCGGCGGGCGCCGCGGGCGCGGGAGGAGCTCATGGCGCCAGTCTGCCCGAGACCTCCGACAGCCCCGGGCCCGTCCCGTCCTCCAGCAGCGCCCGGACCCGCGCCGAGACCACGGCGGCCAGGTCCTCGACGGTGCGCCGGGCGTCCAGCACGAGGTAGCGGGCCGGCTCCCGCGCGGCCAGGGCCAGGAAGGAGGCGCGGGCCCGCGCGTGGAAGGTCTCCCCCGCCGCCTCGAGGCGGTCCTTGGCCACCTTGGTGTGCACGGCCCGGCGGGGGTCGACGTCCAGCAGCACCGTGAGGTCGGGCCGCAGGTCCTCGGTGGCCCAGCGCGCCACCTGCTCCACCTCGGCCTCGGCCAGCACCCGGCCCGCCCCCTGGTAGGCCAGCATCGAGTCGACGTAGCGGTCGCAGACCACCACGGCCCCGCGGGCCAGCGCCGGCCGGACGACCGCGTGCAGGTGCTGCGCCTTGTCGGCGGCGTAGAGCAGCGCCTCCGCGCGGGGGGCGAGGTCGCCGGTCTCAGGGTCCAGCACCAGCCGGCGGATCTTCGCGCCCAGCACCGAGTCCCCCGGCTCGAAGGTGCGGACGACCTCCCGGCCGGTCGGCGCCAGGGCCGTGCAGAGCTGCTCGACCTGGGTCGACTTGCCCACCCCGTCCCCGCCCTCGAAGACGACGAAGACGCCACGCGCGCTCACCGGCCCGTCCGCTCGCGCAGCCGGCCGGTCGACCGGGCGGCGGCGGTGCGGAAGGCCTCGCGGGCGCGCCGGGACTCCCCGACCTGGCGCTCCCAGGCCCGGCCGGCGGCGAAGGCGGCCGCCGGGTCCAGGGCGGCGGCCGCGGTCAGCGCGGCCTGCTCGTCGACGGGTCCGGCGCACACGGCGTCCAGCCGGCGCCGGGGCTTGCGCAGCCGGCGGAGGACCTCGGCGGAGCGGGCCGGCAGCACGGGGGCCGCGAGCGCGGCCAGCGCCTCCAGCCGGCGCAGCCGCACCGCGACGTCGGCCCAGGCGCTCGCCGGGCCGTCGACCCCGGCCGCGCCGACCGCGGCGGCGAGGTCGTCGACGGCGGTGGTCAGCAGCCGGTCCAGCTCGGCGGCGGCCGGGGCGGCCCCGCGCTCGCCGAGCCGCGGCGCGCGGGCGGTGCCGACGAGGCCGTCGAGCAGGGCGAGGTGGCGCTGGCTGCGCAGCCGCGCGACCACCCGCTCCGCCGGGTCGTCGTCGGGCCCGACGAGCCAGCCCAGCTCGTCGGCCAGGTCGGGCAGCCAGTCGGCGTCGACGCCGACCCGGAGGCCGTCGAGCTCGGCGGCCAGCACGGCCGCCGCGGCGCGCACCCGGGCGGGGGCGTCGGGGTCGCCGCCGCGGACGGCGAGGTCGGCCTCGACGAGCGCGCGCAGGCGCCGGCCCAGCAGCTGGCCGAGGAACCGCTTGAAGGAGGCGTCGGGCGCCGGCGGGTCCACCTCCGGCACGTCGCTGGGCCCGGTGGCGGGGGCGCCGAGCCGCGCGACCAGCCGGGGGAACCGGGTGACGACCGTCGAGCCGACGCCGGTCAGCGCCCGCTCCAGCCACGCCGTCTGGTCCTCGTCCAGGCCCCGGCCGACCGGGGTCACGACGACCTCGCGGTAGCGCGCGGTGGTCAGCCCGCCGCGGCGGACGGTCACCTTGTCGTCGCGGAGCAGCGCCAGGGTCTCGCCCTCGGCGTCGCGCAGGGCGAACTCGCGCCGGTCGCAGGTGAGGGCGGCGACCGGGCCCAGCGCCGCCCGGCGGCGCAGCGGCCGGATGAGGTCGGCCAGCTCGTCGGGCAGGTCGCTGTGGCCCATCAGCTCGATCCGGTCCCGGGGCAGCAGCGGCTCCCAGTCGGGCGCGGTCAGGTACCACTCGCCCCGGCCGTCGAGCACCCGGTGCGCCAGCAGCACACCGGAGCGGATCAGCCGGTGGTCCGGCGCGTCCAGCAGGGTGACGTCGATCGTGTACGCCGCGTTGTGGCCGGCGCGCGAGACGAGGTTGTGCAGCCCGAGGTCGGGGTGGACCAGCCGCGGGGCGACCGCGCTGTAGGGCATGTCGAACAGCCGCTGGCCGGGCGGGCGCGAACGGCCCGCCGGGGCGGGACCGGCCTCGGCCACCGGGGCCGGGGGCTCGACCGCCGCACCCGCGCCCTTCCGGCCGGCGCGGTCGGACCGGCGACCGCGGCGGCTCACCTGTCCGTCCTGCGCACGGGCCCAGCCTTCCACAGGCGACGGCGCGGCGGCCGCAGCCTCAGCGGCCGGCCTCGGCCGCGACCGTCTTCTTCGCCGGGGCCTTCTTCGCGGGAGCCTTCTTCGCCGCCGCTTTCTTCGCCGTCCCCGTGCCGGCCGCCGCCTTCTTGGCGGGGGCCTTCTTCGCCGGCGCCTTCTTGGCGGCGGTGCGCTTCTTCGGCGCGGGGCCCTTGGCACGCTTCTCGGCGAGCAGCTCGGCCGCGCGCTCGGGCGTGATGGTGGCGATGTCGTCGTCGCGGCGCAGCGTGGCGTTGAACTCGCCGTCGGTGACGTAGGCGCCGAAGCGGCCGTCCTTGATCACCATCGGCGCGCCCGAGACCGGGTCGGGGCCCAGCTCCTTGAGCGGCGGCTTGGCCGCGGCCCGGCCGCGCTGCTTCGGCTGGGCGTAGATGGCCAGCGCCTCGTCGAGGGTGATCGCGAAGATCTGGTCCTCGCTCGTCAGCGAGCGCGAGTCGGTGCCCTTCTTGAGGTAGGGCCCGTAGCGGCCGTTCTGGGCGGTGATCTCGACGCCCTCGGCGTCGGTGCCCACGACCCGGGGCAGGCTCATCAGCTCGAGGGCCTGCTCCAGGGTGACGGTCTCCACGCTCATCGACTGGAACAGCGAGCCGGTGCGGGCCTTGGCGTTCTTCGGCGCGTCCTCGGGGAGCACCTCGGTGACGTAGGGGCCGAACCGGCCGTTGCGCGCGACGACGGGGTGCCCGGTCTCCGGGTCGACGCCCAGCTCGCGCTCCTCGCCCATCGGCTTGCTCAGCAGCTCGCGGGCCAGCTCGACGGTGAGCTCGTCCGGCGGCAGCTCCTCGTCGACGTTGGCGCGGCGGCCCTCGGCGTCCTCCACGTAGGTGCCGTAGCGGCCGACCCGGACGACGATCGGTCCTCCTGAGCCTGTCGACGGATCGGTGTCGGTCTCCAGGTCCCCGACGGGGAAGGTGGACAGCTTGCGGGCGTCGATGTCGCCCAGCTCCGACACCAGCCGCTGCAGGCCCTCGTGGGCCGCGGCGTCGCCGGCGTCGGTGCCGTCGGCGGCCGCGCCGAAGTAGAAGTCGTTGAGCACCGACAACCGCTGCGCGTTGCCGCCGGCGATCTGGTCGAGCGTCTGCTCCATCTCGGCGGTGAAGGCGTAGTCGACGAGGTTCGGGAAGTGCTCCTCCAGCAGCCGGGTGACCGCGAAGGCGAGCCAGGTCGGCACCAGGGCCGAGCCCTTCTTGAACACGTAGTCGCGCGAGGTGATCGTCCGGATGATCGACGCGTAGGTCGACGGCCGGCCGATCTCCAGCTCCTCGAGCTTGGCCACCAGCGACGGCTCGGTGTAGCGGGCCGGCGGGCGCGTCTCGTGGCCCGAGGCGGTGACGCTCTCGGGCCGCAGGCTCTGGCCCTGCGTCAGCTGCGGCAGCCGGGTCTGCGCGTCGTCAGAGGTGGAGTCGTCGTCGGTCGACTCGACGTAGGCCTTGAGGAAGCCGTGGAAGGTGATGGTGCGGCCCGAGGCGGTGAAGCGGCAAACCTCCGGGGCCTCGCCCCCTGAGCCCGTCGACGGGCGGGTGGCGTCGATCCGGACGGTGATCGACTGGCCCTCCGCGTCCTTCATCTGCGACGCCACGGTGCGCATCCAGATCAGCTCGTAGAGCCGGAACTGGTCACCCCGCAGGTTGGTCTGCGCCGGGGTGAGGAAGGTGTCGCCGGCGGGCCGGATCGCCTCGTGGGCCTCCTGCGCGTTCTTCTGCTTGCTGGCGTAGGTGCGCGGCTTCGCCGGCAGGTAGTCGGCGCCGAACAGCTGGGTCACCTGGTTGCGCGCCGCCGTCAGCGCGGTGTCGGACAGCACCGAGGAGTCGGTGCGCATGTAGGTGATGAAGCCGGCCTCGTAGAGGTCCTGGGCCACCGACATCGCGCGCTGGGCGGTGAAGCCGAGCTTGCGGCCGGCCTCCTGCTGCATCGTCGTGGTGCGGAACGGCGCGTAGGGCTTGCGGGTGTAGGGCCTCGACTCCACGCTCTGCACGGCGTAGGTCGCGCTGCGCAGGCCGGTGGCCAGCTGCTGGGCGGTGGCCTCGTCGAGGTGGGCGAGCTGCTCGCTGCCCCTGGCGACCAGGGCGCCGTGGCTGTCGAAGTCGCGGCCCTGGGCCACCCGGCGCTCCCCGACGTGGGTCAGCCGGGCCGGGAACAGGGGCGGGTCGGCCGGGGCGCCGGCGTCCAGCACGGCGTCGAGGTCCCAGTAGGAGGCGGCGCGGAAGGCGATCCGCTCCCGCTCGCGCTCGACCACCAGGCGGGTGGCGACGGACTGCACCCGGCCGGCCGAGAGCCGCGGCATGACCTTCTTCCACAGCACCGGGGAGACCTCGTAGCCGTAGAGCCGGTCGAGGATGCGGCGGGTCTCCTGGGCGTCGACGAGGTCGGTGTCGAGGTCGCGCGGGTTGGCCACGGCGTCGGCGATCGCCTTCGCGGTGATCTCGCGGAAGACCATCCGGCGGACGGGGACCTTCGGCTTGAGCTCCTGGAGGAGGTGCCAGGCGATGGCCTCGCCCTCGCGGTCGTCGTCGGTGGCCAGCAGGAGCTCGTCGGAGCCGGCGAGCGCGTCCTTGAGGGTGCGCATCGTGGCGCGCTTGTCGGGGCTGACGACGTAGATCGGCTCGAAGCCGTGCTCGACGTCGATGCCGGTGCGGGCCCACTTCTCACCCTTGTACTTGGCCGGCACCTCGGCGGCGCCGGTCGGCAGGTCGCGGACGTGCCCACGGCTGGACTCGACGACGTAGCCGTCGCCGAGGTACCCCGCGATCGTCTTCACCTTGGTGGGCGACTCCACGATCACGAGCCGCTTGCCACCTGCTTTGCCTGCCACGCTGTCCCTCTTCTCCCGGCTCCGGCCGGGCGCTGGGCCCCGCTTCGCCGGACGTCTGCCACGTCATCGGTGCCCCCGCGGTGCTCGACCGGCGACGGCGCGCTCACTCTACGACCGAAGTCCACCCCCGCCCCGCAGCCCGCCGCGGCCCGCGTCGCGGCCGCCACCCCCGCGCCGGGGTGCTCGTGGCGTCAGGACAGGAAGCCGTCGACCACCAGCTGGCGCACCGCCGGCACCACCTCGGCGGTCAGGTCGTCCGCGTCGACGTCGAGCAGCCCGGCCACCGTGGCGACGACGGTACCCAGCGCGAGCTCGCCGTCACAGGCGCCCAGGATCCCGGCCAGCGCGGTGCCCGGCTCGGTCGCCCGGCGGAACCCGCGCTGCTGGCGCAGGACCAGGTGCTGGGGGTCGGCCTCGCCGGGCACGCCCGTCGTCTCCTCGACGACGTCGCCCGCCAGCACCCAGCGGCGGGCCAGCAGGGCCTCGTCGGTCAGCGACCGCTCGAGCCCGACGGCGACCAGCTCGCGCTCCAGCGCCGGGGCCAGCGGCTGCTCGACGGCGTAGGGCCAGTCCTCCAGCCGCACGTGCGGCACCGCCCGGCCGGCCCGGTGCAGCAGCAGCCAGCCCATCCCGACCGCCTCGATGCGCAGGGCCTCGAAGTAGTCCAGCCACTCGGCGTAGCGCGCCCGGTAGTCCGGCGAGCCGGCCAGCCCCGCGTCGGCCAGCCAGAGCTCGACGTACTCGTGGACGTCGAGGACCTCGCGCTGGACGACGTGCACGTCGCAGCCCGAGCCCGCGGTCCAGCCGCCCACCCGCTCGGTCCAGTCCTGGCCCGCGACGTGCGCCCAGTTGGCCAGCACCTGCAGGGTGCCGTCCTCGGCCAGGTGCCGGACGCCGTCGCGGACCACCTGCTCGACGAGGCCGTCGGAGGTCCAGCTGCCCTCGCGGTAGGCGAGCCGCTCGGCGTCGCTGCGCGGCGGGGACATGACGTAGGGCGGGTTCGTGGTGATGAGGTCGAACGTCTCGCCCTCGACGGGGTCGTAGAGGCTGCCCAGCCGCAGGTCGACGTCGACCTCGTTGAGCGCCGCGGTCAGCGCGGCCAGCTCCAGCGCCCGGGGGTTGAGGTCGGTCGCGGTCACCGAGCCCGCGTGCCGGGCCAGGTGCAGGCTCTGCACGCCACAGCCGGTGCCGAGGTCGAGGGCCCGCTCGACCGGCCGGCGGACGGTCAGCTGGGCCAGCGTCGTCGAGGCCGAGGAGACCCCGAGCACGAAGTCGGGGCGGATCGGGCGGACCTCGGTGTCGAGGTTGGGCGAGAGGTCGGAGACCACCCAGCCGCTCGCCCCGTCGTCGCTCGCATAGGGCCGGACGTCGACGGCGGCGCGCACCGCGTCGCCGTCGCGCTCCAGCAACCCGGCGGTGACGAGCGGTCCGACGAGCCCGGGCAGCGCCTCCTCCAGCGCGGCGGCGGGGACGGCGCGCTGCAGCAGCCAGAGCCGGCTGAGCACGGCCAGCGGGTCGGCGTCCTCGCCGAGGGCCCGGGCGCCGGCGAGCGTGGAGTTGCGGCCCAGCGCCGCGTGGGCGGGCGCGCCCATCCGCTCGACGACGGCGTCCACCTCGTAGCGGTGGCGGCGGAACGCCTCCCGCAGGGCGCTGACGTGGTCGGGGCTCAGGTCGGGCATCCCGTCATCGTCCCACCCCGCCTCCACCGGTCGTCCGGAGCGGAGCGGCCGGTCGGCCTCAGCCGCAGTGGTGCCGGCCGACCGGGATGACGGTGGGGGTGTGCGAGACCGGGTCGTCGATCACCCGGGCGGTGAGCCCGTAGACCTCGGCGATCGTCTCGGGGGTGATGACGTCCTGCGAGGGTCCGGCGGCGACGACGCGGCCGTCCTTCATCGCCACCAGGTGGTCGGCGTAGCGGCAGGCCAGGTTGAGGTCGTGCATGACGATGACCACGGTGGTGCCGCGCCGGCGGTTGAGGTCGGTGAGCAGGTCCAGCACCTCGACCTGGTGGGCGAGGTCCAGGTAGGTGGTGGGCTCGTCGAGCAGCAGCAGGTCGGTCTGCTGGGCCAGCGCCATGGCGATCCAGACCCGCTGCCGCTGGCCGCCGCTGAGCTCGTCGACGGGCCGCTCGGCCAGCTCGAGGGTGTCGGTGAGCACGAGGGCCTCGGTGACCGCGCGGTCGTCGGCCGCCGACCAGGAGCGGAACCAGGTCTGGTGCGGGTGCCGGCCGCGGCCGACGAGGTCGGCGACGGTGATCCCCTCCGGCGCGGTCGGCGCCTGCGGCAGGAGGCCGAGCACCTGGGCGACGGAGCGGCTGGGCATCCGGTGCAGGTCGCGGCCGTCCAGCAGCACGACGCCCGAGGCCGGCGGCAGCAGCCGGGCCATCCCGCGCAGCAGCGTCGACTTGCCGCAGCCGTTCGCGCCGATCACCACGCTGACCCGCCCGGTGGGCACGGGCAGCGACAGGTCCTGCACCACCAGCCGGTCGCCGTAGCCGAGGCTGAGGCCGCGGGTCTCCAGCTCGTGGGTGGTCGTGGGGGTGTCGAGCAGGGTCATGGTCGTCATCCTTTGCGGGCGGAGGCGGCGTTGGTGCGCAGCAGCAGGTAGATGAGGTAGGGGGCGCCGACGGCGGCGGTGAGCACGCCGACCGGCAGCTGGATCGGCAGCAGGTGCTGCCCGGCGAAGTCGGCGAGGGTGACGACGGCGGCGCCCACCAGCCCGGCGGGGACCAGCCCGGCGCCCGCCGCACCGGTGAGGCGGCGGGAGATCGGACCCGACACGAAGGCCACGAAGCCGACCGGGCCGGCGACCGAGGTCGCCACCGCCGCGAGGGCGACGGCGAACAGCATGAGCAGCAGCCGGGAGCGCTCGACGCCGACGCCGAGGGCCCGGGCGGTGTCGTCACCCAGCTGCAGGCCGCTGAGCGTGCGGCCGGCCCACAGGGTGAGCGGCACGACGACGACCACCAGCACGGCGAGCGGGCGCAGCGCCCCGGCGTCGGCCCCGTTGAGGCTGCCGGTCAGCCAGACCAGCGCCACCTGGGCGTCGTTCACCTGCGCCCGGGTCATGAGGAAGTCGATGACCGAGAGCAGCACGGCGCCGACGCCGATGCCGACGAGCACCAGCCGGGTGCCCGCGACGCCCTGGCGCCAGGCGAGCAGGTAGATGGCCATCGCCGTGACCAGCGCCCCGCCGAAGGCCGAGGCGGCGACGGCCACACCCGAGAGCCCGAGGAGCAGCAGCGCGGTCACCGCGGCCGCGCTGGCGCCGGCGGTGATGCCGATGATGTCGGGGCTGGCCAGCGGGTTGCGGAGCATGGTCTGGAACACCGCGCCGGCCATCCCGAGGGCGAAGCCGACGAGCAGCCCGCTGAGCACCCGGGGCAGCCGCAGGTCGTAGACGATGAAGTCCGACGCCCGGGTGCCGCGGCCGGTGAGGGAGGCCAGCACGTCGCCGACGGCCAACGGGTAGTCCCCGACGACCAGGGCGGCGACGAACGCGACGGCCAGCACGACGAGCAGGCCGGCGCAGGTGAGCACCGTCCGGCGCCGCAGGTGCCGCCGGACCCCGCGCACGGGGTCGGGCGGCATCCGGGTCGGCGCCTCGCGGAGCGCGGTCACAGCTCGCTCACGTGCCGGCGCCGGACCAGGGCGATGAAGACCGGGGCGCCGATGAGGGCGGTGACGATGCCCACCTGGACCTCGCCGGGCCGGGCGATGACCCGGCCGACGACGTCGGCGGTCAGCAGCAGGCACGGGGCCAGCAGCATCGAGTACGGCAGCGCCCAGCGGTAGTCGGGGCCGACGATCATCCGGGCGACGTGCGGGACGGTGAGGCCGACGAAGCCGATCGGGCCGCAGGCCGCGGTCGCGGAGCCGCAGAGCAGCACGACGACGGCGGCCGCGACGCCCCGCGAGCGGGACACGTGGGCGCCGAGCCCGCGGGCCACGTCGTCGCCGAGGGAGAGGGTGTTGAGCACCCGGCCGAGGAACAGCGCGGCGACGCAGCCGACGAGCAGGAACGGGGCGACCTGGGCGATGACGTCGGTCCCCCGGCCGGCCAGCGCGCCGACCTGCCAGAACCGGAACTGGTCGAAGGTGGCCTGGTCGACGAGCAGGAACGCCGTGGTCACGGCGCCGAACGCCGCGCTGACCGCGGCCCCGGCCAGGGCGAGCTTGAGGGGGGTGGCGCCGTCGCGGCCCAGCGCGGCCACGCCGTAGACGACGACGGACGCCGCCGCGGCGCCGGCGAAGGCGAACCAGATGTAGCCCAGCGCGCTGGTGACCCCGAGCAGGCTGATGGACAGCACCACGAGCAGCGAGGCGCCGGCGTTGACGCCGAGCAGGCCCGGGTCGGCCAGCGGGTTGCGGGTGACGCCCTGCATGACCGCCCCGGCCAGGCCCAGCGCGGCCCCGGCCAGCAGGCCGATCACCGTGCGCGGCAGCCGCAGCTCGCGGATGACGAGGTGGTCGGTGTTGTCCGGGTCGTAGCGGGTGACGGCGTCCCAGACGGCGGTGACGCCGGTGGTCCGGGTGCCCACGGCCAGGCTGAGGTAGACCAGCAGCACCAGGACGGCGGCGGTGAGGACCAGGCCCGTCACCCGGCGGCTGCGCTGCGGGCGCCGGACGGGGCGGCGGCGCACGTCGGGTCGCGCCTCCACCGTGGTCATAAGGCGAGCCTAACCTGACCTCCCGCCGGCTGTCTGCCGTCGCCCTCCGGGGTGGTCCGCCCGGGTCAGCCCGCGCGGTCGTCCCGGAGCACGGGCCGCAGCCGCTCCACGACGTCGGCGTCCTCCACCGTCGAGGGGACGACACCGGGGCCGCCGTCGGCGATCTCGCGCATGGTGCGCCGCAGCACCTTCCCCGAGCGGGTCTTGGGCAGCGCGGCGACGACGTCGACCCGGCGGAGCGCGGCGACGGGACCGATCTCGGACCGGACGAGGGCGACCAGCTCGGCCTCCAGCTGCCCCGCCGGCGTGGTCACGCCGTCGGCGAGGACGACGAGGCCGCGCGGCACCTGGCCCTTGAGCGCGTCGGCGACGCCGATCACGGCGCACTCGGCGACGGCCGGGTGCGAGGCGAGCACCGCCTCCATCGCGCCGGTGGAGAGCCGGTGCCCGGCCACGTTGATGACGTCGTCGGTGCGGCCCATGACGAAGACGTAGCCGTCCTCGTCGAGGTGGCCGCCGTCACCGCTGAGGTACCAGCCCGGGAAGGCGTCGAGGTAGCTGCGGCGGAAGCGGTCGTCGTCGCCCCAGACCGTCGGCAGGGTGCCGGGCGGCAGCGGCAGCCGCAGGCAGAGCGCGCCGTCCTCGCCGGCCGGCAGCACCGCGCCGTCGGGCCCGAGGGCCTGCACGTCGTAGCCGGGCACCGGCACCGACGGCGAGCCCGGCTTCAGCGGCAGCGGCTCCAGCCCGCGCGGGTTGGCGGCGATCGGCCAGCCGGTCTCGGTCTGCCACCAGTGGTCGACGACGGGGACGCCGAGCGTCTCCCCGGCCCAGGCGAACGTGTCGGGGTCGAGGCGCTCGCCGGCCAGGAACAGCGCCTGCAGGCTCGAGAGGTCGTAGCGACGGACGAAGGCGCCCTCCGGGTCGGCCCGGCGGACCGCCCGGATGGCGGTCGGGGCGGTGAACAGCACCTTCGCGCGGTGCTCGCTGACCACCCGCCAGAACGCGCCCGCGTCCGGGGTGCCGACGGGCTTGCCCTCGTAGAGCACCGTCGTCGCCCCCACCAGCAGCGGCGCGTAGACGATGTAGGAGTGGCCGACCACCCAGCCGACGTCGCTGGCGGTGAACATGACGTCGCCCGGGCCGACGTCGTAGACGGCCCGCATCGAGTAGGCCAGCGCGACGGCGTGCCCGCCGTGGTCGCGGACGACGCCCTTCGGCTTCCCCGTCGTGCCCGAGGTGTAGAGGATGTAGAGCGGGTCGGTGGCCGCCAGCTCGGCGCAGCCGGCCGGCTGGAACTGCCCCGGCCGCATGAGCACGGCGAGGTCCAGCTCGCGCTCGCCGCGCAGCTCGGCGGTCGCCTCGGGCCGCTGGTGGACCACGACGTAGTCGGGCCGGTGGGTGCTGCGCTCCAGTGCGGCGTCCAGCAGCGGCTTGTACTCCACCACCCGACCGGGCTCCAGGCCGCAGGAGGAGATGAGCACGACCTTGGGGCGGGCGTCGTCGATCCGGGCGGCCAGCTCGGCCGCCGCGAAGCCGCCGAACACCACCGAGTGGACGGCGCCGAGGCGGGCGCAGGCCAGCATGGCGATGACGGCCTCGGGCACCATCGGCATGGAGATGACGACGCGGTCGCCCGGTCCGACGCCCAGCTCGCGCAGGCCGCCGCCCAGCTGGGCGACCTCCTGCAGCAGGTCGGCGTAGCTGTAGGTGCGGCGGGTGCCCGAGTAGGCGGAGTGGAAGACCAGGGCCGGGTCGTCGGCGCGGCCGCGGACGACGTGCCGGTCGAGGGCGTTGTAGCAGGTGTTGAGGACGCCGTCGGGGAACCAGCGGCCGGCGGGCGGGGCCCCGGCGTCCAGCACGGTGCGGGGCCGGGTGAACCAGTCGACGGCCCGGGCCTGCTCGCCCCAGAAGCCCTCCGGGTCCTCGAGGCTGCGGCGGTGCTCGTCGGCGTACGCGCCCATCGGGCCCTCCTCGTCGGGGTGGCGCCGAGGGGTCGGCGGACGGCCCCGGACGCTTGTGGGCCCAGCGTACGATCCGGGGGATGCCTCCCCTGCTGCTGGACCCCCGACCGCTGATCGGACGCCAGCGGGCCGGCCTGGCCAAGATGCTGCGGGACCGGATCGGCGGCGAGGAGTTCAACGCCAGCCACGAGCGGATCTGGTTCACCGAGGGCGAGCGCTGGTTCTCCGAGGACGACGTCATCTGGCGCGTGCACGCCGACACGTCGATGTTCATCGGCGGGATCCGGGCGCTGCTGCTGCAGTCGCTGCACCCCGTCGCCATGCAGGGCGTCAGCGAGCACTCCGGCTACCGGGGCGACCCGTGGGGACGGCTGCAGAACACCAGCCGCTACCTGGCCACCACCACCTACGGCACGGTCGAGGACGCCGAGCGGATCATCCGCGTCGTCCAGGCCATCCACCGCCGCGTCACCGGCACCACGCCCGCGGGCCGGCCCTACGCCGCGAGCGACCCGCACCTGCTCGGCTGGGTGCACGCCGCCCAGGTCGACAGCTTCGTCACCAGCTACCAGGCCTTCGGCCCGCGCCGGCTCGCCGACGCCGAGGTCGACGCCTACGTCGCCCAGTCCGGTGAGGTGGCGCAGCGGCTCGGCGTCGTGGACCCGCCGCGGACGTGGGAGCAGGCCGTCGCCCTGCTGGAGCGCTACCGGCCCGAGCTGCGCAGCACCCCCGCCGCCCGCGACGTGGCGGCGATGCTGCTCCGCGACCCCCCGCTCACCGGCCCCGCCCGGCTCGGCTTCGGGGTGCTGGCCGCCGGCGCCGTCTCCACCCTTCCGCCGTGGGTGCGGACCACCCTGCTGCTGCCCACGCTGCCGACGGCCGACCGGCTCGTCGTCCGGCCGCTGGCCCGCTCAGCCATGCTCACGCTGCGCTGGGCGCTCGGCGACACCACGGACCTGCCCGAGCCGCCCCAGCCGGCCGCCGCCGGCTGACCACAGCAGGCAGACCGCCAGCACCGCGGCCGCGCCGGCCCCCATCGAGCGGGTCGCGACGGCGAAGGCCGACGCCTCCAGCGAGCGCCCGCCCGCCAGCGCCAGCCCGCCCACCAGCGCGGCGGTGACCAGCACGACCGCGACGCCGACCAGCCAGGCCGTCCGCCGGGCCGCCGTCAGGGTGGCGGTGGGCACCGGGCGAGCCGGGGTCCGCCGGACCCAGAGCAGCAGCCAGAGGCCGAGGCCCGCCAGCCCCAGCAGCCCGCTGGCGAACTGGAACCACTTGAAGGCCGGCAGCGGGCCGAGCGGCTCCGCCAGCAGCGCGACGTGCGTGGTGCCCCAGCGGTCGGCGTGGGTGAAGGTGTCCCAGACGACGTGGGTGAGCGCCCCCAGCACCACCGACACCGCCGCCGCGAGCAGCAGCCCCGGGGTGAGCGCGGCCGGTGGCCGCAGCCGTTCCCGCAGCCAGCGCGGCGCCAGGTCGGCCAGCGGTCGGCGCAGGACCAGCCGCCACAGGACGAGGACGAGCAGCCCGAGCACCAGGTCGACGCTCACCGGACCGCTGGCCGCGTGGGTCCAGCGCGACCCGACCGGCAACGGCACGAAGTAGGGCAGGTCCGGCACCCACGAGCCGATGACCAGGGCCGCCGGGACCAGCCGACGGCTGCGGGCCAGCGGCAGGACGGCGACGGCGTGGCTGAGGGTGAACGGCACGCAGGACAGCCTGCCGGAGTCCGTGCCGCCGCGGGGGCCGGAGCGTCAGCCCCGCGGGCCGGGAGCGGGCGGAGGTGCCCAGAGGGAGGGGTCAGCTCGGGGGCGGGCCCGCGGGCGCCGGCTGCCACGCGGGCGCGGGCGCGGGCGGCAGCGGCGCGGGCGCCGGGGCGGCCGGCCGGGTGAGCGCCTGCAGCCCGGTCCGGCCGGCCTCGCGCCAGATCAGCACCAGCGCGACGCCGTGCACCACCACGGAGAGGGCGAACTGCAGGAAGGTCCCCGTGGTGTCGGAGCCGATGAAGGCGTCCTTCCAGCCGCCGAAGAGGATGACGGTGACGAAGGCGAGAATGTTGTTGACGGCGTGCATGGCGATCGCCGCCTCCAGCCCGCCGGTGCGCCAGGTGGCGAGGCAGCCGGCCACCGCGAGGCAGGCGATGCTGCCCACCACCCAGACGTCGGGGCTGCCGTGCGCGGCGGAGAAGGCGATCGAGGAGATGACCGTCGTGACCACGAGGCCGACGACGGGGCGCCGGAACCACGAGCCGAGGACCTGCAGGATCCAGCCGCGGAAGAAGTACTCCTCGCCCGCCGCCTGGAACGGCGTCATGATCAGGACGACGACCAGCAGAGCCCCCCAGTGCGCGGGCCGCGGGCCGCTCGGCTGGTCGACCAGCAGGGTGATCCCGACGTAGACCACCCACACCGGCACCACGACGAGCAGGCACCGCCGCATCCAGCCCCACCGGATGCCGCCGGTGACCGAGGTGCTGAAGCGCGGCCGGACGCCGTGCACCGCCCAGATCGAGAACATGACCGTGGGGATGAGGATCACCAGCGACAGGTTGAGCGCGATGAAGCCGACGACGCCGAGGTCGTCGACGTCGGTGAGCGTCCCGAACACGTAGCCACCCAGGTCGGACCGGCCCGTGGCCAGGCCGACGACCAGCGGCGGGACGACGGAGAGGACGCTCAGGCCGAGGAAGATCGCGCCGGCGAGCAGCATCGTCAGCAGCGGCTTCCACCAGCGGTGCCGGGGGCCGCGGAGCAGCTGGGGGTAGCGGACGGGCTCCTGCGGCATCGCCGGCGGGCGGGGCGGCGGACCCCACGGGGCGACCGGGCCGTAGCCGGGCGGGAAGCCCTGGGGCGGGAAGCCGGGGGGCGGGTGGCCCTGGGGGGCGTAGGGCTGGGGGGCGTAGGGCTGCGGGGCGTAGGGCTGCGGGGGGTGGCCAGGCGGCGGGCTCTGCGGGGCGTAGCCCTGCGGATGGCGCGGCGGCGGGGGACCCTGCTGACCGGACCACGGGGCCGGCGGGGCGACCCACGGCTGGTCGGAGGTGGGCCGGCTCGGGAACGGCTGCCCGGGGTACGGCTGCCCCGGGTGGACCGGCGGCGTCAGACCGTCCGCGGACGCGGGCGGCCGGGGCTGCGCCGGTCCGTCGGACGCGGGCGGGACCGCTCCTGCGTCGGGCTGCTGGGGCTCGGAGGGGGCGTCGCCCGGCTGCTCGCTCATCCCGGCCAGTGTGCCACCGGCCCCGGTCCGCAGAGGCGGACCGGGGCCGGTGGAGGTGGGATCTGTGGACGACGGCGGGAGCCGCCGTCCGCTCAGGCGGTGTGCTCGGTGCGGGGCGCCGACGTGAGGTCGGCCCCGTCCGTGGCCTGCTCGACGGCCGCCCCCGGCCCGGTGGGCGCGTCGGGGGTGTCCGCCATGGCCATGCCGCGCCGGCTGCTGATGACGACCGCGACGACGATGATCGCCAGCGCGACCAGGGCGATGGCGTAGCGCCACGCACTGGGGGTCTCGCTGAACGGGGACATCGCGACGACCGCGGGGGCGATCAGCACGGCGACCAGGTTCATCACCTTGATCAGCGGGTTGATGGCCGGACCGGCGGTGTCCTTGAACGGGTCACCGACGGTGTCGCCGATGACGGTGGCCTCGTGGGCGGGCGAGCCCTTGCCGCCGTGGTTGCCGTCCTCGACCAGCTTCTTGGCGTTGTCCCAGGCGCCGCCCGAGTTGGCCAGGAAGACCGCCATCAGGGTGCCGGAGGCGATCGCGCCGCCGAGGTACCCGGCCAGGGCCGGGGCGCCGAGGCCGAAGCCGACGGCGATCGGGGCGAAGATCGCCAGCAGGCCCGGCGTCGCCAGCTCGCGCAGCGAGTCCTTGGTGACGATGTCGACGACCTTGCCGTACTCCGGCTTGCCGGTCCCCTCCATGATCCCGGGGATCTCGCGGAACTGGCGGCGCACCTCGTAGACCACCGCGCCGGCGGCACGGCCGACGGCGGTGATGGCCAGGCCCGAGAAGAGGAACACCACGGCGGCGCCGAGGATCACCCCGACCAGGGTCTGCGGGTCGAAGACGACCGCTTCTGCGGCGAAGGCGGCGTAGCGGTCGGCGAGCACGTCACGGATCGCGTCGGTGTAGGACCCGAACAGCGCCGTCGCGGCCAGCACGGCCGTCGAGATCGCGATGCCCTTGGTGATGGCCTTGGTGGTGTTGCCCACCGCGTCGAGCTCGGTGAGGATCTGCGCGCCCTCGCCGTCGACGTCGCCCGACATCTCGGCGATGCCCTGGGCGTTGTCGGAGACGGGGCCGAAGGTGTCCATGGCCACGATGACGCCGACCGTGGTCAGCAGGCCGCAGCCCGCGAGGGCGATCGCGAACAGGGCGACGACGCCCGAGCCGCCGAGCAGGAAGGCGCCGTAGACCGCGGCCGCGATGACCAGGGCGGTGTAGACGGCCGACTCCAGGCCGACGGAGATGCCGGCCAGCACGACGGTGGCCGCCCCGGTCAGCGAGGTCCGGCCGATGTCCTTGACGGGCCGGTCCTCGGTGCCGGTGTAGTAGCCGGTCAGCGCCAGGATGACGACGGCCAGCAGGATGCCGATGACGACGGCGCCGATGGCCACGACCCGCGGGTCGTCGACCGGACCGGTGAACGCCTGCGCGCCCGGCACGCCGAGGGCGGCGAACGAGGAGGGCAGGTAGGCGAAGGAGGCGATCGCGCAGAGCACCGCCGAGATCGCGGCCGAGAGGTAGAACGACCGGTTGATGGTCTTGAGGCCGTTCTCCCCCGCCCGCGGCTTGGTGAGGTAGATGCCGATGAGGGCGGTGATCACGCCGATGGCGGGCACGATCAGCGGGAAGACGAGCCCGGCCTCGCCGAAGGCCGCCTTGCCGAGGATCAGCGAGGCGACGAGGGTGACGGCGTAGGACTCGAAGAGGTCCGCGGCCATGCCGGCGCAGTCGCCGACGTTGTCGCCCACGTTGTCCGCGATGGTCGCCGCGTTGCGCGGGTCGTCCTCGGGGATGCCCTGCTCGACCTTGCCGACGAGGTCGGCGCCGACGTCCGCGGCCTTGGTGAAGATGCCGCCGCCGACGCGCATGAACATGGCGAGCATGGCGGCGCCGAAACCGAAGCCCTCGAGGATCACCGGGGCGTCGCTGCGGAAGAAGAAGACGAACACCGAGGCGCCCAGCAGGCCGAGGCCGACCGTCGACATGCCGACGTGGGCACCGGTGCGGAAAGCGATCTTCATGGCCGGGTCGCGGCCGCCCTCGCGGGCGGCGGAGGCGACGCGGACGTTGGCCCGCACCGCCAGCCACATGCCGAGGTAGCCGATCAGGGCGGAGAACACCGCGCCCGCCAAGAAGGCGATGGAGCGGAAGATGCGGAGGGTCCACTCGCCGAAGTCACCGCTGCCGCGGGCCGGCAGGGCCAGGAGCAGGAAGAAGGCCACCACGGCGAAGACCGACAACGTGCGGAACTGACGTCCGAGGAATGCCGAGGCACCCTCCTGGACGCCGAGCGCGATCGTCTTCATGTTCTCGGTGCCGTCGTGGGCCGCGAGCACCTCGCGGCGGAAGATCACCGCCATCACGAGCGCCAGGAGCGCGATCACGCCGACGATGGCGACGAGGGTGAGATTGCCTCCCGAAACCGGGATGGCGGTCACTTCCAAAGGAACTGGAAGTACGGGCATACAAAGTCCTCCTCGACCATGTCCGTGCGAAAGAAAGGGCCTGGGTTCAGCCGCGCGCAGTCTAACCACATGCCCTACTGGTCCGCTCGGGTCCCCGCGGCACGGCGCGGGCGCGTCCCGGCGCCGCGGCCGTGCCACGCTGGAGGGATGAGCGCGGGGACCGGAGCGGTGGTCGGGCGGCCCGGGGCGCCCGCCCTGCCACCCGTCGACGAGGCGGAGCCGGGGGTCCGGCACGTCCGGCGGCTGCCGGCCCGGGCGGGCACGCACGCCCCCTGGCCCGGCTGGCTGCCCGACGAGCTGCGCGAGGCCTTCGCGGGCACCGGCGTGGAGCAGCCCTGGCAGCACCAGGTCGAGGCCGCCGAGGCCGCCTGGCGGGGACGGCACGTCGCCCTGTCCACGGGGACGGCCTCGGGCAAGACGCTGGGCTACCTGATGCCCGTGCTGGCCGCCACCCGGGCCGGGCTGGCCCCGGCCGGCCCGCCGCGCCCGGAACCGACCGGCACCGCCGCCTGGCGGGTGGCCGGCCGCCCGCACACGTCGCTGTACCTCGCGCCCACCAAGGCCCTGGCCCACGACCAGCTCCGCGCGTGCGCGGACCTCGGCCTCTCGGGCTGGCCGATCGCCGCCGTCGACGGCGACACGAGCCCCGACGACCGCACCTGGGCCCGGGAGCAGGCGGTGCACCTGCTGACCAACCCCGACCTGCTGCACTTCTCGCTGCTGCCCGGGCACGCGCGCTGGGCCGGCTTCCTCTCCTCCCTGCGCTTCGTCGTCGTCGACGAGGCCCACCGCTACCGCGGCGTCTTCGGCTCGCAGGTGGCGCTGGTGCTGCGGCGCCTCCGCCGGCTGGCCGCCGCGTACGGGGCGGACCCCGTCTTCGTCGTCGCCTCGGCCACCGCCGGGGACCCCGGTCGGACGGCGGCCGAGCTCATCGGCGTCGACCGGTCGGCCGTCACCACCGTCGACGTCGACCGCTCCGCGCGCGGGCCGGTCGAGGTGGTGCTCCGCGAGCCGCACGGCTCCACCGAGGACGAGACCGCCGACCTGCTGGCCCGCTCGGTGGCCGCGGGAGCCCAGACCATCGCCTTCGTGCCCTCGCGCCGCGGCGCGGAGGTGGTGGCCCGGCGCGCACAGCAGCAGCTCGACGCGTGGTCGCCGCCCGACGACGGCGGCGGGCCCGGGACCGCACCCCGGGTGGCCGCCTACCGGGGCGGCTACCTCGCCGCCGACCGGCGGCGCCTCGAGCAGGCGCTGCAGGACGGCAGGCTGGCCGGGGTCGCCGCGACCAACGCCCTGGAGCTGGGCGTCGACATCGCCGGCATGGACGCCGTCGTGATGGCCGGCTTCCCCGGCACCCGCTCGGCCTTCTGGCAGCAGGCCGGCCGGGCGGGACGCCGGGGCCGGCCGGCGCGGGTGACCCTGGTGACCCGCCCGCACCCGCTCGACGCCTACCTCGCCGAGCACCCCGCCGCCCTCCTCGACCAGCCCGTCGAGCCCACGCTGCTGCACCCGGGCAACCCCTACCTGCTGGGACCGCAGCTGGCGGCCGCCGCCCAGGAGCTCCCGCTGACGCCGGCCGACGCGGCCTGGTTCGGCCCGCACATCGAGGCGCTCGCCGAGCGGCTGGCCGCGACCGGCGCGCTGCGCCGGCGCCGCGACGGCTGGTACTGGACCCGCCCCGAGCGCGCGTGCGACACCATCGACCTGCGCGGCTCGCGCGCCGACCAGGTCGAGATCGTCGAGGTGGACACCGGCCGGGTGCTGGGCCACGTCGACCCCGTCGCCGCCGACCTCACCGTGCACCCGGGGGCGGTGTACCTGCACCGGGGCGAGAGCTTCCTCACCGAGGAGCTCGACCACGAGGGGCTCGAGGCGCTGGTCCGCGCCGCCCGGCCGGGGTACCTCACCCAGCCGCAGACCAGCACCGCCGTCGAGGTGCTCGCCGAGCACGTCCGGCGGGCCCTCGGCCGGGGCTGGCTGCACCGCGGCCAGATCGCCGTCACCAGCCAGGTCACCGGATACCTCCGCCGCGACGAGGTGCTCGGCACCGTCTGGGACTCGACGCCGCTGGACCTGCCCGAGCACCGGCTGGTGACCAGCGGCACCTGGCTGACGCTCCCGCTGGCCGAGGTCGACGAGTCCGTCCCGCTGGCCCGGCTGGCGGCCGGGGCGCACGGGCTCGAGCACCTGGCCCTGGGCCTGCTGCCGATGCACGCGCCGTGCGACCGCTGGGACGTCCGCGGGTACACGACCGCGGCCGACCTCGGCACGGGCCTGCTCACCGTCACGTTCTACGACCAGCAGCCCGCCGGCGCGGGCTTCACCGAGCAGGCCTTCGGGGCCGGCCCCGCCTGGCTGGCCGCGGCGCTGGAGCGGGTCGAGGCGTGCCGCTGCGAGAACGGGTGCCCCGCCTGCGTGGTGGCCGCCGACTGCGGCGACGCCCAGCGCGGGCTGGACAAGCAGCTCGCCGCGTCCCTGCTCCGGCTGCTGCAGCCCCCGCCGGCCACCGGCGCGTAGCGGCGCCGGGCCCGCGGCGTCCGGCCATACTGGCGTCATGGTGGCCCTCGCTCTCGTGCTCGTCGTGCTGGTGCTGGTGTTCGCCGCCGCGGTGCTGCTGGGCAGCGGTGCGTCGTACGACCTGTCCGTGCTGGGCGCCACCGTGCCGGTGACCAGCAGCGGTGTGTTCCTGGCCGGGGCCGCCGCGATGCTCGTGCTGGCGCTCGCCCTCCTCCTGCTGGTGGTCGGCCTGCGTCGCGGCCGGGCCCGGCGCCGCCGGGTCAAGGCGCTGCGCTCGGCCGCCGTCGGCACGCCCGGCGCGTCCGCCCCGGGCGCGCCCGCGGCCCAGACCACGGGCTCTGCCGCACCCAGGACGACGAGCGCGCCCTCCTCGTCCGCATCCTCCGACCGGCCGGCCGCGTCCGACGAGGTGACGTCCACCCGGGACGACGACAGCCCGACCACGACCCCGGCCGAGCGGTCGCGCCTGCTGGACGAGGCGGACGAGGCCACCCGCGACCAGTCCCTCCGATGAGCTTCGGGGAGATCTTCAACCCGGGGCTCCGGTACCTCCGAGAAGAGAAGGAACGCCAGAAGATGCTCGTCTCCAAGCCCACCCACGGCGGCGGCTCGCCGCTCGGCATCGACCTCGAGGCCGGGGTCGCCAAGATCACCGTCCGCCGACCGGCTCCCGAGCCCGTCGACGCGGCAGCGGCCGACCCGGCCGACGCCTCCCCCGCCGCCGGCTCCGGCACCGCGCCGGAGACCGCCGAGGACCCGGCGGACTAGCGCGCTCACGGGGCCGACCCTGCGTGGGCCTCGCCGACGACGCGCCTCGGCAGGCCCCGCACCCGGCTCCGCACCGGCAGGGCGACCCGCACGCTGACGACGTACTCCACCGGGTCGCCGACCGTGCTGCAGCTGAGCACCGTGGCGTCGTTGTCGCGAGCGGTCCTCCGCGCCTGGTCGCACGCGTCGCGTCCGGCCGCGAAGGCGACGGCCCCGCTCACCGCCGCGAGGTCGGCGGCGGCCCGGGCCCGGTGCTGGGCGACCTCGTAGCCGGCCACCAGCAGCGCGACCCCGGTGAGCACGACGACGACCCCCATCACGCCGGCGACCAGCACCGACGCGCTGCCCCGCTGGTCTCCTCGCCGGACACGGCCGGTCACCGGCCTGTCCCGCCGGGCTCCGGCACGACGACCGCCTCGGCCGAGAGCGGCACCGCGAGCCTCCCGCCCCGCAGCGGCGCGACCGTCACCTCCACCCGCACCACCACCTGGCCGGAGCGCCGCTGGACCTGCACCCGCGCCCCGTCCGGAGCCTGGGCCCGGACGACAGCCGACGCCTCCCGGTCGCCCCGCGCCTCCTGCCGCGCCACCGCCGCCGCGGTGTCCACGCAGCGCAGCTGCATGACGACCAGGAGCACGCCCCAGCACAGCAGCAGGAAGAGGCTGAGCGCCGCCAGGATGGCGACGGCCAGCTCGGCCGTCACCATCCCGCGCCCGCCGCGCGAGCGCGTGACCCCGCGAGCGGGAACCACGGCGACGGCCCTCAGATCCCGCGCGCGAAGGCCTGGATGACCAGCAGGATGAAGTTCAGGATGGCCTTCTCCACCGGTCCGCTGGTCACCACCGCGAGCAGCACGCCCGCGATCCCGATCGCGGCGATGATGCCCACCGCCCACTCCGCGCTGACCATGCCGCGCTCACCGCGGCGGGTCACCGTGCGGCCGTCGGCCGTCACCGGCACGGCCACCGCCGTACCGGTCGCCGGACCCGTGCACCGGACACCGGAGCCGGCCTCGTTCGTCGTCGTCATCTGGACCTCCTGGGAGAACTCGCACCCTGTGCGGCAGCCACGTTGGCTGCACCGGGACTCTCCGGAGCGCCAGCCCCGCTGGTGCGTCGCGCGGCTGCGCTGTGCACGACCGGGCCGCCGCCCCCGGGGCTGTGGACGGACGGGGCCCTCACCCGAAGGCGTGGACGACGGCCGAGACGACGGTCGGGACGACCCCGAGCAGCAGGAACGCCGGGATGAAGCACGTCATCAGGGGCAGGACGCTGCGCACGCCCACGCTCCGCGCACGCTGCTGCAGCGCCGCCCGTCGTCGCTCGCGGGCCGCGGCGGCGTGGTGGCGCAGCGCGGCCACGAGCTCGGTGCCCGCGTCGGCCGAGCGGGCGAGCTCCGCCGCCGCCTCCCCCAGCTGCGGGTGGCGGGCGAGCAGCGCCCAGGCCGGACCGTCACCCACCCCGAGCTCGACGGAGCGGAGGACCGTCCCCAGCTCCTCCGCCACGGGCCCGTCGAAGGCCTCGGCCACGACGGCGCAGGCCCCGCGGAGCGGCAGCCCCGACGCCAGCCCGTCGGCCACCAGCTCCAGTGCCTGCGGGACGTCGGCGACCAGCCGGGCACTGCGGACCTGGGCGGCGCGCGGCTCCAGCCCGCCCAGGAGGACGGCGGCGACCACGGCGAGCAGCGGCCACGCGAGGCCGGCCCACCCGCCGAGGTCGAGCAGCCGGGACGCGACCAGGCACACCCCGGCGGCCGCCGCACCGCCGAGGACGAGCCGACGGGCCAGCGGTGGTGCGCCGGGACGACCGCGGAGCGCCCGGCGGACCGGGCCCACGGGTGCGTCCGGCGCGGGCACCGGCCCCGGGCGGATCCGGCGCAGCCCGCCCCGCGGCGGCGTCAGGGCCAGCAGGCAGGCGCCGCCGGCGAGGACCGCCGGCAGCAGCGGGCCGAGGGCGGGGAGCAGCGGCTCCACGGCTAGGCCTGCACCGACGCGGCACGGGCCAGCGCCTCGATCCACAGCACCCCGGTGCAGGCGAGGGCGGTCCCGAGCACGGTGCAGGCCCAGCCAGCCGGGCCCGCGGTCAGCCAGCCGACCGGGTCGCCGCCGAGCAGGTAGCCCATCCCCAGGCCCAGCACGGGGAGGGCGGCCATGAGCTTGCCCGTGGCCCGGGGTGCCGCCAGCTCCCCGCCCACGACGGCCCGCAGCGCCTGGTCGGCGCTCTGCCCGGCCGCCACCTGCTCGAGCGTGCTGCCGAGCGAGGCGCCGCTGCGGCTCGCCACCTGCCAGGCCCGGGCCAGCTCGCGGAGCCCACCGGCTCCCGGACCCGTGGCCTGCCGGAGCCACACCTCGGTGACGTCGCCGCCCAGCAGGAGCGTCTCGTGCGCGGGCCGCAGCACCGGGCAGGCGGCGGCGGCGGTGGCCAGCGCCCGGCTGGGCACCTGGCCGACGCGCAGGTTGGCCGCCAGGACGGTGCAGCCCTGCACGACCTCCGCCGCCGTCCGGTCGGCGGCCCGCCGCGCGAGCGCGAGGACCACCAGCCGGGCCGCGGTGGCCAGGACGAGGGCCCCGGCCACCCCCGGCACGGCGGCGCGCGCGCCGCCCAGCAGACCGGCCAGCACGGGGAGGGCGGCGAGCCCGGCGGCAGCCAGGAGCACCGCCCGTGCGGGCGGGCGCGTCCTCCCGGCCGTCGCAGGCGGAACCGGCGGGGCGGACCTCGACCAGCCCCGCACCGGGCGTGGCACCCCGAGCAGGACGGCGACGACGGCGAGCAGCACGGCGAGCCCGGTCATCGGTCGAGCAGCCTCTCGAGCCGCGCGCTGCCGGGACCCAGCCGCGACCGGCCCCCGGGACCGAAGGTGACCGCCGGTGACGTGCTCGTCAGCCCGGAGCGCTCGTCGCGGACCACCACGTGCACCTCCGCCAGCCGGCGCACCCCGGCCTCGTCGCGCCGGATGTGCAGCACCACGTCCAGCGCGGAGGCGATCTGGGCGTGCAGGGCCGCCCGGCCCAGCCCGCCCAGGGCGCCGAGGGCCTCGAGCCGGGCGGGCACGTCCTCGGCCGAGTTGGCGTGCACGGTGCCGCAGCCGCCCTCGTGCCCGGTGTTGAGGGCCCGCAGCAGGTCGCAGATCTCGGCCCCGCGGACCTCGCCCACCACCAGCCGGTCCGGCCGCATCCGGAGCGCCTGGCGGACCAGCTCGGTGAGGCCGAGCGCCCCGGCCCCCTCGGCGTTGGCCGGCCGGCCCTCCAGCCGGACCACGTGCGGGTGGGCCGGGTCGAGCTCGCGGGAGTCCTCCGCCACGACGATCCGGTGACCGGGCGGCACCAGCGCCAGCAGCGCGCTGAGCAGCGTCGTCTTGCCCGAGCCGGTGCCCCCGCTGACGAGGAAGGCGAGCCGGGCCTCGACGAGACGCCGCAGCAGGGCGGCCGCCCGCGGCCCCATGGCCCCCGAGGCGACGAAGTCGTCGAGGCCGAGACCGCGGCGGGCGGGGACGCGGAGCGACAGGCAGGTGCCGGGCCGGGCCACCGTCGCCAGGACGGCGTGCAGGCGGGTGCCGTCGGGCAGCCGAGCGTCGACGAAGGGCGAGGCGTCGTCGAGCCGGCGGCCCACCGACGCGGCCAGCCGCTGGGCCAGCGCCCGCACCTCGGCGTCGGAGCCGAAGCGGACGTCGGCGGCCTCCAACCCGGCCCCGCGGTCGAGGAGGACCTGCTCGGGACCGTTGACCAGGACGTCGGTGACCCCGGGCAGCCGCAGCAGCGGCTCCAGCGGACCCGCGCCGACGCTGTGCCGGCGCAGCGCCTCCACCGTCTCGACGAGGACGGCGTCGGTGACGAGCCGGCCCTCGGCCCGCATCGCCTCGGCCACGTCGTGCGCGGTGTGCGGGCGGCCGAGGGCGACCAGCCGGGTGCGCAGCGGGTCCAGCTCCACCGGGGCGCTCACGCCCGCACCTCCGCGGGCAGGCACTGCGCGAGCACCGCCCGGGCGGTGCGCGCGAGCACGCTGCGGTCGGACCGGGCGGGCGGCTCCCCCCGCTCGCCCGCGGCGAGCGCCGCCGGGTCGTGCGGCAGCACCCCGGCGCTGCCCAGTCCCAGCGCCTCGGCGGCCGCCGCGCCGGCCAGACCGCTGCGCCGGGCGTGCCGGGTGAGCACCCGCACCGCGGCGCAGGACGGGACGAGCAGCCGGGCCGCCTCGCGCCCCGCCGCCACCCCGCGGACGTCCGCGCGCACCACCAGCAGCACCTCCTCGGCCCGCCGCAGCACCTCGGCGGCACCCGCCGTCGCCTCCCGCGGCAGGTCGACGACCACCAGCGCGTGGCTGCGCAGCAGGGAGAGCAGCACGGCGCCGACCGCCTCCCCCGTGAGCGGGGCGCCGCTGTCGGGGAGCCGCGCCGTGGCCAGCACGTCGACGCCCTCGACCACGGGCAGCTGGCCGTGCAGGTCGCCGAGGAAGCCGCGCGCGCCGCTCAGGCGGGGCCAGCGCCAGCCCTCGTGCTGCTCGGCCCCCAGCAGCAGGTCCAGCCCGCCGCCCCGTTCGTCGAGGTCGACGAGCGCCGCCCGGGTGCCGTCCCGCGCGGCGACCAGCGCGAGGGCAGCGGCGGCCGTTGACGTCCCGACCCCGCCGGAGGCGCCCGTCAGCGCGAGCAGCCGGCCGGACCCCGGCGACCGGCCCGCCAGCCCGCTCACCGCGTCGGCCAGGGCCTCCGCGCCGCTGGGCAGGGTGAGCACGGCCGCCCCCAGGCCCGCGGAGTGCCGCACGGCCGCCGCCGGCGCCTCGTCGTGGCCGACGACCAGCAGCCCCCGACGCGGCGGGAGCCGGAGGCTGGCGAGCGCCGCCGCCAGGTCCGGGCCGACCACGACGAGCGGGGCCGACGCCCAGACGTCGCGGACCTCGGCCGGCTGGTCGAGGAGCCGGGGCTGGACGGCGAGCGTCGCCGTCACGGCGTGCACGCGGGCCAGCAGCTCGGGGTCGGCGGTCACGACGACGGGCGGGGTCGCTCCGGGCAGGTCCATGGCGGAAGTCTGGGCAGCCCGCGGCCTCACCGGGCGCGGACGGGCGGGCCTGTGGACGCGGCCCGGAGGGCGGCGTTTGACCTGTGGACGACGCACCTCCGTCGGCGTCCCCAGGAGCACCGGACGGGCGGCCGACGGCCTCCCCGGGGCATGTCCGGTCAAAGAAGATCCGCGTCCCGCGACCCCTTCCCGCACCCCCCGATCCCGTGTACAACAGAACCCAGGAAAGGACCGCGACGCCGGTGGCGATGAGCCCGGGGCGACGGGCCCGGTGGGTCACCGGGTCAGCCGCAGGGACGCCACCCCCCGAACGGTCGACGGCTCGAGACGGCAGTACCCACGCGGCGATCACCCATCCCTGAGGGGCAGTTGCGATCCAGGTCCACCTGGGCCAACGCGGAGAAACAGCACGCATGGTCGCTCCGGAACCGAGCCCGGCACGGCGCCCGCACCGCGGGCGCCGTGCCAACCCATCTCCCGGTCGCCGGGACCGCCCGCACCCGGCCCAGGACGCACGCTCAGCCCGTCAACGCGGCGAGCTCCGCGGACCGGCCGAGGGCCGTCGTGCAGTGCAGCAGCCAGTCGCGCACCCCCGTCAGGGTCCCGCCGGCGTAGCCGGCCAGCGCGGCGGCGTAGGCCGCTCCCGCGTCCGCGTGCCCGGCCTCGACCGGGACAGCGCCCCGCGGGTCCACCCCGGCGGAGATGAGCACCATGTGCTCGGCCGCCCGGGCCAGCACGGCGTCGGCCGAGCCGAAGGGCGCCAGGTCGGCCAGCTCGGCGTGCACCACCGCGGCGAGCACCACGGCCGACGCCGACCCGGAGCCGGTGAGCAGGCCGGTCAGCCCGGCCAGCCGCTCCGTCGTCGCCGCGTCGCCGCGCACCCGGCCCAGCGCGTCCTCCGGCACCACCCCGCGGGCCACCAGCACGTGCGCGCGGGCCAGCGCCTGGGCGGGGGCGACCCTCAGCGTGGCGGCCAGCGCGGTCAGCTCGGCGGACAGCCGCACGGTGCCGGGGAGCCAGCGGTCGCCGTCCCCGGTGAGTGCGGCGCTCGCCCGCGCCCCGCGGAGCAGCGAGCCGGCCACGGCGTCCGGGCTGAGCCGGCGCTCGCCCCGGTCCCGCAGCACGACGTCGACGGCGGCGAGGGCGGCGGCCACCGCTGAGGGGACGCCCTCCAGCCGCGCGAGATCGGCGAGCGGGTCGGGCACCACTAGAGTCTGCCCCATGACCGACGCGCGCCGGACCCCCTATCCGGAGGCGGCCACCCGCTGGATGGTGGGTGAGCGGCGGGCCCGCGTGCTGGACCTCGGCAGCGGCCGCGGTGGCTTCGCGGCCATGCTGCACGACGCGGGACACGAGGTGTTCGGGCTGGACCGCGAGGTCGGCGCCGTCGCCCACCTCGCCGAGCGGCTGGGCACCCGGCTGCACGTGGCCGGGCAGGTCGAGTCGCTGCCCTACCTCTCCTGCCACTTCGACGTGGTCACGGCCTCCCAGACCCTGCACCGCTTCGCGCCGGGCCTCGCCCTGACCGAGATCGCCCGGGTGCTCCGGCCGGGCGGCCACCTCGCGATCGCCTACAACACCCGCGACGACACGGTGCCGTGGGTCCGCCGGCTCACCGCGCTGATGCGCGACGCCGACCCGCAGGCGATGGCCGGCGACTTCGGCACCGAGGCGGTGCAGTCCCTCACGGAGAGCCCGTACTTCACCGGACTGGAGCGGCGGAACTTCCGCAACTGGGTCCCGATCACCCGGTCCGGGCTGGTGGCGATGGTCCAGCGGCAGCCGTGGGCGGCCGCGCTCAGCGAGGACCGCCGGGCCCGTCTGGTGGCCGACGTCGAGGAGCTGTACGACACCTCAGCCCGCCGCCCCGAGCCGCTGCTGCTGCCGTTCCAGGCGTCCTGCTGGCGCGCCGAGGTCGACCACGCCGGTCTGGTGCTGGTCGAGGACGAGGACGCGCTCGAGATCCGCCTCTGACCGACGGCGGCCCGATCGTGCGTGCCCCGCGCGATGTGTCGTAGGTCACCGTTATGGTGCGTCCACGACTACCCGTGGAGGCCCGATGACGGAGAGCACCACCCCCATCCCCGAGCACGGCGGCCGGAGCCCGCGCAGCGCCCACGAGGACGCCTACGCCGAGATCGCCGCCGAGCCGGACTTCGTCGAGCTGAAGCGCCGCTACCTGCGCTTCGCGTTCCCGGCGACCCTGGCCTTCATGGCCTGGTACATCACCTACGTCGTCGCCAACAACTGGGCGCGCGGGCTGATGGACACCCCGGTGGTCGGCAACATCAACGTCGCCGTGGTGTTCGGGCTGCTGCAGTTCGTCTCCACCTTCGTCATCGCGTTCCTCTACTCCCGGCACGCGACCCGGGCCCTCGACCCGCTGGCCACCCGGCTGCGCGACCGCTTCGAGCAGGGCGGCGACCGGTGAGCGCCCCGCTGCTGCTCCCGCTGGCCGCCGGCGACAACCGCGGGCTCACCATCGGGCTGTTCCTCGTCGTGGTGGCCATCACCCTCGGGATCACCTTCTGGGCCTCGCGGCAGAACAAGACCGCCGCCGACTACTACGCCGGCGGGCGCTCGTTCACGGGCTTCCAGAACGGCCTGGCCATCGGCGGCGACTACATGTCGGCCGCGTCCTTCCTGGGCATCTCCGGCTCCATCGCGCTGTACGGCTACGACGGCTTCCTCTACTCGATCGGCTTCCTCGTCGCCTGGCTCGTGGCCCTGCTGCTGGTGGCCGAGCTGCTGCGCAACTCCGGCCGCTACACGATGGCCGACCAGCTCGCCTACCGGATGCGGCAGACGCCGGTCCGCTCGGCGGCGGCGTCCTCGACCATCGTCGTGTCGATCTTCTACCTGCTGGCCCAGATGGTCGGGGCCGGCAGCCTCGTCGGGCTGCTGCTCGGCGTCAACGACGCCGCGGTCAAGAACCTCGTCATCGTCGGGGTGGGCGTGCTGATGATCATCTACGTCACGCTCGGGGGCATGAAGGGCACCACCTGGGTGCAGATCGTCAAGGCCGTGCTGCTGATGATCGGCACGCTGCTGATCACGATCCTCGTGCTGGCCCAGTTCCACTTCAACCTCTCCGAGCTGCTGGGTGCGGCCGCGGAGAAGTCGGGCAAGGGGGCGGCCTTCCTGCAGCCCGGCCAGCTCTACGGCAAGGACCTGGTCGGCAAGTTCGACTTCCTGTCCCTCGGCCTGGCCCTGGTGCTGGGCACGGCGGGCCTGCCGCACATCCTCATCCGCTTCTACACGACGCCGACGGCGCACGCCGCCCGCAAGTCGGTGCTGTGGGCCATCGGCCTCATCGGCGCCTTCTACCTGATGACCCTGGTCCTGGGCTTCGGCGCGGCGGCGCTCGTCGACACGGGGAAGGGCAGCCAGATCGCCTCCAGCTCGGGCAACGCGGCCTCCCCACTGCTGGCCCAGGCCGTCGGCGGCGGTGAGGGCACCCTCGGCGGGTCGGTCCTGCTGGCCCTGATCTCGGCGGTCGCGTTCGCCACCATCCTGGCCGTCGTGGCCGGGCTGACGCTGACCTCGGCCTCCTCGGTGGCGCACGACCTCTACGCGAGCGTCCTCAAGAAGGGACGGGCCAGCGAGAAGAGCGAGCTGGTCGTCGTCCGGATCGCGGCCTTCGCCATCGGCGCGGTGGCCATCGCGCTGGCCATCCCCGCACAGCGGCTGAACATCGCGTTCCTGGTGGCCCTGGCCTTCGCCGTCGCGGCGTCGGCCAACCTGCCGGCCCTGCTGTTCAACCTGTTCTGGCGGCGCTTCAACACCCTGGGCGCCACCTGCAGCATCTACGGCGGTCTGGTGGCCGCCGTCCTGCTGGTGGTCTTCTCACCCGTCACCTCCGGCACCCCGACGTCGTTGATGCCGAACGCCGACTTCGCCTGGTTCCCGCTGCGGAACCCCGGCCTGGTGTCGATCCCGTTCGGCTTCCTCTGCGGCATCGTCGGGACGCTGCTGAGCCGGGACCCGGAGTCGGAGCGTCGCTACGACGAGCTGTCGGTCCGCTCCCTCACCGGGGCCGGTGCGGAGAAGGCCACCAGCCACTGAGCCGGCTCCCCGCCCGCCGCCGCCCGGGCCCGACCGGCGGCGGCGCGGCGGGAGGCCGCTCGCTAACCTGAGCAGCGCCGGACCGCCGTCCGGAGCGCAGCAGCCGTCGAGGAGGACCAGCGTGAGCGAAGAGGGACTGTCCCACCAGATGCAGGAGGACCGTCGCTTCCCCCCGCCCCCGGAACTGGCCGCGCACGCCAACGTCACCGCGGCCACCTACGCCGAGGCCGACGCCGACGTCGAGGCGTTCTGGGCGGAGCAGGCGCGGCGGATCAGCTGGGAGACCCCGCCCACCGAGGTGCTGGACTGGAGCAACCCGCCCTTCGCCCGCTGGTTCGCCGACGGCCGGCTGAACGCCGCCTACAACTGCCTGGACCGCCACGTCGAGGCGGGCCTCGGCGACCGGGTCGCCTTCCACTTCGAGGGCGAGCCGGGCGACACCCGGACGATCACCTACGCCGACCTGGCCGCCGAGGTGCGCCAGGCCGCCAACGCGCTCGCCGAGCTGGGCGTCGTCGCCGGGGACCGGGTGGCGATCTACCTGCCGATGATCCCCGAGGCCGTCGTGGCCATGCTGGCCTGCGCCCGGATCGGCGCCCCGCACACCGTCGTCTTCGGCGGGTTCTCCGCCGACGCGCTCGCCTCGCGGATCCAGGACTGCGGCGTCGAGGTGGTCATCACCGCCGACGGCGGGTTCCGCCGCGGCAAGCCGTCGGCCCTCAAGCCGTCGGTCGACGCCGCCCTGGAGTCCTGCCCGGACGTGCGGCACGTGCTGGTCGTCCAGCGGACGCACCAGGAGACCCCGATGACCGAGGGGCGCGACCACTGGTGGCACACCTTCGTCGGCGGCCAGCCCACCGAGCACGCGCTGGAGTTCTTCCCGGCCGAGCACCCGCTCTACATCATGTACACCTCCGGCAGCACCGGGAAGCCGAAGGGCATCCTGCACACCACCGGCGGCTACCTGGTCGGCACCTCCTGGACCCACTGGGCGACCTTCGACCTCAAGGCCGAGACCGACGTCTTCTGGACCGCGGCCGACATCGGCTGGGTGACGGGGCACTCCTACCTCGTCTACGGTCCGCTGGCCAACGGCGCCACCAGCGTCATGTACGAGGGCACCCCCGACACCCCCCACAAGGGGCGCTGGTGGGAGCTCATCGACAAGTACGGCGTCACGATCCTCTACTGCGCGCCGACGGCCATCCGCACCTTCATGAAGTGGGGCTCCGACATCCCGGACGGCTACGACCTGTCCTCGCTGCGGCTGCTCGGCTCGGTCGGCGAGCCGATCAACCCCGAGGCCTACGTCTGGTACCGCGAGCACATCGGGCACGACCGGACGCCCGTGGTCGACACCTGGTGGCAGACCGAGACGGGCATGCACATGATCTCGCCGATGCCCGGGGTGACCGTGGGCAAGCCGGGCGCGGCCATGACGCCGGTGCCCGGCGTCAAGGTCGAGGTCGTCAACGACGAGGCGCAGCCCGTCGGGAACGGCGAGGGCGGCTACCTCACCGTCACCCACCCCTGGCCCGCGATGTTGCGCACCCTCTGGGGCGACGACGAGCGCTACGTCGACACCTACTGGTCGCGCTTCCCCGGCATGTACTTCGCCGGGGACGGGGCGAAGAAGGACGAGGACGGCGACATCTGGTTCCTCGGCCGCGTCGACGACGTGATGAACGTGTCCGGCCACCGGATGTCGACGACGGAGATCGAGTCGGCCCTGGTCAGCCACCCGAAAGTGGCCGAGGCGGCCGTCGTCGGCGCCACCGACCCGACGACCGGCCAGGCCGTCGTCGCCTTCGTCATCCTGCGCTCCGAGGCCGGCGACGGCGGGCCCGACGTGGTGCAGGAGCTCCGCAACCACGTGGCCAAGGAGATCGGTGCGATCGCCAAGCCGCGGCAGATCATGGTCGTGGAGGAGCTGCCCAAGACCCGCTCGGGCAAGATCATGCGGCGGCTGCTGCGCGACATCGCCGAGAACCGCGAGCTGGGCGACGTCACCACGCTCACCGACTCCTCGGTGATGGACCTCATCCAGGAGAACCTGGCCGCCAGCCCGGCCAGCGAGGACTGAGCCTGCGGGCGGGGGGCCGGCCGACGGCTCCCCGCCCCCGCCGCTCCGCTCCGTGGCTCCGGTACGACCTCAGGCCTCCGCGCGGCCCTGCCCCTGGTAGACGTCCGGGGTGCCGTCGGCGTCGGCGTCGCGCTCCTCCGCCTCGCAGATCCGCCGGTAGGTCCGGTTGCGCAGCCGAAGGATGACCGCGGCCAGCAGCGCGGCGAGCAGCGAGCCGCAGAGCACCCCGACCTTGACGTGCTCGTCGCGGGTGCTCCCGGCGCCGTAGGCCAGGTCGCCGATCAGCAGGGACACGGTGAAGCCGATGCCGGCCAGCACCGACAGCCCCGCCACGTCGACCCAGCGCAGGTCGGTGTCCAGCCGCGCGCGGGTGAAGCGGGCCATCAGCCAGGTCGAGCCGAGGACGCCGACGGTCTTCCCGACCACCAGCCCGGCCACGATGCCCAGCGCCACCCGGTCCTGCAGCGCGGTCACCAGGCCGTCCAGCCCGCCGACGGTGACCCCGGCGGCGAAGAAGGCGAACACCGGCACGGCGAACCCGGACGAGATCGGCCGCACCCGGTGCTCGAAGTGCTCGGCGAGCCCGGGGCCGGCCTCGGGACCGCCGGCCGCCTGGCTGCGGAGCACCGGCACGGTGAACCCCAGCAGCACGCCGGCCACGGTGGCGTGCACCCCGGACGCGTGGACGAGGGCCCAGGCGGCGGCCGCGAGCGGGAGCAGCAGCCACCAGGAGCGGACCCGGCGCTGGACCAGCAGGCCGAACAGCCCCAGCGGCACGAGGGCGGCGAGGAGCAGCAGCGGCTCGAGGTCGCGGGTGTAGAAGATGGCGATGATGGTGATGGCCAGCAGGTCGTCGACGACGGCGAGGGTCAGCAGGAAGGTCCGCAGGGCGACCGGCAGGTGCGTGCTGATGACGGCGAGCACGGCGAGGGCGAAGGCGATGTCGGTCGCCGTCGGGATGGCCCAGCCCTGCAGGGCGCCGTCGCCCGTGCGCAGGTTGACCAGCACGAAGACCAGGGCCGGGACGGCCATGCCGCCGACGGCCGCGACGACGGGCAGCGCGGCCTTGCGCGGGTCGCGGAGGTCGCCGGCCACGAACTCGCGCTTGAGCTCCAGACCGGCGACGAAGAAGAAGACCGCCAGCAGCCCGTCGGCCGCCCAGGTGCCCAGCGTCAGGTCCAGGTGCAGCGCGGCCGGGCCCACCGAGAAGTCACGGAGGGCGGTGTAGCCGGCCGACCACGGCGAGTTGGCCCAGGCCAGGGCCAGCACGGTGGCGACGAGCAGCAGAGCCCCGCCGACGGTCTCGCGGCGCAGCAGCGCGGTGACGCGGGAGACCTCGGGCCAGGAGCCGCGGCCGAACAGGGTGCCGGGCGGGCGGGCGGGCTGGGGCACAGGGTGCTCCTCGGGTTCAGGGGTCGTCACGGACGTTGCCGACCAGACTTCCCGGCGCACCGCGGGCCAGCCTACCGAGCCGGCGCGGCCCGGCGCGAACGCCGCTGCGGGCACCGCGCGCAGCACGGCGGCTCGCAGACACTAGGCTCACCCGGGACGAGAGGAGCACTCATGGCAGACCAGGGTGTGAGCGACCTGATCAAGGGCATCAGCGACGACGTGAAGCTGTTGGTGCGCGACGAGATCCAGCTGGCCAAGGCCGAGCTGGTCCCGGCGGCCAAGAACGCCGGCATCGGTGCCGGCCTGTTCGGCGCGGCCGGCTACTTCGCCATCTGCGCGCTGTCCGTGCTGTACTTCGCGGCCGCCTTCGCGCTGGCCCAGGTGGTGGACACCTGGCTGGCCTTCCTGATCGTCGGCGTCGCGCTGCTGCTCGTCGCCGCCGTGCTGGGCCTGGTCGGCTTCGTGCTGGTCAAGCGGGTCAAGGCGCCGGAGAAGACCATCGCCAACGCCAACGCGACGGTGGCCGAGCTGAAGGCCGCCGTGCAGCGCGGCAACGCCGCGGCGACGGCCCCGCAGATCGAGGGCCAGGTCGTCAGCAGCCGCGCGATCAGCTGAGACCGGCTCAGCTGAGACCGGCTCAGCTGAGACCGGGGCAGCTGAGACCGGCTCAGCTGAGCTCAGCGGAGGTCGGACCCCCGCGGCCGCAGGGCAGCGGGGGTCAGAACCGCTCGGCCGCGTCCTGCTCGTCGCCGGGGACGGGGAACTCCTCGCCGCTCGCGGTCTCGGGGCCCGGGTCGTCCTCGGTCTCGACGAGCGCCTCGTGGGACGCGCCGCGCGCCTCGTCGATGAGCTGCTCGGAACGCTCCAGCAGGGTGGGGTCGGCGGTCTCGGGCACGTCGGGGCTGTTGTCCGTGGTCACCGGCTCAGCCTCTCACGCGGCTCAGCGCCGGCCGTCGGAACCCAGCCAGGCGTCCATCACCCGGTAGGCGTTGGCGAAGATCGTCAGCACCGGGTTCACCCCGCCGTTGGTGACGTGCAGCGAGCCGTCGACCACCCGCAGGTTGTCGTGCCCCCACACCCGGCCCTCGGGGTCGGTCACCGAGTGCACCGGGTCCGTGCCCATCCGGCAGCTGCCGGCCTGGTGCTGCCCGCTGCTCGGTCCTAGCTCGTCGCCCCGCCGGCCGCCGACGACGACCGTCGACGCCCCGGCCGCGCGCAGCCAGTCCGCCGCCCGCTCGCCGAGGTAGGCCGCCGTCCGGTGGTCCTCGGGGTGCAGCCGGCCGCTCAGCCGGGCCACCGGCAGGCCGAGCCCGTCGGTGACCCGCGGGTCGAGCCGCACCCGCGACTCCGCCGAGGTCACCTCCTGGACCGGGCCCACCACCCGCTGCATGCGCGGCATCAGCCGGTCCATCCCCTGCTGCAGGCCCGTCCCGTGCCGGGGCACCAGGCCGCTCTGCGTCAGGTGCAGGAAGGTGCTGGTCGGGGTGGGCACGAACTCGTTGGCGATCATCCCGCCGCCCACCAGCCGCCCCGTGGCGTCGGTGTTGTGGTGGCGGAAGTCGTTGGTGGCGATGCTCGGGCCGGGCCCCACGTAGTCGTTGACCGGGTCGTCGAAGAGCCCCAGCGCCCCGGCGTAGAGGTGTCCCTGGAGGTGCCGGCCCACCTGGTCGGCGTCGTTCCCCGCCCCGTGCGGCTCGCGGTCGCTGGTGCTGGTGAGCAGGAAGCGCGCCGACTCCACGGCGCCGGCGGAGACGACGACGTCCGCGGCGGCCACCTCGGTGCGCCAGCGGCGGCCCTCGACCTCGGCCACCAGCACGACGCCGGTCACCCGGCCCGCCCGGTCGAAGGTCAGCCGCTCGGCGCGGGTGCCCAGCAGCAGGTGCAGCCGGCCGGTCGCCGCGGCGCGGACCAGCGTCGTGTTGTGGGAGCCGTTCTTGGCCTCGACGGGGCAGGCGAAGCCGACGCACTGCCGGCAGCGGGCGCAGGCGGGGCGGCCGTCGTAGGGCGTCGAGTTCACCGCGAGCGGCACGGCCAGCGTCTGGATCCCCAGCCGCGACCCGGCCTCGGCCAGCAGCCGCGCGGGCGCGGTGAGCGGCATCGGGGGCATCGGGAAGTCCCGTGACCGGTGCGCCAGGGCCGCGTCGCCGGCGGTGCTGCCGCTGACCCCGATCTCCCACTCCGCCCGGCTGTAGAACGGCTCCATGGCGTCGTAGGAGACGGGCCAGTCGGCGAGGGCGCTGCCCTCGGGCACGCCGTAGGTGCTGGCCATGGTGAAGTCCTCGGGCACGAAGCGCCAGGCCTGCGCGCCGTAGACCCGGGTGCCGCCGCCGACGGTGTTGGCGTTGCTCCCCCACCGCGGGTCCCACGGCGAGACGGTCTCGGTCCGGCCGCCGATCTCGAGGGTCCGCGGGTTGCCGCGCGAGGGCACCAGGGTCCGGTGGTCCAGGCCGATGTCGGTCCGGGCGTTGCGCAGGTGGTCCTCGGCGAGGTGGGCCCGGTCGGGGAAGCCGCCGCGCTCGACGACCAGCACGGTCCGGCCGGCCGCCGTCAGCTCGGCGGCCGCCACGCCGCCGCCGGCGCCGGAGCCGATCACCACCGCGTCGTAGCGCTCGCGGACGTCGGCGTGCCCGATGACCGCCCGCCGGTCCTCCGGCGGCACGGCCACGTCCGGCCAGCCGCCGGGCGGGTCGGGCGTCCAGCCGAGCGGCCCCCACGCGTCCGCGACGTTGCCGCCCGAGGCCGGGTCGGCGTAGTAGGCCGCCCCGACGGTGGTCGCGAACCAGCCGACGTCGGGCTCGCCGAGGAGGCCGGCGAGCACCTCCTGCTGCGCCGCGCCGGTCAGGCCGGCGAAGCCGCCGGTCCCGCCGCGCTCCGCCGCGGCCACGTCGAGCCGGTCCAGCACCGCCCCCACCCGCGCGGCCCAGCCGTAGGAGCCGACCGCCTCCGACACCAGGAAGTCCGCGACGCCGACGGCCGAGGCCGCGGGGGTCAGGCCGGCCGGCACCACGGCGTCGACCGCGGCCCGGAGCCGCTCCTGCTGCGCGGGCACGGGCACGCCTCAGCCCACCAGGTGGACGCGGGACTCCCACGGCGCCAGCTCGGCCGAGGCCGCGCCCGGGTGGGTGCTGAGGAGCAGCCGCGCCCCGGTGACGTCGGGCAGCGCGCCCGCCGGCACCGTCGCCGGCAGCGAGGAGCAGTTGGCCACGACGAGCAGCACCTGCTCCCCCAGCGTCCGGGTGAAGGCCCAGAGCTGCTCGTGGTCGGGCAGCAGCAGGGCGAAGCGGCCCTCGACGACGACGGGCAGCTCGTGCCGCAGCGCGATGAGCCGGCGGAGGTGGTGGAACGTCGAGTCCTCGTCGGCCACGGCCGCCGCGGCGTTGACGTACACGTAGTTCGGGTTCACCGGGAGCCACGGGATGCCCTGGGTGAAGCCGGCGTGGGAGGTGTCGTCCCACTGCACCGGCGTCCGGGCGTTGTCGCGGCTGCGCGCGGCGAGCGAGCGCATCACCGTCTCGGCCTCCAGGCCCAGGCTCATCGCCTCGGCGTGGTAGTTCACCGACTCGATGTCGCGGTAGGAGCTGATGTCGACGAACTGGGTGTTCGTCATCCCCAGCTCCTCGCCCTGGTAGACGTAGGGCGTGCCCTGGTGCAGGTGCTGCACGGTGGCCAGCGTCTTCGCCGAGACCACGCGGAACTCGGCGCTGTCGTCGCCGAACCGCGACACCGCCCGCGGCTGGTCGTGGTTGTCCCAGTAGAGGGAGTTCCAGCCGACCCCGGCCAGCCCCTCCTGCCAGGAGGCGAGGTTCTGCTTGAGGACCGGCAGGTGCAGCGGGGCGAGGTCCCACTTGGTGCCGCCGGGCTGCGCGTCCAGGCCGACGTGCTCGAAGGTGAAGACCATGTTGAGCTCCGCGTTGGCCGGGTCGGTCACCCGGCGGGCCAGCTCGATGGTGGAGCCGGGCATCTCCCCGACGGTCAGCAGGTGCCGCGCGTCGAGGCCGACGGCGGCGTTCATCTCCTGCAGGAACTCCTCCAGCCGCGGGCCGTTGGCGAAGCGCTCGAACGCCGGCGCGAAGCGGCGGCCGGGCGCGGCCTCGCCGTCGGCCAGGCCGGGCTGCTTGGAGATGAGGTTGATGACGTCCATCCGGAAGCCGTCGACCCCGCGGTCCACCCAGCGGTTCATCATCGCGTAGACGGCCTGGCGGACCTCCGGGTTCTCCCAGTTGAGGTCGGGCTGCTTCCGGCTGAACAGGTGCAGGTAGTACTCACCGCTCCGCTCGTCGAGCTGCCAGGCGGAGCCGGAGAAGAAGGACGCCCAGTTGGTGGGCTCGGCCCACTCGGCGCCGGGCTCGGAGCCCTCGCGCGCCGCCCGCCACCAGTACCAGTCGCGCTTGGGCGAGGCCGGGTCGCGCGACTCCTGGAACCAGGCGTGCTCGTCGGAGGTGTGGTTGACGACGAGGTCCATCACGAGCTTCATGCCGCGGGCGTGCAGCGCCGCGATCAGCGCGTCGAGGTCGGCCAGCGAGCCGAACGTCGGGTCGATGTCCTCGTAGTCGGAGATGTCGTACCCGTTGTCGTCCTGCGGGGAGGCGTAGACCGGGGACAGCCAGACGACGTCGACCCCCAGCGAGGCCAGGTAGTCCACCTTGGCCGTGATGCCCGGGATGTCGCCGATGCCGTCGCCGTTGCTGTCGGCGAAGGACCGCGGGTAGATCTGGTAGACGACGGCGGACCGCCACCAGCCGGGTTCCCGGGCGAGGACGGCTCCGGTGGAGGGGACGCGGGGCTGCTCGGGGCTGCTCACCTGCGCGAGTCTCGCACAGCGTCCTCGTCCTCCGGCTGCTCGATCCCCAGCCGGTCGCGCAGCGACCAGAGCTCGCGCTCGAGGTTCGCCCGGGCGGCCGCCTTGAGGCTCTGGGCCTTGCCGCTGCGGAAGATCTCGCCGTCGGCCAGGGGCTCCATGACCGCGAGCCGGCCGGCCAGGAACTCCTCCTCCGGGACGGCCTCGTGCTCGGCGCGGACGGCCTCGACGTAGGCGTCGTAGAGCTCCGGCGGCGCGGCGAGCACGGCGAGGTCGGCGTCGCAGAGCAGCTCGCCCTCGGGGTCGCGGGCGCCCGGCGCGTGGGTGGCGGTCAGCCGGACCAGCCGGGCGACCTGGGTGAGGTCCTCCTGCTCGAAGCCCGCGCGGCCCAGCTCGCGCACCGACAGCCGGGCCGAGGCCTCCTCGTTGGTCAGCTCGCGCTCGGGCAGGTCGTAGACGGCGTCGTGGAACCAGGCCGCGAGCCGGACCACGTAGAGGTCCTCGTCGCCGGCCAGCCGGTCGACCATCCGCAGCACCTGGAGCAGGTGGGTCCGGTCGTGGTAGCGCCGGTGCGGCTCGGCGTAGCGGCGGCGCAGGCCCGCGCCGAGCTCGGGGAGGGCCGGCATCAGCGCGTCCCAGCGCTCCGTCAGCTCGGCCTCGACGGCGTCGGGGTCCAGCGCGGCCACCGCGAAGGGGTCGGTCGGGTCAGTGGGCATCGGGGCCTCCGGGTTCGGGGTGGGGACGGGTGGTGTCGGAGCGGTCCCGCAGGTAGCGGGCGGGGATGGGCACCTCGCGGTGGCGGTCCCAGGGCCGCTGCCAGCCGGCGAGGTCGAGGACGCCGTCGAGCAGGTGGGCGGTCAGCCCCCAGATCAGGTGGCCGGCGACCTCGAACGCCGGTCCGGTGTAGCCCGACGGGTGCCGGACCGAGGCCCGCCGCGCCGGGTCGGTGAGCTCGGCGACCGGGACGACCGGGACCGAGGCCACCTCGGCGAGGTCGACGGCGCGGGCCTGCGTGCGGTCCCGCCACCAGCCGACCACGGCGGTGACGTCGAAGCCGCTGACGGCGACGTGGGCGGGCGGCAGCAGGCCGAGCACGTCGACGGCGTCGCGGCGGACCCCGACCTCCTCCTCGGCCTCGCGCAGCGCGGTGTCGACGAGGTCGGCGTCACCCGGGTCGGCGGCGCCGCCGGGGAAGGCGATCTGCCCGGCGTGGGTGCGCAGCGTGGCGGCGCGCTCGACGAAGAGCACCTCGGGACCGGCGGCGCCCTCGCCGACGAGGCAGAGCACGGCCGCAGCCCGGCCGCCCACCCCGGGCCGCAGGGAGACGACCGAGGCCACCCGGTCGGGGGTGGCGAGCGCAGCGGTCAGCGGGGCCAGCCACGACGGGCGGCCCGCGACCGGCGCGCTCACGGGGTCACCCCGAGGTGCTCGCGGGCCAGCGAGCGGATCTGGTCGGCGGAGGTGAAGGGCCGCAGGTTGCGGTGGGCGATGGTGCCGTCGGCGCGGACGAAGAAGGTCTGCGGGAGGGCGACGACCTGCAGGTCCCGGCGCAGCACGAGGTCGCGGTCCTGGACCTGCGGGTAGCGCCACCCGGCCACCCGCGCGAACTCGAGGGCGCGGGCGGGCTCGGGGTCGGCGTGGTCGATGCCCAGCACCAGCACGTCGGACCCGGGGTCGGCGGCGACCTCGGCGAGGAAGGGCGCCTCGTCGCGGCACGGCCCGCACCACTGGGCCCAGACGTTGACGATCATCGGCCGCCCCCGGAGCCCGGCCAGCCGGACCTCCCGGCCCCCGCCCAGGCAGGGCAGGACGGCGTCCGGCAGCCCGTCGGGCACCGCGGCCACCGCGGGGTCCGAGGCCGGGCAGTCCGCGATCCCGGCCGCCGCCTTCTCGGCGGCCAGGCCGCTGGAGTCGGGCGCCGGGCCGGCCGTCTCCGGGACGGTCGTGTCCGGGGCCGTGGCGGTGGGTGCGACCGAGGACCGCGTGACGGGGGGCTCGCTGGTGCAGCCGGCGACCAGCACCAGCGCGAGCAGGGCGGCCGCCAGGGGCCGACGGGTCATCCGCGCGGTTCCCGGATGAGCTTGGCCGCCTTGGCGGGGTCGGTCTCGCCCTCGCCGTAGGACGGGCACCAGTGCGCGACGGGGCAGGCGCCGCAGGCGGGGTTGCGGGCGTGGCAGCAGCGGCGGCCGTGCCAGATGACGTGCTGGCAGAGCGGCACCCAGTCCTTGCGGGGGAACAGCGCGCCGATCTCGGGCTCGACCTTCTCGGGGTCGGTCTGCCGGGTCCAGCCGAAGCGGCGCGACAGCCGGCCGACGTGGGTGTCGACGGTGATGCCGGGCACCCCGAAGGCGTAGCCGAGGACGACGTTCGCGGTCTTGCGGCCGACGCCGGGCAGGGAGACGAGGTCGACGAGCCGGCCCGGGACCTCGCCGTCGAACCGCTCGGTCAGCGCCGCGCCCAGCTTCATCAGGCTGTCGGCCTTGGCGCGGAAGAACCCCGTGGGGATGATGAGCGCCTCCAGCTCGGCGCGGTCCGCCCCGGCGTAGGCGGCGGCGTCCGGGTACCGGGCGAACAGCACCGGCGTCACCGTGTTGACGCGCTTGTCCGTGCTCTGCGCGGCGAGGATCGTGGCGACGAGCAGCTCCAGCGGCGTGCGGAAGTCCAGCTCGATGTCGGCGTCGGGGTAGGTCTGGGCCAGCGTCCGGCCGATCTGCCGGGCCCGGCGCACCAGCGCCGTCCGGGAGCGGTCGTAGGGGGCGGGCTCCGCCTCCGCGGCCGGCTCGTCGGCCGGGGGGCCGCCCGGGGTGGGGCTCGCGGTCATGGCCTCACCCTATGCCTCGGAGCGGGTGCGGCCCGAGGCCTGCGGAGCGGAGCGCCGGAGGCGCTGCGACCAGGCGCGGGACGACCCGGGCCGGGGCCCGGAGGGGCCCCCCGCCGCCGTCTCACGTTCTCGCGTCTGCCACGGTAGCCTGACACGCGTTGGATGAGACATGCGTCACTCAGGAGGTCGTGCGTGGATCCGGAAGTCTTGAAGAAAGCACCGCTCTTCGCCGGTCTCGAGGACGAGGCGGCGAGCGCGCTTTCTGCCGCCATGGGGACGATCCGCCTGGTCAAGGGCGAGGTGCTGTTCCACGAGGGCGACGCCGAGGACCGGCTCTACGTCGTGATCACCGGCAAGATCAAGCTGGGCCGCAGCGGCTCGGCGGGCCGGGAGAACCTGCTCGCGATCCTCGGGCCGGGGCAGATGTTCGGCGAGCTCTCGCTGTTCGACCCGGGCCCGCGCTCCACGACCGCGACGGCGGTCACGGCCTGCGAGATCCGCACCCTCGAGCACGACGAGCTGATGGGCTGGCTGACCGGCCGGCCCGAGGTGGCCCAGGGCCTGCTCGGCCAGCTCGCCGCCCGGCTGCGGCGGGCCAACGACGTCGTCGCCGACCTCGTCTTCTCCGACGTGCCGGGTCGGGTGGCCAAGCAGCTGCTCGAGCTGGCCAAGCGCTTCGGCGACGAGCGCGAGGACGGCGTGCACGTGCACCACGACCTCACCCAGGAGGAGCTGGCCCAGCTGGTCGGCGCCTCGCGGGAGACGGTGAACAAGGCCCTGGCCGACTTCGCCGCCCGCGGCTGGATCCGCCTGGAGCCGCGCTCGGTCACCATCCTCGACACCGAGCGCGTGGAGCGCCGCGCGCGGTAGTTCTTCTCCAGGCGCAGCTCGCGCACGCCGCGCTGGAGTCCCCGCCTTCCTCCCTCGCCCGCGGACGAAGAACGTGTCCGCGGGCTCGGTCGTCCAGGCGGGACGCGCGGCTCCGACGCTCGCTGCGCGGCACGGGGCCGGGCGCGGCGATCAGCGCCGCGCACTCGTCACTGCTGACCGAGGGTGACCTTGACGGTCTGGGCGTCGCCGTTGCCACGGGTGTAGGTCACGGTGACCTCGGTGCCCGGGGCGTAGAAGCGGGTGGCGGCGATCAGGCCGTCCGGGGTGGTGGTGGCGAAGTCGTCGAGCCGGGTGACGACGTCGCCCTGCTCCAGGCCGGCCTTGGCCGCAGCGCCGTCGGGGCTGACCGACTGCAGGGCCACCCCGGTCGCCGTGGAGACCTGGGCGTCCGAGCCGCCGACCGTGACGCCGAGGGCCGCGTTGGTCGAGGACCCGTCCTGGATCAGCTCGCCGGCGACCCGCGTGGCGACGTCGGCCGGGATGGCGAAGCCGATGCCGATGTTGCCGGACTGCGTGCTGCCGGAGCTGGCGCCGGTGCTGGCGATCGAGGAGTTGATCCCCACGACGGCGCCGTTGAGGTCGACGAGCGGGCCGCCGGAGTTGCCGGGGTTGATGGCCGCGTCGGTCTGCACCGCGAGGTAGACCGCGTCGTCGTCGTCGCCCGAGCGGACGGGGCGGGCGGTGTTGGAGACGATGCCGCTGGTCACCGACTCCGACAGGCCCAGCGGGGCGCCCGCCGCGACGACGGCCTGGCCGGTCTGCAGCGAGGAGGACTTCGCGAAGACGGCGGGGGTGAGGTCGCCCACCCCGTCCACCTTGATGACGGCGAGGTCGTTGGTCGGCGAGGTCCCGACGACCTGCGCCTGCGCCGTCGTCCCGTTGTGGAAGGTCACGGTGATGGTGCCCGCCGTGCCGCCCTGGCCGGAGCTGCCGGCCGCCGCCGAGACGACGTGCTCGTTGGTGAGGATGTGGCCCTGGTCGTCGAGGACGACGCCGCTGCCGATGTCCCCGCCCTGGCCGGCCTGCACGGTGATGGTGACGACCGAGGGCTGGATCTTGTCGGCCGCGGCGACGACGGTGCCGTCGAGGACGGGCGTCTGCGCGGCGGGCACGGTGGTGACCGAGATCGGGGACACCGCACCCGCGGCGCCGCCGTCGGTCAGGTAGGCGAAGGAGCCGACACCGGCACCCGCGCCGACGACGGCCGCGAGCGAGGCCGCCACCAGCAGCGACCCGATCCGGCGGCGCGGACGAGCCGCGACCGCGGGGGCCGGGGCCAGCGTGGTGACGCCGGCCGGGGCGGGGAAGTCGGCGGCCGTGTAGCCGGGCAGGGGCTGCGTCGACCACGGCGCGTCCTGGTGCACCCCGGTCGGGACGTCCTGGGTCGGCGTCCCGTAGCCCGGCGCCCCGTAGGTCGGGGTGCCGTAGCCCTGCGCCTGGTGGTCCGGGGTGCCGTAGCCGTGCGCCCCGTAGCCCTGGGTCTCGTAGGTCGGGGCCCCGTAGCCCTGCCCGGTGTAGCCCAGGGGCTGGGCCGGGGTGTCGTAGCCCAGCGGCTGGTGGCCCGGGGTGTCGTAGCCGAGCGGCTGCGTCACGTCGTCCTGGCCGGCCACGTGGTGCGGTCCGGGCTGTCCCGGCTGGCTGCCGAGGGGCGGCGTGCCCGCCCCGGAGGTCTCGTCCGATGTCATGCTCCGAGGTTGCGTCGCCATCCTGTGCGTCACCTGTGCGGTTCACGTGAGCGCGCTGGGAGTTGCGGCCGCCTCAGTTGCGGTGCGCCGCGCAGAGCGCGAAGTCGGCGCAGGCGTTGCAGAGCAGCGCCCAGCCCCGGCACAGGGGGGCCACGCAGTCGCGGTGGGCGTAGGTGGGCGCCCCGCAGGTCTCGCAGGAGCCGAGCACGGCCGGGTGGTCGCTGAAGGTCACCCGCACCCGGTCCTGCAGGACGTAGAGCGCGCCCTCCCACAGGCCGTCGTCGGCGAAGGTGCGGCCGTAGGCGAGGATGCCGCCCTCCAGCCGGTGCACGTCGGTGAACCCGCGGTTGCGCATCAGCGCGCTGAGCAGCTCGGCGCGCAGGCCGCTCGTGCAGTAGGTGACCACCGGCCGGTCCCGCAGCCCGTCGTGGGTGCCGGCGTCGAGCTGGGCCAGCACGTCGCTGGCCCGTTCCGCGCGGAACGACCGGGCGCCCGCGAAGCGGCCCACCTCGGTCTCGTGCCGGTGCCGGCCGTCGAGCAGGACCACCTCGTCGCCGCGGGTGGCCACGAGCTCGTGCAGCCCGTGCGGGCCGAGCGGAGCGCCGGCGCCCACCAGCCCGTGCCGGTCGACGCGCAGCTCGTGCGGGGCGCCGAAGCCCACCAGCTCCTCGCGGACCGTCACCGACAGGCGGGGGCGCGGCTCCCCCTGGCCGGGGACCAGCCGCAGGTCGAGGTGCGCGAAGGCCGGGTGCTCCCGGGTGGCGCGGGCGTAGGTCTCCAGCCGCTCGGGCGGGCCGCCGAGGTTGCCGCAGAGGCCCTGCGGGGAGACGACGACCGAGCCCCAGATCCGGCAGCGGGCCGCGAGCTCGCGCTGCCAGAGCGCGGTCGCGTGCGGGTCCGGCACGGGCACCAGCCCGTAGTAGAGCAGCAGCGTCGTGCTCGCCATGGCGCCTCCCCCGTGTCGCCGGCCTCTCCTGCGGCCGAGTCTGTCAGGCCTCGTCGAGCGCCGCGCCCAGATGGCGCAGCTGCGCCCGGACCGACTGCTCCGCGGCCGGCCGGACCGCCTCCCCGACGTCACCGTAGACCCGGTCGACGACCTGCTGGACCCCGCGGGCCCCCGTCCGCAGCGCCGTCCGCACCTGCTCGAGCCGCTCCTCGCGGTGCCGCCGGTACGCCTCCAGCCGCTCCGCCGGGTCACCGACCCGCGGTCCGTGCCCGGGCAGCAGCTCGACGACGCCCTCGGCGGCGACGAGCGCCGCGAGCCGGTCGAGCGAGGCCAGGTAGGCGCCCAGGTCGCCGTCGGGCGCGGCGATCACCGTGGTGCCGCGGCCCAGCACGGTGTCGCCGGTGAGCAGCCGGGCCGCCCCGTCGTCCCCGCGCAGCAGCAGCGAGCAGGAGTCGGCCGTGTGCCCGGGCGTGGTCACGACCCGCACCTGCCCGCCGGGGAGCGCCAGCACGTCGCCGTCGCCGAGGCCGTCCTGCCCCACCCGGAAGGCCGGGTCGACGGCGCGCACCGGGCAGCCGGCCGCCGCCGCGAGGGCGGGGGCGCCGTCGCTGTGGTCGGCGTGCCGGTGGGTGAGCAGCACCGCGGACACGCCGTGCGGAGCGGCCGCGAGCAGCCGGGCGCGGTGGCCCGCGTCGTCGGGACCGGGGTCGACGACGACGACCGGTCCGGCCGCCGGGTCGCCGAGCAGCCAGGTGTTCGTGCCCTCCAGGGTCATCGGGCCGGGGTTGGGGGCGAGCAGGACCCGCACGGCCGGGGCCACCCCCTCGACGGCCGCGGTCACGACCGGCTCCCGGCCGGGTCCGGGTAGACGAAGACCCAGCCGGCGCCGTCGCGGCGCAGGACGGGGAGCACGGTCTCGACGACGCGGTCCCGGGCCGCTTCGGCCACCGCGGCCAGGTCCGGCAGGTCGGCGAGCTCCAGCAGCACCGAGCGGGTGGGCGGCATCAGCACCAGCTCGCCGCGGTCCGCGGCGGCCAGCGCGGCGGCGGGGCGGTCCCAGCCGGCCCGGGTCGTCTCGCCCGAGACGTCGCTCGCCTCCGCCCCCGCGGGCAGGGCGGCGACGTAGAAGAGGGTGTCGTAGCGCCGCGGCTCCACCGCCGGGGTCACCCAGTGGGCCCACCGCCGCAGCGCACCGGGAACGAGGGCGACGCCGGTCTCCTCCGCCGTCTCGCGCAGCGCGCAGGCCAGCCGCGGATCCGGGCCGGCGTCGGCCGGGTCGACCCCGCCGCCCGGGAAGACGACCACCGACGGGGCGAAGGGCATCCGGGCGTGCCGGTGCAGCAGGTAGGTCTCGAGGCCGCCGTCGGCCGCCTCGCGCAGCAGCACCACGCTGGCCGAGGGCCGCGGGGCCACCGGCTCACCCGCCGACGTGTCCGCCCGGGCCGCGAGCGCGGCCGGCACCCGGCGGTCCAGGCGGGCGAGGACGTCGAGCGAGCGCGTCGGCACGGGCGCCTAGAGCGGCCGGATCGTCGGCGTGGCGGTCACCTCGACCACCAGCTCGACCTCGACCGGGGAGTCGAGCGGCAGCACCGCCACGCCGACCGCGCTGCGGGCGTGCTTGCCCGCCCCGCCGAAGACGTCGCCCAGCAGCTGGCTGGCCCCGTTCGCCACCTGGGCCTGCCCGGTGAAGGACGGGTCGCTGGCCACGAAGACGACGACCTTGACCACCCGGGCGACGGCGTCCAGCCCGCCGACCTCGGCCGCCACCGCGGCCAGGGCGTTGAGGGTGGCCAGGCCGGCGCACTCCGCCGCGGTCTCGGAGGTGACCTCCGCGCCGACCTTGCCGAGGGCGACGAGCTTGCCCTCGACGCTGGGCAGCTGCCCGGAGGTGTGGACCAGGTCGCCCACCCGGACGGCCGGCACGTAGGCGGCCAGCGGCGCGGCCACACCGGGCAGGGTCAGCCCGAGCTCGGCGAGCCGCTCGGAGGGGCTGCTCACGCCCCGGTGCCGGGGATCGGGCGCTTGAGGTAGGCGACCAGGTTCTCGGGGTTCAGGCCGGGCACCACCTGGACCAGCTCCCACCCGTCCTGGCCCCAGTTGTCGAGGATCTGCTTGGTCGCGTGCACCAGCAGCGGAACGGTCACGTACTCCCACTTCGTCATGGCGCTCACCCTAGCGACCGGGCCGGGTGGGGTCAGCGCAGCGGCGCGGGCCGGCCGACGGCGGCGGTGAGCGACCAGGAGCGGGTGGCCCCGGCCTCGAGCACCTGGTGGGTCCCGGCCGCGGCGCCGTCCGCCACCGACAGCGGGTGGCCCGTGCAGGGCTCGAGCACCAGGACGTCGTGCCCGCGCCAACCGCCGCCGTGGGAGGCGAACAGCCAGCACGACGGGAGGTCGGCGGCGTCCCAGCCCAGGGCGAGGCCCGAGCCGGCGGCGGGGTGGTCGACAGCGCACGCGCCCCGGTCGAGGCCGGTGGCGACGAGGAGCTCGGCGACGCCGCGCCCATTGATGTCCGGGCGCCGCCGGAAGTCGTGGTCCTGGCCGTCCACCCGGGCGACGGGCCACGAGAAGACGGCCCCGGCCGGCCGCACGCGGGGGGCGCCGAAGCCGTCGACCAGCACCTCGCGCGCGGCCATGTCCACAGTGGTGTCGGGCTGCAGGGCGACCGCGACGTGGGACTTCCAGAGGAACGGCAGCGCCCGACGGCCCTCGTTGGTCACCCGGTACTCGCACCGCAGCTCCGGGCCGTCCCCCAGGACCAGCCGCCGCTCGGCCCGGCAGGCCGAGACCGGCGTCGAGACGGCGAGGTCCAGGACGACCTCCGGCCCGCCGCCCCCGGTCGACGTGCCCGTCGAGACGGCCCAGGGCTGCGTCCACAGCTCGCCGTGGTCCGGCATCAGCTCCCCCGCCAGCTCCTCCGGCTCGTCGTTGGGGAACATCTCGTCCCAGCCGCCGCTGAAGTGGTCGTCGTAGACGGCCCCGGTGGGCACGGCCCGCAGCGGCACCCGGCCGTTGCGCCACAGGAGCTCGAGGTCGGCCCGCTTGTCGACCAGGCTCACGACCTTGGCCCCCAGGGCCGGCAGCACCACGGCCCGCAGCCACCGGTTCTCCAGGACCACGGCGGGGTGGCCGGACAGCGACCACTCCGTGCTGAGCGTCGGGCTGGTGGGGCTGGTGGCGGTCCGGGCGCCGGAGGTCGGGGCCGGGCCCCGCTCAGCCGGCACGGAGCCGCTCGAGCAGGTCCAGGTCGACCTCGACGCCCAGGCCGGGCTGGTCGAGCGGCACCCGCACCTGGCCGTCGACGAAGTCGATCTCGCGCGCGACCAGGTCCCGGGCGATGGGGGAGGTCGAGACCGTGTGCTCGATCAGCCCGCCGTTGGGGATGCTCGCGGCGAAGTGCGTCGACGCGGCGACGAGCACCCCGCTCTTGAAGGCGTGCGGCACCACGCGCCGGTGCCGCGTCTGCGCCAGCCACGCGAGACGGCGGCCCTGGGTGAGCCCGCCGCAGCGGGCCAGGTCCGGCTGGATGAGGTCGAGGCCGCCCTCGTCGAGGAGCCGCTCGAAGGCCCCGTAGCTGCTCTCCTGCTCCCCGCCCGCGATGGTCAGCGACGAGCGGTCCGACAGGGCGCGGTAGCCCGCGAGGTCGTCGGCCGCGACCGGCTCCTCCAGCCAGGCGATGCCGTACCCCTCGTACATGGCGGCCATCCGCAGCGCCGTCTTGGTGTCCCAGACCTGGCCGGCGTCGATCATCACCGCGACGTCGTCGCCGACGGCCCGCCGGATCTCCCGCACCAGCGCCTCGTTGGCCGCCAGGTCCTGGCCGATCGGCCCCCAGCCGAACTTGATGGCCCGGTAGCCCTGCTCCGCGTGCCGGGCGGCCGCCGCGGCGGCCTCGGCCGGCGTGTCCGGCATGACCAGGCTGGCGTAGGCGTCGAGCCGGTCCGAGCGCGGCCCGCCCAGCAGGCGGGCGACGGGCAGGTCGAGGACCTTGCCCGCCAGGTCCCAGAGCGCGATGTCGACGCCGCTGATCGCGTGCATGGTGGCGCCGCCGCCGAAGTAGCGGCTGCCCTCGACCATGTCGTGCCAGAGCGCGTCGACGTCGAGGGGGTGGCGGCCCAGCAGGACCGAGCGCAGGCCCCGGGCGATGAGGTGGGAGGGCTCGGCCTCGATGACGGCCTTCGCCACCAGCGGGGACGAGTCCACCTCCCCCACCCCGACGGTCCCGTCGCTGGCCGTGACGAAGACCAGCAGGGTGTCCTGGGTGCCGTCGCAGCGCTCGGCGTCGATCTCGGACAGCCGCAGGTGGACCGCCTCCACCGCGGTGATCGTCAGGTCGGCGTGGCTCATGGTTCCTCCGGGTCGGGGACGGCGGGGTCCGGCAGGGCGGCGGGGCCCAGCTCCTCGGCCACGATCCGCCGGACCGCCGGCATCTGCGCGACGAGCTCGTCGGCGGTGGTCCGGCTGGCGACGGCGCTGATGCTGAGCGCTCCGGTCGGCCGGCTGGGCGATCCGAGGAAGACGGGGAAGGCGATGCAGACGATCCCGAGGTCGTTCTCCTCGAGGTCCAGCGCGTAGCCGGCCCGTCGGTACCGGCTCAGCGCCTCGTGCAGGGCGGCCGCGCTCACCAGGGTGTGCGGGGTGCGTGCCTCCAGCGGGCCGTAGCTGGCCACGTAGCGGTCCACCGCCGTCCGGTCGGGCAGCGCGTGCATGAGCAGCGCCTTGCCGATCCCGGTCCGGTAGGCGGGGTTGGAACCACCCACCACCGAGCTCATCTGGAACGTGGCGCGCGGCGGCGGGACCTTGGCCTGGTAGACGATCGCCCCCTCGATGAGGGTCCCGTAGTGCGCGGTCTCCCCCGTCGTCTCGGCCAGCCGGCGCAGGACGGGCGTGACGGCGTGCACGGTGGGCTGCGCCTCCTGGTAGCCGACGACGAGCCGGACCAGGTCGAAGCCCAGGTGGTAGAGGCCGTCGGCGTCCTGGCGAGCGAACCCGCCGCCCACCAGCACCCCGAGGCTGCGATGAGCGCTCGACTTGGGCGTGCCCAGGGCGGCGGCGACCTCGCCCAGCCGCAGCCCGGTCGGGTGCTCGGCCAGGAGCCGGAGGGCGGCCAGCGACCGCGCGGCCCCCGTCGGCGCGGGCGTCGGCGGCTGGTGGGGGCCGGGCGCGTCACCCTCCGGGGCGGTCCGCGCGGCGGGCTCCGACGTCATCCCACCCCTCCTGGCGGTTCCGCCCTTGACCACTGCGTCACCTGTCGTACGATACCCACATCCCACTGCCGGGAACACCGTTCCACTTAGCGGAACTAGGACATAGATGTCTGCAGTGCAGGTCGACAGGGCGGTCGCGCCCGGTGCGGGGCGCACCCGTACCGCCACCCGGTCCCGCCGCAACCGGCGCCGGGAAGCGATCTGGTGCTACGTCTTCATCGCCCCGGCCGTGCTCGGCCTGCTGCTGTTCTCCCTCGGCCCGATGGTGGCCTCGTTCCTGCTGAGCTTCACCTCCTACGACCTGCTGTCCTCGCCGCAGTGGACCGGGCTGGAGAACTACGCCGCACTCGCCTCCGACGGCCTGTTCCGCAAGTCGCTGGCGGTCAGCCTCGTGTACGGGCTGGTCAGCGTCCCGGCCACGCTCGTCCTGGCGCTCGTGCTGGCGATCATGCTCAACGCCAAGATCCCGGCGCTGGGCTTCTTCCGCTCGGCCTACTACCTGCCCAGCGTGATCAGCGGCGTCGCCGTCGCCATGCTCTGGAAGTGGCTGTTCAACGGCGAGTACGGGCTGATCAACGTCGCGCTCGGCAAGATCGGCATCGCCGGGCCCGCCTGGCTGACCGACGAGAACTGGGCGCTGCGGGCGCTGATCTTCATGAGCCTGTGGGGCTTCGGCGGCACGATGCTGATCTACCTGGCCGGGCTGCAGGGCGTGCCGAAGGAGCTCTACGAGGCAGCCCAGGTCGACGGCGCGACCCGGTGGCGGCAGCACCTGCACGTGACGGTGCCGATGCTGTCCTCGGTCACCCTGTTCAACTTGATCATGGGGGTGATCAACGCCCTGCAGGTGTTCGCCGAGCCGTTCGTCCTGACACCCAACGGCGGGCCCGACAACTCCACACTGCTGCTCTCGGTCTACCTGTACCAGAACGCGTTCCAGTACCTCAAGATGGGTTACGCGTCGGCGATCGCCTGGGTGACCTTCGCGATCATCCTGGCGCTGACGGCCCTGGTCTTCCGCTCGATGCCGCTCTGGGTGCACACCGAGGGCGGTGATGAGCGGTGACCACCACCACCCGTCCCGTCCAGGCCACCCCGCGCCGGCGCCCGGCCCGCGGTCGGCTAGGCCGCTGGTCCCTCGTCGTCGTGCTCTCCCTCGGCTGTTTCGTGGTGCTGCTGCCGGTGGTCTGGATGGTGCTGACCTCGCTCAAGACCAGCGACCAGGTGTTCGTCAACCCGCCGCTGTGGCTGTTCACCCCGCAGTGGCACAACTACGTCGAGGTCCTCACGCTGGTGCCGTTCCAGCGCTACATCCTCAACACCGCGACGATCGTCGGCTTCGTCGTCCTCGGGACCCTGCTGAGCTGCTCCTTCTGCGCCTACGGCTTCGCCCGGCTCCGCGCCCCCGGCCGCAACGCGATCTTCTTCGTCCTCATGGCCACCCTCATGCTGCCGACCACGGTGACGCTGGTGCCCACCTACATCGTCTTCAACAACCTCGGCTGGCTGAACACCTTCAAGCCGCTCATCCTCCCGGCGTTCTTCGGGTCGGCGTTCTTCGTGTTCCTGTTCCGCCAGTTCTTCCTCGGGATCCCCAAGGAGCTGGAGGAGGCGGCCCGCATCGACGGGGCCGGCTACCTGCGGATCTGGTGGACGATCTTCATGCCCCTGAGCTGGCCGGTCATCGCCACGGTGTCGGTGTTCACGTTCGTGGGGGCCTACAACGACTTCTTCGGCCCGGTGATCTACCTCTCGGAGGAGTCGAAGTACACCATCGCCGTCGCCCTGTCCTACTTCAGCGGCTCGCCGCGCATCGGGCCGCAGATGCACCTCACCATGGCGGCGACGACCATCGCCGCCCTCCCGTCCGTCGTCGTCTTCCTCCTCGCGCAGCGCCAGTTCGTGCGCGGGATCACCGTCAGCGGCATCAACAAGTAGCCCACCACCAGCGACCGCTGGACCGTCCGAAGGGATCGTGCCGTGCCCCACCCCCTCCTCCCCGGCGCCACCGCGCCCCAGCTGACCCGCCGGACCGTGCTCGGAGGCCTGGCCGCCTCCGCGCTCGCCGTGGCGGGCTGCTCCTCCGGCGGTGACGCGCCGGCGTCGGCGCCCGCCGCGACCAGCACGCAGGTGGTCGGCCGGACCGAGCTGGCCGTCTACGCCTGGACCAACGGGCCCACCATCGACGACAACTTCAAGAAGCGCGTGGCGCTGTTCAACCAGGAGTTCTCGGGCAAGTACACGGCCAAGATCAACTTCCTGCCCTACGACCAGTACTGGCAGAAGATCCAGCTGCAGTACGCCGCGAAGAAGCCCTTCGACATCTACTTCTGGGACGTCCAGGCCTACGCCCACTACAAGAAGGGGCTCATCTTCAACGAGCAGACCGCCGTCGACGGCACCCCCATGGTCGACCAGGCCACCTACCCGACGGCGCTCTACGACCCCTGGCGCTTCGACGGGAAGAACCTGTTCTGCGTGCCCGACAGCCTGCAGACGATGATGCTGTACTACAACAAGGACCACTTCGACGAGGCCGGCCTGGACTACCCCGACGCCACGTGGACGTGGGACAAGGTCGTCGAGACCGCTCCCATGCTGCAGAAGAGCTCGGGGGGCAAGGTCACCCGCTGGGGGCTGGACATCGGGGCCCTGGGGATCTGGTGGGGCCTGCAGTCCCTGGCCTGGGCGGCCGGGACAGCCTTCGTCGACAAGGCGCTGGAGCCGGCCGCGTTCCAGATGACCGACCCGAAGGTGGTCGAGGCCCTGCGCTACGTGCAGGACCTGATGTGGTCCAAGCACGTCGCCCCGCGCCCGGAGGAGCGCGCCGCGGTGTCGCAGAACAACGGCGGGTTCGCCTCCGGCGCGTTCTCGATGATCCCCGACGGCAGCTGGAGCATCGCCTCCTACCAGCAGATGAAGGCGAACTGGGCGGTCGCCCCGTTGCCCAGCTACCAGGGCCAGAGCGTCGCCCCGTACTGGATGGGCGGCTGGGTGATCCCGAAGGACTCGGGCGCGCTGTCGGCGGCCCAGACCTTCGCCCTCTGGAGCGCGACCACGTTCCAGAAGACGATGGCCACGAACCACGACTGGATCCCGCTCGAGAACGCGGCGCGGACCTCCGACGAGATGCTGCAGGGGATGCCCGACGGCTTCAGCGAGGCCATGACCAACCTGCCGAAGGCGCGGATCGGCGACTTCTACACCACCAACATGCAGCAGATCTTCAACGAGGTGTTCGGCACCAACGTCGACCTGCTGCTCAACAACAAGCTGACACCCGAGGCCGCGGCCCAGAAGATGCAGGACGCCGCCACCAAGCTGCTGGCCTAGCCGCCGCGCCCGCCACCGGCTCCCCACCCACCCCTCAGCGGAGGTCCCATGCAGGCGCTGGTCCTGGCCGAGATCGGCCGGTTCGAGCTCGCCGACGTCCCCGATCCGGTCCCCGGACCGGGTGAGGTGCGGCTGCTCGTCGCGCAGTCGGGCATCTGCGGCTCCGAGCTCGGCGGCTTCCGCGGGACGGACGGCCTCCGCCGACCCGGCCTGGTGTTCGGCCACGAGCTGGTCGGGACGGTCGAGGCCTACGGGCCCGACGTCCCGGCCGGGCGGCGGCTGCCGCTGGGCACCCCGGTCACCGCCAACCCGCTCACCTCCTGCCTGGCCTGCCCGGTCTGCCGGGCCGGGCGGCCCAACGTCTGCCCCGAGCGCCGGCTCCTCGGCGGGCACGTGCACGGCAGCAACGCCGAGCTGGTCGTGGTCCCGGTCGACGCCCTCCACCGACTCGACCGCTACCCCCGGCCCGAGGCGGGCGTGCTGGCCGAGCCGGCGGCCTGCGCCGTCCGGGCGGTCGGCCGCACGGCGGTCGCCGAGGGCGGGACGGCGCTCGTGCTCGGCGCGGGACCCATCGGGCTGCTGCTGCTGGAGGTGCTGCGGCACCGCGGGGTGGAGACGCTGCTGTTCACCGAGCGCCTGCCGGGCCGGGTCGCGCCCGCGGAGGCCGCGGGCGGGGTCCGGCTCCCCGACGAGCCGGAGGCGCTGCTGGCCGAGGTGGCGTCGAGGACCGGGAGCCTCGGCGTCGACGCCGTCTTCGACGCGGTGGGCAGCACCGACACCCGCCGGGCCGCCGTCGCCGCCGCCCGCCCGGGCGGGGAGGTCTGCTTCGTCGGCCTGCACAGCGCGGAGTCACCGGTCCCCGTGCGCGATCTCGTGCGCCGCGAGGTCACGGCCACCACGAGCTTCGCCTACCGCCCGGCGGAGTTCGCCGAGGCCCTGGAGCTGCTCGGGACCGGTCGCCTGGAGTTCCACGGCGAGGTGGTCCCGGCCCCCCTGTCCGAAGGCCAGCACTGGTACGAGGCGCTGCTCGCCGGTCACCCGGCCGGCAAGGTCGTCCTGCGACCGGGAGCGCACCGGTGAGCGCCGCTCCCGAGGTCCTCGCGGTCCTGCCCGGCGCCGAGCTGGTCCGGGACGGCGGCGAGGCTGCCGCCACCTGGACGGCGACGGTGCAGGGCCCGACGCCGGCCGAGGGCCTGGTCCCGGTGGTCGCCGCGGTCCACGTGCCCGGCGCCCGCACGCTCCGGGGCTTCACCAGCAGCTGGGGCCTGGAGTTCGAGCCGCAGGACCGGCCCGCGGGCGAGCCCCTCGTCCTCGAGGTGACCAGCGGCCGCTCGAGCAACCAGGCGAGCCCCTGGCTCGCGGTCGAGGGCGCCGCCGGAGCCTGCGTGCTCACCCTCCACTGGAGCGGCAACTGGCGCCTGACCAGCACGCCCACCGCCGAGGGCGTCCGGGTCGAGGTGGGTCTCCACCCGGACGGGCAGCGGCTGCACCTGACCGAGGGCGAGGCCGGCACCCTGCCCGCCGTGTCCGTCGGCTGGGGCACGAGCACCGCCGAGGCGGCGGCTTCCCTCGCCCGGCACCTCCTCGGCCAGGTGCCGCCCGGTCCGCCGCTGCTCACCGAGTGGAACCACTGGTGGCCCTACGAGGACGTGGAGATCGACGAGGACGTCTTCCTCGCCAACGCCGCCGTGGCCGCCGACCTCGGCCTGGAGGTCGCCGTGCTGGACGCGGGGTGGTTCGGCCGGGCGGACGCGACGAGCGACTGGGTGGCCGAGCGCGGGGACTGGCACCGCGTCAACACCGCGCGCTTCCCGCACGGGCTGGCCTGGCTGGCCGAGCAGACGCGGGCCCGCGGCGTCGAGTTCGGGATCTGGGTCGAGGCGGAGGCGGTGGGCGGAGCCGCAACGGTCGCCGAGGAGCACCCCGAGCTGCTCGCGCTCGACGCCGACGGCGCCCGGCTGGGCTACGTCTGCCTCGGCTCCCGCCGCGGTCGCGAGCACGTGCACGACACCGTGCACGGGCTGCTGGAGCAGACACGCGCCCGGTGGCTCAAGTGGGACTTCAACCTCGACCCGGGACGGGGGTGCGCGCGCGACGACCACGGCCACCGCGCCGACGACGGGCTGCTCCAGCACTACCGGGGGCTCTACGCGGTCCTCGACCGCCTCAAGGTCGCGCACCCGGCGACCGTCCTCGAGGCGTGCGCCTCCGGCGGCCTCCGGCTGGACGCCGGCCTGGCCGCGCACGTCGACGGCTTCTTCCTCTCCGACCCCGACTGGACCGAGCACCACCTCGCCGTGCTCTGGGGGGCCGCCCGGATGCTGCCGCCGCGGCAGCTGCTGCACTGGCCGCAGAGCGAGTGGCGCGGCGAGCACCGCTTCCAGAAGGTCGACTACTCGGGCAGCCTGCTGACGCTCGAGCAGTTCGACACCAAGGTGCGGGCGGCGCTGCTGCACCGCTTCGGGGTCTCCGTGCGGCTGACCGAGATGCGGCCGGACCTGGCGGCGCGGCTCCGCGAGCACGTCACGACCTTCACCACGGTCGTCCGCCCGCTGCTGGCCGACGGGGTCCTCGTCCCGCTGACCGAGCAGCCGCTGCGCGAGGAGCGGGGCCACCGGCAGCCCGCCTTCCAGCTCAGCTCCGGCGACGAGCACCTGGTCGCTGCCTTCCGGCTGCCCCCGACCGGGGGCTGGGACCCCGTCCGGCCCGCCGGCCTGGACGCCCGCACGACCTACGCCGTGGCCCCCGTCGACGTCGCCGCGCCCGACGAGGCCGTCCTGGTCACCGGGGCCGAGCTGCAGGACGTGGGGCTGCCGAGCCCGCCGGCGTCGGTGACCTCGGCGCTGTGGTCGGTGCGGCGTGCTGCCGCTGGCGACGGGGGCCGGCGATGAGCGACGGTCCGGCGACCGCCGCCGTACCGGGCCGGGCCGGGGTCGCCGTCGTGACCGGGGCCGCCCAGGGCATCGGTGAGGCCACGAGCCGGCTGCTCGTGGAGCGGGGCTGGACCGTCGTCGGGCTCGACCGCGACGAGCAGGCCCTGGAGGCGGCGAGCCGGTCCCTGGGCGAGGCGTTCCACCCCGTGCCGGGTGACGTCACCCGACGCGTCGACCACGAGCGGGCCCGGGACGCGGCCTGCGCGCGGGGCACCCTGACGGGCTGGGTCAACAACGCCGGGATCGAGCGGCCCACCACGGCCCGGGACCTGGACGAGGACGACCTCCGGGCGGTCGTCGGCGTCAACCTCGTCGGCACGATGCTGGGCTGCGCGACCGCCGTGGGCGTGATGCGCGACCGCGGCGGGTCGATCGTCAACCTCTCGAGCATCCACGCCCTGGTCGGCTTCCCGGAGTCCTTCGTCTACGCCGCGACCAAGGGGGGCATCGACGCCCTGACCCGTCAGCTCGCCGTCGAGGAGGGACCGCACCGGGTCCGCTGCAACGCCGTCCGGCCGGGAGCGGTCCGGACACCGCTGACCCAGCGCTTCCTCGACGCGGCCGAGGACCCGGAGGCCCTGCTGGCCGAGTACGCCGACCTCCACCCGATCCGTCGGCTGATCGAGCCGTCCGAGGTCGCCGCGGTGGTGGCGTTCCTGCTCTCGCCGGACGCGGGCTTCGTCAACGGCGAGGCCGTGACCGTGGACGGCGGCGCCACCGCGCGCTGCTACCCGTACCCCACCTGAGCACCCGGCCCGGTGGGTCGTGCGCACTACGATGACCGGCATGACCCCCACCGCCCGTCCCGCACCCCGTCGCGCCCCGCGGCTCCCCGCCGCGGCCGGGACGCGCGCGTGAGGATCGGGATCCTCGGCGGCACGGGACCGCAGGGCCGGGGCCTGGCCCGCCGCTTCGCCACGGCCGGGCACGCCGTCGTCCTGGGCAGCCGCTCGGCCGAGCGGGCGCACGAGGTCGCCGCCGCCTACGCCGACCTGGGCGACGTCACCGGGGACACCAACGCCGGCGCCGCGGCCGCCGAGCTGGTCGTCGTCACCGTCCCCTACGAGGGCCACGCCGCCCTGCTCGCCGAGCTGGCCGGGCCGCTGGCCGGCAAGATCGTCGTCGACTGCGTCAACCCGCTGGGCTTCGACGGCCAGGGCCCCTACGCGCTGGCCGTCGAGGCCGGGTCCGCGGCGCAGGAGGCCCAGCAGCTGCTGCCGGGGTCGACCGTCGTCGCCGCCTTCCACCACGTCAGCGCGGTGCTGCTGGACGACCCGGCGGTCGACCACCTCGAGGGCGACGTGCTGGTCCTCGGCGAGGACCGCGACGCCGTCGCCACCGTGTGCGAGCTGGCCACCGCGATCCCCGGCGCCCGCGGGATCTACGCCGGCCGGCTGCGGCTGGCCGGCCAGGTGGAGGCCTTCACCGCGAACCTCATCGCCATCAACCGCCGCTACAAGGCCCACGCCGGCCTGCACGTCACCGACCTGCCATGAGCCGCGCCGCCCGCCCGTCGCCGGCGCCCGCTCCCGCCCCGCCCCGGCACGGCCTGCACATCGTCAGCGGCAAGGGCGGCACCGGCAAGACCACGGTCGCCGGAGCGCTCGCCTGCGCGCTGGCCACCGAGGGTCGCCGCGTGCTGCTCTGCGAGGTCGAGGGCCGGCACGGCATCTCCGAGCTGTTCGGCGTGCCGCCGCTGGTGGGCGACGAGGAGCGCCGGCTGCTCCGCACCCCGGCCGGCGGCGTCGTGCACGGCCTCTCGATCGACGCCGAGGACGCGCTGCTGGAGTACCTCGACACCTTCTACCACCTGGGCCTGGCCGGGAAGGCGCTCGACCGCTTCGGCGCCATCGACTTCGCCACCTCGATCGCCCCCGGCCTGCGCGACGTGCTGCTCACCGGCAAGGTCTACGAGGCCGTCCGACGCGGGCCGACGAACCGGCCGGGCGCCTACGACGCCGTCGTCCTGGACGCCCCGCCCACGGGCCGGATCGCCCAGTTCCTCAACGTGCACGAAGCGGTGTCGGGGCTGGCCAAGATGGGCCCGATCCGCAGCCAGGCCGACTCGATCATGACCGTGCTGCGCGCCCCCACCACGGTCGTGCACCTGGTGACGCTCCTGGAGGACATGCCGGTGACCGAGACCGAGGAGGCCGTCACGGCCCTGGCCCCCACCCGGATCGCGATCGGCAGCGTCATCGAGAACATGGTGACGCCGACCCCGCTCGCCCCGGAGGTGCTGGCCGAGGCGGCACAGGGCGGGCTCGACCTGTCCGTGCCCGGCTGGACGGCGGCGCAGAACGCCACGCTGGCCGCGGAGTTCGCCGTCGAGGCCGCGCGCACCCTGCAGCAGCAGGCCCGCCACGAGCGGCTGACGGGGCTCGGCCTGCCGCTGGCCGCCGTGACGTTCGACCCCGCCGGCATCGACGAGGACGCGCTGGTGACCATCGCGCACCAGCTCCGCGACCAGCTCGCGCTCGAGGCCGCCTGATGGCCGCCCGCGCCCGGACCCCCGCCGCACCGACCCCCGCGCCGCCGCCGTTCCTCGACGTCGACGCCGTGATCGCCGACCGGAGCACCGAGATCGTCATCTGCTGCGGCTCCGGCGGGGTGGGCAAGACGACGACGTCCGCCGCCCTCGCGCTCCGGGCGGCCGAGGCCGGCCGCAAGGTCGTCGTCCTCACCATCGACCCGGCCCGGCGGCTGGCCCAGTCCCTCGGCCTGGGCGAGCTCGACAACACCCCGCGCCCGGTGACCGGCATCGACACCGCGGCCGGCGGCAGCCTCGACGCGATGATGCTCGACATGAAGCGGACGTTCGACGACGTCGTGCTGGCCCACTCGACGCCCGACCGGGCGCAGGAGATCCTCTCCAACCCCTTCTACGTCGCCCTGTCCTCCTCCTTCGCGGGCACGCAGGAGTACATGGCCATGGAGAAGCTGGGCCAGCTGCACCGCCAGGCGCGGGCGGCCGGGCGCTGGGACCTGATCGTCGTCGACACCCCGCCGGCCCGCTCGGCCCTGGACTTCCTCGACGCCCCCGAGCACCTCAGCTCGTTGCTGGACGGCCGCTTCATCCGCCTGCTGCTCGCGCCGGCGCGGGGACCGCTGCGGCTGATGAGCGTCGGCTTCACCCTGGTCTCGACGGTGATGAACAAGGTGGTCGGCGGTCAGCTGATCAAGGACCTGCAGACCTTCGTCGCCGCCTGCGAGGCGCTCTTCGGCGGCTTCCGGACGCGGGCGCAGGAGACCTACCGGCTGCTGTCGTCGCGGCACACGACGTTCGTGGTGGTGGCCACGCCCCAGCGCGACGCGCTGCGCGAGGCGGCCTACTTCGTCGACCGGCTGACCGAGGAGCAGATGCCGCTCGCCGGCCTGGTCATCAACCGGACCCACGTCAGCGGGCTCGACGTCTCGGCCGAGCGGGCGCTCTCGCTGGCCGAGGACCTGCCCGACGAGGTCGTGGTGGAGGTGGAGGCGCTGCGCCGGCACGCCGACCTCATGCGCGTGGTGGAGTCGGAGCAGCAGCTGCTGCACCGCTTCTCGGGTGCGCGCCCGCAGGTGCCGCGGACGCTGGTGGAGACGCTGCCCACCGACGTGACCGACGCCGCGACCCTGCGCCGCGTCGGCGACCTGCTGGCCGAGCGGGACTGACGCGGACCCGGCGGCTCGGCCGCCGGGTCACGCCACCCCGTCTCAGCTCTGCTTGACCAGGAGCCGCGCCCACGACGTCACGTCGCTGCGCTGGCGCAGCAGCTGACGCCGCTCGCGCTCGGTCATGCCCCCCCAGACCCCCCACTCGATGCGGTTGTCGAGCGCCTCGGCGAGGCACTCCGACCGCACGGGGCACCCCCCGCAGATGAGGCGCGCGCGCTTCTGCTCCGCCGCCTCCGGAAAGAGGTCGTCCTGCTGGCCCCGGCACTTCGCGCGCATGGTCCAGTCCTCGTGGTGCACTGCAGTCACTGAAGTTCTCCCCTGTAGGTCCGACGCCGCACCGGGCTTCCCCGGCCCTGGTGGTGCGACGTGGGTAATCTAGGGACCGGTCGCGGTCGGTGACTAGAGGTGTCAGTTGAACCTTGGCCTGTTCGTGACCTGGACCCGCACATTTGTGTCGGGCCCGTGGTACGGAGGGGTCTTCCCGCCCGCGTCCAGGCGACGCGCGCACGAGGGGCGCGGGAGATTCGGCATGGCAGAAATCCTCCCGTACCCTGTCTGCCATGCCATTCAGCCCTAAGCGCGCGGGCAGCGTCGCGTACTCGTCGGTGATGTTCGTCATCGTCAGCGTGCTCGCCGGTGTCCTGGTCGCCGGACTCTTCGTCCCCCTCGCCGGCATGGCCGGGGTGAGCAGCAAGGCGGCGGCCACCGAGCTGGAGAGCCTGCCGACCGAGCTCTCCACCCCCGCCCCGCCCACCCGCTCCCGGGTGCTGATGGCCGACGGCAAGACCCTCGCCTACTTCTTCGACGAGAACCGCGTCCCCGTCACGATGGACAAGATCGCCCCCGTGATGCGGCAGGCGCAGCTCGCCATCGAGGACCACCGCTACTACGAGCACGGGGCGCTCGACCTCAAGGGCACCCTGCGCGCGCTGGTCCGCAACTCGACCAGCGACTCGGGCACCCAGGGCGGGTCCTCCATCACCCAGCAGTACGTGAAGATGGTCCAGGTCGAGGCCTGCAACGGGGACCGCGAGTGCATCGCGGACGCCCAGGCCAAGAGCATGGAGCGCAAGGTCCGCGAGCTCCGCTACGCGATCGCCCTGGAGAAGAAGTTCTCCAAGGATGAGATCCTCGAGCGCTACCTCAACATCGCCTACTACGGCGAGGGCGCCTACGGCGTCCAGGCCGCCGCCCGGCACTACTACTCCAAGGACGCCGAGGACCTGACGCTGGCGCAGGCCGCGATGCTGGCGGGCCTGGTGCAGAACCCCGACGCCAACAACCCGGTCGACAACCGCGCCGCCGCCCTCGACCGGCGCGACGTCGTCGTCAACCGGATGCTCGAGCTGGAGCTGATCACGCCCGCGCAGGCGAAGAAGGCCAAGAAGACCGGCTTCGACGAGGACCGGGTCAAGACCACGCGCGCCGGCTGCGTCGGCACCAAGTACCCGTTCCTCTGCGACTACGTCCGCCGCTCGCTGCTGAAGATGCCGAGCCTGGGGAAGACGCAGGACGACCGCAAGAACATGCTCAACCGGGGCGGGCTGACCATCCAGACCGCGATCGACCCGAAGACCCAGGACCTCGCGCAGAAGAAGGTCTCCTCCGTGGTCGGCCCGACCGACCCGCTGATCTCGACCATGAACATGATCCAGCCGGGCACCGGCCTGATCGTGGCCATGGCCCAGAGCCGCCCGGTCATGGGCAACGACAGCAAGAAGGGCGAGACCTACTGGAACCTGGCCGCCGACCCGGCGATGGGTGGCATCCAGGGCTACCAGGCGGGCTCGACGTTCAAGACCTTCACCATGGCGGCCGCCCTGGAGAAGGGCATCCCGATCAGCAAGAAGTTCAACGCGCGCTCGCCCTTCGACTTCACCGGCAAGACCTACCAGTCCTGCGTGGGCACCGAGACCGTGCCGAAGTACAAGGTGACCAACTCCGTCGGCCACTCCAAGGTCATCGACATGACCGAGGCCGCCGAGTTCTCGGTGAACACCTACTTCGTCCAGCTCGAGCTCGCCGCCGGCCTCTGCAACGTCACGAAGATGGCGGAGAAGGTCGGCGTGAAGCTGGGCACGCAGGACCGCGACCTCGTCGACTTCTACCAGTCGATCCCCTCGTTCACCCTGGGCAGCGTCGAGGTGAGCCCGCTCTCGATGGCCGAGGCCTACGCCACCTACGCCGCCCGCGGCGTGCACTGCGACCCGATCATCGTCTCGAAGGTGACGAACCGGAACGGCAAGCAGCTGGAGGTGCCCGACGCCGGCTGCGAGCAGGTCGTCGAGCCCGCTGTGGCCGACGGCGTCAACAAGGTGCTCAAGTCGGTCATGGACTCGGGCACCGGCCAGCGGGCCAAGGTCTACAACGGCTACGACATGGCCGGCAAGACCGGCACCATCGACAGCAACGAGGCCGTCTGGTTCGCGGGCTACACCCCCGAGATCGCCGGCGTGGCCATGATCTCGATCGACAACACGAAGAAGCCCTTCCGCAAGGGCAAGCCGGGCTTCCGCCGCAACGGCGTGAAGAACTACTCCGTGCCCTCGACGGACGTCTACCTGCAGGGCTCGGGCTCCGGCGACGCCGGTCGGCTCATCTGGAAGCCCGTCATGGAGTCCTACCTGAAGAAGGTGCCGGACACCTCCTTCAAGGCGCCCTCGCGCGACGTCCAGGTCGGCAAGCAGGTCCGGGTGCCCAGCCTCTACGGCCTGAGCATCGCGGCCGCGACGAAGAAGCTCGAGAAGGAGGGCTTCACCGTCGAGCGCCGCCAGGTCTACAGCCGCTCCACCGTGGGCAGCTTCCTCGGCTTCTCCCCCGGCTCGAACGCCACCGTCGCCGAGTTCAGCACGATCTACGTGAACTACTCGGCCGGTCGCGACCCGGCCGAGGTGGCCGCCGAGCGCCGGGCCCGCGAGGAGGCGGCCGAGCGCCGGGCCGAGGCCCGCGAGGAGGCGGCCGACGCGGCGCGCGAGGCCCGCGAAGAGGCCCGCAAGAAGGCCGAGGCCGCGGAGAAGAAGGCTGCGGAGGACAAGAAGAAGAAGAAGGACGACGACGGCTGAGCCGTCCCGCTCGTGCACGATGCCCGCCACCCCTCAGGGGTGGCGGGCATCGTCATGTCCGGGGGCGCTGCGTCAGGGGGGCGGTGCGCCCGGCGCGGGACCGGCTCAGCCGCCGGCGAGCTGGCGGCGCACCTCGGCGGCCACCGCCCCGCCGTCGGCCCGGCCCTTGGTCTGCGGGGTCACCACGCCCATCACCTTGCCCATGCCCTTCGGGCCCAGCTCGGCGGCGCCCGTGGCGGCGACGGCGTCGCGGACGATGGCGCTCACCTCCTCGGCCGTCAGCGGCTGGGGCAGGTAGTCGGCGAGCACGCCGGCCTCGGCCTGCTCGCGCTCGGCGAGCTCGGCGCGGCCCGCGGCGCGGTAGGCATCCTCGGCCTCCCGGCGCTTCTTGGCCTCGCGGACGAGCACGTCGAGGACCTGCTGGTCGGTGAGCTGGACGGCCTCGGAGCCGGCCACCTCGGCCTCGCTGATGGCGGCCAGCACCATCCGGATGGTGCCGGAGCGGAGCTTGTCGCGGCCGCGGATCGCGGCGGTCAGGTCGGTGCGCAGGCGTTCCTTGAGCGAGGACGGGGCAGGAGACATGCCTGCAGTCTCTCAGGCGGGCGACTTGTAGCCTTCCGGACATGACGGCAGCGCGCACGGCCACCACGCTCGCCCGCGGCGCCCTCGGGCTGCTGGGGGCCGGTGCGGGCGTCCTGGCCTACGCCTCGCTGGTCGAGGCCCGGGCCTTCGTCCTGCGGCGCGTCGAGGTGCCCGTGCTGCCCGCCGGGGCGGACCCGGTGCGGGTGCTGCACGTCTCCGACCTGCACCTGACGCCGTCGGCCGTCGCCCGCCAGCGCTGGGTCGCCGGGCTGGCGGCCCTCGAGCCGGACCTCGTCGTCGACACCGGCGACAACCTCGCCCACCGCGAGGCCGTCCCCTTCGTGCTCAGCAGCCTGGGCCGGCTGCTCGACGTACCCGGTGTGTACGTCTGGGGCTCCAACGACTACTACGCCCCCAGCTTCAAGAACCCGCTGTCCTACCTCCTGCACCCCAGCCGGCCTCGCGGGGAGAGCAAGCGGGAGCTGCCGTGGCCGGACCTGGACGCCGCCTTCCGGGCGGCCGGCTGGACCGACCTCACCCACACCAGCACGACCCTGGAGGTGCGCGGGCTCCGGATCGGGTTCCGCGGCACCGACGACGCCCACCTCGGCCGCGCCGACTACGCCCGGGTCGCCGGTCCCGTGGACCGCACGGCCGTCGACGTCAGCCTCGCCGTCACCCACGCCCCGTACCGGTCGGTGCTGGACCCCGCGGTCGCCGACGGGCACGACCTCGTCATCGCCGGGCACACACACGGCGGGCAGGTCTGCGTGCCCTTCTACGGGGCCCTGGTGACCAACTGCGACCTCGACCGGCCGCGGGTCAAGGGGCTGTCCCAGCACGTCGCCGGGGGGCGGACGGCGTGGCTGCACGTGTCCGCCGGCCTGGGCACCTCGCCCTATGCGCCGGTCCGCTTCGCGTGCCGCCCGGAGGCCACCCTGCTGACGCTGACCGCGCGCGGGACGGATGCGGCTCCGGGGTCCGCCATGGGCTAGACTCTCCGAGGCTCGAGGGCCACGGGGTGTGGCGCAGCTTGGTAGCGCGCGTCGTTCGGGACGACGAGGTCGCAGGTTCAAATCCTGTCACCCCGACCAGCTCGCTGGTCGACCACGCAGAGGCTCCTGGACTCCGGTCCGGGAGCCTTTCGTGTTCCCCGGACCAGTCCGCTCAAGCCGCTGAGCCCGGCCGGCCGGCCCGCTCCGGCGAGCCGAACCAGAGCTGCTCCAGCCGCAGCACCCGCGCCTCGGCGCCCAGCGCCCGCCGCTCGAGCAGCGCGTCGGGGTCCAGCACCGGCCGTGACCGGGGCGGGGCCGTGCGGCAGAACCAGACGGCGTGCACGAAGCGGCCGTCGTCGTGGCGGCCCAGCAGCCCGCCAATGGCCGCCGCGGCGGGGTCGGCGCTCAGGGCGGCCAGCCGGGCGGCGAGGTCGCCCGAGCGACCCGGTCGGGCACGGCCCAGCAGGACCTCGACGGAGCCCGCGCCGTCGGCTCCCCCGTCGCCGAGCACCTCGACGTCGTCGTAGTTGTCGAAGACCACGTCACCGGTGAAGAGCAGGACGCTGCCGGCCCACCACAGGCCCTGCTCGACGCGGTCGCTGCTGCGGCGGGCGTCGGCCTCGCTGGCGAAGCGGACGAAGGAGACCAGCTCGCGGTCCGCCGTCACCCCGGCGGTGGTGCCCAGCCAGCCGGTGGCCCCGGGGGCGAGGTTCTCCAGCCAGTCGTCCAGCCGGGCGAACGTGGCGACCGGGTCGGCGACGACCCCCCGCACGACCTGCACGAACATGACGGCGCCTCCAGCGCTCGGGTCCGACCCGTGCGGTTCCCCACATGATGCGCGAGGGCGTCGGGCTCGGCAAGCACCGGGCCCACCCGCCCCGAGCAGGCCCCCGGCGTCACGAGGACGCCGGGAGCCTGACTCGTCCCTGTGCGGGTGGTGCATCGCCGGTCAGCCTGCGAGGCGGCCACGGCGTGCGCGGCCCGGCCTCTGCAGGATGTTCGGAGCTGAGGTGCTCCCGGATGGGTCCGGGTGGGAGAAAGTTCCCCGGCGCCTCAGCGACCGGTGCCGGCGTAGACGACGGCCTGCTCGTCGTCGCTGTCCAGGCCGAACGCCGTGTGCGCCGCGACGACGGCGCGGTCGACGTCGTCCTGGTCGACGACGACGGAGATGCGGATCTCGGAGGTGGAGATCATCCCGATGTTGACCCCGGCACTGGCCAGCGCGGAGAAGAACCGGGCGGTGACGCCGGGGTGCGAGCGCATGCCCACCCCGACCACCGAGACCTTGCCGATGAGGTCGTCGTAGAGGACGTCGGCGAAGCCCACCTCGGCCTTGAGCGCGTCGAGCGCGGCCATGGCGGCCGGCCCGTCGGTCTGCGGGAGCGTGAACGAGATGTCGGTGCGCCCGGTCGCGACGGCGGAGACGTTCTGGACGATCATGTCGATGTTGATGTCCGTGGCCGCCACGGTCTCGAAGATCCGGGCCGCCTCACCCACCCGGTCGGGGACGCCGACGATGGTGATCTTGGCCTCGCTCCGGTCGTGCGCCACGCCCGAGATGATCGCCTGCTCCATGGCTGAACCTTCCTGTCGCTCCTGGACCCACGTGCCGTCGAGGCTGGAGAACGAGGAGCGGACGTGCACGCGCACGTCCTCCCGGCGCGCGTACTCCACGCAGCGCAGGTGCAGGATCTTGGCGCCGCAGGCGGCCATCTCCAGCATCTCCTCGTAGCTGATGTGCGGGATCCGCTTCGCGCTGGGCACGATGCGGGGGTCGGCGGTGTAGACGCCGTCCACGTCGGTGTAGATCTCGCAGTGGTCGGCGCCCAGCGAGGCGGCCAGCGCCACGGCCGTGGTGTCCGAGGCGCCACGGCCCAGCGTCGTGACGTCCTTCGTGTCCTGGGCCACGCCCTGGAAGCCGGCGACGATGACGATGTCGCCCAGCTCCAGCGCGCTGGTGATCCGGCCCGGGGTGATGTCGATGATGCGGGCGTTGCCGTGCGTCCCGGTGGTGATGATCCCGGCCTGGGAGCCGGTCAGCGACCGGGCGTGGTGGCCCTGGTCGTGGATGGCCATGGCCAGCAGCGCGGCGCTCATCCGCTCGCCCGCCGTCAGCAGCATGTCGAGCTCGCGCGGCGGGGGCAGCGGGGAGACCTGGAGGGCGAGGTCCATCAGCTCGTCGGTGGTGTCGCCCATGGCCGAGATGACGACGACGACGTCGTTGCCGGCCTGCTTGGTCGCGACGATCCGCTTGGCGACGCGCTTGATGCTGTCGGCGTCGGCGACGGAGGACCCACCGTACTTCTGGACTACGCGACCCACGCCGTCTCTCCTCCACCTCGTGCTGGTCCGCCCGGACCCCCGGCAGCGGTTGCGCGACCACTGTAGTGGCGACGACCGGGTAGACCGGCCGCGTCCAGCGGGCCGGACGGGTGCGGCCCAGCGCCTCCGCCGGCCCCCCGGGACCGGGCCGGTGCGATACTCGGGCGCGTGAGCGAGTCCTCCGGTCCGCAGCCGCCCGAGCCCCAGCGCGCGCCGCTGCCGCGGATCGGGGACGCCGAGCGCGACCGCGCCGTCGACGCCCTGCAGACGCACATGGCCGAGGGCCGCCTCGACCGCGAGGAGTTCGACGAGCGGCTGAGCCAGGCCCTGGCGGCCCGGACCGCCGCGGACCTGCAGCCGCTGTTCGACGACCTGCCCGAGCCCCGCCCCGGGACCGGGCTGGAGACGAGCTCGGCCTACGCGCCGCCGCCGTGGAGCCAGGCAGCACCCACGGCCTCCGCCGTCCCCGCCGTGGTCCCCGAGGCCGGCCTGCCGGCCACCCGGCCTCGCCCCTTGGGCGCCACCCTCGCCCTCACCCTCGTCTGGCCGGCGGCCGTCCTCTTCTGCTTCGCGACGAGCTGGTCCAACTGGTGGGTGTGGATCGTCGCCGCGATGGTCGCCGGCGTGGTCAACAAGACCTGGCCCGGCGAGGAGCAGGGCGACAAGGAGCGTCGACGGCACGGGGAGCACGGCGAGAACGGACAGCATTGACCCGGCTGTCAATCTGAGCGTCAATCGTTGACATAACGTTTCGGTCACGGTAGCGTCTTCGAGACGGTCGAGGGGCCTGTGGCTCCCGACGCGCCGGGCCGATCGGGGGAGCCCGGGGCGCAGGCCGCGCTCGACGTCACCGACTCCGGGACGACGGTCGCCCGTCACGTCGCAGGACCGGACGGGTACGCACCCGTCCCCCTGCTCCGCGCCGCGCGCGGGGTCCCAGCAGGCCGTGCCCCTCGTCGGGGGAGCGCCGGGGCTGGGCCCCGGGCCGGTGGCCGCGGAACCCCTGCCGCACCCGTCCTACAGTGGCGAGGTGAGCACTCCAGGAACGGTCCGCTGGGGCATCCTCGGGCCGGGCCGCATCGCCCGGGCCGTCGTCCCGGACTTCGTGCACGTGGACGGCGCCGAGCTGGTCGCGGTGGCCAGCCGGTCGGCCGAGCGGGCCCAGGCCTTCGCCGACGACCTCGGCGTCCCCCGCGCCCACGGCTCCTACGCCGAGCTGCTGGCCGCCGACGACGTGGACGTCGTCTACATCGCCACCCCCCACCCCCAGCACCACGCCCTGGCGCTCGCCGCGATCGCGGCGGGCAAGGCGGTGCTGGTCGAGAAGACCTTCACCGCGACCACCGCCGGGGCCGAGGAGGTCGTGGCCGCCGCGCGGGCGGCCCGCGTCTTCGTCATGGAGGCGATGTGGACCCGGTTCCAGCCCGCGGTCGTCGCCGCCCGCGCGCTCGTCGACGACGGGGCGATCGGCGAGGTGCGGCAGGTCCAGGCCGACCTCGGCGTCGAGCGCCCCTTCGACCCGGCCGACCGGATGTTCGACCCGGCCCAGGGCGGCGGCGCCCTGCTGGACCTCGGCGTCTACGTCGTCTCGTTCGCGCAGTACTTCCTGGGGACGCCCGACCGGGTCGTCGCGCACGGCTCGCTGACGTCCACCGGCGTCGACGCCGAGGCGGGCCTGCTGCTGGGCTACGACGACGGCCGGGTCGCCACCCTGCTGGCCACGCTCCGCCACCACACCCCGGGCGCCGCCCGCATCCAGGGCACCACGGGCTGGATCGAGGTCCCGCCCCGGTTCCACCACCCCGGTTCCGTCGTGCTGCACCGGCGCGGCGCCGAGCCCGAGGTCATCACCCGCCCGGCGACCGGCGGCGGCTACGCCCACGAGCTGGTCGAGGTCACCGAGGCGGTGGCCGCCGGCCGCACCGAGAGCGCCGTGATGCCGCTGGACGACACCCTCGCCGTGCAGCGGGTGCTGGGCGAGGCGCTGGACCAGCTGGGCGTCCACCTGGCCGAGGACCCGGAGGTGCTGGCGTGAGCGGCACCGCCGGGCCCGTGCCCTTCAGCCCCGAGCGCGTCCAGCGCGCGGTGGCCGCCGCTCCCCCGTCGCTCGTGGTCCGCGGTGCGGCCACCGGGGCGGCGGCCGGGCTGGCGGCGATGTTCGTCTTCCAGCTGCTGCGGGTGGGCTGGCTGATGGCCCAGGACCTCACGCGGGGCACCGGGTCGACCCCGGACGCCGAGAGCGCGTCCCGCGTCGTCGGCGTGCTGGTCCTCGGCTCGCTGCTGAGCCTGGCGCCCGCGGTGGTCGCGGGGCTGCTGCTGGGTGCCGTCACCGGCGGGCTGCTCACCTGGTCCTGGCGGCACCAGGGCCTGGTCCGGGCCTGGCTGACCGGCAGCGTCGTGGCCTACGTCGCCGCGCTGGTGCTCAACGCCACCGTGCTGCTGCGCCACCGCCCGCAGCCGCTGCTGTTCGAGCACTGGCTCTCGGCGGTGGGCCTGCCCTCGATCCTCTACGTGCTCGTCCTGGGCGGGGTCGGGGTGTCGCTGCACCTCACCGGCACCGCCGACGAGCGCGCCGCCGTGCAGGGCCGGGTACCGCAGGACTGACCTCGGCGGCGGGGCCGGAGGTCAGACCTCGACGAACCGCCGGCCCTCGAAGGCGCGGCCGAGGGTCACCTCGTCGGCGTACTCGAGGTCCCCGCCCACCGGCAGGCCGCTGGCCAGCCGGCTGACCCGGACCCCCAGCGGCAGCAGCAGCCGGCTCAGGTAGGTGGCCGTCGCCTCGCCCTCGAGGTTGGGGTCGGTGGCCAGGATGACCTCGGTGACGGTGCCGTCGGCCAGCCGCAGGCAGAGCTCGCGGATCTTGAGGTCGGCCGGGCCGATGCCGTCGATGGGGCTGATGGAGCCGCCGAGCACGTGGTAGGTGCCCCGGAACTCCCGGGTCCGCTCCACGGCGACGACGTCCTTGGACTCCTCGACGACGCAGATGGTCGTGGCGTCGCGGCGCGGGTCGCGGCAGACGCGGCACCGGGTGTCCTCGGAGACGTTGAAGCAGACCTCGCAGAACTTGACGGTGTCTTTGACCAGCCGGAGCACGTCGGAGAGCCGGCGGACGTCGTCGGGGTCGGCCGCCAGGATGTGGAAGGCCAGCCGCTGGGCGCTCTTCGGCCCGATGCCGGGCAGCCGCCCCAGCTCGTCGATCAGATCCTGGACCGGACCTTCGTACACCCGTGCTCCTCGTCCCTACGTGTCGTGCTCGTCCTCGTGACGCCGATCGGCGCCGGGAGGCTCAGAAGCCGAGACCGCCCATGCCGCCGGTCAGCGGGCCCAGCTTGGCGGCCGCGAGCGCCTGCGACTTGCCGGTGGCGTCACGCACCGCGGCGAGCACCAGGTCGGCCAGCGTCTCGGTGTCCTCGGGGTCGACGGCCTCCGGCTTGATCACCAGGCCGAGCAGCTCACCCGCCCCGGAGACGGTGGCGGTGACGACGTCGCCGCCGGCGGAGCCCTCGACCGTGGCCTCGGCCAGCTCGCGCTGGGCGTCGAGCAGCTGCTGCTGCATCGCCTGCGCCTGGGCCAGCAGGCCGGACATGTCACCTTCGGGGATCATCGTGCTCCTCGTCTCGTCGCCGCCGCCGGCGCGCGGCCGGCGCGGGGTCGCCCCCGTTCGTCCCGCCAGCCTATGCGCGTTCGGTCTCCTCGGCGATGATCTCCGCGCCGAGGTGGCGGGCCAGCAGCTCGGTGTGCGACTCGGCCGAGTCCTCCAGGTCGCTGTCGTTCCGGGTGGCGGCGGCATCGCGCTCGTCGTCGGTGCTGGCGACGGCCGGGCCCTGGCGGGTGGGGCGGATCTGCTGGCGCAGCTGCTCACGCGACTCGGACCGGTCCGGCTCGGCGGGCGGCGGCTCGGGCGGAGGAATCGGAGCGGCGGCGGGTGCCGGGGCGGGGGCGTCCCAGGAGGCGGCGGCCTGCTGGTCGACCGGGGCCGGCCGGGTGGCCGGGGTGGGCGTGCTGGGCCCGCCCTCCACCAGCGTCTCGATCTTGAAGTCGGCCCCGAGGACGACGACCAGCGCCTCCCGGAGCACGTCCTCGCTGCCGCCGCGGGAGAAGCTGTCGCGGGCGCCGACGTTGGCCATGGCCAGCACCATGACGCCGTTGCGGAGCTCGTGGACCTGGGCGTTCTGGCTGAGCAGGATCCAGGTGAAGCGGCGCTTGCCCTTCACCTCCTCCAGCACCTCGGGCCACAGCCGCCGGACGTCGGTGACGGTGAGCTGACCGCTGCCCGCACCGGGGCTGGCCGCCGGGGCCGGAGCGGGGGCGCCGAGGGCGGTGTCGTCGGAGTCCCCGCCGGAGGGGCCACGCAGGTCGGCGGGAGCGGCGTCGGCCAGCGAGGCCGGCGGCTCCGCGCGGGGCGGCTCGGCCAGGCGCGACGGGGGTGCACTGGGCTCCGGATCGGCGGACGGCTGGGCCGGACCGGCCTCAGGAGCCGCGGACACCGAGGTGCCGGAGGGGGGCGGGCGCGTCGCAGTCGAGGCGGGAGCCGCGGAAGGCACGGGCGCGGCAGCAGGAGCCGGGGCTGCCGGACGGACGGGGGACGGGTCCAGCGGGGCCGGCCGAACCGGGGCGTGCTGGGCCGGGGCGTCGCCGGCGGGGACGCTGACGCCGAGCCGGCGCTCGATGCGGTCCAGCCGGGCGTGCACGCCGCGCTCGTCGACGTCGGCGCCGGGCAGCAGCACCCGGGCGCACATCAGCTCCAGGTGCAACCGGGGCGCGGTGGTCCCGCGCATGTCGGTGAGCCCGGCGGCGATCACCTCGGCGGCGCGGGTCAGCTCGCCCGAGCCGAGGGCGGCGGCCTGGGAGGACAGCCGCTCGGCCTGGTCGGGGGCGACCTCGACGAGGCCGGAGCGCAGCGCGTCGGGCACGGCGGCGACGATGACGAGGTCGCGGAGCCGGCGGAGCAGGTCCTCGGCGAACCGGCGCGGGTCCTGGCCAACCTCGATGACCTTGTCGACGCAGGAGAAGACCCCGCCCGCGTCGCCGGCGGCGAAGGCGTCGACGAACTCGTCGAGCAGGGAGTCGGGGGTGTAGCCCAGCAGGGCGGTGGCGTGCCGGTAGCTGACGCCGGACTCCTCGGCCCCACCCAGCAGCTGGTCGAGCACCGAGAGCGAGTCGCGGACCGAGCCCGCCCCGGCCCGGACCACCAGCGGCAGCACCGTCTGCTCGACGGCGATCCCCTCGGCCGCGCAGAGCTTGCCCAGGTAGTCCGTCAGCACCTTCGGCGGCACCAGCCGGAAGGGGTAGTGGTGGGTCCGCGAGCGGATGGTGCCGATGACCTTGTCGGGCTCGGTGGTGGCGAAGATGAACTTGACGTGCGGCGGCGGCTCCTCGACGAGCTTCAGCAGGGCGTTGAAGCCCTGCGGCGTCACCATGTGCGCCTCGTCGATGATGTAGATCTTGTAGCGGCTCTGCACCGGGGCGAAGAAGGCCCGCTCGCGCAGGTCGCGGGCGTCGTCCACACCGCCGTGGCTGGCCGCGTCGATCTCGATGACGTCGATGCTGCCGGCAGCGCCGCGGGCGAGGTCACGGCAGGAGCGGCAGGTGCCGCAGGGCTCCGCACGCGGGCCCAGCTCGCAGTTGAGGCAGCGGGCGAGGATGCGCGCCGACGTCGTCTTGCCGCAGCCGCGGGGTCCGGAGAACAGGTAGGCGTGGTTGACCCGGTTGTTGGTCAGCGCGCGCTGCAGCGGCGCGGTGACGTGCTCCTGGCCGATGACGTCGGCGAAGGTGTCGGGCCGGTAGCGGCGGTAGAGGGCCAGCGGGGCCGCGCCCGTGGCGGACCCGGTCGACGGCGGCGGCCCGTCGAACAGCGCCTCGTCCTGGGTGTGCTCGGCGTCCTCGAGCAGCGCTTCCTCCACGCCCAGAACCTTATGCCCCCGCACTGACAGCGCCCGCCGCGCGAGCGCGGGCGGCTAGGCCGGGACGGTCGGCTCCAGGGCGGGTGCGGCGGCCAGCCGGGCCCGGCGCCGGCGCGGCGGCGCGACCTCGACGACGGGGGCCGCCAGGGCCAGCGCCAGCCGCCGCGCGCGGTCGGTGGAGAGAGCGACCAGCGGTGGATCGACGACGGGGCGCGGGGCCCGGCGGGCCTCGGCGCTCAGCATCAGGGCGACGGCCCGGCCTGCGTTCATGGGTGCTCCTGCACGAGGGGTGGCCGGCTTGCCGGCTGCTGGTCCCCCGACGCGGCTGCGCATCTCTCACGCTGGCAGGTCGGACGTCGTCCGGTCAGGGCCGGAGGTCCCGGCCGCGTCGGGACGAGGGGCCCGCCGGGACGGGACGGAGGTCCCGGCCGACAATGGCCCGGTGGACGTCCGCATCGGCATCTCCGGCTGGACGTACAAGCCGTGGCGGGGCACCTTCTACCCGCCCGGGCTGCCCCAGCGTCGCGAGCTGGCCCACGTCGCGGAGCGGATGACCAGCGTCGAGATCAACGGCACCTTCTACTCCCGCCAGCGCCCCACCAGCTTCGCCTCCTGGGCCGCCGCGGTCCCCGAGGACTTCGTGTTCTCCGTCAAGGGGCCGCGGTTCATCACCCACCTCAAGAAGCTGGGCGACGTCGCCGTGCCGCTGGCCAACTTCTGGGCCTCGGGCGTGCTGGCCCTCGGCCGCGGGCTCGGTCCGTGCCTGTGGCAGCTGCCGCCGACGCTCGGCTTCGACGCCGCACGGATGACCACATTCTTCGACCTGCTCCCCCGCACCGCGGGCGAGGCGGCCGCGCTGGCCGCCGGGCACGACGCGCGGGTGCCCGAGGACCAGGCTCTGACCACGACGACGGTCCCCGACCACCGGCTGAGGCACACCGTCGAGGTCCGGCACGAGACCTTCCGCGACCCGGCGTTCTACGCCCTGCTCCGCCGGCACGACGTCGGCCTGGTGATCGCCGACAACCCGGGGCGGTGGCCGGTGATCGAGGAGCGGACGACCGACTTCACCTACGTCCGGCTGCACGGCCACGACGAGCTCTACGCCAGCGGCTACGACGACGAGGCGCTGGACGCCTGGGCGGCCCGGGCCCGCGGCTGGCTGGCGCAGGGGCAGGACGTCTACGTCTACTGCGACAACGACGTCAAGGTCCGGGCGCCCTACGACGCCATGGGCCTGCTCGCCCGGCTGCGCGGCGAATCCACCGGGGGCGGCTGAGAGAATCATGGGCATGGTTCCCCCGCTCCGTGCCGTCCTCGTGGACGCCGACGGCGTCCTGCAGTTCACCGCCCCCTCCTGGCGCGACGGGATCACCGACACCGTCGGGCAGGACGACATGTCGCGCCACCCCCGGCTGCTGGACGAGATCGCCAAGGCCGAGGGTCAGGGGACGATGACCGGCGAGACCGACCTGGAGCACTCGCTGACCCAGGTGCTGGACCGCCACGACGTCGACCTCGAGCCGGCCGACGTCATCGAGGCCTGGCACGCCATCGAGCTGCACGCCGACGTCGTCGACGGGGTCCGCGGGCTGCGCGGCCGCGGCCTGGTGCTGGCCCTGACGACGAACCAGAACCCCCCGCGGGCGGCGTGGATGCGCGAGAACCTGCCCTACGACGAGGTCTTCGACGAGCACTTCTACTCCTGCGAGGTCGGCTTCGCCAAGCCCGACCCGGCCTACTTCACCCACGTCCTCGAGGCGCTGGGCGTGGCCCCGGAGGAGGCGCTGTTCATGGACGACACCGCGGTCAACGTCGAGGCGGCGGCCGCGCTGGGGATCCGCGCCGAGCTCTTCGCCCGGGACGGCGGTCGGGGCGAGCTGGACCGGATCCTCGCGACGCACGGGCTGGCCTGAGCCACGCTTCCCGGGTGTCCCGAGGAGGGCTCGGCCCGGCTGAACGGGGCGCGGGGGTCGGTCCTCGGGTGAAGTGCCCGGACCTCCGGAGACAGAAGAGCCCCCCGCGCACCCGATAGAGCCCACTTACCCTTGCTGCCGTCAAGCCCTGGGGGAGTTGGGTGAGGTGTCGCCACGCGGGGGACCGCAGATGAGCATACGGGATCCGCGCCGTCGGCCGAAGTCGAGGCGCCCCCTGCTGGCGGAGCGGCGCCGATTTGGTCCCGAGCGGGGGCGAGCGGGTAAGGTTCCGCGCGGAGGATTCGCCTAGAGGCCTATGGCGCTCGCTTGGAAAGCGGGTTGGGTGTGAAAGCCCTCACGAGTTCGAATCTCGTATCCTCCGCCAGTCTGACCCCCAGCAACTGCTGAACCCAGTGCACCGCCCGTCTGGCTTCGTCACAAAAGGCGTGAACCCAGGCGTTGGACCGGACTCGTGTGATTGGCGCCGATGATGCGCAGCGCGGCGAGAACGTGCATACGATTCCTCCGCGGTAGCCCAGTCCAGCATTAGCACCCGGGCACAGCCTCGATGCCTTGCGGCCACCCCTAGCGACGGTTCCCGCGAGGGCCGTCCGGCCAGTCCAAGCACTCCAACATCTCCTCCGAGAGCCAGCCCAGCGCGTACTGCGCCAGGTTGCGTTCGGGCGACGGCCGTCCACGCTCGACCTCCAGGGCGCTCGCTGGCGCCCAGAGCTTCCGATGGAGATAGTCCAAGGTGGCGCCGGCGCTGCGCTGGGTGAGAAAGAGCGCCACCTGCCGACCAAGCCCGATCTTGTCCTCCTCAGACAACTGCGCCTCGGCCTTGCCGTAGAGGGAGAACATGTCGTCCAGAACCTCGATCGTGCTCGTCCTCCTGGTCGGGATGTCCTCACGGAGAAAGCCTCTCCCCCCTTCTAGGTGGCGCCGGATGTCGGCGGCGAGGGACGCCAAGTCGTCGGCAGGCTCGTCGACCTCGAGGAACTGGCTGCGCAGCCGGACCAGTCTCTCGTCGACGGACGGGTGCCGGTTCACATCCGAGCCAGGCAACTGGTCCTCGAGCATGCCGGCTGTCTGCAGGAAGACCTCGGCCCCGATAGGGGCCCAGCACTGGCTCTCCTGCTCAACGGCCAGTACTTGCCGGTACAACTTCAGTCCCACCCGATCTGCTTCGTGCTCGCGCTCCCACCCGTCCTGCAGTGCGTCGAGCACTACCGTCTCGACCTGCACGGGCTCAGTTACTTGCTCGCGCTGGTCCACGAAGGCCAGCACGTGGCCGAGCTCGTGACACAGGCCGAAGCGGGTCGCGTGATGAGCCATGGTCAATTCGAGCTCGGTCACCGACGCGTCCGACCTGCCGTGGATTGGCTTCCTCGCGCGTGAGGTTGCCCAGTCGACGAGCACGGCGAGCTCCATCAGCGCCCCCGCTGCGCTGTGCAGGTCAGGATCGCCCGCAGAGGCATCCCGGTGGGTGCCGGGCAGGGACGCGGTCATCCTGCTGACCGCCGCGCACACGGACATCAGCGCCGACGACAGGCCTGCGTTGAAGACGATCACCATCCCGTCGCCGGTGGGCACCGTGAGTGCGTTGATCGTGCTGGAGCCGCGCTCCTCGACCACCAGCCCGGCCGGTCCAAGAGAGGTGATCGCGCTGGTGACGTCGGGCAGGGCGGCCAGCAGCTCTTGCAGCACCGGAGCGAGCATCGACCCCGAGACGAGCTGGGCGACGAGGTGCGCCGGCACGCCCTTGTCGAGGAGGCCAGCGATCTTGTCCTGGGTCATCGCGGCATTCTTCACTCGCGGCAGCGGCGGCAGCTGGGCGAGGAGCGCTGCCGTGCTGGGCGTCGGGGCAGCGTCGGACACGGCTCAGACCAAGGCGAAGTACTCGTCTGCGCCGTCTCCCTCGACCGGTCGGAGGATCGTCTCCTCCACCTGATCGGGGTCGACGTCAAAGGCACCGTACGCTTCGAACTGTCGCCACCAGAACCATCCGCGGTAGCCCAGATAGAGGATACGGCCCGCCAGCACGGCGCCATCGGCGAACGCCTGCAGCTGCGCGCCGGCCGAGGATTGGACCACGCTGAGCTTGCCGGCGAGGGAGGCGATCTCCGGCACCGCCGTGGGCGAGACGTCGGCCGATGCCCGGGCACGCAGCGTCGCGTTGCTGCCCTCGGCGGTGAACAGCACCCCCGCACCGGTCAGCTGCTGGGCGATCACGATGGACTCGCCCTTGTGCAGCTGACCGTCACGAGCGGCGGCCACGACAGCCGCCCGCACCACGCCGACGTCGGCGTAGCCGCGCCACCACATGGCCTTGCCGTAGAGGCTCGCCCCCGCCTGCCGGCCGAAGCTGACCGTCACGTCCCACCCTGCTGCCCCGATCGCGCCTCCGAGGCCGGAGAGCTTCCCGCTCGACTCGACGCTCAGCGCGATCTCGTCGTTGCTCTGGAACTGCCACGGGGTGTCGGCCCGCTGCTGAGTCGGGTCCTCCTGCAGCGCCGGGACCCCACGCAGGGCCAGGGTCGTCTCCGGCTGGAAGTCCAAACCGCTCACGACGCCGACCGCGCCCAGGTCCAGGTTGTAGGTCGGTTCGAGGTTGACCAGCCACCCCGGGCCCAGTCCCCGGCGTCGGGCCCAGGCCTCGGCGTAGCGCTCACGCAAGGACACCGTCGGTTCTCCCTCGTCTGCTGGTCGTCGGGGGACGACGTTCCCCATCGTCGTCGCGCCCGAGCGGCAAGGTCAATGGCCGCGCCGTGAGCGCTCACTTCCCGGCGGGCAGCACCCCGTCCACGATCACCGTCGACCCGGCCCGGTGGGCCTCGTCCTCGTCCAGCAGGTCGTGCAGCCGCGCCACCATCACGCCGTCGCCGGCGGGAACGGCCACACTGACGGAGCTGCCGGGGCTGGCGTCGCAGTCCTGCAGCACCTCCTCGACCAGCCGGGCGCTGGTGGCGTCGGACTGGGCACCGGCGTCGGCGTGCACGGAGAGTCGCAGCACCTCGTCCTGCGGGCTGTCGGCGTGCGGGTCGGGCTGGATCTCGGGCTTCATCGAAGTCCTCCGGGGTCGTGGAGCGCGGGGAGCCGCGCCGCGACCGGTGGTCGACGACGACGGACGCCCCCGGTCCGGGCGGCCAGGGGAGCCGGCTCGGGACCAGGAGCTCTGGCACGGCGAGACCGCACCAGGAGCGGCCGATGGGATGGTCCGGCCGCTCACCCCTGACGACGCCGTGACCCGGCGAGCAGAACGCGGCACTGCCTGTGACCCCGGTCACCCAACGCGAGCAGCAACAAGGAGAGAGGACGCCGACGGCAGCGACGAGGGTCGCCTCCTCTAGCGTCGGACCCGAGCCCTCGACGACGAGGTGCCGCGCCCCGAGGAGGTACGACCGTGACCACCCCTGGTCCCGACCGCGCACTGGCCCGGCTCCGGCCGGTGCAGACCCGCTCGATCAGCCCCGAGAACCCGGACGGCCGTCCTGGCGGTGGAGCCCGGGCGACGGAGGGCACCGGAGCCGCCGCGGCCCGCGACCTCGGTCCCGGCTGGAAGATCTCCCCGAGCGTCGTCGTCGCCCCGGGTGAGACCCACACCCTCGCCGACGTCGAGGGCTCCGGCGTCGTCACCCACCTGTGGGCGACCACGCACCCCGACCACTGGCGCACCCTCGTGCTGCGCGCGCACTGGGACGGCGACGCGGAGCCGGCGATCGAGGTCCCCTACGGCGACTTCTTCACCATGGGCTGGGGCCGGTTTGCCCAGGTGAGCTCGCAGGTGGTCGCGGTCAACCCGCACGGCGGCTTCAACAGCTACTGGCCGATGCCCTTCCGCTCCGGCGCCCGGCTGACGCTGGAGAACACCGGCTCGACCCCGGCCGTCGTCTACTACCAGCTCACCTACGAGACCGGCGGCGACCACGACGGCGACGGCTACCTGCACGCCCAGTGGCGGCGCAGCAACCCGCTCGAGGACCGCACCCCGCACGTGCTGCTCGACGGCGTCGAGGGGGCCGGGCAATACGTGGGCACCTACCTCGCCTGGGGCGTCAACAGCTCGGGCTGGTGGGGCGAGGGCGAGCTCAAGATGTACCTGGACGACGACACCACCCACCCGACCATCTGCGGCACCGGGACCGAGGACTACTTCGGCGGCGCCTGGAACTTCGACGTCCCCGGTCAGGGGTACACCGCCTACTCCACGCCCTACCTCGGGATGCCGCAGGTGATCCGCCCTGACGGCCTCTACGCCAGCCAGCAGCGGTTCGGGATGTACCGCTGGCACCTGCCCGACCCGGTGCACTTCGCCACCCGACTCCGGGTGGACGTCCAGGCTCTGGGCTGGCGCGACGGCGGCCGCTACCTGCCGCTGCGCGACGACATCGCCTCGACGGCCTTCTTCTACCTCGACCGCAGCTCCACCCGCCGCGGCCCTGCCCCGACCTTCGACGCCATGGAGATCCGCTGATCTGCGGCCGAGCGACCGCTGCACAAGGACCGGGGCCCTTCGACAGGCTCAGGGAACGAGGGCTGGGGCCCTTCGACAGGCTCAGGGAACGAGGGCTGGGGCCCTTCGACAGGCTCAGGGAACGGGGCGGGGGCCCTTGACAGGCTCAGGGAACGAGGGCTGAGGCAGGTCGACAGGCTGAGGGAGCCGGGGCTGATCCGGCGCGTCCGGCTCGCGGCTCGGCCGCGACTGCCAGGATGACGGCGTGCCGACCACGCTGAGCAGACGGCTCCGCGTCGGCTACGCCACGGGCGGGGTGGCCACCGGGTCCTTCGGCACCGTCCCCGGGCTGCTGCTGCTCCCCTACCTGACCGACACCCTCGGCGTCGCCGCCCTGCTGGCCGGGGTCGTGGTCTTCCTGCCGAAGGCGCTCGACGTCCTGCTCAACCCCGTCACCGGCCGGGTCAGCGACCGGCTGGCCGGCACCCGGGGACGCCGTCCGTTCCTGCTGGTCGGCGGGCTCGGGCTGGCCGTCGGCTTCGTCCTGCTGTTCTCCGGCCCGGTCCGGCCGCAGCCCGTCGCCGTCGCCTGGGTGGTGGTGGCCTTCGTCCTCTGCGCCGTGGCGTACTCGGTGTTCCAGGTCCCCTTCGTCGCGCTGCCGGCGGAGATCACCGACGACCCGCACGAGCGCACCGTGCTGCTGACCTGGCGGGTCGCCGTGCTCGCCGTCGCCATCCTGGCCAGCGGGGCCAGCGCTTCGGTGCTGCGCGACGCCGTGGGCGGCAGCGCCGGCTACAGGGTGATGGCCGTGGTCATCGGGCTGCTCATCGCCCTGGGTGCGCTGGGCGCGTGGGCCGGCACCCGCGGGGCGACCGGGCACCCGGTTCCCGCCCCGGCCGGCGGGCTGGGCCGGCACCTGCGGCTGGCGCTCGGGGTGCACGACTTCCGGGTGCTGCTGGCCACCTACGTGCTGCAGGCGCTGGGGATCGGCTGCATGCTCGCCGCCGTCGACTACCTGGCGCGGGAGGTGCTGGACCGGCCGGGAGCCTCGACCGTGCTCTTCGTCTGCTTCGTCGGCCCCGCGCTGCTGGTCACCCCGCTGTGGGGCCGGCTGGCCGACCGGGCGGGCAAGAAGCGCGGCTACCAGCTGGCGACGGTGCTGCTCGGCCTGGCCGCCGCGGGCGCCGTCACGGCCGGCCGGGTCCCCGTCGTCGTCGTCTTCGTGCTGGCCGCGATGGCCGGCATCGGCTACGCCGGCTGCCAGCTGTTCCCGCTGGCGATGCTGCCCGACACCGCCGCGGACGACGCCCGGCGCACCGGCGAGAACCGCGTCGGCGTGCTGACCGGGGTCTGGACGGCCGGCGAGACGCTGGGCCTGGCCCTGGGTCCCGCCGTGCTGGCCGTGCTGCTGGCCATCGGCGGCTACGTCTCCAGCCGCGGCGACGCCGTCGCCCAGCCGCCCGGAGCGCTGACAGCCATCACCCTGGGCTTCTCCGTCGTCCCCGCCCTGCTGGTCGCCGCCAGCCTGCTCACCCTGCGCGGCCACGGCCGCGGCCCCGCCCCCCTGACCGAGGAGACCCGGTGACCCCCGACGAGGTCCGCCAGCAGCTCGCCGCCGTCCGCGCGCACGACCTGCCCACCCACGGCGGCCGCACCCTGGCCTACGTCTACGACTCGGGCCTGGCCGAGGCCGACGCCCTGGGTCGGGAGGCGCTGGCGGCCTTCGGCGGCACCAACGGCCTGGACCCGACGGCCTTCCCCTCGTTGCTGGCGATGGAGCAGGACCTCGTCGGGCTGGCCGCCGACCTGCTCGACGGCCCGCCGGAGACCGTCGGCTCGGTCACCTCCGGCGGGACGGAATCGCTGCTGCTCGCCGTGCAGACCGCGCGCGACTCCCGCCCGGACGTCGAGCGGCCGGCCCTGGTGATGCCCAGCTCGGCGCACGCGTCGTTCCACAAGGCCGCGCACTACTTCGGCGTCCGGCCGGTGCTGGTGGACGTCGACCCGGTCACCGGCCGCGCCGTCGCCTCCGCGATGGCCGAGGCGATCGACGCCGACACCGTGCTGGTGGTGGCCTCGGCGCCCTCCTACCCGCACGGCGTCGTGGACCCGGTCACCGAGATCGCCACCCACGCCCAGGCGGCGGGCGTGCGCTGCCACGTCGACGCCTGCATCGGCGGCTGGCTGTTGCCGTACCTGCGCCGCGACGACCCGGGCGTGCCGGCCTACTCGTTCCTGGTCCCGGGCGTCACCAGCATCTCGGTGGACCTGCACAAGTACGGCTACACACCGAAGGGGGTCTCGCTGCTGCTGCACCGCAGCCCGGAGCTCCGCCGTCCGCAGCTGTTCGCCAGCGCGGCCTGGCCCGGCTACACGATGCTCAACACGACGACGCAGTCCACCCGCTCGGGCGGACCGCTGGCCGCGGCCTGGGCCATCACCCGGCTGATCGGCGACGACGGCTACCTGGCGCTGGCCCGGGAGGTCCGCGACGGGCTGGCCACCCTGGTCGCCGCCGTCGGCGTCAGCGCGCACCTGCGCGTGGTCGGCCGGCCGGACACGAGCCTGCTGGCGCTGGCCGCCGACGACGCCCTGGACGTCTTCACCCTGGCCGACGAGCTGCTCGCGCGTGGCTGGTACGCCCAGCCCCAGCTGAGCTCGGGGCCGTTCCCCGCCACCCTGCACCTCTCGGTCAGCGCGGCGACGGTCCCCCGGCTGCCCGAGTTCCTCACGGCGCTGGACGCCGCCGTCGACGCCGCCGTGGCCGCGGGCCCGACGACGGCCGACCCGGGCCTGGCCGCCGTGCTGGCCGAGCTGGACCCGGCCTCGCTCGACGACGCCGGGTTCGACCAGCTGCTGGCGATGGCCGGGCTGTCCGACGGCTCCGGGGCACCGGCCCTGCCCACCCGGATGGCGGCCGTCAACGCCGTCCTCGACGTCGCGCCGACGGCGCTGCGCGAGGCCCTGCTGGTCGGCTACCTCGACCGGGTCAGCCGACCCGTCCGGGCGGCCGGTGGTGTGGCGAGTTCCGGGTCGTAGTCGACCCGGAACTCACCACGCCCTACTGCTCCTCGTCGGAGAGGTCGACCGGCTGCTCCTGCTCGACGAGGTCGGCCTCGGCCGCCTCGCGCGCGTCGGGGTCCAGCCTGCTGGCGGGCGTGGGCGGGTGGCCCTCGGCCAGCGGTCCGGCCTCGGCCGCCTGCTCGGCCCAGTCCTCCTGGGGCACCTCGTCGCCGGGTGCGCCTGCGGGCACGGTCATCTCGCCTCCTGCTGGGTCGTGGTCAGAACCCGTCCCACCCTGCCAGACAAACCCGTTGCGACCCCCGGCGGCCGTCCCTAACGTTCTTCCCGCGGCACCCGCCGCCACGACGACCGGGAGGAGGTGTCCGACCTTGCTGATCATCTTCGCTGACCAGCCGTCCGCCGACGGCTCCCCGGCTTCCCACCTGGACACCGCCCGCGGTCCCGCTGCCTGACCGCAGCGCCCCGGGACCAGGTCCCCGCCGAGCCCCGTGACCCCGCCGACCCCCTCGGGTCGACGTCGGTCCTGCTCCTCCGCCCGTCCTGACGGGCTCCCGTCGTCATTTCCAAGGAACCGCCATGTCCTCCTACAGCCACGTCCACCTCCTCGACCCCACCGCGCACCAGCTCACCGGGTCGACCTCCCTGCCGCTCAGCCAGGCGGCGGCGCGGACCTACGCCCTGCGGCAGGCCGTCGCCGAGCGCCAGGCCCAGCACCGCGGCCCGCGCCCGGTCCGCACCTCGGTCCGGGAGCGCGCCCGCCGCCTCCTGAGCCGGCCCCGGCCGGCCTGACGCGCAGGTGAGCGCACCACCCGACGTCCCCGTCACCGCTCCGGTGGCGGGGACGTCGTGCGTCCGGGCTCAGCGCCGGCGCGCGGTGCCGAACAGGCTGCGGACGATTTCCCGGCCGGCCGTGCGGGCGAACTGCTTGAACGCCGACGACGCCACCACCTGCTGCACCACCGAGCGCTCGGCCCGCGGCGTCGCCCGGCTGCGCGGGGCCGCCCGACCCGACGACCGGCTCTCGCGCGCGGCGCGCTCGTCGGCCTCCCGGCGGGCCCGGTCGTCGCGCTCGGCCTGCTCGCGGGACTCGACCGCCTGCCGCTCGGCCGCGGCGGTGGCGGCCCCGGCCTCCAGCTTGCGGGCGAGCATCTCGCGGGCGGAGTCGCGGTCGACGGCGGTGCCGTAGCGACCCATCAGCGACGACGCGGCGATCCCGGGCCGCAGCACGTCCGCCGGCGTCGGCGCCATCAGCGACTGCGGGGCGCGCATCCGGGTCCGGGCGACCGGGGTCGGCGTGCCGTCGGGGTCCATCACCGTGACGACGGCCTCGCCGGTGCCGAGCTGCTGCAGCACCTCGGCCAGGTCGTACGGCGAGCGCGGGAACGTCGCCACCGTCTGCTTGAGCGCCTTGGCGTCGTTCGGGGTGTGCGCGCGGAGCTGATGCTGCACCCGGGAGCCGAGCTGGGCCAGCACGTCGTCCGGCACGTCCTTCGGCGTCTGGGTGACGAAGAAGATGCCGACGCCCTTGGAGCGGATCAGCCGGACGGTCTGGGCGATGGCGTCGAGGAACGCCTTCGACGCGTCGGTGAACAGCAGGTGCGCCTCGTCGAAGAAGAAGACGAGCTTGGGCTTCTCGACGTCGCCCACCTCGGGCAGGTCGTGGAAGAGGTCGGCCAGCAGCCACATGAGGAAGGTGGAGAACAGCGCCGGCCGGTCCTGCAGGTCGGGCAGCTCCAGCAGCGAGACCACGCCCTGGCCGTCGGCGGTCACCCGCATCAGGTCGGCGGTGTCGAACTCGGGCTCGCCGAAGAACGCGTCGGCGCCCTGGGCGGCGAAGGTGACCAGCGAGCGCAGGATGACCCCGACGGTGGCGGCGCTGAGCCCGCCGATGTTCTTGAGCTCGGCCTTGCCCTCGTCGCTGGTCAGGTGGGTGAGCACCGCCCGCAGGTCGGCGAGGTCCAGCAGCGGCAACCCGGCGGTGTCGGCGTAGTGGAAGACCAGGCCCAGCGAGGACTCCTGGACGGCGTTGAGCCCCAGCACCTTGGCCAGCAGCACCGGCCCGAAGGAGCTCATCGTCGCCCGCAGCGGCACCCCGAGGCCCTGGCCGCCGAGGGAGAAGAACTCGGTCGGGCAGGCGCGCGGCTGCCAGTCCTGGCCCAGCTTCTGCGTCCGGGCCAGCAGCTTGTCGCTGGCCTGCCCGGGCGAGGCCAGCCCGGACAGGTCGCCCTTGATGTCGGCGGCGAAGACGGGGACGCCGGCGGCGGAGATCTGCTCGGCCATCAGCTGCAGGGTCTTGGTCTTGCCGGTGCCGGTCGCCCCGGCCACCAGGCCGTGCCGGTTGAGCATCGAGAGCGGGATCCGGACCCCGGCCGCGGGCACCGGGGCGTCGTCCTCCAGCACCACGCCCAGCTCGATCGCGGGCTCGTCGAAGGTGTAGCCGGCGGCGATCGCCGCGACCTCCTCGGAGAGGGCCGGCGGCGTGCTCGCCGGGTCCTCCGGCGCCGCGGCCGCGGCGTCCGTCGGAGGGGCGGGCGGGGTCGCGGCGGGCTCGGTCATGACCGAATCGTAACGACGCCCGTCTGCGGCCACCGGCCTCTGCTGACTACAGTGGCCGGGTGATCTTCAAGCGCGTGGGTGACGTCCGCCCGTACCCCGACCACGGGTACGTGCAGAAGCAGTGGGCGGCCATCGCCCCTCACCAGGTGCGTTTGGACCAGCTGGTGACCACGAAGCGGACGCTCGACCTCGAGGCCCTGCTGGAGGAGGACTCGACCTTCTACGGCGACCTGTTCGCCCACGTCGTCGCCTGGCGCGGGGACCTGTACCTGGAGGACGGCCTGCACCGCGCGCTGCGGGCCGCGCTGCAGCAGCGGCAGACGATGCACGCCCGCGTGCTCGACCTGAAGTAGCCCGGGCGGGCGCGCCCGACCGGGGGGCGCCCCGGCGCCGGGTAGGGTGCACGGACCGGAGGGGGCGGCGAGCGCTCGTCCCGCCACCTTGAGGAGGAGGAGCGTTGCTCGGTCGCATCTTCCGCGCGGTGCGCACCCCGTTCACGCTGCTCGTGCTGCTGGGAGTCCTCTGCTACGGCGCCTGGTGGGGCTACACCAACGTCATCCGCGAGGTCCCGCCCGCCCCGCCGGCTCCGTGCGTGGAGCAGAAGCTCCCCAAGAACCAGCTCAAGTCCAGCCAGGTGACCGTCAGCGTCTTCAACGGCGGCGACAAGCGCGGCCTGGCCGGCGACGTCGGCCGCTCGCTGCGCGACCGCGGCTTCAAGGTGCAGACGACGACCAACACGCTGCAGAAGGTGCAGAAGACGGTCATCGTCGGCGCCGGGACCAAGAACCCCGAGGTGCTGCTGGTCAAGGCGTTCTTCAAGGACGCCGACGTCAAGGCCGACAAGCGGGTCGACGGCTCCGTCGACGTCCTGGTCGGCAACCGCTACGGCGGGTTCAACAAGAAGGCCAAGACCACCTACACGGTGAAGAGCTCGAAGGCCTGCCTGCCCGCGCAGCCCACCCCCACCCCGACGCTCGGCAGCTGACCTCCGGCGCCGCCGGCCTCAGGTGGTCCGCTCGCCGTCGCGCCAGCGGGCCAGCCGGCCGCCCCGGCCGATGGCGCGCAGCCGGTCCTCGGTGACCTCGCGCTGCGCCGTCGGGGTGACCACCAGCAGCTCGTCGCCCACCCGGATCCGCTCCCGCGGGGCCGGGTTGAACGGCTCGCTCCCGCGGATGATCAGCGTCACGACGGTGTGCCGGGGCAGCCGCAGCTCGCCGATCTCCACCCCGGCCAGCCGGGAGCCCTCCGGGATCCGGACCTGCAGCAGGTCGGCGGAGATGCGGTCCAGCGGGGCCACCTCGACCTCGACGTCGGTGGCCGCCCGGTCGTCGAGCAGCCCGAGGAGCCGGCCGACGAAGGGCAGCGTCGGCGCCTGCAGGCAGGTGAAGACGATGACGAAGACGAGCACGACGTCGAAGAGGAAGACCGCGCCCGGCACGTCCTCCGACAGCGGGATGGTGGCCAGCACGATGGGCACCGCGCCGCGCAGGCCCGCCCAGGACAGGAACAGCTGGTGGCGCACCGGCACCTTGAAGGCGAGCGAGGACAACCCCACCGACACCGGCCGGGCGACGAAGGTGAGGAACAACCCGGCCAGCAGGGCGACGACGACGGCGTAGAGGGTCACCCGACCCGGCGAGGCGAGCAGCCCGAGCATGACGAACAGCCCGATCTGGGCGATCCAGCCGATGCCCTCGACGAACGAGCGGGTGGCGGTGCGGTGCGGCAGCTGGGCGTTGCCGAGCATCAGCGCGCAGGCGTAGACGGCGGCGAAGCCGCTGGCGTGCACCAGCGCCCCGATGCCGTAGGCGAAGACGGTCCAGACCAGAGCGGCGAGCGGGTAGAGGCCGGAGGACGGCAGCGCGACCCGGCGCAGGATCTGCACCCCCACCCAGCCCAGGCCGATCCCGACGGCGAGCCCGGCGACCAGCTCCAGCAGGATCAGCCCGATCAGCCCGGGCACCCCGCCGTGCGTCGGCTGGCCGATCGCGACGGCGCTCGCCAGGCCGACCAGCAGCACCGTCGGGGCGTCGTTCAGCCCGGACTCGGCCTCCAGCGCCCCGCGCAGCGCGTGCGGGATCGGCACGTGCCGCAGCACCGAGAACACCGCGGCCGCATCGGTCGGGGAGGTGACGGCGCCGAGCAGCACCGCGATCCACAGGTCCAGGCCCAGCACGTAGTACCCGAACAGGGTCATCAGCCCGACGCTGACGCCGATCCCCAGCGTGGCCAGCACCAGGGCCAGCAGCGTCGAGGAACGGATGTCGGCCCACCGGGTGGTCAGCCCGCCCTCGGCCAGGATGATGACCAGCGCGCCGAAGCCGAGGGCGCGGGCGAGGTCGGCGTCGTCGAAGCGGACGCCGAGGCCCGAGTCGCCGAGCGCCATGCCGAGGCCGAGGAACAGCAGCAGCGACGGCAGGCCCACCCGGGCCCCGATCCGTGCGGCGACGATGGCCAGGATGACGACGACAGCCCCCACGAGGAGGACGCTGTCGAGGTCGATCACCCGCCCATCCTCCCCGACGGCTGTGACGCCCCGGTGACGAGCGGGTCAGCCTGGACGGCGCCGGACCTCCAGCCGGCTGCCCGGGACGACACCCCAGGCCGCCAGGGCGCCGGCCGCCGCCTCGAGCGTCGCGCGCGCCCCGCGCCGCGGCCGGGTGAGCCCGGTCCAGGGCTGCAGGGTCCCGACGTGCAGGACCACGCCGTCCCCGTCGAGGACGGCGACGTCGAGCGGGTAGCGCATCCCCACCATGTGCACCGACGGGCAGCGGGTGATCCACAGGGCGCCGACGACCGCGTCGGTGCCCAGCAGGCCGCGGCGGCGCTCGGCCGTGCGCTGAGCGACGGCGACGGGCGCCACCGGCGTGCCGTCGCGCAGCAGCACGTCGGGGCCGGGGCCGAACGGGCGTCGGGTCACGGGTCTCCTCCGGGTCGGGTGGGGGTGCGAGCGGCGGCGCGCGGGCCGGTCCGCTGACCCCGGCGGACCCTACGATCCGAGCGGGTCAGCCGCCCCGGGACCGGGGCGCGGCGGCCCTCCCCGACCCCCGAACCCGACCCGAGACCCCGACACCCAGACCCCGACACCGAGGAGGCCGACCGTGGCGCGACGCCGTGCCGTGGAGCGCGTCCGGCGCCGCGAGGGGGTGCTGGACCGGCTCGTCGCCGGCGCCCTCGTCGTGGTGGCGGCGTCCGGCCTGATGAGCGTGCTGCCCGGCCGGGGCCAGGCCGCCGTCACCGCGACGGCTTGCCGGCTGGGCTCCCTGGGCCTCGGCGCCTGCGGCCCCGACGCCGACGCGACCGGGGTCGACCTCGGCGCCGACGCCCTCGCCCCGCCCCGCTGCCCGGTGCTCGCCGACCTCGACGCCACCGTGCCCGAGGTGCGGACCCGGACCCTGACCACGGCGCGCGGCCTCGTCGTCCGGCTGGCCGCCGACCGCTCGGGCGACACCGTGCTGCGGCTGGGACCCGGCCCCGACCCGGCGCCGCCCGACCTGCTGGCCGGCGACGGGCGGGCCGACGTCGCCGTGCTGCCCGGGACCGCCGTCCCCGCCGGCACGGCCTGGCTGCTGCCCGGCGGCCAGGGCGCGGCGACGGTCGTCGGCGCCGCGCACGACCGTCAGCGGGCCTGGTCCCAGCGCCGCTCGGCGCTGGCCCTGCCCGCGGTGCTGACCCGCGACCACGGCCGCGACCTGCCCGCCCCCACCCGGCTCGCCTCCGCCGTCGACCTGCGCCGGGCCGTGCTGCCCGGGGGTCCGGCGTCCGTCCCGGCCGCCCCGCCCGCCGGCGGTCGCGGGCCGGATGGCGTCCGGCTGGACCCCGCGCGGCCGGCGACCGTCGTGCTCGACACCACCACCGGCACCTCCGCCGTGACCGCCGACCTCCGCGGGCGGGCCGCCGGTCGGCCCGTCGCGGGCGCCGTCCGCTGGACCCGCGACGCCGGCGGCGGGCTGACCGGACTCGTGCTGGCCCTCGCCGCCACCGGCCCGCTGGTCAACGGGCAGCCCGCCGGTGCGGCGACGACCGTCGTCTACCTGCGGGTGCCGGTCCGCACCCCGGTGGAGCGCGCCCTGGTCGAGGAGCGGCTGGCGGCGGCCGGTGGCCTCGCGCTGGACCTCGACGGCCTGCTGGCCCTGCGCCCGCCCGCCGCCGACGACCGGCTGGGCGGCTTCCTGGCCCGCGCGGCGACCGTGACCGTCCTGGGCTGGGACGGCCCCGGCCCCGGCGCGGCGGCCGGCCAGCTGCGGACCGAGCTCGACGACGACGCCCGCCAGCTCTGGCCGGACGCCCGGCTGGTCAGCGCCGGCGCCGTCGCCCCGCAGCCGACGGGCACCGCCCGCGTGCTGCGGGACGACCCGGGGTGCGTCGGCGGATGACCGAGCACCCGACCGGCTCCTGGACCCGCCGCTCCGCCCTGGCCCTCGGCCTGTCCGCTGCCGCGCTGCTGGTCGCACCTGCCCGCGCCGCGACGACCGAGGTCCGGCTGGGCGCGCTGGCCTTCGCCGTCCCCGCGGGCTTGCTGCCCGTCGACGACCCCGGCCTGGGGTCCGGCTGGCAGTGGCGCGGGGCCGGTCCCGGCCGGTCGCCGGTCGTGCTGGCCCGCGCCGAGCTGGCCGCGATCAGCCCGGAGGAGGTGCTGGCCCTGGTGCTGGCCGGGGCCGGCGCCGGGCTGCTGCCGGGGCTCCGGCTGGGGCCGCGTCGGCGTCGGACCACCCCCGGGGCCGCGCCGGGCGACGCCCAGCTGCGGGCCGAGCTGGGCTGGCGCTCCGCCGCCGGCCGCCCGGCCCGGGGCACCCTGCTGGCCGCCACCCGGGTCGGGGGCCCGGCCGCGCTGGTCGCGGTGCTGGGCGACGCCACCCTGACCGCGGGCACCGTCGACGCCGTCCTGGACTCGGTCCGGTGGACGCGCTGACGAGCGGGCCGGCCGGGCAGGCCGTCCGGGCCTGGGTGGTCGGGACGGCGACGCTGCTGAGCGCCGGGACCGCGGTGTCCGCCCTGGCCGCGGGTGGCGGCGAGCTCACGCCGCTGCGCGCGGCGCTCGCGGCCGCGGTGCTGGCCGTCGGCGTCGGCGCGGTCTCCGTCGTGGTCACCGACCGCGGGACCCGCACCCGGCTGCGCTGCCTGCTGTGGGGTGGCCTGGTCCCGCTGCTCGCCGGAGCGGGGACGGCCGCGCTGGTCGGCCCCGTCGCCGGGCCGGCCGCCGCGGCCGCCGGTGCTCTGCCCTGGCTGGCCGGGCTGCTGCCGGCCCTCGTCGGGCCCGCGCTGCCCCAGCTGCGGCTCGGCCGGTCCGGTCGGCCCCGTCGTCGCTGACGAGGGCCGTCACCGGTCCCGTCGTCGCGTGGGCGGCTCCGCCGGCCCGGCCGCTGACGACCGGCGCCGGTCCTAGCCGGTGAGCCGGGGCCGCAGCCGCTCGGCCAGGGCCACCAGCTGGGCCGGGTCGTCGGGGCGGAAGCGCAGGTCGAGGAGGTCGAGCCGGACGTCGACCCGCTCGTCGCCGCACGTCAGCACCGTGATCACCGGCGGGGGCGGCGGGGGCGGGGGCGCGTCGTCGTCCTCGTCGGCCGGCGGCGCCGTGGGGGTCGGGGTGGGCGTGGGCACGACGAACGACGGGTCGAGGGCGCAGTCGTCGGCCGCGAAGGTGGTGGCGGCCTCGGCCCCGGCACGGGCCGGCGGACCGGAGACGTCGGTCGTCCGGGCCACCACCTCGACGCTCACCTCGTCGCGCCGGACGTCCCAGCAGTAGCCGGTCAGCGACGCGCCGTTCGCGGTGGCCAGCCGCGCGGCCTCCACCCGGCCCTGCTGCGCGCACCGGCCACCGCCGACGAGATCGGCGACCTCCGAGGCCCGCCGGAAGCCCGGCGCCAGGGAGCGCGGGAGGTCGTCGACCACGCTCTGCGCCCCGGCCAGGGCGGCGGCGTCGGCGGCCTGCTGCGCCCGGCCGCCCTCGGCGCCGGCCACCGAGCCGAGGGCGACGAAGCCCGCCCCCAGCAGCAGGGCGAGCACCGCCATCACCAGCAGGGCGGTCACCGGCCCGGAGCCGCGCTCGGCGTCGGCGGGGCGAGCGGCCATCAGGTCCTCCTGCGGGTGGTCGGGGTGGGGAGTGCGGGGGTGCGGGCCGGCGGCGCGAGGGTCCGGGGTGCGGATCGCCGGGGCCGGGGACGCCGGACGGCCGGACGGGGGTGCTCCCCCGTCCGGCCGTCGGTGGTGGTCAGGCGACGGCGGTCTTGACCTTCTCCACGGCGGTGGTGATCATCCCGCCGAGGTCGGCCTCCTTGGCCACGGCGACGACCGCGACGATGATGATCGCCGCGACGGCGATCATCCCGACGTACTCGAGGGTTCCCTGGCCGGCCTCGCGCCGGGCCGCGACCTTGTCGAGGGCGGTCAGCTGCCAGAAGTACAGGGTGAGGGCGATCTTGCTCATGGGGGTTCCTCCGGTGCTCGTGCGACCCGGGTCCGGGTCGGCTGGTGGTCGTCCCCGCGGGGAGCGGGTGTTCCGATGTCGACGACGCTACGGAGCGCGGAGGCCGCGGGGATGGGCCCGAGGACCCACCCCCGGACCCAATTCCGGGCACCCCGCCGGGCACCTCGCCGCGGGTGCTCACCGGGCGGTCGCGCCGAGCCAGAGGGCGACGGCGTGGCCCCGGTTCTGGGCGCCCAGCTTGGCGAAGATCCGGTTGATGTGGTTCTTCACCGTCTTCTCGGAGATGAACAGCTCGCGGGCGACGTCGCCGTTCGCGGCCCCCTCGGCCACCAGCGCCATCACCTCGGCCTCGCGCACGGACAGCCCGAACCGGGCCGCCAGCCGCTCCTGGCTGGGTGCCGGGTCGCGGAGGACGGCGACGGCCTGCGCGGAGAACGTGCCCAGGCCGCGGGCGACCATCCGGACGGCCTGCAGCAGCTCGTCCTCGCTGAAGTGGCCGTGCACCAGGTAGCCGCGGACGCCGGCCCGCAGGGCGGCGGCGATGACGTCCGGGGAGTCCGAGTAGGTGAGCATCAGCACGGCGGTCTCGGCGGCCAGCTCGGCCGCGGCGCTGACGCCGTCCTGCCGGGGCATCCGGACGTCGAGCAGCAGCACGTCGGGGCGCTTGGCGCGGGCGAGCGCGACCGCGGCGGCGCCGTCGCCCGCCTCCCACACCACCTCGAGGTCGTCGGCGGTGGCGAGCAGGCTGCGGACGCCCATCCGGACGACCGCGTTGTCGTCGGCGACGGCGACCCGGATCCGGGTCCTCACCGCGGCAGGCGGAGCGGCACGTCCTTCGTCGAGCTGGTGCGCGGGTGGCGCGAGGCGGTCCATCGGACGCAGGTCCCCTTCCCGGGTTCGGAGTCGACGTCGACGTCGCCGCCGACGGCGCGGGCGCGCTCGTGCACCCCGCGCAGGCCGTAGTGGCCGGGGGCGGCGGCCGTGCCGGCGGCGGGCGCCCGGAAGCCGACCCCGTCGTCGCGGACGGTCAGCCGCACCCGGGTCGCGTCGCCGTCCAGCCGCACGTCGACGCGGGTGGCCCGGGCGTGCCGGGCGACGTTGTGCAGCAGCTCGCCCAGAGCGGCGGCCAGCTGGCCGGTGACGGCCGGGTCGGCGTCGACGGCCCCGGCCGCGTGCAGCGAGGTCGCCACCCCGGTGTCGGCCTCGAAGGTGCGCAGCAGCGAGGCGACGACGTCGACGGTGGGCCGGTCGTCGGTGTCCTCGCGCAGGGTGACGAGCAGGGCGCGGGCCTCCCGGGCCGCCTGGTCGGCGGCGTCGGCGAGCGAGCGCGAGAGGTCGCGGGTGAGCGTCTGGTCCTGCCCGGCGACCCGGGTCAGCGCCTTGGCGCCGAGGGAGATGCCGTGCAGGGACTTGCCCACCGAGTCGTGCATGGCCCGGGCCAGCCGGGCGCGCTCCTCCGCGGCGCCGACGGCGGCCACGGCCAGCGCCACCTCGCTGCGGGCGCGGAGGGTGCCCTCGACGCTGTGCCGGACGACCGCACCGACGCCGCCGAGGCCGAGCACCAGGGCCGGCAGCCCGGCCAGCAGGGCCAGACCGGCCTGCCAGCTGACCGGGCCGGCCCCGAGCAGCGCCGCCGGGGCGCCGAGGCTGCCGACGGCCAGCGGGGCGACCAGCGCGACGAGCACCCGGCGCGGGAACAGCAGCCCGACGGCGAGCGCGGAGCAGACGACGGTGAGCGCCGCGGGCTGGTCGGCGCCGACGGTGAGCAGCAGGGCGACGGCCAGGGCGACGTCGGCCGAGGCGGCCAGCGGGTGCGCGATCAGCAGCCGCACCGTCCGGCCGCTGCGGCTCAGCACCAGGCTGGAGGCGGTCAGCAGCAGCAGGCTCGCCGTGGCGGCCGCCGTCGCACCTGGCCCGGTCAGCGCGGCCGGGGCGGCCAGGGCCAGGCAGACGAGCCGGGCGGTGAAGGCGCCGCGGACCAGCCGGACGAACGCCGGGTCGGCCAGCAGCGACGCCGTCGCCCCCAGGTCGGGCCCGGTCGGCACGCCGACCACGCCCGTCACGCCCGGCCCCGGCTCACGAGAAGGCGTCCGAGATCGCGGACAGGTCGATGTCGGCCCCCAGCACCAGCCCGACGAGGACCAGCAGCAGCGCGGCCGGCACCAGCACGAGCGAGGTGACCAGCGTGACCCGCGGTGCCGTCTGCGCGGCGCGGCGGCGGGCGGCCTGGGCGCTCTCGCGGCGCATGTCGACGGCGATCTGGGTGAGCGTGACGCCCAGCGGGGCGCCCAGCTCCTCGGCCTGCAGGAAGGCGGTGACGAAGCTGTGCATGGCGCTGGAGCCGCTGCGCCGCTCCATGGCGGAGAAGGCGACCCGGGTGCTGGCCCCGTGCGCGAGCTGGTCCAGCGTCAGCCGGACCTCGTCGGAGATCGCCCCGCTGAACCGGTCGGTGACCCGGGCCAGCGCCGAGCGGAACGAGATGCCGGCGCTGACGGTGACCGAGAGGATGTCGAGGAAGTCCGGCAGGTCGCGGTCGATGCTGTCGCGGCGCCGCCGGGCCTGGCCGGCCACCCGCATCAGCGGCAGCAGCAGCGCGACCACGGGGATGAGCACCAGCCCGACCACCTGGCCCTGGACGGCGAAGAGCACCGCCACGGGCGCCAGCAGCAGGGACCACCAGCAGATCTTGCGGAGCAGGCCGTCGACGCTGACCCCGGCCGGTCGGCCGGCGTGGTCGATCTGGCGCTGCAGGTAGCCGACGCCCGTCGGGCCCAGCAGCCGGCGGAGCCGCGGCACCAGCCGGCCCGCCAGCCGGTCCAGCGGGGACAGCCGACCGGCGGCCTCGCGGCGCCGCTCCTCGCGGAGCAGCACGAGGTCTGCCGCGTCGAGGTAGGTCGAGGCGCTGCTGCGCATCATCCGGTAGCCCAGGCCGAAGGTGAGCAGGGCGCCCGTCAGGCCCAGCGCGGGCCACAGCGTGGAGAAGGTGATCACTACCGCTCCGTCCGGGTCATCCGGGCGACGACGAGGTAGCCGGTGGCGAACAGCCCGCAGGCCACCACCAGCGCCACCTGGCCGACGAGCTCCTCGGTCATCTTCTGCACGGTGCCGGGCTGGACGACGTTGAGCATCAGCAGGATGCCGACGCCCATGGCGATGACCAGCGTGCTGGTGGCGCGGGCCTGGGCCAGCGTCGTCCGGATCTCCCGGCGCACCTCCTTGCGGTCGTCGAGGGTCAGCGAGATGTCGCGCAGCGCCCCGACCAGCGAGCCGCCGGAGCGGGCGCTGACCACGAGGGTGGACATCAGCACCCGGACCTCGCGGGCCGGCAGCCGGTCCAGCAGCTGGAGCATGGCGGCCTCCAGTGACGAGCCGAACCGGACGGCGGCGTTGAGCCGCTGGATCTCGGTGCGGGCGGGCTCGGCCATCTCCTTCTCCGCGACCGCCCAGGCGGTGGCGATGCTGAGCCCCGCGCCGGTGGCGTTGGAGAGGATCCGGGCCAGCTCGGGGATCTGGGTGACGAACTTCTCCCGCCGGCGCTCCCGGGCCCGGCGCAGCCACGCACGCAGCAGGACGTAGCCGCCGAGCAGGCCGACGAGGCCGAACGCCGGCGCCAGCAGCCGGGCCAGCACGTAGGGGATGGTCGCGGTGGCCAGCACGAGCACGGCGAACACCGAGGCGGGCGGGTAGGTGACCCCGGCCAGCACGAGGTCGCGCTGCAGGGCGCGACCCAGCCGGGTGCGGTCGAAGCGGCGGGCCAGCCGGCGCAGCGGCGAGGCCGTCGGCTCGGCGGTGACGGTGCCCGCGAGGGTGCCGGCCACCACCTGCCGGTGGTCGGCGGCGTGCAGCGCCAGCTGGCTGATGCCGGCGACGAGCAGGACGACGAAGAGGGTCAGCCCGACGAGGACGAGGGTCACGGGGCCACCTCCCAGCCGGCCGGCAGCTCCTCGCCCGCGGCGGCCAGCGCCCGGACCAGCTTGGCGGGCGCCGGGTGCCGGACGAACTGCCGCGTCGACGGGTCGAACTCGGCGAGCGTGTGCAGCCGGTAGTCCTCCCGGCGGGCCGAGACCACGTAGGCGATCTGGGTGATCCGCCGGGTGCCGTCGGCGTGCCGGGACAGCTGGACGACGACGTCGATGGCGTTGTTCACCTGGTCGCGGATGGCCGCGAACGGGATCTCGACGTCGCTCATCGTCGCCAGCGTCTCGATCCGGGAGAGCGCGTCGTCGGCGGTGTTGGCGTGCACGGTGGCCAGCGAGCCGTCGTGCCCGGTGTTCATCGCCTGCAGCATGTCCAGGGACTCCCCGCCGCGGACCTCGCCGACGATGATCCGGTCGGGCCGCATCCGGAGCGCGTTGCGGACCAGGTCGCGGATGGTCACGTCGCCGCGGCCCTCGACGTTCGGCGGCCGGGTCTCCAGCCGGATGACGTGCTCCTGGGCCAGCGAGAGCTCGGCCGCGTCCTCGACGGTGACGATCCGCTCGCGGGCCGGCACGAACTGCGACAGCGCGTTGAGCAGCGTCGTCTTCCCCGAGGCGGTGCCGCCGGAGACGATGACGTTCAGCCGGCCGCGGACGCAGGTGGCCAGCAGCTCGGCGCTGGGGCCGTCGAGGGTGCCGCGCTGCAGCAGCTCGGCCAGCCCGTAGGCCTTGGGGAACAGCCGGATGGTGACCGACGGGCCGTCCAGGGCCAGCGGCGGCAGCACGACGTTGACCCGGGCGCCGCGCGGCAGCCGGGCGTCGGCAGGCAGCCGGGCGTCGACCATCGGGCTGGACTCGTCGACGCGGCGGTTGACCGCGGAGACGATCCGGTCGACGGTCTGCAGCAGCTGGGCCTGGGAGGTGAACCCGCTGGGGATCCGCTCCAAGCGGCCGAACCGCTCCACGTAGACGGTCTCGTGCCCGTTGATCATGATCTCGGAGATGCTGTCGTCGGCCAGCAGCGGCTCCAGCACGCCGAGCCCGACGGCCTCGTCGACGACCCGGCGGACCAGGGTCGCGCGCTCGCGGCTGGAGAGGATGACGCCCTCGCGGGAGATGAGGTGCGCCAGCACCCGCTCGAGCCGGGCCCGCCGCTCCTCCGGCGCCAGCTTGGACAGCTCCTGCAGGTCGACCTCGTCGAGGAGGATCTGCTTGAACCGGCGGACCTGGGCGTCGTCGGCCTCGCTCTCGCTGGCGTCGCGGCTCTGCGGGCGGGCGAAGTGGCTGAAGTCGCGCCTCACGGGAACACCACCGTCCGGCTGACCCGGCGGTCGGCCAGGAACAGCATCGGCGGCGCCTCGACCGTCACCCGGGCGCCGTGGTCGGGGCCGAAGGTGACGACGTCGACGACCCGGACGGCTCCGGGCACGCTGGCCGCGGCGGCCTGGGTCGCGGAGGCGTCGAGGGAGTAGGCCCGGGCCGCGTCGCGGGCGGCCTGGTCGGCGGCGTGCGCGGTGTAGGCCATCACGAGCACCTGGAGCGCCAGCACGAGCACGACGAGCACGACCGGCACCAGCGCGACGGTCTCGATGCTGGCCGAGCCGGCGTCACGGCGTCTCACCGGGGCTCCCGGACAACGGTGTGGTCGACGACGACGGCGACGTCACGGGTGACGCCGGAGCCGAGCAGCATCGGCGAGCGGACGGTGACGGCCACCCGGTCCCCGCCGGCCGCGACGCGGAGGTCGGACCGCAGCCCCGCGGGCACGGCGTCCCGCGCGGCGGCGTCGGGGCTGGTGCCCACCGCGACGGCCCGCGCCGCCGCACCGGCCGCCACCCCGGACCAGACGAAGGAGACCCCGAGCAGGACGAACTGCAGGCAGACGGCCAGCACGACGAGGGCGACGGGGATGAGGGCGACGTTCTCCACCACCACCTGCCCGGCGTCGGCCGGCAGCCGCCGCCGAGCCCGGTCCTCCGCTCCCTGAGCCTGACCTCCCGCGCCCTGAGCTCGTCGAAGGGCCTGAGCCGAACCCCCCGCGCCCTGAGCCTGACCTCCCGCTCCCCGAGCCTGACCTCCCGCGCCCTGAGCCTGTCGAAGGGCCCGCTTCCCGGCACCCCTCTCCTTCTTCCCCGCACCCCGCCCACCGCCCGGGGCCGCCCGGAGGGCCACCTCGTCGTCGGCGCCGCCGGCCCGCCGGGAGACGGCGACGGCGTCGTCGAAGGCCCGGCGCACCTGCAGCTCCGCGCCGACGGCCCGCAGGCTCCGCCACCAGACGGCGTTGCGGACCTCCGACGGCATCCGGGCGTTGCCGGCGCGCTCCAGGCCGCGCTCGAGGTCGGGGATCAGCACCTGGGAGCGCAGCCCCAGGGCCAGCTGGTCGATGGTGTCCTGCTGGATCTCGCTGCGCCGGACGAAGCGGTTGACGACCACCCGGACCGCGGCGGCGTCGGCGACGCCGAGGGACTCCCAGGCCGTCACCTGCCGGCGGGCGGCGCGCAGGGCGGGCACGTCGGCGGTCACGACCTGGAGCGTGACGTCGGCCGACTCGACCGCTGCGGCCTGCGTCGTGGTGACCGCCGAGCCGGTGTCGACCACGACGAGGTGGTAGAGCGTGCGCAGCTGGGCGAGGATCCGGCGGACGGCCTCGGGGCTGACGAACTCGGTGTCGCGGATCTCGGTCGGGGCCAGCAGCAGGTGCAGGCCGCTGGTGTGCACCACGACGGTGTCGGCGACGGCGCGGGAGGCGAGGTCCTCGCTGATCTTGGCCAGGTCGGCCACCGAGACCCGGTGGCTGACGTCGAGGTAGCTGGGCACGTCGCCCTTCTCCACGTCGAGGTCGACGAGGCAGACCCGCATGCCGGGCTCGGTCGTCGCGGTGTCCCAGGCCAGGTGGGAGGCGATGACGGTGGCGCCCACCCCGCCCTTCGCGCCGGCGACGGCCACCACCCGGGCGCCGCGGCTGCTGCCCGCGCCCCCGGGCTCGGGGTGGTCGGACAGCGCCGAGCGCAGCGTCGAGCTCCACTCCAGCAGCGCGGCCAGCCGGTGGTTGAGCTCCTCGAGCCCGAACGGCGCGGCCAGCACGGCGCGGGCGCCGGCGTCGAGGGCCTGGCTGTAGGTGTCGGCCGAGCCGGCCGTGCTCACCACGACGACGGCGAGCGCCGGGTTGCGCAGCGTCAGGTCGCGGACCGTCGGGGCCACCGAGCCCGGGCCCAGCCGGTCGTGCACGAAGAGCAGCGCGGGCCGGTGGGTGAGCACCGCCGCGACCATCTCCGACGTCGACTCGGCCACGAAGGCCACCTCGACGTCGATGTCGCTCTGGTCCAGCAGGGAGCGCAGCTCCTGCACCACCACCTGGTCGGCGACGGCGATCACGGCGCGGTTCATCGGGTTCCCTCCTCGGGGACGGCCTTGCCGCCGAGCTTGCGCGCGTCGAAGGTGTCGTCCTCCTCGCTGCGGTCCTGGGCCACGCCCGGCGGCAGCCCGACGAGCCGGACCTCCTGGGCGAGGGTGTTGGCGTACGTCACGCCGAGCGCCGCGTCGGGCTGCAGCGCGAGGGTGACGGGGATGACGTTCTGCAGGCTCTTGGCGTCGGGCGACTGGACCTGCTGCTGGCCGGCGACGGAGACGACGCGGACGTTCTCGACGAGGATCCGGGCCTGCTTGGTCAGGCCGGGGACGTCGGTGAACACGGCGTAGACGTCGACCCGGTCGCCGGGGCGGACCCGCCCGGCCAGCCCGGTCACGGCGTCGACGTTGACGGCGACCTCGCGCTCGGTCGGGTCGAGGTCGCTGGGCGGCACCAGCCCGTCGAGGCTGACGGGGGAGCCGGCGGCCAGCGGCGTGGCCGTCACCCGGCCGTCGACGTCGGAGCTGCGCAGCACCGTGCCGGCCGACGCCCAGCGCTCGGGCACCTCGGCGGGCTCGGTGTTCTCGCTGGACAGCGTGGTGAAGGCGGGCAGGTCCTGGGTGACGCGGTAGACGGTGACCATCGGGCCGACCTGGGCGTTGACGTCGGCGACGTAGCTGGAGACCCCGACGAAGACGAGGACGGCGGCCAGCGCGGACAGCACCATCAACATCACGCCGCGGCGTTGGCGGGGGTTCATGCGGATCCTCCTGCGGGGACGAGGGGACGGGCGGGAGCGGGCCCGGTCGCGGGGACCGGCGGAGCGGGCGGGGCGGGGGCCGGCGGGGCCGGCGCGACCGGCGGCAGCGCCGCGGGGACGGCGGCGGTGCCGCAGAAGACGCAGCCCGCGGCGCCCGTGCCCGCGCCGCAGACCGGGCAGGCGGGCCCGGGCAGGACCGGCCCGGTCGGGGCGACCAGCAGGGTCAGCTCGACGGAGCCGGGGCTCGCGTAGGGGCAGCCGGGCGCGGGGCCGGCGTCGACGGCGGTGCCGGCCCGGCCGTCGAGGTGGCGGGCGAGGGCGTCGGGCAGCGGTCCAGCGCTGTGCAGCACCGCCGCACCGGCGGCCCCGGCGTCGGGGCCGAGGCCCAGCCGCGCGGGCAGCAGGCCGGCGGCGCCGACCTCGGCGAGGTAGCCGGGCCGGCCGAGGAGCGAGCGCAGCCGGGCGCCGGCCGGCACGGGCTGCGGGGTGCCGTCCCACGCCCCGGCGCGGCCGCCGGCCCGCGGGTACCAGACGAGGCTGCGGGAGCGGGCGGCCACGGAGCGGACCAGGGCGACGGCGCGGCCGGGGTCGTCGGCGGCGGCCGGGCCGGCCGCCAGCCGACCGGCCAGCAGCAGCGTCAGCGCGTGGTGGTCGAGGACGAGGACCCCGACGCGGAGGTCAGGCCGGGCGGCGACCAGGACGTGCGCCTGCTCGCGGGCCCCGCGGGCCGCGTGCCGCGGGCTCAGCACGAGGACGGGCCCGCGATGGCGGTCCCCGACGGCGGCGAGGAGGGCGCTCGGGACGCCCTCCGGGAGGCCGACGACGGGGTCCAGGCCGGACGCCCCGGCCACGGTGATCATCAGCACAAGTCCCCCACGGGTCCGCCGGCCCGCGACGGGACCGGCACGCTGGTGCGGGCCCCTGCGGCCCGGCTGCGGCGTGAACCTACGGGCGGCCGGGGTCACCGCCCGGGGCGTCCGGACGGCCGGGGTAGGGCTCAGGCCAGCGGGGCCAGCACCGTGCAGAGGTAGGCGCCGAGCAGCATGGCCGGGCCGAACGCGAGGGCGCCGCCGCGGTCCACCCGGCGGGCCAGCAGCAGCACCAGCGCGGCGAGACCGCCCAGCACGAAGCCGCTGAGCAGGCCCACCAGCGCGTCCGACCAGCCCCACCAGCCGAGCAGGCCGCCGAGGACGCCGGCCAGCTTCACGTCGCCCAGGCCGAGGCCCTCCCCGCCGGGGCTCAGCAGGGCGGCGAGCAGGAACGCCGCGACGCCCGCGCCCGCGCAGGTGAGCGCGCGGAGCAGGGCGGCCGGCTCGCCGGTGACCACCGCGCAGGCGGTCAGCAGGAGGGCGGCGACGGGGTAGGCGGGCAGCACGAGCCGGTCCGGGAGCCGGCGCACCTCGAGGTCGACGGCGGCCAGCAGCACGGCCCAGACCAGGGCGAGCGTGAGCGTGGCGAGCACGACGGGCGGCTGGTCGGCCAGGAACGGGCCCGCGGCGACGGCGCCGACCACGGCCACCAGCGGCACCGCCCAGGGCGGGACGCTGCGGTGGTGCTCGTCGTCGGGGCGGCGGTGGTGGCCGCGGTGCAGCCAGCCGGCGGCGAGCACGCCGAGCAGCCCGGTCACGCCCACCCAGACCCACGCCACGGCTGGCTCCCTCCCGCCGGTCGCCACGCGCGGGACCGGTCTGCCCCCGCGACGACCTAGAGTCGGGTCTCCCGACCCCGTGGCGGAGGCGGCGCGACTGTACCCCGGCGCCGGTCCCCGCCCGGCACCACGACAGGGAGGCCCCATGCGCGCGACCCGACGGACCGGCGCGGCGCTCGCCGTCCTGCTGCTCTGCGGCCTGGCCGGCTGCGCCGACGACGGCAGCGGCGCCTGGACCGAGGTGGAGGACGGCCGGCTGCGCGTCGACCGGCCGACGGCGTGGTCGGCGCCGGTGCCCGTCGAGGCACCGTGGACCGCCGGCTTCACCCCCGGCGAGGGTGCCGTCGAGCAGCTCCAGGTGTCCGGCGACTTCGGCGACCACACGAGCGCGGCCCAGGGCATGGGCACCCTCGTCGGGCAGGCCCAGGTGGGGCTGCGCGGGTTCACCGTCGTCGAGAGCCGCGACGTCGAGATCGAGGGCGCCACCACCGGCCGGCTGACCCGCTACACCTTCACCGACAACGGCGGCTCGCAGCTGACCGGCACCTGGGTGGTGGCCGCCCGCTGGCCCTCCCCGCAGTCGGTCGCCGTCTCCTTCCTCACCCCGCAGCCCGACCCGGAGCTGGAGCGCCGCGTGCTGGAGTCCCTCGTCCTCGACGCGGACGGCTAGCCGGCCGGGCCCGCCGTTGGGCCCGCGGGCCCACGACACCGACCCCGGCCGCCCCTAGCGTCGAGCCACCGGACCGCACGGCCCGGCACGACGACGAGGGGACCCCATGCGGCAGCGCGGTGCACGGCTCACCGGTCGGCCGGCCCGCGGCGCCGCCACGCTGGAGGTCGCCGCCGCCTACGGCCTGGCCGCCCTGCTCGTCGCCGCGCTCCTGCTGGCCCTCGTCGGCAGCAGCGTGCCGGGGATCGCCGCCCGCGCGATCTGCGTCGTCCGCTCCGCCGTCGACGGCGACGCGTCGGGCTGCGCGCCCGCGACCGAGGTCCCGCCGCCGGTGGTCGACCCGTCCTTCGACCCCGAGCCGGCGCGCTGCAAGGTGAACGAGACCTCGGAGAAGGTGAACGCGCAGATCAAGATCGCGTTCATCAGCTTCGGGGAGAACGCCGGCTTCGTCGAGACCACCTACAGCGACGGCACGGTCACCTACACCGCCACCGACGGCGCCTCGCTGGGCGTCACCGGCGGCTTCGGCGGCCGGCTGGACATCGGCAAGGTGCAGCGCGGGGCCAAGGTCGACTTCGGGGCCGGCGTCACCGTCGACTACGGCAGCACCTGGGTCTTCGAGGACGCCGACGAGGCCGAGGAGATGCGCGAGCAGCTCGACCAGTACCTGGTGGAGCAGGAGACGCTGAAGCACGACAGCTCCGGCGGCTACGCGATCTACCTGGCCATCACCGGCGGCACCGACCCGCCCGACGCGCCCACCCTGCAGGTCTCGACCTTCGAGGTGAACGCCGACGTCAGCGGATCCGTCGGGCTCAGCTTGCCCTTCGACCCGGGCAGCACCGAGGGCCCGGCCCTGACGCTGGCCCAGGCCGGCCTCAAGTTCGGTGGCACCGGCCGCTGGACGCTCATCACCGACGCCGACAGCGGCGCCACCACCTACGTCACCGGCGGCGAGGTCTACGGCCAGGTCAGCGGCCAGGTCGGACCCGCGGCGGGCGAGCTCAAGGGGGTGCTCGGCTCCAGCATGGCCATCACCCGCGACGAGGACGGCCAGATCACCCGGGTCAGCCTCGTCACCACCCGCGAGGGCAAGGCCACCGGGACCCTCAACTCGGGACAGGGGAACCTGGGCGGCAACGCCTCCGACTCCAGCTCCGCGAGCGACGTGACCGTGACGACGACCACCCTCGACGTCACCACCCAGGACCAGCGCGACCTCGTCGACGCCTGGCTGGCCGCGCAGGCCGACCCCGAGGCCGCCGTCTCCCCGCAGACCTTCTTCCCCGACCGGATGGTGCCGGGCGACGCCTTCCAGAACCTCATGTACACGAACGCGACGGTGAGCAACGTCCAGTACGACAACGTCAGCGACAAGACCGGCTTCGCCGCCGAGGTGAAGCTGGGCCTCGCCTTCGGCATCGACCTCAGCCTGGAGACGACCGACTCGACGGCGGTCGACGCGACCTACCTCGACGTGCCCGGCGCCGACGGCATCCGGCCGCCGGTCGACTTCCCCGCCTGCGAGGCGGGGTGAGCACCGCCGTCCTCACCCCGGACGGCGGGCTGCGGGCGCTGCTCCTGCGGCTCTTCCTCGTGCTGCCGCCGGCCCAGGTGCTCGGGGTGCTGCTGGCCGGCGGGTTGCTGGGCGTCTCCGGCCTGCTGCCCGGACCGCCCGGGCTGACGGCGCTGGTCCCCGTCGTCACGGGGCTGGTCGGCGGGGCCGCGGCCGGGCTGCTGGTCGAGCCGGCCGGCGCGGGGCTGCGCCGCGCGCTCGCCGCGCAGGCCGCCCTGGGCTCGGCCTCGGTGCTGCTGCTGACGGTGCTCGCCGCGCTCGCCCTGCCGGCCACCTCGGCCGCGCCCCCGGTCCTCGGCTCGGCGCTGGGCGCGCTGGCGGTGGTGGTCGTCCAGACCGCCACCGCCGGGGCGCTGTGGCGGCTGCGGTCGCGGCCGTGACGACCACGCTCGAGGTGATCAGCAGGACAGCCGCGCGCCGAAAAAGGCTCTCCTGTACCGGTAGCCGAAGGAGTCCGTGCCCACTGTGCGTGCTCCTCGGACGGTGATCCCGCGGGGTGAACCGCGCAGGACCGTGACCGCGCCAGCCTGGTGGTTCTCGCCGAAGGCGCCGATGGTGAGGTCCAGGCTCCCGTCACCGTCGTGGTCCAGAAGAGCGAGGCCACCGCCGAAGAAGTCCCGCGGTTCTGCCTTTCCCGGGATGCCCACCGTGTCCTGGTCGTAGCGGCGATTGCCCGTCGTCTGCCAACCGCTGGCGCCGCCACGAACCACGACGACGCCGCCACGCTCCGAACGCTTGCCGGGCACGCCGACCACCAGATCCGAGTAGCTGTCCCGGTCCAGCCGGCCCACGACGACGCAGACACCGAACCCGTCCATGCTGTCACTGATGCCAGGGACACCTGGCGAGGTCTGGTCGATGACGCTGGTCCTGGCCACGGTCAGCTCCGCCTCGCCAGCGAGCTCGAGCACCGTCACCTGGCCATCGCTCGGGTTGTCGATGTCGCCGCCCCCCGAGCCCACCACGACCTCCGCACGCGGACCGCGCATGACGTTGCCCACGGCGAGCGAGGACAGGCCGTGGTCGAGCTCGTGGGTGAGACGTGGGCACCCGCCGGGTCCACCTCGCTCCACCTGGCAGACGCTGATCGATCCGGGGTAGGTGTTGCCCTCGCGGTTCGAGCCCTTCGAACCCACCAGCAGATCCCCGTCTCCGTCCCCGTCGAGATCGCCCACCGCCAGCAGGCCTCCGAACCCCATGTCGTATCCGTCGTCCTGGCCGGCGTCGAACCCACGCAGCAACGTGGTGCCCGCGGTCGTCACCCCGTGCGCACCGCCCAGCAGGACCTGCACGGCACCTGTCCCGAGACCTCGCGAGGAACCTTCTCCGGGGGTACCCACGACCAGGTCGGGATAGCCGTCGAGATCGAGGTCGGCAGCCACCAGGGACTCCCCCCACCGCGCGGCCGTAGCAGCGCCGCCCGGTGCGGAGAACGCATCGGATCGACGCGGGTCCAAGCCCGTCCTCGAGCCGTACACGACCGTGACGGCACCAGCCCCCGGCACCGCACCGACCCCCTCGTCAGGGGCTCCGATCGCCAGGTCGGCGTAACCGTCGTGGTCGAAGTCCGCACTGGCCACGGAGGCACCGAAGGCGTCCCCCCGCTCCGCGACACCCGGGATGCCGCGGGTCGACTGGGTCAGAGCGCGTCCCCGCGTCGACAGTCCTCTGCTGGTGGCCCCGTACACCACCACTCCGCCGGCATCGCCCGCCGTGCCGACCCTCATCACCGGGGCGCCGACCACCAGATCCGGATGACCGTTCCGGTCGAAGTCGAAGGGCCGCACCACTGGCACCGCCTCAGCAAGCGGTGCGAGCAAGGTCAGCGACAACGCGAGACACGCAGTGCCCGCGGCTAGAACGCGCACGGTTCTCATCAACCCGGACCTCCCGCCTCGGCGCTCAGCCTCCAACATCCTCCTCCCGGGAGGGGGTGCCAACTACTAGATCTGCCATCCCGCACCGATCGGACGCTGCGTCGGAGCGGTGACACGAAGGTGATCCGCTCACACGCTGCAGGGAGACCCGCCGTCAGGCGGAGCCCGCAGTCGTGAAGCCGGTGCCCACGCGTGCGAGCCCTCCGACGACACCGGGGCCTTGAAGGTCACCGAGCGGTTCCTCGGTCGTTCTGCGACGACTACCGGGAGCTGGGTGAAGGAGCGGGCCCACGGCTCCGTCGACGACACCGCGGCAGAGTCGGCCCGGGTGGCGCTGGCGCTGACGCTGGACGTGGTGGTGCGGCTGTTCCCCCGATCCTGCCGTTCGCGGCCTAGCGGGTCTGGTCCTCGTGGAAGAACGGGCGAACCACCGGGCCCCGTGGCCGCCGCGGTGGGCACCGAGGGGGACCCGTCCGTGCTGACCGACGTGGCGGCAGCCCTGATCAGCACCCGCGGCCAAGTCCCAGGTCGAGGCGTCCCTGAAGACCGAGTTCCGCCTCGCGGGCAGCCCCGGGTTCGTCCAGCGGCTGGGTCTCTTCGGGGCGCTCTGCGGGGTGAGCCAGTTGGTCGGCGCCGTCGGGGTCTCCGGGTGGCGTCATGCAGGAAATCCCGGAGTCAGATGTCCTTCTCGGGCGATCTCGATCGTCCCTAGGGTGAGGCGGGACCGTGAGGGCCCCACCCATCGGAGAGGAACGATGATGGCTCAGTACGCAACACTCATCTACAGCCGCGATGTCGACTGGTCCGAGCCGCAGTACGCGGCCGAGATGGCCGAGTACAACGAGTTCGGTGCGGCGGCGGCGGCCGCGCTCCGTGGAGGCGCCGCGCTCTACCCCACGAGCACCGCGACCACGGTCCGGGTGAAGGGGGGCAAGGGGGGCGACATGGTGACGAGCGACGGCCCCTACGCCGAGACCAAGGAGGCGCTCACCGGCTTCTACCTGCTCGAGGCGGACGACCTGGACGCGGCGCTCAAGCTGGCGGCGCAGATCCCTGCTGCCTGGGACGGCGCCGTCGAGGTGCGACCGGTGCTCCAGTTCGGCCAGTGACGTCGACGACCACCCGGGCTGCCGTCGCCCGAACCGTTCGAGAAGCGGGCGCCCGGGTGGTCGCCACGCTGGCTCGTATGACCCACGACGTCCAGCTCGCCGAGGACGCCGTGCAGGATGCCTCCCTCCGTGCTCTGACCGCGTGGGAGGCCGAGGGGATACCGAACGCGCCGCGGGCCTGGCTGACGGTCGCGGCCCGGAGACGGGCCCTCGACCTGGTGCGCCGGGAAGCCGCCCGGGGCGGCAAGGAGGAGGAGGCGATCCGGGTGCAGAACCTCTTCCGAGCCGAACCACCGGACTCCGACGTCCCGGACGACCTGCTGCGTCTGATCTTCACCTGCTGCCACCCAGCCCTGTCGACGGAGGCGCAGGTCGCACTGGCGCTGCGGACCCTGTGCGGTCTGAGCACCGCCGAGGTGGCGCACGCCCTGCTCGTGCCAGAGGCGACGATGCTGAAGAGGCTGACTCGCGCCAAGCAGAAGATCAAGCAGGCACGGATCCCCTACCGGGTCCCGCCGGCGGCCGAGCTCCCCGACCGCGTGCGCGGCGTGGTCTCGGTCGTCTACCTGCTGTTCAACGAGGGGTACGTGGCCTCCGCAGGCGACACGGCCATCCGGACGAACCTGGTCGACGAAGCCACGCGGCTGGCGTGGTTGCTCCACGAGCTGATGCCCGACGAGCCCTCGGTGTCCGGCGTGCTCGCGTTGATGCTGCTGCACGACTGCCGGCGCGAGGCCAGGCTGGACGGTCACGGAGATCCGGTGCTGCTCGCCGACCAGGACCGGAGCACGTGGGACCAGGACAAGATCCGCGTCGGCGTCGAGCTGCTGGGCCACGGGCTGAGCCGGACGCCCGACCGTCCCGACCCCTACGTCGTCCAGGCGGCCATCGCCGCCTGCCACGTGCTTGCCCCCAGCTACGCCACGGTGCCCTGGTCAGCGATCGTCTCGTGGTACGACGTCCTGCTGACGGTCAGCGACACGCCGGTCGTCCGACTCAACCGCGCTGTAGCCGTCGCGGAGCTCTGCGGTCCGGCGGCCGGGCTCGCCGAGGTGGACGGGATCCCCGACCTGCCGCACTACGCCTGGTGGCACGCGACGCGATCCCTGCTGCTGGCCAGACTGGGACGTCACGAGGATGCCGAGAAGGCCCGCGAGACGGCCCTCGGTCTGGACGCCAACCTCGTCCTCCACCACGGGCTGAGCACGGGCGACGTGATCGCGTGATCGGCGCGTCAGCCCCCGGGCCACCGGCCCCGCGTGCCGGCCGGCGACGGGCCGCCGACGTCAGGCGGCTCGGTCCAGGGATCGCACGGAGGCGGGGAACCGAGACCAGGGAGCAGAACGCCGGCGCCGCCCCAGGGGCTGCGCCGGCATCTGGCCGAGCTGGCGGTGGCGGAGAGATTTGAACTCTCGGAGGTTTTACCCTCACGCGCTTTCGAGATCTGCTGACCACATGCCGGTCGGGTACAGCGGCGTCCGGTGGGGCGGGCACACCAACCCAGAGGACGGATGCTGAACGAGGGCGAACGGTGCTGAACGAGACTAGAAGTGAGACTGGGTCCGCCTAGGTCGGCCGCAGCCCCGGCTGGCAGGCGAACTTATCCTGTGACTCGGCGGGCCGCCGGCGCATCGAGCAGCGAGGGGGCGCCTACCGGTTAGGCCGGACGGTGCGAGTACGGGTTTGTCGAGGTCTTCATTCCACCGGTTCGACAGCTGGAGGACCACTCAGCGGGGCGCAGTACGAGCATCCGTGCTGGGCAAGGCCGGCCTGGATAAGCGACTGTATCGACGGCAGGCACGAAATGCCTCTCGGATTTGAGCATCCGCCCAGCGCCGCCCTCCGCTTGCCCTGCTAAACCAAGTCGATGCCGAGGGTGTCGAGCCACTGGAGCGCTGCGGTGATCGGTTGCTGGGTGGGGCCGTGAGCTTGGCGGTAGCGGCTGCGTTCGCCGTTGCTCCAGCTGGTCTGGATGGCCTCGATGTTGGGGTGGGTGTAGTGCTCCCAGAGGGGTTTGGGCTGGAGCCGGATCGTGTACAGGTCCGGTGACGCCCAGATGGTGATGCCGCGCAGCGGCCGGGTGGCGGAGCGGGCGTCGATGGCGAGCGGCCCGGTTGATCCGGCGAGCAGCGCCAGGGCGGCGGTGATGGGGTCGCTGATGGTGCCGGTGACCTGCAGCAGCTGGGACGAGGCCTCGACGCAGTCCCAGCCGCGGGTCTGGGCGAGCTGGATGGCGCGGTGCAGGGGATGGTGCAGCCAGGCGTCGAGCTGGCCGTCGACGGTCTCGGGGGCGAGCGGCAGGCCGGCGGGCGTGCGCAGGCAGCGGCAGTACTCGGCTAGCAGCGCTGGTGTCGGCTGGTGTTGGGTCAAGACGGGCTGGGCTGCGGCTTCGACTCGGCGCGCGGCGACGGCGACAGGCCCGGTGGCGCTGGTGCCGGCGCGTTGGCGGACGACTGCGACGGCCACCGCGGCGAGTGCCACGGCTTCGTCGAGGTGGTCCTCGGCGGACGCTCCGGCCAACAGGGTGGTGAGGAGCTCGGCGAGGTGCTGGGCGGGGGTCTCGTCGTCGTCGGGCCAGTTGCCGGCGCAGGAGAAGACCAGGGCGAGACGGGTGACGGCGAGCCAGGACAGGGTCGACAGTTGTGAGTGCGACGCCGGGTTGGGGGTGCGGAGCCGGTTGCGGTTCTCGCGGTGGGCGAGGTCGGCGTAGCCGTGGACCCAGTGGCGGCGGGCGCGGCGCATGGCGGGCTGCTGGTGGCGGTGGTCGACCGGCTCGTTGTCGGTGTCGTCGCTGATCGTCTCGCTGAGGGTGCTGGTGATCGCGCTGTCGGTGGCGAGCTCGCCGACAGGGGTGTCAAAGTCCTCCCAGGCATCGCCAGGGGCGGCAGGTGGGAGGCCGAGCGCGAAACCGGTGAGCGCGGGTCCGTGCAGGCCGCGGGCGGCCTTCTCCCACCGCCACAGCGCTTCGACGCCTTGGGTGTCGTCGGGGTCGGTGACCCGTTCGGTGACGGCGGTCGCGCTCCGGGTAGTGGCGGGGGAGGCGCGGCGGCGTTCGTTGGCGAGAGCGGTGAGTTGGTCGGCGAAGGCGGCTAGGTAGCCGAGGTCGTCGCCGAGCAGGTCCTCGGCGGTGCTGATGCGGCGGCGCTGGCCGGGGCCGAGCAGCGGAGGCTGGGTGGCGCGGGGCAGGTTGGTGACCGGGACGGGCTGCCCGACGACCAGGTCCACGCCACTGGTGCTGAGTCGGAGGTGGGCGACGTCGTCGACGCCGACCCCGGGGAGGTGGTGGCGTCGCACGCCGACGGGGATGGCGCCGAGGCTGCGCCATTCGCCGTCGATGGGATGGTTCCGCGACTGCACCTCGACCTCGGGGGGACAGGCTTTGCTGAGCTCGAGGTCGAGGTCACGGCCCTCCCAGACGACACTGAGCAGCAGCGGAAGGCCCGCCGGTGTCGCCGTCGCGGTCGGTTTGTGCGGTTCGGCGGGGGCCGGGAGGTCGGCCAGGGTGACGACCTCGCGGTCACGGTCTCGGGCGCCAGCTGTTGGTGGCCACACCGGTTTGGTGAGCTCCTCGAGGACTGTCAACTCGATGTTGCCGCCCCGCCCGGGTGGGCGCAGCAGGGCGCTGCCGGTGAGGTTCGCGCTGCCCGTGAGCGCCCACCGTTGGGTGCCGGTGCGCCACTCGATGAGTTTGGCGTGCCGGTAACGGGTGGAGCGGTCAGCGATAACGGTCACTGACCCCGTCGCGGCGGCCAGCACCGAGGTGAGGGTGGCGGGGTCGAACACGCCCCGGTGCTCCTGCAGCACGATCGTGGCCTGGCGGGGCTGTAGGCGCTTTAGCAGGGCGTGGATGGCGTCGGCGGCCGGGTCAATGAACGGGGCCGCGAGGAGGAGCTCGTCGACGGGTCCCTGAGGGAGTCCTTCGATGACAGGTCGGTCGAGGGGTAGCACCCGTACGGTGCTGGACTGCTCAGGGACACGGGTCAGCAGGGCAAGGAGTCGGTCGGTAGACCTGTGGACCGCGTCGCGATGCGGGCCGGCCAAGGTGGCGGTGGTGGTGAGCTGGTCTAGCCACTCTGCGAGCTCGAGCAGCGGCTGGGTGGGGGCGCCCGCCGCTGTTGCCTCCAGGCAGCGCCACAACTCGGTGTTGTACTGCCAGCCGCTGGTGGTGAGGTTGCCGGAGCCGATCGCGGCCAGGGCGCCGTCACCGCCTTGAAGCAGCATCAGCTTCGGGTGGAACGCCCGTGGTGTCGCGGCAAGACCGAGGAGGTACTCCTGCCCAGCCGACCTCAGCGCAATCGGGTCCGGCGCCCACACCGTACCGTCGGCGATGACGGTGACCACCGCGCCGGCGGCGCGGCAGCGGCCCAGGATCCCGCGTTCGAAGAAGCCGGAATCGAACCCGAACGTGAGGAACAGCGCCTCCTCAAGCGGCCACGCGTCGCCGGCCGCGACCGTATGGAGGAGCTGGGCGAGGTTCATCGTCGCCGGCGCTCTGCTGTCGGTCGCGCCGACGGTCATGGTGCGCCGTCGGTGAGAGTCCAGCGGTTCTTGGTGTCGGACCAGCAGGTGATGCCGAGTCCGATCATCACCTGCGCGGCGGTCTCCCAGCGCAGTGAGATCCCACCGCCCGGCTCGAGGGAGTCGGTGACGAGCCGGCCGTCGATGCTGGCCAGGCGGGTGGGGATCTTCCAGCCGTCGGTGTGGAATCGGCCCTTGGACAGCGCCACCCGCTGGGAGCGGTGCAGCAGCATGGCGGTGAGCTCGCGCGCCACGTCCGCGGACGACTGATCGCGGCGCTGATCCAACCAGTCCGCGAAGGCGGTCGGGGTGAGCTGACGGTTCCGTCGCTCCGCGAGTGGGTCCTCGAAGTAGTCGGCGACCCGCTGCGGCAGCCGGCCGGCGCGGCGTGCGCCGATGATGAGCTGAGCCAGCTCGCGGCAGCCGCGCGGTAGATCGGTGATCGGCGGCTCCCGGTCCGCTGCCGTCGGCTGCCCGTCGGCGCCGACCCCGTCGGGCAGGGCCTCGATCAGCGCACCCAGCCGTGGGGCGGTCAGGTGCTCGGTGAGGGTGTCGGCGAGGCGGTCGCCGAGCTGACCGGCCGGCACCGCCGCCGGCATCGAGTTGATCGTCCACGCCCACAGGGACCGCCAGGCCTCCACGTACCAGGAGCGCAAGATGACTCCTCGCCACGCCGCCGCCACCTCGAGGCCAGCCACAACGGAGTCGGTGTACGTTGCACGGTCGCTAACCAACTTCTCCGCGGCTTGGACCGTCAGTTGCCTTGGCGTGTGCAGCTCGACCAGCCGGGCCAGCAGGCGCAGTGTCTGCGACCGTCGCTCGTCGCTCACAGCCGGCATCTCCGGCGCCACGAAGACGCTGCGCAGCCAGTCCCGCTCCGCCGCGGAGACCCCGCACACGCACCACTCGGGCCGATCCTGCAACTCAGCCACCGCCACACTGTCCCGGCCGGCCAGACTGAGGAGGTCGGGAAACGCGTCCCGCAGCAGACGGCGCCGAGCGCGCGGGCCGGCGCCGACCGCCGAGCCGACATCGACGACTAACCCGAGGGTGCGTTCACTGGCCAAGTAGGGGCCCAGGAAGCCTCGAGCCGATGCGGCGTACTGGCCGGGCTCGGCCAGCCCTGATACATCGACCGTCCCACCCTCGACCAGTTGCGGGGCGATCACGTCCGCACCGTGAGCCGCCGCCAACCCCTCATGCAGCTCCGGACGTAACCGGGCGTGCATGGTGGCGGCTGCGCCAACCACCACCTCGCACCGCCGCAGCAGCGCCAGCCGTTCCTCGACGCCAAGATCCTGCTCATCACCCTCGACGCCGACCAGAGCATGCAACGCGAAGTACCGGGCGTGCGGGGTGACCGTCGTCGCCCCAGGCAGCAGCTCCGCCACCGCCGCCAACGCGAACGACTCCACCGCTAACGGATACCGGCCCGGGTACCGACCGCCCAGAGCATTCGGGCCGGGTCCTGACCACAACGGTGCCCCAGGCGCGACGCTCACCCACTTGACGCTAGCGGGCGCGGGGGCAGCGTGAGGACTCTGGCTCCCCGTGTCTGCCAATCCTGCTGCACCGGCCGGTTCTGATGGAGCCAGTTCGGGAGAGCCTGGCATCGACGGGCGCCCAATCTGTCCACGCCGGACGTGGCGTAGCCCCGGCGCATCTCGCGGCTACGTTCAGGCGTCAGCCGCCCTTTGGGGCACGCAAGTTAGACCGCCATCTCCCGCCTGAACTCGTCGTAGGTCCCACCGAGGTACTCAAGCATCATGTCCTGGAAGTCAGGGTTGGCGAAGAAGAGGTCGAAAAGCTGGCCGTTCTTGTCCTGCCGGTCTACCAGCAGTTGCTTGATCTTCTCGGTCAGCACCAGCTCGTACTGGCTGCGGTCGTTATTTTGGGCGACGGTGCGCATGTCGTCGTCGGTCTTGACCACCACCCATTGCTGGTCTACCCACACCCGGTCGCCGTCGTCGAGACCGGTACCGAACTTGTCATTCATCACGGCGATCAGGGCCGAGAGCTTGTCGAGCACGGGCTCGGCCTGCTTGCCCTTCCCCTGCCCGGGGAGCGCAACTCCGGGCTCGTCGTCTCCACTGAGCTCGATGGAAGAGTCGGAGCTGACGGCAATCCGGAGATGGGTCAGCTGAACCGACTTGCTGAGCTGCGGCATCGGGTCGTTGTCACCGGTAGGAAGCTCGGTGAGCAGTGCCTTGCCGTAGAGATACAGCTTCTCCAGCTCGGCGTCGGTCCAGGGCATCACCTGAGCGACGAAGGCGTACGCGCGAGTGAAGCTTTGCAGTGTGGCGCGGAACTCCTCCTGCTGGTCCTCGTCAAGCAGCGTGAATCGGCCAACGGCAGGGCTCAGGTTTCCGTAGAGCAGCGACTGCTGCGCCGGGTCGCCCGAAAGGAGTGCAGCGACCGCCGCGTCCATCTCGGCGGGCGCCAGCACCTGAGCGGCCTTCAGATCGTGCTCCATCGTGTAGAGCACATTCGGATCCGTAGGCGCAGCCAAGGTCTCCTCGTAGAACGGCTCAAAAGAGTGTTGAATCTCCTCCGCGCTGTTGGCGAAGTCGAGGACGAAGGTGTCCACCTTGCCAGGTCGGGTGCGGTTGAGCCGCGAGAGGGTCTGGACCGCCTTGACTCCGGCCAGCTTCTTGTCGACGTACATCGTGTGCAGCAGGGGCTCGTCGAAGCCGGTCTGGTACTTCTCCGCCACCACAAGCACCTGGTATCCGTCCTCCCGGAACCGCTGAGGCAGCTGGCTCTCAGGGAAGCCGTTCATGCCCGGCTCAGTGAACTCATCCTCCGGTGAGTCGGGGTCCTTGACACTGCCGGAGAACGCGACGAGCGTCCGCAGCGGCTGCGCTCCTGCGTCGTAGCCTTTGCGCTTGATGTAGGCGTCGAGCGCCTGCTTGGTGCGCACCGCGTGCAGCCGGGACCGAGTCACAACCATCGCCTTCGCGCCGCCATCGATCTTGCCCGCCGTTTTCTGCCGGAAGTGCTCGACGATCACCTCGGCCTTCTGCTCAAGCTGGTAAGGGTGCAAGGAGACGAACCGCGCCAACGCCGCCTTGGCCTTCGACGCCTGCATCTCCGGGTCGTTCCGTGGGTGGGCGTGGGCGAGCTTGTAGTAGGTGGAGTACGTCGTGTAATTGGCCAGCACGTCGAGGATGAAGCCCTCGTCGATCGCCTGCCGCATCGAGTACGTGTGGAAGGGGTGCCGGTGCCCGTCTTCGCCGAGCATGCCGAAGGTGTCGAGCGTCTTCGGCTTCGGAGTCGCCGTGAAGGCGAAGAACGACAAGTTCTGCTGCTTACCGCGCGCCTTCGCGCTGGCCAGCAGGACATCGTCGACCTGCAGCTCCGCCGCCTCGGCCTCCGCCTCGCCCTCCTCAGCGTCCTCGAGCCCGCCACCAAGCACCTTCTTCAGCTTCTGCACGGCGTCGCCGCTCGTCGAGGAGTGCGCCTCGTCCACGATGACGGCGAAGCGGCGGCCCACGACGGCGTTGGCGCTCTCGGCGATGACCGGGAACTTCTGCAGAGTCGTGATGATCACCCGCGCCGCGTTGCCCTCCAAGGCTTCCCGCAGCTGGTTGGAGTGCTGGTCGATCCGCACGATGGTGCCGGGCGTGTGGTCAAGACCGGCGACGGTCTGCTGCAGCTGGCGGTCCAGCACGCGACGGTCGGTGATCACCACCACCTTGTCGAAAATCGGGTGGTCGTCGTCACCGTGCAGCCGTGACAGTGAGTGAGCCGTCCAGGCGATGGTGTTGGACTTGCCTGATCCGGCTGAATGCTGGACCAGCCGGTCGACGCCGGCTCCGTCGACCTGGGTGGCGGCGAGGATCGAGCGCACCGCGTGCCACTGGTGGAAGCGCGGGAACAGGACGTTTCCGTTCTCGACGTGCACAAATGCCGCGAGCAGATCAAGCCAGGCGTCGCGCTGCCACACCTGCTCCCAGAGGTATGCCGTCTCATATGACTCAGTGGCCGAGGGGGTGGAAGGTGGATTGCCCGCCGCTCCCGGCTTGCCCGGGCCCGCAGAGCCGGTGTTGAAGGGCAGGAAGCGGGTCTGGTCCCCAGCCAGGCGAGTGGTCATTGCGACGCGGTGAGGGTCGACGGCGAAATGCACCAGCGCCCGCTTGTCGAAGATAAGGTCGTGCGGGTTGCGGTTCGTGCGGTACTGGGCCATGGCATGCTCGATGGTCTGGTGCGTGAGCGGGTTCTTCAGCTCGGCCGTAGCCACCGGGATGCCGTTCACCACGAGCGTCAGGTCGAGTGAGTCGGCTGGGTTGGACTCCGAGTGGTGGAGTTGACGCACGACGCCGCACCGGTTTGCGTCGTATCGCTCCTGCAGTTCGGGAGTCAGGCTGTTCGCGGGCTTCGACCAACACATCCGCACGGTCACGCCCGAGTCCTTTACAGTCCCACGCAGAACGCTGATCGGCCCTCGGTGGTTGATGGCGTCGGCAACGACCTTCACAAACCTCTGCCGCGCCATCCCCTCCCCGCCGTGTCGGTTGATCAGTTGTTGCCAGGCTTTTGGTTGGCTCGCCGCGACGTAGGTCACCACCTCGTCGCCGAATAGGCCCAGCCCCTTGTCGTAGGTCGCAGGGTTGATTTGGTACCAGCCATGCGTGATCAGATGCGCTTCGATGTTGGCCTCAAACGCTGACTCCAGATGCACGCTCATGTCAGGATCCTGTCTTGCTGCATATCGGTCGCGCCGGTCACGGCGGCCGTTATTAGAGAAGATCTGTACTCGATTAGCAATCTTATCGATCGGGTGAGTCCGGCCGTTACCACGGCTTCCCTCTTGTGAATTGCTTCAGCGCGGTCAATGATCTCCGGCTGCCGCACACTGGGGACCAAAGGAATGCGCAAATCACGAACGACACCGGAGGGCAGGTTATTAGCCATTCCTTCGGCTCCACTAACTCCAAGCCGGATCCCCTCACGACTCCTCCGGGTGCGCATTATGTGCGCGAGATACCTGGCATCCCAACCCTCTGCGGGTGCGATTCGATAGATCTTGTCACATAGCAGTAGCCGGGAACGCGTGCCGCCTGGCACAACCGCAACGCTCCCGATAAGGTCTAAGGACCCACTCGCGCGCGACATCAGCAAGTCTCCGGATCGGATTTCGTATTCGGGCCGAGGCTCAAGACCATCTGGGAGCCGTTTGTTGTCGTCTGGCCGAAAGAGTCCGCCGTTCACACAGCCCGAACGCATTACTCCCCACTCTTGCGGTGCAGCTGGGACGGAGTCTGCCTGGGGTGACCATCCTTGCTCAAGGCCGACGAGGAGGTACCCAAGACGACACTCGCCGTACTGGCTGACCAAGTTGTCGTGCAGCTGCTGCAGATGAGCCTCTCGCGCTTGCACCAACTTTCCGATCTGCTCGCGGCGGGCAGCGACGATCCGGTCAATCAGAGCGATTCGGTTGTCGAGAAGATCCGCGATGCGCCTCTGATCGCCGCGATTCAACTCCGGCACCTGAAGCTTTCGTATGTCCTGCTGGAATAGGTGCGGCACACCCATCCCATCCTTGAGCTGCTGAATCTGCGCCTGAATCGGGCTGGCTTGTAGCCAGTACATTAGGTACCGGGATTCCACGTTGAAGGGTCGAAGAACTGCGATCGAGCCATTGACCGTTGCAGGCCTCGGCAAGTGGCGCACACAGTTTGCGATACCCAGCGTGCTGCCATCCTTCGCAAGCAGCACGTCGCCGATCTGCAATTGAAGTTCCGGGGACTCCGTGTAGCGAAAGTCAGAGATGAAGTTGACATTCGTATAATCGATTACTGATTGCTTGATGTTCGGTGTAGAGAGAAAAGCAAATCCATCGTCGACGTACTCGTCGGCCGTCAGCGCCTTCCAGCCGATCCGCGCATGGACCGTTGCTACTCGGTCCAGACGTGTCATCTCCGTCACAGCTCCACCCCGCTCATCCACAATTGGATCTGGCCCTCCAATTCCTTGATTTCGGAGGCAATCTCCTCCACCGGCCGCGGCGGCGTGTAGACGTAAAACTGTCGGTTGAAGGGAATCTCGACACCTATCCTGGTTTTCGTGTGATCAATCCAGGCGTCGGGTGCGTAAGGGTGGATTTCGTCTGTCAGGTGCTGCTCCGCGGCCTCGTACAACGCCTTGCTGCGCTCGTGCTCGCCAAGGTCAAACCATCCGGCCGGCAGTGGTACGTTCTCCTGGTCACGGAGGCCAGCGTCCGGCTGCGCCTTACCCTTCTTCAGCCGGGGAGCACCGTTCTCGTCTACCAACGGTCGCTCGACGGTGATTCGCTGAAAACCGAATGTCTCCCGTTCCAACATCTTGACCCGCGCCTCGTTGGCGAACTCGCCACCAGCGCCGCCGTAGAGTTGAGCGATCTCGGCGATCGCCTCCGGTGTGAGTTCCTTGCGCTTGTCGCCGAGCGACCTCCGCATCTTCGTGCCGAGTGCGCGTCCGTCAATCAACCTCACTCGGCCCCGGTCGGCCTCCGCCTTCTTGTTAGTCAGGATCCACACGTACGTCGAAATTCCGGTGTTGTAGAACATCTGATCCGGCAACGCGACGATCCCTTCAAGCCAGTCGTTCTCTAGGATCCATCGGCGGATCTCCGACTCCCCTGATCCGGCTTGGCCGGAGAACAGTGGCGAGCCCGAGAGCACGATGCCGACTCGCGAGCCGGTCGGCTTCATCTTCCAAAGCATGTGCTGCAGGAAGAGTAGCGACCCATCCGATGCGCGCGGCAACCCAGCGCCGAATCGGCCAGAGTGGCCCAAGGCGGCGTGCTCATCCTTGATCGGCCCGGCATAGCTCTTCCAGTCGACCCCATAGGGCGGGTTGGCCAGAATGAAGTCGAAGGCGCGGTCGAAAGCGTCGGCGGTGAGGCTGTTGCCATTGGCCATCTGGTTTGGCTCGATATCCTGCATCATTAGGTCTGACTGCGCGATGGCCCAGGTCTCATCGTTGAGTTCCTGGCCGTAGACCTTGACTACGGCGTTGGGGTTGCGCTCCATGATCTGATGCAGGGCCCCCATCAGCATGCCGCCGGTGCCAGCCGCGGGATCGTAGACGGTGCGGACGGGCTTAGGGTTCTGGGTCAGCTCTGACGAGGTCTTCTCATCCAACAGCAACTCGACCATGAGCGTGATGACTTCGCGCGGAGTGTAGTGTTCCCCGGCCGTCTCATTGCTCATCTCTGAGAACTTACGTAGCAGCTCCTCGAAGATGTAGCCCATCGCCTCGTTACTGACCACACTCGGCCGCAAATCTAGGTCGGCGAAATTGGAGAGTACGGCGTAGAGAATCCCGGCGCGGTCCATGCGGGTGATCTTGTCGTCGACGTTGTACGCCTCCATGACAGCGTATGCGTCCGTCGAGAGTCGGCGGATGTAGCCAGCGAGCTGCTCGACCAGGTTCTTATCGTCGCTGAGCATCGACGAGAACGTGAGGGGTGAGGTGTTGTAGAACCGCTGCTTTGCGACCGCCTTGAGGATGGCGTCCTGACCCTCCCCGATGGCCGCCATTCCGGCGGCCTTGGCGACTACGGCCTCCTTGGTGGGCGCCAGCACGGCGTCCATGCGCCGCAGGACGAGCAGGGGCAGCATGACCGATCCGTACTCGTGCTGCTTGAAGGTGCCACGCAGCTTGTCAGCAACCTTCCAAACGAAGGCCACCTTGTTTTCGAACCCGACCGGTGTCATCTGATCCCTCTCGACGGTGAGGTATGAGTCTGCATCCTGCTGGGCTCCGAGCTACCCGTTACGGGCATGTGGCGGCGGCGCCAACAAGTGGGAAGGCCAGACGGTCCGAGCTGAGCAGCGGACGACGCCTTCTCCGCCCGGCACCTCAAGGCTCCATCGGCAGCGGCTGCCTGTTGCACAGATGGGGCGACGCCAGCCCGCTGGGGCACAGGGACGCTGTGGGCCGCGCCCGACGGTCCAACCTGACTGTGGGCCGGGCTGAGAATGCGAGGCACTTCGATCAGGCGGCCCGCGAGTCCATCAACAGAACAGCTCGATGCTGCCAAGCCAAAGCGAGGCAGGCCGCACTGGTCTGGCCCAGCGGCTCCGATGACGTCAGCTGGTGCACCGTGTGCGGGTCGAACGGCAGCCCGCTCACTGTCCTGTTCGAAGGAAGGGACTTGATCAAGGTGCCTTCGGCATTCGTGTCCACCAGATCGCGGAAGAGGCGATCGAAGGCTCGGCTCTCAACGACCGCGACCGTTGCGATCGACGAGTTCAAACTCAGAGCATCGAGCACGATGCCCAGAGCGTAGACACGCAGCTCGCCAGAGGTGCGCGCGGCCGACATGTCGCGGTAAAAGCGCCATGTGTCGTAGTCGATCGGCCGACCACTGCTGCCGTCATGCTCCGGCTGACCGAGCATCTCCTCGCTGTACTCGCGCACCATGTTCCGCCACAGATCAAGGTCCGTAGCGACGCTCTCGGTCGAGATGCTGGCGGGCTGAAACTCGCCCGCCGGGAGCAAGCTGTAGTGCCGGCCGTTCGTCACCTGGGACGGGTTGCGCTGAAGCAGGAAGAACGTCCCCTTGCCGGCTTCCCGGTCCCACCGGATGGTCAGGGTGCTGATGCCCGGGTTGACGGGCCGATCGGCCAAGTCGAACGGGTCGGTCACCAGCGAGCGGTACGGCAGCTGTGTCCAGTCGAGCTGGCCCGCCAGCTCCGCGGTCGCCGCCTCGTGCGCGAAAGGCTCCGCGCTGTCGAGCTTGTCGAAGAACGTTGAGAGACCGAATGTCAATTCTCCCCCGCCGCCGCGCCAGTCGACGTTCAGCAGGCGGTAGCTGTGCCGGTTCTCGAAGAGGGCTGGCGACTTGAGGTAGCGAATAGCGGTTGTGTAGCGCTCGAAGGCGCGGCCTGGCGCACGCAGCGGCAAGGTCTGCCGCGCCTCGGCCTGCTCTCCCGTGATTCGAGGGGCTGGCGGCTCGGCTTCCCAGCGCAACGTGATTGCTTCGAGCGGCACGGGGCGCTCAGGGAGCCACGCTGCGGCGCTCAGCGCTGGCAGCTGGTCGATCCGGAGCACGGGGTCGTAGAGAGCGGCGGTCCGTGACGCCAACCCGATACCGCTCTCGGTGAGGTACTGCCGAACGTCGAGCCAGCGGGCTTGACTCGCTTGCACAACCGCGTCGGGCGTCGGCCGAGCCGGCGCCGGCCCCGTGCCGTTTGGCGACTCGACCAGGCCGCCCGACACGGTCACCGGCTCGGCAGCGAGGAGCAGCGTGAAGCGTTCGCGCGTGAGGTCATCGAGCCTGCTGAGGACCGTGTCGAGCAGCTCGCTGGTCGTCGGCCGCAGGTCAGCCTCGGGCCGTTCGCGCCACTTGGCAACAGTGCGCGGACTGACTCCGAGATAGCCGGCGAACGCCTCCTGGGACATGCGCGTCGCGGCCTGGAGCACAGTCGCCTTCCCGGCGGTCCAGTGCGTCACGACCGTCACCAGGGCAGTGCCAGGGCGGTGCTGGACCAGCGCGGGTGCATGGTCGGGCGGGCCCTCGCCGACTTGACTCGTGGTCATGACACCCCGCCTCTCAAGCCGTCGGCTCGCCATCGCCGGCGGCCGCCTCGAGTCGGGCCAGTCGAGCCTTGATCTCGTCGAGCTGCACGCTGATCTGGTCGAGTGTGCGCTGCATCTCGGGTTCGGTGACGCTTTCCGCGACTTGCTGCACTTGCACACCGGAGCCGGGCACCGCCCGCACCAAGCCGAGCTCGGCGAGGTTCTGCAGGGCGGCGCGAGCAGTCGTGCGGCTGACGGCGTGAGCCTCGGCCAGCTGCCGCTCAGACGGCAGCCACGAACCAGGCGCTGGCTCCCCAGCCCGAATCTGCGTCGCCAGCTGGGCCGTGAGCTCGTGCGCACGTACGGGAGGTTTCGGCATCGGTCGTTGACGGTCCCCTCTTGGTATGCTTATGGTCCACTCATGGGTCTCTCTTGGTCCTGACTCTAACTGCCATAGCTCGTCCCCGGCATCCCCCCGGCCGAGCACCCCTGACCGGTCGCAACCGGCGCCGGCACCCCTCGAAAGGAACACTCGTGCTCTCCATCCCCCTGGTCCTCCTGCTCGGTCTCCTCGCCTTCGGTCTGGTGCGGTGGGGCAAGCAGAAGGTCTCCGGCGTCATCGTCGGAGTGCTGTTCGGTCTCGCGCTGGCCTCGACCACCGTCGGACCGCCGATCCTGTCCGGCCTCAACTCGTTGTCGAACTCGGTCGTGCGTGCCTTCAGTTCGGCGGTGCAGTGATGGCCGAGCCGGCTATGGGCGACCCGGCGGCCCCAGCGGAGCCGGCTCCCCCGCTGGTCCAGCTCGTCGAGCCTCAAGGCGGACCGGCCGTCGCTGCCAAGCCGCCCCTCGTCGACAGTCGCGGTGGCGCCGGTCCTCCGACCGAGCCCCTTCCGGTCCTCCCGTCCTGGCTTCACTCGCGCACCGCCTTCCGTGACGCTGCCGCATGGAATGCCAGGCGCTCCGCTCACGTCGCCGCATTTCATGCGCTGCGGCTCCCGCTCTACTGGCTGCGACTGACGGCGCGCTCCCCTCTAGGACTGGCTCGGCTAACCCGTGGCTGGTTCTCCTGGGCGCTCGACGCTGACGGTCGAACTGTGCGCGCTCAGATGACCGCGCCGGGCGCCGACCCCGCCGTGTTCCTGCGGCTGAGCGAGCAGCACCGACGGACAGCTTCCGGTCGCGCCGGGCTCTCCGCGGTGGTCCTGGTACTAGCCGGCCTGATCGTGTGGAGCGGCACGCAGGCGGCGACTCCGGGCGGTCTGCTCGCGGGCACCGTCGGCCTCCTCTCGCTGCTCGGACTGCTCGGCCGGTCACCCGACCGGCCGGTCACCTCCCGAGCGGTCGACTCCGAAGCTGTCCCTCGGCTGACGGCTGACCTCATCCTGACCGCGCTCGGGTCGCTTGGGATCGGCGAGCTGAACAAGGCCATCACCCGCGGCGGGGAGAGCGCGGTCCGGTTCCCGTCGCCTGTCGTTCGGGACGGCCCCGGCTTCCGCGCTGACCTCGACCTGCCGCCCGGAGTCACGGCCGGCGACGTGATCGAGCGCCGCGACCGGCTCGCCTCGGGCCTACGCCGGCCGCTCTCCTCGGTCTGGCCCTCGACCGACCACGACACCCACGCCGGCCGGCTCATCTTGTGGGTGGGCGACAAGCCGATGAGCAAGGCGAAGCCCGTTCCCTGGCCGCTAAGCAAGGCTGGACGGGTCGACCTCTTCGCGCCCGTCACCTTCGGCGCCGACCCCCGGGGCCGGCCGGTCACCGTGACCCTCGTGTTCGCGCTGATGGTCATCGGCGCCCTGCCCCGGATGGGGAAGACGTTCCTGCTCCGCCTGCTCACGCTGGCCGCCGCGCTCGACCCCACCGCCGAGCTGCACGTCTACGACCTCAAAGGTGGCGCCGACTTCCTCGCCATCGAGCCGGTCGCCCACCGCTTCCGGGTGGGCGACGACCCCGACGACCTGAGCTACTTCAAGGCCGACCTCCGGGCGATCCACGCCGATATGGGCCGGCGCTACAAGCAGCTGCGCAGCCTCCCCCGGGAGGTGTGCCCCGAGGGCAAAGTGACCCGCGCCCTGTCCGACCGCCGCGAGCTCGGGCTCTGGCCGGTCGTGCTCGTGATCGACGAGTGCCAGCTCGCCTTCGACGACGACCCCGAGACCGTCGCCCTCGTGACCGACCTCGGCAAGCGTGGCCCGGCCGCCGGCATCATCGTCCTCCTGGCCACCCAGCGCGTCGACGCCAAGAGCCTCCCCACCGGGATCTCCTCCAACGCCGTCCTGCGGTTCTGCCTCAAAGTCGCCGGCCAGGTCGAGAACGACATGGTGCTCGGCACGAGCATGTACAAGGCCGGCGTCCGGACAACCACCTTCGCCCGCACCGATCGCGGCGTCGGCTTCCTGGCCGGCGAGGGCGACGAACCAGTCATCGTCCGCGTGGCCTACCTCGATGCCCCGGCCGCCGAGCCCGTCGTCGCACGCGCTCGCGCAGCTCGACTTACTGCGGGCCTCCTGACCGGCCACGCAGCAGGGCTCGACCCCGAGCCCGACACCGACACGTCCTCGGTGCTGGACCATCTGGCGGCGGCCTGGCCACTTGAGGAGGACAAGGTCTGGTGGGACGATCTGGCCGACCGCCTGAGCGCGGCTCACCCCGGCCTCTACGGCGCGTGGACCGGCGAGCAGGTCTCGGCCGCCGTCCGTCCTCATGGGCTCCGCTCGATCCAGGTGAAGCGGGTCTTCGATGGCCGCCCCGTGAACCGCCGCGGCCCCTCCCGCGCCACCCTCGCGGGGGCCCTGGGCGACCGCGACGACGTGCCGCCCGACACCTCTGAGGCACCCGCCACAGCTGCTACCGGTAGCGGCGCCGCTACCGAATCGACCGCCTCCCCACCAGGGAAGTAGCGCGTAGCGGCCGCCGACCGGCCGCCGGGCATCTCCCGCTCAACCCTCGCCAGCTCGACCACCACCGCGCAGGCCGCTACCGCCGGCGCGCCTGATCCGTACGCCCTCAGAGAAGACCTCAACTGTGATCGACCACAACAAACGGACCGCAGCCGCTCTCAAGTACGCAGCTCGCGGCTGGCACGTGTTCCCTCTCCTGCCCGGCAGCAAGCGGCCGGCCTGCCCCAACCACTCAGCGGCCCGCTGCGACCGCTCTGACCCCTTCTGCCGGCACGGCCACCAGGGATGGGAGCAGCGAGCGACGAACAGCGAACTGCGGATCAGCCGCGCTTGGAACCGGCACCCCTTCGGCATCGGCATCGCCTGCGGGCCGTCAGGGCTGCTCGTGATCGACACCGACCGCCCCAAGCCTGGTGCTGATGCTCCGTCCGTGTGGCGTCATCGCGCGGCAGTCACCGGGGAGGACGTGCTGGCCGAGCTGGCGCATGCACGCGAGCTGCCCGACACACACACGGTCTCAACCCCGTCGGGTGGCTTCCACCGCTACTACCGAGCCCCCAGGAACGCCCAGCTCGCCAGCACCGCCGGCCGCCTCGGTTGGCTCATAGACACCCGTGGTCAAGGTGGCTACGTCGTCGCACCACCCACGCAGCTAGTTGACGGCCGCCGCTACACGACGACCGCCGCCCTACCCCTGGCACCACTTCCCGACTGGCTGACCGCCGCGCTCAGCCGTAGGGCCGGCGGCTCCTCCGCCTCCCCTCCTCACGTGGCAGGCCGGACCGTCCCGGCCGGCTACGCCAGCGCCGCGGTCAGGGCCGAGGTCGACGCCGTACGCGCCGCGCGAGCTGGCCAGCGCAACCACGCGCTGTTCTGCGCCTCCGTCGCCCTCGGTCAGCTGGTGGCCGGCGGCCTCCTCGACGAGGCGCCGATCCGGTACCAGCTGCACTTGGCCTGTGCCGACCACATCGCCGCCGGCGCCTTCACCACCGCCGAGGCCATGGCCACCATCACCAGCGGTCTGCACCGCGGCGGCCTGACGCCTCGCACCGGGCCGCGCAACCGGAGCGCGGCGTGACCAGACCGACCGCGTCCACGGCCGCTGGTGAGCCGACCGCCGCCGTCGACGGCGCCGAGGTGCTGGACCAGGTGCTGAACGCCCTCCGTCGCTACGTCGTGATGCCGTCCGACGAAGCCGCCACCGCGGTCGTCCTCTGGGTGGCCGCCACTCACGGCATGCCTGCCTGGAACGCCGCCCCGCGACTGGTGATCAAGGCCCCGGAGAAGCGCTGCGGCAAGTCCCGGCTGCTCGACCTGGTCGAGGCCCTGTGTCACCTCCCGCTGATGACGACCAACGCCTCCCCCTCAGCCGTCTACCGGTCCATCGGTGAGAACCCGACCGACCCACCCACCCTGCTCATCGACGAGGCCGACACGATCTTCGGGCCCCGCGCCGGCGAGCACGAGGACCTCCGCGGCCTCCTGAACGCCGGCCACCAGCGGGGCCGGCCCGCGATCCGCTGGGACGCCTCCCGCCGCGAGGTCGACCGCATCGCCACCTTCGCCATGGCCGCCCTGGCCGGCATCGGCAACATGCCCGACACGATCGAGGACCGCGCCGTGCTGGTCACGATGCGGCGGCGAGCACCAGACGAGACGGTCCAGCCGTTCCGAGCCCGCCGCGATGGTCCAGCTCTCAGCGGGATCAAGTCTGAGCTGCACCAGTGGGTCCGCGCCCAGTTGGACCAGCTCAGCGCGGCCGTCCCCGCCCTCCCGGTCGAGGACAGGGCGGCCGACACCTGGGAGCCACTCGTCGCCGTCGCCGACCTCGCTGGCGGCCACTGGCCCGCAACCGCCCGGATGGCCTGCCTGGCCCTGAGCAACGGCGACAGCGACGAAGAGCACGTTTCCCTACGCGTCCGGCTGCTGATGGACTGCCGCACCGCGTTCGGCGCCGCAGCCGGCCTACCGACCGCCACCCTCGTCAGCCGACTCCGCGACGACGACGAAGCGCCCTGGGCGACCCTCGGCCACGATGGGCTTACCGGACGATCCCTCGGCATAATGCTCCGCGACTTCGGCATCAGCTCGGCAAACCGCCGATGGGAGGACGGCTCCCAGACCAAGGGCTACCTCGCCGAGACCTTCGCCGACGCTTGGTCCCGCTACTGCCCTCCGGCTCACCCGGGCGGCCTTCCCGTCCCATCCGTCCCGCCGTCCCACGAGCGCGAACTTGGGACGGATAGCGGCTCCTGGGACGGGTCATCCGTCCCACGACCGTCCAACCGTCCCAGAACCACGCCTGCGGGACGGCGGGACGGATGGGACGGGTACCCGACCTCGACCTCACCGGCCGTCTGCATCAGCTGCCGCGAACCGCTCAGCTACGACGACGGCACCCACACCCACCCCACCTGCAGCACGGCCTAGAGGAGTGTCAGAGATGACCGACGACGAGCTCACCGCCCTGTTCCCCATCCGTCCGGCTGCCAGTTCGCTTCCCCTGGTGCTGACCGTCGAGGAGGCCGCTCAGCGACTCGGTATCGGACGCACTGTGATGTACGCCCTCGTCAGCTCCGGCGCCGTCGAGTCGGTTCGCATCGGCCGGCTCCGCCGCGTGCCTGCCGACGCCCTGGTGACCTTCCTCGACCAGCTACGCGGTAACCGCGGCGGCGACGCCGCATGACGCGCCAGGGCAACCGGCGCTCGACGATCTACAAGGGCGCCGACGGGCACTGGCACGGTCGCGTCACTGTCGGTCTGACCGAGGAGGGACGGGTCGATAGGCGGCACGTCATGTCCCGCTCCAAGTCCGTGGTCGTCGAGAAGGTGAGGGCGCTCGAGAAAGCGCGGGACCAGGGCCAGCTCGGGAAGGTGTCAGAGCGGTGGACGGTCGAGGACTGGCTTGAACACTGGCTGGAGAACATCGCCCGACCCTTCGTCAAGCAAGATACCTACGAGGGCTATCGGGCCGCGGTGCGCAAACACCTGGTCCCCGGCCTCGGCCGCCACCGGCTCGACGCCCTCAAGCCCGAACACCTGGAACGGCTCTACGTCGCCATGCTCAAGCTGCCGACCCGGCGCGGCACGCTGATGAGTCCCGGGCGAGTTCACCAGGTCCACCGGACGCTCCGGGCGGCGCTGAACGAGGCCGTTCGACGCGGCTACATCACCCGAAACCCCGCTGAGTTGGCCAAGACACCGACCGTCGAGGACCACGAGGTGGAGCCGTACACGGTCGCCGAGGTCCAACTGCTGTTCGCCGCTGCCGGCCAGGAACGCAACGGCACCCGCTGGGTCGTCGCCCTCGCCCTCGGGCTTCGCCAGGGCGAGGCGCTCGGCCTGAAGTGGGAGGACGTCGACTGGGATCGCGCCATTCTCACCATCAGGCGTAGCCGTGTCCGGCCTCGATGGGCCCACGGCTGCGGCGGCAGCTGTGCCCATAAGTACGGGGGCCACTGCCCGCAGCGGCAGGCGCTTCGTCCGGACGCCGACACCACCAAGTCGAAGGCGGGCAAGCGGTTCGTCCCTCTCCCGGCGGCCATCCTGGATCTGCTTCGGGCCCACGCCGCCACCCAGGAGCTCGAGCGGCAGACGGCCGGCCAGCTGTGGCTGAACCAGGGATGGATCTTTGCCACAGAGCTCGGCGAGCCGATCAACCCGAGAACTGACTGGGACCGGTGGAAGAAGCTCCTCGTGGCCGGCGGCGTCAGGGACGGCCGGCTGCACGACGCGCGGCACACCGCCGCGACCGTGCTCCTGCTCCTCGGGGTGCATGAGCGCACCATCATGAGCGTGCTTGGCTGGTCGACGACGGCGATGGTCAGCCGATATGCCCATGTCATCGCGCCCATTCAGACGGACCTAGCGGCTAGGCTCGACAGCCTCCTCTGGGCGAGTCAGAAGGACGTTCCTGCACCAGCTCCTGCTGCCGGCCGAGGGCTACCCCAGTAGCAGCTCGGCTGCAGCGCTGACACTTCCCTTGCATCCGGGCGACAGAGACCGGTTCAACAGTTCCCCTCCAGAGACCGCTTGACCTCACCGGCGGCGTTGGCCGCCCAACCAAGGATCCAGGCCGCGCTCCCGCAGCATGCCCAGGAGCGGCAGATGCGGCTGGGCTCGGCAGTAAGCCCCCGGTACAGCTCAGTTTGTCAGCAAGTACCATCGGGGCATGCAGCCGGCGAACGGAACTTCCCTTGGACTCTTTGATGGTTTCGAAGCCTATCGAACACCCTCGGCCGACGACTACCGGGATCTGCTAAAGCGCGCTCTAGTGGTATTCGACACAAACGTCCTTCTGAACCTTTACAGGTACAGTGTCGACACTCGAAAGTCAGTGGTGGCGGTCATGGCGGCCCTCGGCGATCGCTTCTGGATACCGAACCACGTTCTGGAAGAGTTCTGGCGCAACCGGGAACGTGCCCTTGGAAGCCCAATCTCCGAAGTTAATGAGAGCATATCGTCGGTCGCAAGACACCGCGACCAAGTCTTCGAGATACTCGGCGCCTGGGTGAATAAGGCCGCCCTGTCGGAGGACGAAGTCAAAGTAGCAAAAGCCGAACTCGGAGATGCCTTCGAGCGGCTTAGCCAACTGCTAGACGCGGTAGCTGATGAGGACGAAGTCGCGCGAGCGCGAAGCACGGCGCAAGATCCAGTCCTAGAGATGCTTGAGCCGGTGCTTCGAGGTCGAGTTGGGGAGCCGATGCCAAAGCGAGAGCGAGAGGCTGCAATCAAGGAGGGCCAGCGTCGTGCCGCCGCAGGGGAGCCACCGGGGTTCGCAGATGTCAAAAAGGCTGATCTGGGCCCGGAGGGGGCGGCGGGTGATTACCTAGTCTGGTCACAGACACTTCTCGAAGCGGAGAAACGCAAACTAGATGTTCTTTTCGTCACCGGCGACGTAAAGCGAGACTGGTGGAGATACGAGAGTGGGACTCCTCGCGGACCCCGTATTGAACTAGCGCGAGAACTCAGGTCCAGGAGTGGCACGGCCCTCTACATGATCAAACCCGATCGGCTACTGACTTTCGCGAGCGTCCTTTCTGTCGAGGTAGAGCCCAGCTCCGTGACCAATATTGAGCGCGCGACGAGGAGGGACGAACCTTCCGTGATGCCCGACGGCGAGGACCCCGCGACCGACGCGCCAGCAGGCGATGCCGGCTTCTACACAGCGACTGCTCCCACCCACTGGAACGCAGTCGGCATCGACATGCTCCTCAAACGCCTCGGCCGAGGTGCTCCCGTCCAGCAGGCTGTACTGCGGCGGGCGGCGTTGAACGGTGGATATATCAGCCGGCAAGAGGTGTACGAAATCGGCGAATATGAGCCGGAGCGGCAGCTTAAGGGTTTCACGCGGCCAGTCAACCGCATCGTGGAGGAAATGCGCACTGCTGGAATCATCTCCACTGATGCCGAGGACGTCTTGGTACCCGTTTACGATGCAGGAGACTACGGGTTCGGATGGGTTGACGGATACCGCGTGCCATCGACCGTAGCCGCTCTCATATCGATCCATCAGGGTCAGGCAGTCCAACCGCAGAAAGATGACAGCTAAAATCGGTTAGGATTGACGACCGGTATAAGCCAAACGCATCTAGCAACGTCCGGTCCGGAACGACCTTGCAGCCCCTCACTGTGGACTTTCTCCTGGACTCCTGCTATACGAGGGCACCGATCAGTTCGGGCAAGTGAGGCTCCAAGTCAACGAGTTCAACGTGGGCTGCTGGACCAGCGGTGAATTCATGGATAGGCATTGGGAGTGGTCCGAATCGCTGCTCGAACAGGGCTCGCGTGCTTGTGGCGCGATCTAGTCCCCACCGGGCAGGCGAGGTGGACTCGCGCAGGAACTTGATCGGGGCCTGACCGACAACTAGGAGCTGCACTCGCCGCCCGGAGTCGTCCGACGCCAGGTGGACGAGGTCCTTGAAGACTTTGCGCTTCCTCATCGCGTCTGCTCCCGCCCACTGCGCCAGCTTGAACTCAGCTATCCGCTTGTTCGTCTGCAAGTCGTAGGGCCGGGTTGGGTCGTTGCCAGCCGCGAGTGAGGGACGACCCTGCACCACCTCGTCGTCGTCCAGCAGCGTCGGCAACATCAAGGCGATGGCAGATGCGTGGATCAAGTCGTTGACCCGCCCAAGCTTCCGCCGGGTGGCCACGGCCGCTGCAAGCAGCTCCAGGCTGACCCCGGCCGCCGCAGCTCGGGCGGCCGCGGACTTACCATCGCAACCGTCGAGCTCGTGTTCGAGATTGCGGACTGCATCTGTGAGGGGCACCTCCTCCAGGAACGCAAGGAGGAGCGCAACCTCAGCGACGAGCCCGTCGCTCATGTTGACCTGAGGAAAGTCACTCTGCGCGCCGACAAGTTCACGCTCTCCGTTTTCCAACCAGCGGCCAGCCAGGCGACTGCCTCCGGATGACTGTCGCTGTTCGACCACCAAGCAGGGTGGTTGTAGGCGCTGCTCGGCAGGCCCCCTGGGACCAGCTCAACTACTTCCTCGAAGCTGGCTCTCCAGGGTGACGTCTGCCTGTCCCGGAGGTAGCGCCGCAGATCGTCGTACTTCGCCATGCCCCCATCCTCCACTGCTCAGCGACATCGCGTGGGCGGAGAGCACCCGTCACTACGGGGCCAACTGAGACTAGAACTGAGACTAGAGACCAGAACGCCGGCGCCGCCCCGAGGGCTGCGCCGGCGTCTTGCCTGGTCAGGCTGGCGGTGGCGGAGAGATTTGAACTCTCGGAGGTTTTACCCTCACGCGCTTTCGAGGCGCGCTCTTTAGGCCGCTCAGACACGCCACCGCCGTAGAGGCTACTCAACGACCGGCCGGTCACGCCAATCGAGGCGCGCGCTCAGCGGGTGAGGAAGAAGTCCCGCAGGAGCTCCCCGCAGGCGTCGGCCAGGATGCCGCCGCGGACCTCGACCCGGTGGTTCAGCCGGGGGTCGCGGACGACGTCGAACAGCGACGCGACCGCCCCGGCCTTGGGGTCGTAGGCCCCGAAGACCAGCGTCGGGACCCGGGCCAGCACCAGGGCGCCGGCGCACATCGTGCAGGGCTCGAGGGTGACGACGAGGGTGCAGCCGGCCAGCCGCCACTCCCCCAGCACCGCCGACGCCCGGCGCAGCGCGAGGACCTCGGCGTGCGCCGTCGGGTCCCCGGTGAGCTCGCGCTCGTTGCCGGCCGCCGCCAGCAGCCCGCCGTCGGGGCCCAGCACCACCGCGCCGACCGGGACGTCGCCGTGCTCCTGCGCCCGCTGCGCCTCGGCCAGCGCCAGCCGCATGGGCGGCGCCCAGCCGCCGGCCGGGGCGGACCCCGGCACCGGTGCGCTCACGGCTGCCCGCTCAGGACTGCGCGGCCGCCTCGGCGACCCGGCGGAACTGGGGGTTGAGGCCGATCTTGTCGGCGATCTCGACGAGCATCTGGTCGCTGCCCAGGTCGAGGTCCTCGATGAGGGCGGCCATGTCGAAGTCGCTCATCCCGAGGTCGGCGACGATGCCGAGGTCGCCCATCGGCTCGCTGTCGTCGTCGGGATCGGGGATGTCCTCGTCGAGCAGGTCGGCGACGTCGTGGGCGATCGGCCAGTCGGCCGCCGCGGCGGCGTCGTTCAGCAGGACCTGCACGTGCTGGCCGCGCACCCGGACCAGGACGAAGACCTCCTCGACGAGGCTGACGAAGCCGAGCGCGCCCGCGTCGCCGGGGAGCCGGCGCAGCTGGGCGATCAGCTCCTCGAGGTCGTTGGCCAGGTCGGCGTCCATCGCCTGGACCAGCACCTGGCCCTCCTCGCGGTAGGCCGCGACGACGAAGTCGATCTCGTCGTCGGCGGCGTCCTCGAGGTCGTCGTCGTCATCGTCCTCGTCGTCGTCGTCCTCGACGTCCACGACGACGGGTGCCGCTGCGGGCGCCGCCGTCCGCGGCCGTGTGTCCGAGCCGGGTCCGTCCAGGTCGAACGACTCGTACTCCTCGTCGTCGAAGTCCGACACCCCGCCCCTCCTCCACGCTCGTCCAGCTGTCCCGACAGCCTCGGGCCGTCCGGTCCATCGTGTCAGACATCACGCCCCGGCACGACACCGAACCCTGCCCGGCCGCGACCGCTAACCTTCCCCCCGTGGACCTCCGCATCGTCGAGCACCCCCTCGTCTCGCACAAGCTCACCGTGCTCCGCGACCGGACGACCGACTCACCGACGTTCCGGCGGCTGACCGAGGAGCTGGTGACCCTGCTGGCCTACGAGGCGACCCGCGAGGTGCGGGTGAGTGAGCAGACGGTGCAGACGCCGCTGGCCACCGCCGTCGGCGTGCGGCTCTCCAGCCCGCGGCCCCTGGTGGTGCCGATCCTGCGGGCCGGCCTGGGCATGCTCGAGGGGATGACGCGGCTGGTCCCGACGGCCGAGGTCGGCTTCCTGGGGATGGTCCGCAACGAGGAGACGCTGGAGGCCGCGACCTACGCCGAGCGGCTGCCCGAGGACCTGTCCGGGCGCCAGTGCTACGTCCTCGACCCCATGCTGGCCACCGGCGGCACGCTGGCCGCAGCCGTGAAGTTCCTCGCCGCCCGCGGCGCCGACCACATCACCTGCATCTGCCTGATCGCCGCGCCCGAGGGCGTCGAGCGGCTCCGCGGTCTGCTCGAAGGGCTGGCCGTGCCCTGCACCGTCGTGCTGGCCGGGATGGACGAGAAGCTCAACGAGGTCGGCTACATCATCCCGGGCCTCGGCGACGCCGGCGACCGGCTCTACGGCGTCGCGGACTGAGGTCTCCTCCGGCCGCACCCGGCCCCGGTCAGTAGTAGTAGGGGAACTCCGACCAGTCCGGCGCACGCTTCTCCAGGAAGGCGTCGCGGCCCTCGACGGCCTCGTCGGTCATGTAGGCCAGCCGGGTCGTCTCGCCGGCGAACACCTGCTGGCCGACCAGCCCGTCGTCGACGGCGTTGAAGGCGAACTTCAGCATCCGCTGGGCGGTGGGGCTCTTGCGGCAGATCGCGCGGCCCCACTCCAGCCCGACGGTCTCCAGCTCGGCGTGCGGGACCACCCGGTTGACCATGCCCATCCGCTGGGCGTCCTCGGCGGAGTAGGTCTCGCCCAGGAAGAAGATCTCGCGGGCGAACTTCTGGCCGACCTGACGGGCCAGGTAGGCCGAGCCGAAGCCGGCGTCGAACGAGCCGACGTCGGCGTCGGTCTGCTTGAAGCGGGCGTGCTCGGCGCTGGCCAGGGTGAGGTCGCAGACCACGTGCAGGCTGTGCCCGCCGCCGGCCGCCCAGCCGCCGACGAGGGCGATGACCACCTTGGGCATGAAGCGGATCAGCCGCTGCACCTCGAGGATGTGCAGCCGGCCCGCCGCGGCCGGGTCTACCTGCTCGGGCGCCTCGTCCTCGGCGTAGGTGTAGCCCGAGCGGCCGCGGATCCGCTGGTCGCCGCCGCTGCAGAAGGCCCAGCCGCCGTCCTTGGCCGAGGGGCCGTTGCCGGTTAGCAGCACCGCCCCGACGTCGGAGGACGTGCGGGCGTGGTCCAGGACCCGGTAGAGCTCGTCCACCGTGTGCGGCCGGAAGGCGTTGCGCACCTCGGGCCGGTCGAACGCGATCCGGACGACGGGGGCGTCGACGGCGCGGTGGTAGGTGACGTCGGTGAGCGCGAAGCCCGGCACCTCCCGCCAGAGCGCGGGCTGGAACGGCTGGGCGGGGTCGGGCTGGCTCACCCGCTCACCGTAGCCGGGGCTCACTCGACGTCGAACTCGTTGCCCTCCGGGTCGGTCATGGCGATCCAGTGCCCGCCGACCTCGCGCCACTCCTTGCCCTCGACGGCGCCGAGGGCGACCAGCCGCTCCACCTCGGGCCGGATCCGCTCCTCGCCGACGTGCAGGTCGAGGTGCAACCGGTTCTTCACTGCCTTCTCCTCGGGCACCCGCTGGAACAGCAGCCGCGGTCCCGCGCCCCGGACGGCGACGAGGTCGCGCCAGTAGCGCCGGCCGTGGTGCACCAGGGTGTCGGACTCCTGCGCCCAGCCGCGGTCCAGCACGCCGGCGATCAGCTCGGCGTTGTCCTCGAGCTCGCCGCCCAGCGCCGCGGCCCAGAAGTCGGCCAGGGCATGGGGGTCACGGGCGTCGATCGTGAGCTGCCAGCTCACCCTCGTCGGCTGCTGCGTCGTCATCGGGTTCCTCCGCTCGTCGTCGGGCCTGCCGGACAACGTAGCCCGCGAGCGCGAGCACCGCCGCCGTGCCCACCACGATGGCAGTCACCGGTGACAGTTCCCAGAGCCGGCGCCAGGCCGCGAGACCCGCGGTCCAGACGGTGGCGTAGATGAAGGCCCAGATCGCCCCGCCGACGACGAGCGCCGGCAGGTAGCGGCGCAGCGGCATCCGGGCGAGGCCGGCGGCGAGGTTCACCAGGGTCTGGACCCCGACGGTGAGGAAGGACGCGGTCACCACCGGCGCGCCCCAGCGGGTTACCAGCCGCTCGGCCCGGCGGAAGCCGGGGCGGCGGACGAGACGGGCCAGCCGGGTGCGGCCGGCGCCGGCGTGGGCGCCGCGCCCCAGGGCGTAGGTGGCGCCGGCCCGGAGCAGGACGACGACGAAGAGGGTGGCGAGGGCGAGGGGGTACGGCCAGCCGGCCAGGAAGTCCATCGCCACGCGGCCAGTGTAGGGAGCGGCGCCGCTCAGCCCGGGGGTCGCGGACGGGCGGGGAGCTCCGGCGCGCTGCCCAGCAGGTCGGTGATCTCGCGCAGCCCGTGCTCGACCATCCGCAGCTGCTCGCGGCTGTCGTCGAGCTGCTGCGCGGCCAGCTCGTGGCGCGCCGACTGGGAGACGACGTCGAGGACGCGGTCGCCGAAGGCCTCCGCCGCGGGCAGGGCCCGGGAGACGCGGAGCACGGACTCGAGCCGCCGCACCTCCGCCCGGTAGGCCGTCAGCGCCCGGGACCGGCGCAGGCCGTCGTCGAGCGCGCCGAGCAGGGCGCGCTCGTAGCCGGCGTAGGTGCGGCCGGCCGCGGAGTCGGCGGGCAGCTGGCGGCGCTGCTCGCGCACCTCGCCCAGCAGTCCGGTGACCCGGTGCAGGTGGTCGAGGATCTCCGCGGCCTCGGCGATCGGGTCGATGAGCAGCTGGTGGTCGGCCAGCCAGGGGTCCCGCCAGGCCGGGGAGGTGAAGATGGCGTAGGCGTCGGCGAGCGGGTTCACCGTCGTCCGCCGGTCCCGGTAGCCGACCGGCGGCGTCGCCGCGCGGAGCCGGTGCGCCTCGTCGAGGATGGCCAGCTGGCGGGCGTTCGCCCCGGCCGCCTGCCACTGCGCGCGGTACCGGCCGAGGTGCGGGTAGACCGGCGCACCGGACCGGACGACGAGGGCGCCGACGCCGGCCCCCAGCGCGGCGACGACGAGCGCGCCGCCCGCGGCCCCGAAGGCGTCACCGCCCACGCCGAGCGCGGCGTCGGTGAGCAGCAGGCCGAACCCGCTGATGCCGCTGACCAGGGTGCCTCGGGTCAGCCAGCGCCCGGCCCGGACCGGCTCGGGCACGGCGCCGGCGAGCAGCGCGGGGAGCCGGTCGGGAGGCGGCGGGGTGGGCACGGGCACGGGGGGGTCCTCGGTCAGAGCTCGACGGCGTGGTTCTCGCCGAGGTCGGGCTGCTGGCCGGTGAGCCGGGCCTTCGCGTACTTCACGGCGGTGACCAGCTTGGGGTCCGACACCGACCAGTACTCGGCCGAGTCGGCCTCCACCCTGAGCAGCGCGACGGCCGGGTCCTGACGGCCGCCGTCGAACCAGGCCTCGGCGTGGCTGTTCCAGAACTCGTCGATGCGGGCGGGGTCCTGGGTGACCGAGGCGGTGCCGCTCACCGAGACCCAGCCGTCGTCGGAGGAGAAGGACACGTTGACCTGCGGGTTGCGGGCGACCTGCTCGGTCTTGTGCGAGGGGTCCTGGGTGAAGAACCACAGCTCGCCGTCGAAGTCGCGGTGCTGCACGGCCAGCGGGCGGCTCACCAGTTTGCCGCTCTCGGCGACCGTGGTCACCAGCGCGATCCGCGACTTCTCGACCAGCTGGGCGACCTCGGCCCGCTGCGCGGCGGTGCTGTCCTGCTCGGAGCTCATGTGCCGAAAGTACACCCGGCCCGGGGCCGGGGCCGGGCCCGGCGGAGCGCTCTCAGCCCCGTCCCAGGAAGGGCATCGCGGTGGCCATCACCGTCATCTGCGCGACGTTCGCGCCGAGCGGCAGCGAGGCCATGTAGACGACGGCGCGGGCCACGTCGGCGACGTCCATCCGGGGCTCGGGCCGGCGGCTGCCGTCGGCCTGCAGGATGCCGTCGGCCATCAGCGCCGTCATGTCGGTGGCCGCGTTGCCGATGTCGATCTGGCCGCAGGCGATGTCGAAGGGGCGGCCGTCGAGCGCCGTCGCCTTGGTCAGGCCGGAGACGGCGTGCTTGGTGGCGGCGTACGGCGCGGAGCGGGGCCGCGGGGTGGTGGCGGAGATGGAGCCGTTGTTGATGATCCGCCCGCCCCGGGGGTCCTGGGACCGCATGACCCGGAACGCCTCCCGGGTGCAGAGGAACGCCCCGGTGAGGTTGACGTCGACGACGGCCCGCCAGTCCTCCAGCGAGATCTCGTCGAGCGTCTGCTCGAAGGAGCCGCGGCCGGCGTTGTTGAAGAGCAGGTCGACGCGGCCGTGGTCGGCGACGACGGTGCCGAAGAGCGCGTGGACCGAGTCCTCGTCGGTGACGTCGGCGACGACGGGGTGCAGCCGGTCAGGCCGGGTCGCGGCGACCTCCGCGAGCGTCTCGGCCCGGCGGCCGGCCAGCACCACCCGCCAGCCCGCATCGGCCAGCGCGGTCGCCGCCGCCGCCCCGATCCCGCTGCCTGCCCCGGTCACCACGGCCACCTGTGCGCTCACCGCGCCAGCCTCCCACGGAGACGTTGCTGCGCCGTGCCGTGAGTACGCGGCACGGCGCAGCAGCGTCCTCCCCCTCCCCGGGGTCAGCGGGCGCGGAGGATCTCCGCCCCTGATCAACGAGCGCGGAGGATCTCCGCCCCTGGTCAACGAGCGCGGAGGATCTCCGCGACACCCGGCAGGACGTCGCCCGTCGGGCCGCTGAGGCCGCACTCCATGGCCAGCCAGCCGTCGAAGCCGATCCGGTCGAGCGCGGCCAGCGTGGCCGGCCAGTCGTAGTGCCCGGCGCCCGGCTCCAGCCGGTTGCTGTCGCCCAGCTGGACGTGCTGGATGTGCGCGCCGGCCGCCTCGATCGAGGCCGCGCAGTCAGGTTCCTCGATGGACATGTGATACGTGTCGGCGATCACGGCGACACCGGGCGAGCCGACCTCCTCGACCACCGAGACGGCGTCGGCGAGGGTGTTGACCAGGTAGTCCTCGTAGCGGTTGAGCGGCTCGAGGAACAGCACCGACCCGGCGCCCACCGCGTGCTCGCCCAGCTCGACGAGGGCCTCGACGAGCAGCCGGCGCGACTCCTCCTGGCTCCGCGGCGGGGTGAACGGGGGCAGCTTGCGGCTGAACACCCCGAAGGCGTTGGGGCTGACGATGCCCAGCCCGCCGGCCTCGGCGATGGTGCTGAGCAGCACCTTGAGGTCCGCGATCGCCGTCGCCCGGGCCGCGGGCTCGAAGCTGCCCAGGAACGTCGGCGTGTGCATCACCGCCGAGCACATCTGCACCCCGGCGTCGCGCGCCCGGCGCAGCTCGTCGACCCGGGCCCCGAAGACGCCGTCGCCGCGGCCGGACAGCTCGATGCCGTCGAAGCCGCAGTCGAGCGCGAACTGGAACTGCTCCTCCAGGTTGGCGCCCGGCAGGGTCGCCTCCTGCGCCGCCAGCCGGATCACGCGGCCACCTCCAGCGCCTCGTCGAAGCTGAGGACGACCTGCAGGGCCTGCTCGGGGTGCTCGTCGAGCATCCGGAAGGCCTCCGGCGCCTGCGCCATCGGCATCTCGTGGGAGATCAGCTCGGTCAGCCGCAGCCGGCCGGAGACGGCGAGGTCGATCGCGGTCCGGGCCAGCCGGGTGCCGTCCCAGCGGTGCTGCAGCGAGGGCGCGACGCCCGAGATCTGCGAGCAGACCAGCTGCACGCGGTTGTGGTGGAACTCCTCCCCCAGCCGCAGCCCGATGCCGTCGCCCTGCATGAAGCCGGCGGCGCAGACGCGCGAGCTGTAGGCGACCGAGCGGACCGCCTCGTGCAGGGCCCGGTAGCTGCCGGTGACCTCGAGGCAGACGTCCGCGCCCCGGCCGCCCGTCAGCTCGCGGATCCGCTCGGCCACGCTCCCCTCGGTGGCGTCGAGGACGGTGTCAGCCCCGAGCTCCAGCGCGAGCTCCCGCCGCGCGGGCAGGTTGTCGACGCCGATCACGCGGGCCCCGTTGAGCCGGGCCAGCTGCGCGGCGATCTGGCCGGGCACCCCGAGCCCGAACACCGCGACCGTCTCGCCGATGTGGATGTCGGCGTCCAGCACCACGTTCAGCCCGATGGCGCCGATCTGGGAGAAGATGCCGACCCGCGGGTCGGCGCCCGGGTCGAGGACGCGCTGGGCGGCGCGCTCGGCCTTCTGCACGGTGGCGGCGCGGTGGCCCCAGGTCCCCCAGACCCGGTCGCCGAGGGCGAGCCCCGCGGCCTCGGACCCCAGCTCGACGACCTCGCCGACCTCCTCGTAGCCCCAGCCGTCGACCGGGTAGGAGAAGCTCGTCGAGCCGTCGACGAAGAGCCGCCGCTCCTCGTCCCACCGCTTCGTCAGGTACGGGTTGCTGCCCCGGTAGGCGGTCAGCTCGGTGCCGGCGGAGATGCCGGAGTAGAGCGTGCGGAGCCGCACCTCGTCGGCGCCGAGCGGGGCGAGGGGTTCCTCGACCACCTCGGACGCGTGCGGGGAGGTGAAGCGGATGACGGAGGGCATGCGAGCTCTCTTCCTGATGGGGTGGTTGGGAGGGGGACGGGCGAGGGGACGGACGGACACCTGCGAGCGTCGGGCAGGTCAGGCCCGGGCCCTGTCTGGACGACGGAGCGAGCAGGACACGCTCTTCGTCCTGCTCGCGAGGGAGGAAGACAGGGTCTGGAGGGCCTGACCGGGCGCGAGCAGGATCACTCAGCCCTTGACGGCGCCGGAGATGAAGCCGGCGGTCACCTGCTTCTGCAGGACGACGAAGAGCACGATGATCGGCAGGATCGTGATCAGGGTGCCCGCCGCGAGCGGGGCGATGTCGATGGAACGGCCGCCGGTGAAGGCGTACAGGGCAGTGGTGAGCGGCCGGTAGCCGCCGCCGGGCAGGTAGAGCAGCGGCACCAGGAAGTTGTTCCAGGTGCTGATGAAGGTGAACACCGCCAGCGACCCGATGCCGGAGCTGACCAGCGGCAGCATCACCGAGGTGAAGATCCGCCACTCCGAGCAGCCGTCGATGCGGGCAGCCTGCTCCAGCTCCTCGGGGAGGTCGGAGAAGAACGCCCGCATGAAGAAGGTGCCGAACGAGGTGCCCGTCGAGGTGAGCACCAGCACGGCCCCGGGCAGGGTGTCCAGCAGGCCCATCGAGCGCAGCTGGAAGTAGAGCGGGATCATGTAGGTGAAGAAGGGGACGAGCAGCCCCAGCACCACCACGTAGAAGAGCAGCGTGCGCCCGGGGAACGGCAGCCGCGCGAAGGTGTAGCCGGCCATCGTCGAGACCACGATGATCAGCACCGTGCTGGGCACCGCGAGCAGGACGCTGTTGAGCAGGTAGTCGCTGAACTGCCCCTCGGTCCAGGCCCGGACGATCGACTCCATGGAGAAGGACGTGAAGAGCCCGAAGGGGTCGACCTTCACCTCGGCGTCGGTCTTGAGCGCCGTCGAGACCACGAGCAGCACGGGGATGACCGTCGTCACCGACATGACGATGAGCAGCAGGTGCCGGAGCGCCAGCCCGGCGCGACGCCGGCCCGAGACGCGGTGGACCGTGGCCCCCCGGGGCTCGGGCGGCAGGTCCGGCAGGACGGGGAGCGCCTGCGTCGTCGTGGCCATCAGGCCCCCGTCCCCTGCAGCGACAGCTTGCGCTGCAGGCGGTTGAGCGCCACCGCGAACGGCACCGAGAGCACCGTGATCAGCAGCGCGAGCGTGGTCCCGTAGCCGATCCGGCTGAGCTGGAAGGCCTGGGTGTAGGAGTAGGTGCCGATCACGTTGGTGGCGTCCGCGGGACCGCCGCCGGTCATGATGAAGATGATGTCGAAGACGCTGAACCCGCCCACCAGGGTGAGGGTCAGCACCATGAGGAACACCGGCATGATCTGCGGCAGGATCACGTACCAGAGCCGGGCCGGGCCCGCCGCGCCGTCGATCCGGCTGGCGTCGACCAGCTCGACGTCGACGTTGCGCAGGGCCGAGATGAAGATGACGACGGCGAAGCCGGTGGCCCCCCAGATGGCGGTGACCAGGACGGCGTAGAGCGCCCAGCGCGGGTCGCCCAGCCAGCCACGGGCCAGCGAGCCGAGCCCGACGGCGGCCAGCGTCTTGTTGAGCAGCCCCTGCACCGGGTCGTAGATCCAGCCCCAGACGATGCCGATGGCGATGCCGGGCAGCACGTAGGGCAGGAAGAAGCAGAGCCGGTAGAGCACGCTCCCCCGCTCGACACCCCAGAGCAGCAGGGCGATCAGCAGCCCGATCGCGATCGGGGCGACGGTGCCGATCACGATCCAGATCGCGTTGTTGGACAGCGCGTGCCACACCTCGTCGTCGGCGAACATCTCGCGGAAGTTGGCGAGGCCGACGAAGGGCGGGTTGGAGCTGACGCCGTCGAAGTCGACGACGGAGTAGACGAGCGCGTTGGCCAGCGGCAGCAGGAAGAACACGACCGTGAGCGCCACCACCGGGAGGACCAGGAGGACGCCCAGCCGGCGCTGGGCCCTCCGGGTCACCGCCGGGGCGTGCGAGGTGAGGACCGCCACCTCAGCTGGCCGGCTTCTTGAAGTTCTTCTGCAGCTGCTCGGCCACCTTCTCCGGCGTCGACTGGCCGGTCATCAGGCCCTGCATGCCCTTCCACATCGCGTTGTTGAAGGTGTCGTTGGTGAGGACGTCGATGTTGTAGCCGAAGTCTCCGGAGCCGTCGGCGATCTTCGCGGTGTCGGCCAGGATCTGGGTGAACAGCGGCGACGCCTCGATGCCGCTGGTGTCGATGGGGAACGCGGGGATGTCCTGCAGGTTCTCCACCGCCCAGCGCCCGTGCTCGGCCGTCATCCCGTAGTCGAGGAACTTCTCGGCCGCGTCCAGCTTCTTGCTGCCCGCCGAGATGAACGTGCCCGAGCCCAGGCCGCCGCTGAAGATGCCGGGGCCGCCCGAGGCCGGGAACGGGATGAAGCCGACCTCGAACTTGGCGTTGCGCTCGATGTCCTGGGCGAGCCAGGAGCCGGTCGGGTTGATCGCGGCCTTGCCGGAGTAGAACAGCGCGTTGCCGTTGTCGTAGCCGACGGCGGTGGGCGACGGCGTCAGCAGGCCCTGCTGGGCCATGTCCGACCAGGTCCGCAGGGCGCCGACGACGGCCGGATCGGTCCAGGGGGTCTCACCGGCGAGCAGCTTGTCCATGCCGTCGCTGCCGACCTCGCTGGAGAGGGCCATGCTCAGCAGGTGGCCGCCCTGCCACCCCTCCTTGTCGCTGACCCCGAACGGGATGACGCCGGCCTGCTCGAGCTTCGTCGCGCTGGCCATCAGGTCGGCCAGGTCCGTCGGCTCGGCCAGGCCGTTCTGGGCGAAGAGGTCCTTGTTGTAGAACAGGCCGACCTCCTCCATCTGGCTGGGGATGCCGACGAGCTTGCCGTCGAACGTGACCCGCTGCTTGGCGAAGTCGTAGACGGGCCACTGGTACTTCTCGTAGGCGCCGGTGAGGTCGTGCACCAGGCCGGCCTTGGCCAGCGCGCCCGCGAAGCCGGGGCCGGTGTCGTAGCCGAAGACGTCGGGACCGTTGCCCGAGCGCAGCTGGGTCTGCAGGACGGTGCGGATGGTCTCCGAGGGCAGCACGTCGAGCTTGACGGTGATGCCGCCGCTCTGCGCCTCGAACGCAGCGATGTCCTCCTTCATGAGCTTGAGGTCGGCCGCGTCCTCGGGCTGGCCGACCAGGTAGCGGATCTCGACCGGCCCGCTGGAGACCTGCGGGGCCGCGGACTCCTCGGCGGCGGGCGAGCCGCCGAAGCAGGCGGTGAGGGTGAGCGCGAGAGCGGGGACGAGCACGAGCAGGGGTCTGCGAGCAGCCACGGTGACTTCCTTGTCAGGGGGTGGATCAGCGATGTCGGACGACGGGAGCGTGAGCGGGAGGGCGCGGCCGAGCGACGGAGGTGCCCGGGGACGACCCGGCGGCGGGCTCCGTCGCCGCGCATGTTCTAACGTTAGAAGACGATGGCCGGAACGGTGTCGGATTGTCAAGATCTCGGGTAGAAACGAGGGGTGACCGTGACCGGACCCGACGCCGTGCCCCCACCGGGCGTCGGCCGTCCGGCCCGGATCAAGGACGTGGCGGCGATGGCCGGCGTCTCGCTGAAGACGGTGACGAACGTCGTCCACGAGCGGCCCTACGTGAAGCAGGAGACGCGCGACCGGGTGCTGGCCGCGATCGCCGAGCTGGACTACCGGCCCTCCCGCGCCGGCCGCCAGCTGCAGAGCGGGCGCAGCGGCCTCATCGCCCTGGTGGTGCCGCGGATCGACGAGCCCTACCTCGGCGGCCTGGCCCACGCGCTGATCACCGCCGCCTCACCGCGCGGGCTGCGGCTGCTCATCGACGAGACCTCGGGCCGGGTGGAGCAGGAGCTGGAGGCGGCCAACGGCTACCCGGGGCACGGGATCGACGGCGTCATCTTCAGCCCGTTCGCGCTGAACCCCGAGCACCTGGCCGCGCGCAGCCACGACGTCGCCATGGTCATGCTGGGGCAGTTCCTGCCCGCCAGCACCGCCGACTACGTCGCCATCGACAACCCCGGCTCGGCCGCCGACGCCGTCCACCACCTGGTGCAGCAGGGCCGGCGGCGGATCGGGTTCCTCGGCGCGCAGCCCGGCCGGCCGGGTGCGCTGGGCGAGGTGCGGCGCGGCGGATACGCGGCCGGGCTGGCCGCCCACGGGCTGCGGCCCCCCGACGGCGGCGTCGCCCCCGGCGCCCGCTTCACCCGCGAGTCGGGCGACGCCGGCGTGCAGGAGGTGCTGGACCGCGCCCCCGACGTCGACGCCCTGGTCTGCGCCAGCGACCTGATGGCGATCGGGGCGATCCGGGCCCTGCAGCGGCGGGGGGTCCGGGTGCCCGACGACGTGGCCGTGCTGGGCTGGGACGGCATCGTCGACGGCGAGTACGTCACGCCGAGCCTGACCACCGTCGCGCCCGACCTGCCGGCCCTGGCCGACGCCACGCTGGACGCGCTGATCCGCCGGATCGAGGGCGACCGGACGCCCGGCCAGGCCTACGTCGTGCCGCACCGGCTGGTCGTGCGGGGCTCCACCGGCGGGGGCTGACCCCGCCGGCGGGACCCGTCGGACCTCAGTGCAGGCGGGCGGGGGCGTCCGCCGGCTCGCTGCCGGGCTCGGCCCCGGCCGGCTTCTCGTTGCGGAGGAACAGCGCGCAGGCGACGGCGCCGAGGCCGACGACCATGGCGACGCGGAACGCCGTCTGCAGGCCCCCGCTCTGGGCGTCGACCGCGGCGGCCCCGGCCTCGACCAGCGTCGCGCTGCGGCCGGCCATGATGCCGACGAGCAGCGCGGTCCCGGCCGCACCGGCGACCTGCTGCAGGGTGGAGAGGATCGCGCTGCCGTGAGAGTACAGGGACGGCGGCAGCGGGTTGAGCGCCGTGGTGAACGCCGGCGTGAACAGGCAGGCCAGGCCCAGCGACATCACCAGGTGGTACCCGACCAGCAGCCCCACCGGGGTGCCGGCGTCGACGGTGCTGAGCCGCCACATCGTCACGACGAGCAGCAGCGCCCCGAAGGTGGACAGACCGCGCGGGCCCCAGCGGTCGAACAGCCGGCCGACGACCGGGCCGAGCAGACCCATCAGCAGGCCGCCCGGGAGCAGCAGCAGGCCGGTCTGCAGCGAGTCGAGCCCGCGGACGTTCTGCAGGTAGATCGGCAGCAGGATGATCACGCCGAACAGCGAGATCATCGCGATGCAGAGCATGGTGAGGCTGACGCTGAACATCGGGAAGCGGAAGGCGCGCAGGTCCAGCAGCGGGTCGCCGCCGCGGGCCAGCCGCAGCTGCCGCCAGCCGAAGGCCACCAGGCAGAGGACGCCGACGGCCAGGAAGACCAGCGCGGTGCTGAGGCTCTCTCCCCCGGCCTCGCCCAACCGGCTGAGGCCGTAGACCAGACCGCCGAACGCGGGCACCGACAGCAGCACCGAGACCACGTCGAGCCGCTGGCGGCCCGGCTCGCTGACGTTGCCGAGCAGGCGGGCGCCGAGCACCAGGGCCGCGAGGGCGATGGGCAGCACGATGACGAACATGAAGCGCCACGACAGGTACTGGAGGATGATCCCCGACACCGTCGGGCCGATGGCCGGCGCGACCGAGATGGCGATGCTGACGTTGCCCATGACGACGCCGCGGCGGGCGACGGGCACCAGCGTGAGGATCGTCGTCATCAGCAGCGGCAGCATGATCGCGGTGCCGCTGGCCTGGACGACGCGGGCGGCCAGCAGCATCCAGAAGCCCTGGGAGACCGCGGCCAGCAGGGTGCCGGCGGAGAAGAGGCTCATCGCCAGCACGAAGACGGTCTTGGTGGCCAGCCGCTGGAGCAGGAACCCGGTGGTCGGGATGACCACGCCCATCGTCAGCAGGAACGCCGTCGACAGCCACTGCACCGTGGACGCGCTGACCTGGAGGTCGCTCATCAGGTGCGGCAGGGCGACGCCCATGATCGTCTCGTTGAGGATGACGACGAAGGTGGCCACCAACAGCGTCATGATCACCGTCCGGTGCGCGGCGGGCATCGCCGCTCCCCGGCTGCCGGCCCGGCCGCCGGCCCCGGTCCCCGTCGTCTCGTCGATCGCCGTCATGGCCCACCCGTTCTCGTCGTCGCTGCTCCGTCTGCCGGCGCCGGTGCCGAGCCGTCCTGCTCCCCCGCGGACCGCCACCCCTCCGACCCGCCGCAGCGGTCGGACTCATCGGGTGGCTCGTCCGGGTGCGGACCGGGACCCACGCTAGGAGGACCGGTCCGCGGGGAGCAAGCGCTTTCACCTGTACCCCGCCGGAGGCGCCAACACCGGCTCGGCCGGTTCTGTTCCGCCCGCTAGCGTGGCGCGGTGCCCCCACCCCGTCTCGTCGTCGGCGCGGTGCTCGTCGACCGCCTCGACCGGCCCGCCCGCGTGCTGGCCGCCCGCCGGACCCGGCCCCCGGAGCTGGCCGGGCGGTGGGAGCTGCCGGGCGGCCAGGTCGAGGCCGGGGAGACCCCCGAGGACGCCCTGCACCGCGAGCTGGCCGAGGAGCTGGGCGTCACCGTCCGGCTCGGCGCCGAGCTGGTCTCGGGGCACGGGCCGACCTGGCCGCTGACCCCCGGACTGGTGCTGCGGGCCTGGTGGTGTGAGCTGGTCGAGGGCGTGCCGGTGGCCGGCGAGGCGCACGACGCGGTGTGCTGGAGCACCGCCGCCGACGTCGCCGACCTCGCCTGGCTGGAGCCCGACCGCCCGCTGGTGGAGCGGGTGGTCGCCGCGCTCGCCGCGGGGGCACCCGTCGACGGCGGGACGACCCGCGAGGGAGCGGGCACACTCGACGCATGAGACGCACCCTCGGCGCCGGGACCGTCCTGCTGCTGGCCCTCACCGCGGCCTGCACGGCCGCCGAGCCGCGCAGCGCCCCCGCGCCCGAGACCTCCGCCTCCAGCGCCCCGGCCTCCCCGGCCTCCCCGACGTCGAGCGGATCCGCGGCGGCCACCGCCGCCCCGAGCCCCTCGCCCCGGCCCTCCGCGACCCCCACACCCACGCCGTCGCCCACGAAGAAGCCCGATCCGATCTCCATGGCGGCGCTGGAGCAGAGGACGTACGACGGCCGCGACCTGCGGGTGGGCCGCTCGCTGGGCGACGTCGGCCCCTACGAGCGGTTCCTCGTCACCTACCGCGGCGACGGGCTGACGATCTCGGGCGTGATGGCGGTCCCCGACGGGAAGGGCCCGTTCCCCGTCCTGGTGCTCAACCACGGCTACATCGACCCGCGGAGCTACTTCCCCGGCCAGGGCATGCCCCGGGAGATGGACTACCTCGCGCGCCAGGGCTACGTCGTCCTGCACACCGACTACCGCGACCACGCCGGGTCCGACCGCGACGACGACGTCGACCACCAGCTCCGGCTGCCCTACACGGTGGACACCATCAACGCCGTCCGCGCGGTCAAGCGGTCGAAGCTGCGCTACCTCGACGGCGACCGCGTCGGCTGGCTCGGCCGCTCGATGGGCGGCGAGGTCACCCTCCGGGCGCTGGCGGCGCAGCCCGGCCTGGTCGACGCCGCCGTCGTCTACGCCTCGACGAGCTCGTTGGCCGCCGACAACTGGGAGCAGTTCTACCGCGGCGACGGCGACCGGGCCGCGACGAACCGGAAGATCGACCGCACCTACGGGCTGCCCGACGACAACCCCGCCTTCTGGCGCCGGGCCTCGGCGCGCTCGGCCTTCGACCGGGTCACCGAGCCGGTGCTCGTGCACCACGGCACCGAGGACGACACCTGCCCGCCGCGCTGGGCCCGGGCGACCGTCGACGCGCTCGAGGACGAGGGCGTCGACGTCACCCTGCGGATGTACGAGGGCGAGGGCCACACCTTCGAGGGCCAGTGGCAGCGCTCGATCGAGCGCACCGAGGCCTTCTTCGCCGAGCACCTCGACTAGCGGGCACCTCGACGAGCGGGCACCTCGAGCCGACCGGCTCAGCCCTCGACGACGGCCCAGCTGTGCGGCGCGACCGCGCCGTCCTGCACCGGGTCGCCGGCCTCCAGCACCGCGGCCGCGCCGTCCGGCAGCGGGAACGGCGCGTCGCCGAGGTTGAGCGCGAGCGTCAGCCGGGCGCCCGCCTCCTCGTCCGGCCCGCCGTCGGGCCAGGCGTGCACCAGCAGCTGCTCGTTCGCCACGCCCGAGGTGGCCGTCCGCGCGCGGGTCAGCCAGGGGTGCCGGCGGCGCAGGCCGATCATCCGCTGGTAGACCGACCAGGTCTCCGCGTCCGCGTCGGCGACCTCGGAGGGGGCGCCGGGCATCTCGGGCCGGATGGCGTCGTCGCCGCCGGCGCGGTCCTCCTTGACCGCGCGCAGGCCGTACTCGTCGCCGTAGTAGACGCTGGGCACGCCCGGCAGGAAGAACAGCAGGGCGACGGCGTGCGCGACGTGCCGCGGGTCCGCCACCTGCGTGGCGATCCGGGTGACGTCGTGGTTGCCGAGGAAGGTCAGCGGCAGCAGCTGGGCGACGAGGTCGCGGTGCCGGCCCAGCGTCCAGTCCAGCTCGAAGAGGTTCCGCTCCTTCAACGAGGACCAGACCGCCTTCCACAGCTCGTACTGGGTGACGGAGTCCAGGCCCGAGCGGTGCACGTAGTCCTGGTAGTCGCCGTGGATCATCTCGCCGACGAACCAGGCGTCGGGGAAGCGCTCGCGGACCCGGGGCAGCACGGCGGCCCAGAACTCCGGCGGGACGGCGTACGCCGCGTCGAGCCGCCAGCCGTCCACGCCGCGCTCCAGCCAGTGCGTCATGACGTCGACGACGTGGTCCTGCACCTCGACCGACCCGTGGTCCAGCGCCACCAGCTGGTCGTGCCCCTCGAAGTACCACGGGTGCCCGTCGCTCCAGCGGATCCAGCGGCCGGCCTCGGAGCCCTCGCCGCCCTCCAGGGCCGCGCGGACGGGCGGGAAGTCGCGGCCCGCGTGGTTGAAGACCCCGTCGAGCAGCACCCGGACGCCACGCTCCCGGCAGGCGGCGACGAGCGCGTCGAGGTCGCCCTCGTCCCCCAGCCGCGGGTCGACCCGGTGGTAGTCGGTGGTGTCGTAGCCGTGGGTCCTCGACTCGAAGACCGGCCCCAGCGCCAGCCCGTTGGCGCCCAGGGCGACGAGGTGGTCCAGCCAGCCGTGCAGGCGGGCCAGCTGGTGCGGCCCGGGGTGCGACCCGGCCAGCTCCTTGTCGGCCCCGACGAAGCCCAGCGGGTAGACCTGCCACCAGATGACGTGCTCCACCCACGCGCTCATCGACGACCACTCCCCTCGCACCTGCCGGACCGGCCTCCCAGCATCGCAGAGCGGCCGACGCCGACTCCGACGCCGGGGGGCCGGGACCCCCGTCCGGCCCTCGGGACGGCCGCCGCCCCGGACGTAGGGTTCCCAGCGTGACCACACCCCCCGCGCCGACCCTCGCCGAGGTCGAGGCCGCGCTGCACCGCTCGCAGGACCGGCTGGCCGCCGCTGTCGCGGTGCTGGCTCCGGCGGAGCTGACCGGCCCCTCCTACGACGCCGGCTGGACCGTCGCCGACGTCCTCTCCCACCTCGGCTCGGGGGCCGCCATCGCCGACCTCAGCCTGGAGGCGGGGCTGGGTCGTCGCGGCGCCCCGGAGTTCGAGGAGCTCGACGCGATCTGGACCGCCTGGAACGCCAAGCCGCCGCAGGACCAGGCGGCGGACGCCGTCGTCGCCAACGCCGCGTTCCTGGACCGGCTGGTCGGTCTCGACGACGCGCAGCGCGCGGGGTTCGCCGTCGACATGTTCAACGGCCGGCAGGACCTGCTGGGGCTGCTGCAGCTGCGGCTCAGCGAGCACGCCGTGCACACCTGGGACGTCCTGGTGGCCCGCGACCCCGCCGTCCGGCTGACCCCGGACGCCACCGTCGCGCTGCTGTCCGGCCTGCCCGAGCTGGTCTCCCGCGCCGGCCAGCGCAGCGAGGTGCCGCTGCGGGTGGCCGTCACCACGACCGAGCCGGGCGCCGCCTTCGTCCTCGAGGCCGACGGCGACGGACCGCGGCTGCTGCCCGGCGCGGCACCGGACGTGCCCGCACGGGTGACGCTGCCGGCCGAGGCGTTCATCCGGCTGGTCTACGGCCGGCTCGACGACGCGCACGCCGACGCGGTGGACGTCGACGGCTGCCGGCTGGACGACCTGCGGGCGGTCTTCCCCGGCTTCTGAGCTCCCGCCGATCGTGGCGTCCGGCGGGCGGGAGCGTCGGCGGCCGCGCCTAGGATGGCCGCACCAGCGCCGGTCAGCCTCGAGGAGGGCCGGTCCCCGAGGTCAGGAGCTCCGATGACAGACCAGACCGTGCCCGGTGACGCCGACGAGGGCGTCGAGCCCGGCTCGCTGCCGGAGCCCGAGGGCTCCGGCCTCACCGACCCCGACGCCTACGGCAGCCTGACCGTCGAGGACGACCCCGGGGGCACCGTCGACCCCGCCGACCTCGCCGGCGGTGCCGACGAGACCGACGAGGACGTCAGCTGAGGCTGTCGCTCAGCCGGCGTCGGTGGCCAGCACGACCAGCCGGGCGTAGCTGGAGCTGAAGCGGTTCTGGTCGATCGGGGTGGCCGTGTACTGCCAGAACGTCGCCCAGGTCCAGCCGCCGGGGAGCGTGCCCGGGGTCGTGGCGTAGCGGGCCAGCCACAGCGGGTTGGTGGCCGAGAACGCCTTGCTGTTCCCGGTGCAGCGGGTCCACCAGTCGGTCGTGGTGTAGATGACGGCGTCCCGGGTGGTCAGCCGTTTGTACTCGGTCGTGAAGGCCTTGACCCAGGAGACCATCTTGGCCTTGCTGAGCCCGTAGCAGGTGGCGCCGTAGGGGTTGTACTCGATGTCGAGGACGCCCGGCAGCGTCCGGCCGTCCGGCGACCAGGCGCCGCCGTTCTTGACGAAGACCTGCGCCTGCTTCGTCCCGCTGCTGCTGCTCGGCGTGGCGAAGTGGTAGGCGCCGCGCACCATCCCGGCGTAGTACGAGCCCGTGTACTGCGACCGGAAGTAGGGGTTCTTGTAGCCCGTGCCCTCGGTCGCCTTGACGTAGGCGAAGAGCTTGCCCGACGCCACCTGGGCGTCCCAGTCGACGTCGCGCTGCCAGCTGGAGACGTCGATGCCCAGCACGCCCTTGGGCACGAAAGCCTTCTTCTTCGCCTTGGCGGCGGCGGCGGCCGGGCCGGTGGTCCGGCTGGTGGACAGCGAGGGGCCCGACGGCAGGGCGCTGCGGCCGGCCGTGGGCGACTGCTGGCGCCAGCCCATCGTGGCGTTGCCGGGCTGGACGCCGGCCGCGCGGGCCTCGGCGGTCACGACCGGCGTCCGCGGGGCGGCCTCGGCGGGCAGGGAGGAGAGGGCGGCGAGCCCGGCGACGGCGGCGGTGAGCAGGGCCGCGGCGACCCGGCGCGGGGCACGGGGGGTGGAGAGCATGACGGGTCCTTCGGGGATCAGGGCACGGGGGGAGGACCCGCTCCGCAGCCCGCCGACGGCGGGCACCCCCCGAGGAGCCAGGACCGCGGACAGCCTAAGCACCGCTCCCGGCCCAGGGGAAGGGGCCGAAGGACCCGAGGACGGGACCGCTCAGCCGAAGTAGAAGCCCCGCAGGTGCGTGTCGACCCGGCCGCCGCGGAAGGTCACCTGCATCGTGCTCCAGCCCTGGCAGGGGACGGGCTGCCACTCCCCCGCCCGCTTGAGGTCGAACTGCTTGCCGCGCAGCACCCGGTCGGCCTCGGCGCGCGGCATGCCGTCGCGCAGCCGGTCGAACTCGGCGGCGGTGGTGCACCGCCGGTCCTGGCGCTCCCCCGCGTTGACGACGTAGGTGATGCGGCCGTCGTCGGCCTGGATGAGCATCGCCCGGGTGCTGCTGCACGCCTTGGGGTAGGACTGCGACCAGACGCCGTGCTCGGGACCCCACCAGACGGCCCGACCCTGCAGCAGGTGCTTGGCGCGCGCGAGCGTCATGCCGACCTCGACCCGGTCCAGGGCGGCCCTGCTGACGCAGCGGGTCGGCGGGTCACCGGCCCAGGCGGCGGCCTGCGCCGACGTCGGTCCCAGGCCGGACACCAGGCCGACCAGGGCCAGCAGCAGGGCGGCGGTCGCGGGGAGCCGACGGCGTCGGGACATGGCGGGTCCTCTGGGTGCTCGGGGGAAGCGGGCGCGACCATCCTCAGCGGGCCGGGCGTCCGGGCCGGGCTGCGACACCCCGAGCACCTCCGTTCGCGGAGCGGTCGGTACCAGATCGTTATGGCTCTCCCGGCGGCCACCCGTCGGCGGTCCGGGCCGCCCCGGCGAGCCCGGCCCGGGGTGTCGTCACCAGGGGCGATGGCGGTCCTGGGGGCCGGACGGCCCCGCGCGGGCCGCCCGCGAGGCTGTGGACCGCACCCCGGGCCGCCGGTCGCGGGCACTAGTCTCCTGGCGACCTCGGACGGCGGCGCCTCCCCGGCGCCGGCCGCCGTCGGGGTCGACCGAAGGAGTCCCGGTGCGCTCTCGTCCCGCCCTCGTCGGCCTCGCCGCCGCCCTCCTCCTCGGGCTGGTGCCGCCGGCCGTCGCCGCCCCGCCGGCCCCGCCGCCGACCGGGTCGCCGACCGGGCCCACCGCCTTCCGGCGCACGCTCGCCCCGGGCACGGCCGGCCGGGTCACCGCGCTGCCCCCGGGCCTGCGCCCCGACGCGCGGGTGAGCGCGCTCGTCCAGCTGGACGCGGCGCCGACCGGGGTCCGGGGTCGCGCAGGCGCCGGAGGAGCGGTCGCGCGTCGTGCGGTCACCCGGGTGCAGGACGCCGTCGTCCCCCGGCTCGAGGCCGCGGGGGCCGACGTGGGGGCCCGGCTGGGCACCGTGCTCAACGCCGTCCAGGTCCGGGTCCGCGTCCGCGACCTCGACCGGCTGGCCGCGGTGCCGGGCGTGCGCACCGTGCAGGTCGCGCGCGTCGTCCACCTCGCCAACGCCCGGTCGGACCAGGCGACCACCGCCGACGAGACCTGGGACCGGCTGGGGCGCACCGGCCGCGGCCAGGTCATCGGCGTCGTGGACAGCGGCCTGGACTACACCCACGCCGACTTCGGCGGACCGGGCACCCGGGTGGCCTACGAGCGCAACGACGGCGCCGTCGTCGAACGCGGCACCTTCCCCACCCGCAAGGTGGTCGGCGGCCACGACTTCGTGGGCGACGACTACGACCCCGGGGCCACCGGCCCCGACGCCGTCCCGCGCCCCGACGCCGACCCCCTGGACTGCCAGGGCCACGGCTCCCACGTCGCCGGGACGGCCGCCGGCGGCGGGGTCACCGCGGCCGGGCGGCCCTACACCGGTCCCTACACCGAGGCGGCGCTGAAGAAGGCGTTCCGGGTGGCCCCCGGTGCGGCTCCGCAGGCCACGCTGCGGGCGTACCGGGTCTTCGGCTGCGCGCACGGCGCCGGGGACGACGTCGTCGTCGCGGCCATCGACCGGGCCGTCCGCGACGGGGTCGACGTCCTCAACCTGTCCTTCGCCGCCTCCTGGGGCACCGCCGACGACCTGCAGACCCAGGCGGTCCGGGCGGCGACCGCCGCGGGCGTGCTGGTGGTCGCTGCCGTCGGGAACGACGGCTCCCGGCCCTACCTGGCCGCGACGCCGGCCACCGCCGACAGCGCGCTGGCGGTCACCGCGGTCGACACCGAGTCGGCGACCCGCGGCAAGGTCGCCAGGTTCAGCTCCGGGGGACCCCGCCGGCTCGACTCCGCCCAGAAGCCGGACCTGGCCGCGCCCGGGGTCGCGGTGCCGTCCGCGCTGGCCGGCTCGGGCAGCGGCAGCACGCGGATGTCGGGCACCTCGATGGCGACCCCGCAGACCGCCGGCGTCGCCGCCCTGGTCCGGCAGGCCCACCCCACCTGGACGCCGGCGCAGGTGAAGGCCGTCCTGGTCTCGACCGCCTCGGCGACGGCCGTCACCGGCTACGACTCCCGCCGGCTGGGCACCGGGCTGGTCCAGGCCCGCCGGGCCGCCGCGGCGAAGACGTACGCGTCGACCCCGACGGGGCTCGACAGCCTGGCCTTCGGGATGAACCAGCTGGGCGGCGCCTACCGCGAGAAGCGGACCTTCCAGCTCACGAACCGCTCGACGACGTCGGTCCGCTACGGCCTCCGCGCCACCTTCAGCTCCCCCGTCCGCGGCGCGGCGCTGACCTTCTCGCCGTCCGCCCTGACGTTGAAGGCCGGCCGGACGGCCACGGTGACGGCGACGCTGGCGCTGAGCGCGGCCGAGGTCGCGGCCCTGCCCGGGGCGTCGGCGTCGGACCGCGGGTCGCTGAGCACCCTGCACGGCGTCGTCGTCGCCACCCCGCGCACCGCGACCGCCGCCCACCCGGTGCTGCGGACGGCCTTCCTCTCGGTACCCGTCCCGCTGTCCGCCGTCAGCGCACCCGCGTCGGCCACCGCCGGGGCGACGGGCGACCCGGCGCCGATCCGGCTGACCAACGCCGGCTCGCACGCGGGCACCGCCACCGTCTACCAGGCCCTGCTGAGCGACCCGGCCGGGGACGCGTCCGGCACCGAGACGGCGGACGTCACCGACCTCGGCGTCCGCGCCGAGCCGGCCCCCAGCGGCGACCCGGCCGACCGCCTGCTGGTCCTCGCCGTCGGCGAGGCCCGCGGCACCTCCACCCACGGCCCGCGCACGGCCCTGGTCGCCCTCGACGTCGACGGCGACGGGGCGGCCGACTTCCGGGTCTTCAGCCGCGACACCGGCTACCAGGACCGCGGCGTCCCCGACGGCACGCTGACCAGCTTCACCGTCGACGCGGAGAACCACGTCGTCGACCGCTGGACCAGCTCGGCGCCGGCGAACGGCTCGACGGTGCTGCTGCCCGTGCTGGCCAGCAGCCTCGGCGTCACGGCCGCGAGCCCCCCGCTGGGCGTCCAGCTGGCCGGCTTCAGCGAGCTGGGGGCGGGCCAGGACGACGTGACCGCGGTGGCGCGCTTCCAGCCGTTCCGCCCGGCGCTGGGCCAGGGACCGGCAGTGACGGTGCCGGCCGGCGGCACCGCGACCGTGCCCCTCCGGCTGGACCGGACCCGGCTCGCGGGGCAGACCGCCACCGGCTGGCTGGTGGTCACCCCCGACGACGCCGCCGGGCTGGAGGCCGACCGGGTGCGGCTGCAGCGGACCCCCGGCAGCGCCGCCGTCGTCGGCAACGGCGGCTGACGCCCGCTGCCGGCGGCCTCCCGGGGGCGCGGGCCCTCAGACCTCGGAGACCAGCGCCTCGCTGTGCCGCTTCGTGGTGAGGTCGAACAGGGCGTAGCCGGCGACGGCGGCCAGCGCGACGGCCGGCACGAGGAACGCGATCGCGAAGCCGCCCGCGTCGGCGACCGCGCCCATCACCGGGGTGAGCAGGGCGCCGCCGAGGATGGCCATCACCAGGCCGGCCGCCCCGAACTTGGTGTCCTCGCCCAGCCCCTGCAGGGCCACGCCGTAGATGGTCGGGAACATCAGCGACAGCGAGAGCGAGATCCCGACGACGCAGACCAGGCCGACGAGGTTGGGCGAGAGCACCCCGACCAGGGCGAGGACGACGCCGAGCACGGCCATGACGAGCAGCAGCTTCGTCGGCCGGATCCGGCCCAGCAGGTAGAACATGAGGAACCGTGAGAAGAGGAACAGCAGCAGGCTCGCCTGCAGCGCCCAGCCGGCGGCACCGGCGCTCCAGCCGACGACCTCCTCGGCGTACTGGATGGTGAACGACCAGGTGCAGACCTGGGCGCCGACGTTGAAGAACTGGGCCACGACCCCCCAGCGGTAGTGCCCGTTGCGGACCAGCCGGCCGAGCACGCCCGCACTGCCCTGCGCGCCCGGCGCCGCCTCGACGTCCTCGACGGGGCTGTGCATGCCCTTGCGGAAGAAGATCAGCAGCCAGATGAGGATGAGCACCAGCGCGATGCCGAGGTAGGGGCCCAGCACCAGGCCGAGGTCGCGCTCCTGGCTGGCCACCAGCTGCTCGGGGCTCAGCCCGGCCTTGTCCTCCTCCTGCGTCAGGTTGGGCAGGATGAGGGCCGCCCCCAGCAGGACGCCGATGTTGGCGCCGACGGGGTTGAACGACTGGGCCAGGTTGAGCCGACGGGTCGCCGTCTCCTCCGGGCCCATGGCGATCGCGAAGGGGTTGGCCGAGGTCTCGAGGATCGACAGGCCGGCGGCCAGCACAAACAGCGCGGCGAGGAAGAGGCCGTAGGTCAGCAGCCGGCTGGCCGGGATGAAGAGCAGCCCGCCGACCGCGGCCAGGCCGAGCCCGGTGAGGACGCCGGTCTTGTAGCCGTAGCGCTTGTTGATGAAGGCGGCCGGGATCGCCAGGGTGAAGTAGGCCCCGTAGTAGGCGAACTGGACCAGCCCCGACTGGAAGTTGTTCATGCCCGTGAAGATCTTGCGGAAGACGCCGACGAGCACGTCGGTGAGGTTCGCCGCCGATCCCCAGGCGGCGAAGCAGGTCACCAGGAGCACGAAGGGCACCACGAGGGCTGGGTACACCAGCCTCGGGCTGCCGTCGGCGCGGCGCCCGTCCTGGACGTCCGGTCGGTCGGAGTCGGTCGTCGTCATGGCGCACCACTTCTCGTCGAGGATCAGGTGATCTGGATCACAGGCTGCAACCTACGCCCGCCGCGAGCGGAGGGCCACGGCGGTCGGTCAGGGGACCAGCTCGTGCAGCAGCCGCAGGGTGGAGGGGGCGCGCAGCAGCGGCTCCAGCTCGGCGTTGCCGCGCTGGTTGTGCTCTGACGCCATGTGCTCGTCCCAGGCGGCGCGGGAGACGAACTGCTCCACCATCGTCCAGCTGCCCGGCTCGTCCTCGGTCCCGTCGACGCCGCCCTGGAGCAGGTGCATGAAGACGCAGCCCTCCTCGGCCTGGGAGGCCGCCCGCATCCGGTGCAGCTGCGCCTCCGCCTCGGCGAGCCGGTCCGGGCGGGGGCGGATCGTGACGACCAGGAACAGCGGGGTGCCCGGGTCGGGGGTCGGGGTGGTCATGGCAGCTCCTCGGGGACGACGTCGTCGCCCCCGACCCTGCACCCCCGCAGCCGGCGGCGCGCACCCGACCCCCCCGCACCCGACCCCTCCGCGGCCGGCCCACCCGGCGTCCGCGCCGCCGGGGCGTGCGGCCGATGATGTCCCCATGCCCGATGCCGCGCCCGCCCCGACCGTCACCCCCGCGACCAAGGCCCTGCACACCTGGTCGCTCTTCCGCACCCTGGACCGCTACGTGGCGCCCGGGTCGATGCCGCTCGGCGGACTGCCCGAGTCGACGGGACCGGCGCCGGACCTGCTCGCCCTGCCAGCCGGCCTGGCCGCGCACGGCTACGGCAGCGCCCAGCTCTGCCACTTCTACCTGTCCCGCCGCGACCCGGCCTACCTCGGCGAGCTGCGCGCGGCCTTCGCCGACGCGGGCGTCGTGCTGGAGTGCCTGCTCGTCGACGACGGCGACCTGGCCCACCCCGCCGACGGCGACGCCCAGCGGGACTGGGTGTCCGGCTGGCTGGAGGCCGCCGAGCTGCTGGGCGCCACCCGCGCCCGCGTCGTCGCCGGGAAGCAGGACCCCGAGGAGGCGACGCTGGCCGCCAGCGCCCGCCGGCTGCGCGAGCTCGCCGACCGGCACCCCGACCTCGCCCTGGTCACCGAGAACTGGCACGCCCTGCTGCCGGACGCCGCCTCCGCCCTGGACCTGCTGGCGCGGACCGAGGGCCGGGTGGGCCTGCTGCTGGACCTCGGCAACTGGAAGGGCCCGGACCGGCACGCGCAGCTCGCCGCCGTCGCCGACCGCGCGGAGACCTGCCAGGCGAAGGTGCGCACCGAGCCGGACGGACGGCTCGACCTCGACGAGTACCGGACCTGCCTGCAGATCCTCGCCGACGCGGGCTACGCCGGGCCGCTGGCGATGGTCCACGACGGCCCCGACCCCGACGAGTGGGGCCGGCTCGACGACGCGCACGCGGTGGTCCGCTCGGTCTTCGGGTCCGCCGGGGCCTGAGGCCGGGACCGCTCCCGCCCGCGGGGGCCGCTCCGGGGGCCACCGGGAGGAGCACTTCCGCGCCGGTAACCTGGGCGGATGCAGACCGACGGCGGTGATCGCGAGCGGGACGGTGCCCGGCACCGGCTGCTCGACGCCGCCGAGAAGCTGGTGGCCCTCAAGGGGGAGGCCGGCGCCGCCAACCGCGCGATCATCCTCGAGGCCGGGCAGCGCCACAACTCCGCCATCACCTACCACTTCGGGACGCGACGGGCTCTCTTCGACGCCGTCTGGGAGTCCCGCAGCGCGGCGGTCGACCGGTACCGCCGGCCGCTGCTGGACGGCCGCGACGCCGACGGGCTCGAGGAGCTGGTCGCGGCCTACGTCGTGCCCCTCGCCCAGTACCTCGACGACCACGCGCCCAGCTACTGGGCCCGGTTCAACGAGAAGACGCTGCACCGCTACCCGCTGCAGCTGCCCGCCGCGCTCCGCACGTCGCTGAGCGCCGCCCCGGATGGGACCGGCCTGCTGACGCTGCTCGAGGTCTTCGAGCGCCTGCAGAAGCTGACCTGCGACGGCGTCGAGCCGGACGCCAGCCTGCGCGTCACCCAGGCGATCCGCACGGTCATCACCACCTTCGCCGCCTGGGAGCGCGAGCGCGACGCCGGGACGACGACGCTGAGCGCCCAGGAGCTCGGCGCCCACCTGGTGCCCGGCGTCCTCGGGCTCCTCGGCGCCCCGCGCTGACCCCCGGCGCCGCCGCCGTGCGGAGTCCGCAGCGCTCGGTCTCGATCCGGCAACACCCCTGGCGCCGCACGTCCGGCCGCCTCTACGATCGCCGAGGAAATCCTTCCTAACCGGCTCCGGAAGAGGTTCGCCGATGACCGTCTCCACCGAGGTCTCGTCCGCGCAGGTGCTCGTCGACGACCACGCGCCGCCGCCGCCGGCCACGGGCGAGTGGGGACTCCTCCTGGTCCCCGTCCTGATGAGCGCGGCGATGTTCGTCCTGGTCCTGCTGGCCGGCTGAGCGACCCGGAGCCGGCCGCACCCCGTCCCGGCCCGGCCCGGTGTCGCCCAGACCTCACCGGACGGTCACCGTCCAGGGGGTTCCAGGAGCATTTTCCTACCGCTAGTGTTCTCCCCGACATTCGTCTTCCCCGCCCCGCGCGCCCGGCCGCCGTTGGTCCCGCGCGGGGCGATCCGAAAGGACTCCCCATGCGCGAACCCTCTCTCGGCGCCAAGCTCGGCGCTGAGTTCCTCGGCACCTTCTGGCTGGTCTTCGGCGGCTGCGGCAGCGCCGTGCTGGCCGCGAAGTTCCTCTCCGAGGACGACGTGCAGCTCGGCATCGGCTTCCTCGGCGTCTCCCTCGCGTTCGGCCTCACCGTCCTGACCGGGGCCTACGCCTTCGGCCACGTCTCCGGCGGCCACTTCAACCCGGCCGTCACCATCGGCCTCGCCGTGGCGAAGCGCTTCGCGTGGAAGGGCGTCGGCCCCTACATCGTGACCCAGGTCGTCGCGGCCTCCGTCGCCGGCGCGGTGCTCTTCGCCATCGCCTCGGGCAAGGCCGGCTTCGACGCCGTCGGCAGCGGCTTCGCCTCCAACGGCTACGGCGAGCGCTCCCCCGGCGGCTACGGCCTGCTCGCCGCGCTGATCGCCGAGATCGTGCTCACCGCCGTCTTCCTCTACATCATCCTGGGCGCCACCGACGACCGCGCGCCCAAGGGCTTCGCCCCGATCGCCATCGGCCTGGGCCTCACCCTGATCCACCTGGTGTCCATCCCGGTCACCAACACCTCGGTCAACCCGGCCCGCTCGCTCGGTGTCGCCTGGTTCGCCGGCGGCGCGGCCATCAGCCAGGTCTGGCTGTTCATCGTCGCCCCGATCATCGGCGCCGTCATCGCCGGCGCCAGCTACGCCCTGATCACCGGCGCCGCGCGCGGTGCTGCCGACGAGGGCATCGCCAACAACCCCGAGATCGGCTCGGCCCCCGCCGCCTGACCTCGACGGGCCGGTCGCAGGTCCGCCTGCGGCCGGCCACCCCGGCCGGCGCCACCGTCGGCCAGCCTCCCGGACGACTCTCCCGCCGTCTCGCCCCTCGGCACCGCAGCCCGGGCGCTGACAGCCCGGGCGCCGGAGCCCGGGACTCCCGCTGACCGGGCTGTCTCAGGAGCGCGAACGGCGGCTCCGCAGCAGCAGCCCGGCGCCGACCACCGTGGCCAGCAGCGCGAGCACCCCGGCACCGGCCGACGGTCCGCCCGTCGCGGCGAGTGCACCGCCGGTGCCGTCGCCGGCGGGTCCGGCCGTGGTCGGACCGACCGCCGGAGCGGACGTCGAGGCGACCGGCTGCGGATCCGGCTGCGTGCTGGTGGGGCCCGGCTCGCTAGGAGCGGGCTCCGTCGGCCCCGGTCCCGTCGGCTCCGGCCCGGTCGCCACGGGCTCGAGGACGAAAGCGAGCTCGACCCGGTCCTCGTCGACGACGACGACGGTCTGCCCCTCCGGCGTCCGGTACCCCTCAGGGGGGTCCAGCGTGGCGCGGTAGGGCCCGGGCTCCAGGCCCGGTACGACGAAGCGGCCGTCCTCGTCGCTGGTCGCCGTCACCGCGTCGGCGTCGGTGGTCGTCGGCTCCAGGGTGACCTCGGCGTCCGCGACCGGGTCACCGGCGACGTCGGCCACCGTGCCCTCGACCACCCCGGTCGCGGGTACCGCCGCCGGGGTGACGGTGAAGTCCTGCCGGCTGACCGGCTCCTCGGACCCGACGGGCACGCTGACCTCGCGCCGGACGGGAGACGCCGTCGCGCCCCGGGGCGGGGTGACGGCGAGCCCGTAGTCGGCCCCGTCCGGGACGCGCTCGAACCGGTACCGGCCGGCCGCGTCCGTGACGTCCTCGCGGGTGCCGCCCCCGGCGTCGGTGAGCGTGACGGTGACGCCGGCGAGCGGTTCGCCGTCGTCGGTGGTCACCGTGCCCGAGACGGGCACGGGCTCCAGCGCCCGGAGGGCGAAGTCGACGTCGGTCCGGTCCGCCGCCCCCAGGTCGACGGTGCGGCTCAGCGGGTTGTCGGAGGTCAGGCCCTCCGGTGCCGTCAACCGGACCCGGTAGCCGTCGTAGGGCGCCCGGCCGGGAAAGCGGTAGCCGCCGTCGTCGTCGGTGCGGGTCTCGCCGACCTTCGCCCCGGAGGGGTCGAACAGCTCGACGAGCAGCCCGCCGGCGAGGTCGTCGGGAGCGCTGACCGTGCCCGCGAGGTCGAACTGCAGGCTGGAGAACCAGGTCTGGTAGACGGGGCTGCCGGCGCGCTGGCTGTAGCGGAAGGTGAGGGTGCGCAGCGCGGTCCGCGGTTGGAACCAGCCGCTCGCGCCGGCGGTGTCGAGCGCTCCCTCGTTGCCGCGCAGGGTGGCGGTGCCCTCGTCCCAGCTCGGCAGGTCGGTGCCGTCGTTCCCGGGCGGGCCGCAGGTCGGCTTGGGGGTCACCCCCCGGGCGCAGGAGTTGAAGACGCCGCTGAAGCCGAGGTCGGCCGGGTCCACCGCGGCGCCGTCGGCGCCGGTCGCGGTGACGACCACCGCGTCGGCGTCGACGTCGCCGAGGACGAAGGTCCACCCGCTCGCCGGGGTGGGCCGCTCGAAGGTGTAGGTGGTGACCGAGGGCGGTCCGGCGTTCAGGCCGGCCGGCCGGAGGTTGAGGTAGCCCTGGTCACGGCTGGAGCCGTAGACCGCCCCGGGCGGGGTCTGCGGCGCGAGGAAGGTCGAGGCGCCGGACTGCACGCCGACGCCGCTGCCGGCGACGCCGGTGCTGCGCACGGCGGCGACCGGGAAGCCGGCCGGGCGCTGGGTCATCGTCGTGACCAGGTTCCCCGACGTTCCGGTCAGGGGTGCCCAGCGGGCATAGCCGGCCGGCGCCGCCTGCGCCGGGAGGGCGGCCCCGACCAGCACCAGGCCGGTCGCGAGCAGGGTGGCCGCGGCGCGGGGGGCCAGGGGACGCCGGGGGGCGGCGTCAGCACGTCGGTGCACGGGGGATGTCCTGACGGTCGGGGGCAGACCTCTGCATCAGACCACAGGGCGGCACCGCTCAGGAAGGCCTTCCTACCGCCGGTGGTCCCCGGGCTCGTCCGGGCGGCGGTCAGCGCGTCCGGCGGAGCGCGGGTCCACAGCAGTCCCACAGCCGGCTCACCGGTGGCCGCGAGGGACGGCCCGCAGGATCTGGGGTGTGCCAGGAGAACCCGTGACGAGCACCGCGATCCCCCGTCGGAGCGGCTCGCGGTGGGAGCCGCCCGCCGACCCCCGTTCCGAGCCGCCAGCGGCCCCGCCGGACCCGGCACGGCCGCCGGACCCGGCGCGCCGCCGGTCGCGCACGGCGGTCTGGCTGGTCTCCGGCGGTGGCGGCGCCGTGCCCCGGGGCCGCGCGGGTGAGCGGACCGGCGGGGAGGGCACGTGACCGCCCTCGCCCCGGCCCGCGCGGTGACGCCGCCCGCGTCGCGCGCTCCCCTCCCCGGGCACGCGTCGAGCCGGCTGGACGCGACGGTGCGGACGGCCTCCGCCCTCGTGCTGTGGCTGGGCCTCGTGCTCGTCACCTCCTGGTGGACCGCCGCCGGCGGCGTCCAGGAGCTGGCCCGCTGGGGCGACGGGCTGACCTCGGTGGGGCGGCTGGCGGGCCTGTGGTCCGCGGACCTCCTCCTGGTCCAGGTCCTGCTGATGTCCCGGCTGCCACCGCTGGAGCACGCCTTCGGGCGGGACCGGCTGGCCCGGGTCCACCGCGTCGTGGGGTTCGCGTCCTTCGACCTCATGCTGCTGCACGTCGCGGCGATCCTGCTCGGCTACGCCTCCGGCCGCTGGTCGGCCCTGCCGGGCACCACCTGGGCGCTCGTCCGCGACGAGCCCGGGATCCTGCTGTCCGTGGCCGGGACGGCGTGCCTGGTCGCGGTGGTCGCCACCAGCGTCCGGGCCGCCCGCCGGGTCCTCCGCTACGAGTCGTGGCACCTGCTCCACCTCTACGCCTACCTGGGCGTGGGGCTCGCGCTGCCGCACCAGCTCTGGACGGGCACCGAGTTCCTCAGCTCCCCCGGCCGGACCGTCTACTGGTGGACCCTCTGGGCCGGCGCCGCGGGCGCCGTGCTGGTCTGGCGGGTGGGCCTGCCGCTCGTCCGCAGCCTCCGGCACGGCTTGCGGGTCACCTCGGTGGTCCGGGAGGCCAGCGACGTCGTCTCGGTCCACATGTCCGGACGGCGGCTGGACCGGCTGCCGCTGCGGTCCGGGCAGTTCATCTCCGCCCGCTTCCTGGACGGCCCCGGGTCCAGCCGGAGCAACCCGTTCTCCGTGTCGGCTGCCCCGGACGGCCGGAGCATCCGCATCACGGCCAAGGCGCTGGGTGCCGGCAGCGCCCGGCTCGCCTCCCTCCGGCCCGGCACCCGGGTGCTCTTCGAGGGCCCCTACGGCCGGCTCAGCAGCCGGGCCCGCACCCGGCCGCGCGTGCTGCTGGTCGGGGCCGGGGTGGGCATCACCCCGATCCGGGCGCTCGCCGAGGACCTGGCGGCCGCACCGGGCGACATCACGGTGCTCCACCGCTACACGGGCGAGCCGCTCTTCGCCCGCGAGCTGACCGTGCTCGCCGCCGAGCGCGGCCTCCTGCTGCACCCGCTGCCCGGCCCACGATCGCATCCTGGCGCGGTGCTGGGCGCCGCGGCCGGGCCCGACGAGCTGGCCGCGCTGCGGGCCTGGGTGCCCGACGTGGCCGAGCGCGACGTCTTCCTCTGCGGCCCGACCGCCTGGACCGACGGCGTCGAGCGCCTCCTGCACGCGGCAGGTGTGCCGCGCGACCACCTCCACACCGAGAGCTTCGCATGGTGAACCGATGAGAAGGATCGTCCTCTGGCTGGCCGCGACCGTCACCGTCGTGGTCCTGCTGTTCAGCTACCACACCTCGACCGACGCTCCGGCCGCGACGCCGCCCGCGGCCACGGCGAGCAGCACGCCGGGCGGCTCCTCCAGCGCGACGGCGGGCGCCGGCGCACCCCCGGCACCCGGCACCAGCCCGACCACGACCGCACCGAGCTCCCCGCCGGCGTCCGGATCGCCGTCGACGGCGAGCGGCGGCGGCGGCACCTACACCGGCGACGTCGCGCAGACCCGCTGGGGACCGGTCCAGGTCGAGATCACCGCGGCCGACGGCCGGCTGACCGCGGTGCAGGTCGTCGAGTACCCGACGGAGAACCCGCGGGACCAGGAGATCAACGCGCGCGCCATCCCCACCCTGGTCGACGAGACGCTCTCGGCCCAGAGCGCGGAGATCGACATGGTCAGCGGCGCCACCGTGACCAGCGAGGGGTACCTGCAGTCCCTGCAGTCCGCCCTGGACCAGGCCGGGATCTGATGACGGCCGACGTCCGCGCACCCGAGGTCGGGGAGTCCCCCGCACGCCGCGTGGGCACGGTGATGGGCACCGTCGTCAGCCTCGCGCTGCGCGGCCGGCACGCCGGCAGCACCGCCGGTGAGGCGGCGTGGCAGGAGGCGATGGCCCGGCTCCGTCATGCCGACGCCCTGTTCAGCACCTACCGGGCGGACTCCGTCGTCAGCCGCGTCGACCGCGGCGAGCTGGCGCTGCCCGCCTGCCCCGCCGAGGTGCAGGAGGTGCTGGCCCTGGCCGAGCGGGCGCACCGCGACTCCGGCGGCGCCTTCGCCGTCTGGCGCCCCGACGTCTCGGGGAGGCCGCGGCTCGACCCCAGCGGCGTCGTCAAGGGCTGGGCCGCCGACCGCGCCGCCGCCGCCCTCGCGGTGCTCGACGACACCGACTTCTGCCTCTCCGTCGGCGGCGACCTGGTCTGCCGGACGCTGGACGACGCCGCCCCCGCCTGGCGGATCGGGATCGAGCACCCGCACGACGTGCGCAGGCTGGTCGCCACCGTGCCCGTCCGCACCGGCGCGGTAGCCACCTCCGGCACCGCGCGCCGCGGCGCGCACCTCGTCGACGCCCGGACCGGCACTCCTCCTGCGGGCATCGCCTCGGTCACGGTCATCGGCGACGACCTCGCCGGCGTCGACGTCGACGCCACCGCCGCCTTCGCCCTCGGGCCCGACGCCGCGCGGTGGCTCCGCGGACGGGCGGGGCGGACGGGCCTGATCGTGTGGTCCGACGGGACGACGGAGGTGGTCACCGGCGGGGCGGCGGCATCGCCGGCCCCCCGGTGCTGACCGGGATCAGCTCCCCGACCGTCACCCACGACCACTCGCACCAGATCACGGAGGGGGGCACGGGCACGCCCGGTACGTCGCCCGGAGCAGGAAGGTCACCGGGGGTCCCGTACGTCGACTCCGAGCGGCGCACGACCGAGGTCGTGGGTCGCGCGACCACCACGTCTGCCGATCAGCTCGGAGGGCTGCCGGTAACGGGGAGACCACGACCTGACGCGACGCGGGGACGTCCGGCACGCGATCGCCCACCAACCGGCCGCGGGCGTGTGAGGATCACCCCATGAGCCTTGGCCTGGGAATCTTCCTCCTCGTCGTCGGCGGCATCCTGGCCTTCGGTGTCCGCGACCAGTTCGACGCCTTCGACCTCACCGCGATCGGCTACGTGTGCATGGCCGCCGGGGTGCTGGCCATCGTGCTGACCCTGGTCCTCCAGCAGCAGCGCCGCCGGACGAGCCACACCAGCTACGTCGAGCGTCGCGACGACACCCGGCCCCCGACGGTCTAGTCCGGGCAGACACCGGGCGGGCCCGTCCGTCAGGACGTGATCGCCGTCATCCTCAGGGAGACGAGGACCCCGGGCAGCTCGACGCCGAGCCTGGCCACGTAGCGGGTGGGCGGTCGGTCGGGGAAGGCGCGCGCGTACTCCTCGTTCAGGCCCTCGAAGTCGGCGGGGTCGGCGAGCAGGACGCCGACCTCGACGATGTCGTCGTACCCCGCGCCCGCGGCATCGAGGACGGCGAGGCAGTTGAGGACGGCCCGCCGGGTCTGCTCCTGGATGGTGGGGCCGGCCAGCGCTCCGGTCGCCGGGTCCACGCCCGTCATGCCGGCCACGTGGACGTGGTCGCCGACGCGCACGCCCTGGCTCCACAGCGCCGAGCGGGGGGCGCGGTCCGTGCTGATCAGCTGGCGACCCATGGCCGGATCATCCCAGCCGCCCGGGCGGACGGCAACGGCAGCGCGTCAGTCGACGGCGTTGGACAGCTGGTCGAGAACGGCCACGTCGTCGGTGTCCAGGTCGAAGTCGAGCTGCGCGTTGGCCGCGATCCGCTCCGGGGTCACCGACTTGGGCAGCGGCAGGACGTCCTTCTCCAGCAGGTAGCGGATCGACAGCTGGGCCACGCTCTTGCCGTACTTCCCGGCGATGCCGGCCAGCCGGTCGTCCTCGAGCAGCTTGCCGGTGGCCAACGGGGAGTACCCCTCGACGAGGATGGCGTGGTCCTGGCAGTAGGCGGTCGTCTCGGGCTGGGTGTTGCCGATGAACCACCGGATCTGGTTGACGTGCGGGGTCACCTCGGTGCCGGAGGCCAGCGACTCGAGGTCCTCGACGTCGAAGTTGGAGACACCGATCGAGCGCACCCGACCGGCCGCGTGCAGCTCCTCGAAGACCTTCCAGACCTCGATGTTGCCCGCCCGGTGGTCCGAGCCCATGTCCTGCCAGGGCCACGGGGCGTGGATCAGCCACAGGTCGACGACGCCCAGGTCGAGGTTGGCCGCCGACGTCTCGAACGCCTCGCGGGCACCCTTGGCGTCCTTGATCTCGGCCGGGAGCTTGGTCGTGATGTAGACCTCCTCCCGCGGCACGCCCGAGTCGCGGATGGCCCGTCCCACGCTCCGCTCGTTCCCGTAGGCCAGCGCCGAGTCGATGTGCCGGTAGCCGACCCTCAGGGCCTCGGCCACCGCGTCGTAGGCCTCGGCGCCTTCTGGGATCTGCCAGGTGCCGAACCCGATCTTCGGGATGGCGTGGCCGGAGGAGAGGGAGAACGTCTCGGTGAGGATGGGCACGACGCGAACCTACCGCCGGCCCTGGCCGGGTGATGTCCCGGTCCCCTCGCCGGTCGCCGGGCCCCGGTGGTCGACCGGGCTGCGCGAACCAGTCGTCGTCGACGTCACCGTGGCGGCTGGTCACCACGACGCCTCGACCTGGTCGTCCGTCCAAGGCCGACCACACGAGGGTCGGCCCCTGCCGTGCGTCCCGTACCCGGGCTCCGTTGCCACTGCGTCGAGCGGCATGCGACATCGCTGGCTTGATCACACCCCGGAGATGTGAGCGAGCGGGTGGTCAGGTCAGGCGAGCTTCTCCCGATCGGCGGCGTCGAAGGAGCGCAGGTCCTCGAACCGGCCCTGCTGGACCTTGAGGACCCACTCGGGGTCGCTGAGCAGGGCTCGTCCGACAGCGACGAGATCGAACTGGCCCTCCTCGAACTGATCCAGCAGCTGGTCCAGCGGCACCGTGCGGGCGCGGCCTCCGGCGGTGTAGGCGGTCATGAGGTCGCCGTCGAGGCCCACCCCTCCGACGGTGATAGTGGGTGTGGCGGTGATCTTCTTGACCCAGCCGGCCAAGCCGAGGGATGAGTCCGGGAAGGCGGCCTCGACGTGGCGTCGGGTGGAGACGTGGAAGACGTCCACCCCGGCGGTGAGCAGAGGTGCCAGCACTGCTTCCAGCTCGTGCGGCGTCTGGGCCAGGCGGGCGTGGTAGTCACCAGCTTTCCAGTTCGAGAGACGGAAGATGATCGGGAAGGCAGGGCTGGTCGCGGCTCGGCAGGCAGCGACGACCTCGGCGGCGAAGCGCGCCCGCCCCGCGGGTCCACCGCCGTAGAGGTCGGTGCGGAGGTTGGTGCCCGACCAGAGGAACTGGTCGAGGAGGTAGCCGTGCGCTCCGTGCAGCTCGATGCCGTCGAAGCCCAGGCGCTGGGCGTCGGCGGCGGCTCGGGCGTAGGAGGAGACGACCTCGTCGATGTCCGCGACGGACATGGCCTCGGACCCGGTCAGACCCGGGTAGCGACCCGAGGGGCTGATGGAGCTCGTCTCCGGGTGGGGGCCGCTGCCGGGTGGGCGCTGGGCCCCGCGGTGCCACAGCTGCGGCACGATCCGACCGCCGGCCGCGTGCACCGCCCGGGCCACCTCCTGCCAGGCCTGCAGGGCCTGATCGCCGTAGAACTGCGGCACATCGGTCCTGTCGCCGGCGGCCGCGTGGTCGATGAAGGTCCCCTCGGTGACGATGAGCCCGACGTCGCCCGCGGCCCGGCGGGCGTAGTAGGCGGCCACGTCCGGACCCGGGATCCCTCCTGGGGAGAACTCGCGCGTCATCGGGGCCATCACGAAGCGGTTGGCCAGCTGCAGGCTCCCCAGCCGGAAGGGGGTGAACAGCGGCGAGACGTCAACGGTCACAGCGGCACTCCTAGGATCAGCGGATCGCGATAATCTAATGTATCAGGAAACCGCGATATGCTTTACCCATGGTCGATCTCGACACGTCGCTGATCTTCAAGGCGCTCGCCCACCCGGTGCGACGACAGATCCTCACCTGGCTGCGCAGTCCGGAGGGGTTCGAGCCCCAGGAGCATCCTGACTCGGCGGTGTACGGGATCTGTCTCAGCAGCATCCAGCACCGCGCGGGCACGTCCCAGTCGATGACCTCGCAGCACATGGCCGCGCTCGAACGCGCCGACCTGGTCCAGAGCCACCGCCTGGGACAGTGGACGCACTACCGCCGCAACGAGGACGTACTGCGACGTTTCGCAGCCCACGTCGCCAAGGACCTGTAGGAGCCATCGGCCGTGATCGGCGGGCCAAAGGTCTGCACCCACCAGGGCTCGACCACTTCGGTCCGCCTCGCACGAGGGTCGGTCGCTGACGCGCTCCGCACAGGGCCGGCCACCACCAGCGCTCTCCCGGGAGCTGTTCCCTGGGGGGACCCGCCCGGATCGACGGGCCTGGGCGGGTCAGCTGGTCGACGCGCGGTCGTCGCGGACCTACGGGTGCGAGATCGGGCGCTGGCGCGCGCTGACCGGACTGCTGCCGTGAGCCGGCGCACGCACGGTCGAGCGCCTGCTCCCGGTCCGGACCCGATCCGGCTCTGCCGCCGATGAGGCCCTGCGAGCGCTAGCCTCAACCAGATGCCCCCCGGACTGCGGATCCTCGGCATCACCCTGGTGACGGCCGCCGCCTTCGCCGCGGCCGTGGTGGTCACCGGGTTCCTCGCGTGCGGCGTGTCGGGCTGCAGCGGCGCCGGGTTCGGGCCGGCGTACGCGCCGGTCCAGGGCCAGATCGGTCTCGTGGTCTGCGGTGCGCTGCTGGTGCCCTTGGCGGTCCACCTGCTCGGCGGCCGGCCGCACCTGGAGCGGGTGGCTGCCGAGTTGGTCGCCGGCGTCGTCGGCGCCGTGCTGGCGATGGCCCTGCTGGGCCTGGGCCCCGACGGCTGCCCGTCCGGTCAGACCCGCGCCAGGGCGGGTGCCGAGGACTTCGCGCCGGGCACCCTCACCTGCGTGGGCGGCCCCGGCGGCGGCTAGGACCGTGCCGCGTGCTCCTGCGCCTGCTTCCAGGCGTACCGGCGGTCGGCCGCGTCGATGCTGGCGCGGCTGCGGAGGTCGACGCCGGCCCGGGCAGCCGCCCGCTCGATCTCGGGGCTCCGCAGGTCGGGGATCGTGACGACCGCGGGCTGGATGGCCCGGTCACGGTCGGCGTAGCGGCGCTGCTGCACCGCCAGCTGCTCCGACACGACGGCGGCCTGGCTGGCCGACAGCGTCGTCGCGGGCGCCGAGCCCGTGAGTGCCGTGCTGACCAGCGGGTAGTACCCGGAGGCGTGACCGCTGCGGTTCGGGTGGAAGGACTCCGACGTCGGGCTGGCCAGCCCGTTGAGCCACTCCACGTCGTCGCAGACGGCATGGCTGACGAACCGGGCCGTGGGGCTGCTGTAGGTCAGCCCGGCCCCGGACCCCGCCACGGCCGCCTGGATGGTGCTGTTGAGCAGGTCGGCGGTCGCGTTCAGGCGGGCCTCCTCGGTCGGGGAGAACCAGGTGAGCAGGTTGCAGTCCTCGCCGTTGAAGATCCGCGGGTAGCCGGCGACGACCACTCTGGCCTGCGGAGCGCGCGTCCTGATCGCCTTGTAGAGGGCGGTGAGGCCGGCCGGCAGCTGCGTCCTGATGATCGACTGAGCCCGGTCGACCGCCGCGTTGCAGTTGCTGGCCCAGGAGGGCTTGGCGCACTCGGTGAGGACGCTGGCGAACCCGGCGTCGTTGCCGCCCACGGTCAGGGTCACGTAGGACGTGGTGCTGCTCAGCGCGGGCAGCTGAAGACTGCTGACGTCAGCGACCTTGGCGCCCGAGCAGGCCCGGAAGTTCAGGGCGAGGCTGCTGCGGGTGGCGATCAGGGACGGGTAGGCGTACGCCGACCGCTGGCAGGTGGTGCCGTCGCTGAGGTAGCTGCGAGTGCCCGTGCCGGAGGAGTAGGAGTCTCCCAGCGCCACGTAGGAGGTCCCGGCCGCGGCGGCGGGACCCGCCGTGGGAGCGAGCAGCACCAGCCCGGTCAGGACGCTGACGACGACGGCGACCAACCTGCGCATGGTTCTCCTCGGTCCGGCGAGCGCGGCCCTGCCTCGCACCGGCGGACGCTAGCACCCGTGGTGGTGCTGCGGACCGGAGTCGTCCTCCAGGAGCGTGTGCACGAGTCGACCAGGGCCGCGGAACCGCCGCTGCGCCCGCACGAGCGGAAGAACGCAGGATCCTGTTCAGAGGTGTGACGGTGTCTTGACCGTGGACCCATCGGCTCCCAGCGACGAGTAGGAGCGGGATGGCGGCCGAGGTGGTCAGCAGGACTGCGCTGGCGAGGGATTTTGCTGGCGCACCCGGAGAGACTCGAACTCCCAACCTTCTGATCCGTAGTCAGATGCTCTATCCGTTGAGCTACGGGTGCTCGTCGCCGCAGCACGCCGCGGACAACGGTTGATCACTATACCGATGGCAGCGCCCGGACGCGAACCGGCCCTCCGCGCGCCTCCCCGACCCCCGTCCCACCGGCGCGCCGCACGGCCCCGGCGGCACGTTTGACATCGTCCGGTGTTCTCCTAGAGTTCATCCGACGGCTGCCTCCAGCGTCACCACTGGAGCACGGGCGCCCTCCGAGCGCAGATAGGAAAGCGACGTGACAGTGCTGTTCGTCGTGATCGCCGTCGTCGTCGTGGCCCTGGTCTTCGACTTCACCAACGGTTTCCACGACAGCGCGAACGCGATGGCCGGCCCCATCGCCACCGGCGCGCTGCGCCCCCGCACGGCGGTGGTCATCGCGGCGGTGCTCAACCTCGTCGGCGCCCTGCTGTCCACCGAGGTGGCCAAGACGATCTCCGGCGGCTTCTTCGACGAGTCGCTGATCACCGCGCCGATCATCCTGGCCGGACTGGTCGGGGCCATCATCTGGAACCTGCTGACCTGGCTGCTCGGGCTGCCGTCCAGCTCCTCCCACGCCCTGTTCGGCGGCCTCATCGGCGCCGTCATCGTCGGCGCCGGGATCAGCACGGTGCACGGCTCGGTGATCGTGTCCAAGGTCCTGCTGCCCGCGCTGGTCGCCCCGCTGGTCGCCGGCGTCGCCGCGGCCGTGGCGACGCGGATCGCCTACCGGATCACCGCCCGCGCCGACCGCTCGCAGACCGACGCCGGGTTCAAGTACGGCCAGGCCTTCACGGCCTCCCTCGTCGCCCTGGCGCACGGCACCTCCGACGGCCAGAAGACGATGGGCGTCATCACCCTCGTGCTCATCGCCGCCGGCCTGGCCATCGGCCTGGGCACGTACTCCGGCGGCTGGCGGATCATGCGCACGATGGGCAAGGGCATCGTCGAGATCGAGACGCCGCAGGGCGCGGCCTCGGGCGCGGCCACCACGGCGACCATCCTCGCCTCGTCCCACCTCGGCTTCGGCCTCTCCACCACCCACGTCAGCACCGGCAGCATCCTCGGCTCGGGCGTCGGCCGCGAGGGCGCGGAGGTGCGCTGGTCGGTGGCCCGCCGGATGGTCTTCGCCTGGGTGCTGACCCTGCCGGCCGCCGGCCTCGTCGGCGGGCTCTCGGCCCTGGTGGCCGAGCAGGGCACCGCCGGCGTCATCATCCTGCTGGTGCTGCTGGCCGTCGCCTGCGCCGTCATCTGGGCCTTCTCCCGCCGGAACAAGGTCGACCACGAGAACGTCACCGACAGCGCCGAGGTGATGGTCTTCGCCAGCGCCCGCACCTTCCCGGGTCACCCGGTCGAGGGTGACGACCACGGCCAGGGCTCGACGACGCGGCGCACCGGAGCGGGCTCGCGGTGAGCATCGACTGGTGGGCCCTGGTGCTGGTGGCGCTGGTCTCGATCGGCATGTCCGTGCTCTTCGTGATCCTGCTCTCGGCGGGCATCCGGCTGGTGGTCGCCGCCCGCGGCCGCAGCAGCGGCGCGGCCGTCGCGCTGTCCGGCGGCTACGCGCTGCTCGGCCTGGCCGGGCTGCTCGTGCTCTTCGGGATCTACCTCATCGTCCCGCAGTTCCACTGACTAACCGGTTCCGCTGACCCCCGGTTCCGCCCACTCCTCCGGTCACCGGACGCCGCGACGCAGCCCCCGGCCGGCCAGCGCGCCGGTGAGGGCGCCGTCAGCCAGCACCCGTACCCCGGCGACCCAGACGTCGTCGACGCCCTCGGCCAGCGCCCGCGGCTCGTCGTAGGTGGCCCGCGCGGCCACGGCGGCGGGGTCCACCAGGACGACGTCGGCCACCGCCCCCGGCCGCAACGAGCCGCGACCCGCCAGCCCGAAGCGTTCCGCCGGCAGCGCGCTGTGGTGCCGGACGACGTCGGCCCAGCCGAGGTCGCCGCGCTCGGCGGCGAACACCTGCAGGTAGCGGGCGAAGGTGCCGTAGGCCCGCGGGTGCGGCACCGCGCCCCGGAAGATGCCGTCCGAGCCGCCGACGTGCGCCGGGTGGGTGAAGGCCACGGCCAGCTCGGCGTCGTCGCGCTCGACGGGGGTCCGCATCACCACCCCCACCTCGAGGTCGGACGCGGCCAGCACCCGCAGCCCGAGCTCCGCGGCTGACGTCCCGGCCCGCTCCCCCGCCTCGGCCAGCGTCAGCCCGGGCAGCTCCTCGTAGCCGGGGGCCGCGACGTGGGCGTAGCGGACCTGCTCGGCCCACCGCGGGCCCATGTCCGCGCGGGCCGCGAGCACCGGCACCCAGGCGTCGAGCACCTCGGCGCGGACGGCCGGGTCGGCCAGGGCGGCGGCGCCGGCGCCGACGCCCTCCGCGAGCAGCGTCGGCGGGAGCAGCAGCATGCTCAGCAGGGAGGACCCGCGCGAGTAGGGGTAGGAGTCGAAGGTCAGGTCCACCTGCGTCCGGGCCCGGTCCACCAGCTCGCGGACCAGCGCCGAGCGGGCGTGCAGGTGCGAGACGTGCCCGCGCACGCCGGCGTCGCGGCAGATGGCCACGACCTCGTCCAGCCCGGCCGCCGCGTTGTCCTCGTAGCCGCCCCGCATGTGGGTGACGTAGAGCCCGTCGACGGGCGCCAGCGGCCGGCAGAGGGCCGTGATCTCCTCGGTGCCGGCGAACAGCCCGGGCACGTAGTCGAGCCCCGTCGACAGGCCCAGCGCGCCGTCGGCGAGGCCGGCGGCCACCAGCTCCTGCATGGCCGCGACCTCGGCCGCCGTCGCCGGACCGGGACGCAGCCCGCAGACCTGCTCGCGCACCGTGCCGGCGGGGACGAGGTAGCCGACGTTCACCGGCGACGCACCGTCGTAGCCGGCCAGCAGCGCGGCCACACCCGGTCCGCGGTAGGTGGGGTGGGAGCCGTTGAGGGCGGCGAAGTAGCGGGTGGCGAAGCTCCCGTCGCCGGGGGCGAAGGAGACCCCGTCCTGGCCGGCGACGACGGTGGTCACGCCCTGCCGGAGCAGCGCCAGCGCCACCGCCGGGTCGAGGACGGCGGCGTCGGCGTGGCTGTGCGCGTCCACCAGTCCGGGCAGCACCAGCCGGCCCGTGACGTCGACGACGACGTCGGCCCCGGCCGGGTCCCCGTCGACGACGCGGCCCTCGGCCAGCAGGAGGTCGCCCGGGCGCTCCCCGTCGGCGTCGACGAGGGTGCCGCCGCGCAGCGCCGTGAGGACCGGCGCGGCCGCCGCCGTCACACCGGGCCCGTGGTGAGGTCCCGGGCCATGGCGACCTGGCCGGTGAGCAGACCCCCATCGACGGGCAGGGTCACCCCGGTGATCCAGGAGGCCTGGTCGGAGGCGAGAAAGGCGATGGCCTGCGCCACCTCGTCGGGCTGACCCACGCGGCCGAGCGGGTAGTAGCTGCCCATCCGCTCGAGGAAGCCCGGCTCGGCGGCGGCGCGCTCGTTCCAGGTGGGCGTGGCGATGGTGCCGGGGGCGACGGCGTTGCAGCGGATGCCGTCGCGGCCGTGCCGGGCGGCGACAGAACGGGTGAGGCTGACCAGGCCGGCCTTGGCCGCGGAGTAGACGTCGTTGCCGAAGTAGCCGAGGCCGTTGACCGAGGCCACGTTGACGATCGCGCCGCGGCGCTGGCGGCGCATGGCGGGCAGGCAGACCCGGATCATCCGGACGGCGCCGAGCAGGTCGACGTCGAGCTCGTCGAGCATGTCGGCGTCGTCGTCGCGCTCGTCCAGCTCGCCGGCCGAGATCCGCATGGCGTTGTTGACCAGCACGTCCACCCGGCCGAAGTCGGCCTGCAGCTGGTCGAGGACGGCGGCCGCGGCGGAGAGGTCGCGGATGTCGAGGGTCATGGCCACGGCCCCGTCGAGGGCCTCGGCCGTCTCGACGGCGCTGTCGCCGTCGACGTCCAGGACGACGACCTGCGCGCCCTCGGCGGCGAAGAGCCCGGCCGCCGCGCGGCCGATCCCCGACCCGGCCCCGGTGACCAGCACCACCTGCTCGGCGAAACGCATCGGGATCCTCCTGCTGGTCGGGGCGGGGTCAGAGGGAGCGGGGGTCAGGGGAGGCGGGGAGTCAGAAGAACGTGTGCACGGCGTCCAGGACGGCGGGGTCGGGATGGGCGGCGTCGTCCACCACGGCGATCGCCCGCCACTTGTCGAACGCGGTGCAGGGGTGCGAGAGCCCGAGCCGGACGACGTCGCCCACGGCCAGCGCGCTGGCCGGCTCGACGTCGACGTAGGCGTGCTGGTCGTTGAGCCGGGTGAGCGTGGCCGGGCCGATCTCCACCGGCTCCGGCTCGCCCAGCGGGCGCCGGCGGACGGCGTCGAGCAGGACGGGCAGGTCGAGGTCGAAGGGCAGGTCGCGCTTGCCGGCGTCGAGGACGACGAGCCCGGGCTCCGGTCGGGAGAGCACCTGGGCCCGGACGTGGATGGCCGGGCGGAGGGCCGGGCCGCCGCCGCGGGTGCTGGGGGTGACCTGCGCGTAGTGCACGTCGTCGTGGACGACGTAGGCCCCGGAGCGCAGCAGGACCTCGACGCGGTGGCCCTCCCGCTCCCCGGCCAGCGGGCCGAGGACGTCGACGACGGCGTCGAAGTGCGCGCTGCCGCCGGCCGTCAGGGTGACCACCGGCGTCTCGAAGCGGTCCGCCAGCCGGCCGTGCGCGTCCGCCAGCCGCTGCAGGAAGGCCTCGACGGCGGCCAGGCCCTCGGCGGTGCCGCCCGCGCCGACGACGGCGCCCTCGTAGCCGCTGACGCCGGCCAGCACGCAGGCCGGGGACGCGACGACCCGCGCGGCGACGGCGTCCACCTCGGCGTCGGTCCGGGCCCCGGTGCGGCCGCCGGGGGCGCCCAGCTCGACGCAGACGGTCAGCGGGCGCCGGGGCGGCACGCCGGCCAGCGCCGCGTCGATCCGCTCGACGGCGGCCACGGAGTCGACCCAGTGCAGGACCTCCAGCGCGGGGTCGGCGTCGCGGGCGGCGGCGAGCCAGCGCAGCTCGGCCGTGGCGACCAGTTCGTTGGCCACCACGAGGGAGCGGACCCCGAACGCGTGCGCGGCGCGCAGCTGCGCGGCGTTGGCCACGGTGATCGCGCGGGCACCGGCGTCCAGCTGGGCCAGCCAGAGGGCCGGCGCCATCGTCGTCTTGCCGTGCGGGGCCAGCGCGACGCCGCGGTCCGCGCACCAGGACGCCATGGCGGCCAGGTTGGCCGCGACGGCGCCGGCGTCCAGGGTCATCAGCGGCGAGCCGAGCTCGGACACCCGCAGGCCGGCGCCCGCCAGGTCGCGCGCCGCGAACCGGCCCTCGAGGCCGGCGAAGCCCTGGTGCCGCCAGTCCAGCGGCTCGGCCGCCAGCGCGTCGACGAAGGTGCGCAGCAGCGCGTGCCGGTCCGGGGCGCGACGGTCCTGGGCTGAGTGGTCCTGGGCGGGCCTGTCGGGCACGTCAGGCGGTCCCGGACGGCTCGACGGCGTCAGGCAGCACCGCCACGACGTCGATCTCGACGAGGATGTCCATCAGCTGCGAGCCGACGGTCGTGCGCACCGGGTAGGGCTCCACCATCCGGCTCCGGTAGACGGCGTCGTAGCCGGCGAAGTCCCGTTTGAGGTCGGCCAGGTGGGTGGTGACCTTGACGACGTCGCGGAGCCCGCAGCCGGCCGCGGCCAGGGCCGCCTCGAGGTTGTCGAGGACGCGGGCGGTCTGCTCCTCGATCGTGTCGCCGACGTTGCGCTCGGTGGCCGGGTCGACCGGGCCGAAGCCGGCGGTGAACACCAGCGAGCCGGCCTGGATGACCTGGGAGTAGCTGCCGCGCGGCTGGGGCGCGGAGTCGGAGGTGAAGGCCTGCCGCATGGTCGTCTCCCGAGGGGGTGAGGGGTCGCCCGCAGCGTAGCGAGGGCGGCCCGGCCGACCGGCTCCGGGGATGGGAAGACCCCGGCCGAACAGGCGTCGGACGGGGTCTGACCAGCTGGCTCGTGTGGCGGAGGCGGCGAGATTTGAACTCGCGATGGGCTTTAAGACCCAAACCCGCTTAGCAGGCGGGCGCCATAGACCGGACTAGGCGACGCCTCCCACACTGAGCGCCCACCGGGGCGAGCGCCCGGCAAGACTACCGACCGACCGCGCCGGGAGGCAAAAGCCACCCCGGAGAGCCTCCGCGCGCCGGCCCGCGGGCTCCGGCGGCCACGTACAGTGGGCCTCGCCCGTCCCGCCCGCCCCGTCGTCGAAACGCCTTGTGGGAGCACCCGTGACCGACCAGCCGCCCGAGCAGGGCCCGTGGAGCTGGGACCTCCCCTCCTCCGGGGCGACGGCGATCCCGACCCCCGGCCGCAGCTTCCGGCGGACGGCCGCGCTCACCGTCGCCGGCACCGTGCTGCCCGGCCTGGGGCTCATCGCCGCCCGCCGGCGGGTGGTCGGCGGCGTCGTGCTGGGGCTGTTCGCGGTCGCGCTGGTGGTCCTCGGGCTCTGGGCGGCCCTGGACTGGCAGGGCCTGCTGGCCCAGTTCGTCAAGCCGTCGGTCCTCTACGCCACCAGCTCGGTGCTGGTCGTGCTGGCGCTGGCCTGGGTGGGCGTGGTCGTCGCCAGCCACCTCAGCCTCCGCGGCCGGACGACGCGTCCGCAGCGGGTGGCCGGCGGGCTGCTGGTCGCCGTGCTGGCTTTCGCGGTCGCGGCCCCGATGGCGGTGGCCGCGCGCTACAGCTACGACACCGCCTCGTCGGTGCAGGGCGTCTTCAAGAGCCAGGACGACAGCCGCAGCGCCACCCGGCCGACGCTGGGCGGCAAGCCGACCAAGGGCGCGACGGCCGCGGCCGACCCCTGGGCGGACAAGCCCCGGCTCAACGTGCTGCTGCTGGGCGGCGACGCGGGCGACGGCCGCACCGGCACCCGGACCGACACCGTCATCCTGGCCAGCATCGACACCGCGACCGGCGACACCACGCTGTTCAGCCTGCCGCGCAACACCGGCCGGATGCCGTTCCCGAAGAAGTCGGCGCTCAGCCGCTACTACCCGGACGGGTTCACCACCGGCGACGGGGACGACCCCGAGCACTTCCTCAACGCCATGTACGACAACGTGCCGAACACGGTCCCGAAGGACGTGCTGGGCGAGACCGACAACCTGGGCGCGGACGCGCTCAAGCTCTCGGTCGGCACGGCCCTGGGGCTCGAGGTCGACTACTACGTGCTGATCAACCTGCAGGGCTTCAGCAAGATGATCAACGCCCTGGGCGGCATCACGCTCAACATCAACAGCTACATCCCGATCGGCGGCAACACCGATCTCGGCATCCCGCCGAAGGAGTTCCTCGAGCCCGGGCCGAACCGCAAGCTCGACGGCCGCGGCGCCCTCTGGTACGCCCGCGGCCGGTTCGGCTCCGACGACTTCGCCCGGATGGACCGCCAGCGCTGCGTGATCGACGCGATCATCAAGCAGGCCAACCCGGCCAACATGCTGGCCCGCTACGAGGACGTCGCCAAGGCGGGCAAGCAGATCGTCCTCACCGACATGCCGCAGGAGGTGCTGCCGCTGATGGTGGACCTCAGCCTGCGGGTCAAGGACGGCAGCGTCCGCAGCATCGTGTTCAAGCACGGCGAGGACGGGTTCCTCAGCCCGAACCCGGACTTCGACCGGATGCGGCAGCGGGTCAAGGTCGCGCTGGGCGAGACCAAGGCGGCCAAGCCGTCGGGCGGCTCGACGTCGAAGAAGCCGTCCCCCTCGGGCAGCGCCTCGAAGACGGCGAAGCCGAAGAAGACCGAGAGCGAGGACGTCGCGGACTCCTGCGCCTACGACCCGGAGATGGCCGCCACCGCGACGCCGTACCGCGGCTGACGCGTCGGGCTGACCCGCTCCGGCGGGCTCACTCCAGCGGGCGGTAGCCCCGGTGGTCGTCGAGGCGCTGGCGCAGGGCGTCGAGCAGCGCGGCGAACCGCGGGTCGGCCGGGCCACGCGGGTTGGTCACGACGAGGCCGTCGGCCGGGTCCTCGGTGACCACCTGCAGCTGCGGGTGGTGCAGCGTCACCTCCTGCACGTCCTCCCAGGCCACCGAGCGCGACTGCCCGGCGCGCGTCACGCGCACCGCGTCCGGGGCCAGCTCCACGCGGGTGCGCAGCCGCCCGCTGAGCACGACCGCGGCCACCACCAGCGCCAGGCCCGCGGCGAGGAGCAGGCCCCCGAGGACGGCGACGACCAGCGGCAGGTCCAGCGCCCCCCAGCCGACCAGCAGCAGCGCCCCCAGCACCTCGGCGCCAGCGGCGATGGCCAGGGCGCGGACCGGCGGGGTGGCGACGAGGTCGAAGCGCTGGACCGGGGGCTGGACGACGGGGTGCGGGCTCACCCGGGAACCCTAGCGAGCGGCGACGACCGGGCCGGGCGCGTGCGGGGCCGCCGGTGCGCGAGGACCGCGGCAACCGGCTCAGCCGCCGACGACCTCCAGCAGGGCCGGTCCCCACTTCTCCAGCTTGCCAGCCCCGATGCCGGAGATGGCGGCGAGCTGGTCCAGCGCCGTCGGCGCCACCAGGGCGACCTGGCGCAGCGTCGCGTCGTGGAAGACGACGTAGGGCGGGACGCCGGCCTCCTTCGCCGTCGCCGAGCGCCAGCCGCGGAGCCGCTCGAACAGCTCCTCACCGGTCGCGTCCAGCGGGACGGCACCGGCCGCCGACGACTTCTTCCGCGTCCGGGTCCCGGCGGCCTTCGGGGCCTCCCGGCGCAGAGCGACGGTCCGCTCCCCGCGCAGCACCGCCCCGGAGGCCTCGGTGAGGGTCAGGGTGCCGTACCCGTCGGCGACGGACAGCAGCTGCTGGGCGAGCAGCTGCCGGACGACGCCGCGCCACTCGTTCGCGTCGAGCTCGGTCCCGATGCCGAAGACGGTCAGGTCCGTGTGCCCCAGCTGGGTGACCCGGGGCGTGGTGTTGCCCAGCAGGATGTCGACGACGTGCCCGGCGCCGTAGCGCTGCCGGCGGTCGGCCAGCCGCCACACCGCGGACAGCAGCTTCTGCGCGGGCACGGTCCCGTCCCAGGTCTGCGGCGGGCTGGTGCAGGTGTCGCAGTTCCCGCAGGGCTCCGCCTGCTGCCCGAAGTAGGCGAGGAGCTGGACGCGGCGGCACTCGACGGTCTCGCAGAGGGCGAGCATCGCGTCGAGGTGCGCAGCGAGCCGGCGGCGGTGGGCGGCGTCGCCGTCGGAGGAGTCGATCATCTTGCGCTGGGACACGACGTCGGCGAGCCCGTAGGCGAGCCAGGCGGTCGCCGGCTGGCCGTCGCGCCCCGCTCGACCGGTCTCCTGGTAGTAGCCCTCCACCGACTTCGGCAGGTCGAGGTGGGCGACGAAGCGGACGTCAGGCTTGTCGATGCCCATGCCGAACGCGATGGTGGCCACCATCACCAGGCCGGGCTCGCGCAGGAACCGCGCCTGGTTCCGCGCGCGGACCGCGCCGTCGAGACCCGCGTGGTACGGCAGGGCGGTGATCCCCTCCCGGTTGAGGAACACCGCGGTCTCGTCGACCGACTTCCGCGAGAGGCAGTAGACGATGCCCGCGTCGCCCGCGTGCTCGGTGCGCAGCAGGGTCAGCAGCTGCTGGCGCGGGCTGTCCTTGCCGACGATCCGGTACTCGATGTTGGGCCGGTCGAAGCTGGCGACGAACTGGGTCGCGTCCTGGAGCTCGAGCCGGGTGACGATCTCCGCGGCGGTCGCCTCGGTGGCCGTGGCGGTGAGCGCGATGCGGGGCACGTCGGGCCAGCGGTGCCCGAGCATGGCCAGGGTCAGGTAGTCGGGCCGGAAGTCGTGGCCCCAGGCCGAGACGCAGTGCGCCTCGTCGATCGCGAACAGGGCGATCCGGCCGCGCTCGAGGAGCCGCACGGTGTCGGGGACGTTGAGCCGCTCGGGCGCCAGGTAGAGCAGGTCGAGCTCACCGGCCAGGTAGGCGGCCTCGACGTCGCGGCGCTCGTCGAGGCGCTGGGAGGAGTTGAGGAACGCCGCGCGGACGCCGAGGGCGGCGAGGGCGTCCACCTGGTCCTGCATCAGCGCGATCAGCGGGGAGATGACGACGCCGGTGCCGGGGCGGACCAGCGCTGGCACCTGGTAGCAGAGCGACTTCCCGGCGCCCGTCGGCATCAGCACGAGCGCGTCGCCGCCCCCGACGACGGTGTCGACGACCTCGGCCTGCTGCCCGCGGAAGCTGTCGTAGCCGAAGACGGTCCGCAGCACCTCGAGGGGGGTGCCGGCGTCGGGAGGGGTGGTGGTGGTGGACACCATGGTGCGCTGCTGACTCCTGTCCGGCGGTGCCGACGTCTGGCGGCGAGGGTGGGATTCGAACCCACGGAACGGTCTCCCGCTCGGGCGCTTTCAAGGCGCCTGCACTAGTCCACTATGCGACCTCGCCCGCACGTGGCCGTCGAGCGCCCGGCCCCGGGACCACCGCAGCGTAGCCGACCGCCCGCGTGGCAGGCTCGCCGTCATGAAGGCGATCGTGGCCCGCGAGGCGGGCGGCCCGGAGGTGCTCGGGCTCACCGAGGTCGACGACCTGAGCGCCGGTCCGGGCGAGCTGCTGGTCGACGTCACCGCCGCGGGGGTCAACCGGGCCGACCTCCTGCAGCGGCAGGGGCACTACCCGCCCCCGCCCGCCGCGAGCCCGCTGATCGGGCTCGAGGTCTCGGGGCACGTGGCGGCGCTCGGGGAGGGCGTCGAGGGCTGGGCGGTGGGCGACCCCTGCGTCGCGCTGCTGGCCGGCGGCGGCTACGCCGAGCAGGTCGTCGTCCCGTCCGGCCAGGTGGTCGCGCCCCCGCCCGGCTTGAGCCTGGTCGAGGCGGCCGGGGTCGTCGAGGTCGCGGCGACGGTGGTCTCCAACCTCGACCTGGCCCACCTGGGGGCCGGGGAGGTCTTCCTCGTGCACGGTGGCGCCGGCGGGATCGGCTCCTTCGCGATCCAGTACGCCCGCGCACTGGGCGCGACGGTGCTGGCCACCGCCGGCAGCGAGGACAAGCTGGCCTACTGCCGCTCCGTCGGCGCCCACCACGCCTTCTCCTACCGCGACGACTGGGCCGCGCAGGTCCGGTCGGCGGCCGCGGACGGGGTCGACGTGGTGCTGGACAGCATGGGCGCGAAGTACCTGGAGGCGCACCAGCAGCTGATGGCGACCGAGGGCCGGCTGGTGGTCATCGGGATGCAGGGCGGCAGCCGCGGCACCCTCGACCTGGGCGCGCTGCTGGCCCGGCGCGGACTGGTGACTGCCACCTCGCTGCGGCCGCGGCCGCCGGCGGAGAAGGCGGCGATCTGCCGTCGGGTGGTGGAGCGCGTCTGGCCGCTGCTGGCCGACGGCACGATCACGCCCACCCCGCAGACGACGTTCCCGCTGGCCGAGGCGGCTTCCGCGCACGCCCACCTCGAGTCCGGCGACAACCTCGGCAAGGTGGTCCTGGTCGTCCGCGGCTGAGCCGGTGCCGTCCGCCCGGGCGGGGTGTTGTCCGTCCGGCGTCGGTGTTGTCCGTGCAGCTGGACGTCTGGTAATCGAACACCTGTTCTCCTAGCGTGGTGGCGTGGACGAGGACGAGACCCCGGTGGGGCGGCGGCTGGCGGCGCTGGCCGACGCGCTGGCCGGGCTGGTCGACGAGGTCGAGGGCGGCGGGCTGGACCACCTCGACGCTGCGGGCCTGGTCGCCTTCCTGCAGGACCTCGAGACCGTCCGCAACCGGCTGCCGCTGGTCGACCACCGAGCCCTGCGCGACGCCGCCGACCGTGATGTGGCAGGGGCGCTCGGCCAGGGCCGGCTCACCCGGCTGCTCACCGCGGCGCTGCGGATCTCCGCCGGCGAGGCGCACCGCCGGGTCCGGGCGTCCGAGCAGGTCGGGCTGCGGGTCACCGCGCTCGGCCAGCCCGCACCGCCGATCCGGCCCGCCCTCGCCGCCGCCCAGCGCGCCGGTGAGGTGACGCCCGAGCAGGTCGACGTCGTCTGCCGCGGGCTCGCCCACGTCGACCTGCCGGGCTACGACGCCGCCGCGGTCACCGAGGGCGAGCGCGAGCTCACCCGGCTGGCCACGGTGCTCGGGCCGCGTGACCTGCAGGTCTGCACCGAGCGGTTCGTCGAGCACCTCGACCCCGACGGCAGCCGGCCCCAGGAGCAACTGGTGTCCGACCGGCGACACCTCGAGCTGCGGCGCGGCCGCGACGGGAGCTGGCGGGGCGAGCTGCGTCTCACCGGGACCCTGGGCGCCAAGCTCCGTGCCGTCCTGCTGCCGCTGAGCCTGCCGCGCACCGACGTCGTCCCGGGTCCCCGCGGGGGGCTGGTGGAGGTCCCGGACGGACGGACGCACGGCCAGCGGCTGCACGACGCCCTGGAGGACGTCTGCGACCGCGTCCTGCGCGCCGGCGACCAGCCGGCGTCCCCAGCACCGTGCTGGTGACCATCGAGCACGAGAGCCTGCTGCGGGGCACCGGTTACGGCACCACCGTCGACGGCCACGCGATCCCGACCGCCCAGCTCCTCGAGCTGGCGGCCGAAGCGGAGATCATCCCGACGGTGCTGGACCGTGCAGGGGCGGTCCTGACGCTCGGCCGGTCCCGCCGGATCGCCTCGCGTAGCCAGACGCTCGCCCTCGCCGTCCGCGACGGCGGCTGCAGCTTCCCCGGCTGCGACCTGCCCCCTCCCGTGGTGCGAGCGCCACCACATCACCGCCTGGGTCGACGGCGGGCGCACCGACCTCGACAACCTCACGCTGCTGTGCCGCTACCACCACCACAACGACGCGGCGCGCGGCTGGACCTGCCGGATGGGCGAGGACCGGCTCCCGGACTGGGTCCCGCCGCCGCACGTCGACAGGACCCGGACCCCCTGCGCAACGCGCGCCTCTCCGCGCCGCGGCCGGGTCGGGCGGTGAGCGAGCCCGGTCTTACGCTCACCGGATGACTGCCGACGGCCCCACCATCCTGGCGACCTCGGGCGGGCTGCGGCCCGGCCGCCGCACCCGTTGGGAGTTCTCCGCGCTGACCGAGCACGCCCTCGAGCTGGCCGGGGTGTCCGGGCGCGCCCCGAGGATCTGCTTCCTGGCCACGGCGTCGGGGGACAACCCGGCCGCGCTGACCGGCCTCTACGAGGCGGCCATCCTGCGCGGGCTGCACGCCTCCCACCTGACGTCCTTCGGGATGCCGAACGTCGAGGACCCGGCCGCGCACCTGCTCGAGCAGGACGTCGTCTGGGTGCTGGGCGGCAGCGTCGCCGGGTTGCTGGCGCTGTGGCGGCTGCACGGCTACGACCGGGCGCTGGAGCAGGCCTGGCGGGCCGGCGTCGTGCTCACCGGGGTGTCGGCCGGCTCGATCTGCTGGCACGAGGGCGGGACGACGGACTCCTTCGGCCCCGACCTGCAGCCGGTGACGAACGGGCTCGGGCTGCTGCCCTTCAGCAACGGCGTGCACTACGACAGCGAGGAGCAGCGCCGGCCGCTCTTCCAGTCCCTGGTGCAGGACGGGACCCTGCCCACCGGCTACGCCACCGACGACGGGGTGGGCCTGCTCTACCGGGGCACGACGATGGTCGAGGCGCTGGCCGAGGAGGACGACAAGGCCGCCTACCGCGTGGAGGCCGGGGAGGAGGCCGCCGTCGAGACGCGGCTGGACACCCGCCGGCTCTGAGCCGCGGCGCGGACGGCTGCCGTCAGCGCAGCTCGGGCGAGCCCTGGGCGGCGACGGCGGCCTCGGCCCGGTCGCGCGGGACGTCGAGGGTCCGCGCGCAGTAGGTGCAGGTGTCCAGGTAGCGGGTGCCCACCGGGAACAGCGGGATGAAGAACAGCGTGAACCGCCGCGTGCGCTTGATCAGCTGGTGCGCGGCCTGGTTGCCGCAGACGTCGCACACGTAGAACAGCGTCGCCAGCAGCACCTGCTTGGTGCTCAGTCCGAAGATCAGCACGGCGCCCCCTCCTGCGGCTCCCGGGCGGGAGCGCCGCACCAGGGTGCCACGGCCGCCTCCGGGCCCCACGCCGCCTCCCGCGACCGGGGACCCGCACCGGCCCGACCCGCATGTCGCGGGAGCCCGGACCTACTTCTTCTTCTTCTTGCTCCCGCCGCCCTTCTTGCCCAGCTCGGCCTGTGCGGCCGAGGAGGTGCGCGGGTTCTTCTTGCCCTCCTTCGAGGCCTTCGCGTTCGCCTTCTTGGCGGTGTCGCTGCCCTTGCCCTTCTTGTCAGCCACGGACGGCCTCCTCCTGGTCGATGTGCGCCCATCCTGCCAAGGCCGTCGGGGCTCCCGGAGGCAGCCGCCGGCCCGCTGCTCGGCACGCTCGACCCGCCCGCCGTTTCAGCAGGGACGGGCGGGGTTATGGTGCACCTGGGAGGCGAGATGGACATCCGCAAGACGTTCCTCGAGTGGCCGGTGCTCCGGCAGCTCACGGGCAAGGACCCGCTGGGTCGGGGCTCCGCCGTGCAGTCGCAGCGCACGCGCGACCTGGCGCCGCGCACCCGGACCGCAGACCGCGTCGTGCAGAGCATCTGCCCCTACTGCGCCGTCGGCTGCGGGCAGAAGGTGTACGTCAAGGACGAGCGCGTCGTGCAGATCGAGGGCGACCCGGACTCCCCCGTCTCCCGCGGGCGGCTGTGCCCCAAGGGCTCGGCCAGCGAGCAGCTGGTCAACTCGGCCGGCCGCGCCACGACGATGCTGTACCGGCGCCCCGGCAGCACCACCTGGGAGAAGATCGGCGTCGAGCAAGCGACCGACATGATCGCGGACCGCGTCGTCGCCTCGCGCCGCCGGCACTGGCAGGACACCGACGAGGAGGGCCGCCCCCTCCGCCGCACCATGGGCTTCGCGGCGCTCGGCGGGGCCACCCTGGACAACGAAGAGAACTACCTGATCAAGAAGCTCTTCACCGCGATGGGCGCCATCCAGATCGAGAACCAGGCCCGTATTTGACACAGTGCCACGGTTCCCAGTCTGGGAGCCTCGTTCGGCCGTGGCGGTGCCACCGGCTTCCTGCAGGACCTGCAGAACTCTGACTGCATCGTCATCCAGGGCTCGAACATGGCCGAGTGCCACCCGGTCGGGTTCCAGTGGGTGATGGAGGCCAAGGCGCGCGGCGCCAAGGTCATCCACATCGACCCCCGGTTCACCCGGACGTCCGCGGTCGCCGACGCGCACCTGCCCATCCGGGCCGGCAGCGACATCGTCTTCCTCGGCGCGGTGGTCAACTACATCCTCGGCAACGAGAAGTACTTCGACGAGTACGTCCGCCGCTACACCAACGCCCCGATGCTGGTGAGCGAGGACTTCCGCGACGTCGACGAGCTCGACGGCGTCTTCTCCGGCTACGACCCCGAGACCGGCACGTACGACACCTCCAGCTGGGCCTACGAGGGCATGGCCGAGCACTCGGCCGGCGGCGGTCCGGCCTCCGACCCCGGGAGCGGGGCCGAGGGCTCGGGCGACGAGGACGAGGAGAGCGAGTCCAGCCGCGGCGCCGGCCACGAGCTCGGCGGGCACGGGGCCGCGCTCGACCACTCCGAGATCCAGCGCGACGAGACGCTGCAGCACCCGCGGTCGGTGTTCCAGGTGCTCAAGCGGCACTACGCCCGCTACACCCCGGAGATGGTGCAGGAGACCTGCGGCATCAGCCCCGAGCAGTTCCTCGAGGTCTGCGAGGCGGTGACGGCCAACAGCGGCCGCGACCGCACCACCTGCTGGGTGTACTCGGTGGGCTGGACACACCACACCGTCGGCGTCCAGATGATCCGGACCTCGGCGATCATCCAGCTGCTGCTCGGCAACATGGGCCGCCCCGGCGGCGGCATCATGGCGCTCCGCGGGCACGCGAGCATCCAGGGCTCGACCGACATCCCGACGCTGTTCAACCTGCTGCCGGGCTACCTGCCGATGCCGAAGGCGGGCGAGCACGACTCCCTCGACGAGTACGTCAAGGAGATCGCGAGCCCCGACCAGAAGGGCTTCTGGACCAACGCGAAGAGCTACTCGGTCAACCTGCTCAAGGCCTGGTGGGGTGACGCGGCGACGGCGGAGAACGACTTCGCCTTCCAGTACCTGCCCAAGCTCACCGGCGACCACGGCACCTACGCCACCGTCATGTCGATGCTGCGCGACGAGATCGACGGCTACTTCCTGCTGGGCCAGAACCCGGCCGTCGGCTCGGCCCACGGCAAGATGCAGCGGATGGGCCTGTCCCACCTCAAGTGGCTGGTGGTCCGCGACCTCAACATGATCGAGTCGGCGACGTTCTGGAAGGACGCCCCCGAGATCGAGACGGGCGAGCTGCGCACCGAGGACATCGACACCGAGGTGTTCTTCTTCCCCGCCGCGGCGCACGTGGAGAAGGGCGGCACGTTCACCCAGACCCACCGGATGCTGCAGTGGCACCACAAGGCGGTCAGCCCGCCCGGGGACTGCCAGAGCGACCTCGAGTTCTTCTACAAGCTCGGCCAGAAGGTGCGCCAGCGGCTCGCGGGCTCCGACGACCCCCGCGACCGGCCCGTGCTGGACCTCACCTGGGACTACCCGCTGCTCGAGGACGGGGAGATCGACCCGGAGGCGGTGCTGCGCGAGATCAACGGCTCCTTCCTCACCGGGGAGAAGGCGGGCCAGCCGCTCAACACGTTCAACGAGATGCAGCCCGACGGCTCGACCAGCGGCGGCTGCTGGATCTACACCGGCGTCTACGCCGACGGCGTCAACCAGGCCGCCCGGCGCAAGCCCGGGCGCGAGCAGTCCTGGGTGGCGCCCGAGTGGGGCTGGGCGTGGCCGATGAACCGCCGCGTCCTCTACAACCGGGCCGCTGCCGACCCCGACGGCAAGCCCTGGAGCGAGCGCAAGGCGCTGGTCTGGTGGGACGAGGAGCAGCAGAAGTGGACCGGGCACGACGTCCCCGACTTCGAGGTGGGCAAGGCGCCGTCCTACCGGCCCGAGGAGGGCGCCTCCGGACCCGCCGGCCTGGCCGGTGACGACCCCTTCATCATGCAGGCGGACGGGAAGGGCTGGCTCTACGCGCCGGCCGGGCTGCTCGACGGCCCGCTGCCGGTGCACTACGAGCCGCAGGAGTCCCCGGTCAGCAACCCGATGTCGCGGCAGCAGTCCAACCCGACGCGGGAGGTCTTCCCGCGGGAGGACAACCTGCAGAACCCCTCGGGCGACGAGCCGGGCGCCGAGCTCTACCCCTACGTGTTCACCACCTACCGGCTGACCGAGCACCACACCGCCGGCGGGATGAGCCGCTGGCAGTCGGTGCTGGCCGAGCTGCAGCCCGAGTTCTTCTGCGAGGTCTCGCCCGAGCTGGCCCGCGAGCGCGGCCTGGAGAACAACGGCTGGGCGACGATCATCAGCGCCCGGACCGCGATCGAGGCCCGGGTGATGGTCACCGAGCGGATGGCCCCGCTGCGGGTCGCCGGCCGCACCGTGCACCAGATCGGCCTGCCGTACCACTGGGGGGTCGGGAACGACGCCCTGGTCAGCGGCGACTCGGCCAACGACCTGTTCGGGGTGACCTTGGACGCCAACGTGCACATCCAGGAGACCAAGGTCGCCTCGTGCGACATCCAGCCGGGCCGGCGTCCCCGCGGCCCCGCCCTGCTGGACTACGTGGCCGCGCACCGCGAGCGGGCGCACGTCACGGTGGCCACCGGCAACCAGCAGCGCACGCCCCCCGAGGGCCCCGACGGCCGGCACCCCAGCGACGCGGGCAGCCTCGGGCACTCGACCCAGGGCCAGGTCGGCGAGGGGCACGCCCCCGCCGGCCGGGACACCGACGCAGGACCTGACGGAGGCACCTCATGACCCACGGCGACCCGGCGCACCAGGGCGGCGGCCACGCCCGCGTCGACGCGGGTGACGGCCACCTGGGCCTGGACCAGGCGTTCACCTCCGCCGGCCCGGCGGGACCGGCGGCGCACGCCGGCTGGGAGGCGCCGCCGTCGCGCAAGGGCTTCTTCACCGACACCTCGATCTGCATCGGCTGCAAGGCCTGCGAGGTGGCCTGCAAGGAGTGGAACGGGGTGCCGCAGGACGGCATCTACGAGCTGCTCGGCAGCTCCTACGACAACACCGGGGCACTGGGGGCGAACACCTGGCGCCACGTCGAGTTCATCGAGCAGCGCACGCCGATGGCCGGCCTCGACACCGGCATCACCATCGGGGTGCCCGAGACCGCCGTCGGCCCGGACGTCCTGGTCAGCGAGGACATCCTGGGGTCGATGGCCCGCTCGGTGCACGACAAGCCCCTCGTCGACCTGGGGATGCCCGCGTTCGACCTGCCCAGCGCCTCCCCCGACGCCGGGGAGCGGACCGAGTTCCGCTGGCTGATGGCGTCCAACGTCTGCAAGCACTGCACCAACGCCGGCTGCCTCGACGTCTGCCCGACCGGCGCGCTGTTCCGCACCGAGTTCGGCACCGTCGTCGTCCAGGACGACATCTGCAACGGCTGCGGCTACTGCGTCGCCGGCTGCCCCTTCGGCGTCATCGACCGCCGGATCGGCCAGAAGGCGCCGCTGGTCGGCCACTCCGACAAGCCCGTGACGAAGAACGCCGGCGTAGCCCAGAAGTGCACGCTCTGCTACGACCGGCTGCTGGACGACCTGACCCCGGCGTGCGCCAAGGCCTGCCCGACGCAGTCGATCCAGTTCGGCGACGTCGACGAGCTCCGCGAGCGCGCCGAGAAGCGGGTGGCCGACCTCCAGGCCGCGGGCGTCATGGGCGCGCAGCTCTACGCCGAGGACCCCGAGGGCGGGGTCGGCGGGGCCGGGGCGTTCTTCCTGCTGCTCGACGAGCCGGAGGTCTACGGCTTCCCGCCCGACCCGATCGTCACCACCGCCGACCTGCCCCGGATGTGGAAGCACGCGGGGCTCGCCGCCGCGGGCCTGCTGGCGGCCGCGGCCGCCGCCTTCCTCGGGGGCCGGCGGTGACCGAGGGCGGCTACGAGCGCGGCCAGCAGGAGGTCGGGAAGGCCGCCAACCCCGACATCAACGAGGCCGGCCCGAAGAACACCACCGACGACATCGGCGCCATCCCCGGCACCCAGGGCGGCGGCAGCGCGGCGGCCACCGCCCAGCGCACCGCCGGCGGGGGCCGCTCCGAGGGCCGTGGGGACGGGCGCGGCGGGCGCGGTGGGCGGCGCAAGCGCCGGCGCGCCGAGGAGCAGATGGTCCCCGACGCGACCTTCACCTCCTACTACGGCCGTCCCGTCGTCAAGGCCGCCCCGTGGGAGGCGGCGATCCCGCTCTACCTCTTCATGGGCGGCATCGCCGGCGGCTCGTCGCTGCTGGCCGCCGGCGCCGACCTGACCGGTCGACCCGCCCTGCGCCGCGGCGCCCGGATCGGGGCCACCGGCGCCATCACCATCAGCCTCGCCGCCCTGGTGGCCGACCTCGGCCGGCCCGAGCGCTTCCTCAACATGCTGCGGGTGTTCAAGCCCACCTCACCGATGTCGGTCGGCACCTGGATCCTCACCGCCTACGGGCCGGGCGCGGTCGTCGCCGGGGCCGCCGAGGTGGCGAAGCTGCTGCCGGTCCGGTTCGGGGTCCTCAGCACCCTGCTCGACTGGGCCGCCCGCCCCGCCGGGCTGGCCGCGGCTGCGATCGCCCCCGGCGTCGCCTCCTACACCGCGGTCCTGCTGACCAACACCTCGACGCCCGCGTGGCACGACGCCCACCGCGAGCTGCCGTTCGTCTTCGTCGGCTCCGCGGCCGCGGCCTCGGGCGGGCTCGGCATGCTGCTCGCCCCCGTCCACGAGGCCGGCCCGGCCCGGCTGTTCGCCGTCGCCGGCGCGGCGGCCGAGCTGGCCGTCGAGCACCGGATGGAGCGCTCGATGGGCCTCTCGGCCGAGGTGCTGCACGCGGGCACCCCGGGTCGGCTGATGCGGGCCAGCAAGGCCCTCACCGCCGCCGGTGCCCTGGGCACCCTGCTCGTCGGCCGGCGCAGCCGCGTCGGCGCCGCCCTGTCCGGGCTCGCCCTGCTGGCCGGCTCGGCCTGCACGCGGTTCGGCGTCTTCGAGGCCGGGCCCGCCTCGGTGCACGACCCCAAGTACACGATCGTCCCCCAGCGGGAGCGGCTGAACCGGCGCCGGGCGGCCGAGGCCGCCGCCGGCCAGCCCCCGACGGGCGAGGCGTCCCCACCGGCCCAGGAGACCTGATGAGCAGCACCACCGCCGCGAGGACCAGCACTGGGAGCAACCCGACGAAGGGTCGGTGGGGCCTGGTCGTCGCCGCCCTGCTGCTGCAGCTCTCGCTGGGCGCCGTCTACGCGTGGAGCGTCTTCAGCTCCGCGCTGCAGAAGGCCGAGCCCTGGCAGCTGAGCAAGCCCGAGGCCACCGTCCCGTTCGAGGTGGCGATCGGCATGATCTTCATCGGGACCTTCCTCGGCGGCCGCATCCAGGACCGCCGCGGGCCGCGCACCGTCGCCGTCATCGGGGCGGTGGTCTACGGGCTCGGCGTCATCGTCGCCTCGTTCGCGCGCAGCTCCGACCAGCTGTGGCTGCTCGTCGTCGGCTACGGCGTCCTGGCCGGCTTCGGGCTGGGGCTGGCCTACATCGTGCCCATCGCCATGCTGCAGAAGTGGTTCCCCGACAAGCGCGGTCTCATCACCGGCCTCGCCGTCGGCGGCTTCGGCTTCGGCGCCGTCGTCACCGCGCCGATCGCGCAGGTCCTGGTCCGCGGGAACCCGGACGAGCCGACCGCGGCCTTCCTGCCGCTGGGGATCGCCTACCTGGTGTTCTCGGTGGCCGGCGCCCTGCTCTTCCGGGACCCGCCGCAGGGCTACGAGGTCCCGGGCTACGTGCCGGCGACCACGGGCAAGGTCGTCGACAGCGGACGGGACTACACCCAGGGCGAGGCCCTCAAGACCTGGCAGTGGTACTCGCTGGCGGCGATCCTCACCCTCGCCGTGCTGGCCGGGATCTCCTTCATCTCCCAGGCCGCGGCCAGCTTCACCGACATCTCCGGCTACACGGCGGTCGCGGCCGCCAGCGCCGTCGGCTTCCTCGGGCTGTTCAACGGGGCCGGCCGGATCGTCTGGGCGGCCGTCTCCGGGCGGCTCGGCCGGATGCCCACCTTCGTCGCCATCCTGGCCCTGGAGGGCGTCTGCCTGCTGCTCATCCCGCACGTGCAGAACGCCGTCCTGTTCTTCGTCCTCTGCGCGGTGGTCTACCTCTGCTACGGCGGCGCCTTCGGCACCATGCCCGCCACGGCCGGCGACTTCTTCGGGGTGAAGAACGCGGGCGGCATCTACGGCCTGATGCTCATCGGCTGGAGCCTCGGCGGCGTCGTCGGACCGCTGATCGCCGCCGCCCTGATCGGCGAGGACAAGGACTACACGACGGCCTACACGACCATCGGCATCATCGCCCTGGTCGCCATCGTGCTGCCGCTGGTCACCCGGCTCCCCCGCACGCGGACCGACGCCGCTGAGGGCAGTCTCGGCACCGCTCGCTGAGCCCACCGCTCCCTGGGCTCGTCGAAGGGCCCTTGAGCCTGCACTGCACTGCACCGCGCCATGAGCCTGGCGAAGGGCACCGCTCCCTGAGCCTGGCGAAGGGCCCTTCGACGAGCTCCGGGAACGGATCGGCTCAGGGGACGGGGCGGCTCAGGAGCCCGCGCGCTTCTTCGCCGCCGCGTTGGCGGCCCGGGTCTTGGCCGCCTTCTTCGCCGCGGCGCTCCGCTTCCGCTTGGCCGCGGCCAGCTCGGCGAGGATCTTCTGCTCGGCCCGCTCCTGCCGCCTGCGCGCGTTCTCTCGCTGCCGCTCCTCCCGCTCGATGACGGCGGGGGAGCGGACCGGCCAGACGTACTCCAGGTCGGGCCGGACGTCGGGGAACCTCGCGCGGTAGAACCCCGGGTCCTTGCGCACCAGCGCCGACTGGTGGCTCTCCCGGACGGCCTCGTCGAACAGCCACGGCGGCAGGGCGCCGGCGTCGGCCAGCTCGGCCTCGGTGCGCAGGTGCGGGACGCCGTAGGCGGCCAGGTCGGCCTGGATGGTCGCCGCGCAGGTGTCGCCGAAGCCGAGCTCCAGCCACACCTCGCACATCACCAGGCCGTAGCGGCCGAGCGCCTCCTCGTAGCCCTTCCACATGAGGACGGCGGGGTGCGACTTCCACGCGTAGCCGGGCACGGTGAGGGCCCGGACGATCTGGATCACCTCCACCCGCTGCTTGCCCAGCCGCTTGGCGTCCAGCGCGCGGGCGGACGCCTCGAAGGAGACGAAGGGGACGAAGGTCTGCATCGGGGTCCTCGGGAGCGTGGCGGGCGGGGCGCGGGTGCGCTCAGGCGGGTTGGCAGCGGGGGCAGGCGTAGACCGTCCGGCCCTGCAGGGTGCTGGTGACCACGGGGGTCCCGCAGTCGGCGCAGGCGTCGCGCTTGTAGACCCGGCGGGCGACGGCCTCGGGCACGTCGGCCCGGTCCTGGCCCGGCGGGACGTCGACGGTGATGATCCGGCCGTCGGCGACGCCCTGGCCCATCATCGCCGCGAGCCCGGACCACAGGGCGTCGACCTCGGCGTCGGTCAGCCGGGAGGCCGGTCGGTCGGGGGCGATCCGGAGCGCGTGCAGGATCTCGGCGCGGAAGACGTTGCCCACCCCAGCCAGCACCGACTGGTCCATGAGGGCCGCGCCGACGCTGCCCGGGAACCCCTGCAGCCGGCGGCGGGCCTCGGCCGGGTCGGCGTCGGCCCGGAGCGGGTCGGGTCCCAGGCCGGCGAGCAGCCGCGCCCGCCCGGCCGCGTCCAGCAGCTCGCAGGTGCTCGGGGCGATGAGGTCCCAGGCCACGTCCGGCGTCGCCAGCCGCAGCCGGACCTGCGGCATCGGCGCCCCGGTGACCGGCGCGAACCGCAGCAGCTTGCCACGCATCCCAAGGTGGACGTGCACGCCCGGGACGTCGACCAGGTCGACCAGCAGGTGCTTGCCGTACGCCTCGACGCCGGCGACGACGGCGCCGTCGACCGCGTCGGCGGCGAACCGCCCCTGCGGGGAGGACGCGGCGACGCGCTCCCCCACCAGCTCCTGCAGCTCACCGGCCAGCCGGTGGAGGGTGTGGCCCTCGGGCACGGCTCAGCCCGCCGTCAGCGGACGACCAGCGGGTGCGGGCCCGCGGCCAGCACCTCGCCGACGACGGGGGCGCCGGGCACCTCGCCGACGACGAGCAGGCCGCCGCTGGTCTGCGCGTCGGCCAGCAGCAGCAGCTCGTCCTCGTCGACCCCGGCGTCGAGGAACGGGCGGACCCAGTCCAGGTTGCGCCGGGTGCCGCCGCTGACGAAGCCGTCGGCCAGGGCCTGCCGGGCGCCGTCGAGGTAGGGGACGGCCGCGGCGTCGAGCCGGATCGTCACCCCGGACGCGCGCGCCATCTTGTAGGCGTGGCCGAGCAGCCCGAAGCCGGTGACGTCGGTCGCGGCCCGGACGCCGGCGGCCAGCGCGGCCTCCGACGCGGCCCGGTTGAGCCGGGTCATCGTCGCGACCGCCTCGGGGAACACCTCGCCGGTGGCCTTGTGCCGGTTGTTGAGGACGCCGATGCCCAGCGGCTTGGTGAGGCTGACGGGCAGCCCCGCCACCGCGGCGTCGTTGCGCAGCAGCCGGTCGGGGTCGGCCAGGCCGGTCACGGCCATCCCGTACTTGGGCTCGGGGTCGTCGATGCTCTGCCCGCCGGCCAGGTGCACCTGCGCCTCGCGGCAGACGTCCATCCCACCCCGCAGCACCTCGCCCAGCAGCTCCATCGGCAGCACGTCGCGCGGCCAGCCGACGAGGTTGAGCGCGACCAGCGGGGTGGCGCCCATGGCGTAGATGTCGGACAGCGCGTTGGCGGCGGCGATCCGGCCGAAGTCGTAGGCGTCGTCGACGACGGCGGTGAAGAAGTCGGTGGTGCTGACCACCGCGCGGCCGCCCTCGATCCGCACGACGGCCGCGTCGTCCCCCGTCTCGAGGCCGACGACGAGGTCGGGCGAGGTCCACGGCGTGAGCCCGGCCAGCGTCTCCTCCAGCTCGCCGGGCGGGATCTTGCAGGCGCAGCCGCCGCCGTGGGCGTACTGGGTCAACCGGTACGTCTGCTGGGTCGCGGAGCTCATGGGGCCACTCTAGGAGGGCCCGTTACGCTCCTGCGTGGAGGCGTACAGGTGCCTGGTGGCCCTCCCGGTCTTCAAAACCGGTGAAGTCGAGCATCTCGGCTTGGCGGGTTCGATTCCCGTCCGCCTCCGCCAGTCCTGACCCGTCCCCGGCGCGTCGGCGCCGCCGGGCCCGACCCGGACCGCCGCGGTGCCGCACCTAGGATCGCCCCCGTGACGACGGCGGAGACGGACCCCCGGCGGCGGGTGCCCCGGACCGACGCCGTGCTGGCCGACCCGCGGCTGGTCGCGGCGGCGGAGCGGCTGGGCCGCGACGCCGTCAAGCAGCAGGTGGTGGCCGCCCAGGCCCGCGCCCGCGCCGGCGAGCTGGCGCCCGAGGACGTGGCCGACGCCGCCGTCGCGGCCCTGCCCCGCACCCTGCACAGCACGGCGGCCGTGCTCAACGCCACCGGCGTCGTCCTGCACACCAACCTGGGGCGCGCCCCGCTGTCCGGCGCCGCGGTGGCCGCCGTCGCCGACGCGGCCGGCTACGCCGACGTCGAGTTCGATCTCGCCACCGGCCGCCGGGCCCGCCGGGGTCGCGGTGCCCTGGAGGCCCTCGCCGCCGCCGTCCCGGACGCCGGCGGGGTGCTGGCCGTGAACAACGGCGCCGCCGCGCTCGTACTGGCCACGACGGCGCTGGCCGCCGGCCGCGAGGTGGTCATCAGCCGGGGCGAGATGGTGGAGATCGGCGACGGCTTCCGGCTGCCCGACCTCATCGCCTCCACCGGGGCCGTGCTGCGGGAGGTGGGGACGACGAACCGGACGACGGCGGCCGACTACGCCGCTGCGCTCGGCCCCGCGACCGGCTGCATCCTCAAGGTGCACCCCAGCAACTTCCGCGTCGAGGGCTTCACCTCCGCCGCGTCGGTGGCCGAGCTCGCCAGCCTGGGCGTGCCGGTCGTCGTCGACATCGGCAGCGGCCTGCTGGCCCCCGACCCGCTGCTGCCCGAGGAACCCGACGCCGCCACCGCCCTGCGCGCGGGCGCCGACGTGGTCACCGCGAGCGGCGACAAGCTCCTCGGCGGGCCGCAGGCCGGCCTGCTGCTGGGTCGTGCCGACGTCGTCGAGCGGCTCCGCCGGCACCCGCTGGCCCGCGCGCTGCGGGTCGACAAGCTCACCCTGGCCGCGCTGGAGGCGACGCTCCGGGGACCGGTCACGCCGACCTGGGCCGCCCTCCGCGCCGACCCCGACCAGCTGCGCGCCCGCGCCGCGGCCCTGGCGACGGCGCTGGCCGAGGGCGGCGTCGCGGCCGCGGTGGTGGCCTCGGCCGGAGCCGTCGGCGGCGGCGGAGCGCCCGGGCTGGAGCTGCCCGGCTGGGCCGTCGCCCTGCCCGAGGACTACGCCGCCGCGCTGCGGACCGGCCGGCCCGCCGTCGTCGGCCGGGTGGAGCGCGGCCGCTGCCTGCTGGACCTGCGCTGCGTGCCGGCCGACGACGACCCCTGGCTGCTCGCCGCCGTCCGGGCCGCCGCCGCGGGCGCCGCGCCCGCGCGGGACGAGGGCTGAGTGCACGTCGTCGCCACCGCGGGGCACGTCGACCACGGCAAGTCGACGCTGGTCCGCGCCCTGACCGGGATGGAGCCCGACCGCTTCGCCGAGGAGCAGCGCCGCGGGATGACCATCGACCTCGGCTACGCCTGGACCAGCCTCGACGGCCCGCCCGGGGCGGACCGGACGCTGGCCTTCGTCGACGTCCCGGGCCACGAGCGCTTCATCGGCACCATGCTCGCCGGGCTCGGCCCGGCGCCCGCGGTGCTCTTCGTCGTCGCCGCCGACGAGGGCTGGCGGCGCCAGTCCGGTGAGCACCTGGCCGCCGTCGACGCCCTGGGGCTGACCGCGGGGCTGCTCGTCGTCACCCGCTCCGACCTCGCCGACCCGGCCGCCGCGACGGCGGAGGCCCTCGACCACCTCGCCGCGTCCAGCCTCGGCCGGGTGCCCGCCGTCGCCGTCTCCGGCCGGACCGGCGCGGGCCTGCCGCGGCTGCGCTCCGCGCTCGCCGACCTGGTCGCCGGCCTGCCCGCGCCGCGCACCGACGGCCGGGTCCGGCTGTGGGTCGACCGCTCCTTCACCATCCGCGGCGCGGGCACCGTGGTCACCGGGACGCTCGGGGCCGGCCGGCTGGCCGTCGGCGACACGCTGCAGCTGGGCGGGCGCCGGGTCCGGGTCCGCGGCCTGCAGAGCCTCGGCGAACCGGCCGACGCCGTCGGAGCCGTCGCCCGGGTCGCGGTGAACCTGCGCGGCGTCGAGGTCGACGAGGTCGGCCGGGGCGACGCCCTGCTCACCCCCGACGCCTGGCCGACCACCGGCGCCGTCGACGTCCGGCTGGCCCCGGCCGCCGGCGCGGTCGCCGACCTGCCCGCCGAGCTGGTCCTGCACGCCGGCACCGCTGCCGTGCCCGTCCGGGTCCGGCCGCTGGGCGGCAGCACGGCCCGGCTGACCCTGCCGGCACCGCTGCCGCTGGAGCCGGGCGACCGGCTGGTGCTCCGCGACCCGGGACGGCACGCCGTCGCCGCGGGGGCGCTGGTCCTCGACGCCGACCCGCCCGCCCTGCGCCGCCGGGGGGCGGCCGCCGCCCGGGCTGTGGCGCTGGAGCGGGCCGCCACGGCCGACCCCGCCGCCCAGCTGGCCGCGCAGGTGCAGCGCCGGGGCGCCGTCCGCCGAGCCGAGCTGCTCGCCCTCGGGATCCCGGTCGACGATCTCAGCCACGTCCGGGCCAGCGGCGACTGGCTCGTCGACCCGGCCGTCTGGGAGCGCTGGCAGCGGGACCTGACGACGGCCGTCGACGCGCACGCGGGCGCGCACCCGCTGGACCCTCGGCTGGCCGTCGAGGCGGCCCGGCGGGCCCTCGACGTGCCGGACCGGGAGCTGCTGGTCGCCCTCGCCGCGGCCGCCGGGCTGGAGCACGTCGACGGCCGGCTCGCCCGGCCGGGCACCGGTGACGACCTGGGCCCGGCCGAGGCGGGGCTGGCCCGGCTGGTCGCCCACCTCGAGGCCGAGCCGTTCCTCGCCCCCGAGAAGGGCGACCTGGAGCGCTGGGGTCTCGGCGTGGCCGAGCTGGCGGCCGCCGAGCGGGTGGGTCGGGTGGTCCGGCTGACACCCGACGTCGTGCTGCTGCCGGCCGGCCCGGCGCGGGCGATGCGCGTCCTGTCCGGCCTGGAGCAGCCCTTCACGCTCAGCGGGGCCCGGCAGGCGCTGGGCACCACCCGCCGGGTGGCCGTCCCGCTGCTGGAGCACCTCGACCGGCGCGGCTGGACCGTCCGGGTGGACGGCCAGCTCCGCCGCGTCAGGGGGCGCTGACCGCCACCCGCGACCGGCGGGGCAGGACGCGCCAGGCGCGCCCGACCAGGAGGAACACCACCAGCACGGCCAGCAGCGGCAGCCAGGGCACCCCGCTGAAGGCCGCGGAGAGCTCGGCCGGGCTGGACACGGCCTCCACCCGGGTGCCCAGGAAGCTGCCGCGGGCCGGGGCCGTCGTGCCGGTGGCGGTGAGCGCGTCGAGCATCCCGACCGCGTAGAAGAAGGTCGCGTAGACCCAGGCCGCCAGCAGCAGGGCCGCGGCGACGGCGCCCTGGTGCCAGCGCGGCCGGTCGGCCGGCTCGGCGTCGAGGTAGGTGCGGGCGAGCTCGCGCGGGGCGCCGAGGTCCGCGAGGGCCCGGGCGAGACCGACGTCGGCCGTCGCCTCGTCGAGGTTGGCCCGCAGCTCGCCGAGGACGGCGCGGCGACGGCGGCGCGGCATCGGGTCCAGCCACAGCTCCACCCGCTCGAGGTACCAGGAGCGGCGCCAGCGGTCGGCCAGGGACGACGTGCGGTTCATCGAGACTCCTCAGGAGGGGGGACGAGGCGGTGGACGACGTCGGCCAGGGCGTCCCACGCGCGCCGGGCGTCGGCGAGCAGGATGAGGCCGGACGGGGTGGGGCGGTAGTACTTGCGGGCCGGCCCGGCGGCGGAGGGGACCAGCCGCGAGCTGAGCCGGCCCTCCCGCTCCAGCCGGGTGAGCACCGGGTAGACGGTGCCGGTGGCGATGCCGTCCAGCCCGCCGTCCTGCAGGCGGGTGACCAGCTCGTAGCCGTAGGACTCCTCTTGCTGGAGGAGGGTGAGCACGAGCATCGGCAGCACCCCCTTGAGCAGCTGGGGGTCTCGTGCGACCACCTCGGCGACGTCCATGCTGGGAGGCTAGGCCCGGTATTCGGCGATGTCAACTAGTGGGCTTCGCCGGAGACCACGTGGTGCGGGGCGACGCGGCTCCGGGGTCAGCGGATCGCGGTCAGCAGCCCGCCGGCCAGCAGGGCGACGACGACCGTCGCGGCCCCGGCGGCCAGCGTGACCCGCCAGGTCAGCGCCCGGCCCACCATGATCATCGACGGCAGGCTCAGCGCGGGCAGGGCGATGAGCAGCGCGCCGAGCACGCCGGCGCTCGCCCCCGCCGCGGCGAGCCCCAGCAGGATGGGGATCTCCCCGCCCGTCGGCAGCACCAGCAGCGCGGCGACGGCCGCCGCGACCAGCACCGTCAGCAGGCCCCCGTGGCCGAACAGCCGGCTGAGCGGTGCGCCGACGAGGCCCACGAGGAAGACGACGACGAAGTACTCCGGCACCAGCACCAGGGCGAGCCCGCCGAAGCTGCGCAGCCACCGGCCGGGCAGCTCACGGAGGCCCGGCGTCGGCTCGGGGTCGGCCAGCGCCTGCTCGACGGCCCGGTCGGCCCCGGCCGGCAGCCGGGCGGCCCGCCGCTCGACGAGGACGCCCAGCAGCGCGCTGACGCCGACGACGAGGACCAGCCCCAGCACCACGCGGACCAGCACCCACGGCCAGGGCGCCAGCAGGGCCAGGAACACGAGCACGGCGGGGTTGAGCACCGGGTTGCCCAGCCAGAAGGCCAGCGCGGCCGACGTCGGCACCCCGGCCCGGCGCATCGTCACGGCCAGCGGTGCGGTGCAGCAGGTGCACATCATCCCCGGCAGGGCCGCGAGCCCGCCCGCCACCGAGCCGCCGAGCGGGGTCCGCCGGCCCAGCACCCGCAGCAGCCAGCTCCGCGGGACGAGCACGTCGACCGACGCGGCCACGACGAGCGCGACGGCCAGGGCCTTCCAGACGGCCCCGCTGTAGACCAGGGTGAAGTCCCAGGCCCGTTCCAGCGGGGGCCGGCCCTCGCCGGCCAGCAGGACCGAGGTGCCCTCCCAGGCCGCGGAGCCGACGAGCCCGAGCACCCGGTCGGTATAGGGCAGCCACTTGGCCCAGGTCAGCCCGACCACCCCGAGGGCGAGGGCCAGCGCCGTCAGCACCAGCGGCCGCAGCCGTCCCGTCCCCGCGCCCCTGTCGACCGTGGTGCTCATCCGTCGCCTCCCACTCACGCCTGCTGTCCCGGGGAGCACCAGTGCCCGGCCGGGACGCCGCTCAAACCGCCGCGGTCAGGACGTCCAGGCCCGCCACAGCCGCGCGTACTCGCCGTCGGCCTCGACCAGCTCGTCGTGGCTGCCCAGCTCGGCGATCCGGCCGTCGATGACCACGGCGATCCGGTCGGCGTCGTGCGCGGTGTGCAGCCGGTGCGCGATGGCCACGACGGTGCGGTCGTCGAGCAGCGCCGCCATCGATCCCTCGAGGTGCCGCGCCGTCCGCGGGTCGATCAGCGACGTAGCCTCGTCCAGCACCAGGGTGTGCGGGTCGGCCACCACCAGCCGGGCCAGCGCGATCTGCTGCGCCTGCGCCGGCGTCAGCTTCTGGTGCCCGGCCCCCAGCAGGGTGTCGAGGCCGCGCGGCAGCCGCTCCACCCAGTCCCAGGCGTCGACGGTGCGCAGGGCCTCGACCACGGTCTCGTCGGTCGAGGTCTCGCGGGCCAGGATGATGTTGTCCCGGACGGTGCCGACGAAGACGTGGTGCTCCTGGGTGACCAGGGCCACCTGGGTGCGCATGACGTCCAGCGGCAGCGCCGTCAGCTCGACGTCGCCGACGGTGACCGAGCCGGTCCGCGGGCCGTTGATGCCGGCCAGCAGCCGGCCCAGCGTCGACTTGCCCGAGCCGCTGGGGCCGACGACGGCGAGCCGCTCCCCCGGCCGCAGGTCGAGGTCGACGCCGTGCAGCACGTCGTGGCCCTCGCGGTAGGCGAAGCGCAGGTCGCGGCCGACGAGGTGGTTGCCCAGCGGCAGCTCGTCGCCGGGCTCGCGGTCCTGCGGCACTGTCGCGATGCCGAGCAGGCGGGCCGTCGAGGCGACGCCCACCTGGAGGCGGTCGACGTTGCGGATCAGCCGCTCCAACGGCTCGATGAGGGCCTGGACGTAGAGCACGGCGGTGGTGATCTGGCCGAGGCTGACCAGCCCGTTGACGTAGCCGACGGCACCGACGAGCAGCACCAGCACCTGCGGGGTGTCGAAGGCGATGCCGAGCACGCCGAACAGCAGGTTGCGCAGCGCCATCGTGTAGCGCTCGGCCTGGGAGGAGACGGCGATGTCGTCGTCGCCCCGCCGGGTCCGGCCCTCCTGCAGGCCCAGCGACTCGACGGTCCGGGCGCCCTCGACCGTCTCGGTGAGGGTGGTGTTGATCCGGGAGTAGGTGCCGCCCTCGGTGATGTAGCCCTTCGGCGCGCGGGCCAGGTAGCGCCGGGTGGAGAACCACAGCAGCGGCATGCTCACCAGCAGCGGCAGGGCCAGCAGCCACGAGTTCAGCACCATGGCCACGACGGTCAGCACCGTCGTCATCGCCGCGATGATCGCCTCGGGCAGGCCGAAGCGGACCGACTCGCTCATCGTGTGCACGTCGCGGGTGACGCGGGTGACGAGGTCGCCCGAGCTCGCGCTCTCGACCCGGCCCAGCGGCAGCCGCAGGACGGTCCGGACCACGTACTCGCGCGCCTCGGCCAGCAGGTCCTGGCCGAAGCGGACCGAGGTGCGCAGGGCCAGGAAGGTCAGGAGGGCCTGGGTGAGCACGACGGCGACGACGGCGAGCGCCAGCCCGTCCAGCCGGTCGGCCAGCGAGCCGCCGGCCCCGGCGGCGTCGACGAGCGTGCCGAGGATCCGCGGCACCACCAGCCCGGCGAGGGCGGCCAGGGCGTGCAGCACGAGCAGCGCGACGACGAGGAACCGCCGGCTGGTGAACAGGTCGCGGAGGAAGGCGACGACGTCGGAGCTGCCGGCCACCGGCAGCGCGCGGGCCGGCCGGCGGGAGCCGCGGTAGTACTCCTCCGCCCGCTCCTCGCGGGCCAGGTGCCGGGCGCGCCAGGCCCGCAGCCGCTCGCGCGGGGCGCCGCGGTACGGCGGCTCCAGCACGGGCGGGACGACGGGCGCCGGGGTGCCGGTCCGCCACGTCTCGGCCGAGCCCTCGAGCTGGGTGGTCAGGTCGGTCATCGTCCCTCCCCCACGCCGGAGGCCTGCTCGGCGGCCTCGTCCAGGGCCCGGGCCACCACGGAGCGGTAGCCGGGCGAGCCGTCCAGCAGCTCCTCGTGGGTGCCGCTGGCCGCGACGACGCCGTCCTCCAGGTAGGCGACCCGGTCGGCGTGGTGCAGCAGCAGCGGGGAGACGCTGGTGACGACGGTGGTCCGGCCGCGGCGGTGCGCCGCCAGCCGGCTGGCGATCAGCGCCTCGGTGTGCGCGTCGACGGCGGACGTCGGCTCGACCAGGACGAGGACGGCGGGGTCGAGGCCCAGCGCCCGGGCCAGCACCAGCCGCTGGCGCTGGCCGCCGGACAGGCCGCGGCCGCGCTCGTCGATCGTGCCCTGCCAGCCGCCGGGGAGCCCCTCGAACACGTCCTCGGCCGCCGCGGCGTGCAGCACGGCCTCGGCCTGCTCGCGGGTCAGCCGGTCGTGCGGGTCGACGAGCTCCTGCAGGGTGCCGGCGAAGACCTGGCTGGCGGCGTCGCTGACCAGGACGGTGCGGCGGACCTCGGCCAGCGGTACGTCGGCCAGGTCGACGGGGCCGAGGCTGACGCCCCAGCTGCCCGAGGCCAGCACGCGGTCGCGCTCGGCCAGCCGGGCCCGGTCGGCCTGCTGCTGCGCGCGGGCCCGCTTGGCGGCCCGGCCCTTGACGCCCTCGACGTCGAGGCCGACCGGCTCGTACTCGGCGGGCAGGTACCGGCCCAGCCGGTCGGCCAGGGCGGCGGAGTCGTCCGGCAGCGCGGACACGACCAGCGTCAGCTCGCCCGGGCGGGCGGTGAACCCGGAGCGGCGGTCGTGCAGCGCGCCGTCGGCCGGCAGCCGCAGCGGCTCGGCCGGCGGCGTCCACGGCGGCTGCTGCTCGAAGACGGCGATGGCCTTGCGCGCCGAGACCAGGCAGCGGACCCACTTCTGCGTCGACTGGAAGAAGGTCTGGATGGGCCACACCATGAACACGGCGTAGCCGAAGAAGCTGACGAGCTGGCCGACGCTCAGCTGGCCGGAGACGACCTGCCGGGCGCCCAGCCAGGTGAGCGCGACGAGGAACAGGCCCGAGAACAGGACGCTGGTGGCGTCGACGGCGGCCTGCCAGCGCCCGGCCGACAGCCCGGCGGCGCGGGTGAGCTGGGACTGCGCGGCGTAGTTGCGGGCGAACGTCTGCTCGCCGCCGATCCCCCGCAGGATCCGCAGGCCGGCGACGATGTCGGTGGCCAGCGAGGTGAGGTCGGAGGAGCGCGAGCGCTCGGCCTCCTGCCGGCGCTGCAGCGGCTTGAGCAGCGGCAGGGCGAAGACGACGATCAGCGGGGCCGCGACCAGCACGACCACGCCGAGCTGCCAGGAGGTCGAGAGCACCAGGCCCGCGATGACCAGGTAGGCGACGACGGCGCCGGCCAGGTTGGCCAGCAGCTCGTTGAGGCCGCCGAACTGGTCGGCGTCGCCGGAGGCCACGCTGAGCACCTCGCCCGTCGGCGTCCGCTGGGGCAGCACGTGCCCCATCTGCGCGACCTTGCGGGTGACCAGCTTGATGCTGCCGTACATCGCCACCAGCCAGGTGCGGACGATGAGGGTGTGGCTGAGGACGCCGGAGGCGGCGCCGACCAGGACCAGGCCCAGCAGCACCAGGCAGAGCCGGACGACGACGTCGAGGTCCCGGGCGGTGATGCCGTCGTCGATGATCCGCCCGACGACGTAGGGCCCGACGGCGCCGGGCAGCCACTGGAGCACCGTCACCCCGGTGAGGACGACGACCGCCGAGCGCTGCTGGCGCAGCAGCCAGAGCAGGAAGCGGCTGGGGCTGCGGGTGTCGGGGTGGGAGAAGTCACCGCGGCTGCGCGCGGGACGGGGTGCGCGGGGACGCACGTCGGCCAGGGCCCGCGGGGTGGGGGTGGCCGCCGTGTCCTCGAAGTCCGGGACGACCGGCGGGAAGTCTTGCATGACCGGCTCAGCCTAGGGTGCGCCCCTGACAGTCTCCACCCGGTTTCGCGCGGCCGCGCGGGCTCCGGGTGGCCGCCGCGCTGTCAGCGGCCGCACCTAGGATCGACCCATGACCAGCCAGCAGAGCGAGGACGGCCAGGACGGCGACGGCGGACCGGGCGGGCAGGCCGTGGCGGGGGCCACCGAGGACGGCCGCGTCTTCGTCGTGACGCCCCAGGCGATGGCCGTCGAGGGCCCGCCGGCGGAGCGCGCCGGCGCCCCGGCCGAGCACTCGCCCACGTCGGTGACCGACATGGTGGAGCAGCCCGCCAAGGTGATGCGGATCGGCAACATGATCCGCCAGCTGCTCGACGAGGTGAAGGCCGCGCCGCTGGACGAGGCCAGCCGCTCGCGCCTGGCCACCATCCACACGGCGTCCATCGCCGAACTCAAGGAGGGCCTCGCGCCCGAGCTCGTGGAGGAGCTGGACCGGATCGCGCTGCCCTTCAGCGCCGAGGAGACCCCGACCGAGGCCGAGCTCCGGATCGCCCAGGCGCAGCTGGTCGGCTGGCTCGAGGGCCTCTTCCACGGCATCCAGACCGCGCTGTTCGCCCAGCAGATGGCCGCGCGCGCCCAGCTGGAGCAGATGCGCCGCGCCCTGCCCGCGGGTCGCGGACCGGTCGGCCCCGAGGGACCGGCCGGGGGCGGCAGCGGGGGCATGTATCTCTGACCCCGAGCGCCGCGGGGAGGACGGGCACGAGGACCGCGAGGTCGACCTCGCCGTGCTGGGCGGCGGCCTGGCGGGCGGGCTGGTCGCGCTCGCGGTGGCCGCCCGGCACCCGGACCTGCGGCTGGCCGTCGTCGAGCAGGACCGGGTCGGCGGCAACCACGTCTGGTCGCACTTCGCCGCCGACGTCGACGACGGGGACGAGTGGCTCGTCGAGCCGCTGATCAGCCACCGCTGGGACGCCTACGACGTCTCCTTCCCCGGCTTCGCCCGCGAGCTGCACGCGCCGTACCGCAGCATCACCTCCGAGCGGCTGGCCGAGGTCGTGCACGCCCGGCTGCCGGCGGGCGCCGTCGTCCGCGGCCGGGTCGCCGAGGCCCGGCCCGACCGGGTCCGGCTGCACGACGGCCGGACCCTGCGCACCGGCGCCGTGCTGGACGCCCGGGGGCCCGGCGACCTCGGCCTGCTGCGGCTCGGCTACCAGAAGTTCGTCGGCCAGGTCCTGCACACCACCGCGCCGCACGGCGTCGCCCACCCGGTCGTCATGGACGCGACGGTGGAGCAGCGCGACGGCTACCGGTTCGTCTACCTGCTGCCGTTCGGGCCGCACGAGCTGTTCGTCGAGGACACCTACTACAGCGACTCCCCCGACCTCGACGTCCGCGACCTGCAGCGCCGGATCGCGGCGTACGCCGCGGCGAAGGGCTGGCCGGTCGAGCGCACCAGCCGCACCGAGAGCGGCGTGCTGCCCGTCGTCGTCAGCGGGGACTTCGAGCGCTACTGGGCCTCGACCGGCATCGAGCTGGCCAAGGCGGGCATGCGGGCCGGCCTGTTCCACCCCACCACCGGCTACTCCCTGCCCGACGCGATCCGGCTGGCCGGCCTGGTGGCCGCGGCCGACGACCTCTCGCACCCGGCCCTGCTGCGTCTGACCCACGAGCACGCCGCCCGCACCTGGCGCGAGCGCGGCTTCTACCGGTTGCTCGACACCATGCTGTTCGGCGCCGCCGAGCCCACCGAGCGCTACCAGGTGCTGCAGCGCTTCTACCGCCTGGACCCGGCCCTGGTGCAGCGCTTCTACGCCGCGCGGTCCACCCGCTCCGACCAGTTCCGGATCCTGGCCGGCCGCCCGCCCGTCCCGATCTCCAAGGCGGTGCGGGCCATCGCCGCCGCCCGCGCGCCGCGCTAGGAGAAAACCTGCGCGCGGACGGAACCGGACGCCGCGGCACCCCGTCCCACCCGAGGCCGAACAACCACGACACCTCGGGAGCCGTCCATGACCACCACGCTCGCCCCTCGCCGCACCTCCCCGCTCCCCCGCCCGGGCACCGCCGCTCCCGCCGCCCCCGCCCGCGCCGCCGCACCCGTCTGCGCCTCGTCGCCCCGGGTGTTCCAGGACCCGCTGCTGGAGGAGCCGCCCGCCACGGGCGCCCCGGCGCAGGACCGCCGCCGCTACGCCGACCTCGTCGCCGACGCGCAGGACGCCTGCCAGTCCTGCCCGCTCGTGGTCGACTGCCTCTACCGCGCGGTCGTCGAGCACGACGTCGCCGGCTACGTCGGCGGCACCACCGCCCGCCAGCGCGTCGAGATCCGCCGCCGGCTCGGCGTCGTCGTCCAGCCGGAGGACTTCGACACCCTCGCCGGCGTGCTGGGCGGCAGCCGGCCCGTCGACCACGACGAGGTGCTGCGGGTCCGGGCCGCGCACCCCGACGAGACGCTCGAGGTCCTCGCCGTCCGGCTCGGCTGCTCGCTGTCGACGGTGAAGCGTCACCTGCGCCGCGAGCGCAACCAGCCCAGCGCTCCCCGGCCCGTCGCCGTCCGGCCCAGCCGCCGCCAGGTCCTCGAGGCCACCCTCGCCGTCACCCGCCCCGCCCCGCGCGGCCACCAGCACGCCGCCTGAGCCCCCGCGGCACGGTCTACGGTGAGGGTCCCCGACGAGGAGGACCCGTGGACGACGAGACCCGCGCCTTCGCCCGCTCCTTCACCCGCTTCGTGCGGGCGATGGAGAAGATCGCCGACGAGGACGAGGCCGCGACCGAGGAGCTGACCGAGCTCGGGGTCCGCGTGCGGGACTTCCTGGGCGCCGACCCGACCACCGTGGAGCCGGTCGTCGAGACCGTCCCCGAGCACCAGGTGGTCGACCTCGACCTGGCCCTGGAGTTCCTGCTGGCCGACCTCGGCGGCGAGCGGATCGGCGTCCACGGCGTCGACCGGGGCCACGTCGAGGGCTTCACCGAGTACCTGGTCCGCAGCCACTACCCGTTCAGCCCCGGTGCCGTCAGCTACCGGCGGATGCCGACCGGCCCGGCCAGCGACCGCCGGGTCGTGGTCCTCGGCATCGGCCTGGTCGAGCTGGCGGGTCGGCCGCTCGTCTGGCTGCAGCGGGCCGCCAACCAGGACTACGACCGGCAGAGCTACACCCTCGAGCTGCTGGCCGCCGACCCCTCGGTGGTCGAGGAGTTCATGCTCCGCGTCCGGGCCGAGATGTCGCGGCGCAGCATCCTGCGCGGCCAGGTGGTCTCCTTCGCCGCCGACGCCTTCGACTACCACTCGCCGGGCGCCACCCTCTCCTTCCGCGTCCGGCCCGACCTCCCGGCGGAGCAGGTCGTGCTGCCGCCGGGGGTGCTGGACCGGGTGGCCCGGCACGTCGTCGGCCTCGGCGAGCACCGCGACGCCCTGCGCGCCGCCGGCCAGCACCTCAAGCGCGGCGTCCTGCTCTACGGGCCGCCCGGGACCGGCAAGACGCACCTGGTGCGCCACCTGCTCAGCCGGACGCCCGGCACCACCGCGGTCCTGCTGTCCGGCCAGACCCTCGGGCTGCTGCGGACGGCGACCGACCTCGCCCGGGCGGCGCAGCCCGCGCTCGTCGTGCTGGAGGACTGCGACCTCGTCGCCGAGCACCGCGGCGGGGACACCCGTGCCGCCCTGTTCGAGATGCTCGAGGCGATGGACGGGCTGGCCCCCGACGCGGACATCACCTTCGTCCTCACCACGAACCGGGCCGACCTGCTGGAGCGCGCCCTGGTGGAGCGGCCCGGCCGCGTCGACCTCGCCGTCGAGATCGCCAAGCCCGACCTGGAGGGCCGGCGGCGGCTGTTCGGGCTCTACGGCGCCGGGCTGGTCGAGGCCGGCAGCGTCACCGCGACGGCGCTCGATGCGGCGGCCGAGCGGACCGAGGGGGTGACGGCCTCGTTCGCGAAGGAGGCCGTCCGGCGCACCGTGCTGGTCGCCGCCCAGGAGGGCCGCGCACCCGTCGACACCGACCTCGACCGGGCGCTGGAGGAGATGCTGTCTGACGCCGAGGCCCTCACCCGCAGCCTGCTCGGCGGGGCGCGGCACTCCTACGGCGACGACGACCCGGAGGACGACGACCTCGACGAGGACCGCGACCTCGACGACGACATCGACGACGAGGACGGAGCACCGCGCTGGGCGGCGCGTCCGGGCCTGGCCCCGCGGGGGCCGACGTGGGGGACGGCGCCGGAGGACGACTGAGCGCTCAGCCGAACCAGCGGCGGAGCTCGGCGACCGGGCCGCCGTCGGCGAAGGTGTCGGTGACGACGTCGGCCGCCTGCTGCACCTCCGGCGGCGCATCGCCGATGGCGACGCCGCGGCCGGCCCAGCGGAGCATCTCCAGGTCGTTGCGGCCGTCGCCGAAGGCGATGACGTCGGCGGCGGTCAGGCCGAACCCGGCGGCCACCTCGGCCAGCGCCGTCGCCTTGTTGACGCCCTCGGGGGCGATGTCGAGCCAGGCGCTCCAGCCGACGAAGTAGGTCACCCCGTTGAGCCCGAGGTGCTGGGCCAGGGAGATGAAGTCCTCCGCCGAGCGCGTCGGGTCGCGCAGGATGACCCGGGTGACCGGCTGAGCGCCGAGCTGCTGGGAGTCCTGGATGACCATCTCGCCGGTCAGGTCGTCGTCGGGGAAGTGGCCGTTGAGCCGGTAGCCGCGTCCGACCTCCTCGACGGCGATCAGCGTGCCGGGCGCGAACTCCTCCACCCGGTCGATGACGTCGCGCGGGTCGAAGGTGATGGCCTGGACGACCTCCTCCGGCGGGTAGGTGACGATGACCGCGCCGTTCGAGCAGACCGAGGGGCCGGGCGGCAGGCCCAGCAGGTCGACGAGGTCGCGGGTGCCGTGCCAGCTGCGGCCGGTGGAGAGGACGACGGGCACCCCCGCGGCGACGACGAGGGCGATCGCGTCCTTCACCGCGCCGGGCAGGGCGCCGTTCCGGTCGACGACGGTGCCGTCCACGTCGAGCGCGACCAGCCGCGGGCGCCAGCCGTCGTCGGCGGGCCCGGGGGCAGCGGCGTCGCTCATCCGCGCGGGACCAGGGCCTCGCGGCCGCCGAGGAACGGCCGCAGCGCCGCCGGCAGCCGGACCGAGCCGTCGGCCTGCTGGTGGTTCTCGAGGATCATGATGATCGTCCGCGTCATGGCGCAGAGCGTCCCGTTCAGCGTCGCCACGGGCCCGGTGCCGCCCGCGAACCGGGCGCGGACGTTGAGCCGCCGGGCCTGGAACTCGGTGCAGTTGGAGGTCGAGGTGATCTCCCGGTAGCGGTCCTGGGTGGGCAGCCAGCCGTAGCAGTCGTACTTGCGAGCCGCGCTGAGGCCGAGGTCGCCGCCGGCCAGCTCGAGCACCTGGTAGGGGATCTCGAGGGCCTCGATGAACTCCTTCTCCCAGCCGAGCAGCCGCTGGTGCTCGGCCTCGGCGTCCTCGGGGGCGCAGAAGACGAACATCTCGACCTTGTCGAACCAGTGCACGCGGAAGATGCCGCGGGTGTCCTTGCCGTAGGAGCCGGCCTCGCGGCGGTAGCTGGGGCTGTAGCCGGCGTAGCGCAGCGGCAGGGACCCGGCGTCCAGCACCTCGTCGGAGTGGTAGGCCGCCAGCGGCACCTCGGCGGTGCCGACGAGGTAGAGGTCGTCGTCGGGCAGGTGGTACACGTCCTGGGCCGCCTGGCCCAGGAACCCGGTGCCCTCCATGGCGGAGGACTTGACCAGCGCCGGCGGGATCATCGGGGTGAAGCCGTTGCGCAGCGCGAGGCTCATCGCGAGGTTGATGAGGGCCAGCTCCAGCTCGGCGCCCTGCCCCGTCAGGTAGTAGAAGCGGGAGCCGGACACCTTGGCGCCGCGCTCGACGTCGATGGCCTGCAGCAGCTGGCCCAGCTCGAGGTGGTCGCGGGGGGTGAAGCCCTCGGCGGCGAAGTCGCGGCGCTCGCCGTGGGTCTCCAGCACGACGTAGTCGTCCTCGCCGCCCTCGGGGACGTCGGGGAACACGAGGTTGCCGACCTGCTTGAGCAGTCCGTCGAAGGTCGCGGACGCCTCGCCGGAGGCGGACTCGGCCTTCTTGACCTCCTCAGCCAGCTCGCGGGTGCGGGCGAGCAGGGCGGCGCGCTCGTCGCCGGCGGCCCGGGCCACCTGCTTGCCGAGGCCCTTCTGCTCGGCCCGCAGCTCCTCGAACCGGGTGATCGCGGTGCGGCGGGCCTCGTCGGCGGCCAGCAGGTCGTCGACGAGCTCGACCGACTCCCCGCGCGCCCGCTGGGAGGCACGGACACGGTCGGGGTCGGCGCGGAGCACCTTGACGTCGATCACCGCCTCACCCTATCCAGCCGGCCCCGCCGTCAGCACCTGCGTTGCGGCGGTGCCGCGGGCGGCACCGGGCAGGGGACAATCAGCCCATGCCGCGACGACCTCCTCGCCCTGCCGCCGTGGTGATCCTCGCCGTGCTCGTCGCCGCGCTGGCCGCGTGGACCGCGATGACCCTGTCCTGGCCCGCGTTCCGGGCCCTCGACGACCGGCTGCTGCCGCGGCCCCTGGACCCGCGGTCGGCGCTGGCGCAGGTCGCGGCCGCCGTCGCGCTGGTGGCGCTGCCCACGCTGCAGTACCTCGCCCTGCTGGCGCTGGCCTTCTGGGCCTCCCGCCGCCGGCTCCGCCAGCTGTCGGTGGCCCTGCTGCTGATGGCGGCGCTGGGCTGGGGCGCGACCGCCCTGTTCCGGCTGCTGGTGGACCGGCCGCACCCGGCCCAGGCCCTCGACGTCATCACCGTGCAGCACTCCGCCTACCCGGCGGCGCACCTGGTCAGCGCGACCATCACCGCGATCGGGGTGGGGGCCGTCTTCGCCGTCACCCGGCGCAGCGTCCGGGCCCGGTTCCTCTGGCAGACCGGGGCGACGGGCGTCGTGCTGCTGGTCGCCGTCGACCGCTGGCTGCTCGGCGCCCACCACGTCAGCGACCTCGTCGGCGGGCTGCTGCTGGGCGGCGTGGTCGCCGTGCTGAGCCTGGTCGTCACCGGCGTCCGGGTGCCCGTGCCGCACGACCTCGTCACCGAGATGGTCCGAAGCCGGCAGCCCGACGCCGAGACCGACGGGCCGCCGCGGCGGGCGGCGGTCATCGTCAACCCGTCGAAGGTGCTGGACTGGGTGACCTTCCGCCGGCAGGTCGAGTACGAGCTCTCCGAGCGCGGCTGGACCCACCCGCTGTGGATCGAGACCACCGTCGACGACCCGGGCCGGGCGATGACCCGGCAGGCCGTCGACGCCGGCGTCGACCTGGTCCTGGGAGCCGGCGGCGACGGCACGATCCGGGTGATCTGCGCGGGCCTGGCCGGCAGCGGCATCCCCTTCGGCCTCATCCCCTCGGGCACCGGCAACCTGCTGGCCCGCAACATCGGCATCCCGCTGGACCGGGCCGCGGCGCTCGAGGTGGCCCTGGACGGCGTCGACAAGGGCGTCGACCTGGTGGAGATCCGGGTCGACGACGGCCCCCCCGACCACTTCGCGGTGATGGGCGGGATCGGCATCGACGCCGTGATCATGGAGGGCACCAACCCCGACCTGAAGAAGGCCGTCGGCTCGGCCGCCTACTTCGTCTCGGCCGCCCGCAACGCCAACCACCCGGCGCTGCACACGACCATCCAGGTCGACGACGCGCCGCCGCTGCGCCGCCGGGCGCACGTGATCGTCGTCGGCAACGTCGGCTACCTGCAGGCCAACATCCCGCTGATCCCCGACGCCAAGTACGACGACGGCCTGCTGGACGTCATGGTCGCCTCGCCCCGCACCGCGGCCGACTGGGTGCGGATCACCACCCGGGTGCTGACCCGCCAGCGCCGCTCGGACGAGCAGCTGGACCGGATCACCGGCAAGAAGGTCACCATCACCGTCGAGGAGCGCGACCAGTACCAGCTGGACGGCGACACCGTCGGCGAGTGCGGCACGATGGTCGCCGAGGTCAAGCCCGGCGCCCTGGTGCTGCGCGTGCCGCGGACCAGCGGCACCTCCGCCGGCCAGCCCGCCGACGCCCTGGAGCAGTCCACCGAGGACCACCTGGAGGAGGCCCGCGGCTGAGCGGCTCACCGCTGCCTGAGCTCGTCGAAGGCCTGAGCGCTCCAGAGCGGGGGCGGAGCGGGGGTCAGCCGTGCAGGCGGCGCAGCCAGGAGGCGGCGGCGGCGTAGTCGTCGTTGGTGGTGCCGACCCGGATGACCGGGCGCTGCTGGTCGGCGCGGGGGTAGCTGCCCAGGAAGACGACGTCGGCGCAGACGCGGTGCAGGCCCATCAGGGCCTCGGCCAGCCGGGCGTCGTCGAGGTGGCCCTCGGCGTCGACGGAGAAGCAGTAGTCGCCCAGCGTGCGCTTGGTGGGCCGGGACTCGATCCGGCAGAGGTTCACGCCCCGGCTGGCGAACTGCTCGAGGATCTCCAGCAGCGCGCCGGGGTGGTCCTCGCGCAGGAAGAGCACCAGCGTCGTCTTGTCCGCCCCGGTGGGGGGCGCGACCGGGCCGGGCCGGGAGACGAGCACGAAGCGCGTCACCGCCTCGGCGTTGTCGGCGATGCCCTCGGCCAGCGGGGTCAGCCGGTACATCTCCCCGGCCACCCGGGCGCAGACGGCGGCGTCGTAGCGGGAGGCCGGGTCGGCGACCTCGGCCGCGGCGGCCGCCGTCGAGCCGCCCTCGGTGACAAGCGCCCCGGGCAGGTGGGCGGCCAGCCAGTCGCGGCACTGCGCCGCGGCGTGCGGGTGGGTGAGCACCTGTCGGACGTCGCGGAGCGCCGTCCCCGGCCGGGCGAACAGGGTGAACTGGACCGGGAGCAGGACCTCGCGGGTGATCACCAGGGGGTCGCCGTAGGCCAGGTTGTCCAGGGTGGCGGTCACCCCGCCCTCGACGGAGTTCTCGATCGGCACCAGCACGGCGGTGACCTCGCCGTCGCGGACGGCCTGCAGGCCCTGGCCGACGCTGGCGAAGGGGATCGCCTCGCCGTGCAGGGCGGGCAGCGTCATCAGCGCCTGGTGGGTGAAGGTCCCGGCGGGTCCGAAGTAGCCGTACTGGGCGGGCGGGACTCCGGGCACCGGCACAGGCTAGCCGCGGGCGGGCCTCAGCGCGTCGTCATCCCGGCCAGCGAGGCGTCGAGCGCGGCCAGCGTCGCCTCCGGGGTGTCGTCGGGCCGGCTGGAGAACCAGATCCCGTAGCCGCCGTCCTCCAGCGCGACCACCAGCACGCTCGTCCGGTCGTACCGGCTGGGGACGCCGTCGACGGCGTAGTGGATCTCCGCCGTCCGCGCCTCGGACTCCCCGGCCGGAGCCCCGTCCCAGGACTGCCGCTGCGGCTTCTCCTCCGTCGTCTCCTGGCCGGCGAAGAACTGGCCGCGGAGCGCGGCGAAGACCTTGGCCGCGGTCAGCTGGAGGCTGTCCTCGACGACGAGGGAGTCGGGCACCAGGCCCAGGCCGGTCGTCGCCGACCAGTCGCTGCCGTCCTCGTCGTAGTCCTCGTGCACGGGCGCGTTGCAGACGACCAGCGAGCGGAACGTGGGCAGCGCCGACCGCGGGGTGGTGTCGCAGACGTACGGCGCGGCCGGCAGCACCAGCCTCAGCTCCTCGATCGAGGCGGTGCGCGACGACGCGTCGTAGACCACGGCCGGCCCGGCCGGCTCCCCGGTGGGCGGGGCCACCGCGGGACCGCTCGGCAGCCGCTGGGCGCTGGCCGAGACCACCGCGCCGACGGCGACCACGGCGACGACCAGCACGGCCACGACGAGGGCCACGGCGACGGGCAGCCGGACCCCGGGCGGCTCGTGCGGGATCGGCAGCGCGGCCGCCGCGGGCTCCGCGGCCACGGGCTGCGGGGGCGGGCCGACGGCGTCGGCCGGGTCGGCGGGCGGGCTGAGCGTGGGCGCCTGCTCGGGCGGGCCGACGTCGGGGTCGCGGCTGAGCCAGCGCGTCCAGGCGGCGCCGTCCCACCAGCGGAAGGCGCCCGCCGACCCGCTGGGGTCGGCGTACCACCCAGGGTCCGGAGCGCTCACCCGGCCACCCTAAGGGCCTCCCGGGCCGCACCGGGCCCACGACGGCGACCCGGACCACGGCGCCCGACGGCTCAGGCGGCCGCCGCGTTCCCCGCCCGGCCGCGCAGCCGCTCGGCGGCGGTCTCACCCCGGCGCCCCACCGGGACGCTCCCGGTCGCGGCGGCCAGCCCCATCGGCGGCGTGGCGACGTACACCGACTCCGCGCGCTCGACGACGTAGGTCTCGTGCCAGATGCCGACGGCGCCGGGGACGGCGCGGGCCCGCCGGTTGAAGGCCGACCAGGCGGGCCGGTGCTCGGCGTCGGGCTGGGCGGCGTAGGCGTAGAGCTTCTCCGCCGAGCTCCAGTACTGGACCACCGTCGGCCCCCCGGACCCCAGCAGCACCCGGAAGCCGAGCAGCCCCGACTCGCGGTCGCGGGAGAGCTCGGCCAGCATCTTCGGCATCGCGGCGAAGACGGGCAGCCAGAGGTCGGGGCGCCAGGGCTTGTTGAAGCGCATGCCGATGAGGAAGACCACCAGCTCGCCCTCGTGGTCGTGGGTCATCCGGCTCGGGACGATCGGTGGCATGATGCTCCTTGTTGGATAGTGGTGGTTCCCATTATTGGGGAGTAGCACTATCCAATGTCAAGGGCAGCGGACGCCGAGCGGGGAGGACGGGGATGCGCATCTCGGAGCTGGCCCGCGCGGCCGACGTGCCGGTGGCCACCGTGAAGTTCTACTTGCGCGAGGGCCTGCTGCCCGAGGGGGAGCTGACGTCGGCGACGCAGGCGCGCTACGGCGAGGCCCACCTGGAGCGGCTCCGGCTGGTCCGGGCGCTGACCGGACCCGCCGGGCTGTCGCTGGCCGCCGTCCGCCGCGTCGTCGACGCGATCGAGGACCCGCCCGCCGACGTCAACGAGCTCCTCGGGGTGGCCACCGCCGCCGTCGACGAGCCCTCCCCCGCCCGCGACCACCGCGCCGTCCACGCGCTGCTCGAGCGCTGGGGCTGGCAGCTGCAGGAGAAGGACTGCCGCAGCCACGACCAGCTGGCCGCCGCGCTGCAGGCGCTCGACGACGCCGGCTACGCCTTGGAGCCCGGCGCGCTCGACCTCTACCGCCGGCACATGGAGGAGATCGCCGCGGTCGAGGTGGGCGGCGTGCCCACCTCCTCCCCGGCCGACGCCGTCCGCTACGTGGTGCTGGGTACCGTGCTGGTCGAGCCCCTGCTGCTGGCCCTGCGCCGGATGGCGCACCAGGAGCTGTCGGTGCGCCGCTTCGGCGGGACGTCCGCGGGCCGCGACGGGCCGGCGCCGGACCACCCCGGTCCGCCGACACGGGACCGCTGAGCCGACGAGGACGTCATCGAGGAGTTCATCGCCGGGCTGCCCAAGGCCGAGCTGCACGTGCACCACGTCGGCTCCGCCTCACCGCGGATCGTGGCCGAGCTCGCCGCCCGGCACCCCGGGCCCGGGCCGCCGGGCTGCACAGCGTCCCGCACGCCGGTGAGACGACCGGGCCGGAGTCGGTCTGGGAGGCGGTGCGGGACCTCGGGGCCGAGCGCGTCGAGCACGGCATCGCCGCCGTCCGCGACCCGGCGCTGCTGGCCCACCTGGTCGAGCACGGCGTCGTCCTCGACGTCTGCCCCACCTCCGACGTCGCCCTCGGCGTCGTGCCGTCGCTGGCCGAGCACCCGCTGCCCGCCCTGGTCGCGGCCGGGGTGCGGGTCACCGTGGCCACGGACGACCCGCCCATGTTCGGCACCGACCTCGGCCGCGAGTACGCCATCGCCGCCGACCTGCTGGGGCTCGACGAGGCCGGGCTCGCGGACCTGGCGCGGTCCGCCGTCGACGCCTCCTTCGCCCCGGACGCCACGAAGGCGGCGCTCCGGGCCGAGATCAGCGCCTACGCCGCCCGGACGACGCCACCGGCCTGACGCCGCGGCCACCGGCGGGGGCGGGCCGGCCCGGGCCGACGGCCGACGGCGGCGTGCCGGTGTGCGTGGTGGCGTCGCCGCTGGTCGTCGCGGCGGGGGCGCGGACGGGGAACAGCTCGGGCCGCTCGGGGCGGCGCCACCACAGCACGACGGCGGCCAGCACCGCGAACTGCACGACCGGCGACACCGTGTCCCGGACCCGGTTGGCCGTGAAGTCCAGGGCCGGCCCGACGTCGATCGCCCGGCCCGGCACGTAGGCCAGCGAGAGCGGGGTGATCCGCAGCAGCATGATCCGGTCCAGCTTGTTCGCCGCGAGCACCGCCAGCGGCATCCAGGCGATGAGGTCGTACCAGCTGAGCGTGTACATCGAGGTGACCAGCCAGGCGACGCTGAGCACCAGGGAGGTGCGGACGGCGATGGTCAGCGGGTCCTGGCGCAGGTCGGCGCCGCGGGCCAGGCCGGGGACGGCCGTCCAGGGCACCGTGCGCGACAGCATCCAGGCGATGACGAACAGCCCGCCGTAGGAGATGACGCCGACGACGACCTTGGCGTTGAAGCCGGTCATGAAGAGGTCGAGGAAGCGGAAGACGGGGTTGGCCCAGGAGCCCACCGAGACGTAGCTGCCGTTGCGGAGCGCCTGGAAGAACGCCGTCGGCTGCCAGAGGATGTAGGCCCAGCCCATCGGCAGGGCGGTGCCGAGGCAGAGCAGCAGCGCCTTCTTCGGCTCCTTGCGGTAGGCCCAGAGCATCGCCAGCCCCCAGATGCCGATGCTCACCTTGGCGCAGCCCGCCAGGCCGATGCCGACGCCGGCCGCGAAGGGGCTCTTGCGCATCATCATCAGCCCGGCGACGGCGAACACGACCGACAGCGCCTCGTTGTGCGCCCCCGCGACGACGGCCCAGATCAGCACCGGGTTGGCGACCGTCAGCAGGGCCGCCCGGGCCTGCCGGCGGGCGTCGCCGTGGGCCAGCATCACGACGCCGGCGCCGGCCAGGACGAACGGCACGACGGCGAACACCTGCAGCCAGAAGACGATGTCGTGCATGTTCTCCCCGCCCAGCTTGTTGGCCAGCAGCTGGAGCCAGGAGGTGATGGGGCCGTAGACGCTCGGGGTGTCCTGCCAGGGCCGCTCGGTCCAGCGCAGCACCGGGTCGAACTGGCCGCGGAAGACCTCGGCCGGGGTGATCTCGTACGGGTCGCGGCCGATGGCCTGCAGCCGCCCGTAGGCCGCGTACATCAGCACGTCGGCCGAGGTCAGCGGGGGGACGGTGATGGTGACCAGGCTCAGCCCGGTGCCCAGGGCGAAGAGCCGCCGGACCCGCGGCTTCCAGCCGTCCGCCAGCGCCCGCATGGCCACGAAGAGCCCGGCGGCGCCGACGACGATGGCCAGCCAGACCAGCGCGGAGACCACCCACTCGTCCGGCCGCACCACCCCGGCCGGCAGGTACCAGGGCGGCAGCAGCGAGCGGCGGGGACCCAGCGTCAGCGTCACCGCCGACGGGCCGAGGAAGCCGGCCAGCAGGGTCAGCGCGGTCGCGCCGACGATGCCGGCGACGCCGTAGCGGTGGTCGCGGTGCCAGTGCTGCGGCCGGTAGACGGGGGCGGGGGGCTTCGCGGGGTTGCCGGGACGGCGGCGGCGGCGCGCGCTCACCGGCCCCGGTCCCGCCGGAGCAGCGAGGAGAGGCCGTTCGCCCGGACCTGGTCGATCCCGGACTGGACCAGCCCGCGCGCGGCGAGGGCCCGGGTCACGTCGCGGAGCTGCTTGGCGCGGTGCAGCTGGCCGGCGAGGTCGCGGCCGGTGGCCCGGTGCCTCAGCGCGACGGGGACCTCCTCCACCCGCAGTCCGGCCCGCAGCACGTCGACGGTCATCCCCACCTCGACGCCCCAGCCCGCGGCCAGCGGGCTGGCCAGCTCGAAGGCGCGCCGGGTGAGGCAGCGCTGGCCCGACAGCGGGGCCTGCGGCATCCAGCCGGTGAGCTCGGTGATGCCGCGGGCGGCCGTGCCCATGACCAGGCCGAAGCCGCCCGGGGTGCCGCCGTCCTCGGTCTGCTGCTCGGGCAGCACCGCGATCGTGAGGTCGGCCCGGCCCTCCACCACGGGGGTGATGAGCGGGGCGCACGCGGCGGCGGTGCCGCCGAGGTCGGCGTCCAGCAGCAGCAGGGTCCCGCACTCGGGCCGGCCGTCGCGCTGCTCGCGGACGCCCAGGGCGTTGACGCCGGACTCGACGGCGGCAGCCTTGCCCCGGTTGCGGCGGTGGGTGACGACGACGGCCCCCGCGGCCGCCGCGTGCTGGCCGGTGGCGTCGGTGCTGCCGTCGTCGCAGACCAGCACGACGTCGACGTGGGGCAGCGCGAGGGCCGCGGTGACGGTGGCGGCGATCCGCTCCTGCTCATCCTTGGCGGGGATGATGCACGCGACGCGCGCCAGGGCTGGGCTCACCCGGCCATGCTAGAGGGTCGGCCCGCGCGCCCGGGGGGCCTCGCGGCGGGGCCGATAGGGTCCCGGCATGAGCGAGACAGCTGTCGCACGTCCCGGCGTGCGCTCCGAGGTCGGCCGGCTCCGCACGGTGATGCTGCACCGCCCGGGCCCCGAGCTGAAGCGGCTGACCCCGCGCAACAACGACGCCCTGCTGTTCGACGGCCTGCCCTGGGTGGACCGGGCCCAGGCCGAGCACGACGCCTTCGCGGCGGTGCTGCGCAGCCGGGGCGTCGAGGTGCTGTACCTCAGCGAGCTGCTGACCGAGACCCTCGGCGGCGCGGACGCCCGTGAGCGGGCGATCACCCTGACCCTGGCCGACCTCGGCCTGGGTGACCGGCTGCGGGCCTACCTGCGCGGGATGGCCGGTGACCTCGACGCCGCCGAGCTGGCCGGGGTGCTGATGGCGGGGCTGCGCAACGACGAGGTGCACGGCTCCGGCAGCCTCGTCACCGCCCTGCTGCCCGACCAGGAGTTCCTGGTCAACCCGCTGCCCAACCTGCTGTTCACCCGCGACTCCAGCGTCTGGGTCCAGGACCGGGTGACGATCACCTCGCTGGCCATGCACGCCCGCCGCCGGGAGACCCAGCTGACCGAGCTGATCTACACCTTCCACCCGCGCTTCGCCGGCGTCGAGCGGATCCACGGCTGGGAGAAGGAGCACCTGGAGGGCGGGGACGTGCTGGCCCTGGCCGACGGCGTGCTGGCCGTCGGCGTCGGGGAGCGGACGACGCCGGCCGGTGCCGAGCGGCTGGCCCGGACGGTGTTCGCCGAGGGCCTGGCGCACACCGTGCTGGCCGTGCCGATCGACCAGGACCGGGCGACGATGCACCTGGACACCATCTGCACCATGGTCGACACCGACGCGGTGGTGATGTACCCGAACGTCGCCCACCGGCTCGCGGCGCTGGCCGTCCGGGCCGGGCACGACGGCGAGCTCGAGGTCGACGGGCCGGTGCCGTTCCTCGAGGCGGCGGCGCGGGCGATGGGCATCGACCAGCTGCGGCTCATCGACACCGGCCTGGACCCGGTCACGGCCGAGCGCGAGCAGTGGGACGACGGCAACAACACCCTCGCCCTGGAGCCGAAGGTGGCCGTGGCCTACGAGCGCAACGAGGAGACGAACAGCCGGCTGGCCGCGGCCGGCATCGAGGTGCTGGCCATCGCGGGCTCCGAGCTGGGCTCGGGCCGGGGCGGCCCGCGCTGCATGTCCTGCCCGATCAGCCGGGACTGACGCCCCGGCGGGCGGGCCTCAGGCCACCGCCAGCCGCTGCTCGGCCAGCACCTCGCAGACCTCCGGGGGGCAGTCGGTGGTGAACCCGGTGACGCCGAGGTCGCGGAGGAAGCGGACGTCGTCGGGGTGGTTGACGGTGTAGGCGTGCACCTCGCAGCCGCGGTGCAGCATGTGCTCGACGAAGCCCGGGTCGCGGCGCAGCAGGGTGAGGTCCACCCCGACGGCGCGGACACCGGCCGGCAGCTCGGCGTCCCACCAGGGGGTGAGGTCGCGGCGCAGCAGCAGCGTGCGGGGCACGTGCGGCAGCAGCCGGCCCAGCCGCTCGACGCCGTCCAGGTCGAAGGTGATGAGCCGCACCGGGGAGCCGGCGTGGTGCCAGCCCAGGGCCCGCAGCATGGCGGCCAGCCGGTCCTCGACGTCGAGCGCGCGCGGGTTGGGGTGCTTGGTCTCGATGGCCAGCGTCACGTCGACGCCGTCGGCGCGGGCCTGCGCCGTCATCCCCAGCAGCTCGGCCAGGGTGACCAGCTCGCGCTCCTCGGGCTCCGGGCTCACCCGGACCCACGAGCCGAAGTCCAGCCGCTTGAGCTGGGCCACGGTGAGGTCGACGGGCCGGTCGGGCAGCCCGGCCGTCCGCTGGAGGTTCTGGTCGTGGAGGCAGACGAGCTGGTCGTCGGCGCTGAACTGGACGTCGCACTCCAGCCCGAGCTCCTCGCCCGTCGACGCCGCCCACTCGATGGCCGCCCGGTAGGCGGCCCGCGTCATCTCCGGGTGCCGCGCGGACCACCCCCGGTGCGCGAAGATCGCTGACACGCCTCCAGCGTTGCACCCGCTCGTCGTGCACGTGACGTTTCAACGCCGTGCGCGGACAACTGTGATGCACGCCACAGGGCGGTCGGTGTCAGCGGCCCCCGGCAGGGGTAGGGCGGGGCCCGGCCGGGAACGGCCGGGCCCCTGCGGCCCTAGGCCGACTCGTGCGCGATCTCGATCTCGGCCGTGGCCTGGATGAGGCTCAGCAGCTCGGCGTCGAGGCCGGGCGAGAACTCCTCGCGGCGCTCGGGCGCGATCGTGATGGGCGGGCCGTCCTGCGGCATCTGCGCGGTGCTCAGCTCGGTCCCGTCACCCGACGGCGACGCCCCGCGGTACAGCTTGGCCGCCTGGCTCGCGTTGTCGGCGTCGAAGGTGAACTGCACGCTCTGCAGCCCCTGGTCGACCAGCTTCTTGACCTCCGGGAAGGCCTCGGCGTTGGTCTTCGGGATCGGCAGCACCTTGCCCCAGTTCACGCCCAGGCTCTCCAGCGCCTTGGCGAACGCGTTCTCGTGCGCCTGGTCGCGGACGATCAGGTAGGCGATCGTCGAGCGCGCCGCCTTGTTGTCGGTCATCTGGTAGATCCGGCACTTCTGCAGCCGGCCCGTCGACTCGAGCATGAGGTTGTAGAGCAGGTCGAGGACCAGGTTGCCCGAGTTGTAGACGTAGGACCCGCTCCACGGGTTGCCCACGGCGTCGACCGGCATCGCGCCCTGGGCGCCCACCAGGAAGTGGTGGATGTTGCCGGTGTCCTTGGCGATGCTCAGCGGCGTCGCGCCCTTCGCGCCCGGGGCGTCGACGGGGTCGCTCTTCTTGCCGTGGTAGCCCGGGGCGCCGTCGAGCAGCCGGGCGATGGTGGTGCCGATGAGCTCGACGTGGCTGATCTCCTCGGTGCCGACGCCCTGCAGCAGGTCCTTGTAGGGCTGCGCCGCGGGGTCGCCGCGGAAGTTCATCGACTGGAAGAGGTACTGCATCATCGTGCGCATCTCGCCGAACTGGCCGCCGAGGCCCTCCTGCAGCGCGTTGGCGGCAGCGGGGTCGGGCTCGTCGGTGGCGATCTCGTGGATGAGGCGCTGGGTGTGGAGGTACATGGCTCGCTCCTACGACCGGGTGCCCCCGTGGGGGCACCGCGTGGAGCGGCTCAGCCTCTTGACCGCGTGTCCCCGCAGTCAAGCACCAGCAGTGCGGGCATCCCCGGCGGGGGGCCGGTCAGGCCTCGATGGGTCCGCCGCCGGCGGCCCAGCCGTGCACGCCGCCCTCGACGTTGAGCGCCTCGCGGCCCTGGGCCCGCAGGTACTGGGTGACCCGCGCGGAGCGGCCGCCGACGGCGCAGACGACGAGCGTCTTGTCGCCGACCTCCGCCAGCCGCTCGACCACCTGGTCCATCGGCACGTGCAGGGAGCCGGGGATGCGCCCGCTGGCCCACTCCTCGTCGGTGCGCACGTCGAGGAGGCGCCAGCCCTGCGCGAGCAGGCCGTCGACGTCGGCCGCGTGGATGGTCGGTACCTCAGAGGTCACCGGACCACGATAGCCACCGCACCGGGGGGCGTCCGACGAGCGCCGTGACGTGGGCGGACGGCCTACTTCAGCAGCCGGGAGAGCCGCCGGTCGGCCAGCTTCTTGCCGCCGGTCTGGCAGGTGGGGCAGTACTGCAGCGAGGAGTCGGCGAAGGAGACCTCGGCGATGGTGTCGCCGCAGACGTCGCAGGGCTGCCCCGCGCGGCCGTGCACCCGCAGGCCCGACTTCTTCTCGCCCTTCAGGTCCTTGGCGGCCAGGCCCTCGGCGCGGGCGATCGCCCCGCCCAGCTCGTCCTTCAGCGCCCGGTAGAGCGTGCTCAGCTCCTCCGGCGTCAGCGAGCTCGCCGGCTTGAAGGGGCTCAGCCGGGCCGCGTGGAGGATCTCGTCGGAGTAGGCGTTGCCGATGCCGGCGATCGTCCGCTGGTCCTTGAGCACGCCCTTGAGCTGCGCGCGCCCGGCCCCGGCCAGCACCGCCCGCAGCGCGTCCTCGTCGAACTCCGGGCCCAGCGGGTCGGGCCCCAGCGTGGCCACCATGGCGATGTCCTGCGGGTCGGCGACCACGTGCACGGCGAGCTTGCGCTGGGTGCCGGCCTCGGTGAGGTCGAAGCCGGAGCCGTCGTCCAGCCGCACGCGGAGGGCGAGCGGGCCCTTGCCCGGCTTGGCCGGGGTCTCGGGGAGCTGGTCCTTCCAGCGCAGCCACCCGGCGCGGGCCAGGTGGAACACCAGGTGGAGGCCCTGCGCGGAGAGGTCGAGGTACTTGCCGTGCCGCTCGACGCCGTCGATCTCCAGCCCGTTGAGCGCCGAGAGCGGCGGGTCGTAGGTCTTGAGCGCGCTGAAGGCGGTCAGCTCGACCCGGACGATGACGCGGCCCACGCACCGCTGGCGCAGGAAGACCGCGAGCGACTCGACCTCGGGCATCTCGGGCACGCCCACATCATGGCACCGCGGTCCGCGCCCGTCAGGGGGTCCGCGCGAGGGACGGGTCCGAGGCCCCGGACCGGAGGTGCCCCTGAGCCGGTCCTGAGGTCGCCGCGAGGTCGAGGGCGTCCTGGGGAAGTGCTGAGCGGAGGGGGCCGTCGGAGCTGAGGGAGCCCCGAGGTCGGGCGGCCAGAGTTCTTCTCACCAGCCCGGGTGACCGGGCCGGGGAGCCGCCGGGGGCCGCTCCACTCCCCCGACCAGCCCTCACCGCCAGGAGCCACCATGACCACCACCACCACCCGCACCGCCACCGCCACCGGCCGCCCCTCCCGCCGCCTCGCCAAGGTCGCCACCCTGCTCGCCGTCCCGGCCGCCATCGCCGTCTCCGGCCTCGTCGTCTCCCAGGCCTCCTACTCCGCCTACTCCGCGACCACCGTCAACCCCACCAACAACTGGGCCACCGGCACCGTCGCCCTCACCGACGACGACAACAGCACCGCCGCCTTCACCGCCGCCAACCTCAAGCCCGGGTCGACCGGCGAGAAGTGCATCGCCGTCACCTCCAAGGGGTCGCTGGCCTCGAACGTGAAGCTGTACGCCACGAACCCGACCTCCACCAAGGACCTGGCCGCGAACCTCAACCTCAAGGTCGTCCAGGGCACCGGCGGCTCGTTCGGCTCCTGCGCCGGCTTCACCCCGCTGGCCTCGGGCTCCGAGCTCTACTCCGGCACCGTCGCGGGCTTCGCCTCCACCGCCACCGGCTTCCACAGCGGCCTCGGCACCTGGGCCCCCACCGGCACCGCCGACGAGACCCGGACCTACCAGATCAGCTACGCCGTCCGCACCGAGGCGCCGGACAGCACCCAGGGCGGCACCGCGTCCGTCGGCCTCACCTTCGAGGCGCAGAACAGCTGACCCACCCGTCCTGACCACCCGGCCCCGTCGGGGGAGACCGGGGACGAGCCGGGCCACCAGCACCGCGGTGCTGGCGGCCCGGCTCGTCGGTCGTCCGGCGGGGCTCAGCCCTGCGGCGGGCCGTACAGCTGCAGGTCGTTGCCCTCGCTGTCCTTGAACGGGGCGATCCGGCCCCACGGGTGGTCGCTGATCCCGCCGGCGAAGGCGACCCCGGCACGGGTGAGCCGCTCGACCTCGTCGTCGATGCTGCCGTCGGGGGTGAAGGTGATGACGGCGCCGCCGTCCGCGTGGGCGGACGTCCCCTCCCGGGCGTTCAGCCCGATGGTGAGATTGCCGGCGTCGATCTCCGACCAGTCCTCCCCCTGGTCCTTGACATCGAGGGCGAGGGTGTCGGCGTAGAACCGGACCGCGCGGTCCATGTCGTCGACGGGGACCCAGACGGTGGCGACGGAGGTGGCCATGACGTTGCTCCTTCTCTCGGTGTGCTGTCCCCGGGCCCCTACCCGCTGCCGGCCGTCTCGCACGGCGACGCCGGCGTCAGCGCGTCAGGTGCCGGCCTCGTGCTGCGCCGCGACCTGGGCCGCGGTCAGCGCGGTCGTGGAGAAGGTGGCCTCGTCGAGGGTGCCGGCGAAGTAGCGGCTGGTGGGCGTGCTCGGCCAGCCGTCCAGGTTGTCGAAGCCGATCCGCAGGTAGCCGCCGCTGACCGCCTCGGCCGTCGTGGTGGCGGTGTCGGAGGCGACCAGCTCGCCGTCGAGGTAGAGGCGCATCCCGGCCGACGACAGCGTCGCCACGGCCTGGTGCCACCCGCCGTCGCGGTAGGCCGCCGGCGAGGTGACCGTGCGGACGGCGCCGTTGTAGACGCCGAACACGACGCGACCGGCGTCGGTGAGGTAGAGGTGGCGGTCGTAGATGCCCGAGGCGCCGGTCTGGGCGTTCCCGAGGCCGATGAGCTTGCCGCCCCGGGCGGTGGTCGTGCGGAACCAGATCCCCACGGTGAAGGTGTTGGGGGCGGCACCGCTGAGGGCCGCCGAGGAGAGGTAGCCGCTGCTGCCGTCGAACACCATCGCCCGGCCGGTGTCGCGGGGGCAGGCGCGGTCGGTGGTGCTGGTCTTCCCGGCCGCGCCGTAGACGCCGTTGCGGGCGGCGGCCGAGCTGTCCAGCGCGACGGTCGTCGTCGAGGAGGTCTCGTCCATCCGGAACCACAGCGAGGGCGAGGTGGCCGTCACCGCGCTCGCGCAGCGGAAGTAGGTCGAGGCGGCCAGCCGGTTGCCGGCGTTGGCGGTGGTGCCGGTGAACACCGCCCCCGCGGGCACGGCGGCGAGCCCGAGGAGCAGCCCGGCGACGGCGAGGGCCCCCGCGGGGCGCAGGACGGCGCCGCCGGGGCCGGGCGGCCGGGCGGCGGCTGGACGTGGGTCCGGGTCGGCCGGGTCGACGCCGTTGGGCGTGCCGGGCCGGTCGTCGGAGGGGTCGTCGTCGGGCGGCCCGGGCGGGGCGGCGCCGAACCGGCGGCCCTGCGCGGCGACGGCGGTCAGCCCGGCCAGGGCCAGCGCGGCCAGCCCCAGCGGGAGCCAGGCCCGCTCGCGGAACCAGACCACCGGCAGCCCGACCCACGGGACCCGCAGGGTGCCGACCCCGCGGACCGCGGCCAGCGTGACTGGAGAGGAGTCGTCGCCGGGGTTCGCGTCGCCGCGGGTGACCAGCCGGCCCTCGTCGTCCACCCGGACGAAGCGGTGCAGCCGCAGGCGGTCGGGGTGGTCGGGGTCGTCGAACAGCAGGACGCTGCCCAGGGTGGGTGCCGCGCCGTGCAGCGGCCGGGAGACGGCGACGTCGCCGACGTGCAGCCGCGGCAGCATCGAGCCGCTGCTCACGGTGGTCGGCGACCAGCCCAGCACGGCGGGCAGCGCGCCCCACAGCCCGAGGCAGACGGCCGTGGCCAGCACGCCGCGGGCCACCAGGCAGGCCACCAACCACCCCCAGGTCCAGGGCCGGACCTCCGGCTCCGGCGTCGTCGGCACCGGGCCCATCAGGTGTTCTGCGCCTCCCAGGTCAGGGCGAAGGCCGCGGTGCCGCCCTGCGCGGAGTCCGGGGTCGTCGTCGAGACGAGGTAGCTGACCTGGAAGGTCCGCGTCTCCGCCGCGGTGCCCGACGGCGTCCACGTCCCGACGCCGGAGGCGTAGCCGGTCGCGGCGCCGGTGAAGGCGGCGAGCGTCCCGGTGTAGACCGACGAGCCGCTGGCCAGCGGCGTGAAGCCCGCGCAGCCGCCGAAGGACGCACCGGTCCCCTGGGTGATCGTCAGCGTGACGGAGGAGGCGAGGCCGCGCGTGGTCGTGGCGTCGGCGGCGTAGAGCCGGACCGCGGACGCGAGCGTGCCCGACGACGTGACGGCCACGCAGCGCGACCCGGACGAGCCGGGCTTGAGGTTGGTCAGCGAGAGCAGGGCCGAGCCGGCGTCGTCGTCGCCCAGCACCACGGTGCCGACGGCGAGGCTGTTGCCGGCGTTGGACACCTTCGCGCTGAAGGCCGAGTAGGAGGCCTGGCCGACCAGGCCGAGGGTGGCCAGCACGGCCACCGGCCAGGCCAGCCAGCCCGAGCGGGCGACGGCGCGGGCGGAGGGGGGCAACGGGACTCCTGCGGGACCGGACGGACGGACGTCGCCCCCGCGACCAGACCCCGAGGATAACGGCTCCGGGGCGGGTCTTCGGGTACGGCGGTCAGGCCTCCGGAGCGCGCGCGGGCCTGGGGCCCGGGGTCCAGTCCGGCGGGTCGAGCGGCAGCGCCGCCGCCAGCAGCCGCAGGTAGTGCGGCCGCGGCACCTCGACGACGCCCAGGCTCTGCAGGTGCGGGGTGGCCCACTGGACGTCCAGCAGCCGCGCGTCCCCGCCGGCCTCGCGCAGCAGGTCGACGAGGGCGACGAGGGCGACCTTCGAGGCGTCGCGGCCGATGTCGGGGCGGTGGAACATCGACTCCCCGGCGAACAGCCCGCCGACGCTGACGCCGTAGAGCCCGCCGGCCAGTTCGCCGTCGGCGGTCCAGGCCTCCACCGAGTGCACGGTGCCGGCGTCGTGCAGCGCGCGGTAGACCCGGCGGACGGAGCCATCGATCCAGCCGTCCGGTCGGCGGGGGTCGCCGCAGCCGGCGAGCACGCCCTCGAAGTCGGTGTCGACGCGGACCTCGTAGCGGTGCGCCATCTTGCGCAGCGAGCGGGTGACGCGCAGCCCGTCGAGCGGCAGCACGGCGCGGTCGAGCGGGGACCACCAGCCCATCAGGCCGCCGCGGGCGGGCATCGGGAACAGCCCGCAGCGGTAGGCCTGCAGCACGAGGTCCGTGTCGAACTCCCGGCTGACGGCGACCAGGTCGTCGTGCCGCCACAGCTCCGGGGGTCCGAACGGTGACTCGGCCACGAGGTGATCATGCGCTCCGGGTCGGACCCGGGTGGGACCGGGGTCGGCTCCGGTCCGCCTCGCCCACCCGGCACGTACCCTGGCTCGTGGTGCGGCACGGCCCGGCGGCGACGCCGGCAGGGCCCGGCCCGAGCGCCCGGACCGGGTGCGCCGCACAGCGCAGCGACGAGGAGGAGACCCGATGCCCTCAGCCCAGGACGTGGGGAAGATGATCGCCCGCGGGATCGGCCCGGTCGCGACGATGGTCGCCCAGCCGCACGCCGCCGGCGGGGTGCTCCGCCGGGTGCTCGAGGTGGCCATCGACGGGTACGGCAAGGTGCCCGGCGCCAAGGCCAGCGCCGCCCGCCACCTGCAGCGCCACGAGGGCGACGTCGACCGGGCCGTCGAGGCCCTCATCGACTTCCACGTCCGGCTCGCCTCGGCCCAGGGGTTCGTCACCAACCTCGGCGGCGTCGCCACGCTGCCCGTCGCCGTGCCGGCCAACCTGACCGGCGTCGCCGTCGTCCAGGTCCGGATGGTCGCCGCCATCGCGCACCTGCGCGGCTACGACCTCGACGACAACCGCGTCCGCACCGCCCTGGTGATGTGCCTGCTGGGGGGTGAGGAGGTGGTCAAGCTCATCAAGGAGGGCAAGCTGCCCACCTCGCCGATGGCCATCGCCACCGCCCCCGTCTTCGACCCCGAGCTGGACGCCCGCGTCGCCGACGCCGTCGTCACCGACCTCGCCGGCCGGGTGGGCGGCAAGAACCTCGCCCTCGTGCTGACCAAGCGGGTCCCGCTGGTCGGCGGCGGGATCGGGGCCGTCGTCGACGGCGTCGCCACCCACCAGATCGGCAAGTACGCCAAGTCCGAGCTCGTCCGCCGGCGCGCGCTCGGCGGCTGAGCCGCCCCGGCGCCTCTGGGACGATGGGCCCGTGGAGCGCCAGCAGCAGGTCATCGGGGTCGTCGCCCTCGTCGTCGCGGCCCTGCTGGCCGTGGTCACCGTCGTCGGGGTGGTGCAGGCCCTCTCCTCCGGCAGCTGGGTCGTCGCCTCCAGCGCTGCGGTGCTGACCGCGGCCGCACTCAGCCAGTGGGCGGCCGTCCGGGCCCGCGCCCGCGGGGGCCGGCTGCTCCGCGGCGAGGTCGCGCTGCTGCTCGGCCTCGGCGTCGTCGGGATGGCGCTGTGCGTGCTCGACTTCGTGACCGGCGACCGCGGCAACCGCGCCTTCACCACGCTGTTCGCGGCCGGGCTGGTCGTCGTCGTCGGCGGGGTGGTGGGCTCCTACCGGCGCCCTGCGCCGCCCGCGGCCGACCGCTGACCCCTCCGGCGAGACCTCAGCCGGCGACGCGGCGGTACAGCCCCAGCGGCATCAGCCGCATCGGCCAGGCGAGCGCCGCCCAGGGCAGCGCCGGCACGTAGGCCCGCGCCGGCTCCCGCTCGACCGCCGCGACGATCGCCCGGGTCGCCCGGTCCGGGTCGCTGGCCATCAGCATCCGCGGGAAGTGCGAGGCCATCTCGGTCCGGACGTAGCCGGGGTGGACGGCGGTCACGGCGATCCCGGTGCCGACCAGGTCCGAGCGCAGGCCCTCGGCCAGCGCCGAGACACCCGCCTTCGTCGCGCTGTACACGTTCATCGCCCCGCCCATCCCCCGTAGGGCGGACATCGAGGAGATGAAGACGAGGTGCCCGGCGCCGGCGGGCCGGAAGACCCGCAGCGCGGACTCGGCCTGGTGCACCGCACCGAGGAAGTTCGTCCGCGCGGTGGTCCGGTTGGCCTCGGCCCCGTCGAGCCCCAGAGAGTCCCCGCCGGCCACCCCAGCGTTGACGACGACCCGGTCCAGCCCGCCCAGGGCGGCGGCGGCGTCGTCCACGGCGGCGTCGACGGCCTCGTGGTCGGCGACGTCCACCACGTGCAGGCTGACGACGGCCGACGGCGTCGCGGCGAGCAGCTCGTCGCGGAGCCGCTCGAGCGCGTCCGGACGGCGGGCGCAGAGGGCGAGGTCGCGACCCCGGGCGGCCCAGGCCCGGGCCATCTCGCGGCCGAGGCCGGCGGAGGCGCCGGTGATGAGGATGCGCTGGCGGAGGGGCGGCGGGACGGGCACCGGGCGACCCTACCCAGGGCCGCCGCCGGTGTCGGGTGGGTCACATCACTTGCAGCTCTTCTCAGGGTCGCTTAACTTAGGCGAGGCTCACCTACTGCGGGCCACGGAGCGCCGGGAGGACGGACATGCTCGCCAACTTCCTGATCGGCCTCCGCGAGGGGCTCGAGGCAGCCCTCGTCGTCAGCATCCTCGTCGCCTACCTGGTGAAGACCGGGCGCCGCGCGCTGCTGCCGCGGGTGTGGGCGGGCGTCGGCATCGCCGTCGCCGTCTCGCTGGCCTTCGGCGCGGTCCTCACCTTCGGCCCCAAGGGCCTGACGTTCGAGGCCCAGGAGCTGATCGGCGGCGGGCTCTCGATCGTCGCCGTCGGCTTCGTCACCTGGATGATCTTCTGGATGGCCACCGCCGCGCGCGGGCTGTCCGGCCAGCTGCGCGGGCAGATCGACCGGGCCGCCGAGGCGGGCCGCTGGTCGCTCACCGTCGTGGCCCTGCTGGCCGTCGGCCGCGAGGGCCTGGAGACGGCGCTCTTCCTCTGGGCCGCGACCCAGGCCGCCGCCCGCGACACCGCCGGCACGGCCACCCCGCTGGTGGGGGCCGCGATCGGCATCGCCGTCGCCGTCGTCCTCGGCTACCTGCTGTACCGGGGCGCCGTCCGGATCAACCTCACCCGCTTCTTCACCTGGACCGGGGCGTTCCTCATCGTCGTCGCCGGCGGGGTGCTCGCCTACGGCGTGCACGACCTGCAGGAGGCCCGCTTCCTGCCTGGCCTGGGCACGCTGGCGTTCGACGTCTCGCACGTCATCCCGCCCACCTCCTGGTACGGAACGCTGCTCAAGGGCGTCTTCAACTTCTCCCCCGCGACGACCGTCCTGGAGGCGGTCGCCTGGGTGCTCTACGTCGTCCCGACGATGGCGCTCTTCCTGCGCCGGATCTCCGCCCGGACCGCCGCGCCCGCCGCCCCGGTGGCCGCGCCCGTCCCCGCCACCACCGGAAGGACCCGACCGTGACCGGTCACCCCACGACGAGCCGCCGGGGCGCCCGCCCCGGTCTCGCTCTCGCCTCGGCCTCGGCCCTGCTGCTCGTCCCGCTGCTCGCCGGCTGCACCGACAACGCCTCCGCCGGCGCGGCGGGCGACACCGTCGACGGCGACGGCCGCGCGCTCACCGTCCAGGCCACCGACGCCGGCTGCCAGGTCTCGGCCGACACCGCCCCCTCGGGCAACCTGACCTTCTCGGTGACCAACGCCGGCGCGCAGGTCACCGAGTTCTACCTGCTGGCCTCCGACGGCCTGCGCATCGTGGGCGAGGTCGAGAACATCGGGCCGGGCCTGTCCCGCGACCTGGTGCTGGCCGCGCCCGCCGGCTCCTACTTCACCGCCTGCAAGCCGGGCATGGTGGGCGACGGCATCCGCGCCCCCTTCGCCGTCTCCGACTCCGGGGAGGACCTCGCGCCCACCGGGGACGACAAGGCGCTCGTCGACCAGGCGAACACCGGCTACGCCGCCTACGTGAAGGACCAGACCGAGCAGCTGGTCGCCGGGACGGACGCCTTCGCCGCCGCCTACGTGGCCGGGGACGACGCGAAGGCCCGCGAGCTCTACCCGCGGACCCGCGTGCACTGGGAGCGGATCGAGACGGTGGCCGAGTCCTTCGGCGACCTCGACCCGAAGATGGACCTCCGCGAGGCCGACCTCGAGCCCGGCCAGAAGTGGACCGGCTGGCACCGGATGGAGAAGGACCTGTGGCCGGCCCGGGCGAAGGGCTACGAGCCGCTGAGCACCGCCGAGCGCACGACCTACGCCGACGACCTCGTCAAGAACACCGCGAGCCTGAACACCCAGGTCCGCGAGCTGACCTTCACCGCCGACCAGATCGCCAACGGCACCCGGGGCCTGCTCGACGAGGTCGCCACCGGCAAGGTCACCGGCGAGGAGGAGTACTGGTCGCGCACCGACCTGTGGGACTTCCAGGCCAACGTCGACGGCGCCCGGGTGGGCTTCGAGGGGCTGCGGCCGCTGCTGCAGCGCAAGGACCCCGAGCTGGACACCCAGATCGACGAGCGGTTCACCGCCCTGCAGACGCTGCTCGACGCGCACAAGGAGGGCGACGGGTTCGTCAGCTACGACGAGCTGAGCGCCGCCGAGGTCAAGGGCCTCTCCGACGCCGTCAACGCCCTGTCCGAGCCGCTGTCGAAGCTCACCGCGGCCGTCGTCTGATGAGCACCCTCCGATGAGCACCCAGCCCGTGCCCGGCCCCGAGGTCGGCCCGTCCGTCCCGGGCGGGGACGGCGCGCCCGCGCGCCCCGGCGTCTCCCGTCGCGGGCTGCTGGGTGCGGGGGCGGCCGGCGTCGTCGGCGTGGGCGCGGGGCTCGTCGGCGGCCGGCAGCTCGGCGGCCCCGGGTCGGCGGTGGCCGAGCCGGCCCCGGTCGCCGGCGGGTACCCGTTCCACGGCGCGCACCAGGCCGGCATCGTCACCCCGGCGCAGGACCGGCTGCACTTCGCCGCCTTCGACATGGTCTCGGCCGAGCGCGAGGACCTCGTCTCGCTGCTGCAGGACTGGACCGCGGCCGCGGCCCGGATGACCCAGGGCAGGGACGCCGGCCCGTTCGGGGCGACGTCGGGGCCCTACGACGCCCCGCCGGACGACACCGGGGAGGCCCTCGGGCTGCCGCCCTCGGGGCTGACGATCACCTTCGGCTTCGGGCCGTCGCTGTTCCGGCTGGCCGGGAAGGACCGCTTCGGCCTGGCCGCGCGGCAGCCGGCGGGCCTGCGGCGGCTGCCGCACTTCCCCGGCGACAACCTCGACGCCGAGCGCTCCGACGGCGACCTGTGCGTCCAGGCCTGCGCCGACGACCCGCAGGTGGCCGTGCACGCCGTCCGCAACCTGGCCCGGATCGCCATGGGCCGCGCGTCGCTGCGCTGGTCGCAGCTGGGGTTCGGCCGGACGTCGTCGACCTCGACGGCCCAGGCCACGCCGCGGAACCTCTTCGGGTTCAAGGACGGCACCATGAACCTCAAGGCCGAGGAACCGGGGCTGCTGGACGACCACGTCTGGGTCCGGCCCGAGGGCGCGGCCGACCAGTGGCTGGCCGGCGGCTCCTACCTCGTGGCCCGGCGGATCAACATGACGATCGAGACGTGGGACCGCCAGCCGCTGCGCGAGCAGGAGCGGGTGATCGGCCGCACCAAGGCGACCGGGGCGCCGCTGTCCGGCGGCGAGGAGTTCAGCCAGCCCGACTTCACCCTGAAGGGCCGCGGCGACGAGCCGCTGGTGGCCACCGACGCGCACGTCCGGCTGGTGCACCCCGACCAGAACCGGGGCGTCCAGATGCTCCGCCGCGGCTACAACTTCGTCGACGGCAGCAACGGGCTGGGCCGGATGGACGCCGGCCTGTTCTTCATCGCCTACGTCCGCGACCCGCGCACGCACTACATCCCCGTGCAGATGAAGATCGCCCGCGGCGACGGCATGAGCGAGTACCTGCAGCACACCGGCTCCGGTCTCTGGGCGGTCCCGCCGGGCGTGCAGCCCGGCGGCTACGTCGGCCAGTCGCTCTTCACGGGCTGAGCGCGGCGGCCCGGGCGACCAGCGCCGGGCCGCCCTCGGAGCGAGAGCGGACGGTCACGGCGGGGCGTCCCGACGTCATGGGACCATCCTCGCGCGACCGCCCGGGGCCCGTCCTCAGGCGGTCCCGCTCCGAACTCCCCGGGGCCGGACGCCGCACTATCCTCGGCCTCGAGAGGTGGTGCAGATGGCGCCCGACGCCGAGGTCCTCGCCGCGGGCGCGCGCGCCCGCGTGCTGGTCGCCGGCTGCGCGCTGCTCCTGGTCGGCGACGTCGAGCGGGCCGACCGGCTGGCCCAGACCGCGCTGGCCCGTGCCGCGGCCGAGCCGTCCGGGCCGGACCCGCTGGTCCGCGCGCTGGCCACCGTCGCCCGGCCCCGGCCGGCCGACTTCGAGCCGCCCTGGAGGCCGGGCTCCCGCGTCGAGCTGCGCGACGGCGGGGGCGCCGCGCCGGTGGCCGCCGTCGTCGCCGACCTGCGCGACCTGCCGGCCGGACCCCGGGCCGCGGTGGTGCTGGCCGAGCACGGCGGGCTCGACGCGGCGCAGGTCGCGGCCGCGCTGCGCACGGACGAGACGACCGCGCGGGACTGGGTCGCGGAGGCCCGCGCGACGCTGATCGCCCGCCGACCGGAGCGGGGCGCGCCGGGCCGGCTGGCCGAGGAGCTGGCGACGGCCGCGGCCCCGGCGGTGGCGAGCGGCTCCCCGGCGGCGGACCTCGCCCACGGCCGGGCGCTGGTCCGGCGACGGCGGGTGCGGGGGGCGGCGGCCCTGGTCGCGGCCGCCCTGGCGCTGGTGCTGGGCACGGCGACCGTGCTGGACCGGACCGGCGAGGTCCCGCAGGCGGCGAGCACGCCCGGGGCGCCGGTCCCCGCTCCCAGCCCGACGCCGAGCGGGCCGGAGCCGGTCACCGCGGCCTGCGACATCGCCAACCCGTCCTGCCAGGCCACGGTCATGCGCCGGTGGCGGACGACGATGAGCGAGGTCGTGGTCTCCCACCTCGACCCAGAGGGGACCTACTTCACCGGCTACAGCTTCTCCTACGACCCCCGCTACGAGAGCCGGGAGTTCTGGTCCGGCGGCGACGGCGCCCTGGGGCTGGAGGTCTTCCGGCTGCGCGGCGGGGCGACCGAGGTCTACGTGCAGGTGGCCAGCGGGTACGACACGGCGGTCCGCTGCGGCGAGGTCACCGCGACCCGGTGCGAGGGGCAGCGCTTCATGAACGGCAACCGGTTCACCCTCAGCACGACCACGCAGGTCGCCCGCGGCATCGAGGTCCAGCACCGGCCCGACGGCGACCAGGTGGTCACCGTCGTGGCCCGGAACACCACCAAGGGGGAGGTCCTCGACGTCACCCGGGCCGACCTCATCGACCTGGTGCAGGACCCGCGGCTGCGGCTGCCGGTGATCTGAGACCGATCGGAGGAGCTCAGGCGGCGAGGTCGACCGGGGGCCGGCCGTGGCCGCGGGGGCCGTGGCCCCGGTGCGCGGGCCGGCGCGCGGCGTGCGGGTGGCCGCTCCGGCGCGGCCGCGGGGCCAGCGGGGTGGGAGCGACCGGGGCGTCGGCGGTGCCGGCGCGCGCGTCCATCACCGAGGGGACCACGGCCATCGCCCCCACCAGGGCGACGCCGACGACCGAACCGAGCGTGATGACCAGCTGCGTGATGTCCATGCGCCCAGCCTGGCGCGGCCGGGTGTGCGGGACATCGGTCCGCGGTCTGCGGCCGCTGTGGACCGGCTCGGCCCTCGGGCCGGTGCCCTCGTCCGCCGGTGTCGCCCGGAACGCGCCCCGGTGCCCCCCGGGACCCGGTCCCGGCGTGCGCCCGGGACCCGGTCGCCCCCCGGTCAGCCGAGCGGCATCTGCTCCCCCGCGCGGACGACCGCGCTGACCGTGTTGCCCGCCGGGGCCAGCGGGCAGAGCCACCGGCTGTCGTAGCGGCACGACGGGTGGTAGGCGAAGTTGAGGTCGACGACCAGGTGGCCGTCGTCGCCGCCGAGGTCGGCGCCCTTGGCGGTGTCCAGCAGGTAGCGGCCGCCGCCGTAGCTGGAGAACCCGTCCACCGCCCGGCCCGAGGAGCCGTCCCGCAGCGGCAGGAACAGCCCGCCGCCGTACTGCTGCAGCCACCAGACGTCGAGGCTGCCGCCCACGGGGTCGGGCAGCTCCACCCGGCCCACGGGCCGCAGCACCGTGCCCGCGTCGTCGCCGCCGTCGAGCTCCAGGCGGGCGTCGGCGTCCCGGGCGGGCAGCAGCTCCAGGACGGAGCGGAGCGCCGGGTCGTAGGGGGCGCACGGCAGCCCGGTCGTGCGCAGCGGGTCGTCGGGGGCCAGTGGGCTCTGCGGGTGCTCCCGGAAGAGCGCGTCGCGGCCCGCGCGCCACAGCGCGTGGCCGGCCGCGGGGTCGTCGGCCGCGCGCACGCCCGCGTACAGCTCGGCGACGGCCCGCCGCCAGCTCGTCAGCTCCAGCTCGGTGCTCACCGGAGCGCTCCCGCCTCGCCGGCGACCAGCCCGCGCACCGCCGCGATGTCGTCCGGGGTGACGCGGCAGCAGCCGCCGACCAGCCGGGCGCCGTCGCGCAGCCAGCCGCGCACGGCCCCGGGGGCGAAGGTGCCCTCCCCCGCCCAGCGGCGGCGCTCGGCGTCCCAGCCCTCGCCGCTGTTGGGGTAGACGACGACGGGCTTGCCGCTCGCCCGGGCGGCCAGGGCGACGAGGGCGTCGGCGTCGCCCGGGTCGGTGCAGTTGACGCCGACGGCGACCACGGCGTCGACCCCACGGGCCAGCGCGAACGCCTCCTCCACCGGCTCGCCGGCCCGGGTCCGGGTGCCGTCGCAGGTCAGGGACAGCCAGCCCGGCCGGCCGAGGGCGTCCATCTCGGCGACCAGGGCCTCCGCCTCGGCCAGGCACGGCACGGTCTCGCAGGCGAGGACGTCGGCGTCGGTGCCGGCCAGCACCTCCAGCCGCGGCCGGTGCCAGCGGCGCAGGGCGTCGACGTCGAGGCCGTAGTCACCGCGGTACTCCGAGCCGTCGGCCAGCGCGGCGCCGTAGGGGCCGACGGAGGCGGCGACGAAGCGCGGCGTCCCGTCGTCGGCGGCGTCGCGGGCGCGCTGCGCCAGGGTGACGCTGAGCCGGAGCAGCGCGGTCGCCCCCGCCCGGTCGACGCCGGCCGCGGCCAGCCCGTCGAAGGAGGCCTGGTAGGACGCGGTCGTCGCCACCGCGGCGCCGGCGGCGAAGAACGCGGCGTGCGCGGCGACGACGGCGTCGGGCTCCTCGGCGAGCAGCCGGGCCGACCACAGGTCGGAGGAGAGGTCGTGCCCCTGCGCCTCCAGCTGGGTGGCCAGGCCGCCGTCGAGGACGACGACGCCCGCGGCCAGCGCGGCGGCCAGGTCGGGGGCGCTCATCGGGCGTTGAAGGCGTCCCGGTAGGCCACCCAGTCCCGGGTCAGCGCGAGGTCGAAGCCGGCGTCGCCGTCGGTGCTCAGGGTGATCAGCCGCTCGCCCAGGCCCGTGAGGGCGTCGCCGACGGCGTCGGGACCCTCCTCGGTGGCCGTCGAGCGCTCGATCTCGGCCGGGTCGCGGCCCACCTCGGCGCACCAGCGGTCGAGGACGGCGTTCTTGTGCCGGAGCTCCTCGACGTCGCCGAAGCCGTGCCAGATGTCGGCGTGCTCGGCCACCAGCCGGAGGGTCTTGCGCTCCCCGCCGCCGCCGACCAGGACCGGGACCGGCCGGACGGGCGGCGGGTTGAGCGCGGCGAAGCGGTCCTTGATCCGCGGCAGCGCCTCCCCCAGCGCGGCGATCCGGGTGCCGGCGGTGCCGAACTCGTAGCCGTAGGCGGTGTAGTCGCGCTCGAACCAGCCCGCGCCGATGCCGAGGATGACGCGGCCGCCGCTGATGTGGTCGACGGTCCGCACGACGTCGGCCAGCAGGTCGGGGTTGCGGTAGGAGTTGCAGGTGACGAGGGCGCCCAGCTCGACCCGCTCGGTCTGCTCGGCCCAGGCCGCCAGCAGGGCGTAGCACTCGAAGTTGCGGCCGTCCGCGTCGCCGCTGAGCGGGAAGAAGTGGTCCCAGGTGAAGACGACGTCGACGCCCGCCTGCTCGGCGGCGTCGACGGCGCGCCGCAGGTCGGCGTAGTCGGCGTGCTGGGGCTGGAGCTGGACGCCGACCCGCAGCGGGCGGTGGGCGTAGGACGGGACGGGCTCGGTCATCGGGGTCCTCCACGACTCGGTTGCCCGGAGCCTAGACCGCAGCGCCGCCGAGCCGGCCGGGCGCTCGGACGGCCCGGGCACACTGGGGTCCCACCGCGCACCCCCACGGAGACCCGATGACCACCAGCCCCGCCCTCCCCACGCCCGTCAGCCGACGGTCCCTGCTGCTCGCCACCGGGCTGGGCGTCGCCGCCGTCGGCGGCCTCACCGCCTGCGGGATGGACGCCCCGGCCCCCGAGGGCGCCCCGGGGCCGCAGACCGCCGCGACCGGGGACATCCCCGTCGGCGGCGGCACGATCTTCCCCGGCTCGGAGACCGTCATCACCCAGCCCGCGGCCGGGGAGTTCAAGGCGTTCTCCTCGATCTGCACCCACGCCCGGTGCCCCGTCACCGAGGTGACGGACTCCATCCACTGCCTCTGCCACGGCAGCAGGTTCAGCCTGGCCGACGGCTCGCCGCTCAACGGCCCGGCGACCGAGCCGCTGGCGGCCAAGACGGTGACGGTCAGCGGGAGCACGGTCTCCGTCGCGGGCTGAGCACCACCCGGCGCGCAGCGCGACCGCGGCGCCCCGGGAGCGCGAGCCGGGGCAGGACCGGCGGTGATGGGGTTGACTGGTCGCCACCCCGGCCGCCCGGCGGGGCCGACGGGGTGAGGAGGACGCGATGGCCCGGGGCTCCAACCTCACCCGGCTCGGCGGCTTCAACCAGACCGTCCTGTTCGACGCCATCCGCCGCGCCCCGGCGGGCATCAGCCGGGTCGAGCTGGTCAGCGAGACGGGCCTGACGGCGCAGACCGTCAGCAACATCGTCCGCCGGCTGCTGGACGAGGGGCTGGTGGTGGAGGGCGGCCGCGTCCAGAGCGCGGTCCGCGGAAAGCCCCGGACGCTGGTCCGGGTCCGCCCCGAGGCCCGGCACGCGCTCGGCGTGCACGTCGACCCGGCCACCCTGACCGTCGTCCTCATCGACGTGGCCGGCGAGGTGCGCCGCTACGCCCGCCGGCGGACGCCGCAGGCGCAGCGGCCCGAGGACGTCGTCGCCGTCGTCGCGGACGAGGTCCAGCGCGTGCTCGCCGCCTCCGACGTCGACCCGGCGACGGTGCTCGGCCTCGGCGTGGCCGCCCCCGGGCCGCTGGACGTCGTCGAGGGCACGCTGCTGAACCCGCCCCAGCTGGCCGGCTGGGAGCAGGTCCGGCTGCGGGCCGACCTGCGCGAGGCGACCGGCCTGCACGTGCTGGTCGACAAGGACGTCACCGCCGCCGCCACCGGCGAGATGTGGGCGCAGGACGGCGCCCGGCACTCCTTCGTCTTCTGCTACCTCGGCTCGGGCCTGGGCGCGGGGGTGGTCATCGAGGACGCGGTGCTGCGCGGCGTCACCAACAACATCGGGGAGATCGGCAACCTCCTCGTCGACCTCGACGGCGAGGACATCGGGCTGGCCCGGCGCGGCTCGCTGGCCGCCACCTGCCTGCCGCAGGCCCTCGTCGTCCGGGCGCAGCGGCGCGGCCTGGTCACCTCGACGGTGGCCGCCGACGACTTCGGCGGCGTCGACGAGGTGTTCACCGAGATCTGCGCGCGGGCCGACGCCGGCGACGCCGGGTGCACCGAGCTCCTGGACGTCGCCGCCCGCGGCCTGGCCACCGGCCTGGCGGTGATGGTGAACTTCCTCGACGTCGACCGCGTGGTGCTGGGCGGGCCCGCCTGGCCGCGAATGAGCCGCCGGCTGCTCGAGGTGCTGCCCGGGCTGGTGCAGCCGCAGCTGGTGGCCGCGTCGACCCCGCTGGTGGTCGAGGGGTCCGCCGTGGGCGAGCACGTGGCGGCGCAGGGGGCCGCCGCCCTGGTGCTCGACCACTTCCTCTCCCCGCGCCCCGCCGCGCTGGTGATGGACTGAGCGTCGGCCCCGGCTTAAGTCCAATCGCTTGAGTTAGTGTGGGCGGGTCGACGACGCCAACCTGACGGAGAACCCACGTGCACGACGACCGCAGCCTCCTCGAGGGCCGCCTCAGCCGTTTCACCACCGACCACCTCGCCGCCGCCGTGCACCGCGACCGCGCGCCGCTCACCCTGACGGCCTGGCCCGTCCCGGGGGAGCCGGTGCCCTTCGCCGAGGCCGTGCAGCAGGAGTACGCCCCGATCGAGATCGGGGCCGCCTGGGGCCGGCCCTGGAGCACCCTGTGGATCCACGTCACCGGCGAGATCCCGGCCGGCTGGGCCGACGAGCCCGGCACGGTCACCGAGATCTCGGTCGACCTCGGCTTCGGCCACGGCGCCGGCTTCCAGTCCGAGGGGCTGGCCTGGACGCCGCAGGGCCGGACGATCAAGGCCGTCTCCCCCTACAACCACCACCTCCCGGTCGTCCCGGGCGAGCCGGTGGACTTCTACCTGGAGTGCGCCGCGAACCCCGACGTGGCCAACACCGGGTTCCGCGCCACGCCGAACGGCGACCCGGCGACGGCCGGCACCGAGCCGATCTACCGGCTGAACCAGCTGGAGCTGGTGCTCCGCGACGTCGCCGTCTGGGAGCTGCAGGCCGACCTCTTCACCCTCGGCGGGCTGATGGCCGAGCTGCCGACCACCTCGCCGCGGCGCGCCGAGATCCTCATGGCCCTGCAGCGGGCTGTCGACGTCGCCGACCCCGACGACCTGGCCGGCACCGCGCCGGACGCCCGCGCCGAGCTGGCCGACGTGCTGAGCCGCCCGGCTGCGGCGAGCGCCCACCGGGTCGCCGCCGTCGGGCACGCCCACATCGACAGCGCCTGGCTGTGGCCGGTGCGCGAGACCATCCGCAAGTGCGCCCGGACCTTCTCCAACGTCCTCGAGCTGGCCGAGGCCGACCCGGACTTCCGGTTCGCCTGCTCCTCGGCCCAGCAGTACGCGTGGATGAAGGAGCACTACCCCGAGCTGTTCACCCGGATCACCGCGGCCGTCCGGCGGGGCCAGTTCGTGCCCGTCGGCGGCATGTGGGTGGAGTCCGACACCAACATGCCGGGCAGCGAGGCGATGGCGCGGCAGTTCGTCGCGGGCAAGGGCTTCTTCCTGGAGAACTTCGGCGTCGAGACCGAGGAGGTCTGGCTGCCCGACAGCTTCGGCTACTCCGGCGCGCTGCCGCAGATCGTCAAGGCGTCCGGCTCTCGCTGGTTCCTCACCCAGAAGATCTCCTGGAACCAGGTCAACACCATGCCCCACCACACCTTCTGGTGGGAGGGCATCGACGGCAGCCGGGTGTTCACGCACTTCCCGCCCTCGGACACCTACAACTCGACGCTGTCCGGCGCCGACATGGCCCGCGCCGAGCGGCAGTACCGCGAGAAGGGCCGGGGCACCACCTCGCTGATGCTCTTCGGCTACGGCGACGGCGGTGGCGGCCCCAACCGCGACATGCTGGCCGCCGCGCACCGGCTCGAGTCGCTGGAGGGCTCGCCGACGCTGCGGCTGGACTCCCCGGCCGGCTTCTTCGCCGACGCCGAGGCCGAGTACCCGGGCGCGCCGGTGTGGAGCGGGGAGATGTACCTCGAGCTGCACCGCGGCACCTACACCAGCCAGGCGCGCACCAAGCAGGGCAACCGGCGCAGCGAGCACCTGCTGCGCGAGGCCGAGCTCTGGGCCTCGACGGCGACGGTCCGGACCGGCCGGGAGTACCCGGCCGCCGAGCTGAAGGCGCTGTGGGAGCTCGTCCTGCTGCAGCAGTTCCACGACATCCTGCCGGGCAGCTCGATCGCCTGGGTGCACCAGGACGCGGAGCGCAACTACGCCGCGATCGCCGGCCGGGCCGAGCAGGTCGTCGCCGACGCCGTGGCGGCGCTGGTCGGGGAGGGCGAGCGGCCGCTGCTGCTCAACGCCGCGCCGCACGCCCGGTCGGGCGTCCCCGCCCTGGGGGCCGACGAGGTCGCCGCCGACGCCGGGACGGTCCGGGTCGAGGAGGTGACCGACGCCGAGGGGCGGCCGGCGCACCGGCTCGACAACGGCGTCGTCAGCCTGGTCGTCGACGGGGCCGGCCAGCTCGCCTCGCTGGTCGACGCGGCCAGCGGCCGGGAGGCCATCGCGCCCGGGGAGAAGGGCCTGCGGCTGCAGCTGCACCGCGACATCCCCAACCAGTGGGACGCCTGGGACGTCGACGAGCACTACCGGCGCACCGTCCGCGAGATCGACCAGGTCGACGAGCTGCGGGTGGAGAGCACCCCGGAGGCGGCGACCGTCGTCGTCACCCGCTCGTTCGGGGCCTCGCACGTCGAGCAGCGGATCACCCTGGCCGCCGGCGCGCCCTCGGTCGCGGTGACCAGCACCGTCGACTGGCACGAGCGGCAGAAGCTGCTCAAGCTCGGCTCCGCCTTCGACGTGCACGCCGACCGCTCGGCGTCGGAGACGCAGTTCGGGCACATCTTCCGGCCCACCCACGTCAACACCTCCTGGGAGTTCGCCCGGTTCGAGATCTGCGCGCACCGCTTCCTGCACGTCGGCGAGCCGGGCTACGGCGTCGCGGTCACCAACGACGCGACCTACGGCCACGACGTCGGCCGGCGGACCCGCGAGGACGGCGGCACGACGACGACGGTGCGGCAGTCCCTGCTCCGGGCGCCGCTGTACCCCGACCCCGAGGCCGACCAGGGCCGGCACGTCCTGACGACGACGATCCGGCCGGGCGCCGCGATCGCCGACGCCGTCGAGGAGGGCTACCGGACCAACCTGGCGCCCCGGGTGGTCCGCGGCGCGCACGCCGTCGCCCCGCTGGTCACGGTCAGCGACCCGGCCGTCGTGGTCGAGGCGGTGAAGCTGGCCGAGGACGGCAGCGGCGACCTCGTCGTCCGGCTCTACGAGTCGCTGGGCGGTCGGGCGCGGGCGACGGTGACGGCCGACGCCGGCGCCACCGCGGTCGTCGCGACCGACCTGCTGGAGCGCCCACTCGAGGACGGGGTGAGCGCCGACGGCGCGTCCGTCGACCTCGAGCTGCGGCCCTTCCAGCTGGTCACCCTGCGGTTCCGCCGCTGATCCCTGGTCCCGCGCGGACCGTGTGAGGAGTTCGACCGGGTGTTCCCGGTCGAACTCCTCACACCATCGCCGAGCGGCGCCTCAGAGGACGGCGAGGGCCTCGACCAGGTCGTCGAGGCCGAGGCTGCCCTGGCTGAGGGCGGCCATGTGCCAGGCCTTGAGGTCGAAGGCGTCGCCGTGCGCGGCCCGGGCCCTCTCCCGGCCGGCCAGCCACGCGCGCTCCCCCAGCTTGTAGCTGATCGCCTGGCCCGGCATCCCGAGGTAGCGGACCAGCTCGCTGTCGAGGAAGGCCGGGTCGCCGCCGCAGTGCTCGCCGAGGAAGGCGCGGCCCAGCGCGGGCGTCCACGGCTCGCCCCGGTGGTCCGCCAGCACGCCGTCGGCGTCCTCCGGCACGGGCAGCCCCACGTGCATCCCGATGTCGATCACCACCCGGACCGCGCGCAGCTGCTGGCCGTCGAGGTAGCCCATCCGGGCGCCCGGGTCGGTGAGGAAGCCCAGCTCGTCCATCAGCCGCTCGGCGTAGAGCGCCCAGCCCTCGACGTCGGCGCCGACGGCCCCGACGGTGGTCTGGTACGTCGACAGGCTGCCCGCCACGTAGGTCCACTGGGCCAGCTGCAGGTGGTGGCCCGGCACGCCCTCGTGGTACCAGGTGGAGACCAGGTCCCACAGCGGGAACCGGTCCCGGCCCAGCGTCGGCAGCCAGGTGCGGCCCGGCCGGGAGAAGTCCTGCGACGGCTCGGTGTAGTACGGCGCGCCGGCGCTCCCGGGCGGGGCGATCATCGCCTCCACGCGGCGGATCGGCGGGGCGAGGTCGACGTGGGTCCCGTCGAGGGCGTCCATCGCCTCGTCCATCATCTGCTGCAGCCGGGCCCGGACCGCCTCGACCCCGACGACCGCCTCCCCGTGCTCGCGGAGCCACTGCATGGCCTCCGCCGGGCCCGACCCGGGCAGCACCTGCTCGGCCAGCACCCGCTGCTCGTCGCGGATCCGGCGGAACTCGGCCCAGCCGAAGGCGTAGGCGTCCTCCAGGGCCGTCCCGGTGCCGAGGTCGATGCCGTTCCAGTAGCGGGCGAACCGGGCGTAGCGCTCCCGTCCGACGGCGTCGGGCGTGCCGGCCGCCTGCGGGGCGTAGGTGTCGCGGAGGAAGTCGTGCAGCGCGGCGACCGCGTCGTCGGCGTCGGCGGCCGCCCGGTCCAGCTCCCCGCGCAGCCCGTCCGGGCCGTCCGCGGCGACGCTGGTGAACCAGCGCCCGGCCGACCACTCGGCCAGCTGCTCGACGACCGTGCGCACCTGCAGCGGGGCCGAGAAGAGGCCCTGCGCGGCCCCGGCGGCCAGGGTCTCCTGGTAGCCGCGCAGGGCCGCGGGCACCCGGGCCATCCGGCGGGCGACGACGCCCCAGTCCTCGTCGGTGTCGGTGGCCATCAGCTGGAAGGCCTCGCGGACCTGGTGCACCGGGGAGAAGAGGTTGGACAGCGAGCGCAGGCCCTCCGAGGACGCGTGCAGCGCGAGCTCGGCGCTCAGCCGCTCCCGCAGCAGCCGGGCGCACCGCTCCTCGACCTGCTCGTCGGCGGCCCCGGCGGCCTCCACGCGGTCGAGCGCGGCCAGCGTCGTGCGCTGCAGGTCTGCCACGGCGTCCAGGCCGGCCGGGGAGAGGTCGGGCAGCCCGTCGGGGGCCGGGATGCGGCCCAGGACGGTGCCCAGGGTGGGGTCGAGCACGCAGAGCCGGTCGACGTAGCCGTCGGCGAGCTGGCGGGGGGTGGGCAGGGGGTCGGTCATGGTGTTCCTCGCTCAGCAGCTCGGTGTCGTGGGGCTGTCCAACTCATCCCCCACCCATCAGCGACGAACGCTACTCGTCGCTAGCCGATGAGCGGTACGGCGACGCTGATACACGACCCATGCTTGCAGCAAATGCCGATAGACCGTTGGCGAAGCGGGGCGGCTCAATTGGGGCCGAGCGCCTCGACCCACTGGCGAACGACATTGAGCCAACGCTTTGACTTCACCGCACTTCTGCGACGGATCGAAGTCGAGCGGGATCTAGCAGCCGCAAGGACATCGACGGAGTAGTACTTGAGGCATTCTGGCCCAATACCAAGGCGCACGCTCGTGGGATCACTCAAGGGCAAGTGGCAGCGGTCGCACGTCGTCACCGCCACTCCACGCGAAGAGTTACGGCTACCCAACCGCCGGATCGCCGCTTGCTCGCCCAAACGAGTTTCGAGTTCGCCTGGAGTGCACTCCTGACGCTGGAGGTGAACTTCTCTGACTGGCAGACCCACACCCGCTTCGAGCAGAGCCTGCAATTGGTCGGCTGCAGAGCGCGGTTCGTCGTACCGCCAGACCAGCACCGATCCAGGTGACTCGCGATCACTGGTATGGACGAGAGGCAGGACATCCCCCGGTGACAGCGTCCAAGACTCCGACACCGAGTCCCCCGCGAACGTGGGCGGCTCAGACCGGAGTGCTGCGGTCAGCCAGATCTCGCCCTTAGGACCTGTGCGGATAAAGTCGTATCGCAGCCACACGCTTCGCGTTGGAGTGAGGGCCGCACGGATCGTCACGTCATCTGTGCTGACCTCAGCAAGCCAGACCCTCAGATCTGCTGTCACCTTCGCCCATGTCGCTTCTGCGGCCGGAGTCGCTGCTCGCGTCCGCAGGACGGGGACACTCGGCCGCTGAGGAGAAGGGCGGCTGAATTCCGGTACCGAGCGTAGGACGTCGAGTACGAGGCGCGGGTTTACCCGGTACCGACGCCCGAGGTGTCGGGAGAGCGTTGTGAGCGACCAAGAGCCAGGGCTCTCTTTAACGAGACGTAGGCCCTCCGCCTGCACGGCCGAGATGCTGAGGTTGTTCGGCCTCGCTGAGCGCCGTCCGTCCGGCAAAGTCATCAACCCTTCTCGAGGACTGCTAGCAGCCGTTCCCAACCTCGAAGAGCGATGCTGTCACTTCGGAAGTCATCTAGGGCATGATTCGCCGACATCGACGACAAATCACTCGCATCCATCAATTCGGATTGTCGACCGGATGAAACCACTGGCAGCGCCGCCCCGACCCGGACGCGCAACAGCCCGGCACCTCGGAAGAGGTGCCGGGCTGCTCGTCGCCGTGCGCGAGGGGGGACTTGAACCCCCACGTCCTTTCGGACACTGGCACCTGAAGCCAGCGCGTCTGCCATTCCGCCACTCGCGCTCGATCCGGACCTCGAACCAGTCCGAACCAGCCGAAGAAGGCTAGCACGATCCGCGCGGGCCGCTCGCCACGCTCCGGGGCGGCCGCCGTCCCGCCGCGGCGGGTCGGGCGCGCGAGGTCGGGCCCGGCGCGCGCGCACCGTTACGATCGGGGTCGGACCGAGCCGGTGGGAGGAGGGACATGGGGATCTTCGGACGCTTCGAGAAGAAGGTCGAGGGCGCCGTCAACGGCGTGTTCGCGCGCGCCTTCAAGGGCGACGTGCAGCCCGTCGAGATCGCCGCGCGGCTGCAGCGCGAGCTGGACGCGGAGGCCAAGCTCCTGTCCCGCGACACGCGCCTGGTGCCCAACGACTTCACCGTCGGGCTGTCGCCGCACGACCACGACAAGCTCGCGCCCTACGCCGGCACGCTCACCACCGAGCTGGCCGCCGAGCTGCGGCACCACGCGGCCGAGATGGGCTACCAGTTCAACGGGCCCATCCGGATCCACCTCGTGCTGGCCCCGACCCTGCCCACGGGGCGCTTCACCGTGGCGTCGGAGGCCGTCGCCGGCGTCGAGGAGCGCGGGACGCCCGACCGCCCCGCCCCGGCGGCCCGTCGACCCGAGGCCCCCCGCCGTCCCGAGCCGGCGCGCCCGGCCGGACCCGACCCGCGGACCCAGCTGGTGCTCGAGGTCAACGGCACCCGGCACGCGCTGACCCCGCCCGGCCTGGTCATCGGCCGCGGCACCGAGGCCGACCTGCGGATCAACGACCCGGGCATCTCGCGGCGGCACGCCGAGATCCAGGTCGAGGGCACGGGCGCGTCCCAGCGGCTGCACATCGTCGACCTCGGCTCGACCAACGGGATCACCGTCAACGGCCACAAGGTGCGCGAGGCCGCGCTGCAGGAGGGCTCACGGATCGAGATCGGCTCGACCCGGATGCTCGTGCACGCGCCCGCCGGCCGGTGACCCGTGTCCGAGATCGCGCTGACCGTCCTCAAGGTGCTGTTCCTGGCGCTGCTCTGGCTGTTCATCTTCTCGGCCGTCTCGGTCATCCGCACCGATCTCTTCGGCAAGGCGGTGCCGGCACCCGACCAGCCCGAGGCCCGCGAGCTGGAGTCCCCGTCCCCGCCGGCCCGCCGCACCCGGCGGCCCCGCGGTGAGCCCCGGGTGCTGAGCATCGTGCAGGGCCAGCAGACCGGCGAGGCCGCCGAGCTCGACCCCGGTCTGGTGATGATCGGCCGCGGCGCCGACTGCCAGCTGGTCCTGGACGACGACTACGTCTCCACCCGGCACGCGCGGGTGGTGGCCGGGGAGAGCGGGCTCTACATCGAGGACCTCGGCTCGACCAACGGCACCTACGTCAACGGCGCCCGGATCACCGCCCCCACCGCCATCTCGATGTCGGACACCCTGCGGATCGGCAAGACGATCCTCAAGCTGGAGCCCTGACGCGATGGCCCTGACGCTGCGCTACGTCACGCACTCCGAGATCGGCCTGGTGCGCAAGAACAACCAGGACTCCGGCTACGCGAGCCCGAACCTGCTCCTCGTCGCCGACGGCATGGGCGGGGCGGCGGCCGGGGACCTGGCGTCGGCCGTCGCCGTCGAGGCCATCCGGCAGTCCGACGCCCCCACGCCGTCGGCGGAGATGCTCGACGTGCTCGCCCGGGCGCTGCACCGGGCCAACGACCGGATCGCCGACCTCGTCGAGGCCGACGTCTCCCTCGACGGGATGGGCACCACGGTCACCGGCGCCCTGTTCGACGGCCGGGACCTGGGCCTGGCCCACATCGGCGACTCCCGCGCCTACCTCTACCGCGACGGCACCCTGGAGCGCCTGACCCACGACCACAGCTGGGTGCAGTCGCTGGTCGACGACGGCAAGATCGACGAGGCCGAGGCCGCCGTCCACCCGCACCGCTCCCTGCTGCTCAAGGTGCTCAACGGCCAGCCCGCCAACGAGCCCGACCTCACCCGGACGACGCTGGTCGCCGGCGACCGGCTGCTGTTCTGCAGCGACGGCCTCTGCGGCCTGGTCCCCGACCCCGAGATCGCCGCCGGGCTCGCCGTGCCCGACGCCGCGGAGGCCCTGCGCCAGCTGGTCGACGAGGCGCTCGCCGAGGGCGGCATCGACAACATCACCGCGATCCTGGCCGACGTCGTCGAGTCCGACGGCAGCACCGAGCCCGTCGTGCTGGGCGCCGCCGCCGACCGCGACCTGCCGACGGCGCCGATCGGGCTGCCCGGACCCGGGAGCGCAGGACCGGCGGGGACCCCGGCGGACCCGGCCGCGCCGTCGGGCCCGACCGCCCACGGCGCCACCGCCGGCGGCGCCACGGCCCTGGGTGCGGCCGCGCCGCTGGAGGACGAGGCCCGCTACAACCCGCAGCCCCCGGCCCGCCGCCGGCTGGTCCGCCCCCTGGTCGGCGCGCTCGTGCTGCTGCTGGTGGCCGGGGCGGGGCTGGCCGCCGCCTTCTCGTGGACCCGCACCCAGTACTTCGTGGGCGCCGCCGGCGACCAGGTGGCGATCTTCCAGGGGCTGCCGGACGACGTCGTCGTGCCGCTGTCGCGGGTCTACGAGGTGCAGCCGCTGGCCCTGGCGGACCTGCCGGCCTTCTACGCCCAGCAGGTGCAGGCCGGCATCGAGGTGTCCAGCCTGACGTCGGCGCGGCAGACGGTCGCCGAGCTGGCCGAGGCCGCCCGGCGCTGCGAGCTGACCCGGCCCACCCCCACCCCGTCGGCCTCGCCCACCGGCAAGGCCGACCCGCGGAGCACGCCCACCCCGGTCCGGCCCGAGGGACCCGCCACCCCGTCGGCGTCGGCGTCGGCCTCCGGGACGACCGGAGCGGGCTGCTGAGGTGAGCGCCCCCGCCCAGGTCACGGTCGTCCCGCGCAAGCGCCGCACCACCGAGCTGGCGCTGCTGGCCTTCGCGCTCGGCATCGGGCTGGCCGCCTACGCCGTCGTCGACCTCAACGTGCTCGGCGCCGTCAGCCCCCGCTTCGGCGTGGTGGCCGGCGTCGGCGCCGCCCTGGTGCTGGCCGCCCACCTCGCCGTCCGCTGGCGGCTGCCCTACGCCGACCCGGTGCTGGTGCCCTGCGTGGTGCTGCTCAACGGGCTGGGCCTGGCGATGATCCACCGGATCGACCTCATCAACGACCCGCCGCTGGCCGGGGCCCGGCAGCAGCTGATCTGGACGGTGATCGGCGTCGCGCTGTTCGTCGCGGTGGTCCTCGTGCTGCGCGACCACCGGCCGCTGCAGGGCTACACCTACACGATCGGGCTGGCCGGCGTCGTCCTGCTGCTGCTGCCGCTGCTGCCCGGCCTGGGCGTGGAGAAGTTCGGCGCGCGCATCTGGATCGAGGTCGGCGGCTACAGCTTCCAGCCGGCCGAGGCGGCCAAGGTGCTGCTGGCGGTCGCCTTCGCGTCCTACCTCGTCGAGAAGCGCGACGTGCTGGCCCTGGCCGGCTGGCGGGTCCTCGGCCTCGACCTGCCCCGCGCCCGCGACCTCGGGCCGATCCTGCTGATGTGGCTCGTGAGCCTCGCGGTCCTGGTCCGCCAGCGCGACCTGGGAACCTCGCTGCTGTTCTTCGGGTTGTTCGTGATGATGCTCTACGTCGCGACCGAGCGGGCCGGCTGGCCCGTGCTCGGCACCCTGCTGTTCGCCGTCGGCGCGTACCTGGGCTACCAGCTCTTCGGCCACGTCCGCGTCCGGGTGGGCGCCTGGCTGGACCCGTTCTCGGACTACGACGCCTACTACCAGGTGATCAACGCGCAGTTCGGGATGGCCTGGGGCGGGCTGCTGGGCACCGGTCTGGGCGAGGGCCGGCCCGGCCTCACGCCGCTGGCCCGGAGCGACTTCATCGCCGCCGCGCTCGGCGAGGAGCTGGGGATGACCGGCCTGATGGCGGTCATCCTCGTCTACGGCCTGGTCGTGGCCCGCGGCCTGCGCACCGCCCTGCAGTGCCGCGAGCCGTTCGGCAAGCTGCTGGCCGCCGGCCTGGCCTTCGCCTTCGCGCTGCAGGTCTTCACCATCATCGGCGGGGTGACCCGGCTGCTGCCGCTGACCGGTCTGACGACGCCGTTCATGTCCCAGGGCGGCTCCTCGCTGGTCTGCAACTGGATCGTCGTCGCCCTGCTGCTCGTCGTCTCCCACCAGGCGCGCAAGCCCGTCGTCACCGTCGCCCCGCTGGACCCGGACGCGCAGACCACCCAGCTGGTGCGGGTGCCCGCGGCCGGGGCGGGGGCCCGCGCGTGAACCGCCCGATCCGCCGCGTCGCCTTCGTGGCCATGCTGATGTTCGCCCTGCTGCTGGCCAACGGGACCTACATGACGCTGTTCCGCACCGAGTCGCTGGCCGCCGAGCCGCAGAACCGGCGCGTCCGCGACGCCGAGTTCGCCCAGGACCGGGGCGCCATCCTGGCCGCCGGCAAGACCGAGATCGCCACCACCAGCCCGTCCGACGACCGGTTCCGCTACCAGCGCAGCTACCCGGCGGGCTCGCTGTACGCGCCGGTCACCGGCTTCTACTCCTACGACCACGGCAGCACCGGGGTCGAGAGCACGCACAACGGCCAGCTGGCCGGCACGGCCGACGCGCTGTTCGTCCGTCGGCTCATCGACCTGGCCACCAACCGGGCGCCGCAGGGGGCCAGCGTGCAGACGACGATCGTGCCCGCCATGCAGGAGGCCGCCGCCCGGGCGCTGGGTGACCAGAAGGGCGCCGTCGTGGCGCTCGACCCGAGGACCGGCGCCGTGCTGGCCCTGGTCACCAGCCCCACCTACGACCCGAACGACGTGGCCAGCCACCGGATCGAGGAGGCGGGCGCGGCCTACGACCGGCTCGCCGGCGCGGAGGACCGGCCGCTGGCCAACCGCGCGGCCCGCGAGATCTACCCGCCCGGGTCCACCTTCAAGCTGGTGACGGCGGCCGCGGCCCTGGCCGACGGCAAGCGGCCGGACTCGGAGGTGGACAGCCCCGACGAGCTGACGCTGCCCGGGACGAAGACCGTGCTGCCCAACTCCACGAACTGCGGCGGCACCCGGGTCACCCTGACCCAGGCGCTCGAGGTGTCCTGCAACACCGCGTTCGCGAACCTGGGACTCGAGCTGGGCCAGGACAAGCTGCGCGAGCAGGCGCAGGCCTTCGGCTTCGACCAGCGGCACCTGGCCGACCTCAACGGGGTCGCCAGCCAGTTCCCCGACGACCTCGACGACGCCCAGCTGGCCCTCAGCGCCATCGGCCAGTTCGACGTCGCCGCCAGCCCGCTGCAGATGGCCATGGTCACCGCCGGCATCGCGAACGACGGGGTGGTGATGGACCCCTACCTGGTGAGCATGGTCCAGGCGCCGGACCTCAAGCCGCTCTCCACGCACGAGCCCACCGCGCTGTCGGAGGCCATGACGCCGGAGAACGCGGCGGCGCTGCAGCAGATGATGGTCGAGACGGTGGCCTCGGGCACCGGGCGCAACGGCGCCATCGCCGGCGTCGAGGTGGGCGGGAAGACGGGCACGGCGCAGTCCGACCCCTCCCGCAAGCCCTTCGCGTGGTTCACCTCGTTCGCCCCGGCGGACGACCCGCAGGTCGCCGTCGCCGTCGTGGTGGAGGACGCCGACATCCCCCGGCAGGACATCGCCGGCGGCCGGGTCGCGGCCCCGATCGCCCGCGCCGTGATGGAGGCCGGGCTGTGAGGGCGGGGCGGGCAGCGGGGGACCGCGGGGACCGCCGCCGCGACGGGGGAGCACCGGCGCGTCACGTCGGTGGCCCACAATGGCGCGGGGCACGGAGGGCGGGCGCGCACGTCCGAGCGGCCACACGGAGAGGAACCACGAGATGACTGGCGAGCCGATCACCGTCGGAGGCCGCTACGAGCTGGGCGACGTGCTCGGCCGCGGCGGCATGGCGGAGGTCCGTCGCGCCCTCGACCGGCGGCTCGGGCGGCCGGTGGCGGTCAAGCAGCTGCGCACCGACCTGGCCACCGACCCGACGTTCCAGGCCCGCTTCCGGCGGGAGGCCCAGTCGGCGGCGGGGCTCAACCACCCGACGATCGTCGCCGTCTACGACACCGGCGAGGAGCCCGACCCGCACACGGGCATCTCGATCCCCTACATCGTCATGGAGCTGGTCGAGGGCTCGACGCTGCGCGACGTCCTCCGCGACGGCCGCAAGATCCTGCCCGAGCGGGCGCTCGAGCTGACCCAGGGCGTCCTCGACGCCCTCAGCTACAGCCACAAGGCCGGCATCATCCACCGCGACATCAAGCCGGCCAACGTCATGCTGACCCCCACCGGCGGGGTCAAGGTCATGGACTTCGGCATCGCCCGGGCCGTCGCGGACACCTCGGCGACGATGACCCAGACGGCGGCCGTCATCGGCACCGCCCAGTACCTCTCGCCCGAGCAGGCGCGGGGTGAGACCGTGGACGCCCGCAGCGACATCTACTCCGCCGGCTGCCTGCTCTACGAACTGCTGGTGGGCCGGCCGCCGTTCGTCGGCGACTCCCCCGTCAGCGTGGCCTACCAGCACGTGCGCGAGGCCCCGGTGCCGCCGAGCCAGCTGGACCCGGTGATCACCCCGGACATCGACGCCATCACCCTCAAGGCGCTGGCCAAGGACCCGGCCGACCGGTACCAGTCCGCGCGGGAGATGAAGGCCGACATCAGCCGGGTGCTGGCGGGCCAGCAGGCGACCGCCGTCGTCCCGCGGGTGGCCGCGCCGGTCGACGCGACGCCCACCCGGGTGGTCCCGGTGCCGGTGGCGCCCCCGCCCGAGCCCGAGGACGAGGTGGAGGAGGAGCCGAAGCGCCGGGCCGGGGTCATCGCCGCCGTCGTCGCCGTGGTCCTCCTGCTGCTGGGCCTCGGCGCCTTCGGGCTGTACCGGGCCTTCGGCCCCCAGGCACCCGTCCCGGTCGCCATGGTCGAGGTGCCCGCGGTCATCACCTACCCGCAGGCGCTGGCGGAGGCCCGCCTCACCGAGCTGGGACTGGAGCCCGAGGTCCGCCGGACCAACGGCGCCGACGACGCCACCAAGGGCACCATCACGGCGCAGAACCCGGTCGGGGGCACCTCGGTGCCGACGGGGAGCACCGTGGGGCTCACGCTCAACGTGGGCCCGAAGACGGCCAAGATCCCGGCCGACCTGCTGGGCGCCAAGGTCGACGACGCCGAGCAGGCCCTCGAGGACGCCGGCTTCACCAACGTCAGCACCGAGGCGGCCACCAGCGAGGAGGCCGACGCCGAGGAGGACGAGGTCCTCGACGTCGACCCGGGCGAGGGCGAGACGGCGGCGCTGGACGACGAGATCGTCCTCACCTACGCCACCGGCGAGTCGGCGGTCCCCGTGCTCACGGGCAAGACGCCCGAGCAGGCCCTCTCCGACGCCCGCACCGCGGGGTTCACCAACGTCAAGCGGGTCGAGAAGGAGACCGACGAGGAGACGGCCGGGGTGGTGTTCGAGCAGAACCCCGAGGCCGGCAAGCGCGAGAAGCGGAGCAAGGAGATCACCATCACCGTGGCGGTCGCCCCGCCGCCCGCGCCGGAGCCGACGCCCACGCCCACGCCCACGCCCGAGCCGGAGCCGTCCGACACCCCGGCTCCCGAGCCGTCCGGCACCCCCGGCGTGACGAGCCCGACCCCCGGCAGCACGCCGGGCTAATAGAACGCCTGTACGATTTGTGCTAGGCTGGCGCCATGACCAGCGTGGTCCAGACGTCGCTCTTCGACCTGCCCGAGCCCGACGACGGGCTGGGACCGCTGGGCGGGCTCGTCACCCGGCAGGTGCTGGGGCGCGGGGCCTGGGTGGACGTGCTGCCGGGCTGGCTCAGCGGCGTCGACGGGCTGTTCGACACCCTGCTGGACGCGGTCCCCTGGGTGGCCGAGCGGCGCCAGATGTACGAGCGGGTGGTGGACGTGCCGCGGCTGCTCTGCTTCTACGGCGAGCACGACCTGCTCCCCCACCCGGCCCTGACGACGGCGCGGGAGTCGCTGAACGCGCACTACGGGCCCGAGCTGGGCGAGCCCTTCACCACGGCCGGCCTCTGCCTCTACCGCGACGGCCGGGACTCGGTCGCCTGGCACGGCGACACCATCGGCCGCGGCCGGATGGAGGACACGATGGTGGCCATCGTCTCCCTCGGCTCACCGCGGCACCTGCTGCTGCGGCCGCGGGGCGGCGGCGCCACGATCCGCCAGCAGCTGGGGCACGGCGACCTCGTCGTCATGGGCGGCTCCTGCCAGCGCACCTGGGAGCACGCCGTCCCCAAGACCAGCCGGGCCGTCGGACCCCGGGTCAGCGTGCAGTTCCGCCCGCACGGGGTCCGCTGAGGACTACCCGTGCGCTGAGCCCGTCGAAGGGCTCGACCCGACCCCGTTCCCTGAGCCCGTCGAAGGGCCCTGAGCCCGTCGACGGGACCTGGTCAGGAGCCCGCGGACATCAGGGGCGCGAGGCCGGCGGCACGGGCGGGGGCGCCGGCGTCGCCGCAGACGGCCAGCCAGTTGGCCAGCATCTGGTAGCCACCCTCGGTCAGCACCGACTCGGGGTGGAACTGGACGGCCTCGACAGGCAGCTCGCGGTGCCGGACGGCCATCACGACCCCGCTGGCGGTCAGCGCCGTCACCTCCAGCACCGACGGCACCGAGGCGGGCTCGATGGCCAGCGAGTGGTAGCGGGTGGCGGTGAAGGGCTGGGGCAGCCCGGCCAGCACCCCGACGCCCTGGTGCTCGATGAGCGAGGTCTTGCCGTGCAGCAGCTCGGGCGCCCGGTCGACGACGCCGCCGTAGGCGACGCCGATCGACTGCAGGCCCAGGCAGACGCCGAAGATCGGCACCACCCCGGCCTGCTGGCGGACCACGTCGACGCAGACGCCGGCGCCCTCGGGCGTGCCCGGTCCGGGCGAGAGCAGGATGCCGTCGAAGCCGGCGGCGAACCCCGGGTCGGCGAACCGCTCGTCGTCGTTGCGCCAGACCTCGACCTCGGCGCCGATCTGGGCCAGGTACTGGACGAGGTTGTAGACGAAGGAGTCGTAGTTGTCGATCACGAGGATCTTCGCGGCGCTCACGCCCCCATTGTCGCGCGCCCGCGGCAGGTCCCGCCGGGGTGACCAGCCTCAGCGCGGGGTGCTGGTCCCCCCGCCCGCGCTGGGCGAGGCGCTGCTGCCGCCCAGCGGGACGGCGTGCTGCAGGTCGAGGGAGCCCTCGTGCGCCGGGAAGTCCGCCCGCTCGACCGTCCGCTCGCTGTAGACCAGGCCATAGGCGGCCACGTACTGCTGGTAGATCTGCAGGGCGGGCGAGCCGGCCAGGGCGGCCTGCAGCCGCGCGGGGTCGCCGAGCGCGCTGACCACGTAGGGCGGGGCGTAGGGGATGCCGTGCAGCACCACGGTGTTCCCGACGCACTTGACGCCGGTGGTGGAGATGACCCGCTGGCCCTGGATGGTCATGGCCTCGGCGCCGCCGCTCCACAGCGCATTGACCACCGCCTGGATGTCCTGCTGGTGGACGACGAGCAGGTCGGCGTCCACCCCCTCGGCCGCGACGGTGTCGGGGGCGTCGTCGATGGTCACCGAGACCGCGGGGCCGGTCATGGCCGTGAAGGCCGCGGCGGCGGACGCCTGCTCCAGCCGGGCCTGCAGGGCGGGGTCGGTGCCCTCGACGCCGGCCAGCGCGTCCACCTGGTCGCGGACCTCGCTCACCTGGCGGGCCAGGTCGGCGTTGCGCCGGGACTGGGACTGGACCAGGCTCACCAGGTCGGTGTTGCGGCCCGGCCGCAGGTCGGTGCCCCGGGCGTTCACCGCGCTGAGCACCACCATCAGCCCGGCGAGCAGGCAGACGGCCGCCGTCAGCACCCGTCCGGCGGGCCGTCGGCTGGCGTCGCGACGGCGCTGCGCGCCCCGTGCGCGGCGGAGGGCGTGGAGCACCCGGTCGACGGCGCCCGTGCGCTGCGGCTCCTGCACCTGGCCTCCTCCCGACGCCTCGGACCGACCGGAGGAAATGGCTCCGGCCCGGTTCGCCGACTACGCTACCGAGCGACACCGAGGAGTTGAGCGTGCCAGAGTCGAGAACCCGCAAGTCCACCGACGAGAAGAAGCGTCGGGCCGCCCAGGTGGCCAAGCCGGCCAAGGTCAAGGCCCCGTCGAGCCGTCGGTGGGTGCCGCCGACCTTCATCACCGTCGGCCTGCTGGGCGTCATCTGGCTGATCGTCTACTACGTGGCGGGGCCGAACATCCCCTACATGAGCGACCTCGGCAACTGGAACATCCTCATCGGCATGGGCGGCATGGCCGCCGCCTTCGGCATCGCCACGCTCTGGCGCTGACCGTCCCCCGCTGCCGAACTACACCTGTGTGATTACGTCCACAATGGGGATAACCCCTGTGGACAACTTCCGGGACCGGCTCCGGTGAGGCGCTCGGGCGCCGCCCGGGGCCTGGACCGGGAGATCTTCGGGCTGGCCCTGCCGACGCTGGCTACGCTGGTGTCGGAGCCGCTGCTGCTGCTGGCCGACTCCGCGATCATCGGCCACCTGGGCACCGACCCGCTGGCCGGCCTGGGGATCGCGGCCAACGTGCTCGGCGTCCTCACCGGGCTGTGCATCTTCCTGGCCTACGGCACCACGGGCACCGTGGCGCGCCGGCTGGGCGCCGGCGACCGCGCCGCCGCCCTCGCCGGCGGCTTCGACGGGCTGGTCCTGGCGGTCGGGCTGGGCGCGCTGCTCGGGCTCGCGCTGCTGCTCGCCGCCCCCGCCGTCGTCGCCGCCTACGGCGCCTCGCCCGCGGTGACCGAGGCCGCCACGACCTACCTCCGGGTCGCGGCCTTCGGCGTCCCCTCGATCCTGCTGCTGCTCGCCGGCACCGGGGTGCTGCGCGGGCTGCAGGACACCCGGACGCCGCTGCAGGTGGTCATCGCGGCCAACCTGGCCAACGTCGTGCTGAACCTGGCGCTGGTCTACGGCGCGGGGCTGGGCATCGCCGGCTCGGCGCTGGGGACGCTGCTGGCCCAGACGGGCGCGGCGGTGGTGGTCGCCGTCGTCGTCGTCCGGCGGATGCGCGCCGTGCAGGCCCGGCCGCGGTTCGCCCCGGGCGGCGTGCTGCGCGCCGCGCGGGCCGGCAGCTGGCTCGTGCTGCGCACCGCGACGTTGCAGGGGGCCGTCACGCTGACCACGCTCACCGCGGCGACGAGCGGGACCATCGCCCTCGCTGCCCACCAGGTCGTCAACAGCCTCTGGGTGCTGCTGGCCTTCGCCCTGGACGCGCTGGCCATCGCCGGGCAGGCGATCATCGGCCGCGCGCTCGGGGCCGGCGACGTCGCCCTGGGCCGGGCGATGACCCGGCGGATGGTGGGCTGGGGCGTGGTCGCGGGCCTGGTCTTCGGGACCGCCGTCTGGGCGGCCCGGCCGCTCTACGTCGGCCTCTTCTCCCCCGACCCGCAGGTGCAGGCTCTCGTGGGGGCGGTGCTGCTGGTGGTCGCCGTGGTGACACCGGTGGCCGGTGTCGTCTACGTCCTCGACGGGGTGCTGATCGGGGCGGGCGACAGCCGCTACCTGGCCCTGGCCGGCCTGCTCGCCCTGCTGGCCTACGCCCCGCTGGCGCTGCTGGTGCGCGGCCAGGGCGCGGGGCTGGTCTGGCTGTGGGCGGCGTACGGGGTGTTCATGCTGGCCCGGATGACGACCCTGGTGCTGCGGATCCGGACCGGCGCCTGGGCCCGCACCGGGGCCTCGGTCGCCTAGTCGTCGACGACCGGGCTCAGCCGTTGAGGTCGGGCTTGGTCCAGTACCAGGTGCTGTCCAGCCGCTTCCGGGCCTCCAGGCCACCGGCCACCATGACGACGCCGGCCAGCAGGGCGAAGACCCAGGCGACGCCGAGCCGGCTCGGCACCCCGGCCACCTCGAGCTGGTTGTAGCCGGTCACGACGAGGACGGCGCTGAGGGCGAGCAGCCAGCCCGAGAGCAGCGCGAGCCGGCGGATCCAGCGGCCCAGCGTCTCCGCGGCGAGCGACCAGAACGACCCGAGGCCGGCCAGCAGGCCGATCTGCTGGGCGGCGAGCCCGAGGTAGGTGACGTCCAGCCCCAGCGCGAGCCGGCCCCGGCTGACGGCGCCGAACCCCTCGGCGTCGGGCTGGGCGGCGACGAAGAACCGGCTGGCCCCGATCAGCCCGCGCCCGTAGGCGTCGAAGGCCTGGATGCCGACGTGCGGCAGGAACGCGCTGAGCACCATGGCGACGGCGGCGACCCCGGCGACCACCCCCCGGCGCTGGTAGCCGCGGCGCCGGCGCAGCCGCGCCTCCTCGGTCGGCAGGATCACGGGCCGACCCTACGTGAGCCGCCGGAGCCCGTCGGGTCGTCGGACGACGCGGCGGCGCGCAGGACCTCCACCCGAGCGGCGTGCTCGGCCCAGAGAGCACTCGGGTCGCGGTCCTCGCCGGCGAGCAGGGCGGCCAGCCGGTCCAGGTGCAGCTGCCAACCCGCGCCGTAGCCGAGGACGTCGGCCAGGCCGCGGTGCTCGACCCCGAGCACCGTGCGCTCGGGACCGACGACGCTGAGCCGGAAGGTGACGCTGCTGTCGTCCTCGCCGGGGAAGTGCCAGCTCCAGCCGAGCACCCGCTGCGGCCGCCACCGGGTGACCCGGTGCGCGGACGTGGTGTCCTCGTCGTGGGCGAGGGCGAACCGGGCTCCCATCCGCTCCGGCAGCCCGGTGGGCCGGCCGAGCCAGCCGCCCAGCTGCTCCGTCGTGAGGGCGCGCCAGACCGCCGCGCGGCCGACCGCGAGGGGTGCGCGGACGAGGACCGTGCCGGCGACCGCGTCCAGCACGGTCTCGAGGTCAGGGGTCATCAGGGCTCCGCCCGGGTGGGGACAGCACGACGCCCCGAGGCCGGGGCCTCGGGGCGTCGTGGTGCGACGTGGGACGTCCGTCAGGACGCGGCGACGACCGCGAGCTGGACGTGCGCGGTGACCGCGTCGTGCAGCTTGATGCCGATGGTGTGGGTGCCCACCGACTTGATCGGCTTGCCGATCTCGACGGAGCGCTTGTCCACCGACACGTTGCCGGCCTTCTTGATGGCGCCGGCGATGTCCGCCGCGGTGACCGCGCCGAACAGCTTGCCGGTGTCACCGGCCCGCACCGGGAGCTCGACGCTGATGCCCTCGAGCTGCGTCCGCACCTCCTGGGCGTGGTCGATGCCGCGGATCTCTCGGGCCGCACGGCTCCGCTTGATGCCGTCGATCTGCTTCTCGCCGCCACGGGTCCAGCGGATGGCGAAGCCACGCGGGACGAGGTAGTTCCGGCCGTAGCCGTCCTTGACCTCGACCACGTCGCCGGCGCCACCGAGGTTGTCCACGGCAGCCGTCAGGATGAGCTTCATCTGGTCGTCCCTCCTCAGCGAGCCGTCGAGGCGTACGGCAGCAGCGCAACCTCACGGGCGTTCTTGATGGCGATGGCGACCTTGCGCTGCTCCTGGACGGAGAGCCCGGTCACCCGGCGGGCGCGGATCTTCCCGCGCTCGGAGATGAACTTCCGCAGCGTGGCGGTGTCCTTGTAGTCGATGTGCTGGCCCGCGCGCAGCGGGTTGGACTTCTTCTTCGGTGCGCGCTTGGCGGGTGGGGTGCTGGCCATTGTGGTGCTCTCCTCTCGAGCCCGGCGCGAGCTGTTGCTCGATGGCCGGAATGTGCCGTGGTGGTGTGGTGGGTGCTCGACCGCTCAGCCGGGGGCTGGACCGGTCAGAACGGGGGCTCGTCGCTCTGGGGCGTCGCCCAGGGGTCGGAGCCTTGTGCGCGGCCGCCGCCGCCGCCGCTGCCGCTGCTGGCACCGGTGGCCCAGGGGTCTTCGCCCCCGCCGCCGCCGTTGCCGCCGCCACCGCCGCTGTAGCCGCCGCCACCGCCCCCGGAGGGCCGGTTGCCGCCGCCACCGCCGCCGTAGCCGCCGCCACCGCCCTGGCCACCGCCGCCACCACCACTGCTGGTGGTGCGGGTGACCTTCGCGGTCGCGTAGCGCAGCGCCGGGCCGATCTCGTCGACGTCGACCTCGAACACGGTGCGCTTCTCGCCCTCGCGGGTCTCGTAGCTCCGTGACTTCAGGCGACCCTGGACGATGACCCGCATGCCCTTCTGGAGCGACTCGGCGACGTTCTCGGCAGCCTGGCGCCAGACGGCGCAGTTGAGGAACATCGCATCGCCGTCACGCCACTCGTTGGACTGACGGTCGAAGGTGCGCGGGGTCGACGCGACGGTGAAGTTCGCGACCGCGGCACCCGAGGGGGTGAAGCGCAGCTCCGGGTCGGCGGTGAGGTTGCCGACCAGGGTGATGGGTGTTTCGCCTGCCATGGGGTCTCCCTGGGTTGAGATGCGACGGTACGAGCGAGCGGGTGGGCCGGACCCTCAGCGGTCCCGGTCAGCCACGGCGACCACCTTGCCAGCCCCGGCTGACAGGATCGAGAGCCGGAGACGGGCTGTGGACGCAGCCGCGGACGAGGACGAGCCTGTGGACGGCCCGCGCGCGCTCAGTGGGCGTCGGTGCGGATGACCTTGGTGCGCATGATCGACTCGTTGATCGAGAACTGGCGGTCCAGCTCCTTCACGTCGACCGGGTTGGCCTGCATCGTGATGACGGCGTAGATGCCCTCAGACTTCTTCTGGATCTCGTACGCCAGCCGGCGACGACCCCAGATGTCCAGGTTCTCCACGGTGCCGCCACCCTTGGTGATGACGGTGAGGAACTGCTCGAGCGTGGGTTGGACGGAACGCTCATCGGTCTCAGGGTCGAGGATGACCATGACCTCGTAAGGGCGCATGCGCGAACTCCACCTCCTCTGGTCTCAGCGGCTGCAGGCGGGTCCCGCAGCAGGAGGGCGAATGCCGACCGGTCCCACACGGGTGGGTCCGGTCCGTCCGCAGCCCGAGGGCTGCGGCACAGCGAGCCATGCTACCGGCCGCCGGCAGCGCGGGCCAATCGCCGGACGCCGTCGACGGGAGGGGCCCGCGCGGCGCCACCCGGGGTCAGGCGTCACTCGTAGACGAACATCGCCTCGCCGGGCAGCACGAAGCCGAGGCCGTCCTGCAGCCGGTCGCGCCAGGACTCCCAGTTGTGGCCGTCGCGGGACTCCACGTACTCGACCTCCATGCCGGTGCCGCTGAGCACCGGCAGCATCGAGCGGTTCTGGACGATCAGGTCCTCGTACACCCCGCAGGAGACGAAGAGCCGGTCCGCCACCCGGGTCGGCCGGGCCCGGTACCGGTTGACGAAGCGGACGACGGGGTCGAAGGCCCGGTCCTCGCCGTGGTCGGCGCCGATGTCGGTGAACACGAAGGACCCCGACTGGAGCAGCAGGGAGCCGAACGTGCCGGGGTGCCGGACGGCGGTGGACAGCGAGGCGACGGCGCCGAAGCTGGAGCCCATCAGCGCCCGGGCGCCCGGACCGGGGGCCAGCGGCAGGTCCTCCTCGAGCCGGCCGACGAGCTCGGTGGCGATCCAGCGGGCGTGCGCGCTGGAGTTCGGGTACTCCACGAGCCGGTCGCCGGGGTGGGTGAAGGCCACCACCGCCTCGGCGACGTCGAGGCGGTGGATGAGGTTGTCGAGCACCGTCTTCATGGCGGCGTACTCGAGGTAGTCCCCGCCGTCGTGCACCACGAGCAGCGGGTAGCGGGCCGAGCGCCGGAACCGGGCGGGCAGGTAGAGGGTCACCCGGTTGTCCCGCCGCTGCGCGGTGCTGCGGATCCACGTCTCGACCAGCTCGCCCGGCCGGGCGTCGGGGTCGTGCACCGCCCACGAGGGCGTGACGTAGCCCGCGCCGTGCAGCACCGACGAGCTGCCGAAGGGCCCGCGGGCCTGCCGGGGGTTGCCGGGGTCGTTGAAGCGCTCGTAGGAGTCGCCGCGGCGGGCCTCGAACTGGTACTCCACGCGCGAGTCCGGCGGGATCTCGACGACGACGTACCAGAGGTCGGTCCCGGCCAGCCGGCGCAGCGGCAGGGGGTCGGCCAGCCCGACGACGCGGTGCCGCAGGGTGACGGCGTCGGCGTCGCCCACCCGGACGGCGAAGGTGCAGCGCAGTCCCTCGACCACCGGGAAGTCGTGCCGCTCGAAGAAGCGCTGCAGGGCGGCCTCGGGCGGCTGGCCCTCGGCCGCGAGGCGGCGGATCCGGTCGCGCAGCCGGTTGACCGGCAGCCGCCGTGGCCGGGCCTTGGTGCCGGCGGGCGGGCGGGCGGCGGGATCGGCGCCGCCGGGACGGACGTCGCTCACCCGGCCGCCCCCGCCGTCACCGCGCCGGAGGGGTCCAGCCGGCGGGCCGAGCGCGGCAGCACGCCGTGCTCGAGGTCCAGCCGGGCGCCGTCGGGCAGCAGCACCGCCCGGGACGGGGCGAGCCGGCGGGCCAGCAGCGCCATCCGCTCCGGCTCGTCGAGGCGCAGCCGCCGGCGGGCGTGCGGGAACGGCACGACGCCCGCGTAGAGGCCGAGGCCGTCGGCGTGCACCTCGGGCGGCCGCTCGCCGCGCGGCGGGTGGTCGTGGAAGAGGACGACGCGCTCGGCCAGCGCCATCGCCCCGGCCGACCAGGTGATGACCGGCCCGGCCACGACCGCGCGCAGCGCGAACAGCTCCAGCACGTGCAGCAGCACGCCGACGTGCCCGCCGGCGACCACGAGACCCGCGCTGCCGCCGAGCAGCCCGGCCACCGCGGCCCGGTGCTCCGCGACGGCGGGCCGGGCGTCGAGCCCCACCTCCTCGCGGTGCTCGGCCCGCAGCCGCCGGCCCCGCGCCAGGTGCCAGGTGTCGAGCGCCCGCAGCGCCGCGAGGGCGTCGGCCCCGGCGTCGACGGCCACCTCGGGGTCGCGGACCTGGCGGTGCACCGCGCGGACCGCCTCCAGGGCCGCCCGCAGCCGCACCCGGTAGGCGGTCCGCAGCGCGTCCAGCCGCTCGGCCAGCCGCTGCTCCGCCGCCGCCAGCACCGGGTCGGCCTCCAGCACCTCGAGCCAGCGGCGGTGCAGCTCCAGGTTCTGCAGCCGGCCGCCCAGCACGTCGTCGAGCTCGCCGGTGTCGGACTCGCGCTCGCGCCAGCCGGCGTTGACGGCGGCGACCGGGCCGTCGGGGATGAGCTCGGCGACCGCCGCGCGCGCCCCGGCGACGGTGCGCTGGGGGCCCAGCAGAGTGACCCGGACGGCGTCCCCGGCCGCGCCCGGAACCGCTCGCCGCTCCACGCGGCGATGCTACCGACACGGTTCGGTCACGATGACGGGGCTCTGACCTGGGCGGACGCTACGCTGCCTCCGCCTACCCGACCTCGGGCCACCACAAGGAGAAACCCCCATGTCCCAGTACCCGCCCGGCGCCTACCCGTCCGGACCGGCACCGCAGGCCGGCCCGCTGCCCGGCAAGACCCTCGGCATCGTCGGCCTGGTCCTCGCGATCTTCTGCAGCCTGATCGGGGCCATCGTCAGCTTCATCGCCTACCGGCAGTCGGCCGCGGCCGGCTGGAAGAACAACGTCGCCCTGGCCGGGGTGATCGTCGGCCTGGTGCTCTTCGTCATCGGCCTCGTGTTCCGCCTCTCGGGCGGCTACGCCAGCATGATGGGCAGCTGAGCCCGCTCCCGCAGCGCGCTCCAGCACCCGTGCCCCGGGGCACCGACCACCGCGGTCGGTGCCCCGTCGCACGTCCGGGGCCGGGTGCGCGCCGCCCGCCGGGCGCTGTCAGCGGGCCTCGCTAGGGTCGGCCCATGACGACGACGCTGGCGATCGGTGGGCACGGCGAGCAGGCGGACCCCGTCGGGGAGGCCCGCGCCCGGGAGGCGACGCTGGCGCAGTTCTTCCTCGGCGACCCGCAGGGCTGGAAGGGCCCCGAGTTCGCCCACCCCGGCGGCGCCGCGGGCCTGCGGGCCGAGGCCGAGGAGGCCGGGATCGCGCTCTACGTGCACGCGCCCTACGTCCTCAACGTGGCGACCAGCAACAACCGCATCCGCATCCCCAGCCGCAAGTTCCTCCAGCAGTACCTGCACGCCGCCGCCGAGGTCGGGGCCGCGGGCGTGGTGGTGCACGGCGGGCACGTGCTCAAGGCCGACGACCCCGAGACCGGCTTCGACAACTGGCGCAAGTGCGTCGAGCGGCTCGAGATGCCCGTCCCGCTGCTGATCGAGAACACCGCGGGCGGGGACAACGCGATGGCCCGCCGGCTGGAGCGCGTGGCGCGGCTGTGGGACGCCGTCGGGGACGCCCCGGGCGGGGACGCGGTCGGCTTCTGCCTCGACACCTGCCACGCCCACGCCGGCGGCGAGGAGCTGGTGGGCCTGGTCGACCGCGCGCGCGCCATCACCGGCCGGATCGACCTGGTGCACGCCAACGACTCCCGCGACGGCTTCGACTCCGGCGCCGACCGGCACGCCAACGTCGGGGCCGGCCAGCTGGACCCGCAGGCCCTCGCGGAGGTCGTCCGGCTGGCCGGCGCCCCCGTGGTGGTGGAGACGCCCGGCGGGCCGGAGGGCCAGGCGCAGGACATCGCCTGGTTCCGCGAGCACGTCTGAGGGAAGTACTTGCCAACCGGGAAAGTAGTTGCCAGACTTCCAGTCATGGATCCCGTCGCCACGTCCCCCGCCGTCTCCGCCGACCAGCTCGACCGGGCCGCCCGCCTCAGCGGCGCGGCCCGCCGCTCCAGCCGGTGGTACCGCACCTACCTCCTGGTGTTCGCGGCCGGGTCGTTCGTGCTCGCCCTCGCCACCGGTCTCTGGGCCGGCGGCCCGGGCGTCGCCGTCGTCACCGGGGTCTGGGCCGCCTTCATCGCGCTCTCCTCGGTCTGGGTGACCCGCAAGCCCACCACGATCCGCGGCATGAGGGGCCTGCACCTCGGCGTCATGCTTGCCTGGACGGTCGCCTGGGTGCTGACCGTCGTCCTCGGCAGCACCGTCTTCACCGGCCAGCTGGCCTGGTGGGTCGTCGGCGGCCTGCTGACCGCCGCGGCGCCGGCCGTGGGCGCGGTGCTCGCCCACCGGCGCACCGCGTGACCGCCGCCGGCCGGCACCCGCGGCACGGGCTGGACGAGGTCGTCCACTCCCCCGTCCGCTTCTCCATCACCGCCACGCTCTCGGGCGTCGACCGGGCCGAGTTCGGCTTCGTCCGGGACGCCGTCGAGATCACCGACTCGGCCCTCTCCAAGCAGGTCGCCGTGCTGGAGCAGGCCGGCTACGTCACGGTCACCAAGGGCTACGTCGGCAAGCGCCCGCGGACCTGGCTCGCCCTCAGCCCCGCGGGTCGTGCCGCCTTCGAGCGCCACCTGGCCGCGCTGACCGAGATCGCGGCCCGCGCCCGCGACACCGCGACGGCCGACCCGGGTGCCGTCAGCCCTTCGTGAGCCGGACGGGAGCGTCCCGGTCGCCCCGTCCGAACAGGCACCGGTAGACCCGGTCGCTGCCGTCGGCCTCCTGCGGGGGCAGCGCCAGCACCTCCCAGTCGGTGCCGCGGTCGGCGTCGTCGAGCATCGCGTCCAGCACGTCGGCGTCGCAGAGCCGCTCGACGGCCCGCAGGTCCTCCAGCTGGGACTGCCGCCGCACCTCGACGTCCAGCGGACCGGCGGCGAAGGTCTGGTAGACGTGCGTCTCGCCGCAGTCGCGCGGCGTGCCCAGCGAGGGCAGGTCGAACACCGAGATGATCCCGGCCCAGCACTCGGGCTCGGTGGGGCAGTAGCTCGTGCCGCCGAGATCCGCCGAGCAGTCCTCGTAGCCGGGCGGCAGGGCGGCGGCCCGGGTGGGGCCGGCGGTGGTCGGCGACGCCGACGCGCCCGCGGGTGGCGACGCCGTCGACGGGGCCGGGGTGGCGACCGGGGTCCCCGGCGCCGCGGACCCGCCCGGGTCCCGGCCGCCCAGCAGCACGGCCGCCACCACCAGGGCAGCCAGCACCACGGCGACCAGCGGCAGGACCAGCAGCCGCCGGCGTCGGCGCTCCGCCGTGGCGTCCGGACCGGTGTCGGCCCGCGCGGTGACGGCACCCGGGGTGGGCTCCGGCTCCGGCTCCGCCCCGAGCGGCAGCGCGGCGAGGCGATCGCGCAGACCGGCGGCGGTGGGGCGGGCGGCGGGGTCGAGGTCGAGCGCCTCGGTGAGCACCGCGGCCAGCCCGGGGTCGACGTCGACCAGCGGCTCCAGCGGCTCCCGGTGCCGGGCGACGACGTCGGCCAGCCCGGGCGTCGGGCCCTCCGGCCAGCGCGGCGGCCGGCCCGCCAGCAGGGCGTAGAGCGTGGCGGCCAGGGAGTAGACGTCGCCGGCCGGCGCGGGCGCGCTGCGGTGCAGCACCTCGGGCGCGGTGTAGGCGGGTGTCACGCCCTCGAAGGCCTCGGCGCGCGGGGCGTCGGGCCCGGGCATCGCCGCGAGGCCGAAGTCGGCCAGCCCCACCCGGTCGTAGGCGTCGACGAGGATGTTGGCCGGCTTCACGTCGCGGTGCAGGACGCCGCGGGCGTGGGTGGCGGCCAGCGCGTCGGCGATCCGCACCCCGATCTCCCGCACCCGCTCCGCCGACGGCCGCGCGTCGGCGTCGAGGTAGCGGGTGAGCGAGCCGCCCGGGCACAGCTCCATGACCAGGTAGGGCCGGTCGTCGGCGAGGATCCCGGCGTCGTGGACGGTGACGATGCCCGGGTGCGCGGACATCTGGCCGGCGGCGCCGGCCTCGCGGAGGAAGCGGAGCCGCTCGGACTCCACGTCCAGCCGGCGCTGGTCGACCTTCACCGCGACCAACCGGTCCAGGGTGACCTGCCGCGCCTCCCAGACCACGGCGAAACCGCCGCGGGCCAGCGGACGCCAGTCCGTGAGCCCCGGGATCTGCGGGGGTTCGATCGGCATCGTCACACCCTAGGCGGGCCTCCCGCGCGCCGCCGGGGTTCCGCGGGACCGGTCCGGAGCGGCGGTGGACCGGCGCGGGAGCGCGGGCGCCGCCGGCGCTCGGCGGACGCCGGGCCGTCACGCCCGGCCGCTACCCTCGCCGCATGAGCCGGAGCGTGTACGTGGCCTCACCCGAGGGCCTGACGGGCAAGTCCGCGGTGGCGCTGGGCCTGCTGGACGCGCTGGTCCGCGAGGTGGGCTCGGTCGGGGTGTTCCGGCCGCTGACCACGGCGCTGCACTCCGGGGACGACGACGTCGACCTCATCGTCGACCTGCTCGTCAGCCAGCCGGGGGTCCAGCAGGAGTACGCGGACGCGATCGGGGTCACCTACGACGCCGCCCGCACCGACCCCGACGAGGCGCTGCACGTCATCGTCGAGCGCTTCGGGCACCTGGCCGACCGCTACGACGTCATCCTCGTCCTCGGCTCGGACTACACCGACGTCTCGACGGGCACGGAGCTGTCGCTCAACGCCAAGATCGCGGCCAACCTCGGCTCGCCCGTCGTCCTCGTGGTGCACGGCCGGGAGCGGACGCCCGAGCAGGTCCGGACCGCCGCCGACGGCGCCATCGCCGAGCTGCGCGCCAACCACGCCCAGACGGTCGCCGTCATCGCCAACCGGGTGGAGGCCGCCGAGGTCGAGCCGACGATGGCCGCGCTCGCCGGCCTGGCCCCCCTCGTCGTCGCGGCCATCCCCGAGAGCCCCGTGCTCTCCGCCCCGACCTTCCGCGCCCTGGTCGAGGCGGCCGGCGCGGAGCTCACGCTGGGCAGCGAGAGCTGGATGGACCGGGAGTCCCTGGGGCTGATCGTGGCCGCGATGAGCCTGCCCAACGTGCTGGCCCGGCTGGGCCCCGACGTCACCGTCATCGCCCCGAGCGACCGCACCGACCTCATCCCCGGGCTGATGCTGGCGCACCAGTCGGGCACCTTCCCGACGCTGGCCGGCATCCTGCTGACCGGCGGCTACCCGCTGCCCGACACCATCCGGCGGCTGTCGGAGGGCGTGCAGCAGGACCTGCCCATCGCGCTCACCGCGGACGGCACCTTCGCCACCGCCGAGAAGCTCATGCGGGTCCGCGGGCCGATGACCAAGGGGTCCACCAGCAAGGTCGAGACGGCCCGCCGGCTGTTCGCCGAGCAGGTCGACCAGGCCGCGCTGCTGGCCGCGGTCGACGTGCCGGCCACCGAGGTGCGCACACCGCTGATGTTCGAGTACCAGCTGGTGGAGCGGGCCCGGGCCGACCGCCAGCACATCGTGCTGCCCGAGGCGAGCGACGACCGGATCCTCGAGGCGGCCGCCATCCTGCTCCGCCGCGGCGTCGCCGACCTCACCCTGCTGGGCGAGGAGACCAAGGTGCGGGCCCGGGGCTCGGCCCTGGGCCTCGACCTGGACGCCGCCGCGGTCGTCTCCCCCACCGACCCGGAGCTGGTGGAGCGGTTCGCGGCCGCCTACACCGAGGCCCGCGCGCACAAGGGGATGACGCTGGAGGTCGCCCGCGAGCGGGTCACCGACATCTCCTACTTCGGCACGATGATGGTGCACCTCGGCCTGGCCGACGGGATGGTCTCCGGGGCGGTCAACACCACCGCGCACACCATCCGCCCGGCCCTGGAGTTCGTGAAGACCCGGCCGGGCGTCGACACCGTCTCCAGCGTCTTCCTCATGTGCCTGGCCGACAGGGTGCTGGTCTACGGCGACTGCGCCGTCATCCCCGAGCCGACGACCGAGCAGCTGGCCGACATCGCGCTGTCCTCGGCCGACACCGCCCGCCAGTTCGGCATCGACCCCCGCGTCGCGATGCTGTCCTACTCCACCGGCAGCTCGGGCTCGGGTGCGGAGGTGGAGAAGGTGCGGGCGGCCACCGCGCTCGTCGCGGAGCGGGCCCCGGAGCTGCCGCTGGAGGGGCCGATCCAGTACGACGCGGCCGTCGACCCCGGGGTGGCCCGGACGAAGCTGCCGGACTCGGTGGTGGCGGGTCGGGCGACGGTGTTCGTCTTCCCCGACCTCAACACGGGCAACAACACCTACAAGGCGGTGCAGCGCAGCGCGCACGCCGTCGCCATCGGGCCCGTCCTGCAGGGCCTGCGCAAGCCCGTCAACGACCTGTCCCGGGGAGCCCTGGTGGAGGACATCGTCAACACCGTCGCCATCACGGCGGTCCAGGCGCAGGGGGTCCAGGCGTGAGCGCGGAGCCGGGCAGCGGGCCCGTCCTCGTCCTCAACGCCGGGTCGTCGTCGCTGAAGTACCAGCTGCTCGACCCCGCCGGCGGCGACGTGCGGGCCAAGGGCACCGTCGAGCGGATCGGCGAGGAGGGCAGCGGGGTCGCCGACCACCACGCCGCCGTCGAGCAGATGTCCGCCGCGCTGGCCGACGCCGGCGTCGACCTGGCCACCGCGGGCGTCCGCGCCGTCGGCCACCGGGTGGTGCACGGCGGGCCGGACTTCTCCGACCCCGTCGTGGTCGACGACGACGTGGTGGCCCGGATCGAGGCGCTCAGCCCGCTGGCCCCGCTGCACAACCCGGGTGCCGTCGCCGGCATCGAGGCGGCCCGCGCGCAGCTGGACGTGCCGCACGTGGCCGTCTTCGACACCGCCTTCTTCGCCACCCTGCCGCCCGCGGCGTCCACCTACGCCCTGCCGCGCGCCCTGTCCGAGCGGTACCGGATCCGCCGCTACGGCATGCACGGCACCTCGCACCGCTACGTCTCCCGCGCCGTTCCCGCCCTGGTCGGCCGACCGCTGGAGGAGCTCGACCAGGTCGTCCTGCACCTGGGCAACGGCTGCTCGGCCTCCGCCGTCCACCACGGCCGGGCGGTCGACACCTCGATGGGCCTGACGCCGCTGCAGGGCCTGGTGATGGGCACCCGCTCCGGCGACGTCGACCCGGGGCTGCACTCCTACCTGCACCGCGAGGCCGGGCTGTCGGTCGAGGAGATCGACGACCTGCTCAACAAGCAGTCCGGGCTCAAGGGCCTCAGCGGCGTCAACGACTTCCGCCAGCTGCAGGAGCACCGCGCGGCCGGTGACGAGGCCGCCGCGCTGGCCTTCGACGTCTACGTCCACCGGCTCAAGCACTACCTCGGCGCCTACCTCGTCCAGCTGGGCCGGCTGGACGTGCTGACCTTCACCGCCGGCGTCGGGGAGAACAACGCCGCCCTGCGCGCCGCCGTCGTCGAGGGCCTCGGCGGCCTCGGCCTCGCCGTCGACCCCGGGCGCAATGCGTCGCCGAGCCGCGAGGCCCGCGTCATCTCCCCCGACGGCGCCCCGGTCACCGTCGCGGTGGTGCCGACGAACGAGGAGCTGGAGATCGCCCGGCAGACCGTCGCCCTGCTCGACGGCACGGAGGGCTGACCCCACCGACCGGCCTGAGCTGCAACCCGCGGCCTGAGCCTGTCGAAGGCCCGAGATGGTCGGGTGCGGTCGCTGCGGGCCACCACCGGCGCCGGGCAACCATCCGCCCGCGCGCGGCCCACGCTGTGCGACGGCCCGTGCGCGCGGGCTCCCGCCAGACCCATCCACGCCCGGCGCCGGTGGTGTCCCTCCGCGCCCTCGTGCCCGGGTGCCCGCCGCACGCGGCCTAGGGTGGAGCGCATGGCGACAGCACTGGTGACGGGCGGCACGTCGGGGATCGGGGCGGCGTTCGCGCGGGCCCTGGCGGCCCGGGGCGACGACCTGGTCCTGGTCGCCCGCGACGCGGCCCGGCTCGAGACCACGGCGACCGAGCTGCGGGAGCGGTACCGCGTCGGGGTCGAGGTGCTGGCCGCCGACCTGGCCGTCAAGGCTGACGTCGAGCGGGTCGCGGCCCGGCTGGGCGAGGCCGAGCGGCCCGTCGACCTGCTGGTCAACAACGCCGGCTTCGGGATCCGGCAGCGGCTCGTGTCGGAGGACCTGTCCGCCTTCGAGCAGGGCTTCGACGTCATGGTGCACGCGGTGATGGTGCTCTCGGCCGCCGCGGCCCGGGCGATGACCGCCCGGGGGCACGGCGCCGTCGTCAACGTCGGCAGCACCGCCGGCTACGTGACGATGGGCGGCTACTCGGCCCTGAAGTCCTTCGTCGGCGTCTACACCGAGGGCCTGGCCAACGAGCTCGTGGGCACCGGCGTCACCGCCACCGTGCTCTGCCCCGGCTGGGTGCGGACCGAGTTCCACGAGCGCGCCGACATCGGCACCGGCTCCATCCCGTCGTGGATGTGGCTGGACGCCGACGCGCTGGTCGCGGAGTGCCTCCGCGACGTGTCCGCCGGCAAGGTGATCTCCATCCCGTCGCGCCGCTACCAGGTGCTCATGCTGGCCGCCCGGCTGGCCCCGCGCCCCCTGGTCCGGCGGGCCTCGCGCGCGCTGTCCTCCAGCCGGCACTGAGGCCGGCCGCGGCGCCGGCGGAAACGACGCGCGTCGCCGCGGTGCCGACGGGGTGAAGAGCGTCTGACGGTTCGGATACTGTGTCGACGTGTCCAGCCGCAGCCGTTACACCTCCCCCGTGCACGCCGGGGCGCGGTTCGTCGCGCAGCGGCTGATCCTCAAGCCCGCGATCTGGCGGATGACCACCGTCACCGTGCTGGGCCAGGAGAACCTCGAGGGCGTCACCGGTCCCTACGTCGTGGTCTCGAACCACAGCTCGCACCTCGACGCCCCCCTCATCATCACCGCCCTGCCGCACAAGCTGTCGCGCTACGTCGCCGCGGGGGCCGCCGCCGACTACTTCTTCGACGTCTGGTGGCGCAAGGGCCTCACCTCGCTGTTCTTCAACGCCTTCCCCGTCGACCGCACCGGCCTGCGCGGCCGGAAGGGCCTGGCCACCAGCCTGCTCGACGACGGCGTGCCGCTCCTGCTGTTCCCCGAGGGCACCCGCTCGCGCACCGGGGAGATGGGCTCGTTCAAGCCCGGAGCGGCCGCGCTCTGCATCAGCCGCGACGTACCCTGTCTGCCGGTGGCCATCGTGGGGGCCTCCGAGGCCATGCCGCACGGCAGGAACTGGCCGGACCGCGGTCGCCCGCCGGTCTACGTGACCTTCGGCGAGCCGATGCGTCCGGAGGAGGGCGAGAAGGTCGCCCAGTTCTCCGAGCGGATCGCCAAGGAAGTGCGGAGCCTGTACGACTACACCACCAGCTATCGCGAGGACCACGCCTGACCGCCCGCGCCGACCGCCGTCGGCGCGCCGGAGGGCAGCACCGGGACCACCCCGGTCGAGGAAGAAGGAGTGCGGCCATGCCTGCCGTTCAGCACATGAAGTGGTACGGCTGGGGCGTCGAGGGCGTCAGCTTCCACCACGAGGACAAGCCCGCGCTGCGGCCCTTCGTGCAGGAGATCATCGACCTCGACCTCGCCACCCCGCCCAAGCCGCGCACCCAGCTGAGCGACCTGGACATCCCCGCCCCGCGCATCTCCCCGGAGCTGCACGCCGCGCTGGTCGCCGTCGTCGGCGTCGACAACGCGGTGGACGAGGACGAGGACCGCATCGTCCACACCTACGGCAAGAGCATCCGCGACCTCATGCGCCTGCGCGGCAACGACCTGCCCCGGGTGCCCGACGTCGTCGTCTACCCCGCCGACGAGGATGAGGTGCAGCAGGTCGTCGACGCGGCGATCGCCGCTGACGCCGTGCTCATCCCCTTCGGCGGCGGCAGCAACATCGCCGGCAGCCTGCAGGCCCCCGAGGACGAGACCCGTCCCGTCATCAGCCTCGACCTCGGCCGGCTGACGAAGCTGCTCGACGTCGACGAGGAGGCCGGGCTGGCCCGGATCCAGGCCGGCGCGCTCGGTCCCGACCTCGAGGCGCAGCTGAACGCCCGCGGCTGGACCCTCGGACACTTCCCCGACAGCTTCACCCACTCCACGCTCGGCGGCTGGGTCGCGACCCGCTCCTCGGGCATGCAGTCGGACAAGTACGGCGACATCGCCGACATCACCCGCGGCCTGCGGATGGTCATGCCCGGCCGGGTGCTCGTGCTCCGCGGCCTGCCCAGCACCTCCACCGGGCCCAGCGTCCGCGAGATGGTGCTCGGCTCCGAGGGCCGCCTCGGCGTCATCACCGAGGTGACCGTCCAGGTGCACCGGATCCCCGAGGAGCGCGTCATCCTCGGCTACCTGTTCCCCTCCTTCGAGGCCGGCGTCGCCGCCATGCAGGAGATCTCCACCAGCGACGCCTCGCCGTCGGTGACCCGCGTCTCCGACGCCGGGGAGACCCGCTTCTCCTTCTCGACCCGGAAGAAGAGCAAGGGCGTCTCGGTGTCCGGCCTGGTCAGCAAGGGCCTGTTCAAGGTCCTCGAGCGCCGCGGCTGGGACCTCGACGCCGTCTGCCTGTCCTTCGTCGGCTACGAGGGCGGCCCGGACCACGTCCGGCGGCAGAAGGCCATCGTCAAGAAGATCATCGGCCAGCACGGCGGCATCCTGCTGGGCAAGGGCCCGGGCGAGCTCTACGACCAGAAGAAGTTCGACACCCCCTACATCCGTGACTTCCTGCTGGACCGCGGGGCCGCGGCCGACGTCTCCGAGACGGCCGCCCCCTGGTCGCAGCTGGTGCCGATGTACGAGAACGTCACCGCCGCCGCCCGCAAGGCGTTCGCCCAGATCGGCGTCCAGGGCTGGGTCATGTGCCACCTCTCGCACAGCTACCACTCCGGCGCCTGCCTGTACTTCACCTTCGCCTTCCGGCATGACGACCAGGAGCCCCTGGCCCGGTACGACGTGGTGAAGTCGGCCATCCAGCAGGCCTTCATCGACACCCACGGCACGCTCTCCCACCACCACGGCGTGGGCACCGAGCACGCCCCGTGGCTGGAGCAGGACATCTCCCCCGCCGGCGTGCAGATCATGGAGGGCCTCTTCGCCGGGGTCGACCCGGGCCGCAACCTCAACCCGGGCAAGATCACCGTCACCCCGCCGACCTCGCGGGCCTGACCCTCACCGCTGCCTGAGCCTGTCGAAGGCCCTTCGACACGCTCAGGGCGCGGAGGGTCGCGCTCGACGCGCGGAGGACAGGCCATCGACAGGCTCAGGGCGCGCGGGGCTCAGGGCGCGACGGCCGCGGCCTCGGCGACGAGGGCGTCGACCACCTCACGGACGGCCCGACGGGCGTAGCGGTCGGGCCGCAGCAGCGCCTCCACCAGCCGGCCGGCGCGCAGGTCGCGCAGCGGCAGCAGCACCAGGCCCGCGGGCGCGTGCTCGCGGGTGGTGTGCCGGGGCAGCAGGGCGATGCCGTGGCCCCGGGCGACCAGGATCTCGGTCAGGGGTAGGTGGGTGGTCCGGCGGACCACCCGGACCGGGGCCCCGGCCCGCGCGGCGATGGCGCTGAGCACCCGGTCGATGGGGAACTCCGGCGGCGGGGCGATCCAGTCCTCGCCGATGACGTCGGCCGGGGTGACGTGCTCCCGCCCGGCCAGCGGGTGGTCGGCCGGCAGGGCGACGTCCATCGGCTCGCGCAGCAGCGGGACCACCACGAGGCCGTCGCGCGCCGGGGCGGCCACGTCGTCCGAGCGGTGGGCCACCACGACGTCGTAGTCGGCGGCCAGCGCGGCGAAGTCGTCCTGGGCGACGTCCTCGTCGGCGGTCTCCAGGACCAGCCCGGGCCGGGAGCGCAGCCGGTCCAGCAGCCCCGGCACCAGCAGCTCGGCGGCGGAGTGGAAGCAGGCCAGCCGGACCGTCCCCGTCGCCGCCCCCTGGAACCGCTGCCAGGACGCCTCGGCCTCGGCCAGCGCGGTGGCCACCCCGACGGCGCTGCGGGCCAGGGCCACGCCGGCGTCGGTCAGCACCAGCCCGCGCCCGGCCCGCACGACCAGCGGGACGCCGAGCTCGCGCTGCGCGGCCTTGAGCTGCTGGGAGACCGCCGACGGCGTCTTGTGCAGCGCCGCCGCCACCGCGGCCAGGCTGCCCCGGTCGTGCAGCTCGCGCAACAGCTCCAGCTGCTCCACCGTCGGCCCGGACACATGAGCGACGCTACACCGTCGGTGCAGCAGAAGTCGCTTGTGCTTCACCGTCGCCTCCGCCGAGGATGGACGACGTGCCTCCCCGCGACCAGCTCCGCGCCCTCCTCGTCGCCGTCGTCTGGGGGCTCAACTTCCCGGCCACCGCCGTGGCGCTGGAGCACTTCCCCCCGCTGCTCATGGTGGCGCTGCGCTTCACCCTCGTCGCGGTGCCCGCGGTGCTGCTCGTCCCGCGACCCCAGGTCCCGCTGCGCTGGCTGCTCGGCGTGGGGCTCGGCATCGGGCTGCTGCAGTTCGTGTTCCTCTACCTCGGGATGGCCGCCGGGATGCCGAGCGGCCTGGCCTCCCTGGTGCTGCAGGCGTCCGCGCCCTTCACCGTGCTGATCGCCGGGATCTGGCTGCGCGAGCGGATCACCCGGCGCCAGGCGCTCGGCATCGCCGTCGCCGTCCTCGGGCTGGCCGTCATCGCCGTCCACCGGGCCCAGGTCGCCGCCCTGCTGCCGGTGCTGCTGACCCTGTGCGGGGCGCTCGGCTGGGCCTTCGGCAACGTCTGCAGCCGGCAGGCCCGGGCCCCGAAGCCGCTCCACCTCACGCTGTGGATGTCCGTCGTGCCGCCGGTCCCGGTGCTGGCGCTCTCCCTGCTGGTCGAGGGCCCCGACCGCGTGGTCACCGCGCTGCGGACCACCGCCACCGCCGCAGCCCTGCCCTCGGTGCTCGGGCTGCTCTACATCGTGCTCGTCGCCACCCTGCTGGGCTACGGGCTGTGGAACTCCCTCCTCTCCCGGCACCCGGCCGGCCTCGTCGCCCCGTTCTCGATGCTGGTCCCGGTGGTCGGGGTGCTGAGCTCGTGGCTGCTCCTCGGCGAGGGGGTCGACCGGACCGAGCTGCTGGCCGGGCTCGTCGTCGTGGCGGGGGTCCTCGTCGCCTCCCGGCCGCCGCGCCGCGCACCGGCGGGGACGCCTCCCCCCGAACCGGTCGTGGGCACTGGCGCGGTCGTCGTCGGTGCGCCACCATCCGGATATGGACGATGACGTTCGACGCCCGGCCCCCGGCCGCCGCCTGACCGGGGCGCTCGCCCGGTCCCTGACGACGGGCTGCGCGCTCGTCCTCCTCTCGACCGCGCTGACCGGGCTCCCGGCGTCCGCGGCCGTCTCCTGCCCCGGCGCGGTGGACGGCGACGTCAACGGCGACGGCCTCGCCGAGGTCGTCGTCGGCGAGCCCGGCTACGCCCGCGGCGCGGGCGCCGTGCACGTCTTCTACGGCTCCGAGTCGGGGCTGCGCACCGGCCCCGCCACCGGCGTGCCGGACGACGAGTACCTCAGCCAGGCCACCCCGGGCGTACCCGGCACCGCCGAGTCCGGCGACGGCTTCGGCGCCAGCGCGCTGCTGGCCGACTTCGACGGCGACGGCTGCGGCGACCTCGCCGTCGGGGCGCCCGGCGAGAACGACGGCCGGGGCTCGGTGACCGTCCTCTACGGCTCGCCGACCGGCCTGACCACCGACCGCGCGTCCGGCTGGACGCAGAACGCCCTGCTGGGCGCCGGTGCGGCCCGGCGCGCGGAGTTCTTCGGCGAGACGCTCGCCGCCGGCGACCTCGACCACGACGGCCGGGCCGACCTGGCCGTCGGGGCGCCGTCCGACCGCGTCGGCGCCGCCTTCGCCGGCGCGGTGACGGTGCTGCTGAGCGGGCCCTCCGGGCTCGGCGGCGCCGGCCGCACCAGCACCGTCAGCCAGGCCACCGCCCGCGTGCCCGGCGTGCCCGAGGACGGCGACGGCTTCGGGGCCGCGCTCGCCGTCGGGGACTTCGACGGCGACGACGTCGGCGACCTGGCCGTCGGGGCCCTCGGGGAGGACGACGTCTCGGGCGTGGTCGAGGTGCTGCCCGGCCGCGCCGGGCTGGGCGTGGGCCGGGCGCCCGCGCGGGCCCTGACCCAGGACACGCCGGGCGTGCCGGGGGCGGCCGAGCCGCTCGACCGCTTCGGCGCCGCCCTCGCGGCCGGCGACGTCACCGGAGACGGGGTGGACGACCTGGCCGTCGGGGCACCCGGGGAGAACGGCGTCGACCCCGAGCCGGGCTACGGCGCCGGCTCGGTGACCTTCCTGCCGGGCTCGGCCGACGGCCTCACCAGCCGGGGCAGCCAGGGCTGGACCCAGGACTCGCCCGGTGTGCAGGGGGTGGCCGGCCCCGAGGACGAGTTCGGCGCCGCCCTGGCGATGGGCCACCTGGACGCCGGGCCCTTCCTCGACCTCGCCGTCGGGGCCCCGCAGGACGCCGTCGGCGCGGTCCCCCGGGCGGGCTCGGTGACGGTCCTGCACGGCACCGCGGCAGGGCTCACCACCGCCGGTCCCGGCGGGCTCCGCTTCCACCAGGACGTGCAGGGCCTCGCCGGCGTGCCGGAGCCGGGCGACGCCTTCGGCGCCTCCGTCGCGGCCGTCGCGGTGCAGACCCCCGACGTCGACAGCCTCGTCGTCGGCGTGCCCGGCGAGCGGGTCGCCCGCGACCGCGACGGGATGGTCCAGCAGCTGTCGACCTTCGAGTTCGGGCCCAACCCCGTGGGGAGCCGCACCCTGTACCAGGACACCCCGGGCGTGCGCGGCGACGCGGCCGCCGGCGACCTGTTCGGCTGGGCGGTCCGCTGAGGGCGGCTTAACACAGCCGATACCTGCGCACCCTTGAATGGGGTCCCCGGCGAGCGAGAGTGGAGCGTGGACCTCAACACCGTGACCGACGTGCGGCCCGCCCGTAGCCGCGCCGACCTGGCCGGCCTCGACGCGCGCACCACGGTGCTGGCCGGCGGGTCGTGGCTGTTCGCCGAGCCGCAGGACCACCTCGTCGGCCTGCTCGACATCACGACGCTGGGCTGGCCGTCGGTCACCGAGCGCCCCGACGGCGGCCTCAGCCTGGCGGGGACCTGCACGCTGGCCGAGGTCGCCGCGCTGTCCGGACGGCTGGGGTGCGCGGCGGCGCCGCTGTTCCACCTGGCCTGCAGCGCCCTCTCCGGCTCCACGAAGGTGTGGGCCGTCGCCACCCTCGGCGGCAACCTCTGCACCGCCCTGCCCGCGGGCCCGATGACCAGCCTGGCCGCCGGCCTCGACGCCGACGTCGTGGTCTGGCGCGCCGACGGCACCGACGCCGTGCTGCCGGCCTCGACCTTCGTCACCGGGAACCGGACGACCCGGCTGGGCCCGGGCGACGTGCTGCGCTCGGTCGAGGTCGGGGCCGCGGCCCTCGCCTCGCGGGTCGCGTTCCGGCGGACGGCGCTCTCGGCCCTCGGCCGCTCGGGCGCGGTGCTGGTGGGCCGGCGGACCGGCACGGGCGGCTTCGTCCTCACCGTCACCGCGGCCACCGACCGCCCGGTCCAGCTGCGCTACCCCGACCTGCCGCACGCCGACGTGCTGGCCGCCGACGTCGCCGCCGTCGACGCCTGGTTCAGCGACCCGCACGGGGCGGCCGACTGGCGGCGTGCGGTGAGCGGGCTGCTGGCGGAGGAGATCCGGGAGGAGCTGGCGTGAGGTTCCACGTCGACGGCGCGCCCGTCGAGGCCGAGCCCCGGCCGGGCCAGTGCCTGCGCACCCTGCTGCGGGAGCAGGGGCACCACGCCGTCAAGAAGGGCTGCGACTCCGGTGACTGCGGCGCCTGCACCGTGCTGCTGGACGGGACCGCCGTGAACTCCTGCATCCTCCCGGCGCACCGAGCCGAGGGCCGCGCCGTGACGACGGCCGCCGGGCTGGGCACCCCCGAGGAGCCGGGCCCGGTGCAGCGCGCCTTCGTCGAGCACGCCGCCTTCCAGTGCGGCTTCTGCACCGCCGGCATGGTCGTCACCGCCTCGACGGTCACCGCCGACGACCTGCCCGACCTGCCCCGGCTGATGAAGGGCAACCTCTGCCGCTGCACCGGCTACCGCGCCATCCGGGAGGCCGTCGGGGCGGCCGCCGCCGGCTCCGCCGCTCCCCCGTGCGCGGGCCCCGCCACGACCGCGGACGGCTCGGCCGTCGGCCGCTCGCTCGGCGCGCCCGCCGGGCACCGGGTGGTCAGCGGCCGGGAGCCGTTCACCCTCGACGTCACCGTCCCCGGCCTCACCCACGTCGCGGTGCTGCGCAGCCCGCACGTGTCGGCCCGGGTCCGCTCCGTCGACACCGGGGCGGCCGCCGCGCTGCCCGGCGTCGTGGCCGTGCTCACCGCGGCCGACGCCCCGACGACGCCGTTCTCGACCGGCCGGCACGCGAACCGGCTCGACGACCCCGACGACACCCTCGTCCTCGACACCGTCGTCCGGTTCCGGGGGCAGCGGGTCGCCGCCGTGGTGGCGGAGACGCTCGCCGTCGCGGAGGCGGCGTGCCGGCTGCTCGTCGTCGACTACGAGCTGCTGCCGGCCAACGTCGACCCCGAGCGGGCGCAGGACCCGGACGTCCCCGCCCTGCACGGCGAGAAGGACCCCACGACCAGCCGGATCGCCGCCCCGCGCCGGAACGTGGCCGCCGAGCTGCACGGCGAGCACGGCGACGTCGACGCCGCGGTGGCCGCCGCCGACGCCGTCGTCCGGGGCCGCTGGCGCACCCAGCGGGTGAACCACGCCCACCTGGAGACCCACGCGACGGTCGGCTGGCGCGACGAGGACGGCCGGCTCGTCCTGCGCACCAGCTCGCAGGTGCCCTTCCTGGTCCGCGACGAGATCGCCCGGCTGTTCGACCTCGACCGCGCGGCCGTGCGCGTCTTCACCGCGCGGGTGGGCGGCGGGTTCGGCGGCAAGCAGGAGCTGCTCACCGAGGACCTCGTCGCGCTGGCCGTGCTCACCACGGGCCGGCCGGCGCAGCTGGAGATGACCCGCACCGAGGAGCTGACGACGGCCCCCTGCCGGCACCCCTTCCGGGTCGACGTCACCCTGGCCGGGAACCGGGACGGGCGGATCACGGCGCTGGCCCTCGACGTCCTCACCGACACCGGCGCCTACGGCAACCACTCGGCCGGGGTGATGTTCCACGGCGTCTCGGAGTCGGTGGCCATCTACGCGGTGCCCAACAAGCGGGTGGACGCAGCGTCGGTCTACACGAACAACCTGCCGTCCGGGGCCTTCCGCGGCTACGGGCTGGGCCAGGTCGTCTTCGCCCTGGAGTCGGCGCTGGACGAGCTGGCCGCCGAGCTGGGGGTCGACCCCGTCGAGCTGCGCCGGCGCAACGTCGTCCGGCCCGGCGATCCGCTGGTCGTCACCCACGTCGAGGGCGACGACCTCGTCTTCGGCTCCTACGGGCTGGACCAGTGCCTGGACCTCGTCGAGGCCGCGCTGGACCGGGACGACGGCGTGGAGCCGCCCGTCGGCGCGCGCTGGCGGACGGGACGGGGGCTGGCCATGGCGATGATCGCGACGGTCCCGCCCCGCGGTCACCCGGCGGAGGCGAGTGTCACGCTCGACCGCGAGGGCCGCTGCACCGTCGGCGTCGGGACGGCGGAGTTCGGCAACGGCACCACGACCGTGCACACCCAGCTGGTGGCCAGCGTGCTCGGCACCAGCGCCGACCGGGTCGTGGTGCACCAGTCCGACACCGACGCGACCGGCCACGACGTCGGCGCCTTCGGCTCCACCGGCACCGTGGTGGCGGGGCGCGCCGTGCACACCGCCGCGACCGCCGTGCTGCGCGCGCTGCAGGAGCGGGCCGCCGCCCTCACGGGCACCGCCCCGGAGCGCTGGCAGCCGGGACCCGACGGGCTGGGCGACGGCGACGTCGTGCTCGGCTTCCCCGTCCTGCTGGGCGAGGACGCCGTGCTGCGCCGGGAGGCGGCCGTCGACGGGGCCGTCCGCTCGCTGGCCTTCAACGTGCACGGCTTCCGGGTGGCGGTGGACACCGGGACCGGCGAGGTGCGGCTGCTGCAGTCGGTGCAGGCGGCCGACGCCGGGTTCGTCATCAACCCGGCGCAGTGCCGCGGCCAGGTGGAGGGCGGGGTGGCCCAGGCGCTGGGCACGGCGCTGTGGGAGGAGCTGGTCCTGGAGGACGGCCGGGTGACCACCGACGTGCTGCGGCACTACCACCTGCCCCAGATGTCCGACGTCCCCGAGACCGAGGTCCTCTTCGCCGACACCAGCGACGCCCTGGGCCCGTACGGGGCGAAGTCGATGAGCGAGTCGCCCTACAACCCGGTCGCACCCGCGCTGGCCAACGCCGTCGCCGACGCGATCGGCGTCCGGCCGCGCGAGCTGCCGATGTCGCGCGACCGGCTGTGGCGGCTGCTCCAGCAGGACCGCTGAGATCCGGCACGTCGTGGACGCCCCGGGCCCGGAAGGTCGGCGTGTTGCGGCCCTGGCCCCCACGAGATGTCGGATCTCAGCGACCCGTGTTCGTAACGCGCGGTCCCTAGGATCGGCGCCACCGACGTCGGGAGGATCGTCATGGGCATCGTGCTCGGCACCCACCAGTACGGCAAGGCGGAGAACCGGGTCGTCCGGATCTACCGGGACAGCCCCCGGCACGAGATCCGCGACGTCACCGTCTCGACGGCCCTGCGCGGCGACTTCGCCCGGGCGCACACCGTCGGCGACCAGTCGGCCGTGCTGCCCACCGACACCCAGAAGCAGACGGCGTACGCCTACGCCAAGGAGAAGGGGCTGCGGGCCGTCGAGGACTACGCCCTCGCTCTGGCCCGGCACTTCGTCGACGACGTCGAGCCGGTGGCGGGCGCCCGCGTCGAGGTCGAGGAGCACGCCTGGGAGCGGGCCGTCGTCGACGGCGTGGAGCACGACCACACCTGGGTCCGCCGCGGCCAGGAGGTGCGCACGGCCTCGGTGACCGTCGAGGGCACCGGGGACGACCAGCAGGTCTGGGTCACCGGCGGCCTCAAGGACATGGTCATCCTCAAGAGCACCGGCTCGGAGTTCTCCGGCTTCCTCACCGACCCCTACACGGTCCTGCAGCCGACCACCGACCGCGTGATGGCGACGTCGCTGGTGGCCCGCTGGCGCTTCACCGAGCACACCGGGATCGACTGGGACGCGACCTACGCTGGGATCAAGGCGCTGCTGGTGGAGCAGTTCGCCACGGTGCACTCCCTCGCGCTGCAGCAGACCCTGTTCGCGATGGGCAGCGCCGTCCTCGAGGCCTACGGCTTCCTCGCCGAGGTCCGGCTCTCGGCGCCCAACAAGCACCACTTCCTCTACGACCTCAGCCCCTTCGGGCTGGACAACCCCGGCGAGGTCTTCCACGCCGACGACCGCCCCTACGGCCTGATCCAGGCCCAGGTCACCCGCGACGACGCCCCCGACGCCGGGCCCGCCTGGTACGGGTACACGGGTCTGGTGTGAGCCCGGTCGGAGCGCCGGAGCCGCTCCCGGCGCCGGCCCGGCTGGTGCTGCGCGGCCACGTCTTCCACGTCGCCGGCGACGCCACCCTGGCCACCGCCCGCGAGCGGCTGGTCTCGCTGCCCGACGGCGCGCTCGTGATCGCCGACGACGGGACCATCGCCTGGCTGGGCGCGCACTCCGCGCTCCCCCGCGAGCACGCCGACGTCCCCGTCCGGCGGGCCGACTTCGTGCTGCCGGGCTTCGTGGACACCCACCTGCACTACCCCCAGACCTTCTCCCTCGGCGCCCACGGCGGCGGCCAGCTGCTGGACTGGCTGCAGCGCTGCATCTTCCCGGCCGAGGCCAGGCTGGCCGATCCGGCCGTCAGCACGGCGATGGCGGAGGCCTTCGTCGAGCGCCGGGTGGCCGTCGGCACGACGGCGGCGCTGGTCTTCGGCTCGGCGTTCCCCACGGCGCAGGACGCGCTCTTCGCCGCACACCAGCGCGCCGGGCTGCGGCTGGTTAGCGGCCGGGGCGTGCAGACCGTCGGCTCCCCCGCCGCCGCCCCGCTGCTGACGGGGGAGGAGGAGGCCCTCGACCTGGTGGCGCAGGAGATCGAGCGCTGGCACCTGGCCGACACCGGGGACCTCGCCACCGCGCGGCTGCAGGTGGCCGTCGTCCCGCGGTTCAGCCTGTCGGTCACGCCGACGACGCTCGCGGGGCTCGGCGAGCTCTACGCGGGGGTCCGCGACCGCGGCGTCTACTTCCACTCCCACCTCAGCGAGCACGACACGCCCGGCACCGGCGAGGTCGCCGCCGTCCGCGCCGCCTACGGCGTCCGGGACTACCTCGACACCTACGACGGCCGATTCCGCCCCGGGTCCGCCGTCGGCGGGGAGAGCCTGCTGGGCCGCCGCAGCATCCTGGCCCACGCTGTGCACTGCACCGACGCGGAGCTGGCCCGGCTGGCCGAGACGGGCAGCTCGATCGCGCACTGCCCCACCTCGCAGCAGTTCCTCGGCTCGGGCACCCTGCCGTGGCGGCGGACCACCGCCGCCGGCGTGCGGGTGGCCCTGGGCACCGACATCGGCGCGGGAGACGAGTGGCTGGTCTCCCGCGTGCTCAACGACGCCTACAAGGTCCACCTCTCCGAGCCGGGCGCGGCCGGGGTGGCCCTGCACCCGGCCGAGCTGCTCTACACCGGCACGCTCGCCGGGGCCCAGGCACTGGACCAGGACGACCGGTTCGGCAACCTCGACGTCGGGAAGGAGGCCGACCTCGTCCTCGTCGACACCTCCGCCCAGCCGGGCCTCGGCGCTATCCTGGGAGCCGTGGCCCAGCAGGGCGGCCCGGGTGACCAGGACGACGCCACCCTCTTCGCGCTGCTGATGGGACTGCGGGAACCCGCCATCACCGGGGTCTTCGTCGCGGGCCACGCGATTACTTCGGGTCCAGTACGGTGAACTCATGTCCGGGGGGTCTCTGACGCCCGGGATAGGCCGAACGCATCCGGCCTGGTTCGCGTTCCCCGCGCGGCCAGGTCCATCCCCTGTGCGGGTGCCTATCCCGGGTTCGGACCCTCCCCCTGCACCTCACACCTCGCCGGGCAGCGGCAGCACCGCCTCGGGCTGGATCACCTCGTCGGGCTCCAGGGCCACGGGCTCCAGCCCCTCCAGCGGCTCCCCCTCCTCCGGCAGCTCGGGGTCCTCGGGCAGGTCCGGCTCCTCGGCCGGCTCCGGCTGCGGCCGGCCGCGCGGGTCGAAGGCGTCGGCCTCGAGGACCAGCGCCCCGAAGGCGTAGCCGGCCCCGGGGTCGAACCGCGGCCGGAGCGTGAAGTACGACGTCGGGTCCAGCGCCAGCAGGCCGAGGAACACCTCGGCCACGATGCGGCCGCCGACCGGGCCCAGCCGCTGCCCGCCGCCGAGCTCAGCCTCCTTGAGCACGTAGTACCAGAGCGGCGCCTTCTTGCCCCAGCCCGCCTCCGGCAGCCCGCCCAGCTGCGCGTTGGTCAGGGGCTTCAGGCCCATCGCCGTCGCGACGTCCTGGCCGCACGGCAGCCCCAGCCGCTTGCCGCGCAGCAGGTTGCGCTCGGCGAGGGCGAGGATCGCCCCCGCCGCCGGCGCCACCACCGTGGGCGGCAGGGTCGAGAGCGGCAGGGAGATCTGCGTGTCGATGCGACGCGCCATGTTGCGGTCGTCGGGGGTGCTGAGACCCGGGATGTCGAAGAAGTAGTTCCAGTCCACCCAGAGGTCGTGCGGGACGGGCCGGCTGCCGCGCAGGTCCTCGTAGCCGTCCCGCGCGAACAGCGGCACCGTGTGCTGGTCCTGCACCTCGTACTCGGCGCGGATCATCGAGTGCCCGTAGCGGTAGGCGGCTCCGGAGAACTCGACCGGCATGTACGGCTTGGCCGTGCTGCGCGGCTTGTAGAAGGTGGTCCGGGCCGTGAGCGTGCCGTCGGCCCGTCGGGCCAGGATGGCGTCCACGACGCCCTGGCCGACCACCCGTGGCAGGAAGTCGTGGACGATCAGCCACTGGTAGCGGAACCGCACCTCCTGCCGGGCCTGCTCGAAGCCGAGGCCGGAGTCCCGCAGCCGGTTGTGCAGGCGGAGGAACACGGTGTGCAGCTGGGCCACGATGAGGTTCTCGTCGTTGCGCGGGTCGCCCAGGAACGCCTTGCCCACGGCGTCGCGCGGGAGGTCCACCAGGCCGTCGTGGTGCTCCACCCGCAGGTAGCCGGGCCGCGCCGGGTCGTAGAGCTCGGGGCTGGCGGCGGGGCCGGCCCCGTACACGCTGCCCAGGTCGAAGCGCGGTGAGTCGAAGTTCGTCGTGCCGCGCGGGTCCTGCTCCTGCAGGGTCAGCGGGGTCTTGTCGAGGGTGATGTCGTGGTCGGCGAACTGGCCGAGGTAGATGTAGCCGGCCGGCATCGAGGTGTCGCACGCGGTGTCGCTGAACCGCACGTCCGACAGCGGCGCCTTGCCGTCGTCCATCCGGCGGGCGAGGGTCCGGAGCAGGGCGTCCGACGGGCTGTAGGCCGGCAGCTTCTTGAACATCAGGCCGAAGCGGGCCTCGCGGTCCCGGCCCACCCGGGTGGCGATGTCGAGGCCGCGCAACCCCTGGCCGTGGGTGCCTCGGCGCGCCCGGCGCACGGCGGCCGCCGCCCGGACCGCGCCGAGCGGCCCGGACCGCAGCCCACCGGCCAGCAGCCCGGCGGCCGCCGCGGCCAGCACGGTGCGGCGTCGGACCGCCGGACCTCCCGGGGCCGTGGCGGCGCCCCGCGGGCGGTCCTCCCCGACGGCGGCCGGAGCGGCGGTGCGCCCGGTGAACGGGCAGGTGGCGGTGTGAGCACGGCTCGACATGGTCGGTTCTCCCCCTGGTGGACTCGACGACCCGAGCCTCGCCGCTCGACGCCACGGGCAGCAGCCGCTCCTGGGGGGTGCAGGCACCCCCTGGGTGCGGGGGTCGACCCGCGCTCCCGGCCCCCGGACGCGAGGAGGGCCCGCCGCGGGGAACGGCGGGCCCTCGTCGGCTGCTGGTGCGCGTGGCCTCCGTCAGGGGGGCGGCGGCGGGGCACCGGCAGCCGTGCAACCGCGACGGGCGCAGCGGGTGGGTCGCTGCGCCGCCGGTCCAGCGGTTGCTCGCACCGCGATCCTGCGCCCGCGACGGGTGCGGGCACCACGCCCAGCGGAGGGGGCGGCCACCCCCACGGATGAGGGGGTCCGGGGCCCCTCAGGCCGAGGGGCCCGGGTCGGCGAGGAGTCCGAGCTCGCGCGCCTTGAGCACGGCCTCGAGCTGGCTGGCGGCACCCAGCTTGGCCCGCACCGACTTCACGTAGCCGCGCGCGGTGTTCAGGCTGATGCCGAGCACCGGCGCCAGGTCCTTGACCGCCGTGCCGTCAGCCAGCAGCCGCAGCACGTCCACCTCGCGCGGGCTGAGCTCGGGGACGTCGGCGACCGGGGACGGGTCGACGGGGACCCGGAACGCCGACGGCGCCACGACGAGCTGGCCGCGCTGCAGCCCCGTGAGCACGTCGAGCATCTCCTGCAGCGAGCCGTTCTTGGGCACGAAGGCGGAGGCGCCGGCCTGGGCGGCCTTCCCGACCCACTCCGGGGAGGCGTGCGCGGTGAGGACAGCCACGAGCGCACCGGGGGCCACCTCCCGGACGCGCGCGGTGGCGACCAGCCCGTCCTCGCGCGGCATCTGGATGTCCATCACGACGACGTCGGGCTGGAGCCTCCGGGCCAGGGCCACCCCCTCGGAGGCCGACCCCGCGATCCCGACGCAGCGCAGGCCGGGCGTGCCGTCGAGGGCGGCCGCCAGCATCTCGGCGAAGGAGCGGTGGTCGTCGACCACCAGCACCGTCCGGTCGCGGTCGTCCCCGTCCGCGGTCGGCTCCTCGTCGGCCACCGTCACGTCGACCTCCTCCAGCTGTGCAGGATGACCCGATCGTGGCACAGCGGTGCCACGCCGGGAGGCCGTCCGGGCTACAGGTGCGTGGGGAGCAGGACGGCGAGGGCGAGCAGGGCGACGAGGACGACGACCTCGCCGGCGACGAGCGCGAGCAGCAGCACGCCCCGACCCTCGGACACCACGTCGGCGGCGCGGCGGCGGTGCCGGTGCCCGACGGCGACGACCACGGCGACCCCGGCGAGCTGGGCCGCGCCGACGACCGGCGAGGTGCCGGTGCCGGGCGCCAGCAGGCCGGCGAGCACGCCGGCCCCACCGGTGAGCAGGGCGACCGCGGTGACCAGCGAGCCGTAGCGTCCCAGGTGGTGGCGGAGCAGGTAGAGCGGCGTGCGCAGGTGCCCCACCGCCGCCAGCGCGCCCAGCCAGCAGGCCAGCGCCAGCAGCTGCAGGGCCCCGACCACGGCGACGACCGGCGGGACCGGGCCGGCGTCGTGCGCCACCGCGGCGCCCACCGGCAGGCCCGCCACCAGCGCGGCCCCGGTCAGCACCAGCAGGGCCGACGACTCCCGCCAGCCCCCCAGCCGGGTCCCGAACAGGGCGACGAGCAGGGCGACCCACAGCACCTCGACGCCGGACCGCACGACCGGGCTGCCGGCGGCCACCGCGAGCAGGTCGTCCACGCCGACCAGCCGGGTCAGCGGCACCCCGACGAGGCCGCGCAGGGTCACCAGCAGGCCGACGGCGGTGGCCCCGGCCCAGACCCAGGCCCAGCGGGCCGCCCAGGTCATCAGGTGGTGCCCCGCCACGGTGCGGGTGCGACCCCCGATGACGAGGCGCAGGGCGACCAGCCCCAGCACCGGGACCCCGGGCAGCAGGGACAGCGCGGCCGCGCGCGGGAGCTGCCAGCTGAGCGGGACGGCGGGCGACTGCTGCCACCAGTGCAGGCCCAGCAGGGCCGCGAGGGCCACCAGCGCGGCCGGGGTGGCCAGACCCGCCAGGTCGCTGGTCCAGATCCGGACGCGGGTGCGGGTGTCGAGGACGGCGCGCTGGGCGAGGTAGGACATCGAGGCTCCTGGTCAGGTGTGCGGGGTGGGCGTGCGGGTCGAGGAGGTGGGGACGGTGCTGCGGGAGCACGAGGGGGACGTCGGTCAGCAGGAGGACCAGAGCCGGCCGGAGAGCCGGCCGTCCACGGCGTCGAGCGGGACCGGCCCGAAGGCCCGGGAGTCGACCGAGAGCTCGCGGGCGTCGCCCATGACGAAGACGGTGCCCTCCGGGACGAGGACGGGGCCGAAGTAGACGCCGTCGATCGTCGCGGGGTCGACGTAGGGCTCGGCCACCACGCGGCCGTCGACGACCAGCAGCGCGTCGGCGATGCCGACCTGCTGGCCGGCGACGGCGACCACACGCTTGATCTGCTCGGTGCCGTCGACGGGGCTGGCGAAGGTGACGACGTCGCCCCGGTCGACGCCGCCGCGCGGGGCGAGGTGGTTGACGACCACGACGTCACCGGTGCAGACCGTCGGCTCCATGCTCCCGGAGGAGACCCGGACCGGGTCGAGCACGCTGAGCCGCGCCCCGGCGACGCCGCCGAGCACCGCCACCACCGCCACCACCGCCCGCCAGCGCACCGGGGAGCCGCTCAGCTGTGGTCGTCGTCGGTCGGCCGCTCACCCGTGATCGGGTCGTTGCCGTCCGGGTGGTCGTCGTCCAGGCCCACGCTGAACTGGTGCATCATGTCGTGGTCCTCGTGCGGCAGGTTGTGGCAGTGGACCATGTACTTGCCGCGGTGCGGGCCGAACTTCATGATCACCCGCACCGTCTCGTTCTCGCCCACGTAGACGACGTCCTTCGGACCCATCTCGTAGGGGAACGGCGGCCGGCCGTTGCGGCTGAGGATCTTGAAGTCGATCAGGTGGATGTGCACCGGGTGGAACCACCCGCCCGAGTTGTTCTGGATCTCCCAGATCTCGGTGTCCCCGAGGTCGGGGTCGGCGACCACCTTGCGGTAGTCGGACCGGACGACGTCGTCCCAGGTCTCGCCGTTGATGCTCCAGAGGTTGGTCACGTCGCTCTTCTGGACCCGCAGCGTCCGGACCTCCATGTCCTTCGTGGGCACCAGCCCCATGACCTCGTCGTTGACCAGCGGCGCCGAGGGGTCGTCGGTGAGCCGCTTCTGCCCGGTCACCGGGTCGACGACGCAGCGGAACTCGGTCGGGATCCTCCAGTTCTTGACCGCGTCGCTGACCGGGTCGCCGACGACGTCGAAGGCCATGATCTTGCCGGTGTGGTCGTAGTCCCGGTTGTTGGGGTTGCTGAGGTTCTTCAGCTCGATGCGGGTGCCCGGGGCGTAGCTGCGGAAGTCGACGAGGAACTCGTAGCGCTCGGCGCTGCCGTGCCGCCACTGGCTGACCTTCTGGACCTTCGGCATCATCCCGCCGTCGGTGGCGACCATGTGCACCTGCGCGCCGTTGGACAGCGTCGGCCGGTAGGACCGCGAGATCGAGGCGTTCAGCAGCCGGAACCGGTAGACCGCCCGCTTCACCTTCAGCACCGGCCAGGCCACCCCGTTGACCAGGATGACGTCGCCCCAGAGCCCGGAGTGGGTCCGGTCGTCGTACATCAGGGCGCCGTTGGCCTGGAACATGGCGTCCGAGACCGTCAGCGGCACGTCGAACTCGCCCTGCGGCAGCGCCGCGCGCTCCACGGCGTCGTGCAGGTGGTACTGCGCGGCCAGCCCCGAGTAGGCGTTCTGCGCGGTGTAGTGCTGGGCGTGGTCGTGGTACCAGAGCGTCCGGGCCGGCTGGAAGTTCGGGTACTGGTAGTACTTCTTCTGCCCGTTGAGCGTCAGGTCGCCGGCGTACCCGTCGTACTGCGGCAGCGACGCCGAGCCGTGCAGGTGGGTCGAGATCGGGCTCGGTGTCCCGAAGGTCCCGGTGGTCGCCCCCAGCGCGTTGCGGACGACCAGCTGGACGGCCTGGCCCTGGTCGACGTCGATCCGCGGACCGGGGATCGAACCGTTGTAGCCGAGCATGATCGTGCTCAGCTTGGGAAGGATCTTGGCCGCCGGCACGGTCTTGGCGGTGACGTCGTAGTACTTCTTGACGACCTTGCCGTCCACGACGTCCTGGCGGACCGGCTGCATCGCTTCCGGGATGGTCAGGACGTTGGTGTAGCGCGGCGGGAAGTTGCCGGTGCTGAGCAGGCTGGGTGTGCCGGCCTGGACCGAGCGGCCCAGCGGCAGGGCGAGGCCTGCGGTGCCCACGGCGGCGAGCCCGCCGAGCTTGAGTGCGTCGCGACGCGAGAGCTTCATGTGGTCGTGTCCCCCCGGACGAGTGGCGTGCGGCGGGTCAGCGTCCCGGGGCCCCTGGTCCCCAGGACGGTTCCGCGAGCGGCTCAGCCGGCCCCGGTTTCCCGTCGGCCCCACACTCCTGGGTGCCGGCCCCCCGCAGAACCCTCACGGGTGGGGGAGCCGCGACCCCTCAAACACGGGGGTGGGGGAGGTGCCGGTGCGTGCCCGGCGGTCGCCGGTCAGAGGACGGCGGGGAAGCCGGCGGCGACGTCCTCCGGCCAGGCCGTGCCCCCGCGGGCCACGTGGCGCACCGCGTCCAGCACCCGGTCGGCGTCGGCACCCTTGACCAGGTAGCCGACGGCCCCGTTGGCCTCGGCGGCCCGGCGGTTGCGGCTGACCGGGTCGGAGCTCAGGAGGATGACCCGGGCCGACGAGCCCGCCCGCTGCAGCTCGGCAGCGGCCTCCAGCCCGGAGCGGATGCTCATCCGCACGTCCATCAGCACCACGTGGGGCTGCAGCTCGGCGACGGCAGCGGCCACCGCCGCGCCGTCGGCGCACTCGCCGACGGCCACCAAATCACCGCTGGCGTTGACCAGCTCGACCAGCGACCCGCGGAAGAAGTCGTGGTCGTCCACGACCAGCACGCGTGTCATCCGGGTCCCCTCGGTGTCGGGTGGCGGGACGAGAACCGCCTGCACCCAGCATGGGGACGGCCGTGGAAAAAAGCCACCCCGAACGGGTCGGACAGGGACCCCCAGGATGAGGGGGCGAAGGGCTCGACCCCTCGTCTGGGGGGACCGTCGACCCCCCTCCTGAGGCTGCTCGGGCCGGGCGGCCGGCGCCAGGCTGGGGGCACCGCCGCAGCGCACCGGGCGGGCGTCGTCCAGGCGCCCGGCCCGCCGGGCGCCGGCGGCACCAGCACACGGGCCCGACGGGCCGTCCAGGGGGAGAACACATGTCCAGCACCCGCACCACCGGCCGGGTCGCCGCCATCGGCGCCGCCGCGGTCCTCACCGGCCTGGCCCTGCCGGGCTCGGCCTCGGCGCACGTCTCGCTGAGCGCCGACACCACCGCGGCCGGCAGCTACGCCGTGCTGACGGTCGCCGTCCCGCACGGCTGCGACGGGTCGCCGACCACCGGGGTCGCCGTCAGGCTGCCCGCCGGCATCAACACGGTGACCCCGACGGTGCACCCCGGCTGGACGGTGGCCGAGCGCTCCGAGCAGCTGCCGGAACCCGTCACCACCGCCCACGGCACCGTGCTCACCGAGCGGGTGTCCGAGGTCGTCTGGACAGCCCGCACCCCGCTCGCCGAGGGTCTCCGCGACACGCTCTCCCTGCAGGTCCCGCTGCCCGAGGACGCCGCCGGGCGCACCCTCGTCTTCCCGACCGTCCAGACCTGCGCCGAGGGCGAGACCGCCTGGACGCAGGTCGCGGCGGAGGGCCAGGACCCCGAGACCCTGGAGCGGCCGGCTCCCGCCGTGACGGTCACCGCCGCGGTCGGCGGGCACGGGCACGGCACGGCCGCCGCCGCCCCGGCCGGGCTCGCGGACGGCGCGGTCGCCTCCGCGTCGCTGACGGCCGGCGCGGGCAGGAGCGCCGCCGACCTCGGCGGTCTGGTGATGGGCGCCCTCGGGCTGGCCGCCGGGCTGACCGCGCTCGCCCGCACCCGCCCGGCGCCGACCCGGCCCGACCGGGGCTGAGGTGCTCCCCCGCGGCGGGGCCCGCGCGCTCGGGCTGCTGGTCCTGCTCCTGCTCGGCGCGGTCCTGGGCGCCCCGGCGGCGTCCGCGCACACCCGGGTGGTGGTCGCCGTGCCCGTCGAGGGCAGCGTGCTCAGCACCGCCCCGGGAACCGTCGAGCTGCGCTTCAGCGAGCCGGTCGCCCCCGTGGCGGAGGGCTTCGCCCTCTACGACAGCACCGGCCGGCACACGGTGGACGGCGAGCCCAGCACGGTCGACGTCACCAGTCGCGACCGGGTGGTCACCGCCGCGCTGCCGACCGGGCTCGCCCGGGGCAGCTACCTCCTCGGCTGGCGGGTCGTCTCCGCCGACGGCCACCCCGTCGGCGGCACGCTGGCCTTCGCGGTCGGCGCCCCGTCGGCGACGCCCCCCTCGGCGCCGGCCGTCGACGACGGCGGCGCGGTCGGCACCCTGCTGACCACCCTCCAGGTGCTCGGCTGGGTCGGGCTGCTCGGCGGCGTCGGGCTCTGGTCCTTCCGCCACCTGGTGCTCGGGCCCGACGGCCGTCGCGGCCCGGGCGGCCGCGTCGTCGCCGCGGCCCTGGGTCTGGCCGTCGCCGCCTCGGCGCTGCAGGCCGGCACGGCGGCCGTCCTCCGCGCCGGCGGCCGGCTGGTCGACCTCGCCGACGGCTGGGCCTGGCGCCAGGGCCTGGCCGAAGCACCCGGGACCGCCCTGCTCCTGGTCACCGCCGGGACCCTGCTGCTGCTGGTCGCGGGGCGGCTGCCCACCCGGGCTGCCCGCGTCCTCGGCGGCCTGGGGTCCCTCCTGGCCCTGGCCTCCGTGCTGGTCACGGGGCACAGCCGCACCGTCGGACCCACCGGGCTGATGGCCGTGCTCGACCTGGTCCACGTCAGCGCCGCCGCCGTCTGGTCCGGGGGGCTCCTCGGGCTCGGCCTCCACCTGGTGGCGGCCCGGCGCCGCCCCGAGGAGGCCGTGCGCACCGCGGCCGTGGTCGTCCGGTTCTCGGTCCTGGCCGGCGTCCTGGTCGGGCTGCTCGGCGCGAGCGGTGCGGCCATGGCGACCCTGGTGCTCGAACGGCCGGCCGACCTGACCGGCACCGGCTGGGGCCGCGCCCTGCTGGCCAAGCTGGCCCTGGTGGCCGTCGTCGGCGTGCTCGCGGCGTGGAACCGCTACGCCCTGGTCGCCGCCGTCCGTCGCCGCGGGGCCGCCGCCGCCCAGTGGCGCCGGCTCCGGTCAGCCGTGGTCGACGAGGCCCTCGTCGTCGTCGTGGCCCTCGCCCTCACCGGCGTGCTCGTGGGCCAGAGCCCCACCGCACCGGCCGGCGACGGCTCGCGCACGGCCCTCGCCGGCGCCACCACCCAGCGCGCCGAGCTGGGCGACGGCAGCGTGCAGCTGACCGTGACCCCGGGCGGGGTGGGCAGGCGCACGGCGGAGCTGACGCTGCGCCGGGGGGACGGCTCCCCGCTGGTCACCGACCAGCCGCCGCAGGTCACGCTGAGCCTGCCCGAGCAGGGCCTGGGCCCGGTGCCGGCGGCCGTGCAGGCCCTCGACGAACCGGGCCACCACAGCCTCGAGGCCGCGCTGCCGGTCGCCGGCCCCTGGCAGCTGGTGGTCACCGTGCGGACGAGCCGCTTCGACGAGCCGAGCGCCGTGCTCGTGCTGCCGGTCACCGGCTGACGCGGTGAGCGGGACCGGCGCGCGAACGGCTCAGCGCGCGCTGGCCGGCTCCGGTCAGGTGGTGAGCGGCAGCTCGACCTCGACAGAGGTCCCCCGCCCCGGCCCGGTGACGACGACCAGCCGGCCGCCGAGGTCCTCCACCCGGTCGGCCAGCAGCCGCAGGCCCAGGTGGCCCTCGGCGCGCCGGTCCAGCCGGGTCGGGTCCGCGCCCACCCCGTCGTCGGCGACGACGAGGCGGACCCGCCCACCCCGGGGGTCGGCGGCGCCCGGGGTGACGGGGGCGAGCGAGACCGTCACCGCGGTGGCGTGGGCGTGCTTCACCACGTTGGCGAGGCTCTCCCGCACCACCCGGTACAGCGCGGCTCCCTGGTCCTCGCCCAGACCCGGCAGGTCGGCCAGCTGCAGCTCGACCGCCAGACCTTCCGCGCGCACCTCCTCCGCGAGCACGCCCAGCGCCTGGACGAGGTTGCCGTCGCGCAGGTCCGGCGGGTAGAGGTCGGTCATCAGGGTGCGCAGGTCCTGCACCGAGCGCTGGACGGCCTCCTGCACCCGGGCCATCAGCGGCGCGTGCTTCGGGTCCACCGACGGCGCGACCGCCCCGAGGGCGTAGCCGATGCCCGCGAGGTCCTGGATGGGGCCGTCGTGCAGGTCGGCCGCGAAGCGGACCCGTTCGGCGTCGGAGCCGGACAGGGCGCGCTCGAGCAGCCGCGCACGCTCGTTCTCGTGCCGCCGCAGCCGCCGGGCCAGCGAGACGGCGACCGGGATCTGGATCGCCTGGAGCACCAGCAGCGGACCCAGCACCAGGGGGAGGGTCTGGCGCAGCAGGCGGTCGGCGACGTCCTCGACCCGCTGGTAGTCGTAGTAGGCCTCGAACGCCATCGGCGGGTGCCCCGCGACGCGCAGCGGGGCGTAGACCTCGACGTAACGGCTGGGACCGGTCCCGGCCTGCCCGGCGGGAGCCGCTCCAGCCGCGTCCGCCTCGGGAGGGTCGTCCTCGAAGGCGGAGGTGGTGCGGCCCGCCACCGCGTCGGCGACCTCGGGCGGCACCGGGTCCGCCACGTGGCCGACGTCCTCGGCCCGGTTGCTGAACAGCACCTCGCCCGCGGCGCTCCACACCGTGACCTCGGTCAGGTAGCCGTCGGACATCCGGTTGGCGATCGCGCGTCGCAGCTCGTCCACCTGGACGGGGTCGCCGTCGAGGTATCCCGGCAGCGCGGGCGTGATGACCAGCGTGGCCAGCCGGACCGTCATCCGCTCGGAGTCGTCCAGGGCCTGGCCCTGGGCCACGCGCCGGCTCGCGAAGGCGGCGCCGAGGCCGATGGCCAGCATCACGGCCAGCCCCAGCCCCACCAGCAGGGTGAGCTCCCGGCGGGCGCCGAGGCGGATCACCCGGACGCCCGCCGCCCGCCGGTTCATGAGTCGAGGAGCTGCAGCTGCCGGGCGCGGTTGACGGCCTCGATCCGGCTGCTCACGTGCAGCTTCGCGTAGACCGTCTTGATGTAGCCGCGGCAGGTGTGGACGCTGATGCCCATCACCTTGGCCACGCTCTTGGCCTGCAGCCCCTGGCCGATGTAGCCCAGCACCTCGAGCTCGCGCGCGGTGAGCGCGTCCGGTCCCGCGGCGCTCGTCGGGGCCGGGGCCGTCCGGCGCAGCGATGGCGCCACCTCCATCCGGCCCGGCCGCGCCCGTCGGAGCAGGTCGACCATCTCGGCCAGCGAACCGCCCTTGGGGATGAACGCCGACGCGCCCGCCTGCGCCGCCCGCGCCACCCACTCGCCGTCGGTGTGCGCGGTGACCACCGCGACCGCCGTGCCGGGGCTCGCCTGGCGGAGCCGCCGGGTCGCGGCCAGCCCGTCGGTGCCCGGCATCTGGATGTCCATGACGACGACGTCAGGTCTCAGCCGTGCCGCGGTCGCCACCCCCTCGGCCGCCGACGCCGCCGTGCCCAGGCAGCGGAACCCCGCCACCGCGGACAGCGCGGCCGTCAGCAGGTCGCTGAAGCACTGGTGGTCGTCGACCACCAGCACGGTCGTCTCGTCCCGGACCTCGTCCAGCCCGGGCGCTGCCAGCGCCCGCGCGTCCCTCGTGCCACCGTCCGACATCAGTCCCCCCGGAGAACGTCGTGGTAGCGCTCAGGATAGGACCGGGCGGCGGCCCGTGGGGGGCGTCGGAGCCGATTCAGCCGTCGGCCACCACACTTTTCTGCGACCAGCCCGCTGCGCGCAGCACCGCGTCGGCGACCTCGGCACGGTCCAGCCCGGCCACCGCCACCGCCGTGTCGGCGACGTCGGCCGCGTCCAGGACGGCGTCCAGCTCACCGCGCCGGTGCAGGTGCCAGGCCAGGCCGTCGGGGTCGCCGGCGTGCCGGGCGCGCAGCCGCGGGGCGACGACGTCGGCGGGGGCCAGCAGCCGGACCACCTGCAGCGGCACCCCGAGGGCGTCCTCGTGCCGCTGCCGGTCCGCGCGGGTCTCGACGACCCCGGCCAGCACCAGCCGCTCGGCGCCGGCGTCGCGGTAGCCGCCCGCCAGCGCGGCGAGGTTCCGCAGCGAGAGCGCGGTGTGGAACGGGTCGTCGGCCGGGGCCGGCCAGCAGCGCCGCAGCTCGTCGAGGTCGACGACGGCGTGCGGCACCCCCGCCGACCGCAGCCGGTCGGCCACGGCGTCGGCCGTCGTGGTCTTGCCGACGCCGACGGTGCCGGTCAGGAGCAGGGCGCGGCAGGTCATGGCCGCGAGCGTAGGGCGGCCGTGTGACCGAGCGCACGCCGAGCGGGCGGAATCGGGCCCCGCCCCGCCCGGTTGCGCTGGACATGGCCGAGCTCTTCACCCCCCTGACCCTGCGTGACCTCACGATCCCCAACCGCGTCTGGCTGGCGCCGATGTGCCAGTACTCCGTGCTGGCCGAGGACGGCGTGCCGACCGACTGGCACCTCGTGCACCTCGGCTCCCGGGCCCAGGGCGGCTTCGGGCTGATCCTCACCGAGGCCACCGCCGTCGTGCCCGAGGGCCGGATCAGCCCGCAGGACACCGGCCTGTGGGACGACGTCCAGCGCGACGCCTGGAAGCCCGTCGTCGACTTCGTCCACGGGCAGGGCTCCGCCATCGGCGTGCAGCTGGCCCACGCCGGCCGCAAGGCCTCCACCTACCGCGGCTTCCCGGGCGAGCCGACGGGCAGCGTCGCCGAGGACGAGGGCGGCTGGACCAGCGTCGGCCCGACGGCCGACGCCTTCCCCGGCTACACCGCCCCGCGCGCCCTCGCGACCGAGGAGCTGGCCGGCGTCGTCCGCGCCTTCGCCGAGTCCGCCCGCCGCGCCGACGAGGCCGGCTTCGACGTCGTCGAGGTGCACGCCGCGCACGGCTACCTGCTGCACCAGTTCCTCTCCCCGCTCTCCAACACCCGCACCGACGGCTACGGCGGCAGCTTCGCCGGCCGCACCCGCCTGCTGCTCGAGGTCGTCGACGCCGTCCGCGACGTGTGGCCGGCCGGCAAGCCGGTCTTCGTGCGCATCTCGGCCACCGACTGGACCGAGGGCGGCTGGAGCGGGGACGACTCGGTCCGGCTCTCGGCGGTCCTCAAGGACCGCGGCGTCGACCTCGTCGACGTCTCGACCGGCGGCAACGTGATGGCCGACATCCCCGTCGGCCCCGGCTACCAGCTGCCGTTCTCCGAGGCCGTCCGGCACCAGGCGGGCATCCCCACCGGCGCCGTCGGCCTCATCACCAGCCCGCAGCAGGCCGAGGAGGTGCTGGCCTCGGGCCAGGCCGACGCCGTCCTGCTGGCCCGCGCCGCGCTCCGCGAGCCGTCCTGGCCGCTCCGCGCCGCCGCCGAGCTGGGCCTCACCTGGCGCGACGCCCCCTACCCGCCCGCCTACAGCCGCGGCAAGTGGGACGACGTGCTGGCTCCCGTCTGAGCCAGGAGGTCAGCTCGGACGGCCGCACGGCACAGCGCCCCCGACCGACGCCGGAGGGGGCGCCGCGGTCTGGACGACCGAGGGAGCAGACACGTTCGTCGTCTGCGAGCGAGGGAAGAAGACCGTGGGCTGGAGCCCCCTTCGCGAGCGAGCGGAGCGAGCTCCGAGGACACGCCGTGCTCTTCCCTACGAGCTCTCCCTCACAAGCTGACGTCCGCCCGCTGCCGGCCCCGGCCGTCGCAGACGGTGCGGCCGTCGCTGAACAGCACGCCGTCGGCGAAGCGGGCCTCGACCGCCCCGCCGCTGAACTGCTCGGTGTAGAGCCGGGAGTACAGCCCGCCCTGCTCCAACAGCTCGGCGTGGGTGCCCTGCTCGACCAGCACGCCGTCCTCGAGGCCGAAGATCACGTCGGCGTTCTGGATGGTCGAGAGCCGGTGGGCGATGGCGATCGTCGTCCGGCCGCGGGTGGCCCGCTCGAGGGCGTCCTGCACCAGCCGCTCGGTCTCGGTGTCCAGCGCCGAGGTGGCCTCGTCGAGGATGAGGACGCGGGGGTTCATCAGGAACACGCGGGCGATGGCGAGCCGCTGCTTCTCCCCGCCCGAGAGCCGGTAGCCGCGCTCGCCGGTGACGGTCTCGTAGCCGTCGTCGAAGCTCATGATCCGCTCGTGGATGTTGGCGTCGCGGGCCGCCCGGTGGATGTCGGCCTCGGTCGCGTCCGGCCGGGCGTAGGCGATGTTGTCGTAGATGGTGCCGTGGAAGAGGTACGGCTCCTGGGTGACCATGCCGACCGCCTCGGCGAGGGAGTTCATCGTCGCGTCGCGGACGTCGACGCCGTCCACCAGGACCGCGCCCTCGGTGACGTCGTAGAAGCGCGGCACCAGGTAGGTCATCGTCGTCTTGCCCGAGCCGGACGGGCCGACGATCGCGGCGAGCTGCCCCGGCCGGACCGTCAGGCTGAGGTCGCGCAGCGTCCAGCCGTCGCCCACCGGCCGCTCGGCCTCGGGCTCGACGGCGGGATCGGAGGGGGCGGCGACGGCGTCGGGCCGGGCGAACCGCGGGGCTCCGGAGCGTCCGCCGGTCAGCTCGCGCGGCTCCGGGTAGCGGAACCAGACGTCGCGGAACTCGACGGAGCCGCCCTCCTCGCTGGCCGGCAGGTCCTGCGCGCCCGGCCGCTCCTGGACGGCCGGCACGAGGTCGAGGTACTCGAAGATGCGGCGGAACAGGGCCAGCGAGGTCTGCACGTCGAGGGTGACCCGCATCAGCTGGATGAGGGGCATCTGGAGCCGCGCCTGCAGCGTGGTGAAGGCCACCAGGGTGCCGGCGGTGAGCCCGGCGCCCCCGCCCAGCCGGCCGCTGATCATGAACCCGGCGACGAGGTAGATCAGCGCCGGGGTGATGGCGAAGAAGGTCTGCACCAGGGCGAAGAACGCCCGGCCGGTCATCGCCTGCTCGACCTGCAGCCGCGTCTGGCGCTGGTTCTCCTCGCGGTAGCGCGCGACCTCGGAGTCGGCCCGGTTGAAGACCTTGGCCAGCAGGATGCCGGACACCGAGAGCGACTCCTCGGTGATCGCCGTCATCTCCGAGAGCGACTCCTGGGTGCGCCGGGCCAGCCGCTGGCGGCGCCGGCCCACCCGGACCTGCAGCACGACGAACAGCGGCATCAGCACGAGGGTGAGCACCGTCAGCTTCCACGACAGCAGCACCATGGCGATGAACGCGGAGATGACGGTCACCGAGTTCTGCAGGATCGTCGTCGCCGTGTCGGTGAGCACCGTGCGCACGCCGCTGACGTCGTTGGCCAGCCGCGACTGGATGGCCCCGGTCTTGGTGGCGGTGAAGAACGCCAGCTCCATCTTCTGCAGGTGCGCGAACAGCGTGCTGCGCAGGTCGGCCATCGCCGAGTTGCCGATGGTGGCGGTCAGCAGGTTCTGCCCGATGCCGATCAGCGCGCTCAGCACCGGGATGACGCAGAGACCGGCCACCAGCCAGCCGAGCAGCCGGAGGTCGGCCGGACCGCCGTCGACGGGGAACAGCGCGTCGTCGAACACGGCCCGGGTGAGGAAGGGTGCCACCGAGGTGAGCACCGCGGCGCTGACCACGGCCACGGCGACCAGCGCCATCTTGGCCTTGTAGGGGGCGAGCAGGCCGGCGATCCGGGCCAGCACCCGGTCGCCGGGGTCCGGGTCGGTCGTCGTGGGGGGTGCGGTGGGTGCCGGCGCCGCGGTCACGGGCAGCGCGCCGGGGCGGTCGGGCGTCGAGCCGGGTGCCTCATGCGGCGAGCCTAGGCTTCTCCGGCACGCGCTGCGCCCGAGGGTCGGACCCGAGCGGTCCGGGCAAGCAGCAACGGCGGGCCGTGTGGCCCGCCGTTGCTGCTCCTGTCCAGCGGTCTCCCCCATCCCCCGATCGGAAGGGACTGCGGTGCTGCGACCGCCGGTCCGAGGAGCTGGGGATCAGACGAAGTCGACCGAGATCGTCTCGTCGTAGGCGTGCCAGGTCTTCTTGTCGAAGGGGGCGTAGATCGTGCTGGAGATGGTCCCCTTCTTGGTGTCGACCGAGAGCATCCGGACCGGGTTCGTGGTGCCCTCGTGGAAGGTCGTGAGGAAGGAGTAGACCTTGTTGCCGGCCTTGCCCGTGTCGACGCGGGCCTTGGCGGCGTACCCGACGTGGCCGGAGAACACCATCTTGATGTTCGGGTACTGGCTGACGAGGTTGTCGAAGACGTACTTGCCGGACGCGTCGCCGTAGCCGCCGTTGCTGGTGGAGATCGTGCTGTTGCCGTTCAGGTAGAAGTGCGTCGAGATGATGACGTTGTGGTCGGGGTGGGCCGCGACGACCGACTTGGCCCAGGCGACGGCCGCCTTGCGGGGCGCGAACTCCAGCGTGATGACCATGAACTTCTTGCCCCCGGCCTGGTAGGTCGCGTAGACGTTGTCGATCTTGCCGGGCTCGAAGGCGCCGCGGACGTTGCCGAAGTCGCTGGCCGAGAAGTAGTCGTTCAGGGTCTTGGTGTCGCGGACCAGCTCCCAGGTCTTGCCGGGGCGGGCGCTGCCGCCGACGCCCGTGGCGTGGGTGTCGTGGTTGCCGACGGCGACGGTGTAGGGGGTCTTGTTCTGGGTGAGGACGCCCATGCCGACCTTGGCCCGCTCGTACTGCTCGTGCTGGTCGGTGTCCCAGTTGACGAGGTCACCGGTCTGCGCGACGAAGGCGACCTTCTGGTTGACCAGCCACTGGTTGCGCGCCTTCATCCGCTGGTCGTCGGCCTTGAGGACCTCGAGCTGGGTGTCGGGGATCACCGCGAACTGGAAGGGACCGGCGTCCGCGGCGGGGCTGGAGGGGAGGGTCGGCGTCGTGGGGACCTCGGTGGGCGCCGGCGGCAGGGGGGTCGGGGTCGACGGGCTGGTGGGCGGGTTCGTCGGCGTGGTCGGCGTGCCGGCCTTCGTGCCGACGAAGAACTTGACGCCCTCGAGCGTCCAGCCGGCCTTGGTCATGGCCTCGGTCTCGCCGTTCTGGGTCGCGACGCGGTGCTGGCTGCCCTTGACCAGCCGCGGCATGCTCACCGTGCAGCCGGTGCCGCCGGTGGCGGAGACGTAGAAGCTGATGCCCTGGTCGACGTAGCCCTTGCTCTTGACGGCGTTGCTGACCTCGCCGGAGCTGATGGAGAAGAGGAAGTCCTGGGTCTTGGCGTTGTAGAGGCGGTGCACCCCGACCAGGCCGGCGGCCTGGGTGGTGGAGCCGTAGAAGACGACGCCGCGGTCGGTGGTGAAGCCGTGCTTGGCCGCCTTGGTGGCCTCGCCCTCCCACGGGGTCAGCAGGCTCGAGCCGACCTTGGGGTTCACGACCTGGTGGATGGGGTCGTCCAGCACCGCGCAGGAGGGCGAGGCGGCCGACGCCATCTGGACGCCCGCGCCGACGAGGAGGGCTGCGCTGACGCCGATCGCTCCGATGATCTTGGTCGACTTCATGGTGCACCTCGGGATTCTGAGAAATGGTGGATTGTGCTGGTCTGACCCCGAGTGATCAAAACCCTAGGAAATCCTGAGCATTCGCCGCAATGCGCGGGAAAGGAGTCGGGACCTTCGCCCGGGAAATACCGCCGGGTGTGCCCGAAGGCCCTTCCACCGAGGTGACGAACGCCGTCGCGGAGCGGGACTTCGGTCCCGGCACAGGGCCCGGGTCCCCCGCCCGGGGGCGTCCGCGGCGCCCGGGACGGCCTGCGCCGCTCCCGCAACGCGGCTGCCACGTCGGGGCGGTCCGGTCGTGGCAGACTGTCCACCCAGATCGGGCACCCGGACGCCGGGCCCGGACGCCACACGGACCCGGACCGACGGTCGTGACCACGGACGAGCAGGAGTCGGAATGGAGGCGGTGCTGCCATGACGGCGCCCACCCGGGACACCGAGACCGAGTTCGAGCCGGTCTACCACCGCTACGGCCCGCACCGCGCCGGCCTGCCCCCGCTGGTCCCGTACTTCCGCGAGCTCTGGCACCGGCGCGGCTTCGCCGCCGAGATGAGCCGCGCCACGATGCGCAGCGCCAACGTCTCGACCTTCTTCGGCCAGGCGTGGCTGGTGCTCAACCCGCTGCTGCTCGCGGGCGTCTACTACCTGCTGGTGACGATCATCCGCGGCCAGCACGACCCGTCGTTCTTCACCCACCTGACGCTCGGCCTGTTCGCGTTCAACCTGGTCTCGACGTCGATCACCTCCGGCGCCACCTCGGTCACCACGTCGGGCAAGCTGCTCATCAACACCGCGTTCCCCCGGCTGCTGATCCCGCTGTCCGCGGTGCGCACGGCGTTCTTCCGGTTCCTGCCCACCATCCCGGTGTACCTGGTGTTCCACGTCATTTTCCTGCGCGACCAGTGGAGCTGGCACATGCTGCTGGGGATCTACTTCCTGGCGATGATGATCCTGTTCGGGATGGGGCTGGCGGCGTTCTTCTCCACCCTGCAGATCTACTTCCGCGACACCTCCAGCTTCCTGCCGTTCTTCGTCCGGCTCTGGATGTACCTGTCGCCGGTGCTCTGGCTGCCCGAGGCGATCTTCGCCCGCGACTTCCCGCGCTGGATGCTGACGCTGATCCAGGTCAACCCCCTGTACTCGATGCTCGGCGGGTACGCCGACGCGATCCAGGAGGGCCTGGTGCCCGACCTGTCGACGTGGGTCACCTCCGCCGCCTGGGCGGTCGGCGTGGCCGCGCTGGGGTTCCTGTTCTTCATCTCGAGGGAGCGTGAGTTCGCTGTCCGCCTCACCTGAGTCACCCGCCGCGGCCGCCGCCACCGACCCGCCCTACGCCGTCCGGGTGGAGAACCTCTCCATCACCTACCGGACGACGTTCGAGCGCAAGCCCACCCTCAAGCAGGCGCTGGTCCGGTTCGGCCGCGGCCAGCGGGCCGTCCGCGAGGTGCAGGCCATCAAGGACGTCAGCTTCGACGTCCGGACCGGCACCGCGATGGGCATCATCGGGTCCAACGGCGCGGGCAAGTCCACGCTGATGCGCGCGATGGCCGGGATCCTGCCGCCCACCAGCGGGTCCATCGAGGTCTGGGGCAAGGCCAGCACCCTGCTCGCCCTCGGCGTCGGCTTCAACAAGGACCTCTCCGGCCGGGAGAACATCATCCTCGGCGGGCTGGCCTCCGGGCTCTCCCGCAAGGACGTCGAGGAGCGCGCCGACGACGTCGCCGAGTGGACCGAGCTCGGCGAGTTCATCGACATGCCGATGCGCACCTACTCCTCCGGCATGTCGGCCCGGGTCGGGTTCTCCGTCGCCGTGCACATGAAGCCCGACATCCTGATGATCGACGAGGCGCTCTCCACCGGCGACGCGAAGTTCCGCGAGAAGGCCAACGCCAAGATGGCCGAGCTGCGGCAGAGCGCCCGGGCGATGTTCCTGGTCAGCCACGGCCTCGGCTCCATCAAGGAGATGTGCAACGAGGCCATCTGGCTGAACAAGGGCGAGCTGATGATGCGCGGCGAGCCCGACGAGGTCGTCAACGCCTACATGCGCTTCGTCAAGGTCAAGCGCACGGCCGTCACGGACGAGGACATCTGAGGCTGAGTCGTCTGAGCTCGCTCCGCTCGCTCGCGGAGGGGGCTCCGGCCCGCAGTCTTCCTCCCTCGGTCGCAGACGAAAAGCGTGTCTGCTCCCTCGGTCGTCCAGACCGCGGCGCCCCCTCCGGCGCGGGTCCCGACTCCGCTCCCTGAGCCTGTTGAAGGGCCCGTCCCCCCTCCGGCGTCGCCCGGCCCCCGCGCCCTGAGCCCGTCGAAGGGCCCGTCCACCTCCCGGCGTCGCCCGGCCCCACCCTGAGCCCGTCGAAGGGCCCGTCTCCCTCCCGGCGTCGCCCGGCCCCCGCGCCCTGAGCCTGTCGAAGGGCCCGTCACCCTCCCGGCGGCGCTCGGCCTTCGCTCCCTGAGCCCGTCGAAGGGCCAGTCACCCTCCCGGCGCTGGTCCCGCCCCGGCTCCCTGAGCCTGTCGAAGGGCCGCCCAGCCCCTCAGGCAGGCGAGGTGAGCTGCACCAGGTTCCCGCAGGTGTCGTCGACGACGGCGGTGACGACGGGGCCCATCGCGAGCGGCTGCTGCACCACGCGGACGCCGCGCGCCTCCAGCGCGGTGACGGCCGCGGCCACGTCGTCGACGGCGAAGGAGGCGGCCGGGATGCCGTCGGCGGCCAGGGCCTGCTGGTAGGCGCGGGCGGCCGGGTGGTCGTCGGGTTCCAGCACCAGCTCGACGCCGTCGGGGTCGTCCGCGCTGACGACGGTGAGCCAGCGGTGCTCCCCGAGGGGCACGTCGTGCTTGAGCCGGAAGCCGAGGACGTCGGTGTAGAAGGCGAGCGCCCTCGCCTGGTCGTCGACGTGGACGCTGGTGAGCACGATCCGCGGGGCGGGGGTGGTGGTCATGGGGACTCCTCGGTGGGCAGCGGCCAGCGCTCCAGGACGGCGCGCAGCGGGGCGGTGGAGAGCGTGTGCAGCTTGGTCCGCCCGCTCCGCCGCGTCCGCACCAGCCCCGCGGCCTCCAGCACCGCGAGGTGCTGGGACACCGCCTGCCGCGACGAGGTCACCTGGTGCACCACCGCCAGCCGGGTGCACAGCTCGAACAGCGACTGGTCGTCGCGCTCGCGCAGCTCGTCGAGCAGGAGCCGTCGGGTCGGGTCGGCCAGCGCCCGGTACAGGTCGGCCTCCGCCTCGTCCTCCATCACCGGTCACTATAGGCAAGTCCACGCTTGCCCATCAAGGGGTCAGCCGGCCTCGAGCCGCCAGCGGAGGAAGTCCACCAGCGAGCCGGACTCGCCGTCGCGGCCGCCCCGGCCCACCACCAGCGGCGGCGGGCTGGGCTGCAGCTTCACCCCGGACACCCGCTCGCGCAGGCCGCCGGGCACGGTGAGCACGTAGTAGGCGCCGTCGTCGCCGATGGCGAGGCTGCGGTTCTTCCGCAGGTACCAGCCGGTCTTGTCGGTGCGGACCGACTGCCCGGTGAACAGGGTCGCCCGCAGCCGCTCGGTCGGCAGGCCGCGCTCCCGCGCCTGCGTGACGAAACCGTCGATGAGCTTCTGCGCCTGCAGCGACTCCCCCCGCTCCTGGGCGGCGGCGAGCTCGACGCGGCGGGCGGCTTCCTCGGCGCGCGACATGGCCCCAACCTAGCTCCGGCGCGGTGGTCGGGCGGCCCCGTCCGTGCAGCGGGTGCGGCCCGCCGGGCTCGTTCCGGGCGGCCCGTGCGTTGGGTGACGAGGGTGTCACGGGCCCGTCGCAGCCCCGTTCCCGCCTGTCACGTCCGCATAGACTGCGCTCACCTTCCAGCCGAGGACCACCCGCATGCCCGAGACCCCAGCGCCCGCCGACCCCGACGCGGGGACCCCGAGCGCACCCGCCCGAGCCCGGCGCCGCCGTCGCGTGTGGCCGCGGGTGCTCGTCGTGGTGGCCGGCGTGCTGGTGCTGGCCCTGGTCGGCGTCGGGGTCTACGCCTGGCGCGTGGACCGCGGGCTGACCAACAACATCACCCGCGGCATCGACCTGCCGACCGACGACCCGTCCAGCGGCTCCCGGCCGACGGCGGCGCCGGAGACCGGCACCCTCAACTACGTCCTGCTCGGCTCCGACAGCCGCGACCCCGAGGACGAGGGCGACGGCCGCAGCGACAGCATCATGGTCGTCCACCTCAACAAGGAGCGCGACGAGGCCTACATCGTCTCGTTCCCCCGCGACATGTACGTCGACATCCCCGGGTACGGCCGCAACAAGATCAACGCGGCCTACTCCCTGGGCGGCCCGGCCCTCACCGTCCGGACGCTGGAGAAGCTCACCGACGTGCGGATGGACCACGTGGTGCTCATCGGGCTCGAGGGGTTCATCGGGCTCACCGACGACCTCGGCGGGGTGACGGTGACGAACGGGACGGCCTTCACCTCGCACGGCTTCGACTACCCCAAGGGCAAGATCACCATCAAGGGCGAGCAGGCGCTGTGGTTCGTCCGCGAGCGGCACTCGCTGCCGAACGGCGACCTCGACCGGGCCGAGAACCAGCGCAACGTCATCAAGGCGATCGTGGCCAAGGGGCTCAGCGCCGACGTCATCTCCGACCCGGCGCGGTTCACCGCCTTCATCTCCAACCTGGCCAAGCACGTGACGGTGGACAACAGCCTCACCGACGCCGAGATCCGCCGGACGGCGCTGTCGCTGCGCCTGAAGTCCCGCGACATCGAGCTGCTGCAGGCTCCGCTGTCGGGCTTCGGCACCAGCCCCGACGGGCAGAGCATCGACGTCGTGGACACCGCCAAGCTCGCCGAGCTGTCCGAGGCGCTGGAGAAGGACACGATGGACAGCTACGTCAAGAAGTACCCGAAGGGCTGAGGTGGAGTTCCTCCGCAGCCTGCGCCGCCTGTGGCGGCACCCGCTGTTCCGCCGGCTGCTGGCCGTCCGCGTCGCGACCCAGTCCTGCGACGGCCTGCTGCAGATCGCCCTCGCCTCGTTCGTCCTGTTCTCCCCCGAGCGCCAGCCCGACGCCGCGTCCATCGCCACCGTGCTGGCCATCACCCTGCTGCCGTTCTCGGTGCTCGGCCCGTTCGTCGGCGTCGTGCTGGACCGCTTCTCGCGCCGTCAGGTGCTGGTCGTCGTCGACCTCTGCCGGTCGGTGCTCTGCCTGGGTCTGGCCGCCCTGGTGGCGACCGGGCTGCGGACGCCGGCGGTCGAGACGGTCTTCTACGGGCTCGTCCTGCTGGCCATGAGCCTCAACCGCTTCCTGCTCGCCGCGCTCTCGGCCTCGCTGCCGCACACCATCGACGCCGACGAGTACATGGTCGCCAACTCGGTCGTGCCGACGGTGGGTCCGGCCGGCGCGCTGATCGGCGTCGGCGTCGGGACGGGCCTGCGGCTGCTGCTCGGCCGCTCGATGCCCGACTACACGGCCAACGCCATCCTCTTCACCGTCGCCGCGGCCGGCTTCGTCCTCAGCGCCTCGCTGGCCCTGCGCATCCCGCGCGACCGGCTGGGCCCCGACGTCCAGGAGCCGACGCGGGCCCGCGACGTCCTCTCCGGCCTGGCCGAGGCGCTGCGCCACCTCCGCGCCCGGCCCGCCGCCGGGATCGGGCTGCTGACCATCGGCGCCCACCGGGTCGTCTACGGCGTCGTGACCGTGGCGACGATCCTCGTCTACCGCAACTACTTCCACACCGTCGACGAGGTCGACGCCGCGATCGCCGACCTCGGGCTGCTCGTCGTGGTGACCGGGGCCGGCTTCGTGCTGGCCGCCGCCGTCACCCCGCCCGGGACGGCCCGGCTCGGCGTCCGCCGCTGGCTGGTGGTCAGCCTGGTCGCCTCCGGCGTCCTCCAGGTGCTGCCCGGGGCGGTCTACGCGACGGTCCCGCTGCTGGTCGCCGCGTTCCTGCTGGGCGTGACGGCGCAGAACGTCAAGATCTGCGTCGACACCCTGGTCCAGGCGAACGTCGACGACGAGCTCAAGGGCCGCGTCTTCGTCCTCTACGACATGGTCTTCAACATGGCCCTGGTCATCGCCGCGGTCATCGGGGCCCTGGTCCTGCCGGCGAACGGCAAGTCGGTCCTGGTCCTCGTGGTCCTGGCCGGCTGCTACCTCGCCGTCGCCGCCGTCTTCGCCGCCACCACCCGGGGCCTGGCCATGGACCGCGGGACCGAGTCCCTGCAGGCCCAGCCGGCCTGACTCCCCGGCGTCTGCTCGTCGCCGCGGCGCCAGCAGGAGCCGCGGCGACGACGACACGCCGCGGAGTCAGCGGGAGCCGCGCGCCAGCGCCCGCCGCAACCGCTCCTCCAGCGCCCGCTCGTGGTCGAGGTGCCACCACGTCCACCGCGCCATCTGCCAGCCCTGGTCGCGCAGCTCGTCCTCGCGCTGCTTCTCGGCCCAGAGGACGTCCTCCGCCTTCTGGTCCGGACCCAGCAGGCGCCCGTACTTGACCCGGCCGTCGAACTCGCCGAGAGTCCGGCGGTCCTCCCAGCCGAGGTCGCTGCGCCCGACCAGCCGACCGGACGCGTCGTGGACGGCGAGCTGGAGCGTCGTCGGGGGCAGGCCGATCCGGTGCAGCACCACCCGGCTGCGCGACTCCCCGACGCTCTCGCTGCGCGCGTCGGCGAAGGCGGCCACCCGTCGGGCCGCACCCACGCCCGGACGCCGGCCCGCTCGGGCCAGCACCTCGTCGAGCTCGTGGCGCTCCAGCCCGAGCCGCAGGGCGGCGTCACCGGCGACCACGGCGTCCGCGAACGGGAGGCTGCAGCCCAGGTCCACCACCGTGCGCGCCAGGCTGGTCACTGCGACGCCGTCGCGCACGACGACGTCGGACGGGTCGAGCGCGGCCACGTGCAGGTGGACGTAGCCCCGACGCTTGCCCCGCCCGTCGGGTCGGGTCAGGTGCACCTGCGACAGCGGGCCGGGGACGGGGAGCCCGTGCAGCACCGCGGCGGAGAGGTGGCTGACGACGGCGTCGGCGGTCAGCTCCAGCGTGGCCGCGACGAGCAGCCGGTGCCGACGGCCGACGTCGCCGGGCTCGGCAGTCAGCCAGGCGCCGCGGCGCAGGTGCACCAGCTCGCCGGTGCGGCCGAGCCGGGCCAGCTCGGTGGCGCTGTGGCCGGCGGCGGTCAGGTCGCGGGTGAGCAGCGGTCGCGGTTGCACGCCCCGAGCCCACCACGCGGGAGCCCGCCCGAGGGCTCGGCGGACCGCATCTGTGGACAGCCGCGCACTCCGCGGCGTGTGCTCGTCGATGCGGCGCCAGCAGGAGCCGCGACGGCGACCAGACGCCGCGGGGTCAGCCCTGCGGCTGCTGCTCCGCCCACCAGGCCCGCAGGGCCTGCTCCGCGCGCTCGGGACCGAGCGGGCCCTCGTCGATCCGCAGCTCCAGCAGGTAGCGGTAGGCCTGGCCCACCAGCGGGCCGGGCGGCACGTCGAGCAGCTCCATGATCTGGCGGCCGTCGAGGTCGGGACGCAGCGAGGCGAGCTCCTCCTGCTCGGCCAGGACGGCGATCCGGGCCTCGAGGTCGTCGTAGGCCGCCCGCAGCCGGGAGGCCTTGGCCTGGTTCCGGGTCGTGCAGTCGGCGCGGGTGAGGATGTGCAGCCGCTCCAGCTGGTCACCGGCGTCGCGTACGTAGCGGCGGACGGCGGAGTCGGTCCAGCCGGCCTCGCCATAGCCGTGGAAGCGCAGGTGCAGGAAGACCAGCTCGCTGACGGCCTTCACCTCGTCGCTGGAGAAGCGCAGCGCGGTCAGCCGCTTGCGGACCAGCTTGGCCCCGACGACGTCGTGGTGGTGGAAGGAGACCTTCCCGCCCTCCTCGAACTTCCGGGTCGCGGGCTTGCCGACGTCGTGCAGCAGCGCGGCGAGCCGGTTCACCAGGTCCGGTCGGGCGGGCAGCCGCGCCTCCAGCTCGATGGCCTGCTCCAGCACGGTCAGGCTGTGCTCGTAGACGTCCTTGTGCCGGTGGTGCTCGTCGCGCTCCAGACGCAGGGCGGGCAGCTCGGGCAGCACGCGGTCGGCCAGCCCGGTCCGGACCAGCAGGTCCAGGCCCGGCCGCGGCCGGTCGGCCAGCAGCAGCTTGGACAGCTCGTCGCGCACCCGCTCGGCCGAGATGATCCCGATCCGGTCAGCCATCGCCGTCATCGCGGCGACGACCTCCGGCACCGGGGTGAAGCCCAGCTGGGCGGCGAAGCGGGCGGCGCGCATCATCCGCAGCGGGTCGTCGCTGAACGAGTCCTCGGGCGTCCCCGGGGTCCGGAGCGCGCCGGCGGCCAGGTCGGCCAGGCCGCCCCAGGGGTCGACGAAGCGGTGGTCGGGCACCGAGACGGCCATGGCGTTGACGGTGAAGTCGCGCCGCACCAGGTCGCCGTCGAGGGTGTCGCCGAACTGGACGACGGGCTTGCGGCTGTCGGCGGCGTAGGCGTCGGAGCGGAAGGTGGTGACCTCCACGACCCAGGAGTCGTCGCCGTCCTCGACCTTGCAGCCGATCGTCCCGAACTCCTTGCCGATCGTCCACACCGCGCGGGAGAAGCGGCGGAGCAGCGCCTCGACGTCGTCGGGGCGGGCGGAGGTGGTGAAGTCGAGGTCGTGGCCGAGCCGGCCGAGCAGGGCGTCGCGGACGCTGCCGCCCACCAGGTAGAGCTCGTGGCCGGCGTCGGCGAACAGCCGGCCGAGCCGTCCCGCGACCGGCGCGATCCGCATCAGCTCGGCCACCGCGTTGGCCTGGGCCTGGTTCAGCGTGGGCGTGGACACGCCGAGCCACTCTACCGTCGGGCCCCGCCACGGGCACGGTCGTGACCAGCCCCGCCGCGGGCGCAGCGGGCCGTCCCCCGGCCGTCCGGCTCTAGGATGACCCGGTGAGGAGGCAGCGCGCATGAGGGCTCCCCGCGTGCTGCTGGCGCTGCTGGTGGGGTGCGCGGCGCTGCTCGGACCCCTCGCCGCGACGCCGGCCCACGCCGTCGAGCCGGAGGCGCTGGTGCGGATCACGCTGACCGGGATGACGCCCGCGCTCCCCGAGCGCGACGGCACGGTCACCCTCACCGGGCGGGTGGAGAACGTCACCCAGGAACGGCTGTTCCGGCTGCAGGCCACCCTGTGGCGCGACCAGGCGCCCATCACCACCGCCGAGGGCGTCGACCAGGCCCTGGCCTCGGAGTCCAACGTGCCCATCGGGCGCCGCTACCCGTTCCTGCCCGCCGGCTTCCAGGACCTCTACACCCCCGACGACCCCTACCTCGACCCGGGCGAGACCGCCGACTTCACCGTCTCCGCCCCCGTCGCGGACCTGCAGCTGGCGCCCACCGACGGGGTCTTCCTCGTCGGGGTGCACGTGCTGCAGAACGGCAACGCCACCGCCGTCGGCCGGGCGCGCACCTTCGCCCCCGTGCTGGCCGCGCCGCCGGAGAACAGCCTGCGGATGACCTCGCTGGTCGTGCTCAGCTCGCGGCCCTCGCTGCTGCGCCGCGGCGTGCTGGCCGACGACCACCTGGCCGAGGAGGTCCGGCCGGGTGGGCGGCTCAGCGCGCTGCTGGCCGCGGCCGACAGCGACGAGGCCAGCTTCGCCGTCGACCCGGCCCTGGTCGAGGAGCTGACGACGATGCGCGCGGGCTACGCCGTCCAGGCCGCCGACGGCAGCACCACGCCGGGCCGCGGCCAGTCCGACGCCACCAGCTGGCTGCAGCGGTTCACCCGGGTCCGCGACGACCGCGACGGCTTCCGGTTGCTCTACGGCTCCCCGGACGTCGCCGCGCTGGTGCACGGCGGGCAGACCGACGTGCTCGACGACGCGGTCGCGGCCGGCGCCCGGGTGGAGGCGACCGCGTCCCTGCCGCTGCTGGTGCTGCCCGGGGGCGGCTGGGCCGACGAGGAGACCCTGCGCGCCGCCGAGGCGCTCGAGCCCGCGGCCGTCGTGCTCTCCGACTCCACCGTGACCGACGCCGACGCCCCGCTGCTGGCCGGCGGCGACGGCGTGCCGGTCGTCCGGTTCAGCAGCGCCGCGGGGGGCGGCGGTCCCGGTCCGGACCCGCGGAACACCCCCGTCCAGGTCCGCCAGCGCTCGCTCGCCGACACCTGGGTGCAGGCCACCGAGGCGGCCGACGGCGTCACCCGCGGCCGGGTGCGGCTGGTGGCCGCCACCAACCAGGTGCAGGGCGACGACCCCGGCGTCGACGCCCCCTGGATCCGCCGGACCACCCTCAGCGACCTGCTCTCAGGCACCCCGGCCCGCTGGGACGGCGGGGTCACCTACCCCCAGGAGGCCCGCGAGACCGAGCTGACGAGCGGCCAGCTGGCCACGCTGCGGCGCTTCGCCGCCAGCTGGTCGACCTGGTCCGAGCTGCTCGCCGACGGCGACGACGCCCGGGTCACCGGCCAGGCCGCCGTCGCCCGGGCCGCCAGCACCGCGTGGCGCGACCGGGAGCGCCTCCGCAGCCCGTTCCTGGAGGCCCAGCAGGACGCGCTCGACACCGCGCTGGACGACCAGCTCCAGATCAGCACCAACCCGCGGGTCAGCACCGTGGCGCGCGAGGGCGTCGTCTTCCCCATCACCGTCGAGAACACCATGGCCGCCGACCCGGCCGACCCGGACGCCGGCGCGGTCCGGGTGCGACTGGTCTTCACCTCAGAGAACCGCCAGCGGCTGACGATCGACCCGATCGCGCTGGGCACCGAGCGCGACGGCCAGCAGACCCTCCGGGCCGGCGAGAGCTTCACCGCCGAGGCCCGCGTCACGGCCAAGGCCAACGGCACCGTCCCGGTCCAGGCCCAGCTGCAGACCCTCGACGGGACCCCGGTGGGCCGCCCGCAGCGGATCGAGGTCCGGGTCACCCAGAACGGGACGACCGGCTGGGCCATCGCCGCCGCCGCCCTCGTCGTGTTCGGCGGCAGCACCGCCCTGCGCATCCGCCAGGTCAACCGGGCGCGCGGCGGGCAGGACCCGGTCGACCCGGCCCCGCCCAGCGCCCTGACCTCCGCCCCGCCGCCCGAGGCCCCGGCCACCAGCCGCCCCCGCCCCGATCCCGCCCAGACCGATCCAGCCCAGACCGACCCCGCGCAGGCCGACCCCCCGCAGGCCGACCCCCCGCACACCGACCCCTCCGGACACCCCTGATGACCGACACCTCCACCAGCCCGCCGCCCGCCACCGCGCCCGCCGGGCCCGGCCCGGGCCGGACGTCGGCCCTGGTGTCGGCCAGCGCCCTGATGGCGGCCGGCACCCTGCTCTCGCGGGTCCTCGGCTTCGGCCGGCTGATGCTGCTCGTCTACCTCTTCGGCAACGCCACCCGGCAGGCCGACATGTTCACGGTCGCCAACACGGTGCCCAACAGCATGTACATCCTGCTGGCCGGCGGCGTGCTCAACACCGTCCTCGTGCCCCAGATCGTCCGCGCCATCCGGGGCGATGCCGACGGCGGCGAGGCCTACACCCACCGGATCATGACGGCCGGCCTGCTCGCGCTGGCCGCCATCACCGTCGTGCTGACGCTGGCCGTCCCCGCCGTCATCTGGCTCTACTCCGCCGACTCCTGGCGGGCGCCCGGGGTCTCGGCGCAGTACGAATCCATGGTGGCGCTGGGCTACTACTGCATGCCGCAGATCTTCTTCTACGGCGTGCACGTGCTCGCCGGTCAGGTGCTCAACGCGCGCGACCGGTTCGGACCGATGATGTGGGCGCCGATCGCCAACAACGTCGTCTCCATCGCCGTCCTCGGCCTCTTCGTCGTCGTCTTCGGCCGCGGCGACACCGGCGCCCCGTTCAGCACCGGCGAGGAGCTGCTGCTCGGCCTGGGCTCCACCCTGGGCATCGCCGTCCAGGCCGCGGTCCTGGTGCCGTTCCTGCGCCGGGCCGGCTACCGGTTCCGCCCGCGCTTCGACTTCCGGGGCGTCGGGCTGGGCAAGACCCTGCGGCTGGCCAAGTGGACGCTCGGCTTCGTCGTCGTCACCCAGCTGGCGCTGGTCGTGGTCTCCCGGCTGGCCACGGGCGCGACGGCCGGCGGCGCGGGCGGGGGCATCACGGCCTACTACAACGCCTACGCCGTGTGGATCCTGCCGCACTCCCTCGTCACCGTCTCCCTGGCCACCGCCATGCTGCCGGCCGCCTCGCGGATGGCCGCCGCGGCCGACCTCGAGGGCGTCGCCGCCGAGACGGTGCGGGCCATCCGGCTCGCGCTGACGGTGCTGCTGCCGGCCGCGGTGGCCTTCGGGGTCCTCGGGGTCCCGCTGGCCCGGCTCGCCTTCGGCTTCGGCCGGGGCTCGGCCGACGCGTCCGCCGTCGGCTGGGCGCTGATGGCCCTGGCCCTCGGCCTGGTGCCCTTCACCGTCCAGTACCTCTGCCTGCGCGCCTACTACGCGCTGGAGGACACCCGGACGCCGTTCTTCCTGCAGATCGTCATCTCCGGGGCCAACGTGGTGCTGGGCCTGGCCGCGGTCGCCGTCGTCGACTCCCCGGCCCTGGTGGCGGCCGCCCTGGGCCTGGCCTACTCGCTGTCCTACCTGCTGGGCGTCCTGCTGTCGCTGTCCCGGCTGCGCCGCCGGCTGCCCGACCTGGACACCTTCGGCCTCGTCCGGCACTGCGTCCGGCTGCTGGCCGCGGTGGCCCCGGCCGCCGTCGTCGCCGTGCTGCTGACCTGGTGGCTGGGCCGCGGCGTCGACAGCCAGCTGGGCCGCGCGCTCGTGCTGGCCGTCGCGGGCGTCGTCGCCGTCGTCCTCTTCCTCGTCGCCGCGCGGCTGCTGGGGATCGCCGAGCTGACCGCCGTGCTCGCCACCCTCCGCCGGCGCCGAGGGGCCGGCCCGGCCGCCGTGCCGGAGGAGGCCGCTCACGATCTGGCCACGTCCGGCGATTCGGACACCCTCCTGCGGCCGGCGTCTCCTACCATCGAGCCACCACCCACCGCCGGTCCTGCGTCCCAGCCGCGGCCCGGCACGAGCGAGAACGCTGACTCCATGGCTCAGGCGGCAGTCGTCCGTAGACACCCTGGGGACGAGGCCGATCTGGGGGACGCCTCGGCCCTCCCGCACCCGACCGACCCGCACGACGGCGCGCACCGGCCCGGTACCAAGGCCGCCACGCTGCCCGCGGGCACGGTCCTCGGCACGCGCTACCGGCTCGAGGAGCTGCTGGCCGGCTCCGGACCGGCCATCACCTGGCGGGCCTTCGACCAGGTGCTCTCGCGCTCCGTGCTGGTGCACCTGCTCGCCCCGGGGGACCCGGCCGAGGCCGACCTGATGGCCGCCGCCCGGCGCGCCTCGGTGGCCACCGACTCCCGCTTCCTGCGCGTGCTCGACGCCGTCCCGGGCGGCTCGGCGGCCGGTCCGGGCGCGGACCCGGAGCTGGGCTCCTACATCGTCTGCGAGTACGCCACCGGGCAGTCCCTGGAGGTCATCCTCAGCCAGGGTCCGCTCTCGGGGCTCGAGGCCGGCTGGGTGGTCCGCGAGGTGGCCGACGCGCTGTCGGGCGTGCACAGCCTCGGCGTGCACCACCGCCGGATCAGCCCCGAGACCGTCATCGTCACCCCGACCGGGAACGTCAAGATCGTCGGCCTGCTCATCGAGGCGGCGCTGCGGCCCGCCGCGACCGAGCCGCTGGCCGACGACGACGACCCCGAGCTGGTCGACGTCACCGACCTCGGCCGGCTGCTGTACGCCGCGCTGGTCTGCCGCTGGCCCGGGGGCCCCGCCCACGGGCTGCCCGACGCACCCACCAGCGGCCGCCGCTGGCTGTCCCCGCGCCAGGTGCGCGCCGGCGTCTCCCCCGCGCTCGACGACGTGTGCGACCAGGTGCTGGGCGACCCGCCGCGGCACCGGGCCACCGCCGTCACCGACGCGAACGCCCTGGTCAACGCGCTGACGAAGGTGCTCGGCGCCGCCGACGCGTCCGGCGACCTGGAGCGCCGGCTGCGCCAGCCCGTACCCCGGGTCGGCGCGCACCGGCCCGGCACCCCGACGCCCGTGTCGACCCTGCTGGACCAGCCCACCGAGCCCACGCCCGTGGTCCGCGACGACGGCCCCGACCTCAGCCGGGCCGCGGCCGCCGACGCCGCACCCCTGCGGGTGACCAGCTCCGTGCCCGCCGCCACGCCGACGGCTCCCGCGGCCCCCGCCTCGGCGACCACCACCGTCATCCGCACGCCCGTCCCCGGCCGCCCGCCCACCGCCCCGCGGCGGCCTCCGCGCCAGCCGCGCCGCTGGATCGCCCTGCTGGTCGGCCTCGTGGTCCTGCTGTCCGGCGTCGGCCTGGTCGCCGGGCTCGTGCTCAGCGACCAGCTGGGCGCGGCCCCCGAGCCCGGCCCGTCCGCGACCCCGGCCCGTCCGCCCGCGGCCACCCCGACCTCGGCCGTGCTGCCGGTCCGGAGCGCCCGCGACTTCGACCCCCAGGGCTCCGACGACCAGCGCGAGAACCCCGACGAGGTCCGCTTCGCCTACGACGGCGACCCCTCGACGCGCTGGCGGACGGTCGCCTACATCGGCAACCCGGAGCTGGGCGGCATCAAGCGCGGCGTCGGCCTCGTCCTCGACCTCGGCTCGGCCCAGCCCGTCGCGTCGGTCAAGGTCTCCCTCAGCGGCACCGGCACGGACCTCGACCTCCGGGTGCCCGCCGACGACTCGGCCGGCACCACCCGGCCGCCGCTGGGCTCGGACCGGCAGTGGGACGTCGTCGCCGAGCAGGAGGGCGCGGGCCGCTCGGCCACCCTCACCCCGCAGCAGGCCGTGACCACCCGCTTCGTCCTCGTGTACCTGACCTCGCTGCCGAGGGAGGGGGGACGCTACCGCGGCGGCATCAGCGAGGTGGAGGTCCGCCGGTGACCCCGGGTCACCCGCACCCGCCCCGCACCACCCGGTCCCCGCTCCGCCGTGCCGCCTCCTAGCCACGTCCTCCCCGCCGACCCCGACGACGCCGGCCTGCCCGACGCCGAGCTGCTCCGCCGGCACGTCGCCGGCGACCCGGACGCCTTCGGCACCCTCGTCGGCCGGCACCGCGACCGGCTCTGGGCGGTCGCGCTGCGCACGATGCGCAACCCCGAGGACGCCGCCGACGCCCTGCAGGACGCCTACATCTCCGCCTTCCGCCGCGCCGGCAGCTTCCGCGGCGAGTCGCAGGTGACGACGTGGCTGCACCGGGTCGTCGTCAACGCCTGCCTCGACCGGCTGCGGCGGATGCGCAGCCGCGCCGCCGACCCGCTGCCCGAGGACCTGGACCGGGCCGCCGTGCTGGGCGCCGAGGCCGCCGACCCGATCGAGGAGCAGCAGCAGCGCGACGACGTCGGCGCCGCCCTCGCCCAGCTCAACCCCGACCAGCGGGCCGCCCTCGTGCTCGTGGACATGCAGGGCTACTCGGTCGAGGAGGCGGCGGCCATCCTGCGCTGCGCCCCCGGCACCGTGAAGAGCCGCTGCGCCCGCGGCCGCGCCCGGCTGGTGCCGCTGCTGGCCGACCTGCAGCCCGCGGCCGGGGGGCGCTGATGCCGCACCCCCTCGAGCACGCCGACAACTGGCGGACGCCGGCCACCGTGACCAGCGTCGGCGCCGTCGTCTGCCTCGGCGTCGTGCTGCGCGGCGACGGCGCGGGCCGGGGCGGCGTCGCCGTCGTCCTCGTCCTCCTCTGGGCCGCCTGCCTCGCGGTGGTCTGGGCCCGCACCCGGGCGCTGCTGCAGGTGGACGGGTCCCGGCTGACCATCCGGCGCGTCCGGGCCCGGCACACCGTCGCCGGCCCCGACGTGCTCGCCGTCCGCCAGCGCAGCTCCGCGTCCGGGCCGGTCTTCACCCTGGTCTGCCGCGAGCCCGGCGGCGGCACCCGGCGCGTGGTCGCCCCCGTGGCGCTGCTGCGCGGCGGGACCTCGACCCTCTTCCGCTGGATACTCGAGCACGCCCCGCAGGCCGAGCTGGACCGCGGCGCCCGGCGCACCCTGGACCAGCTCCGGGTGAAGGGGCTGGTCCTGTGAGCACCGCCGCAGCCCCCGGACGCCTCCGCGCGGACCAGCCCCTGGGACGACGGGAACCAGGAGAGGGGTCCGGTGCGTCGGAGGACGGGGCCCCACCCGGCGTCGGCGCCCCCGACCCCCATCCCTGGCCCGAGCACCGGAGGACCCCCCGTGGCTGACCACCCCTCGATCGACGACCTGGCGGACGCCGCCGAGGGTCTGCTCGACCCCGGGCGCAGCCGCTGGGTGGCCGAGCACCTGCCGGGCTGCGCCACCTGCCAGGAGAGCGCGGCGGCCCTCGCCGCGGTGAGCCGCACCCTGGCGGCCGCCCCGGCCCCGACGATGCCGTCCGCCGTCGCCGCCCGGCTGGCCGACGCCGTCGCCGCCGAGAGCGCGCACCGGTCGGCCATCTCGGTGCCCGCCGCCCGGACCGTCCGGCCGCGCCCGCGGCACAGCCTCGGGCACTTCGCCGACCGCACCCCGCACCCGCCCTGGTGGCGACGGCTGGTCCCCGTCCTCGGCGTCGCCGTGACCGCCGCCGCCGTCGGCCTCGGCGGCTACGTGCTGAGCGCCGCCGCCGGGCTCAACGAGCCCCCGGTCGTCGGGGTGGCCCTCAGCACCGGGGACCTGGCCGGCGGGGCGCGCGCCCTCCAGGCCTCCCGCGACCTCGACCCGCACCGCTTCTCCGACGCCTGGTTCTGCGGCCGCGCGACCACCGACGGCCGGATCACCGGGCTGGTCCGGGCCCGCGTCGACGGCGCCCCCGCGCTGCTCGTCTACACCCGCGAGGACGGCACCAGCAGCGTCACCGTGGTCACCGGCTGCACCACCCGGCTGCCCTCCCCGACCGCCTCCGCGGTGCTCGGCCGCTGATCCCGGGGCCCGGAATACGGCACCCCCCGGTCCTGTTGAGCGGAGGTAGGGTGAGGCCCCGGCGGGGCCCCTCCCAGGAGTGCTCCGGGAGACCGGGACGCGCCGGATCCGGTCGAGCAGGACAGCTGAGAGGGCGACGATGAGCGGGATGGACGAGAACCAGGTGCGCGACGTGATCGTGGTGGGCAGCGGCCCCTCGGGCTACACCGCCGCCATCTACGCCGCCCGGGCGAACCTGCACCCGCTGGTCTTCGAGGGCTCGGTCACCGCCGGCGGCGCGCTGATGAACACCACCGAGGTCGAGAACTACCCCGGCTTCCCCAGCGGCATCATGGGCCCCGAGCTGATGGACAACCTCCGCGAGCAGGCCGAGCGCTTCGGCGCCGAGCTGGTCAGCGAGGACATCGTGTCCATGGACCTGACCGGTGAGCTCAAGACCGTCACCGACGGCTACGGCAACACCTTCACCGCCCGCGCCGTGATCCTGGCCATGGGCTCCAGCTACCGCAAGCTCGGCCTCCCCGACGAGGAGCGGCTGTCCGGCCACGGCGTCTCGTGGTGCGCCACGTGCGACGGCTTCTTCTTCCGCGACAAGGACATCGCCGTGGTCGGCGGCGGCGACTCCGCCGTCGAGGAGGCCACCTTCCTCACCCGGTTCGCCCGCTCGGTCACCCTGGTGCACCGCCGCGGCGAGCTGCGGGCCAGCAAGATCATGGTCGCCCGGGCCGAGAAGGACCCGAAGATCACCTTCGCCTGGAACTCGGCGGTGACCGCGGTCAACGGCGGGTCGTCGGTGGAGTCGGTCACCCTGACCGACACCCACGACGGCAGCACCCGCGAGCTGCCGATCGCGGGCCTGTTCATCGCCATCGGTCACGACCCGCGCTCGGAGCTGGTCCACGGGCAGGTCCACCTGGACGGCGAGGGCTACGTCATCACCGACGGGAAGTCGACCCGGACCAACCTGCCCGGCGTCTTCGCGGCCGGCGACCTCGTCGACCACACCTACCGCCAGGCCATCACCGCCGCCGGCACCGGGTGCTCCGCCGCCCTGGACGCCGAGCGCTACCTGGCCGACCTCGACGACCTCGGCGAGGCCGTGCTGGCCGACGCGCACTCCGAGCTCATGGGCGCCGGCAGCTGAGCGCTGCCCCACCCCGGGCTGTCAGACCCCGCTGGCACCCTCGTCCCCACCACCCCCGAACCGCAGGAGAACTCAGATGGGTGCAGTATCCGACGTCACGGACGCCGACTTCGACAGTGTCGTCCTCCGCTCCGACAAGCCCGTCGTCGTGGACTACTGGGCCGACTGGTGCGGCCCGTGCAAGCAGGTGGCCCCGATCATCGAGGAGCTCGCCACCCAGCACGGCGACAAGGTGACCTTCGTCAAGATGGACACCAACACCAACCCGGTGACCCCGGCCAACAACCACGTGCTCGGCCTGCCGACGATCCAGGTCTACGTCGGCGGCGAGCTGGTCAAGGCGTTCAAGGGCGCCAAGTCCAAGTCGGTCCTGCTGAAGGCGATCGAGGAGTACCTCTGAGCCGTCGCTGACGGCTCCTGACGGCCGTCGTCCCTGCCCCCGGGCAGCGGACGGCGGCCGTTCGTCGTCCCCGGCGCCCTACCGGCCCGCTCAGAAGTAGTCGCGGCAGAACGGCAGCCGCGGGCCGGCGAGGGCCCGGGCCAGCGCGCCGAGCGCCCCCGGCGTCCGCTCCTGCACCAGGCCGGCGCGGCCCAGGGTGGTCAGCGGTGTGCCGCCGAGGTAGGCCGCGCCCAGCTCGCGGACGCCGAGGTGGACGTCCGGTGAGCTCTCGACCCGACCGACCGACGCCCCGTCGGGGCCGCCCGCCAGGCGGTAGGTGCCGCCGTACTCCGGTCCGCGCGGGTCGGTGACCGCGACGACGACGTCGACGTCCGTGGCGTAGCGCCGGGCCTCCAGGGCGGCGGGCACGTCGAGCAGCCGGACGTGCGTCGACTCCGAGACCGTGCTGGTCAGGGCCAACGGGTCCGCGAGCAGGTGCGGCAGCGGGTCGTCCCCCGCGACGGCGGCCTCCACGGTGCGGACCAGGTCGAGGTCGAGGACGAACCGCCACAGCCGGGCGTGCGCGGCCGGGGTGACCGCGTCCAGCGCCGTGACCCGGACCGTGAGCCCGGGGCCGAAGTCGGCGGCGGCCGGCAGCCGGAAGGCCAGGTAGCCGTCGACGGCGCCCGTCTCGTCGTGGTGCAGGGCGTAGCGCTGCGCGCTCTGGCCGGGTCGGCGCGAGGGCCGGTCGTCCAGCGCCGCGTCCCACCAGGCCGCGGTCCGGTCCAGCGAGCCCGGGCGGTCGGCCAGCAGCCGGGCGTGCAGGGGGACGACGACGGACCGGAACTCCTCGGACCCGACCTCCTCCACCGAGCCGCCGCCCAGGTCGACATCGGCCCGGAAGGCCGTCTCCCGGGTCGGCCCGCTCACCCGCAGCGACGGCACGGCGGCCCCGTAGCCGTAGCGGCCGTAGATGCCCGCCTCGGAGGCCCACAGCAGGGCCACGGGCTCGGGGACGGTCGCCAGCTGGTGGGCCATCAGCTCGGTGAGCAGGCCGCGCCGCCGGTAGGACGGGCTGACCGTCACCCAGGTGACCGCCGCCGTCGACACCGTCCCGCCCGGCACCACCAGCCGGCGGGCGTAGGACGAGCAGGTCGAGACCCAGCCGCCCTCCACCTGGTGGCCGAAGCTGCGCCCGGTGTCGAGCAGCCGGACGGCGGGCTCCAGGGCGTCGCCGTCCCAGTCGCGGTGGAACCCGTGCATGGTCGCCCGCAGGAACGCCTCGTCGCCCTCCGGCGGGCAGGCGACCAGCTGGGGCGAGGTCAGGTGGGGCGCGGGCACAGGAGCATCCTCGGTCAGCGCAGGAACAGCTCGACCACCGGGACCGCGACGGCGGGCGGCTGGGTGGGGAGCCGGAGGGTCAGGGTGCCGGGCGGCTGGCCGCCGGGGACCAGGGTCTGGGCCTGCTGGTCGGGCGCGATCTCCTCCAGCGCGATCTCGGACGCGTCGTCCAGCAGCTGCGCGTAGGCCACCTTGCCCGCCATCCCCGGCAGGTGCAGGTGGCCGAGCGGCCAGCTGAACACGTGCAGGTACAGCCGGTCGCCGCGCCGGGTGTAGCGGCAGTCCGGCGGCGGGGTCCCCCCGCTGGGGCCGGCGCCGTGGACCGCGCGGCCGTGCCGGTCCATCCAGGTGGCCAGGCCGTCGAGGGAGGCCAGCGCGCGGGGGTCCAGGTCGCCGCGGCCGGTGGGGCCGACGTTCAGCAGCAGGTTGCCGCCGTTCGCGACGCCGTCGACGAGCATCCGGACCAGCAGGGGCACGGACTTGTAGTCGTGGTTGTCGCGGTCGAAGCCCCAGCTGCCGTTCAGCGTCTGGCAGGCCTCCCAGGCCAGCGGCTCGCCGTCGGCGCCCAGCATCGGTCCGCTCGGCTGGTACTGCTCGGGGGTGACGAGGTCACCCGGCACCTCGAGCCGGTCGTTGACGACGATCCCGGGCTGCAGCTCGCGGACCAGGGCCAGCAGCTCCTCGGAGCCCCAGTCGGCCGCCCCCTTGCCGGGCAGCCCCCGGTAGCTGTCCTGGCCGTAGGAGAAGTCGAAGAAGAGGTAGTCGACGGTGCCGTAGCCGGTCAGCAGCTCACGCACCTGGCCGTGCAGGTAGGCGCGGTAGCGCTCCATCGAGCGCTGCGCGTTGAGCTCCGCGGCGGCCGGGTCGTCGCGCAGCGGGTGGTGGACGTCGACGGGGAAGTCGGGGTGGTGCCAGTCCAGCAGCGAGTGGTAGAAGCCGACCCGCAGCCCCTCGGCGCGGAACGCCTCGACGAACTCGGCGACGGCGTCGCGGCCGAAGGGGGTGTGCACGGTCGTGTAGTCGGTGAGCGCGGAGTCCCAGAGGCAGAAGCCGTCGTGGTGCTTGGTGGTGAGGACGGCGTAGCGCATGCCGGCGGCCTTGGCGGCCCTCGCCCAGGCGCGCGGGTCGTAGCGGTCGGCCTCGAAGTAGCGCTGGTAGCGCTCGTAGGTGTCGGGGTGGATCTGCTCCTTGCTCATCACCCACTCGTGCCGGGCGGGCAGGGCGTAGAGGCCCCAGTGCACGAACAGGCCCAGCCGCGCCTCGGCGAACCAGGCGTGCTCGGGGCGGCCGGCGGGCAGGGCGGTGGTCCCGGCGCTCACGCGGGCACCTCCTCGCCGCGCAGCAGCGGACGGACGGGCGTGCCCAGCTCGACGGTGCGGCTGACGGTGCAGAGCCGGTCGTGCGACATGGTCACCGAGCGCGCCAGCACCGACTCCGCGGCCCGGCCCTCGGCGGTGTCGGGGAAGGTGACGCGGAAGTCCAGCGTGATCCCGGTCAGGTGGTTGCCGTCGCCGTCGCGCACCTTGTCGGCCTCGGCCACGACGTCGAACTGCTCCGGCTCGGAGCGCTTGCCGGTGATCGCGTCGACGTCGACGGCGCTGCAGCCGGCCAGGGCGACGAGCAGCAGCTCGACGGGGGTGAAGTCGGGGGTGTCGCCCGAGCCGAGATCCAGGGTGGTCCCGCGGCTGTTGGTCGCGCGCAGCCGGAAGGGGCCGGTGCGGGTCAGCTCGACGCGGCGGTGCGCGGCGTCGTGCGGGGGCGCGGCCGGGGTGGCCGGGGGCGTCGTGGCGGGGGGCGGGGCGTCGGTCACCGCACCAACCCTGCCACAGGCCTATGCCGCGGGCGTGCGCTCCTCCAGCCCCCACGGCGAGCCGTACTCCCCCGCCAGCAGGTCGAGGAAAGGGACGGCGTCGAAGGCCTCTGGGCCCCGCACGCCGGTGCCGGACCAGACGCCGGTGGCCAGCAGCTCCAGCGCGACGACGGGGTTGACGGCGGTCTGCCAGACCACGCACTGCGCGCCGTACTCGCGCATCGTCGTGGCGTTGTCGACGACGTGGTGCAGGTAGACCTCGCGCGGGCGGCCGTCCTTGCCGGTGCCCGTCACCCAGAGCCCGGCGCAGGTCGAGCCGTGCATGGTGTCGCCCAGCGTCGCCGGGTCGGGCAGGCAGGCGGCGACGAGGTCGCGGGGCGAGACCGGCACCCCCTTGACCAGCACCGGCTCGGTGCGGTCCAGGCCCAGCTTGCGCAGGGTGCGGAGCACGTCGACGAACTCCTGGCCCAGCCCGTACTTGAACGTGACCCGCCGGGCGTCCAGCCAGCGGGGCATCAGCAGGACCTCCTCGTGCTCGACGTTGACGCACTCGACGGGGCCGATGCCGCCCGGGAAGTCGAACACCTCCGGCTCGCTGAACGGCTCGGTGACGAACCAGCCCCGGTCCTTCTCCCAGACCACCGGCGGGTTGAGGCACTCCTCGATCGTGGTCCAGATGGAGAACGACGGGGCGAAGTCGTGGCCGTCGACGGTGAGGTTGGAGCCGTCGCGGGTGCCGAGCTCGTCCACGGCCGAGAACAGGTGGTCGCAGGCGTAGCGGGCGAAGACGTCGGAGAGACCGGGCTCGACGCCCATCCCCACCAGGGCGAGACGGCCGGCGGCCTCCCACTGCGCCGCGTCGGCGAACTGCTCGTCGCCGAGCTTGACGTGGGTGGTGCCGTAGGGGTCGTCGGGGTCGCGGACCGAGAGGGACATGGCCATGTCGAGGTAGTCCGCTCCGGCGGCGAAGGCGCCGCGGAAGATCGGCAGGACGAACCGCGGGTCGACGGCGTTCATCACGTGCGTCGCGCCGTGCGCGCGGGCCAGCGCCTCGACCGAGCCGGCGTCGGACGCGTCGACGTGGGCGGCGACGAAGCGCTCGTCCGGCCCCCGCCAGCCCGTCACGGCGGCGACGGTGCGCTCGGCCCGGGCCAGGTCGTGGTCGGCCACCACGAGGCGCTCGAAGAAGGACCGCCGGACCGCGATCTTGGCGAAGGCGTCCCCGACGCCACCCGCCCCCACCAGGACGATGCGCATGCGTTTCCTCTGCTCGCACCCCTCCGGCGGAGGAGGTCGTGCCCGCACTCTAGGGGCCGCGCGCTCAGCCCGGGGTGGTCGGCAGCGGGTCCGCGGCGTCGCGGTGGGCGTAGGTGGCGGGCTCGACCGACGCCGGGGCGGCCACCAGCCCCGTCAGCCGGCTCCACGCGGCCCCCAGGTCCGGGAGCCAGCGCTGGGTGGTCTGCAGGTCCATCCGCAGCCGCGGGGTCACCGGGTGCGGCCGGACGACGGTGAAGCCCACGCTCTCCAGCCAGCTCACCGGCAGCATGCAGGACGGCCCGGCGTGGTGGGTGCCGACGGCCTCCAGGGCGCGGATGTCGCGCCGGGCGACCAGCGCGGCCGCCGTCTGCACCAGGTGCCGGCCGACGCCGTGGCCGCGGTGCTCCTCGGCGACCCGGACCGAGGTGACGACGGCGGCGTCGGCGCTCACCGGGGTCGTGGCGAAGGCGCCGAGCCGTGGGACGTGCCCGGCCGGGGCCAGCGTCAGGTGGCCGATGAGCTCGTCGTCGTTGTACGCGGCCACGCCGCAGTAGCCCCAGTGCCGGGTGACGGCCTCGGCCCACTCCTGCTTGGTGGCCGCGCGGCGCTGGTCGGAGGAGGTGGCCAGGTCGGCCAGGCTCGACTCCCAGAAGGTGCAGCCGCCGCAGGGCTCCGGCAGGTCGGCGAGGTCCGCGGCGGTCATCGGGCGGAAGCGGCGCGCCATCAGGCCCCCCGCGCGGCGGGGGCGTCGGTCGTCTCCGGCCGGGGCCGGGCGAGGCCCAGCACGAAACCGACGGCGAGACCCGAGGCCACTCCCGAGGCGAGCCAGAGCGACCAGCGGAAGGGGCGCGGCAACCCACCCGAGGAGGCACGGCGCATGCGCCCATCGTAGGCGTCGGGCCCGGCTCCGTCGACGCCCCCGACGCCCGCGGCGCGGGGTGGGACGGCGTGCGCGGCTGGGGTCGATGAGGCACCCTTGGGGGGTGAGCGTGCCACCTCTCCCCACGACCGGCCCCGGGGTGACGCACGGCTCCGGCGGTGAGGTGGCCCGCCCGGCGCGGCGCGACACCCGGCTGGACCCCTACGTCGACCGCTACGCCGCCCGCACGCACGGGATGACCGCCTCCGCCATCCGCGCCCTGTTCTCGGTGGCCAACCGGCCCGAGGTCGTCTCCCTGGCCGGCGGGATGCCGAACATCGCGGACCTGCCGCTGGACGTCGTCGGCTCGACGCTGGCCGACCTCGTCGCCCAGCAGGGCATGCGGGCCATGCAGTACGGGTCGGGGCAGGGCGAGCCGATGATCCGCGAGGCCATCTGCGAGGTGATGCGGCTGGAGGGCGTGCAGGCGCACCCCGACGACGTCACCGTCACCGTCGGCTCCCAGCAGGCGCTGGACCTGGTCACCCGCATCTTCTGCGACCCGGGCGACGTCGTGCTCTGCGAGGCCCCCAGCTACGTCGGCGCCCTCGGGGTGTTCCGGGCCTTCCAGTGCGACGTCGCGCACGTGGCCATGGACGAGCAGGGCCTCGACCCGCAGGCGCTCCGCGAAGCGGTCACCGCCCTCCGCGCGGCGGGCCGGACGGTCAAGTTCCTCTACACGATCCCCAACTTCCACAACCCGGCCGGCGTCACCCAGTCGCTGGAGCGGCGGACCGAGATCCTGCGGGTGGCCGAGGAGGCCGACCTGCTCGTCGTGGAGGACAACCCCTACGGGCTGCTCGGCTTCGAGGGGGAGCCGACGCCGGCGATCCGCTCGCTCGACCAGGACCGCGTCGTCTACCTCGGCTCGTTCTCCAAGACGTTCGCCCCCGGGTTCCGCGTCGGCTGGGTGCTCGCCCCGCACGCCGTCCGCGAGAAGCTCGTGCTGGCGCAGGAGTCGGCCACCCTGTGCCCGCCGGTGTTCTCCCAGTTCGCCATCGCCGCGTACCTGGCCAACCACGACTGGCGCGGCCAGATCAAGGTGTTCCGCGAGATGTACCGCGAGCGTCGCGACGCGCTGCTGGCCGGTCTGGCCGACCACATGCCGGCCGGCATGTCCTGGACGGTGCCGACGGGCGGGTTCTTCGTCTGGGCGACGCTGCCGCCCGGACTGGACTCGCACGCCATGCTGCCCCGCGCCGTCACCGCCCGGGTGGCCTACGTGCCCGGCACCGCCTTCTACGCCGACGGCTTCGGCAGCCGCTACATGCGGCTGTCCTACTGCTTCCCGACGCCGGAGCGGCTCGTGGAGGGCACCCGCCGGCTCGGCGAGGTCCTGCAGCACGAGGCGGACATGCTCGCCACCTTCGGCCCGGCGCTGGAGGGCGGGTCCGACCGCTCGCTGCGGCCCTACGAGGCGCCCGGCGCCAACCAGGCCTGAGGCCACCGGGGCCGTCGCCGGCCCCCTCCCGACACCCCACCGAGGAAGACGACACCGCGTGAGCACAGCAGAAGCACCCCTGGCCAGCCTGCCGGGCACCGTCGTGGTGCTGGCCGGCGGGCTCTCGCACGAGCGCGACGTGTCGCTGCGCTCGGGCCGCCGGGTCGCGCAGGCGCTGCGCTCGCAGGGGGCCGACGTCGTCGAGTCCGACGTCGACTCCACCCTGCTCCCCCGGCTGGCCGAGCTGGCCGACCCCGTCGTCTTCCCCGTGCTGCACGGCGAGGCCGGCGAGGACGGCGCCCTGCGCGAGGTGCTCGCCCTGCTCGGGGTCCCGTTCGTCGGCTCGGAGGGCGCCGCGTCGCGAGTAGCGTTCGACAAGTCGATCGCCACCACCGTCGTCGCCGAGGCCGGCCTGCGGACGCCGGCCCAGGTGGCCCTCCCCCACGAGATCTTCCGCGAGCTGGGGGCGGCCGCCCTGGTCAGCGCGCTCGGGCAGCAGATCGGCTTCCCGATGATGGTGAAGCCGTCCCGGGGCGGGTCGGCCCTGGGCTGCAGCAAGGTGACCCGCGCCGAGGAGCTGCCCTCGGCCATGGTCGGGGCCTACGCCTACGGCGCGGTGGCAGTCGTCGAGGAGTTCGTCGAGGGCACCGAGGTGACGGTCGCCGTCGTCGACCGGGGCACGGGCCCGACGGCGCTGCCCGCGGTCGAGATCCGGCCCGACTCCGGCGTCTACGACTACACCGCCCGCTACACCGCGGGGGCCACCCGCTTCCTCTGCCCCGCCGAGGTGGACGCCGACGTCGCCGCGCGCTGCGCCGACCTGGCGCTGCAGGTGCACGACGAGCTGGGCCTGCGCGACCTCTCCCGCACCGACCTCATCATCACCCCCGCCGGCGAGCCGGTCTTCCTGGAGGTCAACGTGGCTCCCGGCATGACGGAGACCTCCGCCGTCCCGCTGGCCATCGAGGCCGCCGGCTGGAGCCTGGGCCGGATGTGCGCCGACCTCGTCCGCACCGCCGCCGCCCGCGGGGCCACGTCGGGCGCCGCCGGTCCGCGGGTGCCGGCGTGAGCTGCGAGGTCGGGCGGCCGTGCGCCTGATCCGCCTGCGCCAGGCCGGGATCGTCCTGGTCGGGCTGGTCCTCGCCGCCGTCATGGTGGTGCTGGGCCTGTGGCAGCTGGACGTCTACCACAGCCAGGGCCAGGCGGTGGCCGAGCAGCGGGCCAGCGCCCCGCCCAGCGAGGTCGGCGCCGTCGCCCGGGCCGGTCAGCCGGTACCGGACGGCTACGGCCGCACCGTGCTCTTCCGGGGCCGCTACCTCCCCGGCACCGAGGTCCTCGTGCCCGAGGAGGACCAGCCCGGGCGCTACCGGGTGGTGACGGCGCTGCGTCTCGACAACGGCGACGTGCTGCCCGTGGTCCGCGGGACCGCGACCTCGACCACCGCTCCCCCGGCCCCGAGCGGTGACCAGGCCGGTCAGGGTCTGCTGCTGCCGTCGGAGGAGGCCCCCACGGGCGACCTGCCCGAGGGCCAGATCAGCTCCGTGCGGCTGCCGACGCTGGCCCAGACGTGGCCCGCGCCGATCGTGAGCGGCTTCGTGACCCTGAGCGGCGACGAGTCCACCGCCCAGGGGCTCGAGCCGGCCGCGGTGGTGCTGCCCGAGGGCAGCGGCCGGCTGCGCAACGGCGCCTACGCGCTCCAGTGGTGGGTCTTCGCCGCCTTCGCCGTGGGCCTGGCCCTCCGGATGGCCCGTGACCAGGAGCTGGGCGGCCCCGAGGTGGCCGATCTCACGCCCGAGGAGCCCGCGCGCGCGACGTAGGCTCGGCCCATGCGCAACGCCCTGCTCCGCTACCGGGTGATGGCCTACCTCGTGGGCACCCTGCTGATCGTGCTCACCCTCGTGGGGCTGCCGTTGAAGTACGTCTACGGCGACGACCGGGTGGTGACCTGGACCGGCATCCCGCACGGCTGGCTGTACATGATCCTCATCATCACCGCGGTCGACCTGGGACGGCGCGCGCACTGGCGGTGGAGCCGGCTGCTGCTCATCGCCCTCGCCGGCACCGTCCCCTTCCTGTCCTTCATCGCCGAGCGCTCGGCCACCAAGGACGTGCGGGCCAAACTCGCCGCCGAAGAAGCCCGCGACGCCACGACGGCCCCGGCGACCACTCCCTGACGATCACCATGTACCAACTTAGGTATTTATCGACTTAGCGATTGGTCGTCATGGCGTCCACGATCCGCTGCAGATCCTCGGCCGTGGCGAAGTCGACGACGATCCGGCCCTTGGACCGGCCCATCTCCACGCGGACCCGGGTGTCCAGCCGGTCCGAGAGGCGGCCGGCGAGCTCGGTGGCCAGCGCCGGCGCCTCCCGGCGCTCCCGTCGACGCGGGGTCTCCTCGCTCCCGGTCTCCCCCAGCGCCACCAGCTCCTCGACGGCCCGGACCGAGAGGCCCTCGGCGACGACCCGCTGGGCGAGCCGCTCCTGGCCGGCCGGGTCGGGGACGGCGAGCAGGGCCCGCGCGTGCCCGGCGCTGAGCACGCCGGCGGCCACCCGGCGCTGCACCGTCGGCGGCAGCCGCAGCAGACGGATCGTGTTGGAGATCTGCGGCCGGGACCGCTTGATGCGGGTGGCCAGCTCGTCCTGGGTGCAGCCGAAGTCCTCCAGCATCTGCTGGTAGGCCGCCGCCTCTTCGAGCGGGTTCAGCTGGGCGCGGTGCAGGTTCTCGAGCAGCGCGTCGCGCAGCAGGTCGTGGTCCTCCGTGCGTCGCACGATCGCCGGGATCGTCGTCAGCCCGGCGGCCTGCGACGCCCGCCACCGCCGCTCCCCCATCACCAGCTCGAACCGCTCGCCGCCGACCGGCCGGACGACGACCGGCTGCAGCAGGCCCACCTCGCGGATCGACCCCGTCAGCTCCTCGAGGGCCTCCTCGTCGAAGACGCTGCGGGGCTGGCGCGGGTTCGCGCTCACCGTCGCGATGTCGAGCTCGGCGAAGTAGGAGCCCTCCGGGACAGGGTGCAGAGACGGCGGCGGGGTCTGCTCCACGGGCGCGGCCGGAGCGGTGGGCGCGGCGGCGGGTGCCGGCGCGTCGGTCACCTCCGTGCGCTGGAACAGCTCCCCCAGGCCGCGGCCCAGTCCCCGGCGGTCGGTCGCGGTGCTCATCGGTTCTCCTCCGAGGTCGTGGCTGCGCCGCGCAGGGCGATCTCCTGCGCGGCCTTGAGGTAGGACACCGCTCCGGCGGAGTCGGGGTGGTACGTCAGCACGGTCTGCCCGTAGCTGGGTGCCTCGCTGATCCGTACCGAACGCGGGATGACCGTCGGCAGCGTCTCCGCGGCGAAGTGCGTCCGCACCTCCTGCGCCACCTGCGCGGCCAGCCGGGTGCGGGCGTCGAACATCGTCAGCACCACCGTCGTCAGCTGGAGGTCCTGGTTCAGCTCGCCGGTGACCAGGTTGATCGTGCGCATCAGCTGCGAGACGCCCTCCAGGGCGTAGTACTCGCACTGGATGGGGATGAGGATCTCCGTCGCCGCCACCAGGGCGTTGAGGGTCAGCAGGCCGAGCGAGGGCGGGCAGTCGATGAAGACGTAGTCGGTCGGGTGCTCGGCGAGGTAGGCGCGCAGCGCGCGCAGCAACCGGTTCTCGCGGGCGACGACCGAGACGAGCTCGATCTCCGCGCCGGCGAGGTCGATGGACGCGGGCAGCACCTGGAGCCGCGGCGCCTCGGTGGAGGGCACGACGTGGTCGGCGATGGCGGAGCCGCCGATGAGCACCTCATAGGTGCCCGGGGTGCCAGGGGAGTGCTCCACCCCCAGTGCCGTCGACGCGTTGCCCTGCGGGTCGAGGTCGACGACCAGGACCGAGAGCCCGCCGAGGGCCAGGCCGGCCGCGAGGTTGACCGAGGTCGTCGTCTTGCCGACCCCGCCCTTCTGGTTGGCGACCACGAAGACGCGCGGAGCCGGGGGAGCGGGCAGGGTTGCCGGTGCGGGAGGTGTTTCACGTGGAACGACGTGCTCGTGCTCCTCGACCGGTGGCGGCAAGCCTTCCTCGGCCTCGTCGAACCGTGCCCGACGCGGGCCGGGCGGGCGCGCGATGGAGGGCGCAGAGCTGGGACTGTCGTCCGGCTCCACGGGAGCAGCGTCCACGGCGACGTCTGCCGGCGCGGCGGTCTCCGGCTCTGGCGGTGCCACGGGCTCAGGACCGGACGGCTCGGGCCCCTCGGGCGCTGGCTCGACCCCGGGCGTGGTGGGACCCGGGTCAGGGACCGGCGCCGCTTCCTCCTCGACGCGGGGGTCGGGAGCCGGGGTGCGGACCTCCGTCGGCCAGTCGAGCGTTTCACGTGGAACACGAGGCCATCCGACCTGGGGGTCGGGCTCCACCCGCTCAGGCCACCCGAGGCCGGGTACCACCTCGTGCTCGCGTACGGGTCCGACTGCCATCCATGCTCCCCTGTCGACTACGAGGGTTCACGGTACTCGGCGTCGAGGGGTGCCCGACGTCACGCCACGCGTCGACCCGGCTCCACTCGACCCGCCGAGCTCGGAGACCGCGGACCGACGCTCAGCGACCGGCGCGGAGCCGGACCACCGACGTCGGCTCCACCGACGGGTGAGCCCGGACGGTCAGAACCTCGCCGACCAGGCCACGGCGCTGCAGCTCACGCTCGGCCTCGGCCAGCTCGTCCGACGCCGACCGGCCCTTCAGCGCGAGGATGACCCCGTCGGGCTGACGGAGCGGCTCGCACCAGGCCAGCAGCCGGGGGAGGGGCGCCAGGGCGCGGGAGACCACGGCGTCGTAGCGCTCTCGGTGGTCCTCGGCCCGGGCCCGGACGACCGAGACCCGGTCGCCCAGGTCCAGCTCCTCGACGGCCTCGGTGAGGAAGGTGGCGCGGCGGAGCAGCGGCTCGACCAGCGTCACCCGCAGGTCGGGGCGCAGCAGCGCCAACGGGATGCCGGGCAGTCCGGCCCCGCTGCCGACGTCGGCCACGGTGGCACCCGGCGGGAGCAGCGCGGCCGGGGCCACGCTGTTGAGCACGTGCCGGTCCCAGAGCCGGTCGCCCTCCCGGGGTCCGATCAGCCCCCACTCGATGCCTCGCGTGGCCAGTATGTCGACATATCGAGAAGCCGACTCATATTGGTCCCCGAAGACGTCCTGCTCGACGCTCATGCGGTGTGCCCTCCCGACGGCGCGCAGTGGTCACCCGACGGCTCGACGTCGAGCGCGGGGTTCCGGTCGAAGAAGCCGACCGGCTTGAGCCAGAAGGAGACGACGTCCACCGGCATCACCGGCCAGTCCTCGGGCCTGGCCACGTGGTGGATGCCGAAGGTGTACCAGAGCACGACGTCGGTGTCCTCGATGGAGCGGTCGGCCGCGGTCCAGCGTGGGAGCCCCTCGCCGACCCGGCTCTGGGTGACGAACTCCCCGGCGGGCCAGCGCTCGTCCGGGTGCTCGGGGGTGACCCACAGCGTGTGCCCGATGACCTGGGCGCGTCCGAACACCGGGGAGGCGGGGTCGAAGAAGGTCGGCAGGGCCGCCCCGGGCACCAGCTTGTAGGCCACCGGGGTGCCCAGGCCGTTCAGGACGTGCGGGTTGACGACCTTCCAGGCGCGCTGGCTCTCCCAGCGGTAGTCCTGCCGGCCCTCCTGCTCGGTGCGCAGCGCCTCCGTGTGCTGGGCGACGGCGATCCCGTGCGGGTTGTCCGGACCCATCGGCACCGCGCGGGTCTCGGTCATCTGCACGGTGTTGTCCGGGCCGTCGACGTCGAGGTCGAGGCGAGCGACGATGAAGTGCTGGTGGTGGGGCGCGTAGGTCCGCTGGTCCACGAGCACGCCGTACGGGGCGGCGGCGTCCTCGGCCAGGTGGGTGACCACCATGATCCCCGTGGCCCGGACCTCGCACTCGATGCTGCCGTCCTCGTGGAAGCGCCAGTAGACCAGGTACTCGTAGTTCGCCACCGTGACGTGGAAGGAGACGACGAACCGCCGCATCCGGCGAACCTCGGCCCCGCTGTCGGCGTCGACGTGCTTCCACAGCACGCCGTTGTCCTCCTCGTGCAGGCAGATGGCGTCCCGGATGACGCGCGGGGTCCCGGTGCTGTCGTGCACGGTCGCGTCGAGGTAGCGGATCTCGCCCAGGCAGTCGCAGCCCAGCTCCAGGGACTGGGTGAGGAAGCCGAGCCCCCACTCGCCGATGTCGAAGGCCGTGCGGCGGACGTGGTCGGGTCCGGGGTCGCGGTAGGGGACCACCATCTCGGCGAAGGAGAGCTTGTGCGCGACCGAGCGGTCGCACGGGCCGCCGGGTGCGTAGGCGTCGGCGTAGCGGACGTCGTGCAGCGTCATCCCCTCGCGGACGTTGAACCCCACGCGGAACGACCAGTTCTGCCAGCGGACCAGCTGACCCTCCACGGTGAACGAGACGCCCTCGGGTTGGCTGATCTCCAGCGGCCGCCGGGGCGGGCGACCGCCCTGCAGCGCCTCCGGCACCAGCCGGGGGACGTACTCACCCATCACCGCCGGGCGCTCGGGCACCGCGACGTCCTCGATCTCCAGGAGCTCCATGGCGTTCAGGTCGATGACGCAGTGCAGCCCGTTGACCGGGCCGGCGTAGGGGTTGGCCCCCGGCGACGCCCGCACCCAGGTGTCGGACCAGCCCACCCGGCGGCCGGCGTGGGCGGGCGGGACGAACGAGGCGCCGTAGGTCCAGGTATCCATGAACACCAGGGACAGGTCGGTGATGCCACGGCGGGCGAGGGCGGCGCGGACGTCCGGGTGGGCGACCAGGACCGCGTTCGCCTCCTCCCACTCGTCCAGGGTGACGTTGGGCTGCACGTCGGGGACGTGGGTGAAGGAGGTCAGCGCTCCCGCCCCCAGGTCGACGCGGGCGCGGAACACCGCGTTGGCCGCCCGGTCCAGCACGACGGCCTGGGCCAGCCGGGGCGGCACCGTCCCCGTGCGGCGGAACTGCTCCAGCGCGGCCTTCGACGGCTCCACGGCCTCGACACCGGTGTAGCGCCAGCCGGCGCCGACGCGCCGCTCGCGCGCCAGCACCTCCCGGACGACGTCGATCTCGGCCGCGGTGACCGGGTCGAGGGGGTGGGCCGTCGGCGTGGTCCCGCCGCTCACCCGAGCGAGCTCATGACGTGCTTCACCCGGGTGTAGTCCTCCAGCCCGTAGCCGGAGAGGTCCTTGCCGTACCCCGAGGCGCCGAACCCGCCGTGCGGCATCTCGGCCGCGAGCGGGATGTGGGTGTTCAGCCAGACGCAGCCGAAGTCGAGGTCGCGCGACATCCGCAGGGCGGTGGCGTGGTCGCGCGTCCAGACGCTGGAGGACAGCCCGTAGGGCACGCCGTTGGCCTTGGCCAGGGCGTCGGCCTCGTCGGTGAACCCCTGGACGGTGATGACCGGGCCGAACACCTCCTGCTGGACGATCTCGTCGTCCTGCTCCAGGCCGGTGATCACGGTGGGTTGGAAGTAGAAGCCCTCGCTGCCGTGCTGCTGACCGCCGGTGCGGACCACGGCCCGCTCGGGGATGCCCGCGACGAGCGCCTGGACCTTGGCGAGGTGGCCGGCGTTGTTGAGCGGGCCGTAGGCCGCGTCGGCGTCGTCGCGCCCGCCCGGCCGGTTCAGCTCCGCCTGGACGACGAGCGCGTCGACGAAGGCGTCGTGCACGGTGTCGGCGACGATCACCCGGGTGGCCGCGGTGCAGTCCTGGCCGGCGTTGAAGAAGGCCGCCGTGGCGATGCCCTCGGCCGCCGCCTCGAGGTCGGCGTCGGCGAAGACGACGACGGGGGCGTTCCCGCCCAGCTCCAGGTGGGCGCGCTTGAGCCCTTGGGCGGCGGACACGGCGACGGCGATCCCGGCGCGCACCGAGCCGGTGATGGCCACCAGGCCGGGCACCGGGTGCTCGACCAGGCTCCGGCCGGTCTCCCCGTCGCCGTTGACGACGTTGAGGACGCCCGGCGGGAGGATCTCGCCGGCGATCTCGGCCAGCCGCACCGTCGACTCGGGCGTGGTGTCGCTGGGCTTGAGGACGACGGTGTTCCCGGCGGCCAGCGCCGGGCCGATCTTCCACAGCGCCATCATCAGCGGGTAGTTCCAGGGCGTGACCTGGGCGACGACGCCGATCGGCTCGCGCCGGACGCTGGAGGACAGCCCCTCCAGGTACTCCGCCGTCGCCCGGCCCTCCAGGCTGCGGGCGGCGCCGGCGAAGAACCGCAGCTGGTCGGCGCCGACGGCGACCTCCTCCGAGGCGATGAGCGACGTCAGCTGCCCGGTGTTGCGGCTCTGCAGCTCCACCAGCTCGTCGCTGTGCGCCTCCAGCGCGTCGGCCAGCTTCAGCAGCGCCGCCTGACGCTGGGAGGGCGTCGTCCGCCGCCAGGTCGTGAACGCCCGCTCGGCCGCCCGCACCGCGGCGTCGACCTCTTCGGGGGTCGACTTCGGCGAGCGGCCGGTGACCTCGCCGTTCGTCGGGTCCACCAGCTCGGTGAACTCCGTGGCGGTGCTGTCGACCAGCCGCCCGTCGACGTAGTTCTGCACGGTGCGCGGGGCGGAGGGGGGAACAGCGGTCACGAGGTGGTCTCCAGGTCGAGGACGCGGGCGACGGGCTGCTCGGCGCTCTCGGCCAGCACGTCGGCGAGGACGTCGAGAGCCTCGGTGAGCAGCGCGTCGCTGATGGCGAGCGGGGGGAGCAGACGCAGGACGTTGCCGTACGTGCCGCAGGTCAGGACGACGACGCCCCGCCGGTGGGCCGCGGTGGCGACGGCCTTGGTCAGCTCGGGGTCGGGCTCGGTGCTGCCGGGGTGCACGAGCTCGACGGCGACCATCGCCCCGAGCCCGCGGACGTCGCCGATCCGGTCGTCGCCGGCCTGCAGGGCGCGCAGCCGGGGGAGCAGCACCTGCTCGATCTCCACGGCCCGCTCGACCAGCCGGTCCTCGGTGATCGTCTCGATGACGGCGAGCGCGGCGGCGCAGGCCAGCGGGTTCCCGCCGTAGGTGCCGCCGAGGCCGCCGGCGTGCGCGGCGTCCATGATCTCGGCGCGGCCGGTGACGGCCGAGAGCGGCAGCCCGCCGGCGATGCCCTTGGCGGTGACGATGAGGTCGGGGACCACGCCGAAGTGCTCGCAGGCGAACCAGGCGCCGGTGCGGGCGAACCCGCACTGGACCTCGTCGGCGACGAAGACGACGCCGTTCGCCCGGCACCAGGCGGCCAGGGCGGGCAGGAAGCCGTCGGCGGGGACGATGAAGCCGCCCTCGCCCTGGATCGGCTCGATGACCACCGCGGCCAGGTTGGCGGCGCCGACCTGCTTCTCGATGACGTCGATGGCGCGGGCGGCCGCGGCCTCACCGCTCAGCCCCGCGTCGTCGCGGTAGGGGTAGGACAGCGGCGCCCGGTAGACCTCGGGGGCGAACGGGCCGAAGCCGCTCTTGTAGGGCATCGACTTCGCCGTCAGCGCCATCGTCAGGTTGGTGCGCCCGTGGTAGGCGTGGTCGAAGGCGACGACGGCCTGCCGGCCGGTGTGCGCGCGGGCGATCTTCACCGCGTTCTCCACCGCCTCGGCGCCGGAGTTGAACAGCGCCGAGCGCTTCTCGTGGTCGCCGGGGGTGAGCCGGTTGAGCGCCTCGGCCACCGCGACGTAGCTCTCGTACGGGGTGACCATGAAGCAGGTGTGGGTGAAGGCCTCGACCTGGCGCTGCACGGCCTCGACGACCCGGGGGGCGCTGTTGCCGACGGTGGCCACGGCGATCCCCGAGCCGAGGTCGATGAACGAGTTGCCGTCGACGTCGACGACCACGCCACCGCCGGCTCGCTCGGCGAAGACGGGCATGGTGGTGCCCACACCGGCGGCGACGGCGGCCGACTTGCGCGCCATCAGCGCCTCCGAGCGGGGCCCGGGGACGGCGGTGGTGAGCAGGCGCTGCTGCTCGAGCGGTGGGGGCATGCCTGCCATTCTGCACCTGACGCCGCGGCGCCCCGGCGGTGGAACGCAGAACCCCGCCCGGACGAGGTCCGGACGGGGTGCGCGGGTGCTCGCGAGGAGCGGAGGACGACGGCTCAGGCGGGCAGGACGACGACGTGGCGCCGGGGCTCCTCGCCCTCGGACTCGCTCGTCAGGCCGGCGGCGGCCACCGCGTCGTGCACGATCTTGCGCTCGAACGGGTTCATCGGCTGCAGCGGGACCCGCTCACCGGAGGTGCGCGCCTCCTCGATGGCGTCGGCGGCCAGCGCGGCGAGCTCGGTGCGCCGGCGCTCGCGGTAGCCGGCGACGTCGAGCATCAGCCGGCTGCGGTCGCCGGTGTCGGTCATGACGGCCAGCCGGGTGAGCTCCTGCAGCGCGTCGAGCACCTCGCCGTTGGCGCCGACCAGCACCTGCGACTCGCTGACGATGGACACGTGCGCCCGGTCGCCCTCGATGTAGGTGTCGATGTCGCCGTCGAGGTCGGCGATGTCGAGCAGCTCCTCGAGGTAGTCCGCGGCGATCTCGGCCTCGGTGTCGAGCGGGTTGTCCGACGCGGCGTCGTCCTCGTCGTCCTCCCCGTCGGCGTCGGCCTCGGGGGCCGACACCTCGGCTGCGGCCGCGGGGGCGTCGTCGGCCACCAGGGTCTGCATGGCGCCGTCGACCTCGGTCACGGCCTCGTCGGTGTCCTGGGCCTCGGGGCCGGGGTCACGCTCGTCGTTCACAGGTCCTCCTCGCAGAGCCCGCCTCGCGGGCTCGTCGTCGGCCCCGGCCGGGCGACGGCACGGGGAAGTAGCGGGGCGCCGGAGCGCCGGGAGAGCGGCCGGTCAGACCCTGCGCTGGGAGCGGGTCTGCTTGCGCGGCTGCTGGCGGATGACCTTCGACACCGACGTGCCGGCCGCCTCGGCCTCCACCTCGAGGTCGGAGACGATCGCCTCGTGCAGGTCCTTGCCCTTGGCCTTGCGGCGCTCCTCCCAGGCGTCGTACGCCGGGGTGCCGGGCGCCGGGTTGCGGCGGATGACGTAGAACTGCTGGCCCATCGTCCACAGGTTCGAGGCGAACCAGTAGATGAGCACGCCCACCGGGAAGTTGATGCCGCCGATCGCGAAGATCAGCGGGAACAGGTACAGCATGATCTTCTGCTGCTGGGCGAACGGGCCGGTGAGGGCGTCGGCCGGCATGTTCTTGCGCATCAGCTGCAGCTGGGTGATGAACAGGGTCGCCGTCATGGCGATGATGAGCACCAGCGTGACGATGTGCACGCTGTTGATGCCGTTGGCGAAGCCGACCTTCATGAAGGTGTCGGAGATCCGCGCCCCGAGCAGGGTGGCCTGGTTCAGCGACAGCAGCAGGTCGGGGTTGACCGCCAGCCAGTGGCCACGGGCGATCGGCAGGCCGTCGGGCCCGAGGCGCGCGGCGCCGTCGAGCACGCGGAACAGGGCGATGAAGATCGGCGACTGCAGCAGCAGCGGCAGGCAGGAGGCCAACGGGTTGGCGTTGTGCTCCTTGTAGAGCTTCATCGTCTCCTGACCGAGCTTCTCCCGGTCGTGGCCGTACTTCTTCTGCAGCTCGCGCACCTTGGGCTGCAGCAGCTGCATGGCGCGGGACGACTTGATCTGCTTGACGAACAGCGGGATCAGCGCGACGCGGATGACGATCGTCAGGCTGACGATGGACAGCGCCCACGTCCAGCCCGAGTCGGTGCCCAGCAGCGGCGCCCACAGGGAGTGGAAGAGCACGAGGATGCCCGACACCACCCAGTACAGCGGCGTCATGATGGCGCCGCCGATGGCGATGAAGGGGTCCCAGATGCTCAGCGGGAGCATCAGCGGAAGAAGGTCCATCAGTTCACACCTCGTCGTGACGCCATCTCTGCGTCGTGGTCGTGGGCTTGCGGGTCGTGCCCTGCTCGGTCCCGGGGCGGCACCGTCTCCAGTGTCCCCGCTGCGCGGGCCTGCTCACGTTCTTCCTCGGCGAACTCCGGCGTGCCGGGCACCGGGTCGTAGCCGCCGGCGGCCCAGGGGTGGCAGCGCAGCAGGCGCCGACCGGTCAGCCACGTGCCCTTGACCGCTCCGTGCACCCCGACCGCCCGGAGGGCGTAGGCCGAGCAGCTCGGGTAGTAGCGGCAGACGTCGCCGTAGAGCGGGCTGATGACGAGCCGGTAGACCTTCAGCAGGCCGATGAGCACGTACTTCACGAGCGGGCGGCCACCCGCCGCAGCGCGGTGGCCCACGCCGAGGCGAGGTCCTGCTCCAGACCGCCGGTCGCGTCGGCCGCGGCGGGCAGCGCCCGCACGACCACGTCGGTCCCGGCCGGGGTGCGGTCGAGCTCGGCGGTGGCGAGGTGGCGCAGCCGGCGCTTGACCCGGTTCCGGGTCACGGCGTTCCCGACCGCCTTGGAGACGACCATCCCGACGCGCACGTCGTCACGCCCCGAGGGGCCGACGTGCAGGACCAGCGTGGGGCGTCCGACGCGGACGCCCCGCCGGATGGTCGTGCGGAAGTCCCCCGAGGCGTGGAGCCGGGAACCGCGCGGCAGCACCGACGCTCAGCCGCGCAGGCTCAGGCCGACAGCTCGTTGCGACCCTTGCGGCGACGGGCCGCCAGGATCGCGCGGCCGGCGCGGGTGGACATGCGGTGACGGAAGCCGTGGGTGCGGCTGCGACGCCGGAGGCTGGGCTGGAAGGTGCGCTTGCTCACGGGAGTGCTCCCATATCTTCGAAGGGCGAACGGTTGGCTCTGGTGGCCGCTCCACGACGGGGTCGCGGGGGCAGCCGACAGCAGTCGCTGGTGCACAGCGACCTGCCAACGGTACGGGGACGCACCGGAGGGGTCAAACCAGCGGTGTCCCACCGTCGGTGGGAAGCACGCGCACCAGCCTACGTCGACCCGTCCAGCCGACACGCCGTCCGCCTCCGCGAATGTTCCCGATCGGGTTGCGCGGCCCCGGAGGGGTTGCTAGCGTCCCGCAGGCCACGACGGACCACGGTGGCCCCGAGAGCACGCGAACGACGACCCAGCTGAGCCAGGCTGCTGCTGCCGACCCCCGGGTCGCGCCGCCCGGCCCGGCTCTCGTCCACCCCTTCATGCACAAGGTGTGGATAACTATGTGGAATGGCTAAGGTGTAGCCGTCCCCCCCGACCGCAAGACACGCCGCACCGCGTGGTCGCGGGCCCTCGTGGCCCGTCGCCCCGCACCGGTTGGCCTGCACGAGACGCAGCGGAGAACGAGTGAGCGAACCTGCTGACAGCGCAGCCGAGACCCGCAGGGCGTGGGAGCACATCTACGCCTCCGCCCCGCCCGAGCTCCGGCGCTGGCTGGGCACCGGCAAGCCGGTCGCGCTCCACCAGGACCTGATGATGGTCGCGGTGTCGAGCAACTTCACCCGCAACCTGCTCGAGGGACGCTTCCGCGGCGTCATCGAGTCCGAGTTGCTCACCTTCTTCTCCCGTCCGGTGCAGCTGGCCGTCATCGTCGACGAGTCGTTGGTCCCCGACGAGGAGCCCACGGCGTTCGACCCGCCCGCGCCGGACTACGAGCAGCGCGAGGGCCGGGGCTTCGAGCCCCAGGGCGAGGGCGGGGCCCCGCCGCTCAGCCGGGACGAGTTCGCCCGCACCGACCACTACGAGAGCCCGGACTTCCGCTCGCCGTCGGAGTACGACGCGAACGGCTACGACCAGCACGGCCGCGACCGCAACGGCTTCGAGCCGGGCGAGTTCGGCGCCAGCAGCTTCCGCACCGGTGACGCCGGCCCGCACCTGCCCCCGGGCACCGGCGCGCCGACCGACGGCTTCGCCGCCCACCCGGGCGACCCCGGCCGCCCGCGGCGCGAGACCGACGCCCGGCTCAACCCCAAGTACTCCTTCGAGACCTTCGTCATCGGGAGCTCGAACCGCTTCGCCCACGCCGCGGCCATCGCCGTCGCCGAGAACCCGGGCAAGTCCTACAACCCGCTGACGATCTACGGCGAGTCCGGCCTGGGCAAGACCCACCTGCTGCACGCGCTCGGCCACTACGTGCGCAACTACTTCGACCGGGTCCGCGTCCGCTACGTCTCCACCGAGGAGCTGACGAACGACTTCATCAACGCGATCAGCCAGAACAAGGGGGCGGAGTTCCGCCGTCGCTACCGCGACATCGACGTGCTGCTGATCGACGACATCCAGTTCCTCGAGGGCAAGGAGCAGACGCAGGAGGAGTTCTTCCACACCTTCAACACGCTGCACAACGCCCAGAAGCAGATCGTCATGACCTCGGACCGGCCGCCGAAGCTGCTGGAGAACCTCGAGCCCCGGCTGCGCAGCCGGTTCGGCTGGGGGCTCATCACCGACGTCCAGCCGCCCGACCTCGAGACCCGGATCGCCATCCTGCGGAAGAAGGCCGCGCAGGAGCGCCTCACCGCCGGCCCCGACGTGCTCGAGTTCATCGCCAGCAAGATCCAGACCAACATCCGCGAGCTCGAGGGCGCGCTGATCCGGGTCACCGCCTTCGCCAGCCTGAACCGCCAGCAGGTCGACATGACGCTGGCCGAGGTGGTCCTCAAGGACCTCATCCCCGAGGGCGGGGAGACCCAGATCAACACCGGCATGATCATGGCCCAGACCGCCGCCTACTTCGGGCTGACGATCGACGACCTCTGCGGCCAGAGCCGCACCCACGTCCTGGTCACCGCCCGCCAGATCGCCATGTACCTCGTGCGCGAGCTCACCGACCTGTCGCTGCCCAAGATCGGTCAGCAGTTCGGCGGCCGCGACCACACGACGGTGATGCACGCCGACCGGAAGATCCGGACCCTCATGGCGGAGCGCCGGAGCGTGTTCAACCAGGTCACCGAGCTGACGAACCGGATCAAGCAGCAGGCCTCGCAGCGCTGACCCCCGCTGACCCGACCACCGCTCCCTGAGCTCGTCGAAGGGTCGCTCCCTGACTCGACCCCCGGTCCCTGAACTCGTCGAAGGGCTCTGCTGCTGCCGGGGGTCTCGGCTGGGTCCGGGCTCTGCGGGAGCCTGGGGGCGCCGGGCAACCATCCGCCCGCGCGCGGCTCCTGCTTCCTACCGGAGCCTGGCCGGCGCGGGCTCCCGCCAGACCCATCCACGCCCGGCGCCCCCAGGTTCCCTTCGTGCCCTCGGCGGCCGTCGCACGTCCCTGTTCCCCGCTCCGGAGCTGCCGAGCCACCGCGCCCTGAGCTTGTCGAAGGGCCTCGTCGTCGTTGCGCCCTGAGCTCGTCGAAGGGGCCTGCCGCGCTGCGAACCTTCGCTCTCGTCGGTCGTTCTCGGGTGGTCGAACCCGCCCTTCGCGAGGTCTTCGCGGCTGCGTCACGTTCCGATGTCGGGGGGTGCACAGCTGGGGAGAACCTTGTGGACAACTGTGGACGTGTGCGGGGATGACGGGGATGGTGGTGTGGGGGCTCGACGGGGGGCTGCAGCCTGTCCGCAAATACTCCCCGTGTGGTTTCGAGTGCTCCACAGCGGCGGCGTCGGACTTTTGTCATTCCCACGGCCGGAGACGACGGTTGTCCACAGGTTCCACAGCACCTACGACTACGACGAGATGAACTATCGAATGACAAGAAGCCTAAGTCTGTGAGCGTGCTGACCTGTGCACAACGGGTCGGATCCGCTGTCGGGAGGTCCTGGAGCAGCAGGGCATGATCGAGAGGCGCACGCGGAGGCGTGCGCACCGGTCAGGAGGAGCACGTGGGGATTCTGGGGAAGCTGTTCGGGCGCGACAAGGACGACGAGGACGGCTTCGACGTACCCGTCAGCCTGGACGTCGAGGCGCGGCGGCCACAGCTGCTCCGGCTGGAGCAGGGTCTCGACGCCCTGGCCGGGCAGATGCGGGTCGCGCAGACCGTCGACAACCCCGGCTGGCGCGGCCGGGTGAACGAGTACGGCCGGCTGGCGGGGGAGGCGATGACCCTGCGCAAGGGCACCCCGACCCGCGAGCAGCTGCTCGACCTGGTGTTCGAGATCCGTCCCGTCTTCACCGGACCGGTGCCGCCGGGGCTGGAGAGCCTGGTCCCGCTGCAGGACGAGGTCGTCGCCGCGGCGGAGGACCTCCGCGAGCTGCTGCCGCACGAGCGGGGCTGAGCCCGTCCGGACCCGTCGTCCCCAGCCGTCGCGCGATGGCCTGGCGGGCCGGTCGCGCGTCGGTATGATCGTCGAGCCCGTCCAGGGCACGTCCTGCGGCGGGCTGCCCCGAGCCCGTCACGACCGACCTCGTCAGGGGTGAGGGAACAGCTGTGAAGATCCGACTCGAGCGCGACACCTTGGCCGAAGCCGTCCAGTGGGCTGCGCGCAGCCTGCCGATGCGGCCGAGCGTGCCGATCCTGGCCGGGCTGCTCGTCCGGGCGGACGCCGAGGGGGTCACCTTCTCCAGCTTCGACTACGAGACCTCGGCGCAGATCACCGTCGCGGCCACGGTCACCGACGAGGGCACGGCGCTCATCTCGGGGCGCCTCCTCGCCGACATCTCGCGCAGCCTGCCGGCCAAGCCGGTCGACATCTCCGCCGACGACTCCAAGATGGAGCTGGTCTGCGGCAGCGCCCGCTTCACCCTCCAGACCCTGCCCGTCGCGGACTACCCCTCGCTGCCGACGATGCCCGAGGCGACCGGCACCGTGCCCAGCTCGGTCTTCGCCCAGGCGGTCTCCCAGGTCGTGGTGGCCGCCGGCCGCGACGAGCTGCTGCCGGTCTTCACCGGCGTCCGGGTCGAGATCGAGGGCGACACCATCTCCCTGCTGGCCACCGACCGGTACCGGATGGCGCTCAAGGAGCTCACCTGGAACCCCAGCTCGACCCAGATCTCGGCCACCGCGCTGGTCCCGGCCAAGGTGCTCAACGAGACCTCCAAGTCGATGACCGCCGGTGACGAGGTCACCCTCAGCCTCGCCGGCGGCTCCGGCGACGGGATCATCGGCTTCGAGGGCCACGGGGCCTCCGGCGCCCGGCAGACCACCACCCGGCTGCTGGACGGCGAGTTCCCCAAGGTCCGCCACATCATGAACACCGCCGCGGTGATGAACGTCCGCGTCAGCACCGCCGAGGCCATCGCCGCCGCCAAGCGCGTCGCCCTCGTCGCCGAGCGCAACACCTCGCTGCGGATGCTCATCGGGGACGGGGTCGTCACCCTCGAGGCCGCCACCGGTGACCAGGCGCAGGCGTCGGAGAGCATCGAGGCCACGGTCGACCAGCCGGGCGGCGGGGACCTCGCCGTCACCGCGGCCGGCTTCAACCCGACCTACCTGCTGGACGCCCTGGGCGCCTTCGACACCCCGTACGTGAACTTCGCCTTCACCGCCCCCAGCAAGCCCTGCCAGCTGACCGGCGTCCCCGAGCTCGACGGCGAGATCCGCACGGACTACCGCCACGTCATCATGCTCATGCGCCTGCCGGGCTGAGAGAGAAATCGGACCCCCGCACCGGGGTCCGCCGACCGCAACCAGGCACCCGGACCGCGCGCCGCCGGAGTGAGGAGGAGCCCGTGGACACGTTCTCCGTCCACGGGCGACGACGAAGCCGGCGGGCCGGAGCGCGGTCCGCGCCCGAGCGAAGCGAGGGCAGATAGCACCGTGTTTGTCGACCATCTCCAGCTGGCCGACTTCCGCTCCTACACCGGCGTCGACGTGCCGCTCGGCGCGGGGGTCACGACCTTCGTCGGGGCCAACGGCCAGGGCAAGACCAACCTCGTCGAGGCCATCGAGTACCTGTCCACGCTGAGCTCGCACCGGGTCTCCACCGACCAACCGCTCGTCCGCTTCGGCGCCGAGCGGGCGGTCGTCCGGGCCCGGGTGCAGGCCGGCGTCGACGACCCGCGCCAGCTCCAGCTCGAGGTCGAGATCACCCCGGGCAAGGCCAACCGGGCCCAGCTGAACCGCTCGCCGCTGCGCCGTCCGCGCGAGCTGGTCGGGGTCCTGCGCACCGTCGTCTTCTCCCCCGAGGACCTCGCCGTCATCAAGGGCGACCCGGGGGAGCGTCGCCGGTTCCTCGACGACCTGCTGGTCACCCGCTGGCCGCGGATGGCCGGCGTCCGGGCCGACTACGACCGGGTGCTGCGGCAGCGCAACACCCTGCTCAAGTCCCTCAGCGGGCGCAGCCGCGGCGGTCCGCCGTCGGCCGAGGCCGCGTCGACCCTCGAGGTCTGGGACACCCACCTGGCCGCGGCCGGCGGTGAGCTGCTGGCCGCCCGGCTCAGCACGCTCGCCGACCTCGGCCCGCACATGGCGAAGGCCTACGCCGACATCGCCCCCACCAACAACGAGGCGGCCGCGGAGTACAAGTCCTCGGTCGACCTCGAGGGCCGGCTGAGCCGCGACGAGCTGGCGGAGGCGCTGCGCGACGCGATGACCGCCCGGAGGCACGAGGAGGTCCAGCGGGGGATCTCGCTGGTCGGCCCGCACCGCGACGACGTCGTCCTCAGCCTCGGCGTGCTGCCCGCCAAGGGCTACGCCAGCCACGGCGAGTCCTGGTCGTTCGCGCTCGCGCTGCGGCTGGGCAGCTTCCACCTGCTGCGCTCCGACGGCATCGAGCCGGTGCTCGTGCTCGACGACGTCTTCGCCGAGCTCGACGTCACCCGCCGCGAGCGGCTGGCCGGTGGGGTCAGCGCGGCCGAGCAGGTGCTCATCACCGCGGCCGTCGCCGCCGACGTCCCCGCCGTGCTGCAGGGCCGCCGCTACGCCGTCCGCGCCGGGGAGGTGACCCTCGATGCCTGACCCCGACGAGTCCGCCGACGGGACGAGCACCGACGGCGAGACCGCTGAGGGCACCTCGGCCGTCGAGCGCCCCGCGCCGGCCGAGCCGCACGACCCGACCGGGCTGGCCCTGGCCCGCTCGATCGCCCAGTCCCTCGGCGCGACGGCGCGGAGCCGCCCCCGCCGCAGCACCCGGCCGCGGCCGCCCCGCGTCGTCGGCCCCGGCCCGCAGGTCAGCGGTGCGCACCCCGACGACCGCGACCCCCAGCGCCTCGGCGCGGCGGTGGAGCGGCTGGTCGACAGCAAGGGCTGGGCCACCGAGGTCGACGTCCGCGGCCTGCTGGCCCGCTGGTCCACCCTCGTCGGGCCGGCCAACGCGGCGCACTCCCGGCCGGAGGCCTTCGCCGACACGGTGCTCACCGTGCGCACCGACTCGACGGCCTGGGCGACGCAGCTGCGGCTGCTCGCGCCGCAGCTCGTCGCGCTGCTGAACCAGGCCCTGGGCGACGGTACGGTGACGCGCGTGGACGTGCGGGGCCCCGACGGGCCGACCTGGAAGAAGGGCCGGCTGTCCGTCCGCGACGGCCGCGGCCCCCGGGACACCTATGGCTGAGCCGGCCGTCGCACCCCCCGCGCCGCGGGGCGCGGCGGGCGTCGGCCGCGCCGAGCTGGCCGAGCTGCTCACCGACGTGCGCATCCTCGTCGTCGACACCGGGCGGGTCTGGTGGCGGCTGCTGCCCCAGGTGCTGGGGCTCTACCTGTTGGGCTGGCTGGGCTCCCAGGTCGCGCTGCGGCTCGCCGTCGCGGCGGGCGACGTCAGCGCCTGGCTGGCCCTGGTGCTGTTCTCCTTCAACTTCGTCAGCCTGCTGACCGCGCTGGTGCTGATCCTGCGGGTGGTGGGGCGCGAGCTGGGCATCCGGGCGCTGATCCCCGAGGACGAGGCGGCCGTCGACGGCCGCGACGAGAGCGTCGGCCAGCTGCTGGCGGTCACCCTGCTGCCCTTCCTCGGCCTCTACGCCGCCTTCGGCCAGGTGACCGAGGCGGCGGGCGACCTCACCGTCGAGCAAGGCATCCGCAGCGGCTTCGGGGCCGAGGACAGCGTGCTCGGCGTGCTGAACGCCGCCAGCCGCGAGCACCCGTTCCGCCTGCTCGCGCTCGTGGTCGGGATCTACGTGCTGCGCCGGGTCGTCGACGCCCTGCACGAGCGCACGGGGAAGCAGGTCCTCGGCCTGCTCGTCGCGCTCGTCGAGTCCTTCTTCATGCTGCTCGTCATCCTGGGCGGCATCCGGCTGTTCCAGCTGGCGATGATCTGGCTGACCGGCCGCGCGTTCTGGGGCTGGGGGGCCGCCGTCCGCGACGCCGTCGCCGCCTTCCTCGCGCGCTTCGCCATCGACCTCCCGGCGGTCCTCGACGCGCTGGGGCGGGTGCTGCGCGAGGACGTCTGGCCCGTCGCCTGGGACGTCGTCTCGCAGCCGGTCATCTGGCTGGCCGTCGCCGCGCTGATCTACGGCTCCCAAGTGCTGTCGCTGGCCGAGCTGTGGCGCAAGGGCCAGACCTACGCCGAGCGGATCCCCGGGGCCGGCACCTTCGCGAAGTACCGCGACAAGCAGGCGCTGCGCCGGATCGGCCCGCCGCCGCGCGGGGTCCAGCGGGTGGCCCGCGAGGCCAAGGAGGCCTTCCTCGGCGACGTCGACGACAAGTACCTGCCGACCTTCCACTCCCTGCGCCTGGTGCTGCGCGCGGGACTGGTCTTCCTCGGCTCCTTCGTGCTGGTCTACGCCGTCCTCGAGGCTGTCGGGAACTACTTCTCGACGGCGCTCGACGCCCTGCTCGGCGGTCACACGGTCGACTTCTGGACGGTCTGGGGCCCCTGGATCGGGCTGGCCACCGAGCTGCCCTTCGAGCCGTTGCGGCTGTGCCTGCTCGCCGTCGCCTTCCGCCGCTGCCTCGAGCTGTTCCAGCAGCGCTCGACGGCCGGCGCCGTCGTCGGGCCGCCGGCCCCGGGTCCCGCCGGCACGACCGTCACCGCCGGCACGACCGTCACCGCCGGGGCCGAGCGGTGAGGGTCCGTCGCTCCCGGCTCGTCGCCGTCGTCGCGGCCGTCGCCTGCGTCGCGCTGGCGGCCACCGCCGTCCAGGTGAGCGAGGCCGGGCCGGAGTTCGAGGAGGTGCGCGGCGTCGTCGGCGCTCCCGTGGCGGTGGAGGACGGCGAGGTGCTCGTCGAGGACGTGCGGGTCGGCACCCGGCTGACCCGCTCCGGTGAGGTGATGGACACCACGCCCGGGGTCTTCGTCGTGCTCGCCGTGACCGTGCGGGCGACCGGCAGCCACGACATCCTCTACTCCGACAGCCGGCTGCTCACCCGCGGCGAGCGCGTGTACGACGAGTTCAGCACCGAGAGCTCGCGGGCCGCGCCCGGGTTCGCCGAGCGCAGCGACTACGTCTTCGAGGTCGACCCGCTCGCCGTCGACGACCTGACGCTGGAGCTGCGCCGGCTGGAGATCATCAGCGGCTTCCAGCAGCGGGTCCGGATCCACCTCGGCATCACGCCGGCGAACGCGGCGGCCTGGCGGGACGCGGCCGCCGGGCGCAGCGTCGAGGTCGAGACCACCTCGCGGACCGAGGCGCTCCGGTGACCGCCGTCCTCGACCCGGCTCCGTCGCCGCCCCAGCGGCCGGCCGAGCGCCGGCGCGCCTGGCTGCTGACCGCCGTCGTCGGCCTCGTGGTGCTGGTCTACCTCACCGGCTGGTCGGTGTACTCCCTCGCGCACACCGGGGACGACCGCTACCGCGCCCTGCCGCCCGGCGCCCCGGCCACGGCGCTGGACGCCGAGTGGCGGCTGCTCAGCCTGGTCCGGACCGACCGGCTGACGGCGTCGTCGGGCGACCCCGGCTTCGCCGACGCCGGCAGCACCTTCGTGGTCGCCGAGCTGGAGCGGACCCCGACGGCGGCGGTCGAGTTCGCCTTCTGCACCACCGCGCTGCTGGGTCCCGGCGGCCGGGTGTGGGAGCCGGGCGACCTCGGGCTGGACCTGCCGTCCCGGGACACGCCGCGCTGCGGCAGCGAGGACCGCGAGGTGGGCCGCACCTACGCCTTCGAGGTGATCTACCTCGTGCCCACCGCCTTCGCCGACCAGGTCGTCGGGGTGGCGCTGCCGGACGGCGCCACCGCCGCCCGCACGCCCGTCCTGCGGCCGCCCGCCTGAGCCGGGACCGGTGGCCGACCGCTCAGCTGGTGGCCGGCGGGAGCACCTCGACGGGGAGCTCGAACCGGCTCGCCTCGTCGGCGTTGCGCCACTGCGGCTCCTGGTCCCCCAGCAGTGAGCTGTCGCGGAACTCGAGGTCGAAGACGACGAAGGTGATCGTCGCGCCCGGCCTGTAGGTCTGCGGGAAGTCGAACTGCACGCGGAACGGCTGCAGGGGCAGCCCCGGCGTGAAGGCCGAGGAGCTGACGAAGCCGCCGGGCCGGAAGGTCTGGCCCTCCGGCGTCCGCACCTCGCCGCTGTCCAGGTCCTTGGCCACGAACATGCCGTCGTCGCCGATGTAGTCGGGGGCGATCGTCTCGTCCCCGGTGGTCCGGCCCTCGCCGACGGCGGTGACCCGCCAGGTGACCGTGTCGTCGTACGCGGTCTGCTGCTGGGCGGTCGCGCCGGTGAAGCGCAGCTCGTAGGGGCCGGTGCTGACCAGGGTGCCCACCGGCGTGGGCCGGAGCAGGTCGGTGCGGCGCTCGAAGCCGCCGAGGACCCAGACCAGGACCACGAGCCCGACCAGCCCGACGGCGACCAGCCCCCACGCCGCCCCCGGGGGCAGGCGGTGCCGGCGCGGCGGCGAGGTCGGCGCCGACCACGACGGGTCGACCTGGCCCTCGTCCAGCCAGACCCGGCTGACGGCGGTCTCGGCAGGCACGGCGTCAGTGTAGGGGCGGCTCGGGCCGGGTCCCCGGACGTCGAGGAGGGCGGCCGGGGAGGGCGACGGCAGGAGCCCTCAGAAGCCCTCAGCGGGTCGGGGGTGCGTATCGGGAGTCTCCGACGGTCTCCGGATTCGCCCAGATGCCCAGCCAGGCCCAGCCAGCAGGATCCGGTCGTCCACAGACACCCCGCCGGGATCGCCGTTCCGGCTCGCGCGCGCTAGAATAGGAGCATCCGGTCCAGCACCGGCCTGCCCCCGGTCCTGGACCGCGGGCGGGCGCGTGCTCCGGAGGAGGTCGGACCGCCGGTCCGGCCACGACCGTCTGAACGCGCCGCCCGCTCGACGTCCCGCCCGGCCCACCGTGTCGGGTCGGCCAGGGCGGCGCCTGTGCGACAGGAGCCCGTGCCGGTGCCGGACGAGACGCCCGACCAGACCCCCTCGACCCCCCTCGACGCCACCCCGCCCGAGGCCACCGACCCCGCCGCCGCGGAGGCTCTGGAGAGCTACCTGCGCTCCGATGACGTCGAGACCACCGAGGTCGACGGCGTGACCATCGGCCCCGAGTCCTCCGACGAGCTGCCGGCCGACCGCACGGTCGAGGCGCCGCGGAACGTGGGCACCAACAACCCCGGCGCCTACGACTCCGAGTCGATCACCGTCCTCGAGGGCCTCGAGGCCGTCCGCAAGCGGCCCGGCATGTACATCGGCTCCACGGGGGAGCGCGGCCTGCACCACCTGGTGCAGGAGGTCGTCGACAACTCCGTCGACGAGGCGATGGCCGGGTACTGCGACACCATCGACGTCCGGATCCTGCCCGACGGCGGCATCAAGGTCACCGACAACGGCCGCGGCATCCCGGTGAAGATCCACCCCAAGGAGGGCATCCCGGCGGTCACCGTCGCGCTGACCGTCCTGCACGCCGGCGGCAAGTTCGGCGACGGCGGCTACAAGGTGTCCGGCGGCCTGCACGGCGTCGGCGTCTCGGTGGTCAACGCCCTCTCCACGCACCTGACCGTCGAGGTCCGCCGCGACGGGTACCGCTGGTCGCAGTCCTTCTCCCTCGGCGTGCCCGACGGGCCGCTCGAGCAGCACGAGGCGACCGACGAGACCGGTACCACCGTCACGTTCTACGCCAGCGACGAGATCTTCGAGACCACGGTCTACACCTACGAGACCCTGGCGACGCGCTTCCGCGAGATGGCCTTCCTCAACAAGGGCCTCACCATCTCCATCACCGACGAGCGGCCCGACCGTGTGGACGAGGACGGGAAGCAGAACACCGACACGTTCTGCTACGCCGACGGCCTCGTCGACTACGTGAAGTACCTCATCGGCACCAAGGAGGTCATCCACGGCTCGGTCATCGACGTGGAGGCCGAGCGGCCCGAGGCGGGGCTGAGCCTCGAGCTCGCCATGCAGTGGAACACCTCCTACAACGAGTCGGTGCACACCTTCGCGAACGCCATCAACACCCACGAGGGCGGCACGCACGAGGAGGGCTTCCGGGCGGCGCTCACGCTGACGGCCAACAAGTGGGCCGAGACGTGGGGGCTGGTGAAGAAGAAGGAGGACCGGCTGTCCGGTGAGGACATCCGGGAGGGCCTGACGGCGATCATCTCCATCAAGCTCGCCGAACCGCAGTTCGAGGGCCAGACCAAGACCAAGCTCGGCAACACCGAGGCCCGCTCGTTCACCCAGCAGGTCGTCAACGACAAGCTCGGCGCCTGGTTCGAGCAGAACCCCGCCGAGGGCCGCCAGATCATCCGCAAGGGCCAGGCGGCCGCGATCGCCCGCGTCGCGGCGCGCAAGGCGCGCGACGCCGCCCGCGACCGCAAGGGCCTGCTGGGCCGCAGCGGCCTGCCGGGCAAGCTCAGCGACTGCCAGTCGACGAACCCGGAGGAGTGCGAGGTCTTCATCGTCGAGGGCGACTCGGCCGGCGGCTCGGCCAAGGGCGGCCGGGACCCGCGGATCCAGGCGATCCTGCCGATCCGCGGCAAGATCCTCAACGTCGAGAAGGCGCGGATCGACCGGATCATGCAGAACAACGAGGTCCAGGCGATCATCTCCGCCCTGGGCACCGGCGTCCACGACGACTTCGACGTCGAGAAGCTGCGCTACCACAAGATCGTCATGATGGCCGATGCCGACGTGGACGGTGCCCACATCCGGACCCTGCTGCTGACGCTGATGTTCCGCTTCATGCGCCCGCTCATCGAGGCCGGCCACGTCTACCTGGCCCAGCCGCCGCTGTTCAAGATCAACTGGAGCAACTCCGCGCACGAGCTGGCCTACACCGACGCCGAGCGGGACGCCCTGCTCCGGGTCGGCGGCGAGGAGGGCAAGCGGCTGCCGCGCGACAACGCCATCCAGCGCTACAAGGGCCTCGGCGAGATGAACCCCGACCAGCTGTGGGAGACCACGATGGACCCGGACAACCGGGTGCTGCTGCAGGTCACCCTCGACGACGCCGCCCGCGCGGACGAGATGTTCTCGATCCTCATGGGCGAGGACGTCGAGCAGCGGAGGAACTTCATCCAGCGCAACGCGAAAGACGTCAGGTTCCTTGACATCTGAGCCTTCTCGTTCGCGCCCGGCTGCGCCCTCCAGCTCCTGTCTTCCTCCTCGCGCGGGACGGACGAAGAGCGTGTCCGCCCCGCACTCGTCGTCCAGACAGGACCCGGGCGCAGCCTTGCCGACGCTCACGAGGAGTCGGCTCCCTGATCGGTTCCGCTCTCGAAGGAGCAACACATGAGTGACCAGACGCCCGAGGCCCGGACGACCGACCGGCGGGAGCCGGTGGACCTCCAGGAGGAGATCCAGAAGTCCTACCTCGACTACGCCATGAGCGTGATCGTCGGGCGCGCGCTGCCCGACGTCCGCGACGGACTGAAGCCGGTGCACCGCCGGGTGCTCTACGCGATGTTCGACGGCGGGTACCGCCCTGACCGCGGCTGGAACAAGTGCGCCCGCATCGTCGGCGACGTCATGGGGCAGTACCACCCGCACGGAGACTCCTCGATCTACGACACCCTCGTCCGGCTCGCGCAGCCGTGGGTGATGCGCTACCCGCTGGTCTCGGGCCAGGGCAACTTCGGCTCGCCAGGCAACGACCCGGCCGCGGCCATGCGCTACACCGAGTGCAAGATGGCGCCGCTGGCCATGGAGATGGTCCGCGACATCACCGAGGACACCGTCGACTTCAAGCCGAACTACGACGGCAAGGAGCAGGAGCCGGTCGTCCTGCCGTCGCGGTTCCCGAACCTGCTGGTCAACGGCTCGACGGGCATCGCCGTCGGCATGGCCACGAACATCCCGACGCACAACCTGCGCGAGGTCGCCGCCGCCGTGCAGTGGGCGCTCGAGCACCCCGAGGCCAGCGCCGAGGAGCTGCTCGCCGCCGCCATGGAGCGGGTCGCCGGGCCGGACTTCCCCAACGGGGCGCTGATCGTCGGCCGCCAGGGCATCGAGGACGCCTACCGGACCGGCCGCGGCTCGGTCACCATGCGCGCCGTCGTCGACATCGACGAGGACCGCTCGGGCCGCACCAACCTCGTCATCACCGAGCTGCCGTACATGGTCAACCCGGACAACCTCGCGCTGAAGATCGCCGAGCTCGTCAACACCGGGAAGTTGTCCGGCATCTCCGACATCCGCGACAACACCTCCTCGCGGACGGGCCAGCAGCTGGTCATCGTGCTCAAGCGCGACGCCCAGCCGCGGGTGGTGCTCAACAACCTCTACAAGCACACGCAGCTGCAGGACACCTTCGGCTGCAACATGCTGGCGCTCGTCGACGACGTGCCCCGCACCCTGCGCCTCGACCAGTTCATCTCCTACTGGATCGAGCACCAGGTCGAGGTGATCCAGCGGCGCACGCGGCACCGCCTCGCCGACACCCAGGCCCGCGCCCACATCTACCGCGGCCTGGTCAAGGCGCTCGACGCCCTCGACGAGGTCATCGCGCTCATCCGCCGCAGCCCCAGCACCGACGAGGCGCGCGAGGGCCTCAAGACCCTGCTGGAGATCGACGACCCGCAGGCGACCGCGATCCTCGACATGCAGCTGCGCCGGCTGGCCGCGCTGGAGCGTCAGCGGATCATCGACCAGCTGGCCGAGTACGAGCGGATCATCGCCGACCTCGAGGACATCCTGGCCCGGCCCGAGCGGCAGCGGACCATCGTCAGCGAGGAGCTGGCCGAGATCGTCGACAAGTACGGCGACGAGCGGCGCACGACGATCATCTCCGCCGACGGCGACCTGTCGGACGAGGACCTGATCCCCGACGCCGACGTCGTCGTCACCATCACCCGGGGCGGCTACGCCAAGCGCACCCCGACGGGCCTCTACCGCGTGCAGAAGCGCGGCGGAAAGGGCGTCCGCGGGGCGACGCTGCGCACCGACGACGAGGTGGACCAGCTCTTCGCCACCACCAACCACCACTGGATCCTGTTCTTCACGAACAAGGGCCGGGTCTACCGCGCCAAGGTGTGGCAGCTGCCCGAGGCCAACCGCGACGCCCGTGGCGGCCACGTCGCCGGGCTGCTCTCCTTCCTGCCCGACGAGGAGATCGCCCAGGTGCTCGCGGTGCGCGACTACCAGACCGCGCCCTACCTGCTGCTGGCCACCAAGCGCGGCCTGGTCAAGAAGACGGCGCTGTCGCAGTACGACTCGCCCCGTCAGGCCGGCATCATCGCGGTGAACTTCCGCGACGACGACGACGAGCTGATCGGCGCCCAGCTGGCCAGCACCGAGGACGAGGTGCTGCTCATCTCGCGCAAGGGCCAGGCCATCCGCTTCCCGGCGCACGACGACGAGCTGCGGCCGATGGGCCGGGCCACCTCCGGCGTCACCGGGATGAAGTTCCGCTCCGACGACGAGCTGCTCAGCCTCTCGGTCATCAAGGCCGGCGAGACCGAGGACGACCACTACGTCTTCACCGTCACCGACGGCGGGTTCGCCAAGCGGACGGCGGTGTCGGAGTACCGGCAGCAGGGCCGCGGCGGGCTCGGCATCAAGGCCATGCGGCTGAACGAGGACCGGGGGTCCCTGGTGGGCGGTCTCGTGGTCACCGAGCGCGACCAGGTCATCGCCATCAAGGCCAGCGGCCAGATCACCCGCAGCGCCGTCGCGGAGGTCCCCGTCAAGGGTCGTGACACCATGGGGGTCAAGTTCGTCGGGGTGAGCGGCAACGACTCGGTGGTCGTGATCGCGCTCAACCCGGAGACGACCGCCGAGGCCGCCGTGCTGGACACGGACGGGGCGGACGGGGCCGAGGTCCCGGTGGAGGGTGCCGTCGCGTCGGTGACGGAGCCCGGTGAGCAGGTCGACGAGGCCCCGGTGGCCGCGGACGCCGAGAACACCGCCCTCGAGGGTGACAGCTCCTCGAGGCACGGCGAGGAGGAGCAGCAGTGAGCGAAGGCAACCAGGGGTCGAGCGGCCCCCCGCGCCGGACTCCGGTGACCGAGGACGACCGGCCCACGGCCGAGATGCCGGCGGTCGGGCCGGACGGCGACGCCCGTCCCGCTGCGGCGCCCCCGGCGGCCAGCCGGGGACCGGCCAGCGCCGGTCCCTCCAAGACGCGCACCGCCCGGAGCCAGTCCGACGGCCCGGCCGCCCCGCGGTCCGGCTCGTCCAACGGGAACGGCAGCGCCGGCTCGGGCACGTCGGCGAGCGGCGCACGACCGGCCGGCCAGGGCTCCGCGCCCGGCGGCGGCCAGGGCGGCACCCGCCCGTCCGGTCCCCAGCCCAGCGCCTCCGGGTGGACCCCGCCGCCGCTCGGCGGCCGCCAGACCCCGCAGCCGCCCGCCGGCGCCCCGTCGGGCTCCGGTCGTCCCGCGACCACCGGCGCCACCGGGTCGCGGCCCGGCACCAGCTCCGCCACCCCCGCCCCGACGGGGAGCAGCACCCGACCGACGGCCGGTCCGTCCCGGCCGGCGCCGGCGCGGCCCGCCGCCCGGCCGGCCAGCGCGGCGTCCTCGACCGGACCGGCCCCGGCCGGACCGGCGTCGCGAGCCCCGGGCGCCGACCAGCCCCGCACCGACCCGACCACCGGACCGACGAGCACCGCCTCGCCGGCCAGCGCGGCAGCCACCGCCGCCGCCGGGCTCGGCGCCTCGGCGGCGGGAACCGGCAACTCGACGAAGCCCTCGCTGTGGCAGCGGGTGACCGATGCCCTCGGCATCGAGCGCAAGGCCGACGAGGGCACCGACACCGACGGCGCGGCCCCGGCGGCCGCCACCGGGGTCACCGCCCCGGCGGCCCGCACCGCCCAGCCCGCCTCCCCGTCCACCGGGGCCCCGGCCCCGCGACCGGGGACCGGTGCTCCCGGCGTCACCACGACCACCCCGGTCGGCACGGGCACGGCTCCCACCCACCCGGGACCGCAGCAGTACCGCGTCGGGGAGCGGCCCCAGCCGGCCGGCGCCCCGACGGCACGGACCGGTGCTGTCGCCGGTGCGGCGACGACGGGCGCGGTCGCCCCGGCGGCCAGCACCGCGCTGCTGCCCACGACCACCCCGCCCGGGGGGCCGAAGCCCGCCGAGACGCTGGCCGCCGGCCCAGCACCGGTCAGCACGCCGGCCCGTCGCACCCGCAAGGCCCGCCTGCGGCTCAGCCGGCTGGACCCGTGGTCGGTGATGAAGACGTCGTTCCTGTTCTCCATCGCGGCCGGCATCATGCTGGTCGTCGCCGTCTACGCGGTGTGGGTGGTGCTCAGCACGTCGGGCCTGTTCGCCTCGGTCAACGACATCGTCGCCAGCGTCGTCTCGACGCCGGGGGACACGACGCCGTTCCGCGTCGAGGACTACGTCAACACCCAGCGGGTGATGGGCGTCGCGGCGCTGATCGCCTGCGTCGACGTCGTCATCTTCACCGCGCTGGCCACGCTGGGGTCGTTCCTCTACAACCTGGCCGCTACCATGCTGGGCGGGCTGGAGATCACCCTCGCCGAGGACTGAGCCCGTCGGCCGCGGACCGATTTGAGGCGGTCCGCGGCCATGGGCTAACCTTGCAAGTCGCACCGGGGGTCACCCCGGAGCGCACCGCGGTTCCCCGCGGGCCTATAGCTCAGTCGGTTAGAGCGCTGCCCTGATAAGGCAGAGGTCAGTGGTTCAAGTCCACTTAGGCCCACCACCACCCCGGACGACGGCCTCTCGGTCGTCCGCTCCCTCATCCCACGCAGCGTCGCACCGCGTCGAGCAGACGGCTCCACCGCGCATCCCCGTCCGGCCCGATCACCCGCATCCGGCTGCAGACGTAGCCGAACCCCACCCCCAGGTCCGGGTCGGCCAGGCCCAGCCGCGCGCCGGCGCCCGTGTGGCCGAAGGAGGCGGGGCCGAGGCCCGGCATGCTGGGCGACGCCAGCTGGAAGCCCAGGCCGAAGCGGATGTCCGGCCCCGCCGTCCCGCTCTCCACCAGCGTCTCGACGTCGTCGGTGCGGGGCCGGGTGACGCGCCGCCGGGTGCTCTCGTCCACCAGCCGCACCCCGTCGACCTCACCGAGCAGCGCGGCGTACATCGTGGCCAGCGAGCGCGCGTCGGTCACCGCGCCGACGGCTGGGCGCTCGGCGGCGAGGTGGATGGCGACGGCGTCCCGGTCCTCCGGGTCGGGTTCGATCGGCCCGTTCTCAGCCAGGAACTGCTCGCGCAGCGCGGCGTAGCTGCCGGGCGCGGGCGGCGGGGCGTCCGCCGGCGCGGTCGACGCCGTGGCCTCCTCCCAGCGCCCGGGGACGACGCGGTCCACCTCGGCGGCCGGGAGGCCCATCCAGAGGTCGACGCCGAGCGGCCGGGCCACCAGCTCCTGCACGTGCTGGCCGATCGAGCGGCCCGTCGCGCGGCGCACGACCTCGTCCAGCAGCGTGCCGTAGGTGACGGGGTGGTAGGCCATCGCCGTCCCGGGGGTCCACAGCGGCCGGGCGGCGGCCAGGGCGGCGGTGACCGCCGGGCCGCGGTGCAGGTCCAGCCCGCGGAGGCCGGTGCCCAGCGGCGGGTAGGGCAGGCCGGCGGTGTGCGAGGCCACCATCGCGACGGTGGTGTCCTCCTTGCCTTGCACGGCGTACTCCGGCCAGTACCGGCCGACGGGCGCGTCCGGGTCCAGCAGGCCGCGCTCGACCAGCACGGCCAGGACGGCCGCCGTCACGCCCTTGCTGCAGGACGCCACCACCATCAGCCCGTCGCGGGGCATCGGCCGACGGCGGACGACGTCGGTGCCGCCCCAGAGGTCGACCACCTTCCGGCCGCCGTGGAACACCGTGACCGCGGCCGCGTCCTCGCCGGGGTCGTCGGCGTTCGCCACGAAGGCGTCCGCGACCGCGCCGAACCCGTCCTCGACCCACCACCCACCGTCTCGCTGCACCGGCCCAACCTCTCACCGGCCCCGGACGGCCGGACCCTCGGCCCGCGGTCGGGTGGCGGGTGCTCAGGCTGCGGCGGACCGCCGGAGCTTGCGGATCTCGCTCTTCGGCGTCTGCAGGAGGGCCAGCACGGCCTTCTCCACCTTGCCGTGGGTGGCGCCGTCGGACAGGTCGGCGTTCTTCCCGACCAGGGACGGGGTGATGGTCGCGCCGTCGTTGAAGAGGTCGACCAGGCGGGGGTCGACGTAGGAGGCGCGGGCCACCGTCGGGGTGTTGCCGAGGTAGACCGAGACCTCCTTCATCGCCGCCGAGACCGCGCGCTTGCGGGCGCTCGCCGTCGTAGCCTTGTCGTTGGCCCGGGCCAGCGCCACCGCCGCGATGACCGTGCCGTGCCAGGTGCGGAAGTCCTTGGCCGAGACCTCACCGCCCACCACCTGCTTGACGTAGGTGTTGATGTCGGTGGAGCCGACGTCCTTCCACTCCCCGTCCTCGGTCTGGTAGGCCAGCAGCTCCGGTCCACCGCCCTCGCGCTCGAGCAGCAGCTGCACGGAGGCGCGGACCAGCTCGTCGCCGAGGCTGATGAACCGCTCCTTGCCGGACTTGGCGATGTAGTCGAAGACCACCGAGCGCCCCTCGAGGCTGACGTGCTCCTTGTGGATGGTGGCCAGCCCGTAGCTCTGGTTCGCCTCGGCGTAGGCCTCCCCGCCCACCCGGAAGAAGCCGAGGTCGAGCATCCGGAAGGCGGTCCCCAGGGCCCGCTCGTAGGGCATCCCCGGCAGCCGCAGGTGCTTGGCCACCCGGCGGCGGGCCAGCGGCAGCTTCGCCGCCACCTCGAGCACCCGGTCGTGCTTGGACTGGTCGCGCTTGCGCCGCCACTCCTCGTGGTACAGGTACTGCCGCCGGCCGGCGTCGTCGGTGCCCACCGCCTGGATGTGGCCGTTCGGGACGGGGCAGATCCACACCTGCTGCCAGGCGGGCGGTATGACGAGCAGCTTGCAGCGCTCGGCGTCCTCCTCGCTGAGGCGCTGGCCGTCGTGGTCCAGGTAGACGAAACCCTTCCCGGCGCGGCGGCGGGTCCAGCCCGGGTCGCGCGGGGAGACAGTTCTCAGGCGTGGCACATCCCTTCCTTACCCCGTGGAGCGAAGTTCGATGCGCCGGCGGCCGGAATCGTCGTGCGCGACCGAGCACGGGGGCGGGGCGGGCCACCGGCCGCAGAAGTGTCGGAGGCACCGCCTACGCTTCGGGCCATGAGCGAATTCACGAGCGAGACGAGCCAGGCCGCCCAGGAAGAGGGCACCATCGGCGCCAAGGCCGACACCGAGAACCCGGCCCTGGAGAAGGACCCCAGCGACTGGGTCAGCGGCGACGACCCGATGACCCCGTCCCAGAAGAGCTACCTCGACACCCTCGCCAAGCAGGCGGGGGAGGAGCTGCCGGCCGACCTCAACAAGGCGCAGGCCTCCGAGCACATCGACCGGCTGAAGTCGGCCCAGGCCGACCAGTCCTGAACCCGGGCACGAGGAGGAGCAGCTGATGACGCGCTTCGGCTACACGCTGATGACGGAGCAGAGCGGCCCCAAGGCACTGGTCGGGTACGCGACGGCGGCGGAGGAGGTCGGCTTCGACTTCGAGGTCTCCAGCGACCACTACTCGCCGTGGCTGGTCTCGCAGGGGCACGCGCCGTACGCCTGGACGCTGCTGGGGGCGGTGGCGCAGGCCACCTCGCGGGTCGAGCTCATGACCTACGTGACCTCGCCGATCCAGCGCTACCACCCCGCGGTGGTGGCGCAGAAGGCGGCGACGCTCCAGCTGCTGGCCGACGGCCGCTTCATCCTCGGCCTCGGCTCGGGGGAGAACCTCAACGAGCACGTCACGGGCGAGGGCTGGCCGCCGGTCGACCAGCGCCAGGACATGCTTGTCGAGGCGGCCACGATCATCCGCGAGCTGCACACCGGTGAGCTGACGACGTGGGAGGGCGACTACTTCCGCGTCGACTCGGCGCGGATCTGGGACGTCCCCGACGACGGCGTCCCGATCGGCATCGCCGTCTCGGGCCCCAAGTCGATCGAGCGCTTCCACCCGCTGGCCGACCACCTCATCACCACCGAGCCCGAGGCCGAGCTGCTGCAGGCCTGGGACCAGGCCAAGGGGAACAGCGCCTCCCGCAAGATCGGCCAGATCCCGATCTGCTGGGGCCGTGACCGCGAGGCCGCGGTGGCCAAGGCGCACGACCAGTTCCGCTGGTTCGCCGGCGGCTGGGCCGTCAACGCCGACCTGCCGACGCCGGCGGGCTTCGCCGGGGCCAGCCAGTTCGTCCGGCCCGAGGACGTCGCCGAGCAGATCCCCTGCGGGCCCGACCTGGACGCGGTCGTCGAGGCGGTCAAGCCCTTCTGGGAGGCCGGCTTCACCGACATCGCGCTCGTGCAGGTGGGCGACGAGGGCCAGAGCGAGTTCCTGGAGCAGGCCGCCGGCCCGCTGCTCGAGAAGCTGCGCGCCGCCGCGTCCTGACAACGCGCGTCCTGACGACGCCGAATTGAGGACGAGCGAGGCGGTCGGACCCACCCGGGCCCGGCCGCCTCGACGGGTCTCCAGGGCCTCAGCCGGCGTCCACCCAGGCCTGCACGTGCGCGGGCAGCGGGGCGTCGGCCAGCTCCGGCGCCGGCCGGGGCGTCCCGCGGTGGACGGCCAGCGGCAGCACCCCGGCCCAGTGCGGCAGGTCGAGGTCGTCCGGGTCGTCCCCGGGCGGCCCGGTCCGCACCTTGAGCGAGACCTCGCGCAGCGGCAGCCGCAGGACCGCGGTGGCCGCCAGCTCGCGCCGGTCCGGCCCGCGGGTCCCGGCCGCGCGGCCGGGCACCACCGCCTCGACCAGAGCCTCCAGCACCGCCGTCTTCTCCGCGTCGTCGCGCACGAGCGCGGCCCGGCCCTGGGCCACCACCGAGCGGTAGTTGACCGAGTGGTGGAAGGCGGAGCGGGCCAGCACCAGGCCGTCGACCAGGGTGACGGTGACGCAGACCTCGAGCCCGTCGTCGGCGGCGGTCCGCAGCGACCGGGCCCCGGTCGAGCCGTGCAGGTAGAGGTCGTCCCCGACCCTGACGTGCAGCTGCGGCAGCACCACGGGCCGGCCGTCGACGACGAACCCGACGTGGCAGAGGGTGGCCTCGTCCAGCACGGCGTGCACGGCGGCCCGGTCGTAGCCCACCCGCTCGCGCAGCCGGGTCGGCGTGGTGCGGTCGGTGGGCGGGTACGTGTCGGCGCTCATCCGCCCAGTCTGGCCGAGAGCACGCCGGCGTCAGGCGGTGAGCCGGTCCAGCAGGGCCGGGAGGTCGACGAAGGCGAAGCGGATCGAGGAGTCGCTGCAGCCGTAGGGCACCACCAGCCGGTCGCCGTGCACGAGCGCGCCGCAGGAGTAGACGACGTTGGGGACGTAGCCCACCCGCTCGTCCTCGTCCGGCAGCAGCAGTGGCTCGGGCAGGACGCCGCGGAGCACCGTCGGGTCGTCGCGGTCCAGCAGCAGTGCACCCATCCCGTAGCGGCGGACGGGGCCGACGCCGTGGTCGAGCACCAGCCAGCCGGCCTCGGTCTCCACCGGCGGCCCGCAGTTGCCCAGCTGGATGAGCTCCCAGGGGGCCACCGGCTGCTGGACGGTGACGGCGTCGTCCCACCAGCGCAGGTCGCGCGAGCGGGCGACGCCGATGCTCTCGCGGTCCCAGCGCACGAGGGCGGTGTACTCCCCGCCCACCCGGCGCGGGAAGAGGGCCATCCCCTTGCTCCTCGACGCCGGGCCCAGCAGCTGGCGGACCTCCAGCCGGCGGAAGTCGTCGGTGCTGACCAGGTGCGAGGTGATCCCCGAGCCGTCGTAGGCGGTGTAGGTCGCGTGGTAGCCGACGCTCCCGTCGTCCTCCACCAGCCGGGTGATCCGGGCGTCCTCGACGCCCTGGACCTCGTCCGGCGCGACGGGGAACAGCACGGTGTCGGCGAGCGGCCGGGCCGGGTCGACGTCGAGGCCGTAGTCGCAGGCGAACACCCAGCGGACCTGCTCGCTGACGGTGTTGCCGCGCCCCCGGTCGACGTAGTCGCGGCGGACGGCGTCCAGCACCTGCTCGAGGTTGTCGCCGTCCACCCGGGCGGGCAGCAGCCGGGCCAGCTCGTCGACGGGGGTGCCGGTCCGGTCGGCGACGGCGGTCAGCAGCGTCTCCCGGGTCAGGGACGCCGGCCGGTGCTCGGGGGTCCGCGGCCGGCCTGGTTCGTCGACGCGCAGGTCGCCCGGGGTCGCGCCCAGCACGCCGGTGCGCAGCTGGATGCTGGAGACGTGGCCCTCGCCCACCGAGCGCACGGTCATCAGGAACCGCAGCTCGCCGGGCGCCAGGCCGTCCTGGTCGGGGTGGGGGACCATCGAGGGGTTGAACAGCGCGGCCGCCTCCAGCGCGTACTCCTGGGTGAAGTAGGCGCCCAGCAGCGCGGCCCGCTCGGCCGAGACGACGCCGGTGCCGGCGCGGTCCGCGACCGCGGCGAAGTGCCGGGCGAAGACGGCGTCGAGGTCGTCGTGCCGGTGCCCGAAGGTGGCGACGGTCTCGGCCAGGGTCGCCGTGACGTCGGCGTCGGGCATGGCCTGCACCCGGTCGACGACGGCGTCCACCCGGGCCCGGCCGTCAGCCAGCACCTCCTGGCCGGGCAGGAACTGCCGGGCAATGACACGCCCGGGGTCCGGTCGCAGGACGAGCGGGCTGCGGACGACGAGGTCCGCGCTCACGACCGGGCGACCGTCACCGCGGCGCTGCGCTGCAGGGTCGAGATCAGCGCGATCGTCGACTCCGCCCCCTGGTTCTCGTTCCGCCCGTGCTCCATCAACCCGTCGCACCCACCACCGCTGATCACGTCGAGCAGCATGACACCCGTGTCGTTGGCGCCGAGGAACCACGTCCGGCAGCGCTCCAGGCCGGCAGCCCAGCGCGGGTCCCCGGTGAGGGCCAGGGCGCGGGCGCAGGCGTCGGCCAGCGCGGCCACCTCGATGGGCTGCTGGTCGTAGCCGGGCCGGACCTCCCCGCGGGCCCAGCCGCCGACGGGCGTCACCGAGAGCCGGTCACCGGTGGTCTCGAGGTCCAGCAGCCACCCCAGCAGCCGCAGGCCCGCGTCGAGGAGCCGGGGCTCGGCCAGCAGGTCGCCCGCGGCCAGCAGCACCTCGGGCACGCTGCCGTTGGCGTAGCGGAGCCGCGGCTCGGGCCAGGGCCAGCCGTCGTCGGCGGGGGCGGCCAGCAGGCGGTCCGCCGTCGTGGCCAGCAGCCGGCGGGCGGCACGGTGACCCGGGTGGGTGGCCAGCACCTCGGCCGCCCCCAGGGCGGCGAAGACCTCCGCCCGCAGGTGCGGCGACCGGTGCCGGGCGCCGCGCTCGAAGTGCCGCAGGGCCAGCCGGGCCCGGGGCTCGTCGTCCCAGCGGGCGGCCACGCTGCCGAGGCCCCAGAGCGCCCGGCCCCAGCAGTCCTCCAGCGACGGCCGGTCGGTCCAGCGCGCGGTCAGGTCCCGGCGGTTGTGGAAGCGGCCGTCGGCGCTCTGCGCGTCGACCACCAGGGCCAGGTAGCCCTCGGCGAGGGTCCGCAGCGGGGCGGCGGGGTCCGGCTCGCGGGCCAGCACGACCAGGCCGCGGGCGATGTCGTCGACGCAGTAGCCGTGCTCGGGCCGCGGCACGGTCAGCTCGGCGTGCTCGAACAGCCCGCCGGCGTCGCTGAGCCGCAGCAGGTGGTCGAAGGAGACCGGCGGTCCCAGGACGGGGACGGCGGTCACGCGGTGGCCAGCACCGAGCGCGCGGGCAGCACGGCGGCCGCCAGCGCGCGGTAGCGGTCGGCGACGGCCGGCCACAGCAGCTCGGGGGCGATCCGCTCCGCCTCGGCGCTCATGGCGGCCTCCAGCCCGGGCTCGGTGAGCAGCCGGCGCAGGGCGGCGGCGATGGCCGCCGGGTCCTGGCGCTCGACCAGCAGCCCTGCGCCGCTGGAGAGCAGCTCGACGGCGTGCGGGAAGGCGGTCGACACGACGGGCTTGCCGGCCGCCACCGCCTCGATCAGCACCCCGGAGGTGACCTGCTCGCGCGAGTCGTAGGGCAGCAGGACGACATCGGCCGCCTGGACGATCTCGTGCAGCTGGGGCGCGGTCAGGTAGCGGTCGTCGAAGTGCACCGCACCGCTGCCGCCGGCGGCCGCGCGGGCCACCAGACGCTCGCGGTAGACCTCGCCGTGCTCGGCCCGCACCTTCGGGTGGGTCTGCCCGACGACGTGGTACTCCGGCCGCGGGTCGAGGTCGCCGAGCAGCGCCATCGCGTCGACGGCCCACTCGATGCCCTTGCCCTCGCCGAGCAGCCCCCAGGTGAGGACCTTCAGGGGCCGGTCCGCCGGCCGGGGCCGGCGGTGCAGCTGCGGCGGCGGGGTGGCGGCGCCGTGCGGGATGACCGTCACCTTGGTGGGGTCGACGGCGTAGTGCGCCAGCAGCCGGTCGGCCGCGGTGCGGGTCATGGTCACGACGGCGCTCGACGCGGCCACCAGGGCCTCGAGGATCCGCCGCTGGTTCGGCGACGGCGTCACGAGGACGGTGTGCAGGACGGTGACCAGGGGGACCCGCAGGCGGCGGACGACATCGAGGACGTCCTCGCCGTCGGGGCCGGGGAAGATGCCGTACTCGTGCTGCAGCACGGCGACGTCGAAGCGGTTGAGGGCCGAGGCGGCGCGGCGCGGGCCGCGGACGTCACCGCGGACCCAGCTGCCGTCGGCCGGCTGGTCGGTGGTGCGGGCCGAGCGCGGGCGCCCGGCCAGCTCGTCGGCGTCGGCCACCCGGACCACCCCGACGAGGTCCTGCGGCGACTCCAGCGCCGAGACCAGGGCGCGGCTGAAGGTCGCCAGCCCGCACTGGGTGGGGGGGTAGGTGCTGAGCACCCCGTAGGAGACGGTCATGGACATCCTTCCCGCGCCGCGACCACCGGGGATGCCCCGGGCTCGGGACGGTCCGGCCGGCCGGACAGGCCGGAGGCTAGCAGCGCCGTGTGTCCCCCAGGTTTCACCACCGCAGGGGTTGAGCGCACCACCCGCAGGGGTGGGTGGTGCGCTCCCCGGCTCAGCGGTCGGCCAGCGCCGCCGTGGGCGTGGCCAGGGCGGCCCGACGGGCGGGCAGCACCGAGGCGAGCGCCCCGGCGAGGGCGGCCACGGCCACCACCCCGAGGGTCTGGGCCACCGGCACGGCCAGGTGCAGGGCCCCCATCCCGGTCTCCCGGGCCAGCGACGCGGCACCGACGCCCCCGAAGGCGATCCCCACGACCACGCCGACGACGGCCCCGACCAGCGCCAGGAGCACGGCCTCGACGGCGAGCATCCCTCGCAGCTGGCGGCGCTGCAGGCCGAGCGCCCGCAGCAGCGCCGACTCCCGGGTCCGCTCCAGCACCGAGAGGCCGAGGGTGTTGCCCACCCCGATGAGCGCGATGAGCACCGCGACCCCGAGCAGGCCGGTGGCCACCGCCAGCAGGGTGTCCAGCACCTGCCCGACCTCGGCGGCCTCGGGCAGCGAGCCGTCGACGCGCAGGCCGGGCTGGCCCGCTGTCGCCTGCCGCACCTCGGCCAGCACGGCGCGGGCGTCGTCGCGGTCCGCGGCCGCCGCCCACAGCTCCGAGGTCGGCGCGGTCGGGGCCAGCGCGGTGAGGGCGTCGTCGGTCACGACCACCCCGCCCGAGCGCGGGATCTCGCTGGCCTGCAGCACGAAGCGGGCCCGCCGGCCCTGGTAGGTGAGCTCCAGCGGGTCCCCCGACCGCGCGCCGAGCATCTCCAGGGTGAAGCCGTCGACGAGGGCGGTCCGGCCGGTCAGCGGCTCCAGCCCGGTCGGCACGACGCGCTCGACGCCGGCCCCCGGGGCGGAGACCAGCAGCTCGGTGGCGTCCTCCTGCGGGTCGGCGCCGACGATGCCGGCCTGCACGCTGCGGACGTCCACCGTCGCGGTGACGCCGGCGGCCCGGCCGACGGCCGCGGTGACGGCCGGGGAGATCGGGCCGTCCGGGTTGGTCACCACCAGGTCGACGGGGAACTTCTCGTCCAGGGCCGCGTCGAGGGTGGCCTTCACGGTGGCCGAGCCCACCTGCAGGGTGACGATCAGCCCGACGGCCAGCATCAGGGCGGTGCAGGTGGCGGCGGAGCGGCCCGGGTTGCGGACCAGGTTGGCGGCCGCGAGCCGGGCGGTGGGGCCGCCGCGTCCCGCCAGCCGGCCCGCGGCGCGGAGCAGGGCGGGGACGACGACCACGGCGAGGGCCAGCACGCCGAGGGAGGTGACGGCCGCACCGGCGACGGCCAGCAGGACGTTGTGCGCGTCCGCCGTCAGCGCGACGACGATGACGCCCACCCCCAGCAGCGTGCCCAGGCCGCCGGTGGCGGTGCGCAGCCGGAGGAACCGGCGGCGGTCGGGTTCGGCGGCGACGGGCCGCAGCGCCTCCAGCGGCGCGACCCGGCTGGCCCGTCGGACCGGGGCCAGCGAGGCCAGGACGGTGACGACCACCCCGCCGACGAAGCCCAGCGCCACCGCGAGCGGGGGCACGGCCAGGCCGGCCGCGATCCCGCCGGTCAGCGCGGCCGCGAGGGCCGCCACCCCGATCCCGACGACGACGCCGACGGCCGAGCCGAGCAGGCCGGTGAGCAGGGCCTCGGCCAGCAGCATCCGGCGCACCTGCGGGGTGGAGGCGCCGACGGCGCGCAGCAGGCCGATCTCGCGGCGCCGCTGGGTGAGGACGATGACCAGGGTGTTGAGCACGGTCATCGAGCCGACCAGCAGGGCGATCGCGCCGAAGACGAGCACCAGGTAGCCGAAGACGTCTCCGACGCCGGTCGCCTGCTCCAGCGCGGCCGCCCCGGCCTCGGCCGAGGTCTGCACGTCCCCGGTCTCGCCGACGACGGGTCGCAGGGCCGCGACCACCGTGCCGGGATCGGTCCCCGGGGTCACCCGGACGAGGACGGTGCCGGAGAGCTCCCCGGGGGACAGGCCGGCGGCGAAGGCCGGGGCCACGACGCCGTGGTCGCCGAGGTCGGCCAGCAGCCCGCCGCCCTCGGCGAGCAGTCCGGTCACCACGAGCCGCCGGGCCGGCCGGTCGCCCTGCGGGTCCAGGGTGAGGACGCCGCCCTCGGCCACGCCGTAGGACGACGCCGTGCCGGGGCTCAGCACCACCTCGTCGGCGGTGGTGGGCCAGCGGCCCGACGACAGCGTCGACCAGCGGAACTCCGGCCGGTCGGGGAGCGTGGTCAGCTCCATCGCGCCGGGGCCCTCGGCGGTGCTGAAGGCGACGTAAGTGCTGGCCGTGGTGGACACGGCGGCCACGCCCGGCAGGCCGGTCGCGGCGGCGGCGACAGGGGCCGGGTCGGTGCCCGTGCTCACCAGCACGTCGCTGGTGGAGGACGGGGCGCTCAGCTGCTGGCCGACGCCGCGGGTCTCGGTGGCCACGAAGACCAGGCAGGCGACGACGAAGGCGACGCTGACCACGACGGCGAGGCCGATGGAGACGGTGCGGTCGGGGTGGGCGCGGAGCTCGCGCCAGGCGCGCCGCACGTCAGGACCCCAGCCGGGTGAGCGCGGCCAGCAGGTCGTCGGGACCGGGGGCGTCGAGGTCGTCGACCAGGGCGCCATCGGCGAGCAGCAGCACCCGGTCGGCGTGCGCGGCGGCGCCGGGGTCGTGGGTGACCATGACGATGGTCTGGCCCAGCTCGCGGCTGGCGCTGCGCAGCTGGGCCAGCAGCTGCTGCCCGGTGCGGGAGTCGAGGGCGCCGGTCGGCTCGTCGGCGAAGACGACGTCGGGGCGGGTGATGAGGGCGCGGGCGATGGCCACCCGCTGCTGCTGGCCGCCCGAGAGCTCGCTGGGCCGGTGGGACAGCCGGTCCTGCAGGCCGAGGCTGACGGCGGTGGCCTGCAGCAGGCCCGGGTCGACGCGCCGGCCGGCCAGCTCCAGCGGCAGCGTGATGTTCTGCGCCGCGGTGAGCGTCGGCAGCAGGTTGAAGGCCTGGAAGACGAAGCCGACCTGGTCGCGGCGGACGGCGGTGAGCTCGCGGTCGCGGAGGCCCGAGATCTCGCGGCCGCCGAGGAAGACCTGGCCGCTGGTCACGGTGTCGAGGCCGGCCAGGCAGTGCATGAGGGTCGACTTGCCGGACCCCGACGGCCCCATCACGGCGGTCAGCTGGCCGCGGGTGACGTCGACGCTGACCCCGTCCAGGGCCCGGACGGCGGTCCGGCCGCTGCCGTAGGTCTTGACCAGGTCGACGGCGCGGACGGCGGCGTCCCCGGCGGCGGGGCGGCCGGGGCGGGTGCCCGGGGTGGGGTCGGCGCCGGTGGGCGGCTCGAGGGTGGTGCGCACGGGGAAGTCCCTTCGGTCGAGGTGTCGGCCTCAACCTAGGAACGCGGGACCCCGGACCGCATCGGAGCGCGGGCCCCGCCGAGGGGGTCCGCGGTCGGACCCCGGGTCAGACCGTGACGACCCCGGTCTCGTAGGCGAACAGCACCAACCCGACACGGTCCCGGATCTCCAGCTTGGCCAGCAGCCGGCCGATGTGGGTCTTGACGGTTCCCTCGGCCAGGTACAGCCGAGCACCGATCTCGCTGTTGCTGGCGCCGGCGGCGATCTCGGCCAGCACGTCGAGCTCGCGGGCGGTGAGCAGCGCCAGCCGGGGGTCCGGGGCGTGCTCGGTCGGCCGGCCCGGCAGCGTGGGCACCACCTGGGCGAGCAGCCGGCGGGTGGCGCTGGGGGCCACCACGGCGTCGCCGGCGGCCACGTCCCGGATGGCGCTGAGCAGCTCCGCCGGTCGGGCGTCCTTGAGCAGGAAGCCGCTGGCGCCGGCCTTGAGGGCGGCGAAGACGTACTCGTCGAGGTCGAAGGTGGTGAGCACCAGCACGCGGGCGGGGTGGCCGGCCGCCGTCAGCCGCTGGGTGGCCTCGACGCCGTCGACGACGGGCATCCGGATGTCCATCAGCACGACGTCGGCAGCGGTGCGGGCCAGTGCCTGGACGGCGTCCTGGCCGTTGGCGGCCTCGCCGACGACGACGAGGTCGTCCTCGGCCTCGATCAGCATCCGGAAGCCGCTGCGGACCAGGGCCTGGTCGTCGACCAGGAAGACGCGGACGGCCATCAGCGGGTCCGCCAGGCGACGGGCGCGGCCGGCCCGGTGGGGGCGGCGGCGAGGGGGAGGGACGCGCGGACGGCGAACCCGCCCGTGGGTCGCGGACCCGCGGTGAGCGTGCCGCCGTGCAGCGCGACCCGCTCGTGCATGCCCCGCAGCCCGTGGCCCTGGCCGTCACCGGTGGCCGCGGCGCCCCGGCCGTCGTCGGACACCTCGATCTCGACCGCGGTCGCGGTGAAGGCGAGCGTCACCTGGGCGGTGGCGGCGGGGCCGGCGTGCTTGAGCGTGTTGGTCATGGCTTCCTGGACGATGCGGTAGGCGGTCAGGCCGAGGGCCTGGCTGACGGGGGGCGGGGCGCCGAAGGTGGCGAGGCGGGCGGTGGCGCTGGTCTTGCGGACGAGGTCGGGGATGTCGTCGAGGCCGGGGGTGGGCACGTAGGAGGTCGGCTCGGCGCCCGCGCCGCCGCTGCGCAGCAGGCCGACCATCCGGCGCATCTCCTCCAGCGCCTCCCGGCTGGTCTCGGCGATGGTGCCGAGCACCTCGGGGCCCTTCTCGGGCCGCTTGCTGGCCAGGGCCCTGCCGCCCTCGGCCTGGACGACGATCACCGAGAGAGAGTGGGCGACGATGTCGTGCAGCTCGCGGGCGATCCGGTTGCGCTCGTCGACGGCGGCGACGGCGGCCCGCTGCTCCTGCTCGGCCAGCCGCAGCTGGGAGCGCTCGAGCTCGGACAGCTGCCGCTCCCGGCGGTTCTCCACGTCCTCGCGTCGCCGGCGGCCCACCAGGTAGGCGGCCAGCACGATGCCGGCGCAGCCGGTGACGCCCATCGCGAAGTAGACCAGCGCTGCGCTCGAGGAGTAGACCCCGAGCGCCCAGCGGGCCGGCCCCAGGACGGCGCCGACCAGGCCGAGCGCGAGACCGGCCCGGCTGACCACGTGGCTGCCCCAGCGGGCGGCGGCGTAGACCAGCATCGGCACGACGACGATGCCCACCATCGGCTGCCCCAGCGTCAGCAGCTGCCCCAGGGCACCCGCCGCGCCCACGGCCAGAGCGGCGGCGGGGACGAGCCGGCGCACGACCAGCGCCGAGGCCAGGATGACGCTGGCCGCCGCGGCGAGGGGATCGCCGCTCGCGGCGTAGGGGACGCCGACCAGCACCGCGACGGTGGCGGCGAGGACGAAGTCCCCGACGAACCGCGGGTCGCGGACCTGCAGGTCGAGGCGAGAGCTCATGGCCCGGTCAGCCTACGGGCGCCCGCGCCGCCACCCATCGGTCTGCGGTCTGACGTCGGCGCGCGTGCCCGGCACCGCGGTCGCCCCTCGACGCGATGGCTAGGCTGCCCCCGTGGAGTGGAAGACGGTGGTCGCCATCGGCGCGGCCGTGGGCAGCGTGGTCTGGTACCTCGAGCGCCGGCGCACCCGGCCGGTGCCCAGGGTCGACCGCTGGGCCCAGGTCACCGACCCGGTCCTCCCCTCCTGACCCGGCCCCGCTCCCTGAGCCCGTCGCAGGGGCCCCGCACCTAGCATCGCCCCATGGAGATCAGCGCGGCCCTGGCGGCGGCCCGGAGCACCCACCAGTCCGTCCTCACCACGCTGCGCCGCAACGGCCGCCCGCAGCTGTCGAACGTCGTGCACGCGGTCGACGACGAGGGCGTGCTCCGCGTCTCGACGACCGCTGATCGCGCCAAGTACGCCAACCTCCGACGCGAGCCCTGGGCCGCGCTCAAGGTCGACGCCGGCTCGTTCTGGTCCTACGCGGTGCTGGAGGGCCCGGTCGAGCTCTCGGCCGTGGCCGCCGCGCCCGACGACGTCGCCGTCGAGGAGCTCGTCGCCCTCTACCGCGCCATCTCCGGCGAGCACGACGACTGGGACGCCTACCGCGCCGCCATGGTCGCCGAGCGCCGGGTGGTCGTCCGGCTGCGACCCGACCACGTCTACGGCTCCCTGCGCTGACCCCGGTCGCTCGGGAGAGGGCGCTCAGGTGCCGGGTGGCACGATGACGCCATGACCGTGATCGTGGTGGGAGCCGGCCTGTCCGGGGTGGCGGCCGCGCGCACCCTGCGCGACGCCGGCGTCGACGTGCTGGTGCTGGACCGGGGCAAGCGGATCGGTGGCCGGATGGCCAGCCGGCGCACCGACGGCCGGGTCGTCGACACCGGGGCGTCCTACTTCACCGTCTCCGACCCCGCCTTCGAGGCCCTCGCCGAGGACTGGCGGTCCCGCGGGCTCGCCCGGCCCTGGACCGACACCTTCCAGGTCGCCGACGACGGCGAGCTCACCCCCAAGCCCGGTCCCATGCGCTGGGCCGCCCCGGGCGGGCTGCGCACCCTCGTCGAGGACCTGGCCACCGGCCTCGACGTCCGGGAGCAGACGGTCTGCGCCGTCGCCCCCGGCCTGCACGTCGACGGGCAGCCGGCCGACGCCGTCGTCCTGGCCATGCCCGACCCGCAGGCCCAGCGACTCCTCGACCCCGCCTTCACCGCGGTGTCCGCCGCGCTGCACGACCCCTTCGAGCCGGTGCTGGCCCTGACCGCCCGCTGGGACGAGGCCGCGTGGCCGGCCCTGGACGGCGCCTTCGTCGCCGACGACCCGGTCATCGCCTGGATCGCCGACGACGGCCGCCGCCGCGACGACTTCGCGCCCGTCCTGGTCGCCCACTCCACGCCGGAGTTCGCCGCCGAGCACATCGAGGCGCCTCAGGAGGCCGCCCCGCTGATGGAGCTCGCCGTCCGGGACGCGCTGGGCATCAGCACCGAGGCCGCGTCCACCCACGTGCACCGCTGGACGTTCGCCAAGCCGAGCGGGACGCGCGACGAGCGCTTCTTCCTCGGCGACGACCTCGTCGGGGTCTGCGGCGACGCCTGGTCGGACAAGCCCCGGGTCGAGTCGGCCTACCTGTCCGGCGTCGCGCTGGGCCGCGCGCTGGCCGAGCGGCTCGCCGGCGCCTAGCGCCCGCGGGAGCGGCCCGGACGCCGCGTGCTGGTGGTCCGGGTCCGACCGGCGACCGGCTTCGGCCTCGGCGCGGTCCGGGCGGGCCCGGCCTTCGCCGGCTTGGTCGGCGTGGTCGGCGTTCCGGTCTCGGCCGGCCGGGTCGACCGCGAGCTGTTGGCCGTGCGTCCCCGGACGATGCCGACGAACTCCTCGATCATCTCGTGCGGGTTCTCCCGCAGCCAGGCCAGCCCGATCTGCGTCGGCTCCGCGTCGGTGACGGGCCGGTGCACGAGGTCCTTGCGGCTGGCGGCCCGGGCCACCGCCTGGGGCAGGTAGAGGACGCCGGCCCCGCCCGCCACCAGGTCGAACGCCTCCTCGCCGACGAAGCCCTCGACGACGTCCTCCTCGGCCAGGTCGGCCCGGGTGACGGAGTCGAACACGGCGACGGGGTGGTCGCGCCGCGCCACCACCACCGGCTGCTCGCTCCACAGCGGGATGAGGTGGAGGCGCGGGTCCTCCAGCGGCAGCCGGACGAAGCAGAGGTCGACGGCCTCGTCGGTCAGCGCGGCGTGCTGGTCGGCCTGGGCCACCTCGACGACGTCGAGCCCCAGCCGCGGGAACCGGTCGGCCCAGATCCGGCGCCACTTGGTCACCGTCACCCCGGGCACGAAGCCGACCCGCAGCGTCGGGACGGCGTGCCGGCCGTCGGCGGGGGAGGGGTCGCTCACCCCCGCAGGCTAGACCCGGGGTCCGTGCGCGCGGTGGGGCGGCGGGCCGGGGATCGCTAGCCTGGGGCGGTGAGCCAGACCCTGAAGCCCCTCACCGCAGCCCAGAAGCTCGGTGTCCACCTGCCCGCGACCCCGGAGGAGTTCCAGCACGCGGAGCTGACCCGTGACGAGGTGGAGCAGCTGAAGGCCGAGCCGCCGGAGTGGTTGGTCGAGCTGCGGCGCAACGGCCCCTTCCCGCGCGACGTCGTCGCCCAGAAGCTCGGCATCTCCCGCGCCGCGCTGGGCCGCAACGGGCTGGACGACAGCCTGGACGCCGAGCAGATCGGCGCCCTGCTGGCCGACCCGCCGCCGTGGCTGCTCAAGGAGCGCCGCACCTACACCGCGACGATCGAGGAGAAGGAGCGGGCGAAGGACCACCGCCTGCACCGCTGAGGCGCGGCGGCGGTCCTGCCGGTCAGGCCTGCGCGCCCTTGCCGTCGGTGTGGGTGCCGCCGACCTGGTCGGCCTTCTCGCCGCCGGCCTCGAGCGAGCTGCCCGCGGGGAGCTCGTGGTGGCCGCCGAACTGCTGGCGCATGGCTGACAGCACCTGGTTGGCGAACTTGTCCTCGTCGCGGGAGGCGAACCGCTCGAACAGCGACGCGGCCAGCACCGGGACCGGGACCCCGACGTCGATGGCCGCCTTGACCGTCCAGCGGCCCTCGCCCGAGTCGGAGACGCGCCCGGCCAGGCCGTCCAGCGTCGGGTTGGACTGGAGGGCGGCAGCCGTGAGGTCCAGCAGCCAGGAGGAGATGACCGACCCGCGGCGCCACAGCTCGGTGACCTTCGCGGTGTCGATGTCGAACTGGTAGTACTCCGGCTCCTCCAGCGGGGCGATCTCGGCGGAGTGCTCGCCGGCCTTGATGCCCGCGTCGGCGTTGTGGAGGATGTTCAGCCCCTCGGCGAAGGCGGCCATGATGCCGTACTCGATGCCGTTGTGGACCATCTTCACGAAGTGGCCGGCGCCGGAGGGACCGCAGTGCAGGTAGCCCTGCTCCTCCGCGCCCAGCTCGCCCTCGCGGCCGGGGGTGCGCTCGATCTCGCCGGGCCCGGGGGCGATGGTCTTGAGGACCGGGTCGATGAGGCTGACCGCCTCCTCGTCGCCGCCCACCATGAGGCAGTAGCCACGCTCGAGGCCGAAGACGCCGCCGCTGGTGCCGATGTCGACGTAGTGGATCCCCTGCTCGCGCAGCTTCTTCGCCCGGCGGACGTCGTCGTGGTAGTTCGAGTTGCCGCCGTCGATGATGACGTCGCCCTCGTCCAGCAGCGGGGCCAGCTTCTCCACCGTCTCGCCGGTGATGCCGGCGGGGATCATCACCCACGCCACCCGCGGCTGCTCCAGCTTGGCGACGAACTCCTCGAGCGTGGGGGCGCCGACGGCACCCTCCTTCTCCAGGGCGGCGATCGAGTCGGCGCTGACGTCGTAGACCACGCACTCGTGGCCGTCCCGCATGAGGCGGCGGACGATGTTGGCACCCATCCGGCCGAGACCGATCATTCCGAGCTGCACGGTGGCTCCCCTCGTCGAAGGGTCCGAACATAACAGGGGTGCTCCCGCTCGCTCGGGGGCGGTGCGAGCGTGCGGCGACCCCGCTGCGGGCCCGGCCGCGGCGGCGTGATCGGCTGGGCCGGGACGAGCGCAGGAGCGGCGATGCGAGCAGTGGTGGTGCACGGGGCGGGCGACGTCCGGGTGGAGGAGCGGCCGGAGCCGGTCGCCGGACCCGGTGAGGTGGTCCTCGACCTCGAGTGGGGCGGGCTCTGCGGCTCCGACCTCTCCTACTGGCGGCACGGGGCGTCCGGGACCTCGGTGGTCCGCGAGCCGCTGGTCCTGGGCCACGAGGTGGCCGGCCGGGTCCGCGCCCTCGGGCCCGGGGTCGGCGGCGTCGAGGTCGGGCAGCCCGTGACGGTGCACCCGGCGACGCTGGTCGGCGACGGGACGATGCCCGAGCGGCTCGCCGGCCGGACCAACCTCTACCCGGAGGTCCGCTACCTCGGCTCGGCCGCGTTCCTCCCGCACACCGACGGGGCCCTCGCCGAGCAGGTGGCGGTCCGGGCCGACCAGCTGCGGCCGCTGCCCGACGCCGTCCCGACCCTGCACGGTGCCCTGGCCGAGCCGCTCGGGGTGGCGATGCACGCCGTCCGCCGGGCCGGGGACGTGCGCGGCCGCGACGTGCTGGTCAACGGCGCCGGGCCGATCGGCTCGCTCGTGGTCGCCGCGCTGCGCTTCGCCGGCGCCCGGACGGTGACCGCCGCCGACGTCAGCCCGACCGCGCTGGCGATCGCCCGGGCGATGGGCGCGGACGTGACCCTCGACGTGCGCGCGGGGGACAGCCTGCCGGCCGACGTCGAGCTGGTGGTCGAGGCGTCGGGGTTCCCGGGCGCGCTGGGCGCGGTGCTGCACGCCGTGGCCCGCGGCGGGACGCTGGTCCAGGTCGGCAACCTGCCCGGCGAGCCCAGCCCGGCCGCGCTCGGCGACCTCGTCACCCGTGAGATCACCTGGGTGGGCAGCTACCGCTTCGTCGACGAGATCACCGACGCGGTCGCCGCCATGGCCGCCGGGCTCGACGTGTCGCCCCTGATCACCCACCGGTTCGCCCTGGCCGACGCCGTCGAGGCCGTGCGGGTGGCCGCCGACCGGGGCACCGGCAGCAGCAAGGTCCTGCTCCGGCTCGCGGACGGGGACCTCCGGTGAGGATCACCGACGCCCGGGTCGTCGTCTGCTCCCCGGGGCGCAACTACGTGACCCTGGTCGTCGAGACCGAGGACGGCCTCACCGGGGTCGGCGACGCCACCCTCAACGGCCGCGAGCTCGCCGTCGCCTCCTACCTCCGCGACCACGTCTGCCCGCTGCTCGTCGGCCGCGACGCCCGCCGGATCGAGGACACCTGGCAGTACCTCTACCGCGGCGCCTACTGGCGGCGCGGCCCGGTGACCATGACGGCGATCGCCGCCGTCGACGTGGCGCTCTGGGACCTGCTGGGCCAGGTCGCCGGGATGCCGGTCCACCAGCTGCTCGGCGGGGCGGCCCGGGACGGCGTCATGGTCTACGGCCACGCCAGCGGCACGACGCTCGACGACCTCTCCCGCGACGTCGAGGCGCACCTGGCGCAGGGGTACAAGGCCATCCGGGTGCAGGCGGCGGTCCCGGGCATCGACAAGACCTACGGGGTGCCGCCCGGCGACGGGCTGCTCTACGAGCCGGCCAGCGGCGAGGTGCCGCAGGAGGACGTCTGGGAGACGACGGCCTACCTCGACTTCGCGCCGACCCTGCTGGCCCACGTCCGGGCCGAGTTCGGGTACGGGCTGCACGTGCTGCACGACGTGCACCACCGGCTCACCCCGATCGAGGCGGGCCGGCTGGGCAGGGCGCTGGAGCCGTACCGTCCGTTCTGGATCGAGGACCCGACGCCGGCGGAGGACCAGGCGGCGTTCCGGCTGATCCGCAGCCACACGACGACGCCGCTGGCCGTCGGCGAGGTGTTCAACTCCATCTGGGACTGCCAGCAGCTGATCACCGAGCGGCTCATCGACTACATCCGCACCTCGGTGACCCACGCCGGCGGCATCACCCACCTGCGGCGGATCTTCGCCCTCGCCGATCTCTACGGCGTGCGGTCGGGCTCGCACGGGCCGGGCGACCTGTCCCCGGTGGCGATGGCGGCGGCGCTGCACGTCGACCTGAGCATCCCCAACTTCGGCATCCAGGAGTACATGGGCCACCGCTCGCCCGCCGAGGAGGTGTTCCGGACCTCCTACTCCTTCGCCGACGGCTTCATGCACCCCGGTGAGGAGCCCGGCCTCGGGGTCACCTTCGACGAGGAGGCCGCCGCGCGGTACCCGTACGCGCCCAAGTACCTGCCGGTGAACCGGCGGCTCGACGGGTCGATGCATGACTGGTGAGGCCGCGTTCGACGTCGTCGTGCTGGGGGAGGTGCTGCTCGAGGTCGGCACGGAGCAGCCCTTCGGGCACGGCGTGCCTGCCCGGCTGCAGGTGTCGGGTGACGCGCTGAACGTCGCCGCCTGCGCCGCGGCCGCCGGGGCGCGGGTCGGGCTGGCCTGCGTGCTGACCGACGACGAGCTGGGCGACGCCGTCCTGGCCCGGGTCGACGAGCTGGGGGTGTCGACCGCCCTGGTGCGGCGCCGGCGCGGGCAGCAGGGGATGTACCTGGTGCACAGCGACCCCGAGGGCCAGCGCGAGTTCGCCTACGCCCGCTCCGGCTCCGTGGGGTCGTCGCTGTCGGTCGACGACCTCGACCTCGACGTGCTGGCGGAGGCCGGCGCGGTGGTGGCGAGCGGGATCACCTGCGCGGTCTCGGCGTCGGCGGCCGCGGCGGTGCGGACCGCGGCCGGGGTGGCGTCGCGGTTCGTCTACGACCCCAACTTCCGGCCGCGGCTGACGTCGGCGGCCGAGGCGGGGGTGGTGCTGCGCGAGCTGGCGGCACGGGCGTGGCTGGTGACACCGTCCTTCCCGGGCGAGACGTCGGCGCTGCTGGGTGTCGGGTCGGCCGTCGAGGCGGGGCGGGCGCTGCGGGCGCTCGGGGCGGAGGCCGTCGCCGTGACCTGCGGCGCCGAGGGCGTGCAGCTGGTGGCGGGCTCGGGGGAGACGTGGGTCGACGCCGTCCCCGCGCCGGCGGTGCTCGACCAGACGGGCGCCGGCGACGCCGTCGTCGGGACCTTGACCGCCCGGCTGGTCCGGGGCGACGACCTGGTGACGGCGACCGGGCTGGCGGTCGCCGCGGCGTCGCTGGTCGTCGGCGGTCGTGGCGGGACCGGCCTGGTGCCGACGCTCGAGCAGACGCGGGCGCACGCGGCGACCGCCGGCTGACCGCTCCGGGTCAGCGGGTGCCGGTGTCGTCCGGGTGGATGCTCCGGGTCTCGGCGCGGCTGTAGCGGCCGCGGTGCCAGTCGCTGACGTAGACCTTCGGCAGCATCTTCGCCACCGCCAGGCCGACGTACATGATCGTGTTGACGGCGACGAAGGCGGCGAGGAACTGGAAGGCGTGCGACCGCAGGACGTCCTGGGAGAAGAGGAGGCCGAGCGGGACGAGCAGCGCGTGCGTCATGCGTGACCTCCGGTGGTGCTGGGCGTGGGGCTCTGGACGACGTGCTTCCAGCTGGCCTGGCGGCGGACGGCGATGTCGAGAACGCCCTTGACGAACACCGCGTTGAGGACGAGCGAGTACGCGAGCTCGGGGAAGAGCGTCAGCGCCAGCAGCCGGGCCGGCCAGCCGCCCCGCCAGACGGTGACCACCCGTTCGACGACGAACAGCCCGCCGACGCCGACCCAGAACGGGAACCACACCCACTGGTCGAGGGACAGCAGCATGACGAGGATGAGCAGCAGGTAGCCGACGATGGCGATGACGCCGTAGCCGATGCCCAGCTGCTGCGCCCAGTAGCGCATGACGGAGGGCCGCAGGCCGTAGTCGCCGAGGTTCTCGACGGCACCGCGCTGCCACCGGAGCCGCTGCGCCCACAGCGCGCGCCAGTTCTGCATGACCTCGGTGACCACCGTGCACTCCGACGGGGAGATCATCAGCGCGCCCAGCGACTTGAGCGCCAGGGTGAGCTCGTTGTCCTCGGTGAGGACGAGGGTGTCGTAGACGTCGCCCGGCACGCCGGGAAGGCTGCGCCCGCGCTCGGCGGCGACGGTGCGCAGGGCACGCGGCCGGAAGATCGACGCGGTCCCGGTGAGCACGAAGACCCGGCCGCGGCGGCGGCTGACGTCGCGGGCGTAGCGGGTGTACTCGTTGCGCTGGAACAGCCCGATGAGCCCGCCGCCCTCCTCGCCGTAGAAGAGTCCGCCGACGGCCATCAGCGCCCGGTCGTTCGTCATCCGCTGGACCGCTGCGGCGAGGAAGCCCTGGTCGAGGGTGGTGTCGGCGTCCATGATCATGACGGTGTCGTTGTCGCCCTGCTCGGGCAGCACGAGCGCCAGCACCTGGTTGAGCCCGCCGGCCTTCTTCTTCGTGTTGCCGACGGTCTCGACCACCTCGACACCAGCGGCCCGGGCGATCGGCACCGTCTCGTCGGTGCAGTTGTCGGCGACGACGATGATCCGCTCCGGCGGGTGCGACTGGGAGCGCAGCGACGCGATGGTCGCGGCGATGCAGCCGGCCTCGTTGTGGGCGGGGATCAGGACGGTGATCGTCACCGGCCCGGCGTAGACGCCGCGGGTCTCCGCCATCACGAGCTTGGGGGCCAGCGGCATCCGGACGGCGTCCTCGCTGCGCCGGGCCCGGGTGCTCACCCGGCGCTCGACCAGCGCGACCACCGCAGCCAGCACCAGCCCCAGCCCGATCGCCCCGAGGATCACGACGGGAGAGGGGGCGGTGGTGTTGTAGAGCAGGTGCCAGACCCCGACGGTGGTCGGCGTGGCCTCGTCCACGCGCGGGGTCCGGAAGACGGTGGCCGCGGCCAGCCCCACGAGGACCGCGCCCAGGGCGGCCAGGCCCACGAGGAGCAGGCCGACGTAGCGCTCGAACTTCTGCACAGGAGAGACCCCTTCAGGCGACACCCCCCGGCGGGGACGATTGTGCCAGGTGCAGCCCGGGTCGCGGCTGTTGCTGGGTGACGGGGAAGAACGGGCTGAGGGAGGGCCGACGCCCCAGAGGACCACACCCTGACGGCGGTGGAACGGGGCTCGGCGGAGGAAGTGGAGCCAAGGGGACTCGAACCCCTAACCCCCTGCTTGCAAAGCAGGTGCGCTACCAATTGCGCCATGGCCCCTCCGGCCGCGACCGCCCCGAGGGACCGCCTGGCCAGCGCACGATGTTACGTCATCCCCCCGTGACCCACCAGCCGCCCGACCCGGCCCCACGAGGGCAGAACGACGTGAGTTCCACTCAGAACCGTGACCCAGACCGCCCTCGCGCACCTCGTCCTGGTCAGGACGACGACGTAACCTTGCGCCCATGTGGTCGCAGCGGGAGGTCATCGATTACGCGCTGCAGCGACGCTCCACGCTGGAGAAGCTGCGCCGCCCGGGGAAGGCTCTGGCGCGCCTCGACGCGTGCGACGCCGACCCGATGCTGCTGCGCGCCGCCAAGCACCACGGGGAGTCGACGGAGATCCCCTGCCCGGTGTGCCAGACCCCGAACCTGACCACCCTGAGCTACGTCTTCGGCGACCAGCTCGGTCAGTACTCCGGCCGCATCAAGCGGACCCCGGAGCTCGAGGAGATGGCGCACGAGTTCGGGGAGTTCAAGGTCGTCGTCGTCGAGGTGTGCCAGACCTGCCACTGGAACCACATGATCCTGAGCTACCTCCTCGGCGACGGGGTGAAGAGGAAGCCCCCGCGCCGCCAGCAGACAGTTGAGGACATCTATGGCTGACCCCCAGTGGGGGCCCGTCGCGAAGCGTCCGGTGGGCGCCACGTCGAAGAAGCAGCGCACGCGCGGACAGCGGTGGGCGCGGCGGATCCTGATCGGGCTCGTGTCGCTCGTCGTCCTGGGCCTGGTGGGTGGGACGGCCGTCGTCGGCGTGGGGTACGCGACGACGGACCTGCCCGACGCCAACGCCGACTTCGAGACGGCGACGACCTTCGTCTACTACGGGGACGGCAAGGCCGAGCTGGGCAGCTTCGCCATCCAGAACCGGCAGCCTCTGACCCTGGACGAGATGCCGAAGACGATCAAGGACGCCGTCGTCGCCGCCGAGAACCGGTCCTTCTGGACCGACCGCGGCATCTCGCTGCGGGGCATGGCGCGCGCCGCCTACGTGATCGCCCGGGGTGGTTCGCTGCAGGGCGGCTCGACCATCACCCAGCAGTACATCAAGATCAAGTACCTGTACTCCGAGCAGACGGCGACCCGGAAGTTCAAGGAGCTGTTCCTCGCCTACAAGATCAACAAGCAGCTCTCCAAGGAGCAGATCCTCGAGGGCTACCTCAACACGATCTACTTCGGGCACGGGGCCTACGGCATCGAGGCGGCGTCGCAGAACTTCTTCGACGAGGACGCCAAGAAGCTGAGCGTCCCGCAGGCGGCGGTGCTGGCCAGCGTCATCAACAACCCGTCGGCCTTCGACCCCGACGACGAGGACAACCTGCCCCGGCTGCGCGACCGCTACCGCTACGTCCTGCAGTCGATGGCCGACACCGGCGCCATCACCCAGGCCGAGGCCGACAAGCACGCGAAGAAGCTGCCGAAGTTCCCCGAGATCAAGACCAACGAGCGCTACGGCGGGCCCAAGGGCTTCCTGCTCAAGATGGTCGAGCGCGAGCTCACCGACGCCGGCTTCACCTCCGAGCAGATCAACGGCGGCGGGCTGAAGATCACCACGACCTTCGACAAGGCGGCGCAGAACGCGGCGGTCAAAGCCGCCCAGGACGTCACCGAGCAGGCCGCCGACGCGTCGGGGGAGAAGGCCTCGAAGCTCCACGCCGGCATCGCCTCGGTCGACGTCAACACCGGGGAGGTGCTGGCCCTCTACGGCGGCCCGAACTACGTCAAGAACTCGCGGAACTGGGCGACCACGCCCCGACCGACCGCCTCGACGTTCAAGACCTACGCCCTGGCCGCCGGGCTCAAGGACGGCTACAGCCTGCACTCGCTGTTCCGCGGCAGCAGCTTCAACCTGCCCGGTGACCCGACGATCGTCCGGAACGAGTACAGCCAGAGCTACGGCTACCAGACCAGCCTGCTCAACGCGACGACGTACTCGATCAACACCGCCTTCGTCGACCTCGTCACCACGATGAAGGACGGCAAGAACAAGGTGCTCGACGTCGCCCGGGCGGCCGGCGCCCCGAAGGCGACCGGCTGGGACGCGGCTCCCCGCAACATCCCGATCGGCACGCCGGAGGTCAGCCCGCTCAACATGGCCAGCGGCTACGCCACCTTCGCCAACGACGGCACCGCGGTGCAGAACCACGTCGTCAAGGAGGTCGAGGACGCCGACGGCAAGGTCATCTACAAGGCCGAGCCGAAGAAGAAGCGCGCGGTCAGCGAGGACATCGCCCACGACGTCACCTTCGCCCTGTCCAGCGTCGTCGAGAACGGCACCGGCCAGCGGGTGCAGACGCTGAACCGGCCGGTCGCCGGCAAGACCGGCACCAACGGCGTCACCGACACGAAGGGGAAGGACATCGTCAACTCCTCCTGGTTCGTCGGCTACACCAAGCAGATCTCCACCGCCGTCATGTACGTGGCGGGCGACAGCGGCAGCGAGAGCCTCGACGACTACCGCCGCCCCGGCGACAGCACCTTCTTCGGCGGCACCTACCCGGCCCAGACCTGGGACCAGTACATGCAGGTCGCCACCGACGACCAGCCGGTCCGCGCGTTCGACCCGCCGGCCTACGTGAACGCCGATGCGGCGCCGCAGCCGTCGCCGAGCTACACCCAGCAGCCGACGGAGCAGCCGAGCGCCACCCAGGAGCCGACGCAGGAGCCGACGGAGGAGCCCTCCGAGGAGCCGAGCGCCGAGCCCAGCGCCGAGCCGTCCACCCAGGAGCCGGAGCCGAGCGAGGAGCCCAGCCGGTCCGCCGAGGCCGAGCCGGAGCCGGAGCCGAGCCAGAGCGCCAGCACCGGCGGGGGCGACGGCGAGAACGGCGACGAGGAGAACGCGGGCGGGGACGCCACCCCGGCCGGCGGCGGCTGAGCGTGGCCTCCGCCGTCCCGGTGGACCGCCCGTCCGCGCGCCCGCCGGCGCCGGACGTGCCCTCCCGCAGCGACCCGTTCGTCGCCGGCCTCAGCCGCCGCGTCGGCGGGCCGCCCGGCGCGCACGCCCGGCCACCGCGCTGGTGGAGCCCGGTCCGGGTCGCCCTCGTCGTCGGCACGCTGGTCTACCTGGCCGGGATGGTCTTCCGGCTGCCCTGCCGGATCACCGTCGCCGGCCAGTCCATCGAGCAGTACCGCGACCTCTGCTACTCCGACATCGGCCTGCTCTACAGCGGCCGCGGCCTGCTGCAGGGCAACGTCCCCTACCTCGACTCCGGCGACTACCCCGTGCTGGAGTACCCCGTCCTCACCGGCTGGTTCCTCGAGCTCGAGCGCCGGCTCACGGTCCTCCTGGGCGCCCCCACCGGCGCCGGGCTGAGCGACCAGCAGGCCGTCGACGCCACCCTGCGCTTCGTCGACGTCAACGCCGTCCTGCTCGGCGCCCTGCTGCTGCTCACCCTCTGGGCCCAGGCGCGCACCGTCCCCGGCCGGCCCTGGGACGCGATGATGGTCGCCGCCTCGCCCTGCGTCGCCGCGACCGCGCTCATCAACTGGGACCTGCTGCCCGTCGCCCTCACCGCCACCGCGCTGCTGGCCTGGTCGCGCCGCCACCCGACGCTGGCCGGGGTGCTGCTGGGGCTGGGGATGGCGGCGAAGCTCTATCCCCTGCTGCTCCTCGGACCGCTCCTGCTGCTCTGCCTGCGGGCCCGACGGATGCGGGACCTCGGCGTCGCCCTGGCCGGCTTCGCCGTCGCGTGGACAGCGGTCAACCTGCCGGTGCTGCTGCTCGCGCCCGACGCCTGGCTGAGCTTCTGGTCGTTCAACTCCGACCGGGCCGGCGACTTCGGCTCGCTCTGGTACGTCTTCTCCCTCGCCGGCCGCCCGGTGCCGCAGCTCAACGCCGTGAGCGGCGGTCTCTTCGCGGTCGGCTGCCTGGCCATCGGGCTGCTGATCCTGCTGGCGCCCCGCCGTCCGCGGCTCGGCCAGGTGGCCTTCCTCGTCGTCGCCGCGTTCCTGATGACCAACAAGGTCTACTCCCCGCAGTACGTGCTGTGGCTGTTGCCGCTGCTGGTGCTGGCCCGTCCGCGGTGGCGCGACTGGCTGGTCTTCACCGTCGGCGAGCTCGTCTACTTCGTCGCCATCTGGTGGCACCTCGGCGGGCTGCTCGCCCCCGGCGACGGCTCGGCCGACCGGGTCTACTGGCTCGCCGTGCTCCTCCGGCTGGCCACCCAGGCGTGGGTGGTCGGCGTCGTCGTCCGCGACGTCCTGCGGCCGGCCCACGACCCGGTCCGCCGTGACGGTGCCGACGACCCGGGCGGCGGAACGCTCGACGGCGCCGTGGACGCCCCCTGGCTGACCCGGTTCCGGCATGCCCTCGGGGCGGCGACGTGATGCGGCTGGCCGCGCTGGCCCCGGCCCGGACGGCCCCGGAGGCACCCGGTGGCGAGCGACCGGGCGCGGACGGCGGTGGTCGGCTCGTCGTCCAGGCCTGGCTGGCCAGCCGCGGGTTGATCGCCCTGGTCGCGGTGCTGCTGGCGCTGCGCGAGGGCCGGAGCTTCACCGACATGGTGAGCAACTGGGACGTCCAGCACTTCAGCGCGCTGGCCCGGGGCGGCTACTTCGCCGAGCCCGACGGCATCCTCATGGCCTTCTTCCCCGGCCTGCCCACCCTGCTGGCCGGCGGGCTCGCGCTCGGGATCCCGGTCGCCGTCGGCGGGGTGGTCCTGTCGCTGGTCTGCTCCGCGGTCGCGGCCGGGGCGCTGCTCCGGCTCGGCGGGCCCTGGGCGGCCGTCGCCTGGCTGTTCGCCCCGCCCGCCGTCTTCACCACCGTGCCCTACACGGAGTCGCTGTTCTGCGCGGCCGCCTTCTGGGCCTGGGAACGCGCCCGCGCCGACCGCTGGGCCGCCGCCGCCGTCCTGGCGGCCGCCGCCTGCACCGTCCGGGTCTCCGGGCTGTTCCTGCTCGGCGCGCTCGCGGTGATGGTCCTGACCTCCCGCGGGGTGGACCTGCCCGGCCGGGTCCGGCGGCTGGCCTGGCTGCTGCTGCCGGCCGCCGTCATCGTCGCTTTCGCCACGTACCTGCACGGCCTGACCGGCAGCTGGACCGCCTGGTACACCGCCCAGTCGACGGGCTGGGTCCGCGAGCTGACCACCCCGTGGCAGTCGTTCCTCCACACCATCCCGGCCATCGTCCCCGGCGCCTACGCCGACCACCCGTGGTGGGCGGCGGTGTTCCGGGCCGAGGTCGTCTCGATGGTGGTCGGCCTCGTCGTCACCGCCTGGTGCCTGCGCCACCGGCTGTGGGCCGAGGCCAGCTGGGTCGGGGTGCAGGTGCTCGCCTTCTCGCTGTCCTACTGGTTCTTCTCGGTCAACAGGGCCACCCTGCTCTGGTTCCCGCTGTGGGTCATGCTCGCCCGCTGGGGCACCGCCGCTCCCGCCCGGCCGGTCGCGGCCCGCGTGCACCGGGTGCTGGTGGTCGCGCTCTGGGCGCTCGGGGTCGTGCTTCTGCTGTGGTGGAGCTGGCTGTTCTTCACCGGCCACTGGGCCAGCTGAGGCGGTTCCCTACACTGGGAGCCGTGCAGCGGATGTGGATTGAGCTCGACGGACTGGCCAACCTGCGGGACGTCGGAGGGATCCCCACCACCGACGGCGGCGCCATCCGGACGGGGCAGCTGCTCCGCTCGGACAACCTGCAGTCCCTCACCCCGTCCGACGTCGACGCGTTGCTGGGCCTCGGTCTGTCCGACGTCGTCGACCTCCGCAGCGAGTACGAGGCTGAGAACGAGGGACCCGGCCCGCTGGTCGGCCACCCCGAGGTCACCATCCACCAGCTGTCGCTGTTCCGCGAGTGGCGCGAGGGGGTCGGCGAGGACAAGCCCGACGAGCGCCCCGAGGTGCTGCCCGAGAAGGCGCTGCCCTGGGTCGACCTGAAGCCGACGGTCGAGCTCGACAACCCCATCGCCTCGATCTACCTGAGCTACCTCGCCGACCGGCCCGACTCCGTCGTCGAGGCGCTCCGGGTCATCTCCCGGGCCGAGGGTGCCTCCCTGGTGCACTGCGCCGCGGGCAAGGACCGGACCGGTACCGTCGTGGCCCTGGCTCTCAGCCTGGTCGGCGCCGACCGCGAGGCCGTCATCGACGACTACGCCGCCAGCTCCGAGCGCGTCCAGCAGATCCTCGACCGGCTGCTCGCCACGAAGACCTACGCCGCGAACCTGCGGGACCGCCCGCTCAGCTCGCACCTGACCCACGCCGAGACCATGCGCGCGCTGCTCGACCACGTCGACGCCGAGTACGGGGGCGTGCCCGGCCTCGTCGAGCGGCTCGGCTGGACCGCGGAGGACCAGCAGCGGCTCGAGGCGAAGCTGCGCGGCTGACGCCGGTGGCCTGAGGCCTTCCCGTGGCCCGAGTTCCGAAGGCCCCTTCGACGGGCTCAGGGAACGGTGGGTGCTCCGGGCGCGAGGCTCAGACCTCCGCGATCCGGTCGACGGTCGCGGTGGTGAGCCGCAGCTCGACCGGGACCTCGTCGCCGCGCTCGGGCGGGGTGACGCCGGCGGGCAGGAAGAGCTGGCTGGACTGCATGTGCGGCGGCTCGAGGAACCAGCGCTTGCGGCCGTCGACGGTGTAGGGGCTGAGCGCCCGGCCGGCCGCCTCCAGGCCGCCGCCGGCCAGCGCGACCGCCCGCTGCCGGAGGGTGCTGGCCGACGTCGGCGCCTCCATCCCCACGCCCTGGGCGGTCCCGCCGGCGACCACGACGACGTGCCCCGCCGCCGGGGCCTTGCGCTGCCGGTAGCCGACCCGCTGGCCGCGCTGCACGGCGTGCACGTCCATGACGGTCGCGGTGGTCCGGCGGCTGCCGGGGTCGCCCAGCCAGAGCCGGGTGCCGCTCCGCAGGTGCAGGGGTGCGGGGGCCTCACCGGGTGCGGCCAGCGCGGCCACGACGTCCTGGGCCTCGGCGGGCGGCAGGTGGGAGATCCACAGCGGTCCGGGGGCGGCAGCCAGCGCGGCCCGGGCCAGCCGTTCGGTCTCGGCGCGCCGGCCGTGCTCGTCCAGCGGCAGGTGGATCGACCAGCCCTCGAACTTCACCCGGTCCAGCAGCAGGGCGACCCGGTCCAGCTGGGTCGGGTCGATGCCGTGCCGACGCATCGAGGTGAGCACCTCGACGAGCACCCGGGGCCGGGTGTCGAGGTCGGCCAGCGCGGCCAGGTCCTCGAGCCGGGAGACGGTGGTGAGCACCTTGGGGTCCTCAGCCAGCTCGACCGCGGTCGGGTTGGCGGCGTCCCAGGGGTTGAGGACGACGACGGTGCCGGGGAAGACGTCGCGCACCTCGGCCACTTCGGCGGCGACCCCGACGGCCAGCGCGTCGACGCCGAGCAGGGCGGCCTCCTCGGCCAGCCGGCGGAGCCCGAAGCCGTAGCCGTTGCCCTTGACCACCGGCACCAGGCCGGGGATGGCCGCGGCCTCGCTGCGCAGGTGGCGGCGCCAGCGCTCGACGTCCAGGTGCAGGGTGAGTCCGCTCATCCGGCGAGGCTACCGGTGCGGCCGAGATGGTGCTGCGCCGTGCCGTGAGTACGCGGCACAGCGCAGCAGCGTCTCAGCCGCGGCGCTTCATGTAGACGTCGAAGGCCTTGTAGAGCAGGGCGTTGAGGGGCAGGTCCCACTCGCCCAGGTACTCCACGGCCTCGCCGCCGGTGCCCACCTTGAACTGGATGAGCCCGAGGTGCGGGTCGTCGGCCTCCAGGCCCTCGGTGATGCCGCGGAGGTCGTAGACGGTGCAGCCCGCGGCGACCGCGTCCTGGATCATCTGCCACTGGACGGCGTTGGAGCCGCGGACCTCGCGCTTGGCCGTCGAGCTGGCGCCGTAGGAGTACCAGGCGTGCCCGCCGACCCGGACCCACGTCGTGGCGGCGACCAGGTCGCCCTCGTGCTCGGCGAGGTAGAGCCGGATGCGGTCGGGGTCCTCCGCGCGCAGCGCGTCCCACATCGTCTCGAAGTAGGACAGCGGCCGCGGGGTGAAGTGGTCGCGCTCGGCGGTCTCGACGTAGAGCGGGTGGAAGCGGGCGAGGTCGTCGCGCTCGCCCTGCCGGACGGTGACGCCCAGCTTGGCGGCCTTCTTGATGTTGCGCCGCCACAGCTGGTTCATCCCGGCCAGCAGCTCCTCGGGCGTGCGGCCGGCGGTCGGCAGCTGGAAGACGAACCGCGGCTGGCCGGCGGCGAAGCCCTCCTCCTCGTCCGGCGGGCGCCAGCCGAGCTGGCGCATGCTGTCGCGCAGGTGGGTGTGGGTGTGGTTGACCTCGTCGGGGAGGGCCTCGCTGAGCCGCGGGATGCGCTCGTCGGCGATGGCGGCCTTGATGGTGTCGGGACCCCAGCGGCGGACGACGACGGGCGCGCCCACCCGGACGCCGAACGCCCCGGCGGCCTTGACGTGCTCGGCCAGCGGGCGGAGCCACACGCCGATGTCCTCGGCGTCCCAGTCGATCGTCGGGCCCTCGGGCAGGTAGGCCAGGTACTTCTTGACCTTGGGCAGCTGCCGGTAGAGCACCAGGCCCGCGCCGACCAGGCGGTCCTGCTCGTCGAACCAGCCCAGCGACTCGTTGCGCCACTCGCTCTTCACCTGGCCCCAGGCCGGGGTCTGCAGGAAGCTGACCGAGGGCTGGGAGGCGTTGAACAGGACATGCCGGTCGGGGGAGATCGTCCGTACGGTGAGAACCACGGACGAGAATCTATCCGTTGCGGGCCGGCACGCCGCCCGCCCGCGCCCCCAGCAGGAGGAGACGAGCCCCATGACGACGCCCCGGGTCGAGCTGACCGACGCCGAGCTGCGGGAGGGCCTGACCGCCTGCCTCGCGGTGCCCCGCTGGGTCGACGACGTCGCCGCGCGCGCTCCCTTCGGCTCGCTGCTGGAGCTGATGGACGCCGCCGCCGCGGCCGCCACGCCGCTCAGCGCGGAGGAGGTCGACCAGGCTCTGGCGCACCACCCGCGGATCGGGGAGAAGGCGCGCGGTGAGGGTACGGCGCAGAGCTTCTCGCGCTCGGAGCAGTCGGCGAGCCAGTCCGAGGACGAGGCCCTGGCTGCCGCGCTGGCCGAGGGCAACCGGGCCTACGAGGAGCGCTTCGGCCGGGTGTTCCTCATCCGCGCCGCCGGCCGGGACCGGGCCACGATCCTCGCCGAGCTGCAGCGCCGCCTCACCCTCGACGACGCCACCGAGGCGGCCGTGGTGGCCAGTGAGCTGCGCGACATCGCCCTGCTCCGGATCCCGCAGCTGTTCGGCCACCTCGACCACCACTCCGGCTTCGACGACCCCGAGGCCGCGCAGTGAGCAGCCGGGTCACCACGCACGTGCTCGACGCCGTGGCCGGCTGCCCGGCCACCGGGGTCGCGGTGGTGCTGGAGGCCGCGTCCGGCTCCGGCTGGGCCGTCGTGGCGCAGGGTCTGACCGACGACGACGGGCGGGTCGGGGACCTCGGCCCCGCCGACCTGGTCCCCGGCACCTACCGGGTCCGCTTCGACACCGGCGCCTGGTTCGACGCCCGTGGGACGGTGGCGTTCTACCCCGAGGTCGTCATCCCGTTCACCCTCGCCGACCCGATGGCGCACTACCACGTGCCGCTGCTGCTCAGCCCGTTCGCGTTCTCCACCTACCGGGGGAGCTGAGCCGCCAACACCGCGGCCGGGTGGACAACACCGGGCGGGTGTCGGCCAACACCGCTGCCAACACGCGCTCGCGAGGCTCGGGGACGTGGAGAAAGCCCTCGCCGTCCCGGTCCGCCGGTCGCCCCTCGCCCTCGTCGACGCCCTCAACCGGGAGTGGGCGGCTCTCGTCGTCGACCTGCCCGAGGACGTCCCCGCGCTCGTCGAGGAGGCCCGGCGGGGTGACGACGCCGCCCTGCACCGGCTGGTGGCCGCCGCGCTGGCCGGCGACCCGCTCGCCGGGCGGGCCGTCCTGCAGTCCCAGCTGGGTCGGCTGGTGCGGATGGCGGGCCGGGACGCCCGGGCGGGTGTCGACGACTACGTCAGCGCGCTCTGGTGCGTCCTGGCCCGCTACCCGCTGGCCCGGCGGCCGGAGCGGATCGCCGCCAACCTGGCCCTGGACACGCTCAAGCTCGTGCACCGGGACCGGCAGTGGATGGGCCGCAGCCCGGTCGTCGTGCACGCGCTCGGCGACGAGCTCGGGCCGCTCCTCGAGCGTCTGGTCCCCGCCGTCGAGGACCAGGACGAGCCGGGCGCGACGGCGGTGATCCGGGCCGGCGAGCGGCTGCGGCTCATCGACCCGGCCACGGGTCGGCTGCTGCAGGCCGTCTACGTCGACGGGCTCAGCGGGAAGGACGCGGCGGTGCGGTGCGCGACGACGCCGGGCTCGCTGCGGGTGCGGTGCAGCCGGGCGGTCCACCGGCTCGCGGAGCACCGCGCCGAGCTGGCCGAGGCGGCGTGATCGACGTGGCGACTGTGCTCCCCGTGACTCAGGAGACAGGTGCGACGGCGACCATCGGTGGAGGTCACGATCCGGTCCCAGGAATCTGCCGCCACCCCTCCCGCGACGACGTCGTCGCGGCCATAGTTCTCGTACCAGCAAGCCGGGCGGCAGCAGCCTGCTCCGTCCGGGACCGCGTTCGGGGGTGGACGTGCAGCAGGTCGACGACGTCGCGCGCCGGGAGACGGCGCCTCAGCAGCGACGCGTGCCCGCACCCCCGCCCGCCGGGACGGATCCCGTCCACCGGCTCACCACTCGGGGGTCCCGCGTCCGCCGGACCCGTACTCGGAAGGACCACCCATGAACGCGAAGAGCCTGCTCCTCTCGGCCGTCGGTCTGCTCGTGCTGCTCAAGGACCCCGGGCGCCGGGACGAGCGCGGCCTCAGCCAGTCGGCGGAGAACGCGATCCTGCTGGCCGGCGCGGTGACGGTCGCGCTGATCGTCATCGGGGCGATCACCACCTACGTGACCGGCCGGATGCCGAAGTAGCCGACCGGTGCCCCGACCCGATGAGCGCGGCCTCAGCGAGAGCGTGCAGTTCGCGGTGGTCTGGCCGGTGCTGATGCTGGTCACCCTCGGCGTGCTGCAGGCCGGGCTGTGGCTGCACGGCCGCAACGTCGCCCAGCGCGCGGCGACGGCAGCGGTCGACACCGCGCGGGGCAGCACGGGCTCGGTCGAGGCCGCCCGTGCGATCGGCGCCGAGCTCGCCCGCAGCGGCGGGCTCGACGGCGTCACCGTCGAGGTGGTGCGCGGCGGGACCGACGTCTCGGCGACGGTCACCGCCGCCTCCCCGCTGCTGCTCGACGTCGGCCTCGGCCGGCTGCGCGAGAGCGCCGCCGCCCCGCGGGAACGGGTCACCCCGCCGTGAGCGGCCGTCCGGCCAGCCGCGGCTCGGTGACCGTCGAGCTCACCCTCGTCGTCCCCGCCCTCGTCCTGGTCCTCGGCCTGCTGGTCGCGGGCGGCCGGCTCTGGTTCGCGCGCGCCACCGTCGTCGAGGCGGCCCAGAGCGCGGCCCGGGCCGCCTCCCTGGCCCGGAGCGCGGGAACGGCCGCGGTCGACGGCCGGGCCGCAGGCCAGGCGTCGCTCCGCACCGCCGGGCTGGTCTGCTCCAGCACGACGGTCGGGGTGCAGACCGCCGCGTTCGCCGTGCCCGTCGGCACCCCGGCCACCGTTCGGACGACGGTCGGCTGCACGGTGCCGCTCGGCGACGTCGTGCTGCCCGGCCTGCCCGGCTCGATCCAGCTCAGCGGCGAGGGCGCCGCGGCGCTCGACACGTACCGGAGCCGGCGATGAGGCGGGACGAGCGCGGGCAGAGCATCAGCCTCTTCGTGCTGATGGTCATGGGTGCCCTCGTGCTGGTGGCCGGCCTGGTCGTCGACGGCGGGCAGAAGGTCGCCGCCGCCAGCCGGGCCGAGGCGGCCGCCGCCGGGGCCAGCCGGGCCGCCGGGAACGCGGCCGCCACCCGGCAGCTGGGCGGCGCCGAGCCGGCGGGCGCTGCCGTGCTCGCAGCGAAGGCCTTCCTCGCCGGCGACCCGTCGGTCCAGGGCACGGTCACCCTGCGGGCGGGCGTCGTCCGGGTCGAGACCCGGTCGAGCGCGCCGACGCTCTTCCTGTCCGTCGTCGGCCTCGGCACGGTGACCGGCACCGGGTCCGCCGAGGCCGTCATCGTGCCGACCGGGGGCGCGCGGTGACCGGGTCCGTCGTCGACACCCCGCACACCCGTCGTCCTGGGAGGACTCCGTGAGCATCGACCTGCGACCGCGCACCCGCGCGGCCCGACCGCGCCCCTCTGAGGCCGCGGACGCCTCGGGCGCGGCCACTGCTGCCCCGGAGCTGCCGCGGCTGCCGGGCCGCCGCAACCCGCGCTGGATCGCCCTCGGCGTGCTGGCGCTGTGCCTCGGCGCGCTGCTGTCGGCCGTGGTCTACGCCCGGCTCGCGTCGGAGACGACGGTGGTGTCCCTGGCCGCGACCGTCTACCGCGGTGAGGCGATCCAGCGCGACGACCTGACGACGGTCCGGCTGCGGGGCGGGACGCTGCCGGACACCGTCGCCGCCGAGCGGCTCGAGAGCCTGGTCGGCCAGCGGGCCGTCTTCGACCTGCCGGCCGGCTCGGTGCTGCCCGCCGCCGCCGTGGCGCCGGTGGCCCTGCCGGCCGACGGCCGCGCCGCCGTCGCGATGAAGCTCGTCACCGGACGGGCGCCGGAGGGCTTGCTGCCGCCCGGCTCACCGCTCCGGCTGGTCGCCCTGCCACCGGCGTCGACCCAGGGCGGCGGACCGGACGCCCTCGTCGGCAAGACCTACCGGGCGCGGGTCGTCGAGCAGGTGCCCGGCGTCGACGGGGCCTCCATCGTGCTGACCGTCGACGTCGACCAGGGGCAGGCGCCGACGGTCGCCCTGCTGGCTGCGCAGGAGCGGCTGACCGTCGTCCGGGACGCGGGTCGCTGAGATGGCCGTCCTCGTCCTCACCTCCTGCAGCGGGTCGCCCGGCGTCACCACGCTGGCCGTCGGGCTGGCGCTCACCTGGCCCCGGCCCGTGCTGCTCGTCGACGCCGACCCCGGTGCGTCCCAGGCCGTGCTGGCCGGCTACCTGACCGGCCGCTCGACCGGCGGCAAGGGGCTGCTGCGGGTCGCCGAGGCCCACCGCGACCGCCGCAACCTGCGGGAGGCCGTCGTCGACCAGTGCCTCACCCTCGCCGAGACCGACGGCGACCGCCGGCTCTTCCTGCCCGGCTTCACCCGGCCCGGCAGCGCCGCCCACTTCGCCGGCGTCTGGGACGACCTCGCCGACGCGCTCGACCGGCTCGGCGACGTAGACCTCGACGTGGTCGTGGACGCCGGCCGGCTCGGCCCGCTCGGGCTGCCGCCCGCCCTGCTGGAGCGCAGCGCGCTCACCGCGGTCCTCCTCGGCTCCAGCCTCCGCGCCGTGCTCGCCACCCGCGTGCAGCTGCCGGTGCTCGCCGAGGCCCAGCGCGCGGGGTCCGGCGCCCGGCGGCGGACCGGTCTCGTCGTCGTCGACGAGGGCCATCCCTACCGCAGCGCCGAGATCGGCCGCGCCCTCGGGCTCGAGGTGGTCGCCCGGCTGCCCCACGACCCCGCCTCGGCCGCCCACTTCTCCGACGGCGCCCCGCAGCACCGCAAGTTCGCCGGCGCCCCGCTGGTCAAGGCCGTGCGGAGCACCGCCTCGACGTTCGCGGGCGTCCTCCAGCAGTCGAGCGCCCTGGTGAGGAGCTGACGTGGACGACCGCACCCGCACCGTGCCCGCCCTGGAGCCCGTTCCCGACCTCGACGCCGTCCCCGTCCTGCGGGAGCTCGCCGACGAGCCGGGCTGGAGCGCCGCCGCAGCGCCGGCCCGTCCCGGCCTCGGCCACCTCAGCCGGACCGAGGTCGCGGCCCGGCCGGATCTGCTCGCCGTCGGCCTGGACTGGGGGGAGGTCGCCGAGCTCCGCCGCCGCGCCTCGGAGGTCATCACCGAGGAGAGCGCCGCCCAGCAGCGGAGCACCGGGCGCCCGCTCGCGGGTGACGACCGGCTGCTCCTCGGCCGGGCCGTCATCCGCCGGGTGGTCGGGGACCACGTGCGGGCGCTGCACCGGGCCGGCGCCGAGCTGTGGTCCCCGGCCCAGGAGCAGACCTACGTCACCGCCGTGGAGGACGCGGTCTTCGGCTACGGCCGGCTGCAGCCGCTGCTGGAGATGCGGAGCGTGGAGAACATCGAGATCCACGGCTGGAACTCGGTCGTCGTCCAGTACGGCGACGGCCGCCGCGAGCGGATGCCGCCGGTCGCCGACAGCGACGACGAGCTGGTGGAGGCCATCCGCTTCCTGGGCCAGAACGGCCAGCCCTCGCGGCCCTTCGACGACACGCACCCGTCGATGACCCTGGCCCTCGGCGAGCGCTTCCGGCTGCACGCCATCGGCTTCGGCCTCTCCTACCGGCCCAGCGTCGTCATCCGGCAGCACACGCTGACCGACGTCTCGCTCGCCGAGCTCGCCGACGGCGGCCTGATGCCGCTGGAGGTCGCCCGCTTCCTCGACGCGGCCATCCTGGCCCGCAAGTCCGTCGTCATCTCGGGCGACCAGGGCGCCGGGAAGACGACGCTGCTGCGGGCGCTGATCCACGCCATCCCGAGCACCGAGCGCTTCGGCACCCTGGAGACCGACTACGAGCTGATGACCCACCTGCAGCCCGGCCGGGAGAACATCCTCGCCCTGCAGGCCCGCACCGGCCACGGCGAGACCTCCGGCGGCACCCGGGTCGGCGAGGTGACGATCGCCGACCTCATGCCCGAGGCGCTCCGGCAGAACCTCTCGCGGCTCGTGGTGGGTGAGGTCCGGGGCGGGGAGGCCGCCGCCATGTTCGAGGCGATGCAGGCCGGCACCGGCACGCTCTCGACCACGCACTCGCACTCCGCCGAGTCGACGATCGACCGGCTCGCCTCCCGGGTCGCGCAGGGTGGCGTGCTGACGATCGACGAGGCCTACCGCCAGATCGCCCACAACATCCACCTCCTCGTGCACGTCCGGCTGCAGGACGACACCTGGAAGGGCGGGGTGCGCCGCCGCTTCGTCGCCGAGATCCGCCAGGTCACCCGGGCCACCGAGAGCGGCCGTCCGGTCACCCACCTGACCTACTCCGCCACCGGCACCGGCACGCAGCCGCCCGGCTTCTTCCCCGACGCCGACTTCGAGGCCGAGCTGCTGCCCTTCCGCCGCCCGCTGCCCGTCCGCCCCCGACCGGACGGCGGCCGATGACCTCCGTGGCCGCGCTCGCGGGCCTGCTGCTCGTCGGCGGGCTCTGGCTGCTGGTCGGCGGGCTGCAGCGGCGGGCCCCCGTCAGCCGACGTGGGTCGAGCGCGTCGCCGGCGCAGGTGTGGGCGCGGTGGAGCCGGCGCCCGGCCGGCCCGCGCGGGCGGCGTCGCGACGTCGTGCTGGTGCTCGGGCTGGCCGCGGGGACGGCGGTCGCGGCGGCCACCGGCTGGCTGATCGCCCTGCCGCTGGTCCCGGTGCTCGCCCTCGGACTGCCCTACCTGCTGACGGCGCCGCGGGCGCGCGACATCGCCCTGCTCGAGGCGCTCGACCGCTGGGTCCGCTCGCTGAGCGCCACGCTGGCCACCGGCAAGTCGATCACCGACGCCCTGCGGATCTCCCGCCGGACGGCCCCGCCGCTGCTCGCCGACGAGGTCGAGACCCTGGTCGCCCGGCTCAACAACCGCTGGGACACCCGGGAGGCCCTGCTGCGGATGGCCGACGCGCTCGACTCCCCGGACGCCGACGGGGTGCTGGCCCCCCTGATCCTCGCCGCCAACCGCGGGGCCAACGGTGCGTCGGTGACCCTGCAGGCGCTGGCCGACTCGCTGCAGGCCACCTTGGCGGGGCGGAGGGCGATCGAGGTGGAGCGCTCCAAGCCCTACGTCGTCGTCCGGCAGGTCACGGTCATCTCGCTGGGCACGCTGCTGGTCGCCTTCGCCGTCTCCCCCGACTTCTTCGTGGCCTACCGGAGCGGGATCGGGCAGCTGGTCCTCGGCGTCCTCCTGCTGGCCTACCTCGGGTCGCTGCTGCTCATGCGGCGCAAGGCCCAGCAGCGGGAGCGGCCGCGGATCCTGGTCGGGGCGCCACGGTGACCTTCGCCCTCGTGCTCTTCGCCGGTGCCCTGCTGGCGGCCGGCCTGGTGGCCCTCGTCGCCGCTGCCGTGCCGGTCGCCCCGCGGCTCGACGCGGCGCTGGACCGCGCGGGGGAGCCCGGTCGGGGCTCCGACCGCCGCCGGGACGCCGGCCCCGTCACCAGCCGCTCGGAGCGCCTCGGGGCCGCCCTGTACCGCCGGGCGCCCGTGCCGCTGTCCGACCGCCAGCGCCGGGCCCTGGAGCTGCAGGACAAGTCCATCGCGGAGTTCTACGCCGACAAGGCGGTGATGGCCCTCGTCGGCGCCGTGCTGCCCGCGGTGGCCGGGGTGGTGCTGGGCTGGCTCGCCGGTGCGGTCGGGCCGCTGCCCGCCCTGGCCGCGCTCGGCGGGGCCGTCGCCGGGTTCGTCGTGCCCGACCTGCTGCTCCGGCGCACCGCGGCCGCGGTGCGGGTGAACGCCGTGGAGGCCCTGCTGCTCTACATCGAGCTCGTCACCCTCGAACGGCTGACGAACGCCTCGGCGCCCCAGGCGCTGCACAACGCCGCCCAGCTGAGCGAGGTGCCGCTGTTCCTGCAGATCCGCTCGGCGCTGGAGCGGGCGCGGCTGGAGCAGCAGCCGCCCTACGCCGAGCTCCGGCGGCTCGCCGGTCAGCTCGACCTGCCCGAGCTGGCCGACGTCGCCGACGTCATGCAGCTGGACGAGACGGGGGCGGCGCTCTCCGGAGCGCTGCGGGCCCGCGTCAAGGAGCTGCGGGACGCCCACCTGACCACCGAGCAGATCAGGGCGAGCGCCGAGGCGGAGGGCATGACGCTCTACATGACCCTGCCCGCGCTCGTCTTCGGTCTGATCTTCCTGGTCGCCGCGCTGCTGAAGATCTTCGGTGCCTGAGCACGGACAACACCAGCGGGGGACGGACAACACCGAGCCGTTCCCCGTCGGGCGCGCGGACGCCAGGCTGGGACGGCGGGGGAGAGGAGGGACCGGATGAGCCGGGTGCTGCGCGGGCTCGGGGCCCTGGTGGTCCTGCTGGCCCTCCTCGTCGGGGTGCCGGCGCTGCTGCTCGCCGTCGGCGCCCGGTGGCCCACGACGTGGAGCCCCCAGGTGCTGCTCCGGCCCGACGACGGCACCGTGCTGCTCGCCCTCGTCACCTCGACCGCCTGGGTGGCGTGGGCGGTGCTCGCGCTCTCCGTGCTGGCCGAGGTGGTGACCGCGGCGACGCGGGCGCGGGTCCGCGTCCGGCTGCCCGGGCTGGCCGGGCCGCAGCGCGCCGTCGCCGGGCTGGTCCTGGCCGTCCTCGCCCTCGCCGCCGCCCCGGCGGTGCAGCTCGGCCCGCCCCCCGCCGTGGCCGAGGCGCGGACCGCACCCCCGCCGGCACCCGCCGCCGCCGAGCCCACGACGACCCGCGCCCGTGCCCCGGTGCCCGCGCGGCCGGTCGACCCCTCCGCCGTGGTCCACGAGGTGCGGACGGGCGACGACCTCTGGACCCTCGCCGAGCGCTACTACGGCCGCGGTCAGGACTGGCGACGGATCGCCGCAGCCAACCCCGACCGGCTCACCGGCGGCCCCGACCGGCTGGAGGTCGGCTGGCGGCTCCAGGTCCCCGGCGTCGTGGCGGTCGACGACGTGCCCGCGGGAGCCGATTCCGACCCCGGCACGGTCGTCGTGCGGGCGGGGGACAGCCTCAGCGCGATCGCCGAGCGGGAGCTCGGTGACGACGCCCGCTGGCCCGAGCTGTTCGAGGCCAACCGCGCCGTCCTCGACGACCCGGACGTGCTCGAGGCCGGCCAGCAGCTGGAGGTGCCCGCCGGGGACGCTGCGGGGCCAGCACAACCACGGGCCGAGCGCGTGCCCGAGCGGACCGACCCTCCGGTCCGCCGCTCCGAGCCTCGGTCCACACGACCCGCCCCACCCGCGGGGGACGGCGCCGTCCCCGGTTCGGCCGTCCCGCGGGCAGCCGATGGGCCGGCTCGGCCGTCAGCCCCGCCGCCGGCCGAGCCCTCCGCTGCGGTCGAGGACCGCGTCGCCTTCGCCGCCGTGGGCGGTCTGCTGGCGGCGGGCCTGCTGACGGGCCTGGCGCTCCGGCGCCGGCTGCAGCTCGCGGCCCGTCCCGTCGGTCGCCGGATCGTCCACCCCGCCCCGGCCGTCGTGCCACTGGAGGCCGCGCTCGGCCGGCGGCAGCGGCCGTTCACCCTGCGCACGCTCGACCGGGCGCTGCGCGCCGTGGCGGTGGCCTGCCGCGACCAGCGGCTGCCGCTCCCCGCCCTGCAGCTCGTGCTGCTCGCGGAGGACCGCGTCGAGCTGCGCCTCTCCGCCCCGCACGCGACGGCGCCGGTCGGGTTCGCGGTCGAGGACGGCGGACGCTCCTGGGTGCTGGACCAGCCAGGGGCCGACCACCTCACCGCCGTGCCCGCGGACGAGCCGCTGCGACCGTGGCCGACGCTGGTCACCCTCGGTCGGGACGACCAGGACCGGCTGGTCCTCGGCGACCTGGAGGCCCTCCGGCTGCTCCAGCTCGACGGGGACCCGGGGGCGGGCCGGGACGTGCTGACGGCCCTGGCCGTCGAGCTGTCGTTCTCGCCCTGGGCCGACGAGATGCGCCTGACCCTGCTGGGCCCGGACACCCGGTTGCCCGACGCGCTGGGCGCGCACGCCGTCGAGCAGTCCGAGGACGCCGACGCCCTGCTCGACCGGCTCGAGGACCGCGCCGCCGAGCAGCGCCGGCACCAGCCGCAGCCGGTGCTCGGCCAGCACCGCCTCGACCCGGACCTGGCCGAGCCGTGGACGCCCGAGGTCGTGCTGGTCGACGGCCCGCTGACCCGGGAGCAGACGGCGCGGTTCCGGGCCCTCGTGGACACCGAGCCGCACGTGACGACCGCTGTCGTCCTCGTCGGCGACGTCGGCGCCCCCTGGCGGCTGACGACCGCACCGGCGGCCGCGGGACCGCCCACCGCCCGCCTCGAGCCGGCCGGGCTCGACCTGCGGGCGCAGGCGCTGACGCCGGACGAGACGGCGGGCGTCGTCGCGCTGGTCGCCGCCACCGGCCGGACCGACACCACGACGGCGCCCTGGTGGCACGTCGAGGTCGCCGAACCCGAGCCGCCCCCCGACAACGTGACGTACCTGGGACGGAGGTTCGGCGGGTGGTCAGCAGAGACGACGGGGGAGGTGGACGGGGTGGTGGCGATCCGGGCGGCCGCGGCACTGGCTGCCGACGCGCGCGTCGACCACCCGACCCTGCTGGTCCTCGGGCCCGTCGAGCTGCTGGGCGCCACGGGCACGGCGCCCCCGCGGGCGGCGAAGCAGTGCCTGGAGTACTGCGGCTGGTTGCTCGAGCACCCGGGCCGGACGGCGCGGGACATGGCCTCGGCGCTGGCCGTCGCCGAGGGCACCCGCCGCTCCAACATGAGCCGGCTGCGCACCTGGCTGGGCGCCGACGCGGCCGGGGAGGCCTACCTGCCGGACGCCTACACCGGGCGGATCGCGCTGCACCCCGCCGTCAGCTCCGACTGGCAGCAGGTGCAGATCCTCACTGCGGGCGGGGTGAATCGGGCCGGAGACGAGGCCCTGCGCGCGGTCCTGCAGCTGCTGCGCGGTGCTCCCCTCGCCGACGCCGCCCCCGGTCAGTGGCACTGGGCCGAGGAGCTCCGGACCGACCTCATCTCCTGCCTCCGCGACGTCGGCGTCGAGCTCACCAGCCGCGCGCTCGACGCCGGCGACCTGGGCCTGGCCCGCTGGGCCGCCGCCCGCGCGCTGGTCGCCGCCCCCGGCGACGAGCTGCTCCTGGCCGCCCGCATCCGCACCGAGCACCGGGCCGGCAACACCGCGGAGACCGAACGGCTCACCCTGCAGCTGGCGGGGCAGGCCCGACGGCTCGGCGTCGACCTCGACCCCGCGACGGTGACGCTGCTGCAGGAGGTGGTGGAGGGCCGGGTCCGGGCCCGGATGGCGTGAGCGGAGAAGTGTCAGCGGTCGGTGGGAGCGTGCCGTCATGACGACGCAGTACTACACCGCGACGAGCATCGACGGCTTCATCGCCGACGCCGACCACTCCCTCGAGTGGCTGTTCCAGCTGGACGACCCCGAGGCCACCGGCATGCAGGACGAGTACCCCCGCTTCATCGCCGACGTCGGAGCGCTCGCCATGGGCTCCACGACCTACCGCTGGCTGGCCGACCACACCGGCTTCCTCGACGACCCGACGCAGTGGGAGTACACGCTGCCCACCTGGGTCTTCTCCAGCCGGGACCTCCCGGTGCCCGACGGACTCGACATCCGCGTGGTGTCGGGTGACGTCCGGCCGGTGCACGCGGCGATGGTCGAGGCCGCCGCCGGGAAGAACGTCTGGCTGGTGGGCGGCGGGGAACTCGTCGGGCAGTTCCACGACGCCGGTCTGCTCGACGAGGTGGTCCTCGGCGTCGCGTCGGTCTTCCTCGGGTCGGGGGCGCCGCTGCTGCCGCGGAGGATCACCGCGCCGTCGCTCGAACTGGTCGAGACCCGGCAGTACGGCGGCGCCTTCGTCAGCCTCCGGTACCGCGTCCGGCGCAGCTGACCTCAGCCCGCGGCACCCCCGGCGCCGACCACCGCGGTGGGGGCGTAGTGCCGCATCTCCTCGATGTCGGCGAGGTAGGGCCGGATGGCGCCGAAGAACGTGCGGAACTCCGGGCTCCGCCGGAAGCCGTCGAGGTGATCCGCGCTCGAGGTCCAGCGGATGCGCAGCACGTAGTGCTCGGCGTCGTCCGCCGGCGCGTCCGCCGGCCCCGGACCCGTCGGCTCGTCCGTCCGGCGGGCCAGCTCGTAGTCGCGGCAGTACGGCGACGCGGCCAGCACCTCGGCCGCCCGGGCGTAGGCGGCCTCGAAGTCCGGCCCTCCGCCGGCCCGGATCCGGTAGCGGATGTACTCGACGACCATGACGTCCCCCTCGCGCTGCGCGGTGCGGACCCGACGGCCCCGGACCCATCGGAGCACCAGCCGACGGGTCCGGCAACCCCCCGAGCGCCCCGGGGCGCGGCGCTCAGGAGAAGCGCGCCCGGAACCGGCGCAGCCGCAGGCTGTTGGTCACCACGAAGACCGAGCTCAGCGCCATGGCCGCCCCGGCGAACAGCGGGTTGAGGAAGCCCGCGGCGGCCAGCGGGATCGCGGCGACGTTGTAGGCGAAGGCCCAGAACAGGTTGCCGCGGATCGTGCCCAGCGTCGCCCGGGCCAGCCGGATGGCGTCGGCGGCCACCCGCAGGTCGCCCCGGACCAGGGTGAGGTCGCTGGCCTGGATGGCCGCGTCGGTCCCGGTGCCCATGGCGATGCCCAGGTCGGACTGCGCGAGCGCCGCGGCGTCGTTGACGCCGTCGCCCACCATGGCGACCCGCTGGCCCTCGGCCTGCAGCCGCTGGACGACCGCGACCTTCTCCTCCGGCCGGACGCCGGCGATCACCTCGTCGATGCCGACGGCCGCGGCGACGGCGCGGGCCGTCACCTCGTGGTCACCGGTCAGCAGCACCGGGCGCAGGCCCAGCTCCCGCAGGGCGCGGACGGCGTCGGCGGAGGTGACTTTGACGGTGTCGGCCACCGCCAGCACACCCCGGGCCTCGCCGTCCCAGCCGGCGACGACGGCGGTGTGGCCGGCGGCGCGAGCGGCGTCGTGGGCCGCGAGCACCGCGGCCGGGACCGACAGCCCCTCGGCCTCGAGCAGCGCGGGCTGGCCCACGACCACCAGGGGGCCGGAGGTGAGCCGGGCGACGACGCCGAGGCCGGCCCGGCCGGTGACGGTGTCGACGGCGGGCAGCGGGCCGGTGGCCGTCGCCGCGTGGGTGACGACGGCGCGGGCGATCGGGTGCTCGGAGCCCGACTCGGCGGCCCCGGCGTGCCGGAGCAGCTCGGCCTCGGTCGCGCCGACGGCCGCGACGCCGACGACGGCCATCCGGCCCTCGGTGACGGTGCCGGTCTTGTCGAGCAGGACGGTGTCGACGCGGCGGGTCTGCTCGAGCACCTCCGGACCCTTGATGAGGATGCCCAGCTGGGCGCCCCGGCCGGTGCCGACCATGAGCGCGGTCGGCGTGGCCAGGCCCAGCGCGCACGGGCAGGCGATGATCAGCACCGCGACGGCGGCGGTGAAGGCGAACGAGGCGTCGGCGCCGCTCAGCAGCCAGAAGGCCAGGGTCGCGACGGCCAGCACGAGGACGACGGGCACGAAGACGCCGGAGACCCGGTCGGCCAGCCGCTGGACGGCGGCCTTACCGGTCTGGGCCGCCTCGACGAGGCGCGCGATCTGGGCCAGCTGGGTGTCCGCGCCGATCCGGGTGGCCTCGACGACCAGCCGTCCGGAGGTGTTGAGGCAGCCGCCGACGACGTCGTCGCCGGGGCCGCGCTCGACGGGCACGGTCTCGCCGGTGACCAGCGAGGTGTCGGCGGCGCTGTGCCCGGCGACGACCACGCCGTCGGTCGCGATCGTCTCGCCCGGGCGGACCACGAACCGGTCGCCGACGCGGAGCCGCTCGACGGGGACGGAGGTCTCGACGCCGTCGACCAGCAGCGTGGCCTCGGCGGCGCCCAGCTCCAGCAGGGCCTTCAGCGCGGCACCGGAGCGGCGCTTGGCCCGCGCCTCGAACCAGCGCCCGAGCAGGATCAGCGCGGTGACGCCGACGGCGACCTCGAGGTAGAGGTTGGCGGTGCCGCCCATCGGGTTGCGCTCCAGCGCCAGGGAGGCCTCGTGGGTGAAGCCCCAGGCGCCGGCCGGGCCGGTGAGCAGGGCGAACACCGACCAGCCCAGCGCGGCGAGCGTGCCGACCGAGATGAGCGTGTCCATGGTGGCGGCGCCGTGCCGCAGGTTGACGGCCGCGGCCCGGTGGAACGGCCAGCCGGCCCACAGGACGACGGGCAGGGTGAGCACGAGGCTCAGCCACTGCCAGCCCGGGAGCTGCAGCGGACCGACCATCGACAGCAGCACGACGGGCACGCCCAGCGCCACCGCGACCAGCACCCGGCGGCGCAGCGCGGCGGGGTCGTCGTCGTGGTGGTGCCGGTCGGGTGCGGGCACCGACGCGCCGTAGCCCGTCTTCTCGATGGTCGCGATGAGCGCGTCCGTGCCGACCGAGGGCGGGGCCTGCACGGTCGCCCGCTCCGTCGCGTAGTTGACGGTCGCGTGCACGCCGTCGAGCCGGTTGAGCTTCTTCTCGATCCGGGTGGCGCAGGACGCGCAGGTCATCCCCTGGACGTCCAGCTGGACGGTCGTCAGCGCGGACGGCGTGGTCTGGGTGGTCACCGGGTCACCTCCTCGAGGTGGGTGGGTCGGGGGTCCCGTGGAGGGGACGGGTCGGAGCCGCGAGGGCTCAGACGAGGGTGTAGCCGGCCTCGTCGACGGCGGCCGCGAGCGCCGAGCGCTCGACGTCGGTGCTGCTGGTGACGGCGAGCTCGCCGCGCTCGAGGTCGACGCGGACGGCCGTCACGCCGGGCACGCCGCTGACCTCCTCGGTGACGGCGTTCACGCAGTGCTGGCACGTCATGCCCGTGACCTGGTAGGTCCGGGTGCTCGCGGTGGTGGGGTCGGTCATGAGGTCCTCCTGGTCAGGAACGGACGAGGCGGGCGATGGCCGCCGACGCCTCGCGGATCTTCTCGTCGGCCTCGGGGCCGCCCTCGGCGGCGGCCCGGACCACGCAGTGGTGCAGGTGCTCGTCGAGCAGGCCCAGGGCGACGGACTGCAGCGCGCTGGTCATCGCCGAGACCTGGGTGAGGATGTCGATGCAGTACTTCTCGTCCTCGACCATCTTCTGCAGGCCGCGCGCCTGCCCCTCGATGCGCCGCAGCCGCTTGAGGTAGTCGTCCTTGCTGCTGATGTAGCCGTGGTGCGCGGGGGCGGTGGCGGGGGCCTGCTCGGTGGTCATACACCTACCGTACCCCCCTAGGGTACTAATTCAACTCCTGCCCGGCGTCCCCCCTGACGAGAAGCACCTTCGGGCCGGGGGGACCAGGTGCGTTGTCCACAGCATCCCCAGGGCCCTGTGGGTACTAACCCGGCAGGAGCTCCTTGTCAACCGGCCGAGACGGCCCCGGGAGTGTCGGCAGATTTCTGCGAGGTGGTTCCCGTCCACTGGTGAGGACGGCCATCACCCCTGGTCAGAGGCGTTTCTGGGACGAAAGTCCTGCGCTGTCCCCAGCCGTCCCCCGGGCTGCGCACAGGCGGGGCGCGTGTCCCCCACAGGAGATCCCCAGTTGTGCACAGGGCCTGTGGACAAGCGGCTTCCGGGTGGTCGTCGGGCGGCGTACGTTGTGCCCTGGCCGTGCCGGGGGGCAGCGGCTGCGGCAGGAATGTCAGCGGTGCAATTTATCGTTCGTGACGTGACGGGTGGGGGACCACCCGCCGTCGGCGACCGCCGGGAGGGGATGTCCCGGCCGAGAGGGGAGTGACGCGTGAGCCTGGCCGAGGTGATGACGCCGTACCGGGACGAGGCGCCGCGGACGCCGGACCGGACGCCGCCCCAGGACATGGACGCCGAGCAGTGCGTGCTCGGCGCGATGCTGATGTCCAAGGACGCGATCGCCGACGTGGTCGAGGTGATCCGCGGCGTCGACTTCTACCGGCCGGCCCACGAGCAGGTCTACGACGCCGTCGTCGATCTCTACGGCCGCGGCGAGCCCGCGGACGCCATCACCGTCTCGGCCGAGCTGGGCAAGCGCGGCGAGCTGGTCCGGGTCGGCGGGGCGCCGTACCTGCACACGCTGCTCTCCAGCGTCCCGGTCGCCGCCAACGCGGGCTACTACGCCGAGATCGTCCGCGAGAAGGCGATCCTGCGGCGCCTGGTCAACGCCTCCATCCGGATCGGCCAGATGTCCTACGCCGGCGAGGGCGACGTGGACGGCATCGTCGACCGTGCCCAGGCCGAGGTCTACGCCGTCACCGACCGCAGCGCGTCCGAGGACTACAAGCCGCTCTCCGAGCTCATGCAGCCGACGCTGGACGAGATGGAGGCCATCTCCTCCCGGGGCGGCAACCTCGGCGGCGTGCCCACCGGCTTCGCCGAGCTCGACGACCTCACCAACGGCCTGCACCCCGGCCAGATGGTCATCGTCGCCGCCCGACCCGGCATGGGGAAGTCGACGCTGGCGCTCGACCTCGCGCGCTCGGCGTCGATCAAGCACGGGCTGACGTCGGTCATCTTCAGCCTGGAGATGAGCCAGATCGAGATCACCATGCGCCTGCTGTCGGCCGAGGCGAGCATCCCGCTCTCCCACATCCGCGGCGGCCGGATGAGCGACGACGACTGGAGCCGGGTGGCCACCAAGATGGGCCAGGTCTCCGAGGCGCCGATGTACATCGACGACTCCCCGAACCTGACGATGGTGGAGATCCGGGCGAAGGCCCGCCGGCTCAAGCAGCGCCAGGACCTCAAGCTGGTGGTCATCGACTACATCCAGCTGATGACCTCGGGCAAGAAGGTCGAGTCGCGTCAGCTGGAGGTCTCAGAGTTCTCCCGGCAGCTGAAGCTGCTGGCCAAGGAGCTGGAGGTGCCCGTGGTGGCGCTGTCCCAGCTGAACCGTGGTCCCGAGCAGCGCACCGACAAGAAGCCGATGCTGTCCGACCTCCGCGAGTCCGGCTCGCTGGAGCAGGACGCCGACATGGTCATCCTGCTGAACCGCCCGGACATCCACGACAAGGAGTCCGAGCGGGCGGGCGAGGCCGACATCGACCTGGCCAAGCACCGCAACGGCCCCACGAAGACGATCACCGTGGCCTTCCAGGGCCACTACTCGCGCTTCACCGACATGCAGCACTGACCGGTCGGTCCACCGGTCTCCGTGCGGTCAGCGGCGGCGACGTCGCCCGCCGCGCATGAGCCAGCTCAGCAGCCGGGTGTGCCCGACGGGCAGCAGCCGGGCCAGCAGGTCGGGCACGACCGCGCTGGGGGCGATGAGCAGCCGGGCCCGGCGGTGCTCGACGGCCTCGAGGATGTCGGCCGCGGCCCGCTCGGCCGGGTAGGTGAGCAGCTTGGCCATCAGCGCCTTGCCGGCGGCGGCCTCGCGCGGGTCGACGCCCTGGCCGACGTGCGCCGTCTCGGCGATCCGGGTGCGGATGCCGCCGGGGTGCACCGTGGTCACCCCGACGCAGCGGCCCGCCAGCTCGGCCTGCAGCACCTGGCTGAAGCCGCGCAGCCCGAACTTGCTCGTCGAGTAGGCGCTCTGCCCGGCCGGCGCGATGAGCCCGTAGAGGCTCGAGACGTTGACGACGTGGCTGCCCGGACTGGCGAGCAGCGTGGGCAGCAGGTGGTGGGTAAGGGTGACCGGCGCCGTCAGGTTGACCCGCAGGACGGCGTCGAACTCCACCAGGCTCACCTGGTCGAAGCGCCCGGCCATCGCCACGCCCGCGTTGTTGACCAGCAGGTCGACGCGGGGGTGCTCCGCGAGCACCTCGGCCACGAGCGGCTCGATGGCCGCGGTGTCGGACAGGTCGACCGTGTGCACGTCCACGGCCAGGCCGGGGTGCGCCACCCGGACGGCGGCCGCGACGCGGTCCAGCCGGTCGGCGTCGCGGTCCACCAGGACCAGCGCGGTGCCACGGCCGGCCAGCTGGTGCGCGAGCTGCTCGCCCATCCCGCTCGCCGCCCCGGTGACCAGCGCGGTCGCGCCGGCGAAGCGGAACGGCTCCAGGCGGCTCATGCGGCGACCTTCTCGTCGGCCGCCGTGCGGCCGCTGATCCGCGGCTCCGGCGGGACGTCGAACCGGACGTCCTCGCTCACCCGGGCGCGCCGCATCCGGATCAGGTCGAGCACGTAGTTCTGCGGCACGGTCCAGGGGTCCCGGGTGCCCTGCACCGGCAGCGAGGCGAGGGCGCGCTGGACGTAGCCGGAGCGCAGCGGCATCACCGGGCGCTCCTCCAGGTCGGCGGGCCGGACCGGGTAGCCGTACCGACGTCCGCGCCGGCGCAGGTGGTTGAGGAAGCGGCAGACGTAGCGGCTGGAGAGGTCCGAGCGCAGGGACCAGGAGGCGTTGACGTAGCCGATGGCCAGAGCGAAGTTGGGCACGCCGTCCAGCATGAGCCCCCGGTAGACCGCGCGCTCGGGCAGGACGACCGGGGCGCCGTCGACGTCGAGGGAGAACCCGCTGAGCAGCCGCATCTGCAGCCCGGTGGCGGTGACGACGACGTCGGCCTCCAGCACGCGGCCGGACGCCAGCCGCACCCCCTCGGGCACGAACCGCTCGACGGTGTCGGTGACCACCTCGGCCTCACCCCGCTTCACCGCCTTGAGCAGGTCGCTGTCGGGGATGACGCACAACCGCTGGTCCCAGGGGTCGTAGTCGGGCGTGAAGTGCTCGGCCGCCTGCTCGGCCCCCATCCGGCCGACGATCGGCTTGCTCAGGTAGCTCCGCGCCAGGTCGGGACGGCGGCGGCTCAGCTGGTAGAAGGTCTGGGTGACGGCGAGGTTGCGCGCCCGGACCAGCCGGTGGGCGAGCTTCGGCGGGAACCGCCGCTTGATCCGGGCGGTCACCGGGTCGTCCTGCCGCTGCGAGACGAGCCAGGTGGGGGAGCGCTGCAGCATGACGGGGTGGGCGCCCTCGCGCACGAGCGCGGGGACGAGGGTCACCGCTGTGGCACCGGAGCCGATGACGACGACCCGCCGGCCCGCCAGGGCCAGGTCCTCGGGCCAGAACTGCGGGTGCACGACCTGCCCGGCGAAGTCGTCCAGGCCGGGGAAGTCGGGGGTGTGCCCGCCGGTGTAGTCGTAGTAGCCGGAGCAGGCGTAGAGGAAGGCGCACGACCAGGTCTCGGTCGTGCCGTCCGTGCGCTCGGCGCTGACGGTCCAGCGGGCCGTCTCGGACGACCACGACGCGTGCACCACGCGGGTGCCGAACCGGATCCGGCGGTCGATCCCGTTCTCGGCCGCGACCGTCTCGATGTAGCGGCGGATGCCCTCGCCGTCGGCCAGGGTCTGGGTGCCCTCCCAGGGCCGGAAGAGGTAGCTGAAGGTGAAGACGTCGGAGTCGGACCGGACGCCGGGGTAGCGGAAGAGGTCCCAGGTGCCGCCGATCCGCTCGCGGGCCTCCAGCACGGCGTAGGTGCGGTCGGGGCAGCGGGTCTGCAGCCGGTAGGCGGCGCCGATCCCGGAGAGCCCCGCGCCGATCACCAGCACGTCGACGGTGTGGTCGGGGCCCCCGGTGGCCGCGCTCTGCTCGCTCATCCCCTCAGTCTGCCCCCGGGCCACCAGGGCGGGGCCGGGGGACGGGCGCCGGCCGGGGGCCGGCGCCCGCAGGGCTCAGCTCACGGCGTCGGTGAGCCGGGTGAACTCGTCGTCGGAGAGCTGGAGGCTCGCGGCGGCGAGGTTGTCCTCGAGGTGCGCGACGGTCGAGGTGCCCGGGATGGGCAGCATGACCGGCGAGCGGCGGAGCAGCCAGGCCAGCGCCAGCTGCGACGGCGTCGCGCCGTGCTCCTGCGCCAGGGCGTCCAGCGGGCCGCCGGGCCGCGAGAGCTGGCCGGTGGCCAGCGGGAACCACGGGATGAAGGCGATGCCCTCGGCCTCGGCGTGGTCGAGCAGCGGCTCGGCCGAGCGGTCGGAGAGGTTGAAGAGGTTCTGCACCGAGACGATGGTGGCGCTCTGCTGCGCCTCCTGCAGCTGCTCGACGCTGACCTCGGAGAGGCCGATGTGGCGGATCTTGCCCTCGTCCTGCAGCTCCTTGAGGGTGCCGACCTGGTCGGCCAGCGGGACCTGCGGGTCGATCCGGTGCAGCTGGTGCAGGTCGATGCGCTCCAGACCCAGGTTGCGCAGGCTTAGCTCGACCTGCTGGCGCAGGTACTCGGGGCGCCCGACCGGGCGCCAGTCGCCGGGGCCGGGACGGGTCAGACCGGCCTTGGTGGCGATGACGAGGTCGTCGGCGTAGGGGTGCAGCGCCTTCTTGATCAGCTGCTCGGCGACCACGGGCCCGTAGGAGTCGGCGGTGTCGATGAAGGTGACGCCCAGCTCGACGGCCCGGCGCAGCACGCGGACGGCCTCGTCGGGGTCCTTCGGGTCGCCCCAGACGCCGTCCCCGGTCAGCTGCATGCTGCCGTAGCCGAGCCGGACGACGGGCAGGTCGCCGCCGAGGGCGAAGGTGCCGGAGGCCTGGGCGGAGGGGGTCAGGGTGTCGGTCACGGGTGTGCTCCTTCAGGTGCGTGGACGTGCTCGTGCACCTCTGACAACCCGGGGATGGCCCCGGTTCTTCCCCCGACCAGCGCACGGGAGCCCTGACCGCGGGCCGTCGGCCGGTCGGGCCCGGTAGATTTGGCGGCCTACGAGCTGCGCCGGGAACGGCGCATGAAGGAGAACACGATGGGTCTGCTCAGAGGTCTGGTCAAGGGCGCTGTGGTCGCCAAGGTCATCCAGGTCGCGCAGCGCGAGCTGTCCAAGCCGGAGAACCAGCGCAAGATCAAGGACGGCCTGGGCAAGCTCGCCCAGTCCGGTCGCAAGAAGCACTGATCGCTCCGCGCGCCCGGTGAGCCGGCCCGACGACCCGTCGTCGGCACGGCCACCGGGACGCCGAGAGGCTCCCAGCCCGAGCCCCTCTGCTCAGCGGGCGCCGGCCCCCGCCGTCACCTCGACCGGGTCGGCCCCGGTCCGCACCGGCCCGCGGTCCTGCGCCCGGGACCGGTCCTCGTGGGCGAAGCTCAGCAGGGCGAGCCCGAGGCCCAGGACGCCGAGCCCCACCCCCACCCAGCTGGGCGCCAGGTAGCCGTAGCCCGCGGCGATGACCAGGCCGCCGAGCGCGGCCCCGATGCTGTTGGCGATGTTGAGCGCCGAGTGCACCAGCGCCGCCCCCAGCAGCTGCGCCTCCCCGGACACCGCGATGAGCCGCGCCTGGACGCCGGGGATGAGCACCATGTTGGTGAGCCCCACGGCGAAGGCGCTGAGGAAGACGCCGACCGGGTGGCCCCCGGTGAGGGCCATCGCGACCATCGAGGCCAGGAAGAACGGGAAGCCGACGACCACCGTCCGGCGCAGGTCCCGGTCGGCGGCCCATCCCCCGAAGATCGTGCCCAGGGTCATCCCGACGCCGATCGCGGCGAGCACCCACGGCACCGCCGACGTCGGCAGTCCGGCCTCCACGCGCACGACCTCGGCGATGTAGGAGTACACGGCGAAGAAGCCGCCGAACCCGATCGCCCCGACGCCCATCATCAGCCAGAGCTGCGGCAGCCGCAGGACGCGGAGCTCGCGGCGGACGGAGGCGCCGGCGGTCGGGGGCTGGCGGGGGACGGCCAGCGAGACCGCCACCAGGGTGAGCAGGAACAGCGCGGCAACGACGAGGTAGGCGGCGCGCCAGCCGGCCAGCTGTCCCACCCGGGTGATCAGCGGGACGCCGACCACGTTGGCCACCGTCAGGCCGGTGAGGACGAACGCGATCCCCTGGCCCTGCTTGCCCGGCCCGAGCAGCCGACCGGCGACCAGCGCTGCCGTGCCGAAGTAGGCGCCGTGCGGGAGCGCGGCGACGAAGCGGGCCGCCACCACCCAGCCGAAGGTGGGCAGGACGGCCGAGGCGACGGTGCCCAGCGCCAGCACGCCGACGAGCAGCAGGATGAGCAGCTTGCGCGGGACCTTCACCGAGAGCGCCGCGAAGACCGGGGCCCCGACGACGACGCCGAGGGCGTAGGCGCTGATCAGCCAGCCCGAGCGGGCGATCGCCTGCTCGGGGTCGGCCGCAGCCAGGCCCGGCAGGAGGTCGCGGGCGAGGTCCGGCAGGAGGCCCATGGCCACGAACTCGGTGGCGCCGATGCCGAAGCCGCCGAGGGCGAGGGCCAGCAGCGCGAGCCAGCGGCGGGTGGGGGAGAGGGGCGGCACGGGACGACCTCCGGGTGGAGCGCGGACGGCGTTCCCGAGGCCGGGACGTCGACGAGGACGTCCCCGTTGACGCCCGCAGACTAGCAACGCGGCGCCCCCTCGGCCCCAAACCCGAGCCCGGCCGACCCTCATCCCGCAGGTCACAGTTCGTCGCCGAGCCGTGACGGGACGGAGGACCTCGCCTAGCCTGTGACGCCTGAGGCTTCTGGGACGACCAGGAGCGGACGGGAGGAGAGCCGGATGACCGGACGACCTCGGCGCCTGGCCGCCGTCGCGGTGGCGCTGCTGCTCGGCACTGCGGGCTGCGCCGGCCTGCCCGGTGCGGCGGTGGACGACGCCGCGCCCGCCCCCTCCGTCTCGGCCGGCGGCCCCACGGCGAGCAGCCCGGCGGATGACGCCACCAGCGCCACCCCCAGCACGGCTCCCTCGACCAGCAGCACCCCGACCCCCTCGGCGTCGCCGACCCGGACGCCGTCGCCCGACGCCGAGCCGGCCGCGATGCTGTCGAAGGGTGACTCCGGGACGAAGGTGCGCGAGCTGCAGCACCGCCTCCGCCAGCTCGACTGGTTCGCCGGCGACATCACCGGCCGCTACGCCGCCAGCACCGTCGACGCCGTCGAGGGCTTCCAGGACAAGCGCGAGCTGGAGGCGACCGGGGCCGTCGACGCGGCGACCTGGACCTCGCTGACGAGCCGCACCCGCAAGCCCACCGACGACGAGATGCACAACCGGCTGACGCCCGGGCCGGCGCTGATGGCGCCGGGGGCCAGCGGCGACCGGGTGCGGGACCTGCAGGCCCGGCTGAAGCAGATCGCCTGGTTCTCGGGCTCGGTCACCGGCACCTACGGCTCCGCCACGGCCAGCGCGGTGAAGGGCTTCCAGGCCAAGCGGGAGATCCCGGTCACCGGGGAGGTCGACCAGCGCACCTGGGACCGGCTGACGGCCATGACCCGCACCCCGAGCAGCGACGAGCTGCACAACCGGACCCCGAAGCCGTCGGCCGCCGGGCTGGACTCCCGCTGCCTGACCGGGCGGGCCATGTGCATCAGCAAGAGCACGAACACGCTCGTGTGGGTGGTCGACGGGAAGCCGCAGATGCGGTTCGACGTCCGCTTCGGCTCCGCCGAGCTGCCCACCCGCGAGGGCGCGTTCTCGGTGGGCTGGAAGTCCCGCGACCACGTCTCGACGATCTACCACACGAAGATGCCCTACGCGATGTTCTTCTCCGGCGGTCAGGCCGTGCACTACTCGCCCGACTTCGCCGCCAACGGCTACAACGGCGCCTCGCACGGCTGCGTCAACGTCCGCAACCTGGCCGGCATCCAGTCGCTGTTCGCCCAGGCGCGGGTGGGCGACAAGGTGATCGTCCACCGCTGACCGGTCCACGGGTGCGGGTACCGCGGCGTTCCACGTGAAGCGCTGCGCCGCTGCGGTCGTCATGCCGGGACTCTCCGGGCGATCGGACCGTCCGTGTCGCCGGCGGCAGGGCCTGTGGACGACGGCCCCGGCCCCGGCGGTGGACGAGCGAGGCCGTCAGACCCAGATGGCGCCGGTGAGGCCGTGCGGCAGCGGCTCCGGAGGGTCGGGCAGGCAGGTGGCCCGGCCGTCGCGGACCCGGAGCGCTGTCCACGCGGCGGCGCCCGCGTCCAGCACGTCGTCGACGCCGGCCCGGCCGGGGTCGGGGCCGAGGTCGGCGTCCAGCACGATCCCCGCGGCGGCCAGCAGCCGCCGGCGCTCGACGGCACCCGCCCACGTCTTCTTCCCTGCGGCCAGCGGCGCTCCCGCCAGGGTGGCGAAGCTGAGCTCGGGGTGCACCTCGAGCAGCACCCGCCCGCCCGCCCGGACCAGGGCGTCGACCTCGAGCACCTTGGTCCGCAGCCCGAAGGCCTGGCGCGAGAAGCCCTGCCCGGTGCGGGCGCGGTTGAGGGTCACCGCCTCGGCGTAGTCGGGCGTCTCGAGCGCCTCGCGGACCGGGGTGAGGAACAGCGACGAGCGCCGTCGGCCCAGCCGCTCGCGGGCCAGCAGGTCGGCCTGCCGGGGTCCGGAGCCGGGCAGGCCGATCGGGATGTCGACGCCGACGTGGGCGAGGGGCCCGTCCTGCTCGGCGCGGGCGATCACCGCCGCGAGGGTCGGGGCGGTGTAGACCCGGGTGCGGCCGGGGTCGGGGGCCACGGCCACCCAGCCGTCGGGGCAGCCGTCGACGCCGAGGACCCGGTGCGGCCCCTCGACAGGCTCAGGGCGCGGGGACAGCGCAGGGCGCGGCCCTTCGACGGGCTCAGGGGGCGGAGACAGCGCAGGGCGCGGGGTGCTCAGGAGCGGGCGGTCAGGACGAGGGGGCCGTCCGGGGTGATGGCGATGGTGTGCTCGGAGTGGGCGCCGCGGGAGCCGTCGCGGCTGCGCAGGGTCCAGCCGTCGGGGTCGGTGTAGATCTTGTCCGTCGACTCGAGGAACCACGGCTCGATGGCGATGACCAGGCCCGGCTTGAGGGGCAGCCCGCGGCCGCGGCGGCCGTCGTTGGGGATGTGCGGATCGCCGTGCATGGTCCGCCCGACGCCGTGCCCGCCGAAGTCGGTGTTGATCTTGTAGCCGGCCTTGGTGGCCACCCGGGCGATGGCGAAGGAGATGTCGCCGACCTTGGCCCCCGGCTGCGCGGCCTCGATGCCCGCGGCCAGCGCCTCCTCGGTGGTGGTGATGAGCGCGAGGTCCGCCTCGCGCGGGGTGCCGACGACGACCGAGGTGGCCGAGTCGGCGACCCAGCCGTCGACGGAGGCGGCGAAGTCGACGCTGAGGAGGTCGCCGTCGGCCAGCACGTAGTCGTGCGGCAGGCCGTGCAGGACGGCGTCGTTCACCGAGGTGCAGAGCACCTTGCCGAACGGGCTCGCGCCGAAGGAGGGGTGGTAGTCGATGTAGCAGCTCTCGGCCCCGCGCGCGGTGATCATCTCGTGCGCGAGGGCGTCCAGCTCCAGCAGGTTCACCCCGACGTCGGCGCGGTCGCGGAGGGCCTCCAGCACCTCGGCGACGAAGCGACCCGCGGGTCGCATCTCCTCGATCTCGGCGGGGGTGCGGTACTCGATCACCCGCCCAGTGTGCCGTACGCGACCGCGCCGCCCCCGGCCCGCTCGGTCCTTGTGGCTCCCGGCCGGGCCTGCTTGGATGAGCGCGCTCGTGCTCGCCCGCGTCCCCCCGCCGCGGTCCGCCGAACCGGAAGCTCCCCCCATGCGCCCGCACCACCCCCGCTCGACGCCCCGACGCGCCCCTGCCGGGGTGGTCGCCGTCGCCCTGCTGACCCTGGCCGCCGCGCTCGGCCCGGTGCCGGCGTCCGCCGCGCCGACGGCGGAGCCCACCCCGGCCGTCACCGCGACCGCCACCCCGACGCCGACCCCCGAGGCGTCGACATCGGCGCCGACGGCCAGCGCCACCCCGACGGCGACCCCGGAGCCGAGCACCAGCCCCACCCCGAGCGCGACGCCCAGCGCCAGCGCCAGCCCCGCGCCGTCGGCGAGCGCGGACGCCCCGGGCGCGAGCCCGCAGCCCGTACCGGCCCCCCGCCGGGTGGGCCGGACGGTCGCCGGACCGGCCCCGGCCGTCCCCGCGCTGCTCCGCCGGGCGGCCGCCGGGGACCGGCTGGACCGTGCGGCCCCGGCCGCGGCGGTGGAGGTCGACCCGCGCTACGAGGTCGTCGTCCTCTCCACCTGCGCGACCGCGGACGAGCCCGGGCTGGTCAACGTCCGGGCCGTCGAGCGCGGGGACGGCTTCGACGAGGCGCTGACCTTCGAGCTCACCCTGGGCGGGCAGGTCGTGGCCGCCGGGCCGCTGGACCTCGGCTCCGAGCTGGGCGTCGACGTCACCGAGCTCGCGGCGGACGACTACCGGCTGACCACCACCGTCGCGGGCGAGGCCGGTCCGAGCACCGAGGCCGACGTCTACGTCACCCGGTGCCTGACCCCGGTCGTCGACTGCACCGGCGCCACCTTCACCAACCCGGCGGAGAACCCGGCCGTCGGCGTGGTCTTCGGCCCCGCCGGCGCCGGCGAGGAGGACGCCGTCGACGGCGTCGTGTTCGTGCCGCCGGGCGCCAGCCGGACCGTCCGGGTCGCCTACCCCGAGATCGCCTGGGCGGCGTTCTCCGGCGGCGGGCTGACCGATGAGGAGGACGACCCCGACGAGGACGAGGACGAGCCGGTCGCCCTGGTGGGCGACGGCGTGCTCGAGACCCCCGACGGCTGCCCGCCCCGCCCGCGCGCGGTGACCGGCCAGGTCGGCTGCGTCCGCGGCAGCGGGTCGGCCCGGCTGGAGCTGGACGTCGTGCCCGGCCCCGTGCGGTCCTTCGTCTACCAGGTCACCGACGCCCGCGGCCGCGTCGTCGCCGAGGACCGGGTCGACGTGGACGGCGAGGAGAGCACCGCGGTCACCGAGCGGCTCCCCGGCCGCGGCCGCTACACGTTCGCCCTGTACCTGGAGAGCAACCAGGTGCCCTACGAGACCGTCGACCTCCGCGTCCTGGACTGCCTCGACGTCGACGTGACCTGCCAGGCCGTCGTGCTGACCAACCCCGCGCGCAACCCCGAGGTCGAGCTGTTCTCCGGCGCCCCCGGCCAGGTCGAGCCCGGCTTCGCCACCCTGGCCCCGGGGGCGGAGGAGCGGATCCGCTGGACCCAGCGCGACTTCCGCTGGGTGGCCGACGCCACCGACCCGGACGGGATCACCGAGTCGGCCGGCGACGGCGAGCTCACCGTGCCGCAGGACTGCGTGAGCGGTACCGGCGGCGGGGCGGCGCCGGTCGCCGCGCCGGTCCACCGACCGGGCCTTGCGGACACCGGCGCCCCCGGCGGGGTGCTCGCGGCCCTGGCCGGAGCCCTCGGGCTCACCGCGGCCGGAGCGCTCCTGCTCGCCCGTCGCCGCCGGTCCTGAGGGACCGGGCCGGCCTCAGGCGCTGACCAGGGCGAGGTCGACGACGACCGGGGCGTGGTCGGAGGGCAGCTTGCCCTTCCGGGCGTCCCGGTCGACGTAGGCGTCCTCGACGGCGACGCCGGCGCTGGCCAGCACGTAGTCGATGCGCATGCCCTGGTCCTGGTGGAAGCGCCCGGCGCGGTAGTCCCAGTAGGTGTAGGGACGGTCGTTCTTGCCGGGCCGGGCCACCACGTCGGTGAGCCCCCAGTCGACGAGGGCGTCCATCGCCGCCCGCTCGGCCGGGGTGACGTGGGTGGAGCCGACGAACAGGGCCGGGTCCCACAGGTCGGCGTCGGTGCGGGCGACGTTGAAGTCGCCCATGATCACCTGCGGTGCGGCCGGGTCCAGCTCGTCCAGCGTGCGGCGGAGCGCGGCGAACCACTCCAGCTTGTAGGGGTACTGGGCGTCGTCGACGGCCCGGCCGTTCGGCACGTAGACGCTCGTCACCCGCAGGCCGCCGCAGTCGGCCGTCGCGTAGCGGGGCTCGGTCATCCCGGGCAGGGCGTCGGCCACCGGGGTGAGCCCCACCCTCGACAGGATCGCGACGCCGTTCCAGCGGCCGTCGCCGACGTGCATGACCTCGTACCCCAGCGCCTCGACCTCGGCGAAGGGGAAGCCCGCGTCGGCGCACTTGGTCTCCTGCAGGGCGGCCACGTCGGGTTGCCGGGTCTCGAGCCAGTCCAGCAGGCGGGGCAGCCGGGCCCCGACGGAGTTCACGTTCCAGGTCGCGATGCGCACCGGGCCATCCTCCCAGCCGCGCAGAACCCGCTCGCCCCGGCGGTGCACGGGACCACGGAACTCGACTCCACGGCGGTTGGTCGTCCGCGCGGCTCCTGCAGGAGCCGCCTCGACGACGACACGCCGCGGAGTGGACCCCTAGCCGACCGGCACCCGGGCCGGACCGAGCGTGACCACCCGGTCGCACCGGGCCACCAGCGTCGGGTCGTGGGTGATGACGAGCACCGCGGCCCCGGCCGTCGCCGCCAGCAGGTCCTCCACCAGGGCGTCAGCCGTCGGGGCGTCGAGGTGCTCGGTCGGCTCGTCGAGGAGGACGACGGCGTCCTCGCGGAGCAGCAGCCGGGCCAGCGCCACCCGCTGCGCCTCGCCGCCGGAGAGCCGGCTGCCGTGCTCGCCGACCAGCCGGTCCAGCGGCAGGTCCAGCCCCACCCGCGCGAGAGCGGCGGCGCAGGCGGCGTCGTCGGCGTCGCGGCGGCCGATCCGCAGGTTCTCGGCCACCGTGGTGTCGAACAGGTGGGCGTCCTGCGCCAGGTACCCGACCCCGCCGGACACGCCGACGGTGCCCGCGCGGGGCGGCAGGAGGCCCAGCACGGTGGCGGCCACGGTGGTCTTGCCCGAGCCGCTGGGGCCGACGAGGGCCACCCGCTCGCCCGCCCGGACGTGCAGGTCGAGGTGCTCGACCAGGTCCGGTCCGCCCGGCCAGCCGACGGTGACGTCGTGGAGGTCGACGGCCCCGGCGCCGGCCGTCACGGGCGCCGCCCCGCCACCGACGGGGGCGCGGTCCAGCAGCTCGTCGACCCGGGCCAGCGCCGCCCGGGTCCGGGTGCGGACGCCGAGGGCGGCCGGCAGGCCGGCGACCACCTCGTGCAGGGCCAGCGGGGTGAGGGCCAGCACGGCGACCTGGACGGGGGCCAGGCCGCCGTCCGCGACGCCGACCGCCGCGGCCAGCAGCCCGGCGACCACGGCGGCGCCCGTGGTGAGCAGCTGGGCGGCGCCCGCCCAGCCGGTGACGGCGGCGGTGCGCTGCTCGGCCCGGCGGAGGGCGTCGTCGGCGTCGCGGACCCGCGCCAGCAGCGGCCCGGCGGCGCCGTAGGCCCACAGGTCGGGGGCGGCGGCGTGCGCCTCGGTCACCGCCTCGGCGAGGGCGCCGCGGAGGGGGGCCAGCGAGCGGTCCGCCCGTGCGGAGAGCCGGGCGGCCAGCACGGGCACGACGCCGGCGCCCAGCACGGTGGCCGCGGCGACGAGCAGCCCGGCCGGCGGCCAGACCACGGTGAGCGCGACGGCGGTGCCCACGGCCACCAGGGCGGCCGCGGTCACCGGGACGACGACCCGGACCACCCGGTCCTGGACGGCGGCGACGTCGTTCACCACGCGGGAGAGCAGGTCGCCACCGCGCCGGCCCACCCAGGTGCCGTCGGCCAGCGCCTCGAACACCCGGACGCGGAGCGCCGACTGGCGGCGCAGGGCCACGTCGTGGCCGACGAGCCGCTCGGCGTAGCGGAAGACGCCCCGGCTGAGGCCGAAGAACCGGACGCCGACGATGGCGACGATGAGGAACAGCACCGGCGGGTGCTCCGCGGCCCGGGACAGCAGCCAGGCCGACGCCGCCATCAGGGCGACGCCCGCGCCCGAGGCGGCGGTGCTCAGCGCGACGGCGCCGACGAGCCGGCGGTCGACGCGGCAGGCCGGGGCGCTCATGCGGTCACCGCCGCGGACGTGGTGAGGGTGACGACCCGGTCGGCCGCGGCCAGCACGGCGGGCCGGTGGCTGACCACGACGGTGCTGACGCCGAGCCCGCGGAGGCCGGCGACGGCGTCGAGCTCGGTGCCGGCGTCCAGGCCGGCGGTCGGCTCGTCGACCAGCAGCAGGGAGGCGCCGCCGCACTGCACCCGCAGCAGCGCGCGGGCCAGGGCCACCCGGCGGATCTCGCCGGCGGACAGACCCTCGGTGCCGGCCTCGACGGGCTGGTCGAGGTCGAGCCCGGGGGCACCGGCCCGGTCCAGCGCCTCGCGCACCCGGGCGTCGGGCGCCCCCGGGGCGCCGAGGGCGACGTTGCTGCCCACGGTGCCGCGGAGCAGGGCGGGCCGTTGCGGGACCCAGGCGGTCCGGGCGCGCCAGGCGTCGCCGTCGAGGTCGGCGAGGTCCGCCCCGCCGACCAGCACCCGGCCGGCCGTGGGGCGGGTCAGCCCCAGCAGCAGGGTCAGCGCGCTCGACTTGCCGGACCCGCTGGGCCCGGCCAGCGCCACCGTCTCCCCGGGCCCGACGACGAGGTCCAGCCCGGCCAGGGCGTCGGTGTCCGCGCCGGGGTGCCGCAGCCGGGCGCCGACCAGCTCGACGGTGCTGGTGGCGGGATCGGGGACGGCCCGGCCGGCACCTGTCCGGGTGGCCTCCGCGGCGTCGAGGAGGGCGAACGCCTGGTCGGCGGCGGCCAGGCCGTCGGTGGAGTCGTGGTAGTGGCTGCCCACCTGGCGCAGCGGCAGGTAGGCCTCGGGGGCCAGCATCAGCACGAAGAGCGCGGTGGCCAGGTCGAGGTGGCCCTCGACCACCCGCAGGCCGATGCCGACGGCGACGACGGCCACCGAGAGCGTGGCCAGCAGCTCCAGCACCAGCGCGGAGAGGAACGAGACGCGGAGCGCGGCCAGGGTCTCGCGGCGGTGGGACTCGCCCGTGCGGCGCAGCCCCTCGACCTGGGCGCGGGCCCGGCCGAACACCTGCAGCGTGGGCAGCCCGGCGACGAGGTCGGCGAAGTGGTGGCCGAGCCGGGACTGGACCCGCCAGCGCCGGGCGACCAGGGTCTGCGTCGTCCAGCCCACGAGGACCATGAACAGCGGGATGAGCGGCACGGTCAGCACCATCACCAGCGCCGAGACCCAGTCCGACGCGAGCACGGCCACGCCGACGACCAGCGGCACCGTCGCCGCCAGTACCAGGGCCGGGAGGTAGCGACCCAGGTAGCCGTCCAGGGCGTCGAGCCCGGAGGTGACCAGGGTGACCAGCGACGCCGAGGTGGCCGGGGCGGTGGGGGCCTGCAGCCGGGCCGCGACGATGTCGGTGCGCAGCTGCGACTTCACCGCCGCGGCCGCCCGCTGCGCCAGCACGGTGCTCAGCCAGCTGAGCAGTGCCCGGCCGGCGAAGACGGCGACCAGCGCGGGCGCCGCGGCCAGGGCCGCGTCGGCGGTCCGGCCCGCGAAGACCCCCGCGATGGCCCGGGACAGCAGCCACGCCTGCGCGACCACCAGCCCCGCCGTCAGGGTGCCGACCACGGCGGCGCTGACCAGGTAGCGCCGGGTCGCGGCCGCCCGACGCCACAGCCGGGGGTCGACGGGACCGCCCCGCCGGGTCGTCGTCGCGCTGGTCGTGGTCGTCGGAGCGGTCGGGGTCGATGTGCTGGTCACCGGGCCGCCGCGGGGGGCCGGGTGCCCTCGGGGTGGAGGGCGTCGTCGGGGATGTGGCCGGCGGTGAGCCGACGGCGGAAGACCCAGTAGGTCCAGGCCTGGTAGCCCAGGACCACGGGCGTGGCCACGGCGGCGGCCCAGGTCATGATCGTCAGCGTGTAGGGCGTCGACGAGGCGTTGGCGGTGGTCAGGCTCCAGGCCGGGTCGAGGCTGCTCGGCATCACGGCCGGGAAGAGCACGACGAACGCGGTGACGAAGAGGAGGCCGATGGTCGTCGCGGTGCCCACGAAGGCCCAGCCCTCGCGGCCCCGGCGGCCGGCGGCCAGCGCCCCCAGCAGCCCGACGGCGGCGACGGCGCTCAGCACGTAGCTGGCGGTGGAGCCCTGGCTGAGGTTGAGCCACAGCACGAGGACGACGGTCAGGACGGCGGCGGTGCCGCCGACCCGTCCGGCCACGCGGCCGGCCCGCCGGCGGACCTCGCCGTCGGTCTTGAGGGCGACGAAGACGGCGCCGTGCAGCAGGAAGAGGCTCAGCGTCACCAGCCCGGTGAGCAGGGCGAACGGGTTGAGCAGGTTCACCAGCCCGCCGACGTACTGCCCGTCGGCGTCGATCGGCACCCCGCGGAGGAGGTTGCCGAAGGCAACGCCCCAGAGCAGCGAGGGCACGGCGGAGCCGACGACGATGGCGACGTCCCAGCGCCGGCGCCAGGCGATCTCGCGCCGCTTGCTGCGGTAGTCGATGGCCACCAGCCGGATGATCAGCGCCGCCAGGATGGCCAGCAGCGGTAGGTAGAAGCCGCTGAAGAGGGTGGCGTACCACTCGGGGAACGCGGCGAAGGTGGCGCCGCCGGCCACGATCAGCCAGACCTCGTTGCCGTCGAAGTGCGGGCCGATGGTGTTGAGCACCTGGCGGCGCTCGCGGTCGTTCCGGCCGATGACGTGCAGCAGCATGCCGACGCCGAAGTCGAAGCCCTCGAGGACGAAGTAGCCGACCCAGAAGAAGGCGATGAGGACGAACCAGACGGTGGTGAGCTCCACGGCTCCTCCTAGTAGGCGAACGCCAGCGGGGCGTCCAGGTCGTCGTCGGCGTCGGCCGACGGGTGGGGGGCGACCTCGGGCAGGCCGGCCCGGAGCGTGCGCAGCATCAGCCGCACCTCGATGACGGCCAGCACGCTGTAGAGGGCGGTGAAGGTGCCCATCGAGATCAGCACCTCGGTCACCGTCGTGCCCGGCGAGACGCCGGCCGCGGTGGGCAGCAGCCCGAACACCAACCAGGGCTGACGGCCGGTCTCGGTGAAGACCCAGCCCAGCGAGTTGGCGAACAGCGGCATCAGCGGCAGCGCCACGAGCACCGGCAGCCACAGCCGGTGGCGCAGCGTCCGCCCGCCCCGGGTGGCCCACAGGACGACGGCCCCGACGGCCGCGCCGGCCATGCCCAGCGCGATCATCCAGCGGAAGGTCCAGTAGGTGAGCGGGATGTTCGGCGCGTAGCTGCCCGGGCCGTAGGTCGCCTCGTAGGCCGCCTGCAGCTCGCGGATGCCCTGCACCTCGCCGTCGAGGGTGCCGGTGGAGAGGAAGGACAGCAACCGCGGCACCTTGATCGACCACAGCTCGCGCTGGCCGTCCGGGGTGCCGATGGTGATCACCGAGAACGACGCCGGGGCCTCGGTCTCGTACAGCGCCTCGGCCGCGGCCATCTTCATGGGCTGCACCTGCGTCATCACCTTGCCCTGCAGGTCGCCGGTGATGGCCACGCCGATGCCGGCGACGACGAGGGTGATGACGCCGACCTTGAGCGCGGTGCGCCAGGCGGCGCCGTGGCCCTCGTGCCCCCCGTGACGTGAGCCTGCCGAAGGGCGCCCTTCGACGGGCTCAGGGAGCGAGGTGCCGGGCTCAGGGCGCGAGCTGGTGGGCTCAGTTAGCGAGGTGCCGGGCTCGTGGAGCGGGGTGGGCTCAGGACTCGGGTTCTGGGCGGACTTCCAGAGGTGGTAGCCGGCGACGGCGGCCACGAAGGCGCCGCCGACCATGAAGCAGCCGAAGATCTGGTGCGGGAAGGTGACGAGGACGACGGGGTTGCTGAGCACCGCGCCGAAGTCGGTCAGCTCGGCCCGGCCGCGCTCGGGGTTGAACGTGAAGCCGACCGGGTTCTGCATGAAGGAGTTGGCCGCCAGGATGAAGTAGGCGCTGAGGATCGTGCCGATCGCGGCGACCCAGATGGTCATCAGGTGCACGCGGCGCGGCAGCCGGTCCCAGCCGAAGATCCACAGGCCGAGGAACGTCGACTCCAAGAAGAAGGCGAGCAGGCCCTCCAGGGCCAGCGGGGCGCCGAAGACGTCGCCGACGAAGCGGGAGTACTCGCTCCAGTTCATCCCGAACTGGAACTCCTGGACGATGCCGGTGACCACGCCCAGGGCGAAGTTGATGAGGAAGAGCTTGCCGAAGAACTTGGTCAGCCGCAGGTAGCGGTCCGAGCCGGTCCGCACCCACGCCGTCTGCAGGCCGGCCACCAGGGTGGCCAGGCTGATCGTCAGCGGGACGAAGAAGAAGTGGTAGACGGTGGTGATGGCGAACTGCCATCGGGCCAGCGTCTCGGCGCTCATCGGGCTTCCCTCGTGGTCACGACCCGACTCTACTACCGCGCGTCGTACTAGGACAGGTAGTACGCAGCGCTGTAGTACGGATCACGTAGTAGCAGCGCGCTAGGCTGGAGCGGTGAACACCCTGGGTGAGCTGGAGCGCAGCGTCATGGAGGAGCTGTGGGCCGCACGGGTCCCGCAGTCGGTCCGCGAGGTGCACGCGTCGCTGAGCACGCGCCGCGACCTCGCCTACACGACGGTGATGACCGTGCTGGACCGGCTCTCCAAGAAGGGCCTCGTCCACCGCGAGCGCGACGGCCGCGCCTACCTCTACGCCCCCGAGCAGACGCGCGACGAGCTGGTCGCCGACGTCATGCACACCGCCCTCGAGGGGGAGGCCGGGGACCGGACGGCCGCGCTGGTCGCCTTCGTCAGCCGGGTCAGCCCCGAGGAGGCCACCGCCATGCGCGAGGCGCTCGCCCGGCTGGAGAGCCAGGCGTGAGCGGCTCCGCCGGACGACCCGGCGCGGTCCGGCCGCCGGGCTGAGCCGTGGTCGCCCTCGCGCTCGGCGTGCTGGGCCTGGTCCTCGCCGGCCCAGGCCCGCTCTGGGTGGAGCGCTGGCGCTTCCTGCACCGCGTCCCCCGGGCCGCCGTCGTGCTCTGGCAGGCCGGCGCCGTCGCCGCCCTGGTCTCGGTGGTGGGGGCCGGACTCGCCGTCGCCCTCCCCGTCGCCCGCGGCTGGCGCGAGCTGGACGCCCTGCCCCTGCCCGAGCTGGCCCTGTTCGCCGTGCTGGCCGTCTTCACCGTCGTCGTCGTGCTGCGGCTCACCTGGTCCCTGGTGGCGGTGGCCCGGGACACCACCGCCCGGCGCAGCCGGCACCGGGCCGCCGTCGACCTGCTGAGCCAGGTCCAGGAGTCGCCGGCGCTGCCCGGGCTCCGCGTGCTGGCCGAGCAGCTGCCCGTGGCCTACTGCCTGCCCGGGCTGCGCGAGTCCCGCGTCGTCCTCAGCGCCGGCACCCTGACCGCGCTGGACGCCGAGGAGGTGCGGGCGGTCGTCGCCCACGAGTCGGCCCACGTCCGGGCCCGGCACGACGTCGTCCTCGACACCTTCACCGCCCTGCACCGGGCGTTCCCCATCGCCGTCCGCAGCGAGATCCCGGCCGAGCAGTGCCGGCTGCTCGTCGAGATGCTCGCCGACGACGCCGCCCGGCGGCTCACCGGTCCGGTCCCGCTGGCCCGGGCGCTCGTCACCCTGGCCGGGGCGCCCAAGCCGGCCTGGGCCCTGGGCGCCACCGGGTCGGGCACCGCCGAGCGGATCAGCCGGCTGGCCGAGCCCGCCGGACCGCACCGGCTGCTCAGCGCCGCCGTCTACCTGCTGGCCTGCGGGCTCGTGGTCTTCCCGGTGCTGATCATGGCCGCCCCGGTGATCCTGGGCTGAGCGGCTCCGCCGCGGCTCCTGGGTTGAGCGGCTCCGCCGCAGCTCCTGGGTTGAGCGGCTCCGCCGCGGGTCCTGGGCGGAGCAGCGTCGTCAGCAGGGCCGCCAGCTGCTCGGGGTGGACGACCTCGGTCGTCCGCTCGAGCTCGTCGACGCCCCACCAGCGGTGCTCGCTCATCGAGCGGCGCTCCAGCGCGGTCCAGCCGGTGGTCACGACGGCGTCGGAGTCGACGCGGCAGAGGTAGAAGTCCTCGGTCTGGCGGTGGTCGCGGCCCTCGAAGGAGAACTCGGCCACCCGGTGCAGGACGACGGGGCCGAGGTCGGCCGGCAGCACCAGCCCGGCCTCCTCGAACGCCTCCCGGCGGGCGGCCTCGGCGGTGGTCTCGTCGCCCTCGCAGCCGCCGCCCACGGTGAACCACCAGTCGCCGTCGGCCGGCCGCGCCGGGTCGCTGCCGCGCAGCAGCAGCACCCTCCCGTCGTGCACCGCCAGCACCCGACCTGCCCGCCGCTCCTGCACCGTCATGGCCCCGAGCATGCCCGCCCGGCCGGCCGTTGACACCGGCGGTACTTTCTGAGAGCGCTCCCAGATCCGCCGTTCTCGAAGGAGAGACATGAGCCCCGACCGTCCTGCCGCCGTCCGCCGCCGCACCGTCCTGGGAGCGGGGCCGCGCTCGGCCTGGCCGCCCCGCTGGCCGGAGCCGGCGCCCTCACCGCCACCGCCGACGAGCGGACGGCCGCCGTCCGCGGCCGGCACGCCGCCTCGGTGCGCGCCGCGCTCGGCTTCCTCGGCGGCGTCACCGACGCCCACCGCGCCACCGGTCCCCGGCTTGCGCAGAGCTACCAGGACGCCAGCGGGTTGGAGGACACCGCCTTCGTCTACGACAACGCGCTGACGGTGATCGCGCTGCTCGCCGGCGGCGACGTCAAGCACGCCCGGGCGATCGGCGACGGGCTGCTGTTCGCCCAGAGCCACGACCCGGAGTTCGACGACCGGCGGCTGCGCCAGGCCTACAACGCGCAGGACTTCGTGGTCGCCGCGGGCGGCACCGAGGTCGCCAACCCGGCCTCGGGGTTCGGGCTGGTCGGCACCGCCGTCGGCGACATGGCCTGGTCGGGCATCGCCCTGGCGCACCTGGCCCACCGGACCGGCGTCCGCGCCTACCTGCAGGGCAGCCTGGCCATCGCGCGCTGGATCCAGCGGAACACGTACTCGACGACCGGCCTGGGCGGCTACACCTTCGGCGCGACCGCCGGGCTGGAGGACCACAAGTCCAGCGAGCACAACATCGACGTCACGGCCTACTTCCGGCTGCTGGCCCGGCTGACCGGCGACGCCGCCTGGCGCGACCGCGCCGAGCACGCCTGGGCCTTCGTCGAGCGCGTCTGGAACGCCGAGGGCGGCTTCTTCTGGACCGGCTCCGACGACGGCGCGACGATCAACAAGGCGCCGGCCCAGCTGCCGCTGGACGTCCAGACCTGGTCCTGGCTGGCGCAGCGCGACCGCAGCCACGGCGAGGCGTTGGACTGGGCCAGGACCAACCTGGCCACCACCGATACCCCGCTGCGGGCGGGCTCGGCGCTGACGGGCCGGCAGACGTTCTCGGGCGTCGTCTTCGCCAGCGGCTCGCTGACCACCGACACCGGCACCCGGATCGGCGGCCAGTCCTACAACCCGTTCCCCGACGACGGGGCGGTCTGGTTCGAGGGCACCGGCCAGCTGGCGATCGCCCTGCGCGACCGCCGTGGCGCCGGCGACGCCGACCGGGCCGAGGTCCTGCTCGCCCAGCTCCGGGCGGCGCAGCGCGAGCTGGGGCGCGGCCAGACCTTCGGCGGCGCGCGGGTCGAGGGCGGGATCGTCGCCGCCTCCAGCCCGATGGACACCGGGTTCGGGTTCGGCTACTACCCGAACCTGCACCTCGCGGCGACGTCCTGGTACGTCTTCGCCGCCACCCGCACGAACCCCTACCGGTTCTTCTGAGCCGGTCCGGCCGCGGGCCGGCGTCGCGGGCGGGCGCCGGTCAGCGGACGGTGACCGAGACCTGGTGGTAGCCCGACGCGCCGTCGGGGGCGGGCGCGGCCTCGGCCGGGTCCTGCAGCGTGCCGTCGGCGTCGGTCGCCCGGACGGTGAGGGTGTGGTCGCCGCTCGCGGCGTCCCAGGCGTAGCTCCACTGGCGCCAGGTGTCCGGGCCGGTGACCTCGGCCAGCTCGGCGGGCTGCCAGTCGCCGCCGTCGACCTGCACCTCGACGCCGCGGATGCCGGTGTGCTGGGCCCAGGCGACGCCCGCGACGGCGACCTGCCCGGCGTCGACGGTCCGGCGGGGGACGTCGATGCGCGACGCGAGCTTGATGGGGCCGCGGGCCGACCAGCCGAGCGGGGTCCAGTAGCCCTGGTCGGCGTCGAACGTCGTCACCTTGAGCTCGGTGACCCACTTGGTGGCCGAGACGTAGCCGTACAGGCCGGGGACGACCATCCGGACCGGGAAGCCGTGCTCCAGCGGCAGCGGCTCGCCGTTCATCCCGATGGCCAGCAGGGACTGGCGGTCCGGGTCGGTGAGCGCCTCCAGCGGCGTTCCGGCGGTGAAGCCGTCCTGGCTGGTCGAGAGCACCATGTCGGCGCCGGCGGTGGGCCGGGCGCGGGCCAGCAGCTCGCGGATGGGGTAGCCGAGCCAGAGCGCGTTGCCGACCAGGCTGCCGCCGACGTCGTTGGACACGCAGGTGAGGGTGGCGACGTGCTCGACCAGCGGGAGCGCGGAGAGCTCGGCGTAGGTCAGCGTCACCTCCTCCTCGACCATCCCGGTGATGGTCAGCGACCAGTCGGCCGGGTCGATGACGGGCAGCTGGAGGGCGGTGTCGATGCGGTAGAAGTCCGCGTTCGGCGTCACGTACGAGCTGAGGCCCGGCAGGCCGAGGTCGGCGGCGGCGGGCACGGGCGGGGCGGGCGTCGCCGCACCGGGCAGCCGGAGCCGCAGCCGCGCCTCGTTGACCCGGGTGGCGGCACCCAGCAGCGCCTCCCCGGCGACGGCGCCGATCGCCGCGATCCCGCCGGCGACCAGCGTCAGCCGGAGGAAGCCGCGGCGCGCGTCGGAGGTCGGGCCGTCGGCGGACGCGGCGTCGCGCCAGGTCTCCAGCCGGTCGACCAGGGTGCGGAGCAGGATGTAGCCGAGAGCCAGCCCGACCAGCGTCGGCACGTAGACCGTGGCGTTGGCGCCGGCCCGGGCGCCGATGCCGACCAGGCCCACGACGGCGACGACGGCCAGCACGGCCGCGCCGCCCAGCCGCCGGCGCAGCTCGGCCTGGCCGGCGAGGGCGCAGACCACCAGCACGGCGACGGTGACGATGGCCACCAGCACGGGTTTGTCGGCCGTGCCCAGGGTGTCCTTGCCGAAGTTCACCAGCGGGGCGGGCAGCAGGTCGATGACGAGCTCGCCGACCGCGGAGACGGGCGCCCCGGTCGGGCCGACCAGCCAGGCCCCCAGGTTCGCCAGCGCCAGGCCGGCCACCCCGGCGACGAGCCCGGCCAGGCGGGCCGGCCAGATCAGGGGACGGGTGCCGGTCCGGTCGGCGGTCGCGGCGCGCTGGTGCATGAGTCCATAGTGCGCCTGTGCACGAAGCCGGCGCAGCGGTTCGCGCGGCCGCCGCCTGCCGGCGCGGGCGGGCGCCGGCCCCGTAGCGTCGCCCTCATGCGCCTGCGCCTCGCCGTCCTGCTGCCCTGCCCGCCCGAGCGGGTGGTGGCCGAGCTGGCCCGCACCCGGTGGCTGAACCGGCTGGACGCCCCGGTGCTGCGCTTCGACCCGCTGGACCCACCGGCCCTCCCCGAGCGGTGGCGGACCGGCGACCAGCGGGTGGCCCTGCGGGTCGGCGGGGTGCTGCCGATCGGGCAGCACGTACTGGGTGTGCGCCGGGTCCTCGACGCCGGCGACCCGTTGGGGGAGGGCCCCACCGAGATCTGGCACGACGCGGGCCACAGCGACCTGGTGCGGACCTGGGACCACCGCGTCCTGGTCGAGGACGTGCACGGGATGACCCGCTGCACCGACGTCGTGGAGATCCGCGCCGGGCTGCTCACCCTGCCCGCCTGGCTGTTCGCCCAGGTGCTCTACCGCGTGCGCGGCCGACGGCTGACCCGGCTGGCCGCCCGCGGGTTCGCCGACGACGCGCTGGACGGCTGAGGGCCGCCGGCGGCGGGCTGGCGCAGGAACGCAACGCAGCCGTCACACGACCGACCCCGGAACGGTTGCCAAACGCCGCCGGACATCCCTATGTTATACGTATGCACTTGACGCCTGCCGACAAGAACCGGGTCACCGGCACCTTCTCCGTCGTCCGCGAGCCCGCCCGTCCCGACGTGGCCGCCCAGTCGGACCCGGCCGTCATCGCGACGGTGTCGTCGATGCTGCTCGACATCGAGCAGAACGGCCTGGTCGCGGTGCGCCGCTACGCCGAGCAGCTGGACGGCTGGACCGGTGGCGAGGACTTCGAGATCCCGGCCGACCAGGTCGGCGCGCTCACCGCGTCGCTGCCGCAGGACCTGCGCGACGCCCTGGACGCGGGCGCCGAGCGCACCCGCCGGTTCGCGGGCATGCAGCGGGCGCACCTGACCGACTTCGAGGACGAGGTCGTGCCGGGCGTCGTCTGCGGCCAGAAGTACGTGCCCGTCGGCAACGTCGGCGCCTACCTGCCGGCCGGCCGGTTCCCGCTGCTGGCCAGCGCCTTCATGACCATCGGCGTCGCCCGGGCCGCGGGCGTCCCCAACATCGTCTCGGCCACCCCGCCGTCGAACCACGGCACGGCGCACCCGGCCGTCCTCTACGCCGCGCGGGCCTCCGGCGCCGAGCGGATCTTCGCCCTCGGCGGGGTCCAGGCGCTGGCCGCGATGGCCTTCGGGCTGCTGGACGGCGTCGCCTCCGACATGATCGTCGGGGCGGGCAACGCCTTCGTCGCCGAGGCGAAGCGACAGCTCTACGGCAAGGTCGGCATCGACGTGCTGGCCGGCCCGTCCGAGGTCGCGGTGATCGCCGACGAGACCGCCAGCGCCACGATGGTGGCCGCCGACCTGCTCGCGCAGGCCGAGCACGGTCCCAGCTCCCCGGCCTGCCTGGTCACCACCTCGGCCGAGCTGGCCGACGCCGTCGAGCTGGAGATCGCCCGCCAGCTCGAGGGCCTGGCCACCCGCGAGATCGCCGGGGCGGCCTGGCGCGACTGGGGCTCCGTCTACGTCGCCGACTCGGCCAAGACCGCGATCGAGATCATGGACCTGCTCGCCCCCGAGCACCTCGAGATCCTCGCCGCCGACACCGACTTCTACCTCGACAACCTGCGCAACTACGGGTCGCTGTTCCTCGGCGAGTGGTCGACGGTGGCCTACGCCGACAAGGGCATGTCGGGCACCAACCACGTGCTGCCCACCGCGCGCGGCGCCCGCTACACCGCGGGGCTCTCGGTCACCGGCTACCTCAAGCAGCTGACCTACCAGAAGGCGACCCGGGAGGCGACGCAGATCCAGGCGGGTCCGGTCGTCACCATCTCCGACTTCGAGGGCATGCCCGGGCACCGGGACAGCGCCCAGCTCCGGCTCGACCTCATCGCCCGGGGCTGAGAGGCTCACCGACGCGCCGGTGGAGCTCCACCGGCCGTCGGTGCACAACTGAATACGTATTCTCCAAGTGCTCGGCCCGTTCGTGATCCGTTCCGCTCTTGATCGAAGAAGAGGACCCATGCGCGCATCCCGCTTGTCCCGAGCACTGGCCGTCGGCCTGCTCTCCGCCACCCTCGTCGGCCTGACCGCGTGCGGCGCCGGCTCCCGCACCGGCGCCGAGACCGCCACCAAGGTCGCCTGCGACTTCGAGAACCCGGCCGAGGCGACGACCATCAACGTCCTCGCCTACAACTCCTCGGCCGTCGACCCGTTCTCGAACACGATGGTCTCCAGCTGCACCCACGACAACGTCACCGTCAAGCACGACCCGATCGACTTCGCGGGCCAGCTCGACAAGACCACGGCCACGCTCTCCGGGGACTCCGGCACCTACGACGTCGTCGAGACCTACACCTACGCGATCCCCGACCTGGCCTCGCGGGGCAAGCTCGAGCCCCTGGACGACCTGTTCGCGGAGTACGAGGACAAGTACGCGCTGGGCGACCTGGACCCGAACACGCTGAAGTCGATGACCTACGACGGCAAGCTCTACGGGCTGCCGATGCAGTCCCAGCTGCTGACGATGGTCTACCGCAAGGACCTCTTCGAGAAGAACGGCCTGACGCCCCCGACCACCTTCGAGGAGCTGCGGACCGGCGCCCAGAAGCTGCAGGAGGCGGAGGGCATGAAGTACCCGATCGCGCTGCCGCTCCTCAGCACCGCCGACCTCGACACCGCCTTCGCCGCGACGCTGGGCTCCCAGGACAGCGCCTTCTTCGTGAACCCGGAGACCAAGACGCCGAACTTCGACCAGGAGCCGACGGCCAAGGCGCTGGAGCAGCTGAAGTCGCTGCTGCCCTACATGGACCCGCAGGTCACCACGTTCGACCAGCCCAAGGTGCAGCAGCAGCTCTACAACGGGAAGGCCGCGGTCGCGGTCATGTTCTCCGGCCGGATGAGCGACCTCGTCGACCAGAAGAACACCAAGCTGTACGACAAGTTCGCCTTCGCCGCGCCGCCCGCGGTGTTCGAGGGCGGCAAGGCCTACAGCACGGTGTCGACCGACGGCTGGTCGATCCCCTTCAACACCAAGGTCGACAAGGACCTGGTCTTCCAGGTGATCGCGGCGTCGGTCAGCCAGGAGGCCTCGCAGGCGTCCGTCCCGGCGGCGTTCCCCGCGCGGACCACGGTCGACCAGAGCTCCTCGCCCTACGCCGCGGCCGCCAAGGACTCCCTGGCCAAGGGCCCGACGAAGGAGATCCAGCCCTACGTGCCGGCGGTGAGCAACGCGATCCGCCCGGTGCTGGCCAACTACATGGCGGGCAAGATCGACGTGCCGCAGGCCCAGCAGCAGATGCAGGCTGCGGCCGAGAAGGCCCTGGCCGCCGAGAAGTGACCGCCACACGCGAGGGGGAGGCCAGGCCATGAGACGACGGCAGTTCTGGGCGCTGGTCGCCCCCAGCGTGGTGGTGATGTTCGGCTTCATGCTGGTGCCGCTCTACCGCACGCTGCGCTGGAGCTTCGAGCGCGTGAACTACGGCGAGGCCGGGACGTTCATCGGCCTGGCCAACTACCAGGCGGCGCTGAGCGACCCGCGGCTGGGGCGGGCGGTGGTGTTCACCATCGGCCTCACCGTGGTCGTGGGGGTGGTGTGCCTGGTCCTCGGCTACGTCCTGGCCACCCTGGTCAACGGGCTGGGCCGGGCGCGCCCCGTGGTGCTGGGCATCCTGCTCATCTCCTACGTCTCGCCCCACATCGTCGGCGCGGTGGCGTTCTCCTGGCTCTTCGACTCCAACTTCGGCGGGATCGTGGACTACCTGCTGAACGCCGTCACCGGGGGAGCCTTCGGAGAGCCGCTCTGGTTCACCTCGACCTGGCCCAACCGGCTCATCATCGTGCTGAACGTGGTCTGGTTCATGCTGCCCTTCTCGATGCTGCTGATCCTGGCGGGGCTGCAGGGCGTCTCGGCCGAGATGATGGAGGCGGCGCAGATCGACGGCGCCTCGCCCCTGCAGCGCCACCTCTACGTGATCGTCCCGAGCATCCGCGGCGTGCTGGGCTTCGTGGTGCTGATCCTGACCATGGACGTGGTGCGGGTCTTCGACTCGCTGATACCGCTGGCGCCGCAGTCGCTCACCAACGGGAACGAGTCGCTGATGGTGTACATCTACCGCGTCGCCTTCGCCGAGGCGACGCGGAACCTGGGCCTGGGCAGCGCCATCAGCGTCCTGACGATCCTGCTGATCCTGGTCCTGCTCCTCCCGTCCATCCGCAGCGTCGTCAAGGAGGCCAGGGCATGACCCGGTCCTCTGCTCGCGCCCTGCGTTCCCGCACCCCCGAGAGGCTCCGCCGATGACCGTCGAGATCGCCGGGACCGACGCCCGGTCGGCCAGGACCCCGGTGCAGGCGGCCGGCGACGTCACGCGTCGCCGTCCCCGGCCCGGTCGTTCCCGCATGGCGGTGGTCTCGGCGATCCTGCTGGCGGTCACCTGCCTGCTCATGGTGTTCCCGTTCGTCTGGGCGGCGCTGGCGAGCACGAAGCCCACCGACGTGGCCTTCGCCAACCCGCCGGTGTTCCGCTACACCCCGACGTTCTCGGCCTACGTCGACCTGTGGCAGACCACCGACTTCTACCTGTACCTGATCAACACGGTGGTGGTCGCGGTGATCAGCACGGTGGTGGCGTTGCTCGTGGGCATCCCGTGCGCCTACGCGCTCTCGCGCTACGGCGGCGTCGCCTCGGTCGTCCTGCTGATCCTGGCCCTGGTCTTCCGGGCCCTGCCCCGGTTCGCCGTGGTGCTGCCGATGTACGACATCACGCGCAGCCTGGGGATCTACGACACGACGTACGCCATGGCGGCGGCGCTGATCGTCATCAACCAGCCCTTCACCATCTGGCTGCTGCGCAACTTCTTCGCCGAGATCCCGCGGGAGCTCGACGAGGCCGCGATGGTCGACGGCTGCACGCGGGTCGGGGTCCTGACCCGGATCATGGTCCCGCTGATGGGGCCCGGCATCCTGACGGCCGGCATCTTCGTGTTCCTGTTCGCCTTCCAGGAGTACCTGACCGCGGCCGTGCTCACCGACACCACGTCGAAGACGGTGCCGGTGTTCATCGCCACCCAGCTGGGGCAGAACCTGCCGCTGCTGCAGCAGGCCTCGGCGGCGACCGTGCTGCTGACCCTGCCCGTCGTCGGGATCGCCTTCATCGCCCAGAAGTACCTGGTGGCCGGGCTCGCGTCCGGCGCCGTCAAGGGGTGAGCACGGCGGAGCCGCTCGTCCTGCTGCCGGGGATGGGCTGCACGGCGGCGCTGTGGGCGGGGCTCGACCTGCCCGGGGCCCCGGTCACCCCGGTGCTCGAGGAGGCCGCGCTCGACGCCGAGGTGGACCGGCTGCTGCGGGTGCTGCCGGAGCGCTTCGCGCTGGCCGGGCTGTCGCTGGGGGCGATCGTGGCCATGGCGCTGGTCCGGCGGGCGCCCGCGCGGGTGACCCGGCTGGCTCTGCTGTCCACCAACCCGTGCGCCCCGACGTCGGCCCAGCGGTCGGGCTGGGCCGACCAGCGGGCCCAGCTGGCCGCCGGCTCGGCCCGGGCGCTGCAGACGTCGCTGCTGCCGCTGCTGCTCGCGCCGGGGGTGCTCGCGTCGCGACCCGACGTGGTGGCGACGACGTTGGCCATGGCCGACGCGGTGGGCGCGGCGGGCTACGACCGCCAGCTGCGGCTGCAGGGCACCCGGGTCGACGAGCGGGCCGGCCTGGCCCGCGTCCGCTGCCCGACCCTGGTGCTCGCCGCCCGCGACGACCGGCTCTGCCGCCTCGACCGGCACGAGGAGATCGCCCGTCTGGTGCCCCGGGTCCGGCTGGCGGTGGTCGAGGACTGCGGCCACCTCTCCCCCCTGGAGCAGCCCGCCGCCGTCAGCGCTCACCTCCGGGCCTGGCTCACGGCCGACGTCCTGGCTCCGGCCGTGCGCTGAGCGCTGACGGTCGCTCCCGGGACGACGTCGAGCGCGCTGCTCGACCACCGCTCCCTGAGCCTGTCGAAGGGCCACGGGAGGTTCGAACCGCACGAGCGTCTCAGCCCTCGCTCCTCAGCTCTCGAAGGGGCCTCGGCGGACTCGAGCCGTACGAGCGTCCTAGCCACCGCTCCCTGAGCTCGTCGAAGGGCCCCGAGCATGAGGCCCGCTCCGCGACAGCCGCGGGAGGTCGACGAAGCGCCCTTCGATCAGGGCGATCCGCTTCTCGCGCCGCCAGCCCTTGATCTTCCGCTCGAGCCCGTGGGCCTCGTCGACCCGCTCCGACTCGAGCGCCCACACGAGCTCGACCGGCCGCCGCGTGGCGGTGTAGGAGCCGTCGGTGCCGAGCGCGTGCTGGGTCATTCGCGCATCGAGGTCACGGGCGCTGCCGACGTAGAAGGAGCCGTCCGCGCAGCGGAGGATGTAGGTCCAGGGCATAGAGCGATGGTGGCTCCGGGGCCGCCGCGTGGTCGAGGGGTTGCGGCGGATCTGTGGACAACCCTGTCGACGCAGCGAGGCGCGCTGGTTCGCACCCGCTGCTGAGCTGGTCGACGGCCCTTCGACAGGCTCAGGGTGCGGTGGCGCTGAGGCCCTTCGACAGGCTCAGGGTGCGGTGGCGCTGAGGCCCTTCGACAGGCTCAGGGTGCGGTGGCGCTGAGGCCCTTCGACAGGCTCAGGGTGCGGTGGCGCTGAGGCCCTTCGACAGGCTCAGGGCGCGGTGGCGCTGAGGCCCTTCGACAAGCTCAGGGCGCGGTGGTGCGGCCCTTCGACGAGCTCAGGGAGCGGCGGGTCCCGGGTGGGCGCCGCGGAGGTCGGCGAGGTGGCCCATGACGGTGGCGGTGAGGTTGTAGACCACCAGGGAGGCGCCGTCGGCGAAGGAGGCCTCGGCCTGGGCGCGGCCGTTGACGATGTCCATCCGGTGGCGGCCGGCGGCGGCGAGGGAGCGGTGGACCGTGGCCAGGCCCTCGGCCGGGTCGGGGTCGTCGGCCGTGCTCGAGGCCCGCAGGTCGGCGGTGCCGACCATGATCCCGTCCAGGCCGGGGGTGGCGACGATGGCGTCGACGGCCCGCACCCCCGCCGGGGACTCGACCATCCCGAACACCAGCGTCGTCTCCGCCGCGGCGCGCAGGTGGTCGGCGGGGCTGACCAGGCCGAAGCGGCCGGCGCGGCCGTAGGTGGCGAAGCCGCGCAGGCCGGTCGGCGGGTAGTGCGCCGAGGCCACCAGGGCCTGGGCCTGCTCCGGGGTGTCGACGTGCGGGGCGACGACGCCCTGGGCGCCGGCGTCCAGCACGCGCAGGACCAGGGCGGGCTCGTGCCCGCCGACCCGGACCAGCACGGGGACGCCGTGGGTCTGCGCCAGCACCAGGTGCCGGCGGAGCTCGCCCACGTCGGCCGCCCCGTGCTCGGTGTCCAGCAGCACGAAGTCGAAGCCGCTCACCGCGACCATCTCGACGAGCTCCTCCGACCCCAGCCGCAGCAGCGCGCCGAGCAGCTTGTCCCCGGCCGCCAGCCGGGCCTTCAGCGACGTCGTCATCACGCCACCATCCCCGCCGACAGGTCGACGTCGGCCCCGCAGAGCCCAGGCATCGCCAGCATCGCGACCACAGCGGCCCCGACCTCCTCCTCGGTCACCATCCGGCCCAGGGCGGACCGGGAGACGAACGCCTCCTCGGCAGCGGCCTCCGTCGCGCCGGTGCGCTCGGCCTCCAGCCGGAAGTTCCGCTCCATCCGCGGTCCGGCGACCGGGCCGGGGGAGAGGGTGTTGACGTTGACCCCGGCCGGGCCCACCTCGAAGGCGAGCGTCGAGGTCAGCCCGATCACCGCCATCTTCGAGGCCGCGTAGGGGGTGCGCCGCGCCAGCGGGCGCTTGCCCGAGACCGACGCGACGTTGACGACGTCGCCGCGGCCCCGCGCCACCATGGCGGGCAGGAACGCGCGGCAGACCAGGAAGACGCCGCGGACGTTGACGTCGAAGACCTCGTCCCAGTCCTCGACGGCGATCTCGGTCAGCGGGGCCACCGGGCCGGCGATCCCCGCGTTGTTGACCACGACGTCGACCTCGACGTCCTCGAGCGCCTCCGCGAGCGCGGCCACCGACGCCGGGTCGGCCACGTCGCAGGCGTGCCAGGTCGCCCGCTCGCCGAGCGCGGTGCAGACCTGCTGCAGCGGCTCGGGCCGTCGCCCGGCCAGGACGACCGCGGCCCCCTGCGCGTGCAGCGCCCGGGCGATCGCGGCGCCCAGGCCGTTCCCGCCGCCGGTGACCAGGGCCGTCCGGCCCGCGAGAGCCGTCACGCCTGACCGGCGGGCTCGGAGGCGAGCGCCGCGTCGATCCAGTCGAACCGGTCGCCGAGGTGCCGGGCGGCGCGGGCGTCGCCGGAGCGGGCGTGGCCCTCGAACAGCTCGACGCGGGAGGCACGGCCGCAGACCCGGCCCAGCTCGCCGCTGGAGGTCGTGTCGCGGATCTCCTGGTACGTGGCCGTGCGCAGGTACTTGCCCACCCAGAGGCCGCCGGTGTAGCGGGCGGCGCCGAGCGTCGGCAGCACGTGGTTGGTGCCGATCACCTTGTCGCCGTAGGAGACGCAGGTGTTCTCGCCGAGGAAGAGCGCGCCGTAGTGGACCATCTTCTCCAGCGCCTCGCGCGGCTCGGCGGTGAAGATCTGCACGTGCTCGGAGGCGAAGGAGTCGGCGACCGCGTAGGCCTCGTCGAGGGACTCGGTGACGATGACCTGGCCGTAGTCGCGCCAGGCCGGCCCGGCGTAGTCGGCGGTGGGCATGCCGGGCAGGATCCGCTCGACGTGGTCCATGGCCTCGCGCGCGACCCGCTCGCTGCTGGTCACCAGCACGGCAGGGGACTCCGGGCCGTGCTCGGCCTGGGAGAGCAGGTCGACGGCGACGAGGAACGGGTCGGCGTGCTCGTCGGCGACGACGAGGATCTCGGTCGGCCCGGCGAACAGGTCGATGCCCACCTCGCCGAACAGTTGGCGCTTGGCCTCGGCCACGTAGGCGTTGCCGGGCCCGGCGATGAGGTCGACGCGACCCATCGACTCGGTGCCCACGGCCATCGCGGCGACGGCCTGCACGCCGCCCAGGATCCAGATCTCGTCCGCGCCGGCCAGGTGCATCGCGGCCACGGTCGCGGCGGGGATCTCGCCGCGGATGGGCGGGGTGCAGGCGACGACGCGGGGCACCCCGGCGACCTTGGCGGTCACGATGGTCATGTGCGCCGAGGCGGTGAGCGGGTACTTGCCGCCGGGGATGTAGGCGCCGGCGGCCTGCACGGGCACGTGCCGGTGGCCGAGGAAGACCCCGGGCAGCGTCTCGACCTCGACGTCGGTCATCGAGGCGCGCTGCACCTCGGCGAAGTGCCGGACCTGGGACTGCACGAAGACGATGTCGTCGACCACCTGCTGCGGCAGGGTGGCGATGATCTCCTGCACCCGCTCGGGGGAGAGCCGGAACTCACCGCTCCAGCGGTCGAACGTCTGCGCGTACTCCTGCACGGCCTCGTCCCCGCGGGTGCGGATGTCGGCGATGATCCCCTGCACGCGCTCGCGCACGTCGTCCTGGCTGGTGTCGGCGAACGACTTCGACCGGCCGGTCTTCAGGTGGGTGGGCACGCGGGGCTCCTCAGGTCGACGGCGACGTCAGCGGCAGCAACGTCTACATACGTATGCGACCAGTGAACCCCGGACCGGGGCGTCGGGTCAAGGTCGGCGGGCCGCGGGCGGTTATGCTGCCCTCCAGCCCGCCGGAAGGGGAGCCTCGCATGGTGGTGACCAGCCACGACGTCGCGCGCCTCGCCGGGGTCAGCCAGCCCACCGTGTCGCGGGCGCTCCGGGACAGCCCCAAGGTCTCGGAGGAGACCAAGCGCCGGGTGCGCGAGGCCGCGTCGGCCCTGGGCTACGTGCCGAGCGAGACCGGGCGGGCCCTCTCCAGCGGCCGGACGCGGCGGATCGGCCTGCTGCTCACCGACCTGGAGAACCAGTTCTACCCGCACGTCATCGCGCCCATGCACCGCGAGCTGGAGGCGCTGGACTACCAGCTGGTGCTGCAGACCGAGACCGACGACACCGGTCGGGTGGCCGAGCGGCTGCTGGCCAACGGCCTCGACGGCGTGCTGCTGGCCACGACCACGGTCGACTCGGTGCTGCCCGTCCGGCTCCGCGACCGCGGGGTGCCGTTCGTCTACTTCAACCGCACGTCGGAGTCGGTGGAGGCGGACTCGGCCGAGGTCGACCCCGGCGGCGGGCTCCGCCAGCTCGCCGACCGGATCCTCGGTCTGGGCCACCGGCGCGTCGGCGCCATCTTCGGCCCGCGGAACACGAGCACGGCGGAGCAGCGCGAGACCGCCCTCCGCGACGCGCTCGCGGTCGGCGGGGTGAGCATCAGCGCCGCCCTCAGCTACCGCGGGCCCTTCGACTTCGCCACCGGGCACGCCGGGGCGCTGCACCTGCTGCAGCGCGAGGACCGGCCCGGCGTCGTCGTCTGCGGCAACGACGTCGTGGCCTACGGCGCGCTGAACGCGGCCCGCGAGCTGGACCTGCGCGTGCCGCAGGACGTCTCCGTCGTCGGCTTCGACGACCTGCCGGCCGCGCGCTGGCCGCTGCTGCAGCTCACCACCGTGGCCTTCGACCTCGACGCCATGGCCCGGCGCGCGGCCAGCCTGCTGGTCGACCGGATCGAGGACCCGGCCGCCCCCTTCCGGCACGAGCGCTTCCCCAGCCGGCTCGTCGAGCGCGGGACGCTGGGCGCCGCGCCCTGACCCGGGCCTTGAGGTCTGGCTGTGCATACGCATACACTCAACGTGCACGCACGTCGCCAGACCAGGAGGACCCATGCCGTTGGACCCCGTCGCGTACCAGCCCTACGCGGACCCGGACGACTTCATCCGGGAGGTGACGGACCTCATCTGGGTCAACCGCTCCATCAGCCACATCTACGAGAACTACGAGCCGGACTCGATCGTGCACGGCGCCTACGGGACGTCGGTCGGGGTCGAGGAGGTCGTCGCCGGGACGCTCATGCGGATCGCCTCGACGCCGGACCGCATCGGCCAGGCCGAGGACGTCATCTGGGAGGCCCGCGGCGACGACGCCTTCCTCTCCTCGCACCTGGTGCTCTCGGTCGACCCGGCCAGCGGCTTCATCCACCGCACCGTCGCCAGCTGCCTGTACCGGCGCGGCCGGATGGTGGAGGAGTGGGTCGTCCGGGACTCCCTCGCCATCGCCCTGCAGCTGGGGCAGGACCCCGACGCCGTCGCCCGCGAGAAGGGCTACCTCGGCTTCTCCGGCAGCATGACCGAGGCGCCGCCGGCCGACGTGCTGGCCGTCGGCGACTCCGGCCCCCGTCCCGACGACTCCCGCCCCGAGGTCACCCGGGTGCTCGAGATGATCGAGCAGGTCTGGAACGGCCGCGACCTCAAGGCCGTCGACGACTACTTCGTCCGCGACCTCACCCTGCACACCGTCGGCTACCGGACCGCCATCCGGCCCGAGAACTACCGGCGCGCGCTGCTGCGGATGCTCCGCCCGTTCCCGACGGGCAGCTTCGAGGTCCGCGACGTCGCCGCCAACCACGCCGAGCGCTACGCCGGGACCCGCGTCTCGGTCACCTGGGTCTACAAGGGCCTCTACAACGGCGTCGCCGACTTCGGCCCGCTCACCGGGACGCCCGTGGAGATCCTCGGGGTCTCCCAGTTCCTCGTCCAGGACGGCCGCATCGTCCGCGAGGTCCGCGTCTACGACGAGATCGCCGTCCGCACCCAGATCGCCGTCCGCCGCGGCGACACCCCCTACGACAGCACCAACATCTACTGACGCCCGGGCGCCCGCGCCCCGCCGTCCCCCGCTCCCGAAAGGACCTCCCATGACCGACGTGGTCGTCCCCTCCACCGAGGTGACCCGACGGACCATCCGCCGCTCCGACTGGGTGGCCGAGAACGCCGCCTTCATCGACTGCCGCACCCCCGGCTCGGACCGCAAGTCCAACTACGCCTTCATCGGCCCGGGCGTCTCCCAGAACGCCAAGCAGTTCATCAACCTCAGCGAGCCGCACGGCTACAACGTGGGCGCCGCGGGGATGCCGAACGGCGTCAACAACAACCTGCACCTGCACTTCACCGCGGAGGTGTTCATCAACTTCGGCGGCACCTTCCGCGTCCGCTGGGGCGTCGACGGGAAGCAGGGCGAGTACGTCAGCCACGACGGCGACATCATCTCGGTGCCCAGCTGGATCTTCCGCGGCTTCACCAACGAGGGCCCCGACGAGGGCCTGCTGCTGACGGTGCTGGGCCAGGACGTCACCGGCGGCATCATCTGGGGCCCGTCGGTGCTCAAGGAGGCCGAGTCCTACGGCCTGCACCTGACCGCGGACAACCGGCTGATCGACACTGTCGCGGGCGACGAGCTGCCCTCCGACGTGCCGCTCATCAAGCCGATGAAGCAGGAGTACATCGACGACCTCACGACCTACAGCGTCGAGGAGATGCGCGAGCGGGTCACCCAGGCGGGCGACCGCCGCTACAGCGCGCGCGCGACGCTAGGCCACGCCCTGCCCGGCGGGGCCGGCGAGCTGGCCCTGGTCATCGGCTACGGCATGAGCGAGGACCGCCGCCAAGTGCCCCGGCTGCACGAGCCGCACAGCTTCAACATGGCCTGGCTGCGCGCGACGCCGGGCGAGGGCCTGCTCCGGCACCGGCACGACGCCACCCAGACGCTGCTGGTGAAGTCCGGCCGCTGGCAGGTGACCCTGAACGCCGGGGCCGAGGAGGAGACCGTCGTCCTCGAGCCGCAGGACATGCTCTCCGTGCTGCCCGGCAGCTGGCGCCGCTTCGAGCTGCTCGAGGCGGGGCCGGACGCCGCCACCGACGGGACGGGCGAGCTGCTCGTCGTCAACGCCGGCGACGCCCGGGTGCGCCTGGAGTGGGCGCCCGACGTCGTCGAGGCCGCCTTCGACGCCGGCTGGATGCTCGACCCCAACGGCTACCTCGCCCCGGTCGCGGTCATGGTCACCGCGACCGAGGACGACTGAGCCGGACCGGACGCCCCGGATGGCCGTCGTCGCCGCCTGCCAGGTCCCCGTCGACATCGACGACCCGGCGAAGACCCGCCGGATCGTCGCCGAGGCGGTGGCCGAGGCGGCGGCGCGGGGCGCCGAGCTGGTGGTGCTGCCCGAGCTGACGGTCTGCGGCTCGATCTGGCGCGACGTCGCCGAGTCGAGCGCCCGGGCCGAGCCGGTGACGGGGCCGTCGGTCGAGCTCTTCCGGGCCCTGTCGCGCGAGCACGGCGTGGTGGTCGTCGGCGGCTTCTGCGAGGTGTCGGGGCTGGACAAGCCCTACAACAGCGCGGTGGTCGTCGACGGCGGCGAGGTGCTGGCCGTCTACCGCAAGACCCACCTGTGGGACACCGAGAAGCTGCACTTCACCCCCGGTGACGCGCTGCCGCCGGTGGTGCCCACCCGGGTCGGGGCGATCGCGCCGCTGATCTGCTACGACCTCGCCTTCCCCGAGGTGGTGCTCGACGTGGCCCGGCGGGGCGCGCAGGTGGTGGCCTCGCCGGCCAACTGGCCCGACTCCGACGACCCCAACACCCGGCCGCCCGAGGTGGGCAAGGCGATGGCGATGGCCTCGACCTACCACCTCGTCGTCGTCGTCGCCGACCGCGTCGGACCCGAGCGCGGCGTCCGGTGGGTCGGCGGCAGCGTCATCTGCGACGTCGACGGCTTCCGGGCCGCCGGTCCCGCCTTCGGCGCGACGACGGTGCTGACGGCCGAGCTGGACCTGGGGGCGGCGCTCGACAAGCAGATCAGCACCCGCAACCACGTCTTCGCCGACCGGCGGACCGACCTCTACTGACCGACCCCTGCTGACCGACCCCTGTTGACCGACCCCTGCTGACGGGCGATGAGTTCGGGGACCGGGCCGGGTCCCTGTCCCGACCGCACCGACCCCAGGAGGCACCCGTGTCGTTCCAGGCCTACCTCGACGCGCTCGAGGACAAGACCGGCCAGACCCCCCAGCAGCTGCTCGACGTCGCCCGCGCTCGCGGGTTCGGGCCGCAGACCAAGGCCGCCGAGGTCGTCGCCTGGCTGAAGGACGACTTCGGGGTCGGCCGCGGGCACGCCATGGCGTTCGTGCACGTGCTCAGGAACGGCCCCACGATCAGCGCGGAGCACGTGGGCAGCACCGGCGCGCACCGCGACGCGTCGACGACCCTGCGGCTGGACGGCCGGGCGCAGCGCTGAGAACGGGAAAACCAGGTGTCCTCGCCGCCCGGGCGGGGCTAGCGTCGCCGACCGTGGTCATGATCTGGCAGGTCGCGCGTGTCCGGGGCCCACGGCAGGCCCGTCCGGCGCTGGGGGTGGCACCGGCTGCACGCTGACCGGGCCGCGCAGCTCGTCGAGGTGGCGCAGATCCGCCCCGAGGACCTCGTCCTCGACCTCGGGGCCGGCGACGGCGCCCTGACCGAGCCGCTCCGGCGCGCGGGGGCGCGGGTGCTGGCCGTCGAGCTGCACCCCGTCCGCGCCGCCCGGCTGCGCGAGGGCTTCGCCGACGCCCGCGGCCGCGGCCCCGGCACGGTGACCGTCGTCGAGGCCGACCTGGAGGACTTCCGCTGGCCCGACCGCCCGTTCCGGGTGGTGGCCAACCCGCCGTGGACGCTGGGGGTCCCGCTGCTCCGCGCGCTCACCGGCCCGCGCAGCAGCCTGCTCTCCGCGCACCTGGTGCTGCCGCGGGGACTGGTGCAGCAGGCGGCGGGCTCCCGGCGGCGCGGCCTCGGGCACCGGTACGCGGCGGACGCGCTGGACCGGCTGCCGCCGCAGGCGTTCAGCCCGCCCCCGCCGGGTCCGGGCGGGGTCCTCGCCGTCCGCCGGGCAGGATGGCGGCCATGACCACACCGCACGCCGGGCCGGCGGACGCCACCCCGGACCCGCCGCCCCGACCGACGACCACCGTCGCGGCCTGCCAGCTGCGGGTCGACATCGACGACCCCGAGGGCACCCGCGCCCGCGTCGTCGCCGCGGTGGACGACGCGGTGGCCCGCGGGGCGCAGCTGGTCGTGCTGCCGGAGCTGGTGACGTCGGGCTACGTGTTCGCCGACCTCGACGAGGCCCGGGCCCGTGCCGAGGCCGTCGACGGCCCGACCGTCACCCTGCTGGCCGGGCTCTCGGCCCGGCACGGCGTCGTCCTGGTGGCCGGGTTCTGCGAGCGCGGGGACGGCGAGCGCCCCTACAACAGCGTCGCCGTGCTGGACGGCGGCCGGCTGCTGGCCGTCTACCGCAAGACGCACCTGTGGGGGACGGAGAAGACGGTGTTCGCCCCCGGCGACGCGCTGGCCCCTGTGGTGGAGACCAGCGTCGGCGTCGTGGCGGCGATGATCTGCTACGACCTGGAGTTCCCCGAGATGGTGCGCGACGTCGCCCTGCGCGGGGCGCAGATCGTCGTCGCGCCGTCGAACTGGCCGAGCAACGCGCCACCCGCCGGGGAGCGGGCGCCGGAGGTGGTGAAGGCGCAGGCCAGCGCTGCCGTGAACCGGGTCTTCGTCGTGGTCACCGACCGGGTCGGCGCCGAGCGGGGCGTCGAGTGGATCGGCGGCAGCGTGATCTGCGACGTCGAGGGCTACCCCGTCGCCGGGCCCGCGCAGGGCGAGGAGACGACGCTGCTCGCCGAGCTCGACCTCGGCCGCGCCCTGGTCAAGGACGTCGGGCCGTACAACCACGCGTTCACCGACCGGCGGCCCGACCTGTACTGAGGTCCCTCGCGCCGCGGTCGTCAGCGCAGGGGCAGCTCGGCGCCGCGCTCGGACTCCGGGCGCGGGCCGAAGATCCGGCGCTCGTCCTCGCTGATGGCCACGTCGTCGATGCCGCCCGATCACGGCGCGGCGCGGCGTGGTCTGGGCCGAGCCGGCTGACGAGGCCACGTTCTGCACGGGCTCACCGGGGCGCCCCAGGGTCTGCGTGCGCTTACTCGACGCCGACGCGGACGAGTGTTGCTGGACACCGTGCAGGCTGCTCGGGCGCCTTCCTGATAGGGCCGCCGCCGGCCTCGTTCCAAATCAGCGCCGGATGGGCTGCCCGGTCGTCCCAACCGGAAGCCGTACGCCAAGCTGTCCGCAAACCTCCGAGGTTTCGTCTAACCTACACGAAGTCCTGATTGGTTGATTTGGAGGAGTACGGGTGAGCGACAAGGAACACCCAGGCGGCCAGGACGGCGGCAGCCCTGTTGCCGCTCCCTGGACTCCGACAGCAACGCCCCTGTCCGTCCAGGACGAGCCCCATCGCACGTCGATGACGGCGTTGCTGGTCGGAGTAATTGCGTTGACGCTCGTCGTGGGGGCTGTGGCGGTCGCGGTCCTTAACCAACAGCAGGCCAAGCTCGGCGCATTGCAACCTACAACCCCCATCGCCACCCCCACGACGGCCTCTACCGGTGTGCCCTCTACCAGCACAGCGCCGCGAACCACCTCTCCTCCGGCTAAAGCGACGATCACCCCTGCGGAGCGAAGGAGACGCGAGCAGCGAGCAGCGCGTGAGGAGCTCGAGCAGCTGGCGGACGAGGGGATCTCACTGATTGATCTCAATGGCGAAGACGCCGCCATGATTGCTTCGAAGTGGGAGGGGATCCGGGATCCGTTACAAACGACCAGCAGGGGCGACCACCTCTTCCATTACACCGATATCCTGGAAGAGCATCGCCGGCTAGCGGATGAGGACAACCTCGGCGCAACCGTGATCCTAATCAGGAGTACAGATTACGGAAAACGGGCGACGTCACCGGAGGGGCAGCATCTTTACGTGACTATCGCGCTCAACGACTTCACCAGCTCGGAGGAGGTTGCTTCGTGGTGCGAGGGGCGATTTGCGGACTTGGATGAGGAACGTCGGAAGAACACTTGCGTCCCCACGCGACTGACCGAGTAAGTGCCCGAGGCAGGCGTAGTCTCGACGGCCACACTCGCTTATGCAGCATCAACACCCTGATCAACCGCTTTGATTTGAACGACCCCCTGCGCTCCTAAGAGCCGGTGTTGGGATAGCAAACCCTCTTTCCTGCCCCGAAGGTTGTACCCGGAGAATCTTTCGCGATCGCTCATAAGACAACTCCTTGTCCTCCAATCGAGACGACGTCCCAAGCCGCAAATACCAGACGTGCAGCAAGATCAGTCGTGAGCGGGGCGATCTCGGGCGTCCGCTCTCGTCAGGAGGAGTGACGCTCCGCGGTGAAGGAGGTCGCTGAGACCAAGGTTGAGAATCGCTCTCGCGCCTGGACTGAAGCCGTTAGTCTCCTCGAGAGCACCCGGAGATCGTCCGTAAGGATCCGGACGGTTTTCTTATCGGTTCCCCCCCCCAGGCGCCTTGAAGGATTTTCTTTGCGCTATCCACGTCGAGGATAAAGAATTAGAATCGGTCCTCTTTTCTCGATGGGAACTGTCAGTCTGGCGTCCCCTTATCGCTGCCTACGTCGGTCTGATCCGAGGAGAGTGAAGAGCCTGACTGAGGCATGTTTCGCCTCGGTTCTTCCCCCGAACTCGACCTGGCGAACAAGGTTGCCCCCTGAGGGTGGTCGCGAGCGCGCGAGCTGGCAGATGGACGTTCAAACGCTTGTCAGCCGAACTGGAGGTTCTCGCCCGGATCCGGGACGCGGTTGCGCTGACAGCAACAACATCGTTCGTCACCAGTCCAATCACTCTACGGATGGTGCAGATCCATCGGTCGCTGGCGCAGCGGTCGGGCGAAGTCAAGCAAGCGAACCCGTCCGTGCCTGATCAAACAGAGCCGGCCAGGTTAAAGGGGAGTCAGGTGGCGTCCATCATCCAATGGCTCAATAGGATCTCGCCGGGGGATCTTACCGTCCGTCTCCCGAGTGCCGACGAGGTTCAATCAGTTCAAGCACTGATCCCGGGGAGAGCAGGATGGCGCCGGGTCTGGATCGACGCTGGGGAGCAGGGTCCAAATGTTCTTGATCTTTCAAGCATCGATCTCTCCTCGTCACTACTGGCGGCCGAGGTGCTCAAGGGGGCCACGAAGTCGGCGAACGAAGATGATCATCGGTTGTTCCTAGCTGCATTGAGTAGAGGTACGTCCACCGAAGCTGAGCTGCAGGATCGGCGACAGATTGTTTCGAATCTGGCCACCCTCAAGTGGCGCACCTCCGCCCGACCAGTCGAAGATGCCTTTCCGAATAGTGAATGCCCAGCCCAGCCCGCCTGCTGGGACGTTGAGTCAACGCTTGACAGGCTTCGGCTTGCCGAACGCGAGTTCACGAAGGGCGCGGCTGCTCAGGCCTACCTGCGTGGGGCGCAGGTCAATCTCGCCGCCGCTTGGCGGGACAGAGACAGTTGGGGTGTCGAGCGACGGTCCCTAGATATGACCAGGACTATGTTCGGGCTTGCCCTACACGAAATCGTGGTGCATTGGTCCCCGAGGAATCACCAGTCCGGTGCCCTGGTTGCGGGCGCTGTGCTCGGTGGACTGTCGGCCACGTGGCCCCTTGGGTCTGCTTCCGTTGGTGTGCAGCCTCCCGCCACCTACATGGTGGTGGAGTCGCGTCCCATCGAAGGAGACGCTCTTGCGCTAGTCCGCGATCCCGGGGGTCTTCTCGGATGAAGGGCAGCATCTGCACCACTCGTTGAGGATCATGCTGGAGCTACGGTCCTCGGAGCGACCTCGACGCAGGTGATGCTCTCGGGGCCGTCCAGGGAGCCGCGGGCCTGAGCGGGGGCACGCGACCCTGGTGATGACGGTCGATCGTTCGTACCAGCCGGCCACGTACATGTGCCCTCGATCCTGCCGAACGGCACGAATGGCAGGCACGTCAGCCAAACTTGTCATGCATCTGTTCACTAGGCTGCAGTGATGCCCGCCGCACCAGTGGTCCGGCAGATCGATCGGAGGATATCTCTCATGACTGACCCCACAGGACGGCCAGTCCTAATCAGCGCTGAAGATGACGATCAGTCTTCGGGTGTGCGCTCGAATGAGCCGGCTTCGGGCGCTGGTGACCCTTCGCTGCCCGAGGAGGCCATCCCGCTGCCCGACGTGACTCGGCCACCGACGGCCGAAGATCCGAGGTTGAGGTTGGCCGACGAGTCACTGTCGGCCGGCAGCCATGCGGGCGGCGCTGATCCGGAGGGTAGGCAGAACGAGCAGGTGTCGCCGTCTCTGGCTGACGATCTGGCCGCCATCCGAGCCGAATTAGTCGCGCTGCGGAGCGAGACCCAGCACGTGAATGCAATTCTCGACCGCCTACACGCTGAAAACGAACAGTTGCGGCGAGGGGAAGCCGATCGCCAGCTGCAGCCGATCTTTCGCGATCTCATCAAGCTCGCCGATGACTGGCAGAGCATGGGCAAGTCCTGGTCTGGGCGAGAGTCGGCGACGCCCGACGATGTCGTGTCGAAGTGTCTCGGCATGGCCGAGGACGCCGCCCTGATCCTGGAACGGCATGGTGTCGACCTCGATGAGCCCGAGCCCGGGGACGTCTTCGACCGGCGGCGACACCGGGCCCTCGCCAGCGTCTCCACCGAGGACCCGTCGGTGGCGGGCAGGGTCAAGGAGGTCAGGCGACCGGGGTACGTCCTCGGGGGAAAGGTTCTCAGATTCGCCGAGGTCGTCGTCTTCAGGTCGTGATCACCGGTTCCTCTCTCAGGGTCCAAGCTGGGTGCTACTCCATTGAATGTAGAAGTTGATCCCCAAGATGACTCCTCCGAGGACGACCGCGAAGGCGATCACCAGAACTGCTCCGGTGAAGTGTCGAGCTCGGATAATTTGATTCGGTATCTTCAGCATCAGCGAAACGCACCTCGGTTCAAGATCCACTGGATTGGGTCGGCGGGATCGTCGTTCACTGCACGATGTGGCTCACGGCCGGCGAATGCGGCATCGGCGTGGCTGACAACAAAAAACGATACAGTGGAGAAGTTGCTGAGGAGCGACGCCACCAGATCAGGACGCACGCCTACCTCCGCAATCCATCGGCGGACAGCCTCGTCCCGCTGGGATCGCTCGTTGCTGCTGCTGTTGGTCGTGAGTTCACTGTAGGGGTGCCGTATCCCGGCCGGGCCGAAGGCGTCCGCTTTGGTGATGACGACCGCGACCTTGACCGAGAGCTTGCCAGCAGAACGTCGCGGATTCACTTCCCGCAGGTTCTCGGTGAGTCGTTCGAGGACTTTCTTCGGATCCGAGGGCGAGGATCGGACGTGAACGCGGAAGTCGGCCGAGATTGACCTACGCGGACCAGGGAGCGAGAACGGGTCGATACACAGCACGATTCCCTCGGTGAGATGAAAGAAGTCCGCCTCAGACAGCCGTCCTTCCGCGTCGTAGATCTCGCCGGCAGTGTCGTAGAGGTACATCAGGCGCCTCTTTGCTCCTCGTCCCAAGTAGACGTTGTAGGCGTTGGGACGGTCCTCGGTGGTCTTCCGCATGAGCTCAGGACTAGCGACGCTCGCCTGCGTCCGCGCGAAGGTGGCCGCGAATCTTGGGTCTGCCCAGAAATCACTCTCGGAGTTTTCTCCGTCGACGCCGTCGTAAAGCCGCTTCACGGCGGCGAACATGAAGACCGACTTCCCGGCTTGCGGGCCACCCGCCACTGGCACGTGCAGGGTCGGAGCGCTCATTCCCCGAAGGGGAAGGACATAACTGCACTGAGGGCATTGGCTCGCGAGGTTGAGCTTGCCGAGCAGCAGCAACGTGGGAAGGGAGCGGCCGCATCGGCACACGCGGAAGAGCACCCCATAACGGCCTGGCGTCAAACCTGAATGAGCCGCGTCGCAGCCGTGTTCGCCGCTGCAACGGTAGATTGGACGAGCCACGCGCTGCCGGCAGCCGGGGCACTCTAACGTGATACCTCGGATCGACAGTGTCACAAGCTCGACTATCTTCAACGCGAGGCCGAGGAGGAGCCCGAACAGGACAAGGGTGCCGATCAGAGTGGCAGCTACGGCAGCAACGACGAACAAGACGACGGCGCCGAGTGCGCCACCTACCACGAGGCCGACAATGGTTCCGATCGCCGGCAGGACGGCGAACACCATCCACGCCGTCGAGTCATACTGAGTGACCAGCGCCCAGCTACCCGAGATCCACGTACTGATACGAGTGCTGACCGCCTTTCCACTCGCTCGGACAACGTTACCGAACTCGTGCACAACCGGGCCTTGATAGTAGGACCTGTATGCTGGTACGCCGTTGGGCTCGGGCAGGATCTGAAGGTTGTCCAGTGGGGCCCGTCCGCCGAAGCCTCGGACACTTGAACTGGCAAACTCCGCCACGGCGAGAACGAATCCGAAGGCCGAAGCGATAGCGACGGCGAACCAGGCCAGGAATAGACCAGCGGAGAGCAAAGCAGCGTAGAACGCAAAAATGAAGAAGAAGGCGATGATGTAGCCCACCGGTCAGTCACGCTTCTCTCGCGGGGGCATGAGCCGGCCGAGCAGGCCCTTCGATTCATGCTTGCTCCGCCACCTCCCCCACCAGAGTTGCCAGCCCTCGGGCATCCCCGGGTTAGCCCGCACGGTGGACGTATTCGGCAGAAGCTCGCCCAGGCGGTCGAGGTCGCGGCGCCTCACCCGCCGCAACGCCTTCGGGAGGGCCTGGTCGAGGAGATGAGCTCGGAGCCGACGTGCGTCTCGCTCGTCAGCGTCACTCCCGACTGCTGACGGGCTTCCGATGCTGCGCCAGGCAATCACGATTGAGGCCGCAGATGCCGCTGAGGCCCTGAGCCCATCCTCAGCAAGGCCTGTGTATACGCCCACGAAGCCCATCATGTCGTCATCAAAAGGGAGGAGGAGCCGCTCGAGGGCGTCCCGCTGGGAATTCCAGGGCAGCGAAACCAGCCAGGTTGCGATGGAGCGCTCCAACAGAGCGACGAGGGCTGGTGGTAGGGATCGGGCCAGCTGGAGGCCGCGGACTGCGTAGCCGGTGGCCTCTTCCGCGTCTCGGCGTGGAGCGGTGAAGTACTCGATCAAAGTCACCGCATCAACCTTGCGTTGATCATCCTTGCTCAAGAGGTGGCGAAAGATGCGCTGCCTCAGCAGCTCCACGAGCTGGAAGTGATCGGCACCCAGGGCGCCACCGGCTGCAGCGTCGTCAGTCAGGCGCTCGATCAGCTGCTCGATCACATGAGTCCGTTGCAAGGTCTCGACCGGAGTGGTCCGCAAGAGCCTGTGAGCCTGGGTGAGCGTGGGTGGGCTGTCAGGCCAGAGCAGGCCAGCGAGCTCCTGCCACTCCTCGCCGGTCCGCAGGCTCCGGGAGTCGGCAGCACCGAGTGCGTCGACCGGATCCAGGTCGCCCTCGGACGCCAGCACCGTAGAGGCGAGGATTCGCAGCCGGTGGTGCTGCTCCGACTGCTGCAGGCAGAAAGAGGCTGCGTTCCGGTCCAGCATCGTCCGCCCTTCGGAGAGCGTGACTGGTTCGAGGCGGCGGGCCAGCTCGGCAACGACCACGGCGGCCAAAGACTCACGGCCTCGTTGACCCAGCCAGCGGAGCAGAGTGGTGGTCGGGTGGGCGAGTAGCGCCGGGACGAGAACTGCGTCGGCTAGGTGGTGGTTGGCTGTGTCGTCCAGCTTGGGCAGCCAGGTGTCGTGCGTCCCAGCCCCGCTGACAACAGCGTCCACGGCCACCCGGAGGTAGTCGTTGGTCAGCGACGCAGGGACCGACACCCCTTTCTCGGTGGCTGATCGCAGGACCGCGCTCCAACGGCTCACCTCGGTGATTCCGCCGGAGTTCTCGGTGATCTTGGCGACGGCATGCCAGTTCGACAAGAAGAGCGAGCTCGCACGTCTCTGAGCGAACTCGAGCCCGGACAGCGTATCCATCTCTGACCAGTCCTTCGGGGGGGTCAGGTCCAGGAAGAGCACAGCGGCCTGCGCGAACTCGTCGAGCTCGGACACCATCAGGGGCGGCGTCAGGGACGAGCTGGCCACGACGAGTTCCTCAATCAGGCCCTCCCGCCACGACTGAGCAGCGAGCCGGGCGAACGCGAGAGGAGCAGCGTCTCTGGCCGCCGCACCGCCGGCGACGTCGACGAGGCGGAAGTCACCGTAGGCCGGGACGGAGACGTCGGGCGTCGTGCAGACGATCAGTCCCTGGTGAGACTCGGGTCGCGCCGTATAGGTCGTGAAACTGACGGCGGCAGCGATCGACGCCGGCAACGACCGAGTCACCGTCGAGATCCAGAGTGCGGCCGTCGTGGAGTCGCTGACGATCATGATGACTCGGCCCTTGCCCTGGGCGAAGACGTCCAGCACCGCCTGGATGACGCTGGCGACAAGTTCGGGTTGCTGCGGCTGGAGGAACCGCATCGTCGATCCCAGGTCTGCCTGCATTCCTGGAACCAGGTCCCCGGGATTGACGGAGGCCAGCACGCCGGTCCGCTCTGAACTCTGCGCCCAGGCTGGTGACTCCCACAGGTCGATGGGCAACAGCTGGGCTGGAGCGGCGCTGTCGAACGTCAGCGCCTGGGCGAAGTAGTTTCCCCATCGTCCGGTGTGGTCCCGGCCGACGTAGGTGGATCGGAAGACGACGGACCCTCCGGGAACCCTGGTGTAGCCGAACGCGCGAGGGAACTGCGTCAGCTCAGAAGCAGTCGGCGCACTGGGCCGCCCGGGTGAAGGTTCGTAGATGCTGTCTCGAATCGCGGCGGTGCGAAGCTCGTCACGGATCCCAGGAGACATGGCCCGGACCTGGAATCCGCCGATCCCGTCCAGACCGTCGTCGCACGACGTGTACTCGAGCCGACCAATCATCGCTTGCCTCTCCTGCTCTTGACCGAGCCGAACTTGGCGAGCAGCCAGAGCATCGGGTCCTCGACCCGATAAGGGTGCACGCCCGATGCGGCGATCTTGGCCTCGTCCTGTGGCGGCGCGCCGAGCGACGTCAGGCCGAAGTAGCGATAGGTGGCGAAGTTGGCCGCCAACGAGTTGTCGAAGGCGGGGCCGAACCATTCGTCGAGCCAGCCCCGCACCTCTTCGTGCACATCGCGGCCGTCGTCGTCGTCGTAGTAGCCGTCGTGTCGGGCCGTCCGGCGCAAGGGGGAATCTGCTTCGAAACTGTCCCGCAGCAGGTCGATCTTGGTCAGGGCGACCGCAAGAGGCACGGCATGTTTACGGTTTCCGTGCGTTGCCGACTCTCGGAGCAGCTCCGACAGGCGTTCGATCATGACCTGCTGGTCGAGCATCTTGGTGGCCTGCGCGCTCCGCGACATGGTGTTGCCGAATCGGCGGCGGACGGCCGGCATCGCCATGGGGTCGATGAGCAGGAGGATTCCCCCGGCCGTGTCGAGATAGCGGACGAGTGGATCCATCGCGTCGGCGGTGATCATGTTCTCGCCGGACGCGTCGTAGAAGACACTCAACGCGCTGTGTACCTTCGTCCCGCCGAGCACCGCCCTGCCGGCGGGGAACTTCAAGGTGAAGATCAAGGGTTCGATCTTGCTGTCGCCCACCAGCGCGGGTGTCTTGCGAACGGTCTCGCCGAGGTCGAAGAGCGGCGTCGCGAACCGCTCGTCGTAGTTCTTGCGTGACTCGTCGCCCAGAAGGTCGACGGCCATCCCGTTGAAGGCCGTGGCCACCCGTCCGCGGAGCTCATGCAGGAGGACGCCGATGTACGTCGTCTTTCCCGAGGCGGCCGAGCCGATCACGGCTACGTTGCTGCCCTGGTTCTCCAGGTACTCACGCAGCAGCACCTTCTTGCACTCCGGGCAGAAGCGCCGCTGCACCGGGCGTCTCCCGTGCGGGCAGTTTCCCTTCGCCGCGTCCCGGTCGTGAAAGAAGGTCTGGTCCTTCGCCGGGCAACTGGCGCTGCATCGTCGCAGCAGGTCCGCGTCCTTGAAGGTGTGCCAGCAGTAGGGGCAGTTCGTCGTCCTTGCCATCGTGCTCCTAGTCGACGATCAGCTGGTCGGGGCGCTCGGGGCGCAGGATGATCGACGGATCTGTCGCGAAGAGACGCAGGTGGGCGGGCCGGCCGACGGATTTGGGCACCACAAAAATCTGGCGCGTCTCGGATTCGCCGCCGTCGATCTCGAGGAGGATCTCGCCCTGGAGCGCGGTGCGCGGCCTGACCCGGGCGTTGGCTACCAGCTGCATCCGGGGGAGCGGCGGCCCTTCCGGTGAACCGACGGCGAGCACCAGCTTTCGGGAGAGCAGTCCGGTGTGGCCGACCCGGTAGGCGATCTCGGTGTGTCGCGTGACTGACGTGACCGTCAACGGACCGAAGCTCGTCTCACCACGCAGGCTCGAGGTCGTGCACACCCCGAAGTAGTTCACGCCCGCGTCGGCGTCAAGTCGGACGCCCAGCGCGTCGTAGGTCGCCCGGGAGATGCGGTACGACTTCGCCAGCTGATCATCGGCTCCCGTTGGCCGAGAGCCGAGCCGGTGCAGCATGGCAACCTCCGTGGCCTCCGGCGGCCACTCCCAGGTGAGCTGCACGTTTCCGCCCCGCAGCTCCGCCTCGAGGTTCCGCACCGGCCGAAGGTGTCGGTCGATCACCTGGCTGGGCCCGATGGCGGCGAGGTCACCGAGCACGGTGACCGCCAGAAGATGAAGGCTCCCGCCGTTGCCGCTCGGCCGGGACCGCAGGCCTGTCCTGGTTCTCAGCGTCACCCCGCTCAGCGCGGCTCCGATCTGACTGAGAGCGGCGGTCGGCACCACGCGCGCTTCCGGGATGCTCCGATTGCCGATCTCTCTGATCTCCACCTCGCCGAGCTCCGGCGAGGACCACTCGACGACGACGTCCTCGCCCTCCATGCTGACGTCCAGACGACTGACCGCTGTGGGTACCTGTTGCGTCCGGCCCCTGACGGTCAGCCCGCTGCTGTGCACGACCGAGCCGTCCGGGAGGCGGTAGGACGCTCGTACCAGGTAGTCGTACACCTGGCCGGCCCGCACGGCTATATCGACGAAGCCATCCAGTCTCGCATCCGCAATCCGCGTCGTGCCGGTATCTGATCGTCGGATGACCTCGACGTCGATCGCTTGCGGGGGAGTATTCCAGCGCGCCCGGATGGAGTCGGACGACGGGATCAGCTGCAGGCCCGACACCTCGGGCACGATGAGGACGGGTCCCGCGTGCGCGGGGACGGAGCCCGCGGCGCCCTCGCGTAGGGCAAAGACGGCATAGTGCAGGTGCTGGGCTGCCGGTGGGTGCTCGTCGACGACGGCGAGGGTCGTGATGTCAGCCGCGATCGTGACCCCATCCGCCGGGCCGGTCGGGCGGCGCCCCGCAGACCGGACGACGGCGTAGCTGATCCGACCAGCTCGCGAGGACGTGGGCTGCCAAGCCAGGGTGACCACAGTTCCGCCGTCAGCCGTCGCCGTCACCGATCTTGGTGGCGCAGGAAGGCACCTGCTAAGACCGGCATCAATCCGGGGATCCACCAGCTCCGAGCGAACCTGCAGGTACAGCTCGGCGGCGCGCTCGACCTGACTGTCCTCAAGTTCCGACGCTTCGTCGATTCGTTCGTCGAGCCTCTGGACGGTATCGCGCAGCTCCTTCAGCATCTTCTCTTCATCAGGTGTGCGCTTGTCGGCAGAGCCGAGTACCGAGAGAGCACGTCGGAGGTTGTGCGCCGCCCGTGCTTCCCGGTACTCGACCCGCCACGCCGTACCCACTCCTGTAGCGGAGAACCGCCGGCGGCACCACACGGCATAGGCGATCTCGTCGACCCCGCCCTCGATCCCAAGCTGCTTGAGCCGGGGAAGAGCGCTCTCGGTGGCGGCCCGGAGAACCGGGAACCGATACGCGGCCTGGGCCCCAAGACCTTGGATCACCTCGTACCTGAGGGCGTCGACCAGAGCCGTGGACCGGACATAACTGCGCAGGATCTCGAGCAGGCTCGCTTCCGCAGTGCTCGCGGCGTCACGCCGCTTCCGTACCTCACCGAGGCGGCTGTTGATGGCTCCCTCGTCGGTGGCGACTCCCTTGAGCGGCGTCGTCTTCTGCACATAGTCCCACAAGCTGGCCTGACCGAGCTGGGAGAGAGACGTGACGACCTGAGGCCACTGCCGGGGCGTTACCGGGTCGGCGATCTCCTGGGGCTCTCGTTCCGCAGCCCCGATGGCTTTGAGAGACTCCCGGATCTCGGCCCGCGTGTGGTTCCCGCCAGATTCCGCCGCCATCGCGGTCACTGCAGCCGGGGGCAGGCCCGGACCGCCGGCGACCCGGTCGGCCAGCGTCGCCTCCAACTGCTCTGCTGTCGCGCGGACCGCCTCCGCGTGCTGACGTCGCGCCTGGTCGTTACCCAGAATCTCGCGCGCCCGGGCGTGGCCGGCCTTCAGCCGGCCGACCGGACCGGCGAACCCGCGTTGCAGTCGCTGCGTCCCCAGGCCGTTCAGCACAGTCGTCATCGCAGCCTCGATCGTTGCTGCGTCACTGACCAAGGGGGCGAGCTGGTAGACACGGAAGAGGTTGCTGGTCGGGTCCCAGCCCGCCTTGATCGACGTGAGGACCTCTTCGACGAACCGTGCCTCGTCGAAAGTGGGCATGACGGGCTCTCAGTGATCAGGCGGACGGTGGTCAGCGCTGAATGTACGGGAGCGGGGCATCGAGCACCTCCTGCGGAGTCGCCCCGCTGATCTTGGCCTCGATCTTCAGCTCTCGACCTCCCGAGTTGGCGGTTGCTCGCAAGATGCCGTCGTCGCCGAGGTTGTAGTTCACCTGGATCGGCTGGTTCGCCGGCTTGCCGGAGGGTAGCCCGGCGAGGTCCCCGTCCACCAGCAGGACGTGTTCGGTCAGCACGTCGCTGAGGATGTCGGTGGTCGACTCGTAGATCTCGATGTGGACCTCAGTCTGGTTCGCCATCACCGTGTGGAACGTATCCGACGGACTCGTCGGGAGCTCGTCGTTCGGGTGAATCAGCCACTCGATGTGGCCGACCTTGTCGTGCTGGTCCTTGACGACCTTGATCCCGTAACCCTTCGAGGTCACGTTGATGATCTCCAGGTCTTCGCCGCCGGGCAGCAGCCTGCTCCGGCTGGGATCGGCGCCGACCTCGTTGTCGTCGAGCTCGGCTACCTCGCGCGCGGCGAAGAGGGCGGCCCCTTTCGCCACGATCTGATCAGGATCGGTCAGCCGCGGCTCAGGCAGTTCCTTGAAGTCCGCGGCGAGGCGCTGGGCGATCACGGGGAACCGTGACATGCCGCCGACGAGCAACAGGTCGTCGATGTGGTCGACTCCCTTGGCGGCCGCCGCGTCCAGGACCTGTCGGGTGAAGTCCACGGTGCGGGCCACGAGATCGTCCGTCCGCTCGAGGACGGCGCTGCGGGTGAGTTCGATCTTGGCCCGCTCACCGTGGGCAATCACGGTGACCGTTGCGCTTTCCTTGCGGCTGAGGCTCTTCTTGACGTCTTCAGCCATGACCTCGAGCGGGCTGCCGGAGTCGAGGTCGGCGCGCGGATCGTCCTTGTCCGGGTACTGCGCGACGAACTCCTCAGCGAGCATGTCCGCGATGCGCTCGTCCCAGTCGGCACCACCGAGCGAGTGATCACCGCCGGTGGCGATGACCCGGATCGAGTTCTCCGACACCTTGATCACCGTCACGTCGAAGGTTCCGCCGCCCAGGTCGTAGACCAGCACCGTGCGATCGGTCCCCGCATTGGTCACGCCATAGGCGATGGCCGCCGCGGTGGGTTCGTTGATGATGTTGACGACGTTCAAGCCGGCAATCTTTCCGGCGTCGCGAGTGGCGCTGCGCTCGGCAGCGCCGAAGTAGGCGGGAACCGTGATCACGACGTCGGCGATCTCACCCTGCGCGGGCTTGTCGAGGCCGAGTTCGGTCAGCGCGTCCTCGACGACAAACCGCAAGATGATCGCCGAGACCGCCTGCGGATACAGGACCTGGTCGCCGACGGTGACGGTGTAGCCGTCCTCGCCCATGTGCCGCTTGATCAAGGAGACGACTCTGTCGGCGTTGGTCTCGGTTTCCTTCTTAGCCAGCTCGCCGACGACGACGTTGCCCGAGTCCTCGAAGAAAACGACCGACGGCGTGGTGAAGTCGCCGTCGCTGTTCGGCAGGACCGTCACCCGGCCGGTGTCGTCCAGCTGCGCTACGCAGGAATAGGTCGTGCCCAGATCGATTCCGAGGACGGGCTTCTCACTCATGGAGCCTCCGAAAGTTCTTGGTCGTCAGAGTTTGGGACGGGCGGGGGACCAGGATGGGCACTGATCAACGTCGCGATCCTACTCATCGGGCGGCCTCTGGTGACCCGCCGGACCACTCTCGTCCCTCAGGAAGTCCAACGACATCGACCGGGCGCGACTGGGTGGGCTGGCCGGCGGCGAGGAGTCGGCCGCTTCCGGCGGCTCGGGCTTCGTCCTGGTCGGTACGGGGGGAGCAACATCAGCCAGTTTCAGCGGGGCCGCCCTCCCGACGGACCGCTTTCGAGGCTCCTTGGACGCCGCAGGAGTGAGTGGCGCCACCGTCGGCGGTCCGTTGCGTCGGCGGTTGAGCACCATCCCGGCGATCAGCAGGGCGACGAGTCCCACGGCCGCGCCGATCAAGGTCTTGGCCAAGGGAAACGCCGTGGGCTCGGGTGTGGGCAGCGCCGAGATCGGCACTCCGCAGCTCCTGGCCGCGACGCCGTAGAGCTCGCGACGCAGCCGGTCGAGATCGGTGGCGAAGTAGTCCTCGCCGGGGCGATTGCCGGAGATGGCGGCCAGGTTCTGGGTGCCGCCGGGCCCGAGGGCGATGCCTACCGGCACCACGCGGGTTCCTGCGCGCTTGAGACCGTTGGCGACCTTCTGGGCGGCCAGGAGTGCGGCGTCACCGCCGTCCTCGTCCCCCTGGACGGGATTCCCGTAGGCATTGGGTAGCCCATCGGTCAGGACCACGACGATCTGGGGCTTGGCTGCTGCCGCCAGAGCCAGCCCGGCCTCCCAGTTCGTCCCCCCTTGCCCCGAGGCGTTGGAGAAGGTGTCGAGGTTATCGATCGACCTCTTGACGCGCCGGCGCCCGCTGGGATCCGAGACATCGGTCAACGGCTCGACCACCTGAGCCTCGGTGCCGAAGGCCACGATCATGACCTGGGACGGGCGGTCGCGGAGCGCGTCGACCATATCCTCCGAAGCCTGACGGACCTTGTCGAAGCTTCCTTCCAGCGATGCCGACTGATCGACCACCAGAGCGACCGTCACGGGGCATCGTCCGGGCCAGTCGGGCTCGGCCTCGATGACGGGCGCGGCGACGGCCGGGATCAGCGACGTCGCCATCAGCACGCCGAGGACGATCGGCGCCATCGCGGCTCGCGCCGGGCCGGCCCGCAGCAGGGTCACCATGGGGGTAATCCTCGTGGTTCGGTCTCATCGGAGACGGGGACGTGAGAAGGTTTCGGAGTCTAGGCCTCCTTGCCGATGTCGCGTCGTGCTTTGGCAGAGTCGATACTTCCCTCAGTGCTAACAAGATCAGGCGGGGCGTTCCATGAGCGGAGACTTCAGGCTGCCACCGATCCGCAGGCCGGGGAAGGAGTCACGCCCGCCCCCTCAGCCCACCCCCGTGCAGGGGGAGGGCGAACGGGCCTGGTCCGGCGATCGTGACGACGCTTCAAGGAAGGGTCCGGAGGTCGACCGTCCTACCGCAGAGCGCAGGCCCGCTGAGCGACGCCCCTCGACCCGGCGGTCCGGCGGGGGAACGACGGCATCAGGGTCGACGGCCGAACGGCCCGGTCGACCGACGGCGGAGAGGACCACGACCGCGCGTCCCGACGAGCGCGACGTCGACCGTTCGCGATCTGCTCGCGATGACCGACGGCCCCGCACCGATCGGCGTCCTGCTGAGAACCGGCGTCCTGCCGACCGCAACTCGAGTGCCCGCGAGCCGGACAACGACCCTGACGCACCCGCGCAGCCTGCCCGGGCTACCAGCTCCAGCCGCTTCGTGGGCAGGGTCAGCGCAGATCCGCGTCCGACGGAGCGGCCCCGGCCCTCGTCGGCTCCCGTGCTCGTCGCTCTGGTGATCGTGGCGGTCTGTGTGCTGTTGCCGACCGTGTTGCAGTACCTCGCAGTCAGCGTCGTCATCCTGATCGTTGTCGCCGTGATCACCCGCAAGCTGAGACTCGGGTGGGGTATCAGCGGGATCACGTCCTGGCAGGGACGTCGCGAGAAGCCCAGACTGCTGATCACCAAGTTCCGCGTGGACGTGCCGCGTCCTGACGATCCCACCCGGGCGGCGCGTTCCTTCTCGTGCAGTCTCATCACCAGGCAGGTCGACGGCGCCGTCCAGATCTCGAAGGGTGACGAGGTGGCGGTCATCGGCTCGGGGAAGGGCGAGATCTCGGTACGTTCAGTCAGAGTGCTATCGACGGGATATGTGGCCAAGCGTGCGGGTCATGCCTTTCCCGCCATGACCGCAGGAATGACCCTGGGACTGTTGGCTGTGGCCGGGCTCGCGCTGTGGTGGAACCGGGATCAGCTGACTCGTGCGATGCTCAGCCAACAACTGATGGCGGTCGAGCAGAGCATCGTCCACCTCGCCGGCCTCGCTATCACCATCGCTGTCATCTGGCTCGTGGTCAAACGGCTGTTCCGCCGATTCTGAGTCATGGCGTCGCCTTCATGCCTGGTCGTCCACGTTGGCCTCGGGTAGTGCCGCGCCCGGGAACCATAGGTCCCACAAGGAGCGTAGCCAGCCGTCGAGTGCCTCCTGATCCTCGAACCAGGCCGAGGTGATCTCGTAGTAGTCGTCTGGATCGAGTTGGTGGTCGACGACAGCCCGTCCAAACTCCTGCTTCACCCAGCGCTCGAAAGCTGGGTCGGGGAAGTCACGAAGCTCCTGCGCGAGACCAACAGGATCGACGTCGACATTGCACCAACGCGCCAGGAACTTCCGTAGCCGCGGTGAGATAGACGAGTTCACTTCTTCCCCTTCTTCCGTGGATCATCCTCCTGGGGGAAGTGGGACTGCAGATACCATTTTCCTTCCCGCGAAAGTCTCCAGTAGGTCCGTATCGTGCTGTCGTCGGAGAACGACGTGGGCCCAGACCCTTCGCCGGCCACGGTGTAGCCCTTGACATGGTCTCGCCATGTCTCGCCGAGCACGTCTGATGCCTTGCTCGTGTTCTCGATCTGGTCGTTGTCGCGAAGGTAGGCGCGAATCTCTTCGGGATTGCGCTGCTGCGCGAGGAGCACTCGGTACCCGCTTTCGACGATTCGCCTCTGGGCCTGAGTGCTCTCTGACTGCCAGGCGACTGCCTCGGCGGCCACGAACGCCTCGGCCGAGGTGAACTTGGTGATGCTCCGTGGCGCTGCTGTGACACCTGGCTCGGCGATCCTCGGCACCCCCATGCGGGCGCGCGATTCCATCTCTGACTCGCTCACGTCGAGATGTTTCTTGCTGCCGTGGCCCATTCGGTTCGCTTCGTTTCCTCGAATCCATTCGAGGTGAGCGCGGACGGCCGGGTTTCCTTCGCTCAGCCTGCGCACATCAGGTGGATCTCCCAGTTCGAGGGCGATCTGGCGTCTATGACGATCGACCTGAGCATGCATCGTGAGCCCCCGCGGCTCGAACCCGCGCTCCGCGTTCTCGAGAGGCGTCTCAGAGCGCTCTTGGTGAGCATGGATTCGTTCACCTGGTGGCACGGAGTCACCTCTGCTTGGCAGCCGAAGAAGGACGATGGCCCGAGTGACCTCGAACTCAGTGTCAGTCCGGTGGGCGTCAGGTGACGCTCGATGCCGATCATCACACTCTCCGGTGACCGTTTCAGCGCCGACATGCCGGGCGGCGAGCAGGAGAGGGGGTAGCTGGAGGCGGCGGCGTTGGCTACTCGCTTCGATCCGAAATGCCCTCAGCCAATCCATAGGCTCGAGGACGCGAGCCCTGCTGGCTCTGCAGGCAACCGGATCGACCTCTGTCATGAGGGTCGCTGCAGCTGCCTGCCCAGGTTCCCCTGGTGCCTGGCGGCAAGGTGCCAGAGTGCTGCTGCCGATGGTGCCCTGTGGAAGTAGGTGCGCGTGTGTCGGTCTCTGTCGAAGGGCTACTGCCTGGACCGCAGGAGAGAAGAGCGCGCTCGCTCGCCCGCTGACTCAGGGCTCTGGCTGGAAGCATCACGAGGAAGGGTCGGGCGCTTGGGAAGCGACTGGCGCGGGTTCCTCGCTTGTCCCAACTCGAGTGCCGATAGACTCCAGGTGACAAGGAATCGAGGACAAGTGCGACCGCAGGGAGGTGAGTGCAAACTCGCCTGCCCGTGCCCATACACGAAGCTGGCTCACCCCTTCCTTCGAGTCGCGGGATGCGGAATCTGCTCAGGTAGGAGCAGCAGCGGGTCGTCTGCCGGGTTCAGGTCGTCTCGCGGCTATCGAAGGCGGCGATAGGAAAATACGGCTAGACCACTTCTGAAATCGGAAGGTTGGATCCAAGGCGATGAAAGAGACTCAGGGGAAAAGGGCCGAGTTGCCGGGGCTTGAGGGGCGCGGAGTTCGCCCAGGCGGAGGTGAGCGCCTACTCGGCATGGACAGGAAGCTCGTCAAGCTGGATCCCATGACCGAGCTGCGCCGCAGCAACGAGGACGAGAAAAGGAATCTCGAACCTCGACTGAAATCGGTGTCCCTGGACCAGCGGCGGCGTCTGCTGGCAGACCTCAAGGAGGAGCAGCAGATGAAGTTCGACGAGCTGCTGGCCCACAGGGATAAGCCGGATAAGCCCACAGCGATCGACCACCAATACGCGGTGAAATATGAACAGAAGGTGGACGGCTGGCTGGCTGACCTACGCAATCACCCTATAGCCTCGAAATTGATCCCCGAGGGCTACGACCCGTTCTACGCAAGAGGCGCTCACCTCCTGGATTCCGCCGCCAGGAATGATTGCAAGATGTATCTGGACCGTTATGCTCTCGGAGTCAACTCCAAAGAGGAGCCGGTATGGAACTGGGCTGAGATTGCCCCCAACAATGGAGTCCACTGGGATAATGAGGTTCGTACAACTTTAGAGGTGGGCACTGTCATCGACCGGTGGGGTCCCAGGGTGAAGGAAGCCAAGTACGATACGGGTACCTATATCTGCCCCTCGGACACCCCTTTCGAGAGGGCCGGAATACCGCCGTCCAATCTTGCGCAGTTCCAGCGTTACAGGGTTTGTAAGCTCATGCACGTTCTCAGGAGTGAAGTGACCCCGGGAGCTGTCGGTACCCTCGGCCGTGGGGGTCAGTACAGGCTGCAGGTCCCCTTGGGCAAGTACGTTGACAGGGGCTTCCTCGAACCGATTGGGCCGCCATTCGGGAGGTCGCGAGAGTAGCCTATGAGCCAACATCGGCAAGTCTCGACCCACCTGTCGGCCGCGATCGTCCGGGCTGCGACGGCCACCTCAGCTTCTACGAGAACAGAACGATGGAGGGCATCGGTCTTCGTCAACCCTCACCCTCGACCGCGGCGTTGGCCTCAGTCGGAGTCGTTCAGCAGGCGATCCTGCTCGCCGGCGGGCATGCCAGCACTCGCGGCCGACTGCACCAGCGCACATCGAGCCAACGACACCGCCGCCTCGTCTCCGAGCAGAGGCGTCAGTGACTTGACGGACTGACCGGCCCAAAAGTTCATGACCTCGACCGTCGTCATCCCCGGTACAGGGACCCAGGCTGGCCGAAGACTGGTCTGGACGCTTTGCTGGCCGAGTGAGGTCGACGCTTCGGCCACATGGCGATAGGAGCAGACGTCCGAGCACCACCGGCAGCCGTGGAAGGGTCCCACCATGTCGCCCGGGCGCTTCGTGAGTCGAAGTTGCTGACTCCCCTTGGCCTCCCAGACCTCGAAGGCTCGTTGCAGGCGGCCGGCCAGGTGCCCGCTGTCGAGGCTGCCGTAGGCGACGTGCCGGACCATCGCGCGTCGGAAACCGATCCAGGCCAGGCATCTGACGGCCTGGTCGCTGTCAGTCGTCAGGGCCGGGTCCAGGGCCGCCAGCTGTGCGAGTCCGAGGTCTGCGTCGGACCAGATCGACGCTCGGTCCTCCCTCGTCCGCAACATGTGGTTGAGCGCGAGGGCGAGGACGCTCTCGGCTTCACGCGAACGGGCCTCGGCAGCATGGTGGGTACCGGGGTCGCGTCCGTGGCAGCAAGGGCGCGGATCGTCGTCCCGGTTGACACGGAACTCGACCGGGGCTGGTCCGTGCGCGTCGGGCTCTGCGGCCTGGATCCGGATCAGCTGGGCCTCGCCCGTTCGGCGCGTGGCCATTAGCGCCTCTCCTCGTCCGAGTTTGGTCAGGCTGAGGTAGTGCTTCTCGATCATGCCGAGACTGCCCCCAACGACCTCCCGATCGTCGGGATCGGGTAGTCGATGGGCGATCTTGAGGTTGGTGTTGCGCAGCACGTCTCGGGCCACGGCCGCCGGGCTCTGGTCGACGACGAGCACCGACTCGCCGTAGCTACGGATCTCGGCCAACATCTGGGTGAGCAGCTTGGCCGATACTCCGGCGGCATTCCCGTCCTCGCTCGAGGCAGAGTCGCGTGGTTCGGGAAGGATCCGGTGGGCCTCCTCGAGAACAGTCACGTGGCGGACCGCGCCGTTGCTGCGGCCGAGGACATGGGCACGCTCGGCGACGTAGATCGTCAGCATCGACATCAGGAACGCGCGCTCCTGCTCGTCGCCGAGTGTTGACAGCTGGACGACGGCGGGACGTTCGAGAATGCTCCGCAGGCACGGTCGACCGTCAGGTGACGCCACCCGCTCGGCTTTCGCCGGCGACAGCAGCAACGAGAGTCGTAACCCGAGCGAGGCTCGGATGTTGCTCTCGATCTCGCCGTCGTACCCGAGCGAGGCGACGTAGGGATCGAGTTCGTCGCGGAGATCATGCAGGGTCGGCGCCGGGTCCGCCGCGGACCGCGCGATCATCTGCTCGAACAGCTGCGCCACGATATACGGAACCGGGGATGGGAACCCGAACGAGCCGACGAACGCGTTGGAGACCATCTCCAGGTGCGTGCGGAGCGAGAAACCCTCACATGGCTGCATGACGTTGAGAGCCAGGTCCGTCGCGGTGACCGATAACAGCCCTCGGTCGATGCTTGGCGCCAGCTCTTCGTAATCAGCCTTGACCGGGTCGATGATGAGAAAGGGGATGTGCCACTTGTTGCTGAGCTCGAGCAAGATCTTCTGCACCGTCGTGCTCTTGCCCATCCCTGTGGTGCCGGTGACGAAGCCGTGTCCCTCCAGGTCCTGGACGTCGATGACGACCTCCGCACTGGTACCCGCCCACTGTCCGAGCGGGATCGGCTTGCTCATCGGGGGTTGAGCCCGCCCAGCTGGAGGAGCTTCGCTAACTTCCAGTCCGGGGAGCGAGCCGAATCCGGTCTCCAGGAACACCCCGATGTCGGCAGACGAGAGCAGCGATACCGGCTCCGGCAGGTCTGGTACGCTCGACTGTTCGCCGTAGGGGACGTGGCAACTATGCGAGATCCATCGGCCCGACGTGAGGGGGTCGTTTTGGAGGATCGAGCCCAGAACGCCTGAGATCATCTCGACTGTGGCGCCGTCCTCGCTGAAGACATAGGGCGAGGTATTCCACAGGCCTACCGATTCGGCGGCACGAAGATGGTCGACCCTGGCTTTCAGGTCCTCCAGCAGCTCGTCGACGGCCGGGAGTTGGCGGCTGATGCTGTCCTGTTCGTTGTCTGTGTGAGTCACCGTGCCGCCAAGACGACCGAGCGCGGAAAGACTTCCGTAAAGGGCGGTCTCGATTGCGCGAGCTTCGGCGAACTGGACGGGCTCGAGCAGGATGACGATCGACCAGGAGGGCGAGGAGGCGAGCAACAGCCGGCGTAGCCCTGGCAGTCCGGACTGGTCCGGAGCATTGTCGGACCCCGCTGAGAGCGAGAAGCTGACGCCGTTGGACCATACCTGGTCGTTGCCGACGAAGGCGCTCACGCCGGGAGGCGACGATGCAACCTTCTCCGCGATCACGGCTGGCGCTAACGTCGTAGGTAGCCACTCCTCCAGCCCATTGCGTTGGACGCCGAGGTGAAGGCCGCCCGTGGGCCCACCCGAGATGACAAGAGCCGCCGACGACCGCATTGCTGCGATCGCCGAGAGCCCGTCCACCAGAGGTGACCGGACTCCGTCCTCCGGCGACGGCAACCTCCGCAGCCGGAACCACGACAGGTGGTTGAGGGGCGTGACCGACAGAGGTCGACACTCGAGTGATTCGAGGCCGATGAACTGGGGCAACGCAAGGTCATTGCGCAGTTCGCTCAGGTCCTCGTCCCCGCTCGAGAACCGCTTGGCCTTGCGGGCCAGCAGATCGTAGGCGCGCTCGTGGGCCGTACGGCCGAGGCCGGGTTCAGCCATGACAGCCGCAGGCTTCACGGAGGTGGGGCACGGTCTGAAGTATCACAGGAAAGCCGTCTACTGGCTGGCGGCTCCTCCTGCCCGTCAGGGGCAGAGCCGACCAGGCTCCCCTGCAACGCGCTCTGCAGGATTAGGAACGAGCGGCAACGGACAGGGCTCTGTAAGGGGACGCTCCTTCGTCCTCACCGATCGCGCCCGCGAACTGAGATCGGTAGAGGTCGGCGTAGGCGCCGCCGGCCGTCAGCAGCGCGGCGTGGCTGCCCTGCTCGACGATCTGGCCCGCCTGCATGACGAGGATCAGGTCGGCGTCGCGGATGGTGGAGAGCCGGTGGGCGATGACGAAGCTGGTCCGGTCGCTGCGCAGCGCGGCCATGGCGTGCTGGACCAGCACCTCGGTCCGGGTGTCGACCGAGCTGGTGGCCTCGTCGAGGATCAGCAGTGCCGGGTCGGCCAGGAAGGCGCGGGCGATGGTGATCAGCTGCTTCTCGCCCGCCGAGATGTTGCTGCCCTCCTCGTCGATCACCGTGTCGTAGCCGTCGGGGAGCGCGTGCACGAAGCGGTCGACGAAGGTGGCCTCGGCGGCGGCCATCACCTCGGCCTCCGTCGCGTCGGGGCGGCCGTAGGCGATGTTGGCCCGGATCGTCCCGTGGAACAGCCAGGTGTCCTGCAGCACCATCCCGACCTTGGAGCGCAGCTCCGCGCGCGGGATGGTGGCCACGTCGACGCCGTCCACGGTGATCCGGCCGCCGTCGAGCTCGTAGAACCGCATGATCAGGTTGACCAGCGTCGTCTTGCCGGCGCCCGTGGGGCCGACGATGGCGACGGTGCTGCCCGGCTCGGCCACCAGCGAGAGGTCGGTGATCAGCGGCTGCGCCGCGTCGTAGGAGAAGGCGATGTGCTCGAACTCGACGCGCCCGCGGGTCGGCAGCGCGGCGCCCGCCGAGGCGGCCGGCTCGGCGGACTGCTCCTCGGCGTCGAGCACCTCGAAGACCCGCTCGGCCGACGCGATCCCGGACTGCAGCAGGTTCGCCATCGACGCCACCTGGGTGAGCGGCTGGGTGAACATCCGCGTGTACTGGATGAAGGCCTGCACGTCGCCGAGGTTCATCGTCCCGCTGGCCACCCGCAGGCCGCCGACGACGGCGATCGCCACGTAGTTGAGGTTCCCGATGAACATCATCGCCGGCATGATGATGCCGCTGACGAACTGGGCGCCGAAGCTGGAGCGGAACAGCCCGTCGTTGCGCTCGCCGAAGACCGCCGCGACCTCGGACTGGCGGCCGAAGACCTTGACCAGCGCGTGCCCGGTGAAGGCCTCCTCGATGTGCCCGTTGAGCTCGCCGGTCGCCTTCCACTGCTGGGTGAACAGCTTCTGCGACCGCTTGCCGATCACCCCGGTGATCACCACCGAGATCGGGATGGTCACCAGCGCGATGAGGGCCAGCAGCGGCGAGACCACGAACATCATCACGACGACGCCGATCACCGTCAGCAGCGAGGTGAGCAGCTGGCTGAGGGTCTGCTGCAGGGCCTGGGCGACGTTGTCGATGTCGTTGGTCACCCGGCTGAGCAGCTCGCCGCGGGTCTGCTTGTCGAAGTAGCTGAGGGGCAGCCTGTTGATCTTGGTCTCGACCTCGTTGCGCAGGGTGAAGATCGAGCGCTGGACGGCGCCGTTGAGCAGGTAGCCCTGCAGCCACAGGAACAGCGACGAGACCAGGTAGAGCCCCAGCGCCAGCAGCAGCCAGCGGCCCAGCAGGCCGAAGTCGATGCCCTGCCCGGGCACCACGGCCAGCCGCTCGACGAGGTCGGCGTAGGTGTCCTGGCCCGCCGCCCGCAGCTGGGCGACGGCCTCGGCCTTGGTGGCCCCGGCGGGCAGCCCGCGGCCGACGATGCCGGTGAAGATCACGTCGGTGGCGTAGCCGAGGATGCGCGGGCCGTAGACGTTCATGACGATGCCGACGACGGCCAGCGCGACGACGGCGACGAGCACGACGCGCTCGGGCGCGAGGTGGCCGAGCAGCCGCTTCAGCGAGGGCCAGAAGTTCAGCGACTTCTCCGCCGGAGCGGGTCCCCCGAAGGGTCCGCCGCTGCGCGCGGCCGGTGCGTACTTCGGGCGCTCGGGGGCCTTGGCGGCCCCGGTGGCCGGGGCCTCGGGGGCGTCGGTGCGGGTGTCCTCGCTCATGCCGCCACCTCCTCGGCGCTCAGCTGGGAGCTGACGATCTCGGCGTAGGTCGGGCATGTCTCGAGCAGCTCCTCGTGGGTGCCGGTGCCGACCACCTCGCCGTGCTCCAGCACGATGATCTGGTCCGCGTCGCGGATGGTGGCCACGCGCTGGCCGACGATGATGACGCAGGCCGACGCCGTCTCCCGGGCCAGCGCGGCCCGCAGCCGGGCGTCGGTGGTGACGTCGAGGGCCGAGAAGGAGTCGTCGAAGACGTACACCTCGGGCCGCTTGACCAGGGCCCGGGCGATGGAGAGCCGCTGCCGCTGGCCGCCGGAGACGTTCGTGCCGCCCTGGGCGATCGTCGCCTCCAGCTGGCCGGGCATGGCGCGGACGAAGTCCTCGGCCTGGGCGACCCGCAGCGCGTGCCACAGCTCGTCCTCGGTCGCGTCGGGCTTGCCGTAGCGCAGGTTGCTGGCGACCGTGCCCGAGAACAGGAACGGCTTCTGCGGCACCAGCCCGATCCGGCTCCACAGCAGGTCCGGGTCGAGCTCGCGGACCTCGACGCCGTCGACGGTGATCGAGCCCGCGGTGACGTCGATCAGCCGCGGGATCAGCGAGACCAGCGTGGACTTGCCCGCACCCGTCGAGCCGATGATGGCCGTCGTCCGGCCGGGACCGGCGGTGAAGGTGACGTCGCGCAGCACCGGGGCGTCGGCGCCGGGGTAGGTGAACTCCGCGCCCGCGAAGGCGACCTCGGACGCGGTGGGCAGGGTGGTGACCGGGCGCTCCGCGGTGACCACGGACGACTCGGTGTCCAGCACCTCGCTGATCCGCTCGGCGCAGACCATGGCGCGCGGCGCGATCATCAGCAGGAAGGTCGCCATCATCACCGACATGAGGATCTGCACGAGGTAGCTGAGGAACGCCGTCAGCGAGCCGATCTGCATCTGACCGCTGTCGACGCGCTGGGCCCCGAACCACAGCACGGCGACGCTGGAGATGTTGAGGATGAACATGACGATCGGGAAGATGGAGGCCACCAGCCGGCCGACCGAGGTCGCCGTCTGGGTCAGCTCGGCGTTGGCGGCGGAGAACCGCTCGGTCTCGTGGGGCTCCCGGACGAAGGCCCGGACCACCCGGATGCCGGTGATCTGCTCGCGCAGCACCCGGTTGAGGGTGTCGATCCGGGTCTGCATCACCCGGAACAGCGGGCCCATCTTGCGGACGACGAGCCAGATCGAGAGCGCCAGCAGCGGGACGGCGACGACGACGAGCCAGGACAGCCCGACGTCCTCGCGCAGCGCCATGACGATGCCGCCGACCATGGTGATGGGCGCCGCGACGAACATCGTCGTCGAGAGCAGCACCAGCATCTGCACCTGCTGGACGTCGTTGGTGTTCCGGGTGATGAGCGACGGCGCCCCGAACCCGTTGAGCTCGCGGGCCGAGAAGCCGAGCACGCGGTCGAAGAGCGCGCCGCGGACGTCGCGGCCGAAGCCCATGGCCGTCCGCGCGCCGAGGTAGGTGGCGGCGATGGCGCAGACGATCTGCAGCAGGCTGACGACCAGCATCACGCCGCCGGTGCGCCAGATGAAGGCGGTGTCGCCCTTGGCCACGCCCTCGTCGATGATCGAGGCGTTGAGGCTGGGCAGGTACAGCGCCGCCATGGTGCCGACGAGCTGCAGCACGACGACGCCCGCGAGGACGCGCCGGTAGGGCTGCAGGTAGCGGCGCAGGAGACGGATCAGCATGGAGCGTCCTCGGGTCGGAGCGGGTGGGCGGAGACGGGGCTGGGGGCGGGCCGGGCGACGAGCCCGTGCAGGAGCAGGTCGGCGATCTGCTCGGGCTCGCTGGGGGCGGCGTCGCCGAGCATCGGGTGGGTGAGCGCGAAGGTGACGGTCCGGACGAGGGTGGCCGCCTCCTCCACCGGGCGGCTCAGCCGGTCCTCGAACGGGATGAGCACGCCGGCCATCGCCGCGTTGAGGGCCGCGTTGTCCTGGTCCTGCCGGGCGCGCAGGTCGCCGACCTCCTCGGGGCTCTCCGGGGAGAACCGCAACGTGTGGAAGAGGGCGATCACCCGGCGGAGCCGGTCCTGCAGCAGGCCGACGGCCGCGGTGACGGCGGGCTCCAGGTCGAGGTCGGGGTCGAGGGCGTCGAGGTCGGCGCAGGTGGGGCCGATGTCGAAGGCGTCGGCCAGGACGGCCTCGATCAGCGCCTCCTTGGTGGGGAACGCCCGGAAGATCGTGCCCTCGGCGACGCCGGCGGCCTCGGCGATCTGGCGCGTGGAGACGTCGCGGCCGTAGCGCTGCAGGAGCGGCTCGGTGGCCGCCATCAGCGCGACGCGGCGCTCGTCGAGCGGGAGGGGGGTGGCGCGGGGCACGCAGGGATCCTAGTGAGTGAGCGCTCACTCAGCAAGAGGGTTCGGTGAGCGGTGCTCGGCGGACGGGCCGTGGTCGGGGAGGATGGGGGCCGGGCGCGCAGGTGGCGCGCACGAGGTGGAGGAGTTCCGGTGGGTCTGGGCGCGCTGTCCGACGAGGTCTTCGAGGCCGTCCTGTTCGACATGGACGGGACGCTGATCGACTCCACCCCGGCGGTGATGCGCGCCTGGACGACGTGGATGCACGAGTTCGGGCTGACCCCGGAGCAGATGGGCCGCCACCACGGCATGCCCTCGGCCCAGGTGGTCCGCGCGCTGCTCGCGGAGGACCGGCACGTCGAGGCGATCCGCCGGATCGACGAGCTGGAGCTGGCCGACGTGCACGACATCGTCGTGCTGCCCGGCGCGGCCGAGGCGCTGGAGGCCCTGCGCGGCGCCAAGAACGCCATCGCCACCTCCTGCACGGTGCCCCTGGCGCAGGCCCGGATCGCCGCCGCCCGGCTGCAGCCGCCGTCGGTGCTGGTCACCGTCGACGACGTGGCCCGCGGCAAGCCCGCGCCCGACCCGTTCCTGGAGGCGGCCCGCCGGCTCGGCGCCGACCCGACCCGCTGCCTGGTGGTGGAGGACGCGCCCAAGGGCCTGGAGGCCGCGCGGGCGGCAGGCTGCCGGACCCTCGCGGTGGTCACGACGACCGAGCGCGAGGACCTCGACGCCGACGCGGTGGTCGGCGACCTCTCCGAGGTGGAGTTCATCCCCGGCGAGGACGGCATCCGGGTGCGGCTGCGCGGCTGAGCCCACCTGCTGATTCGGCTGGTTCCCCGCTGCCTGAGCTTGTCGAAGGCCCTTCGACAGGCTCAGGGCGCGGTATCGGCTCAGGGCGCGGGGTCGGGTCCGGGGCGCGGGGGTCGGCCCGGGGTGGGGGCTAGCCGGTCTTGCGGCGGAAGGTGCGCTTGGCCTCGACGGGGCCGTGGGCGTGCACCGGCTGCTGGCCGGCGTCGAGGTGGTCCTCCCCGCGGCGCCCCTTCTTCGCCTCGAGCGCCTCGCGGAACTTGGCCTTCAGGTCGTCGGCGGGCGTGGTCTGGTCGTCGGCGGTCATGGCGCCATCCTCTCCCGGGCGGCCCAGCAAGACCAGGGGTTACCCCGTCCGCTCAGCACCGACCGGTCCGCCGGCCAGGGTGACGGCCGTGCCGTAGGCGCAGACCTCGCTCAGGGACTGGGTGATCTCGCTGCAGTCGAAGCGCAGCCCGACGACGGCGTGCGCGCCGGCGGCCTCGGCCATCTCGACGAGCCGGGCCACGGCGTCCTGCCGCGACTCGGTCAGCATCGTCACGTAGCCGTCGACGGGGTTGCCGCCGCGCAGGTCCGGCCGCAGCTCGCGGGTGCGGGCGACGACGCCGACGACCTCGCCGAGCACCTCGACGATCTCCTGACCCACCAGCTTGTCCATGGTGACGACCGGGAGGCTGTGCCGGACCAGCTGCGGCCTGCGCGCCGCGGCCGGCTGGGGCGTCCAGCCGCCCTGCTGGCCGTAGGGCTGCTGCGCCGGTGGGTAGCCCTGCGGGGGCTGCTGGCCGTACGGCTGCTGGGGCGGGTATCCCGGCTGGCCGTAGGGCTGCTGCCCCTGGCCCGGGTGCGGGGGCTGCCCGTAGGGCGACGGCGATCCGTGGGGTCCGGGCTGCTGCCCGTAGCTGCTCATGGCAGCAGGGTAGTGACGCGCGCGCGGCCCGTCAGGTGTCGCGGCGCTCAGCCCAGCTCGGTCATCGCCACGGTGACGAACATCGACGACGAGCCGCCGGAGTAGGTCCCGCGCAGCGGGGCGACGTCGCCGTAGTCGCGGCCGTGGCCGACCCGCACGTAGCTGTCGGTGAGCCGTCGGCCCATCGTCGGGTCGTAGGGGACCCAGGTGCCGCACCACCACTCGATCCAGGAGTGGCTCTCCCCGGTCACCGTGGTGTTGGGCTCGCGCGGTCCGGGGTGCAGGTAGCCCGAGACGTAGCGGGCGGGGATGCCGATCGAGCGCAGGGCGCCGAGGGCGACGTGGCTGTAGTCCTGGCAGACGCCGGCGCCGAGCTGCCAGACGTCGGCGGCCGCGCTGGTCACCTCCGTCGAGCCCTTCTCGTAGCGCAGCCGGTCGTCGAGGATCCGGCAGACGTCGAGCGCGGCCAGCCGCGGCGGCTGGTCGGCGACCTCGGCGGCCAGCGCGACCAGCTCGTCGGCGGGGGCGGTCCGCCGGTTGACGGTGAGGTACTCCGCCATCCGGTCGATGACGCCGCGGTCGCGCAGCGCCGACCAGCCGAGGTCGCTGGCCGCGACCCGCCGGTCGGTGTCCCAGGCCAGCTCGTCGCCACGGGTGTCGACGACCGCCTGCGCGTGCACGGTCAGCCGCTCGTGCGCCTCGTGCAGCTCGAACGTGGTGACGCGGGTGCCCCAGTAGTCGGTGTAGCTGAAGCTCCAGGCGGCCGGCTCGATGCTGACCCGGCTGCTCCAGATGGTCTGGTGCTCGCTGGCCGCCGGCGTCATCCGCGCCTCGTTGTAGGACGACTTCACCGGCGAGCTGTACCGGAAGCCGGTCTGGTGGTCGATGCTCAGCCGCATATCAGCGCGTCCCCTCGGTGATCCAGGCCGTCGGGTCCTCCGCGACGAAGTAGTTGTTGGCGACGGCGGCCGTCACCTGCGCGGCGACCTCCTGCACCCAGGTCATCTCGTCGCCCAGGTTCTCCAGCAGCTCGCCGACGTCGGCGTACTCGAGCCGGGCCCGCAGCTGGCCCAGCGCCCGGGCGGGGAACTCCGACTGCCGGGCCGCCTGGCCGTTGACCGTGCTGAGCCGGCGCAGGCAGTCCGACGCGGCGACGAGGCCGTGCATCAGGGAGCGGGGGAACCGGACGTCGGAGATGAGGAACTGCGCCGCCTCGCGGTCGGTCTGCAGGCCGCGGTAGGTGCGCAGGAAGGCGTCGTGCCCGCCGCAGCCGCGCAGCACCGAGGGCCACTGGGTGCTGCCGGTGCGCAGCGAGGCCGAGGCCACCAGCCGCGACGTCATGTCCACCTGCTCCAGCGACCGGCCGAGCATCATGAACTCCCAGCCGTCGTCGCGCACCATCGTGCCGCGGGCGATGCCGGTGAACAGGGCGCTGCGCTCCTGCGCCCAGTCGAGGAACGTGTGCACGCGGGACGTGCGGAACCGTCCCGTCGGCAGCTGGTGCCAGGTGGTGTTGATGCACTCCCACAGGTCCAGCGGGATGACCTCCCGGGCCCGGCGGGCGTTGTCGCGGGCGGCGGCCCAGCAGGCGAAGATCGACGTCGGCTCCTTGCCGTCGTAGCCCAGCACCCGGACCAGGTCCTCGTGGGTGGGGTGCTCGACGTGGTCGACGCTCATCAGCGCCAGCAGCGTGCGGCAGGCCTCGGTCTCGGAGCTGGTGTCCTCGGTGATGAGCCGCAGGTGGGTCTGCAGCAGCCGGGACGTGTCCTCGGCCCGCTCGACGTAGCGGCCGATCCAGAACATCGACTCCGCGATCCGGCTCAGCACGGCGCGTCCCCTCCGCCGGCGCGCCCGGACTGCTGCTGCTGCTCCTCCTGGTGGCGCTGGATGACCTTCGGCGTCATGAGGACGGCGGGCCGGGCCGCGAGCGGGGCGCCGGTCGGCCGGACCGGCACCTCCTCGGCCTGCGGCTCGGCGGGCACCGGAGCGGGCTCCTCCTCCGCGAGGGTGACCGAGGGCCGGTGCGCGGGCGGGCTCAGCACCCAGGTGTCCTTGCTGCCGCCGCCCTGGCTGGAGTTGACCACCAGCTCGCCCTCGGGCAGCGCGACGCGGGTCAGCCCGCCGGGCAGCACCCACACCTCGTCGCCGCTGTTCACCGCGAAGGGCCGCAGGTCCACGTGCCGGGGGGCCAGCTGGTCGTCGATCAGCGTCGGCACGGTCGACAGCTGGACGACGGGCTGCGCGATCCAGCCGCGCGGGTCGGCCGTCACCCGGGCGCGCAGCGCGTCCAGCTCCTCCTTGGTGGCGCGCGGGCCGATGACGATGCCCTTGCCGCCGGAGCCGTCGACGGGCTTGACCACCAGCTCGTCGAGCCGGTCCAGGACCTCCTCGCGCGCGTCGTCCTCCTCCAGCCGCCAGGTGTCGACGTTGGCGATCACCGGCTGCTCGCCCAGGTAGTAGCGGATGAGGTCGGGCACGTAGGTGTAGATGAGCTTGTCGTCGGCCACCCCGTTCCCGATGGCGTTGGCCAGCACGACCCCGCCGGTCCGGACGGCGTTGACCAGGCCCGGGACGCCCAGCATCGAGTCGCTGCGGAAGTGCACCGGGTCGATGTACTCGTCGTCGATGCGGCGGTAGATGACGTCGACCCGCTGCAGGCCGCCGGTCGTCCGCATGAACACCTTCCCGCGGCGGCACTCCAGGTCGCGGCCCTCGACGAGCTCGACGCCCATCGTCCGGGCCAGCAGGGTGTGCTCGAAGTAGGCGGAGTTGTAGACGCCCGGGGTCAGCACCACCACCGTCGGGTTGTCGACGGTGGGGGTGGCGGCCAGCCGGAGCGCCGCGAGCAGCCGCTGCGGGTAGCTGGCCACCGGGCGGATCCGCTGGGCGGCGAAGGCGTCGGGCAGCGCGGTGATCATCGCGCTGCGGTTGGTCATCACGTAGGAGACGCCGCTGGGCACCCGGACGTTGTCCTCCAGCACCCGGACGTCGCCCTCGGGGGTGCGGATGAGGTCGACCCCGGCGACGTGGATGCGCACGCCGTTGCCCGGCTGGACGCCCCAGACGGCGCGGTGGAAGTGGTTGGAGCTGGTGATCAGCTGGCCGGGGATGACACCGTCGGCGATCACCCGGGCGTCGGAGTAGACGTCGGCCAGGAACGCCTCCAGGGCGCGGACCCGCTGGGCCACGCCGGCCTCGATGGTCTCCCACTCCGGCGCGGCGATCACCCGCGGCACCAGGTCCAGCGGGAAGGGGCGCTCGACCCCGCCGATGTCGAAGGTGACCCCGGCCTGCACGTAGTTGTTGGCCAGCGACTCGGCGATGGTCTTCAGCTCGGCCGGCGAGGAGCGGTCCAGCGTGGCGTGCAGCGCCCGGTAGGACGGCCGGACCTCCCCGTCGACGTCCATCATCTCGTCGAAGGCCGCGCCCGGCCGGTAGTTCGCGAGGACGTCCGCCATGACGGCACCCTACTCAGAGCCTTGTTACCCCCGTGTGAACGCCTGCCGGCGCCGGGCTCAGCCGAGGAAGCCGCCGACGAGGCCGACCAGTCCCAGCAGCAGGGCCAGACCCAGGACCGCCATCAGGACCCAGAAGCCGGTCTGCCCCGGGCGCGGCTGCGGCACCGGGCCCATCCGGCCGGAGAGGAAGGTGAAGGCCGGCGGGCTGTAGTGCACCTCGGTGCTGCGGCCCGGGTGGACCGGGACGACGTCGTGGGCGGAGCCGTAGGTGAAGAGGTAGCGGGTGGCGGCGTGCAGCTGCCGTGGGCCGGCGGGGGCGACGAACGCGTTGCGGCCCCAGCGCAACGGCGCCGGGTAGCCGTCGATGGTCAGCAACGGGGTCATCATGGAGCTGCCGCCGCCGAGCGGCGGGCGGACGTGCACCACCAGCTCACCGGTGGGCTGCGGGCCGGTGGGCTGCGGGCCGGGCGGCGGGGGCGGGCTGGGCCAGGGGGAGGTCACGGGCGGGATCCTGCCAGCCCCCGGGGCGATCCGGGCGTCGTCGTGCGGGTCGTGACCGCGACGAGACCGGGGGCCCGCGGCACTAGGCTGACGCGGTGCCCGAACAGACGAGTCCGCCCGCAGCGGTGGACGAGCCCGAGCAGATCCGTGTCCGCAAGGACAAGCGCGAGCGGCTGCTCGCGGAGGGCCGCGAGCCCTACCCGGTGACGGTCCCGCGGACCCACGCGCTGCGCGAGGTCCGCGAGCGCTGGGGCCACCTGGCGACCGGGGAGGAGACCGACGACGTCGTCTCGGTCACCGGCCGCGTGGTGTTCGTCCGCAACACCGGCAAGCTCTGCTTCGCCACGCTCCAGGAGGGCCTGTCGCTGGGCGACACCGGCGTCCGGCTGCAGGTGATGCTGTCCCGCGACGAGGTGGGCGAGGAGTCGCTGGGCGCCTGGAAGGCCGACGTCGACCTCGGGGACTTCGTCGCCGTCACCGGCCGGGTCATCTCCTCCCGCCGCGGCGAGCTGTCCGTGCTGGCCACGGCCTGGACCCTGGCGTCGAAGGCGCTGCGGCCGATGCCCACGCTGCACAAGGAGCTCTCCGACGAGACCCGGGTGCGGCAGCGGCACGCCGACCTGACCGTCCGCGAGGAGGCCCGGCAGATGGTCCGCACCCGCGCGGCCGTCACCCGGAGCATCCGCGAGACGCTGCACCGCGAGGGCTACCTCGAGATCGAGACGCCGGTGCTCCAGCTGGTGCACGGCGGCGCCCAGGCGCGCCCGTTCGGCACCCACCTCAACGCCTTCGACACCGACATGACGCTGCGGATCGCGCTGGAGCTGTTCCTCAAGCGCGCCGTCGTCGGGGGGGTGGAGAAGGTCTACGAGATGGGCCGCATCTTCCGCAACGAGGGCGTCGACTCCAGCCACAGCCCCGAGTTCACGATGCTCGAGTTCTACGAGGCCTGGGGCGACCAGCGCACGGTGGCCGCGCTGCTGCAGCGCATCGTGGTCGACGCGGCGGACGCGGCCCTCGGCTCCCGGCAGGTCGAGACGGCCGCCGGCACGGTCGACCTGGACGGCGAGTGGCCCTGGCTGGGCGTCTACCCCGGGCTCTCGCAGGTGCTGGGCGAGGAGGTCACCTGGGAGACCGGGGCCGACCGGCTGCGTGCCGTCGCCGCCGAGCGCGGCGTCGAGGTCGACCCGGCCTGGGGGGCGGAGAAGCTGGTGCTGGAGCTGTTCGGCGAGCTCGTCGAGCCGACCCTGCTGCAGCCGACCTTCGTCTGCGACTACCCGCCCTCGGCCCAGCCGCTGGCCCGGCCGCACCGCAGCGACCCGCACCTCATCGAGGCGTGGGACCTCATCATCGGCGGCACCGAGCGCGGCACCGGCTTCTCCGAGCTGGTCGACCCCGTCGTCCAGCGCGACCGGCTCACCGCGCAGTCGCTGGCCGCGGCGGCCGGTGATCCCGAGGCGATGCAGCTGGACGAGGACTTCCTGGCCGCGCTGGAGTTCGGCGCCCCGCCGATGGGCGGGGTCGGGCTGGGCATCGACCGGCTGGTCATGCTGCTCAGCGGCGCCGGCATCCGCGAGACGATCCTCTTCCCGCTGCTGAAGCCCGGGTCGGGCGAGTGAGCGGGCCGCTGACCGAGGGCGTGCCCAGCGGGGAGGACCCCGTCGAGCTGGCGCACTGGCTGCTGGACCGGGCCCGCGTCGGCGAGGCCGAGCGGCTGGCCGCCTACGCCGACCACGGGATGCCCGTCGACCTCACCGACGCGACCGGCAACACCCTGCTGATGCTCGCCGCCTACCACGGGCACGCCGCGACGGTCCGGGTGCTGGCCGAGCGCGGCGCCGACGTCGACGCCGTCAACGACCGCGGCCAGACGCCGCTGGCCGGGGCGGTGTTCAAGGGCTACACCGACGTCGTCGAGGTGCTGCTGGCCGCCGGCGCCGACCCCGACCTCGGGACGCCCTCGGCCCGGGCCTCGGCGGAGTTCTTCGAGCGCGCCGAGATCGCCGCGCTGCTGCCCCCGCCGCGGGGCTGATCCGCGCGAGCCAGCCGCGGCTCGGACCGCGGTCGGGTGCGCGCCCTGCAGGTCCGGAGGTCCCGTGGACCTGCGGCAGCGCGCACCCGGCGGCGGTCAGTCCTCGCCGTCGTCGACCGCGGTGTCGCCGAGCAGGCCGCGCTGGGCCAGGTCGACGGCCGGGTCGGTGCCCTCGGGCAGCGGGTCGGTGGCCGGCGGGACGTCGACGGGGGCGTAGTCGGCGAGGCCCGCCGCCACCCGGTCCCGCTCGACGGCGGCCTCGAGCGCGTCGTCGTCGGGGTGCAGGGGCATGCCGCGGCCCTCGCTGCGGACGTGGTGCAGGCCCGGGTCGTCCTCGGGCTCGAGGACGTCCTCGGAGAACGCGGCCTCGTCGGCGGCGCCGGGGTCGGAGGCGCCGGAGAGGTTGGCGCCGGGATCGGTCGGGTCGGATGCGCTGGGTAGGGACATGACCCGAAAATACCGCCGCCCCGTCAGCCGCTGAGGGCGACCACCGTCAGGCCGCCGGTGCCCCCGCTGAGCCGGTCCATGGCCATCAGCGCGGCCGGCGCCTCGTCCAGGCTGATCACGGCGCCCACCAGGGCGGACAGCGAGACGGCGCCCGAGGCGACCAGGGCGAGCATCGGCGGGTAGTCCGCGGCGGCCAGCCCGTGGGACCCGTAGAGCTCCAGCTCGTGGGCCACCACGAGGTCCATCGGCAGGGCCGTCCCGGCCGGGTCCAGCAGCAGCCCGACCTGGACGTGCCGGCCGCGCCGGCGCAGGCTGGCGACCGAGGCCGCGGCGGTGGCGGGGGAGCCCAGCGCGTCGACGGAGGCGTGCGCGCCGCCCCCGGTGGCCTCCCGGACGGCGGCGACGGGGTCGGCCGAGCGGACGACGACCTCCGCCCCCAGCCGCGAGGCCCGCTCGAGCGCGTCGGCGGACAGGTCGACGGCCACCACCCGGGCGCCGAGGGCGACGGCGATGGCGACGGCGGAGAGCCCGACCCCGCCGCAGCCGTGCACCGCGAGCCACTGGCCGGGCTGCAGGCGGGCGTGCGCGGTGAGGGCCCGGTAGGCGGTGGCGAAGCGGCAGCCGAGCGCCGCGGCCTCGACGAAGCCGACGGCGTCGGGCAGCCGGACGAGGTTGGTGTCGGCGGCGTGCAGGGCCACCTGCTCGGCGAACGAGCCGGGGCCGGTGAAGCCGGGCTGGGTCTGGTCGGGGCAGACCTGCGGGTTCCCGTCCCGGCAGGTGGCGCAGCGGCCGCAGCCGTTGACGAAGGGGGTCGTCACCCGGTCGCCGACGGCGAACCGGGTCACCGCCGGGCCGACGGCCGCCACCGTGCCGGCCAGCTCGTGCCCGGGGACGTGCGGCAGGGCGACGGGGTCGTGGCCCCGCCAGGCGTGCCAGTCGGAGCGGCAGACGCCGGTGGCGGCGACGTCGACCACGACGCCGTCGGGCGGGCAGTCCGGCGCCGGCACGTCGCGCAGCACGGGGACCGCGCCCACGGCGTCGTAGACGACGGCGCGCACTCTCAGCGACCCGGCCGGCCGCCGGGTCCGGCGCCCTTCTCGTCGGGGTCGCGGAGATCGGAGAAGCCGAAGTCGTCCTCCGGCTTCTGCCGCCGCCAGCGCCGCCATCTGGCCTCGGTCTCGGCCTCGCTGCGGGCCGCGGGGGCACCGGTCCCGGCGGCCGGGGCGTCGTCGCGCGCGGCGCCGCTGCCGTCGCCGCGGGATGGCGTGCTGCCGGACGGGGTGCTGGCGGACCGGGTGCTGGCGGACGGGGTGGGAGCGGGCGCCGGGGTCGCGGGCACGTCCGCGGTACCGGCGGTCGTCGGCCCCGCGCCGTCCGCGGCCGACCGGTCGCGTCCCGCCCCGTCCCGCTCCGCGCGGTCGCGTCCCGGGCGCTCGGCGGCGGGGTCGTCGGAGGCGTCGTCCCCCTCGTCCGCGCGGTCGCGGGTGCGGTCGGCGGCGGGCACCGGCTCGAGGTCCTCGAACTCCTCGACGCGGTCGCGGCGGCGGCCGGCGCCGAGGCTGCTGCCGCGGTCGCTGGCCCGGACCACGGCGACGCCGACGGCGGTGGTGAGCGGCACCGCGAGCACCAGGCCGATGGAGCCGACGAGGGTGCGGATGACCTCGCCGGCGAACTGCTCGGTCTGCAGCACCTGGAGCAGGGGGCGGTTGTAGACCGCGATCAGCAGCAGCACCGAGAGCGAGGCGCCGGCCGTGGCGAAGGCGATGGTGTAGATGGTCGAGGCGATGTGGTCGCGGCCGATCCGCATGGCCCGGGAGAACAGACGGCGCTGGCTGCGGCCCTCGCCGTCGGGGTCCTGTCCGTCCGCCAGCTCCCAGACCGCGGACGCCTGGGTGATGGTCACGTCGTTGAGCACGCCGAGGCCGGCCAGGATGATGCCGCACATCACCACCGACGTCAGCGACAGGTTGGGCGCGGCCGCGGCGAGGACGTAGTCGTCCTCGGCGGCGACCCCGGTCAGGTGCGCCCAGCGCGTCGCGCCCCAGCCCAGCAGGGCGATGAGGATGAGCCCGAACAGCGTGCCCACCAGGGCGGTCGTCGTCCGCGCGCTGAACCCGTGGGCGGCGTAGAGGACGACGAACATGATGGCCGAGGAGCCGATCAGCCCGATGAGGATCGGGTTCTCGCCCGCGACCAGCGCCGGGAACATGAACTTCACGAGGATGAACCCGGCGAAGCCCAGACCCACCAGCGAGGCGAAGCCGCGCCAGCGGGCGACGGCGACGACCACGGCGACGAAGGCCAGGGTGAGCAGCACCAGCGGGGTGCGGCGCTCGAAGTCGGAGAACTGGAACTGCGACGGCTGGCCGTCGGCCGGGGGGATGCGGATGAGCTTGATCTTCTGGCCCACCTCGACACCGGAGGAGTAGAGGGCGTCGGTCAGCGGGACGGTGGCGGACAGGCCCTCGTCGTCGCCCTCGAGGAGCTGGGCGGTGATGTTGGCGCACCGGCTGTCGTCGATCCCGGGCGTCGAGCCCGACAGGCCCTCGCAGGAGATCTGCTCGACGGCGGTGATCCGCGCGGTCGGGTAGGTGACGCCGGGGACGCTGTAGCCCGCGACGTCGGAGTTGACCTGCTCGGAGATGTCGCCCGGCCAGAGCGCGATCAGGCCGACCAGGGTCCACACCGCCAGCGGGATCAGCACCACCACGAGCATCCGCAGGGCGCGCCGGTGCCGCCGCAGCTCGTCGGCGTCCACCAGGGCGAGCTGCCCGCCCCCCGGGCGCGCCGGTCGGGAATGGGTGTGGGCCACGTTCTCCGCCTAGTCTTGGTCGTCGTGAGTGCTCCGCCGGCTGGGTCCCCGCCCGTCCGGCCACGCCGTCCCGGGCGCCCCCGCCCCACCGGGGGCGGACCCGCCGCCGACGCGAGCGGCTCACAATCTAGCCGAGATCCCCGTGACCCCCCGCGGCCTGCGCCCGGCCCCGCCGCGAGCGATCCGCGGCCGGGCCGCCCGACGACGGTCCCCGTCACGCTGGTGCCGTGGCCGGTCGACGCGGCCCGCCGGCTGGTCGCGGGTGAGGCCGCGACGGCTGCCGATGCCGCGCGCTGGCACCCCGACTACCCGCAGCCCGACACCGTCGACGCGCTGACGATGCTGCTGGGGGCGCACGGCGCCATGGGCACGCTGGACGGGCTGCCGCGCTGGTGGGTGCACGAGATCCGCGTCGACGGCCGGGTCGTCGGCGACGTCGGCTTCCACGGCCCGCCCGCGGCGACCGGCCCGGTGGTGGTCGAGATCGGCTACGCCGTCGTGCCCGCGCTGCGCGGCCAGGGGGTGGCCACCCGCGCGGTCGCGCAGCTGCTGGCGCTCGCCTGGCGTGACGGCGCCGCCGAGGTGCTGGCCGGCACCGACGAGGACAACGCGGCCTCCCAGGGCGTGCTGCGGGCCAACGGGTTCCGGCGCCGGCTCTCCGGGGACTGGTCGGTCCGCCGGCCGGGGGCGGCGTGAGCGCGGCGGCCGGGCTGACCCGGCGGCTCGTCGTCGACCGGCCGGTGCTGCTGGCGCCGGTGCTGGGCCTGCACCGGCGCGGTGCCGGCGACCCGACGCACCGGGTGCTGGGCGACATCCACCTGCGGACCACGCGCACCCCCGAGGGGCCCGCACTGCTCAAGCTCGTGGCCGGCGGCGGCGAGGTCGCCGCTCGCGCCTGGGGAGACGGCGCCGCCTGGGTGCTGGACCACCTGCCGCGGCTGGTGGGCGAGGAGGACGACGTCGCCGGGTTCGAGCCGGTGCACCCCGTCCTGGTCGAGGCAGTCCGCCGCTACGGGCACTACCGCGTCGGGCGCTCCGACGCCGTCTACGAGGCGATGGCCCCGGCGTGCCTCGAGCAGGTCGTCACCGGCAAAGAGGCGTTCCGCGCCTGGCACCTGCTGGTCAGCGAGTTCGGCGAGCCCGCCCCCGGCCCGGCGACCGACCCCGCGTCGGCCGCCTTCGGCATGCGGGTGCCGCCCACCCCGCAGGTCTGGGCCCGGGTGCCCAGCTGGACCTTCCTCGCCGCCGGGGTGGAGGAGCGCCGGAGCCGGACGCTGGTCCGGACGGCGGCCCGCGCCGTCGCGCTGGAGCGGACGCTGGCCCTGGGCTCGGCGGAGGCCGACCGGGCGCTGCGCAGCCTGCCCGGCGTCGGCCCGTGGACCTCGGCGGAGGTGCGCCAGCGGGCGCACGGCGACGCGGACGCGTGGAGCATCGGCGACTACCACGTGGGCAAGAACATCACCTACGCCCTGACCGGGGAGGTGCTGGACGACGACGCGGCCACCGAGCTGCTGGAGCCCTACCGCGGGCACCGGTTCCGGGTGCAGGCGCTGCTGGGGCTGATGGGCGGCGTCGCCCGCCGTCCCCGCCGGGCCCCGCGGATGACGCTGCCCACGCACACCCCGTACGCGACCCGCGGCCGCTCCTGAGGCTCGCCCTCTGCCGAGTTGTCAGAGGTGGTGTCGGCTAGGACCGCCACCACGTCTGACACGTCGGCGCCAGAGGTGACCCCTGGGTGCCGCCTCAGCCGGTGATGAGGAGGACGAGGAGGAGGGCGTTGAGGGCGACGATGGCGGCGACGACGGCCCAGGTGATGGCGATGGTGGCCGGGCGGGTGGGGACGAGGGCCATGAGCTTGGGGTCGCGGGCGATCCGGACCAGCGGGATGAGGGCGAAGGGGATCCCGAAGGAGAGGACGACCTGGGACAGGATCAGCAGCCGGGTGGGGTCCGCGCCCAGTCCGAGGAGGACCAGGGCGGGGATGGCGGTGGCCAACCGGCGCCAGAGCAGCGGGATCCGCCGGTGCAGCAGCCCGTCCATGATGACGGTGCCGGCGTAGCCGCCGACCGAGGTGGAGGCCAGCCCGGAGGCGAGCAGGGCGAGCGCGAACAGGATCGCGACGACCGGGCCGAGGCCGGTGCTGATCGCGGTGTGGACCTCGGTGAGCCCGTCCAGCTGGAGCCCGAACAGTGAGCTGCCGGAGAGGAGGAGCATGCCGATGTTGACGCTGCCGGCGACGACCATGGCGAGGATGACGTCGGCTTTGACGGCGCCGAGGACTCCGCGGGCGTTGCCGGGGTCGGCGCGGCCGTGGCGGTCGCGGACGAGGGCGGAGTGGAGGTAGACGGCGTGCGGCATGACGGTGGCGCCGAGCATCCCGACGGCGAGCAGGGCGGAGTCGGTCCCCGCCAGCCGCGGCACCAGCCCGGCCGCAGCCTGAGCGGGGTCGGGGGGGTCGACGACGAGGCCGGCGAGGAACCCGACGGTGACCACGGCCAGCAGGGCGGTGATGACCTTCTCGAAGCTGGGTTGGCCGTGGCGCTGGACGTAGAGCAGGGCGGTGGACACGCTGACGGTGACCACGGCGCCGGCGACCAGGGGCAGGTCGAAGAGGAGCTGGAGGGCCAGGGCGCCGCCGACGACTTCGGCGATGTCGGTGGCGACGGCGACGAGCTCGGCCTGGGCCCAGTAGGCGAGGCGGGTGCGGCGTCGGGTGCGCTGGCCGACGAGGGCGGGCAGGGACTGGCCGGTGAGCCAGCCGACCTTGGCGGAGAGGTACTGGATGAGTCCGGCCATCAGGGTGGCGCCGACCAGGACCCAGAGGAGGAGGTACTGGTAGGTGGCTCCGGCGGTGGTGTTGGTGGCGACGTTGCCGGGGTCGACGTAGGCGACGGCGGCGACGAACGCGGGTCCGAGGAGTTTGGTGCGGTTGAGCAGGGTGCCCGCGTCGGGCCGCGGCGGCCTCGTCAGCAGCGTCATCTCCTCGGCCCTCTCCCGGTGGTCGGTCTCATCGTGCCACCGCTACCCCGCGGGGCGGTGGGAGGAACAGGACGGCCGGCGGCCACCTCGGTGAGGTGACCGCCGGCCGCCCGTCGGATCAGCTGTTGTCGTCGCTGGTCTTGACCTCGCCGTTGAGCCCGGACGGGAAGAACCCGCCCTTGCTCACCTTGGCGGGGTTGAGGTAGACGACGTTCAGCACCTGGCCGGGGGTCCGGGAGTAGACGATGCTGTTGGCGTCGGTCGGCACCAGGTTGCCGCTCTTCTTGCGGCCGATGCCCTGGTCGATGTTCTTCGGGCCGTCCAGGCTGTCGCGCGCGTCGGAGATCTTCTGCGCCGCGGCGTAGAGGCCCTTGGCGTAGAGCGACGTGCGGACGATGCCGGCGTGGTAGGCCTCGACGGCCAGGATGCCGGCCGCGGCCTCCAGGTAGTCCTTGTTGTCGATGAGCGGGGCGGCACCCTTGTAGGCGGTGACGCCGACGTCCTCGAAGATGAACGCCGCGAGCAGGAAGTTGTTCTCGTTGGCGAACGGGTCGAAGGTCTGCTTCGCGCTGATCAGGCCGGCCGCGCGGGCCGCCGCCGTGAAGCTGCTCTTCAGGTCGATCTTCGGACGCGCCACGGCCGCCGAGCCCAGCGCACGGCGCAGGAACGTGACGTGGTTGAGCTCGTCCTCGGCGATCTCCTTGGCGTACTGGGCGATCGCCTTGCTCTTGAAGGCCACCTTCCGGCCGCCGGTGACGCCACCGCGGGTGCCCTTGCCCCCGGTCAGCGCGCTCGGGACGCCCCAGCCGTAGTAGGCGTGCAGGTAGAACTCCGCCTCGAGGTACTCGAGGTTCAGGGCGAAGTTGAGGACGGCGCCGTCGCTGGGCGCCGCGGCCGCCGCGGGAGCGGCGGAGGCGGACAGCGCACCCGTCCCGGACAGGGCGGTGGCGCCGACGACGCCGAGCCCGGCGAGACCGGCGGTGCGCAGGAAGTTGCGACGGTCCGCCTCGTTCTCGGCACTGCGGTTGATCATGTCGACGACGACATCTTTTCCGAACATGCGTGCTCCTCTGACTGAGGGTGGAGCTCCGTGGGAGCGTGGCCGGCGGCGCTCTCGGTGCGCGGAGCACGCAAAGAGGGCAGGAGTGCGTGCACGGACGCGTTCTGACGACGTCGGCACGAACCACTGGTCACGTGAGCAGGTGCGGGAGGTGGATCTGCCGGCCGGCGTTCCCCCGAACCCTTGCGCTCTGAGCCCTGTTCGGGGCCGTCGGGCGATCGGATGGGTCGGACCCCGGTGCGGGCTCCGCGCCGTCGGGCCGGGCGGTCCCGGGGCCGTCAGGGACGCCGGGCGGGCAGGGCCGAGGGGACCGACGGCGGCCGCTCGGCCAGCGCCTCCAGCGTCGTCGCGCCGGGCAGCTGGACGGTGAACTCGGCCCCGCCCTGGGCCGACCGGCTGGCCCGCACCCAGCCGCCGTGCCGGTCGACCGCCTGCGCGACGATCGAGAGCCCGAGCCCGGTGCCGGGGGTGTTCCGGGCGGTCTCGGCGCGGAAGAAGCGGTCGAAGACGAAGGGCAGGTCGGCCTCGTCGATGCCGGGCCCCTGGTCGGCCACCCGGAACCGGCCGCCCTCCAGCTGCACCCGCACGGTGCCCCCCGCCGGGCTCCACTTGACGGCGTTGTCGAGCAGGTTGGTGAACGCCCGCTCCAGGGTGTCGGCCTCGCCGACGACGTAGTAGGGGTTGAGCTCGACGTCGAAGTCGACGCCGTGAGCGCGGCGGCGGACCCGGTCCAGGGCCGAGCGGATGACGTCGCGGAGGTCGATCGGCTCCGGCGAGGCGGCCACCCCGTCCTCGCGGGCGAGCTGGACGAGGTCGCCGATGAGGCTGGTGAACTCGGCCAGCTGGGCGTTGACGTCGGCGAGGATCTCGGTCCGGTCGGCCGGCTTGAGCATGCCGGTGCTGGCGTCGGCCGTCAGCAGCTCGATGTTGGTGCGCAGGCTGGTGAGCGGGGTGCGCAGCTCGTGGCCCGCGTCGGCGATCAGCTGGCGCTGCCGCTCGCGGGAGGAGGCCAGCGAGGTGAGCATCGCGTTGAAGCTGTCGGCCAGCAGGGCCAGGTCGCCGCTGGCGGCGATGGTGATGGGCTCCAGGTCGTCGGTCGCCGTCACGTGCTCGACGGCGGCCGAGAGCTGGCGGACCGGACGCAGGCTGGAGCGCGCGACGGTCGCCCCCACCACCGCGGCCACGCCGACGCCCAGCGCGCCGAAGATCACCAGCACCAGCGAGACCGAGCGCAGGGTGTTGTTCGTCGGCTGCAGCGGCCGGCCGAGGACCAGCGCGTAGTTGCCCAGCTGGGTGATGGGGACGGCGACGATCCGGTACTGCTCGCCGTCGGTCGCGACACCGGTGCGCGCGGACGCACCCCGGTTCAGCCGGGCGACCGCCAGCTCGTCGGCGGTGAGCACGAGGTGCTCCCGCTCGTCGGGCACGTAGAACTGCTGGCCGTCGGCGCGCTGGGCGGCGACGCTGACGTCACCGGCCCGCAGCGCGCTCTCGGTGAGCCCGCCCAGCCGGGTGATGTCCTGCGCGACTGGCACGGCCAGCGTGCTGGCCACCTCGATGAGCTCGTCGTCGAGGGCGTTGTAGAGCGAGACGCGCAGCGTGACGAAAGCGGCCAGGCCGGTCGCGGCCACCGCGACGGCCACGGCCAGCGTGGTCAGGAGGAAGACGCGGCGCTGGAGCGGGAAGCCGCGCAGCCACGACCTCAGCCGGCGGGGCAACCCCGGTCCCCTCCGCAGCCGGGGCGGGGGCCCGCGGGGGGACCGGCCGGGGTCACGGCGGGGTCTCGCGCAGCACGTAGCCGACCCCGCGGACGGTGTGGATCAGCCGCGGCTCGTCGCCCACCTCGGTCTTGCGGCGGAGGTAGCCGATGTAGACCTCGAGGGAGTTGGCCGTGGTGGGGAAGTCGAAGCCCCACACCTCGTTGAGCAGCCAGCTGCGCTCCAGCACCCGGCGGGGGTGCTGCATGAAGGCCTCGAGCAGCGCGAACTCGGTACGGGTCAGGCTGATCGACCGGCTGCCGCGGAGCACCTCGCGGGTCTGGGTGTTGAGGACCAGGTCGGCGAAGGCGAGGCTCGAGGTCGAGGGGTCGGTGGAGTCGGCCACCGTGCCGGCGCGGCGGACGAGCGCGCGCAGCCGGGCCAGCAGCTCGTCGAGGGCGAAGGGCTTGGCCATGTAGTCGTCGGCCCCGGCGTCGAGCCCGTCCACCCGGTCGCCGACGGCGTCGCGCGCCGTCAGCACGAGGATCGGGACGTCGTTGCCGGCCGAGCGCAGCATCCGGGTGGTCTCCAGGCCGTCGAGCCGCGGCATCATCACGTCCATGACCACGGCGTCGGGCCGGACCGCGGCCAGCCGCGCCAGCGCCTGGACGCCGTCCTCGGCGGCGCTCACCTCGTAGCCATTGTACTCCAGCGACCGCTTGAGGGAGTCCCGGACGGCTTGGTCGTCGTCGACGACAAGGATGTGCATGGGTCCAGCCTAGGGTCAGCGGGCCGCCGCACCCGGCGGTGCCGTCAGCCCGAGCGGGTCGCGCACCCGGACCCGGCCGGGCCGTCGGGCCGTGGCCGGGTGATGGCCAGCACGAGGGCCTGCAGGGCGCTGGTGTCGACGTCCTCGTCGAAGAGCGCCTGCGTCTGGACCCGGGCGTGGGTGGCCAGCAGCATCTCCACGGCCAGGTCGACGGGGAGGGTGAACTCCAGGCCCACCCGCTCCAGCGCGCCGGTGAGCAGGGTGCGCAGCTGGTCGCTGCTGGCGGCGAGGAACTCGCGGTAGGGCCGGTGCAGCGCGGGCACCCGGGCGGCGTGCAGCAGCAGCTCCTGCTGGGCGAGGACGCCCTCGCGGCCCGTCGCGCCGAAGGCGTCGAGCTGCTGGAGGGTCCGGGCGACCACGTCGGCGACCGTGCCGGTGCCGAGCGCGTGCTCCACCTCCTCCACGGCCGCGCGGGCGGCGGCGTACTGGGCGGCCACGTCGGCCTGGATGAGCGCCAGCACCAGGGCGTCCTTGTCGGCGAAGTTGGAGTAGAAGGCGCCGCGGGTGAACCCGGCGGTCTCGCAGATCTCCTCGACGCTCGCGCCGTTGACCCCGCGCTCGGCGAACACCGAGGTGGCGGCGGCCAGCAGCCGCTCGCGGGTCTGCGCCCGGCGCGCGCTGACCGGTGCGGCGGCCCGCGACGGGCTGGTGGTGGTGCTCACGCGGCTCCTCCGGGGGTCTGGGGGCGTGGCTGCGGACCACGGTAGCGGATCGGATCCACCGCTGTATCCGATGCACGACCGTATCCGATACAGGCGTGTATCCGATGCGCTGCTGGATCGGATACAGTTCTGGATCGAGATGCATCCGGTACGGCGCAGCACCGGAGCCACCACCGACGACCGTCGCACCACTCTTGGGGGAGACCCGTGTCCTCGTTCCTGTACGGCCTGGGCCGGACGGCGTTCCGGCGCCGGCTGCGGGTGCTGCTGGCCTGGCTGGCCGCCCTCGTCGTCGTCGGCGGCCTCGCGCTCGCCATCAGCGACGAGTTCGACGAGTCCTTCACCCTGCCCGGGACCGAGTCCCAGGTGGCGCTGGACGCCCTCGACCGCACGTTCCCGCAGGTCGGCGGCACCACCGCCGACCTGGTCGTGGTGCCGGCCGAGGGCCAGAGCGTCCGCTCGGCCGCGGCGAAGAGGGCGATCGAGGCCGCCGTCGACGAGATCGGCGACCTGCCGCAGGTGGACGGCGTCACCTCCCCGTTCGACCAGTACGCCGAGGGTGTGATCGCCGAGGACGACAGCGCCGCGATCATCTCCGTGCGCTACGCCGTCAGCGCCCCCGAGATCGCCCCCGCCAGCCTCGAGGCCCTGGAGGACGAGACGGCGTCGCTGCAGGCGTCGCTGCCCGGCTCCCAGGCGTCGGTCGGCGGCCAGGCGTTCGGCGGCGAGACGCCGGGGCTGAGCATCTCCGAGGGGGTGGGCGTGCTGGTGGCCCTGGTGGTGCTGTTCTTCACGCTCGGCTCGCTGCGGGCGGCCGGTATGCCGCTGCTCACCGCGCTGCTGGGCGTCGGGCTGACCATGGCGCTGATCTTCGGCGCCACCGGCGTGGCCACCATCTCCTCGACCACCCCGCTGCTCGCCCTCATGCTGGGCCTGGCGGTGGGCATCGACTACGCCCTCTTCATCACCTCCCGGCACCGCGACCAGCTCCGCGACGGGATGGATGCCGAGGAGTCCGTGGCCCGGGCCGTCGCCACCTCGGGCTCGGCCGTCGTCTTCGCGGGGATGACGGTGATGATCGCGCTGTGCGGGCTCGCCGTCGCGGGCATCCCCTTCCTCACCACGATGGGCGTGGCCGCCGCGATCGGCGTGGCCATCGCCGTCCTCATCGCCCTCACCCTGCTGCCCGCCCTGCTCGGCTTCGCTGGCGAGTCGCTGCGGCCGAAGCCCCGCCGGGTGCGCGGTGGCGCCGCCGCGGCCGCCGGGTCCGCCGACGGTGCCGCCGTCGGGACGGCCGGTGCCGGGGCGCCCACCCCGGCCCGCCGGGAGCCGCGGGCGAGGACCGGCCTCGGCCGCCGCTGGGTGCGGCTGGTCACCAGGGTGCCGGTGCTCACCGTGGTCGTCGTCGTCGCCGGCCTCGGGGTGGTCAGCTATCCCGCGCTGGACCTCCGGCTGGCCCTGCCCAGCAACGGCACGGCCGCCCCCGGCACCCCCGCGCGCACCACCTACGACCTCATCGCCGAGCACTACGGCGCCGGCTACAACGGCCCGCTCGTCGTCTCGGCCACCATCGTCGGCTCCGACGACCCGCTGGGCCTGATGGACGACCTCGCCGACGACCTGCGCGCCCTGCCCGGCGTGGCCAGCGTGCCGCTCGCCACCCCGAACGAGGACGCCTCGGCCGGCATCGTCCAGGTCATCCCCGAGGGCGCGCCCGACAGCACCGAGACCAAGGACCTGGTGCGGGCCATCCGCGACGCCGCACCCGCGCTGGAGGCCAAGTACGACGTGCCGATCGCGGTGACGGGCTTCACCGCCGTCGGGATCGACGTCTCCGACCGCCTCGGCGGGGCGCTGCTGCCGTTCGGCGTCCTCGTCGTCGGGCTGTCGCTGGTCCTGCTGGCCATGGTGTTCCGCTCGGTGGCGGTGCCGCTCAAGGCGACGATCGGGTTCCTGCTCAGCGTGGGCGCCGCGTTCGGCGCCACGGCCGCCGTCTTCGAGTGGGGCTGGTTCGGCTCGCTCCTCAACGTCGCGCAGACCGCCCCGGTGATCAGCTTCCTGCCGATCCTGCTGATGGGCATCCTCTTCGGCCTGGCCATGGACTACGAGGTGTTCCTCGTCTCCCGGATCCGCGAGGAGTACGTGCACCGCTCGCGCCGCTCCGGCCGCGGCACGTCCGCCGACGCCTCGGCCGCCATCGAGGAGGGCTTCGTCTCCTCCTCCCGGGTGGTCGTCGCGGCCGCGGTCATCATGTTCGCCGTCTTCGCGGCCTTCGTGCCCGAGGGCGAGGGGCCGATCAAGACGATCGCCTTCGGCCTGGCCGTCGGGGTGTTCGTCGACGCGTTCCTGGTCCGGATGACGCTGGTGCCGGCCGTGCTGGCCCTGCTGGGCCGCTCGGCCTGGTGGCTGCCGCGCTGGCTGGACCGGCTGCTGCCCTCCTTCGACGTCGAGGGCGAGGGCCTGGAGCACCAGACCTCGCTGGCCGACTGGCCCAGCGCCGACGACCCGCACGTCGTCTACGCCGGCCTCGAGGTCGCCGGCCAGGCGGTCGCGCTGTCGGCGCTGCCGCGCGAGGTCGTCGTCGTCGACGGGCCCCCGCACAGCGGCAAGACCGCGCTGCTGCTCACCCTCGGCGGGCGGATGCGGCTGACCACCGGCCAGGTCAAGGTGGCGGGCCGGGTGCTGCCCGAGCAGGCGGCCGGCGTCCGCCGCGTCGTCGGCTACGTCGACTGCGCCGCGACGCAGGACCTGCGCGGCGAGCTGGCCGAGGTGCTGGGCCGCGACCCCGCCCTGGTGCTGGTCGACCACGCCGACCTGCTCACCGCCCACGACGACCGGGCCGCGCTGGCCAGCCTGCTGGACGACCTGGCCGTGGGCAGCCGCGAGGTGGCCGTCCTGCTGGCCGTCCGCGACCGCGAGGCCGTCGCCGACCTGCTGCCCGCCTCCTGCTCCGCCCTCACCCTGGACCGGCCCGCCGAGCTGGTCCCGGCCCCGCACGCCTGATCCCGCACGCCTGACCCGCACGCCTGACCCCGCAACGGAGATGTCACCGATGTACCCGCTCGAACGTGCCACCAGCAGCCGCCGCGTCGGACTCTGGTCCCTGGTCGGCCTGGTCCTGGTCCCCCTCGTGGTCGCCGCCGGCTTCCTCTGGGCGACCTGGGACTCCACCGACCGCCTGGACCGGGTCCAGGCCGCCGTGGTGAACCTCGACGAGCCCGTCGAGCTGGACGGCCAGACGGTGCCGCTCGGCCGGCAGCTGGCCGGCGGCCTGGTCACCGGCGGCTCGGGCGAGGAGAAGGTCGACACCAACTTCGACTGGGTCCTCACCGATGCCGCCGACGCCGACGCGGGCCTGCGCTCGGGCGGCTACGCCGCCGTGGTGACGATTCCGAAGACCTTCTCCGCGCGGGCCACGTCGTTCTCGAAGACCGACGCGGACAGCATCCGGCCCGCGACCATCGACGTCCGCACCTCCGAGGTCAGCGGCATCGCCGACCCGGTCGTCGGCCAGGCGATCACCGCGGCCGCCACCTCGGCGCTGAACACGACCCTGACGAAGCAGTACCTCGACGGCATCTACGTCGGCTTCAACGACCTCGGCAAGCAGTTCTCGACGGTCGCCGACGCCTCCGACCAGCTCGCCGACGGCGCGGAGGACCTGTCCAAGGGCATCGACGGCGTGGCCACGGGCACCCGCGGGCTGGCCGACGGCCTGGAGCAGCTCGACGACGGCGCCCAGCAGCTGTCCACCGGCAGCACCCAGCTGACCACCGGCACCGCCGCCCTGGCCACGGGCCTGCAGAAGCTGAGCGAGGGCGCTGCCGCCCTGCCCGGCGGGGCGCGCGAGCTGGCGAAGGGCACCACGGCGTCGGCCGACGGCGCCGACGACCTGGCCGACGGGGCCGGGAAGCTGGCCGACGGGGCGGGGCAGCTCTCGACGGGCGCCTCCCAGCTGGCGAGCGGCGTGGGCGCCCTGCGCAACGGCACCCCGGACCAGCCGGGCGGCACCAAGGCCTTCGCTGCTGGCGTGCAGCAGTACGCCGCGGGCGTGACGACCTACCGGGACACCTTCGCCGCGCTCGCGGACGCGCCCGACGCGACGGTGCTCGCGCAGGTGCCGACCCTGTGCCCCGAGGGCACGCCCGCCGAGCTGTGCAGCGGGATCGTCGACGCCTTCCAGGGCGGCATCACCGCGACCCTCGCCGGCTTCGAGAACACCGAGGACCCGCGGACCGGCGCCACCGTGCCCGGCCTCATCCCCTCCGCGGAGCAGCTCGCAGCGGGCGCGAAGGGCGTCGACGGCGGCGTCGCCCAGCTGTCCACCGGCGCGTCCGGGCTGGCCGGCGGGGCGAAGACGCTCGCCACCGGCACGTCTGGGCTGGCCGGCGGGGCGACCCAGCTGGCCGACGGGCTCGACCAGCTGGCCGAGGGCACCGACCAGTTCGCCAAGGGCCTGGTCCCGCTGACGGCGGGCATCGCCTCCAGCGCCGACGGCGCGGCCGAGCTGGCCACCGGCGTCCGCGAGTTCGGCACCGGCGTCACCGGCCTGGCCACCGGGACCGCGCAGTCGGCCTCGGGCGCCGACCAGCTGGCCACCGGCGTCGTCAAGCTCTCCGACGGCGGCGAGCAGCTGGCCGACGGCAGCCGCGAGCTGTCCGACGGGCTGGCCAAGGGCGCCGACGCGGTCCCGAGCTACGACAAGAACACGCGCGAGAAGCTCTCGGACGTCGTCGCGCAGCCGGTGCAGACCGAGGCGCCGACGTCGGCCTTCTCCGACGTCACCACCACGACGTTCCTGGCCGTCCTGGCCCTCTGGGTCGGCGCGCTCGCCAGCTACCTCGTGCTGCGGCCCTTCACCGCCCGGGTGCTGGCCTCGATGAAGCCGTCCTGGCGGCTGGCCCTGGAGGGCCTGCTGCCCGGCCTGGTGATCGGCCTGGTCCAGGCCGTCGCGCTGACCGTGGTCCTCGAGCTGCTGCTGGACCTGCCCGCCGGCCGGGCCGTCCAGATGGGCGTCTTCCTGGGCCTGGTGGCCGCCGCCTTCGTGGCGGTGAACCACGCGCTGGTCGCGTGGTTCGGCGGGGTCGGCCGCTTCCTGTCGGTGGCCGTCGTCGTGGCCGGCGCCGCCGGCGCGGTGACCTCCGCGGTCCCCGCGAGCTTCGACGTGCTGCGGCCCTTCCTGCCGCTCACCCCCGCCTTCGACGGGCTGCGGGCCGTGGTCGCCGACGGCTCGGGGGCCGGCTCGGCCGCCAGCCTGCTCGTGGCCTGGCTCCTCGTCGGCGTCGTGGCCGGGGTGCTCGCCGTCGCCCGACGGCGGGTGGTCGCCCCGGTGGTGGCGGTGCCCGCGGTCTAGCCCGCGCGGGGCCGCCGCGGCCGCTGTCACAGCGGGCGCGCCCACCCGGTCTCCCTGGTGACGGACGTCAGCAGAGGAGGACGCGGTGCGCAGGGTGGTGGTGGTCGGCGGGGGCTACGCGGGGTTCTACACCGCGTGGCAGCTGGAGAAGCGGCTGAGGCAGGACGAGGCGGAGGTCGTCGTCGTCGACCCACGCCCCTACATGACGTACCAGCCCTTCCTCCCGGAGGTGGCGGCCGGCTCGGTGGAGGCCCGGCACGCGGCGGTCTCGCTGCGACGGCACCTGCGGCGCTCGACGCTGGTCCCGGGCACGGTGACCCGGATCGACCACGCGCAGCGGCAGGTCGAGGTCGGGCTCGCGGACGGGGGGAGCCGGGTGCTGGGCTACGACGCCGTCGTGGTCACGGCCGGGGCCGTGACCCGCACCCTGCCGATCCCGGGCGTGGCCGAGGAGGCCATCGGGCTGAAGCACGTGGAGGAGGCCGTCGCCATCCGCGACCGGCTGCTCGTGGCCTTCGACCAGGCGTCGGCGCTGCCGCCCGGTCCCGAGCGGCGACGGCTGCTCACGGTGGTCGTCGTCGGCGGCGGCTTCACCGGCGTCGAGGGGTTCGGGGAGCTGCTCTCCCTGGCCACGGCCCTGCTCCGCCGCTACCGGGAGCTGACCGCGGACGACCTGCACTTCCACCTCGTCGAGGCCAGCGGTCGGATCCTGCCCGAGGTGTCGGACCGCCCCGGGGCCTGGGTGGTCCGCTCGCTGGAGCGGCGCGGGGCGCGGGTGCACCTCCGCACCCTCGTGCAGTCGGCCGTGGGCGGGCACGTGGTGCTGTCCGACGGGGAGGAGCTCGACGCCGGGCTCATCGTCTGGACGGCCGGCAACGGGGCCAACCCGGTGGTGGCGCGGCACACGGACCTGCCGGTGGACGGCCGCGGCCGGGTGGTGGTGCGGGCCGACCTGCGGGTGGGGACGCCGGCGGAACCGGTCGCGGGCGCGTGGGCGGCCGGCGACGACGCCGCGGTCCCCGACCTCGCGGCGCGCACGCCGGGCGCGCTGACCGTGCCGAACGCGCAGCACGCCGTGCGCCAGGGCCGGCTGCTCGCCCGCAACCTCGTCGCCGACCTGCGGGGCCGCCCGACGAAGGACTACGTCCACCACGACCTCGGCGTGGTGGCCACGCTGGGCCTCGGCCGGGGGGTCTTCGAGTCCGGCCCGGTGGTGCTCACGGGTTTCCCGGCGTGGCTGGCGCACCGCGGCTACCACGTGCTCGCCGTGCCGAGCTGGGAGCGCAAGGTCCGGGTCCTCGCCGTCTGGCTGCCCGCCCTGCTGTTCGGCCGCGACATCGTCTCGCTGCAGTCGGTCCAGCACCCCCGCGACGCCTTCGTCCGCGGCGGAGCGCCCCGTGCGCACGGCTAGGGGCGCCGGAGCCCTCGCCCGGGCCGGTCACGGCGCGGCAGCCGCCGCCTGGGCGGTCCCGGGTGCCGGCCGTCTCGGCCGGCTCCTCGACGGGCTGCGGCACCGGGCGGTGCCGAACCGGTGGTCGTCCCTCCTCGGGGTGGTGGCGGTGGCCAGCCTGGTCCTGCTCGTCGTCACCGGGCTGGTCCTGACCCTGGTCTACGAGCCCTCGAGCACCCTCGTGCGCTACCAGGGCCGCTACCGGCTGCTGCAGGGTGTCGAGATGTCCGAGGCGTACGCCTCCACGCTCCGGATCTCGCTGGACCTGCCCGGCGGGCTGCTCGTGCGCCAGGCCCACCACTGGGCCGCGCTGGTCCTGCCCGCGGCGCTGCTGCTGCAGCTGGCCACGCTCTTCTTCACCGGCGGCTTCCGACGCCCCCGGCGCGCGGCCTGGGTGCTGCTGGTCGGCGTCCTCGTCCTCGCCCTGGTCAGCGGCTGGAGCGGCTACGCCCTGCCCGACGACGCGCTGTCGGGGACCGGGCTCCGCATCGTCGAGGGCGTCACGCTCGGCATCCCGCTGGTCGGGACCTGGCTGTCCTGGGTCCTGTTCGGCGGCGAGCTCCCCGGCCGGGTCGTCGAGCACCTCTACCTCGTGCACCTGGCGGCGCCCGCCCTGCTCGTGCTGCTGGTCGTGCTGCGGCTCCGGAGCTCCTGGCGGACCGGGCCGGCCCAGCTCCCCGGGCCCGGCCGCTCGGCCGAGCGCGTCGTCGGGCTGCCGCTCTGGCCGGCGGCGGCCGTCCGGGCGGCGGGCCTGTCCGCCGCCACCACGGGACTCCTCGTGCTGATGGCCGGCACCCTGACGATCAGCCCGGTCTGGGCCCACGGGCCGTCGTCGCCCGGCAACGCGTTCGCAGGCAGCCAGCCCGACTGGTACACCGCCTTCCTCGACGGCGCGCTCCGCCTGGTCCCGCCGGGCTGGGAGGTCACCTGGCTCGGCCGGACCTGGACCCTCGCCGTCCTCGTCCCGCTGGCCGCGATCGGCCTGCTCGGCGCTCTGCTGACCGTCCACCCCTTCCTCGAGAGCCGGGTGACGGGGGACCGGTCCGACCACCACCTGCTGGACCGGCCGCGCGACGCCCCCACCCGCACCCCGGTCGGGGCGGCCGGGCTGACGGTCTACGGCGCGCTCTGGGCGGCCGCCAGCGCCGACCTGGTCGCCACCCAGTTCCGGGTGGCCCTCGAGGACGTCGTCGGGGTGCTGCGCGCCGTCCTGCTGCTGGGACCCGTCGTCGCCTTCGTCGTCGCGCGCCAGGTCTGCGCGACCCTGCGCGCCGCGGAGCGGGACCGGCACGCGCACGGGGCGGAGTCGGGCCAGGTCGTGCAGCTGCCCAGCGGCGGCTTCCAGGAGCGGCACGCCGCGCCCGGTCCCACCGCGCAGCCGGTCCTGGGACCGGCTGCGCGGTGGGCGGCGGCGCGCCGGCCCGAGGCGACCGGCGCCCCCGGCGCGGCCGAACCGGGCGCCCGCCCGGACCTCGCGGCCAGCGGTCGGGGCTGACCTGCGAGGGGCGCCGGCCGGGTCGCGCAGCCCTAGGATCGCGGCCATGACGCAGCCGGCCGCAGCAGGGGGCGGAGACCTCGACGACGCGGCGGCGGTCTTCGCCGAGGTGCGGCCCCGGCTCTTCGGCATCGCCTACCGGATGCTGGGCAGCTGGAGCGAGGCGGAGGACGTCGTGCAGGACACCTGGCTGCGCTGGCAGGGCACCGACCGCGGCGTGGTCCGGACCCCGGTCGCCTTCCTGGTGACCACCACCACCCGGCTCTGCCTCAACGTGGTGCAGTCGGCGCGGGCCCGACGTGAGACCTACACCGGTCCCTGGCTGCCCGAGCCGGTGGACACCGCGGCGGACCCCACCCTGGCCGTCGAGCAGGACGAGGCGGTGGAGCTGGCCGTGCTGCTGGTGCTGGAGCGGCTGACGCCGACCGAGCGCGCCGCCTACGTGCTGCGCGAGTCGTTCGACTACCCCTACGCCGAGATCGCCGAGATCCTCCAGCTCGGCCAGCCGAACGTGCGCCAGCTGGTCAGCCGGGCCCGCCGGCACATCGCCGGGGAGCGCCGGGTGCCGGTGAGCCGGGAGGACCACCGGCGGCTGCTGGAGGCGTTCCTCGTCGCCGCGCGGACCGGGGACGCCGCCGCCCTGGAGAGCCTGCTGTCGGCCGACGTCGTCAGCTACTCCGACGGCGACGGCGCCGCCCGGGTCGCCCGCCGGCCGGTGGCGGGACCGGCCCGCGTCGCCCGCTTCGTCGCCGCCTTCCGGGACGTCTTCTGGCCGCGGTCCCAGATCACCTGGGTGGAGGCGAACGGGCGGCCGGCCGTGCTGGTGGTGGTCGACGGGTCCCCGCAGGCCCTGCTGAGCGTCACCGCCTCCGAGCGGGGCATCGAGCAGGTCCAGTGGATGATGAACCGCGCGAAGCTGGCCGCCTGGGAGCGGTCCGGCGGCGGCGCGCGCTGACGAACGGCGCGGCCGCTGTCACAACCCCGGTCGCGACCCGGTCTCCCTGGTGACACCCCCGCACCCCAGGAGAGCACCATGCGCATCGTCATCTTCGGCAACGGCCTGATCGGCAGCCAGGCCGCCGCCCGGCTGCTCGAGGCCGGGCACGACGTCACGGCCCTCGGTCGCGACGACGTCGACACCACCACCGGTCGCGGCGTCGCGGCGGCCGTGGCCGGGGCGGAGGTGGTCGTCGACCTGACGAACTCCCCGTCGTGGGCGGACGACGACGTCCTGGCCTTCTTCACCGACTCGACCCGCCACCTGCTCGAGGCCGGGGCGGCGGCCGGGGTCCGGCACCACGTCATCCTCTCGGTCGTCGGCGCCGACCGGTTGCCCGACGCCGGCTACCTGCGGGCCAAGGTCGCCCAGGAGGCGCTGGTGGCCGCGGGGCCGCTGCCGTTCTCGGTGGTCCGCTCGACGCAGTTCTTCGAGTTCGTGGCCGGCATCGCCGACGCGGCGACCACCGACGGGGTGGTGCGGGTGACGCCCGCGCACCTGCAGCCCATCGCGTCGCGGGACGTCGTCGCCCACCTCGCCGACGTCGTCGCCGGTCCGCCGCTGGACCGGGCCGTCGAGATCGCCGGACCGGAGCCGCTCGGCATGGACGAGCTGGTGCGCCGGCTCTTCGCCTCGACCGGGGACCCGCGCACCGTGCTCCCGGACCCGCAGGCCGGCTACTTCGGGGCGGTCCTGACCGACGCCTCGATCACGCCGACCCCCGGGGCCGAGCTCTGGACGGCGCCCACGAGCTTCGACGTCTGGCTGGCCGAGCAGAGCGAGCGGGCCGCCGCCTAGCCCGCGCGGGAGGCCTGGATCTCCCGGACCCGGTCGAGCACGCCCGGGACGGCCGCCTCGACCGCGGCGAGGGTGTCGTAGAAGCCCTCGGGCGTGCCGTACCAGGGGTCCGGGACGCCGCTGCCCGGGGTGGCGGCCGGGTCGAAGTCGGTGAGCAGGGCGAGGTTGTCGGCCCCGGGGGCGATCCTGCGCAGCCGGTCGACGTGCAGGTCCTCCATGGCGACCACCAGGTCGGCGCCCGCCACCTCCGCGGCGTCGGCCTGGTGGGCCACGTGGCCGTCGGCGTCGTAGCCGCGGTCGCGGAGCACGGCGGCGGCCCGCCGGTCCATCGGGTGGCCCAGCTCCTCGGTGCTGGTGGCGGCGCTGGTGAACTCGACCCCGGTCAGGCCGGCCTCCGCGGCCCGGCGCCGGGCCACCCGCTCGGCGATGGGGGAGCGGCAGATGTTGCCCCAGCAGACGAACACGACCTTCACGGGAGCCGTCCCGCCCTCCTCAGGCACGACGACGGTCCGAGCGGCGGTCCGGCACGAAGGCGTTGAGGAAGAAGCTGACGACCGAGACGACCAGCGCGCCGAGCACGGCGGTCCAGAAGCCGTCGACCGACCAGCCGAGGTCCACCCGGGTGGAGACCCAGGACGTCAGCAGCAGCATCAGCGCGTTGACGACCACGAGGAACAGCCCCAGCGTGACCAGCAGCAGCGGCACGGTGACCAGGGTGAAGACCGGCTTCACGACCGCGTTGACGACGCCGAAGATCAGCGCCACCACCAGCAGGGTGACCACCTTGCCCTCGGTGGTGGCGGCGGTCAGCCGGATGTCGGCGAGCAGGAAGGTGGCCACGGCCAGCGCCGCGGCGTTGGCCAGCAGCCGGAGGATCAGTCGCATGCCCCCAGCCTCCCAGATGGCGTCCGGGTCACCCGGGCGAGCGCCGCGGGCGGGCGCCGGCCGACGCCGCGGCCAGCAGCACCGCCCCGGCCGCCACCCCGGTCGCCGCGACCGGCCAGCCGGGCCCGACCGCCAGCACGAGGACCGCCCCGAGCACCGCCACGGCCACCAGGCCCAGACCGACGGCCCGCAGCACGGGCGCGCGGAAGGCCCACGCCATCGGCAGGAAGTGCAGGCCCACGACCAGCACCACCCAGGGCAGGGTCAGCTCGGGCCGGCCCACCACCTGGCGGAGCACCAGGCTGCCCACCGGGAAGAGCAGCAGCATGATGACGACGCTGAGACCGTAGGTCCGCAGCGCCGCCAGGGCGGGCGGGGTGGTGTCGCGGACGTCCCACACCCGGACCACGGCGAACCAGAGCACCGCCGCGAACGCCAGCAGCCCGAGCGCGCGGACCGGCCACGGCCAGCCGGGCGGCAGCCCGCCGGCGTTGCCGAGCACGAAGGCCAGGCCGCCGAGGCCGCCGACCAGGGATCCCAGAGCGGTGCGCACGGCCCTCACGCTAGAGGCGGACGGGGCCCCGGAGCGGCAGCGGGGCGCGGCTAGACCTGCAGCAGGGTGAGCCGTCGCCGGCCCTCCCGCGGACCCGTCCAGTGGTCGGGCCGGGTCAGCCGCGGCGGCAGCTCGGTGTGCTCGTCGCCCTCGGCGGAGTTGACCTGGAACTGGGTCAGGTAGAGGGCGCCGGCCAGGTGGGCGCCCGACAGGTCGGCGTCGCGGAGGTCGGCCGCCCGCAGGTCGGCGCCGCCGAGGTCGGCCTCGCGGAGGTCGGCCTGGATGAGCAGCGCGCCCGAGAGGTCGACGCCCCGCAGGTCCTGCTCGGCGAGGTCGGCGCCCAGCAGGCTGGCGTCGGGGACGGCGCGCTTCGCGGCGCGGGAGGGCCGGCGGCGGCCGCGGGCCTGCGCCCGCACCAGCTCGCTGGCCCGGTCGACGGCGGCCTGGGCGCGCCGGCGCTGGGCCTGCACGTCGGTGCCGAGCACCCCGTCGGCGTCGCGCAGGGTCATCGCCTCGGTCTCGACGAACAAGGCCTCCAGCTCGGCGTGCACCGGTCGCGCCTCGGGGCGGCCGAGCGCCTCGTCCAGCAGCCACAGCAGGTCCTGCAGCGGCCGCATCACCTGGAAGGTGACGAACATCAGCTCGCGCTCGGCGGCGTCGGCGTCCTGCCAGGACCGGCCGCCGAAGGTGTGCTGGGTGACCTTCTGGCCCGTCCCCTGGCAGTCGAAGACGGTGCAGCCGGAGAACCCGCGCGGCCGCAGCTCGGCGTGGATGCCGCAGCGGTGGTCCGCCTGCAGGTTGACGCACGGCTCGCCGGCCGGCTTGTCGTAGCCGAACCCCGACTCGGTCCCGAAGGCCAGCGAGACGCAGCACAGGCCCGCGCAGCTCGCGCAGTCCGCGCGCACCGACCGGGACCGGTCGCTCTCGTTCGTGGTCGGCTCCGCCATGGGGGCGCTGTCCTCTCCTGCCCCGTCCTGCCGCGCGCGGGTGCGCGCGCCGGCGGTCGGGGACCTCGAGCATGCCACCCGGGGCCCCCGGCCGCCGACCCCGCTCAGCGCACCCGCGGCTCCGGCAGCTCCGGCGGCACCTGGGCCGGCGTCCGCGCCAGCCGCTCGAGCGCCTCGTCGACGGCCCGGTCCAGCTGCGGGTCGCCGGGGGCGTCGTGGTCGGCCGGGGTGTGCACCACCTCGACGTCGGGGTCGACGCCGTGGTTCTCCAGGCCCCACCCGTAGCCGTGCAGCCAGGTCGCGTACCGCGGCTGGGTGACGTCCGTCCCGTCGACGAGGGAGAAGCGGCCGTCGATCCCCACCACCCCGCCCCAGGTCCGGACCCCGACGACGGGACCGAGCCCCATCGCCTGCGCGCCGGCGTTGACGATGTCCCCGTCGGAGCCGGAGAACTCGTTGGCGACGAAGACCACCGGGCCGCGCAGCGCGTTGGCCGGGTAGGGCCGCGCCACCTCCGCGTGCCGGCTGGTGCCCCAGCCGACGACCCGGCGGGCCAGCTGCTCCAGCACCAGCTGGCTGGTGTGCCCGCCCCGGTTGTAGCGGACGTCGACCACCAGGCCCTCGGCCTCGGCGGCCACGTGCAGGTCGCGGTGCAGCTGCGCCCACCCGTTGCTCATCATGTCCGGCACGTGCACGTAGCCCAGCCGGCCGGCCGAGCGCTCGGCGACGTACCGGGCGCGGCCGCGGACCCAGTCCTGGTAGCGCAGCGGCTCCTCGCTCTCCAGGGGCACGACGACGACGCGTCGGTCCGCGCCGTCACGGCGCAGCGTCAGCTCGACGGGGGAGCCCGCGGTGCCGACCAGTGACGCCGCCGGCCCGGCCGCCGGGTCGACCGGGCGGCCGTCGACGGCCACCACGAGGTCGCCCTCCCGGCCGTCGACGCCGGCCGCCCGCAGCGGCGAGCGGGCCTCGGGGTCGCTGCTCTCGCCCGGCAGCACCCGGTCCACCCGCCAGCCCTCCGCCGTCGGGCGCAGGTCGGAGCCCAGCAGGCCCAGCCGGCGCTCCTGGTCCCCGGGCGGGGAGGCCGGGTTGACGTAGGCGTGGGAGGTGTTGAGCTCGCCCACCGTCTCCCAGAGCAGGTCGACCAGGTCGTCGTGCCCGGCCAGCCGGGAGACCAGCGGCCGGTAGCGGGCCAGCACGGCGTCCCAGTCCACGCCGTCGAGGTCGGCGCGCCAGTAGTGGTCGCGCATCAGCCGGCCGTTCTCGTCGAACATCTGGTGCCACTCGGCGACCGGGTCCAGCTCGGAGCGGAGCCGGCCGAGGTCGACGGCCACCAGCTCGGGGCTGTCGGGCTCGACCGCCTTGGCCACCGGCCGGACGGAGACGTCGTCGCCGGCGCGGACGACGACGCGCTCGCCGTCGCCGCTGACCCGGGCGCTGTCCACCCGGTCGACCAGCTCGACGACCTCGCGGCTGACGAAGGAGAAGAACTCCAGGGCGTCGCCCGGCCGCTCGCCCTCGACGCCGGCCCGGTGGGCTCCGAGCGGCGTGTCCTCGCCCGACTCGCGGACCCAGACGACGCCGTCGTGCGCGGCCTGCAGGTCGCGGTAGCTGCCCGAGGGGACGGGGAAGGCCACGAGCCGCTCCTCGAAGCCCTCGAGGTCGATCGCGACCGGCGCCGGCGGGGCGGCCGGGTCGGCGACCGGCCCCTCCGGCGGCGTGGGCGGCTTGCTGATCCGCCAGCCCTCGGCGCTGGGCCCGAACGGCGCCGGCTCGGCGGCCCGCAGCGGCACCAGGTAGGGCCGCACCGCGGCGCCGAACGACAGGTCGAAGGACTGGCTGTCGTAGCGGGGGTCGAAGGTGCGCGCGGAGAGGAAGGCGAGGTAGCGCCCGTCGGCGGTGAAGGCGGGCGCGGTGTCGGCGAACCGGCCGCTGGTCAGGGCCACCGGCGCGCTGCCGGGGGCGTCCAGGTCGGCCAGCACGAGGTGGCCCTGCTCCTCGTTGCGCCAGGGCTCGGACCAGACGAGCCAGCGCCCGTCGGGGGAGAAGGTGGGCGAGGTGGCCTCGCCGTTGCGGGCGACGGCGACGTCGCGGACGGCCCCGTCGGCCAGGTCGACGAGCCGGACGGTGCCGTCGTGGGCGACCGCGACGACCCGGGCGCCGGCCGGGTCGCTCTCCAGGTGCAGGACGTGGCCCAGCGCGCCGGCGGCCAGCCGGCGGACCTCGCCGGAGCCGGTCAGCGGGTGCACCTCGAGCGCGTCCGCGCCGCCTTCGTCGCTGACCAGGACGGCCGAGCCGGTGCGGCCCAGCGGCCGGACGAGGTGGGCGCGGACGTCGGAGCGGTCGACGAGCGCGCGGGCCGGCCCCTGCCGGTGGCTGAGCAGGAAGGCGCGGCCGCGCCGCTCCACCAGGCTGGCGTCACCGCCGTGGTCGGGCCGGAGCTCGACCAGCTGCTCGGTCGGCTCGACCCGCCGCGGCCGGCGCGCGGCCAGCCCGCCCGGCAGCGTGACGTCGAGCGCTCGGGGCTCCGTCCCGGGGCCCTCCAGCAGGTGCAGGGTGCCGTGCGCGTGGTAGACGACGCGGTGGCCGTCGGTGGTGGCGTCGCGGACGTAGCCCTGCGCCGCGGTGTGCCGGGTGAGCTGCTCGGGGCCGGCGGCGGGGTCCTCGACGTCCAGCGACCAGAGGTTCGCGACCTCGTCGGCGTGGTCGGGGAAGGTGGCCAGCCGGTCGCTGACGAACAGCAGCCGCCCGCCCACCCAGAGCGGGTCGACCAGCGAGGCCGTCTCCCGCGGCAGCAGCCGCTCCCAGGTGCGGGCCTCGCCCGTCCGGTCCAGCCACAGCTGCGGGGCGGTGCCGCCGCGGTAGCGCTTCCAGGCCGCCGGCGGCCGGCTGCCCACGGTGGCCAGCGCCGTCACCCCGTCGTCGCGGACGGCGACGCCCCAGGCCGGCCCGTAGGGCAGCCGCTCGACGGCGAGGTCCAGCCCCACGGCGTGCACCACCTGGCGGCGCAGGTTCGCCTCCCGGGCCGCGGAGGCGACCAGCACCCGGCCGTCGGCGGTCCAGCCCAGCACCGCCGTCGTCGCGCTGCCCCACCAGGTGAGCCGGCGCGCGTCGCCGCCCTCGACGGGGACGACGTAGACCTCGCTGTGGCCGTCCCGGGTAGAGGCCCAGGCGACGTGCGTGCCGTCGGGGGAGAAGCGGGGGCTGCGGACCGGCGCCCGGTCGTCGGTGAGGCGCCAGGCGCGGCCGCCGCCGACCGGGGCCAGCCAGACGTCGTCGGCGGCGACGAAGGTGATCAGGTCGCCGTGGAGGTGCGGGGAACGGAGGTAGTGCGGCACGTCGGCGACCCTAGACCCGGCCGCTGACAGCCCGGTCGACGGTCGGCTCAGCCGCGCAGGACGCCGTCCCGCTCGTCGGCCAGGGTCGTGTCGTCGCCGTGCCCGGTCTTGACGATGGTGCGCACGGGCAGCCCCAGCAGCTGGTCGGTGATGGAGTGCAGCAGCAGGTCCCGGTCGCTGAAGCTGCGGCCGGTGGCGCCCGGGCCGCCCTGGAACAGCGTGTCGCCGGTGAAGACGATCCCCAGCTCGGGCGCGTAGAAGCAGACCGCGCCGGGCGCGTGCCCGGGGGTGTGCAGCACCTGGAGCGTGGTGCCCGCGACGGCGATCTCCTGGCCGTCGGCGAGGTCCCCGTCCGGCGGGACGTCGCCGTGGGTGAGCCGCCACAGCGGCAGGTCGTCGGGGTGCAGCAGGACGGGCGCGCCGACGGCGCGGCCCAGCGCGGGCGCCACCCGGACGTGGTCGTCGTGCGCGTGGGTGCAGAGCACGGCCACGACCCGGCGGCCGGCGACCAGCGCGAGGATCGGGTCGACGTCGTGCGGCGCGTCGATGACCACGCACTCCGCGTCGTCGCCCACCACCCAGACGTTGTTGTCGACGTCGAAGGTCTCGCCGTCCAGGCTGAAGGTGCCGGAGACGACGGCGTGGTCGACCCGGGCGCTCACGCGGCCGCCCCGTCGAGGATGACGACCGAGCGCAGGACATCGCCCGCGGCCATCTTCTCGAAGGCCGCCTCGATGTCGCCGATGCCGATCTCCTCGCTGACGAAGGTGTCCAGCGGCAGCCGGCCCTGCAGGTAGAGGTCGACGAGCACCGGGAAGTCGCGCGAGGGCAGGCAGTCGCCGTACCAGCTCGACTTCAGCGCGCCGCCGCGGCCGAACACGTCCAGCAGCGGCAGCTCCAGCGTCATCTCGGGCGTGGGCACGCCCACCAGCACGACGGTGCCGGCGAGGTCGCGGCCGTAGAAGGCCTGCTTGTACGTCTCCGGCCGGCCGACGGCGTCGATGACGACGTCGGCGCCGAAGCCGCCGGTCAGGGCCTGGATGCCCTCGACGGCGTCGGTCTCGCGGGAGTTGATCGTGTGGGTGGCGCCCAGCTCGCGGGCGGTGGCCAGCTTGCGGTCGTCGACGTCGACGGCGATGACCCGCGACGCCCCGGCCAGCCGGGCGCCGGCGACGGCCGCCGCGCCCACGCCGCCGCAACCGATGACGGCGACCGAGTCGCCGCGGCCGACGGCCCCGGTGTTGATCGCCGCGCCCAGCCCGGCCATCACCCCGCAGCCCAGCAGCCCGGCGGCCGCGGGACGGGCGGCCGGGTCGACCTTGGTGCACTGGCCGGCCGCGACGAGGGTCTTGTCGGCGAAGGCGCCGATGCCCAGGGCGGGGGACAGCTCGGTGCCGTCCTCCAGCGTCATCTTCTGGGTCGCGTTGTGGGTGTCGAAGCAGTACCAGGGACGGCCGCGCTTGCAGGCTCGGCACTCCCCGCACACCGCGCGCCAGTTGAGGATGACGTAGTCGCCCGGCGCGACGTCTGTGACGCCCTCGCCGACCGCCTCGACGACGCCGGCGGCCTCGTGGCCCAGGAGGTAGGGGTAGTCGTCGCCGATGCCGCCCTCGCGGTAGTGCAGGTCGGTGTGGCAGACCCCGCAGGCCTGCACGACCACCACGGCCTCGCCGGGTCCCGGGTCGGGCACCACCACGGTGACCAGCTCGACGGGGGCGCCCTTGCTCCGCGCGATGATCCCTTGCACCTGCTGCGGCATCCCGCTGCTCCTCGCTGTCGACGTCGGGCCGATCCTAGGGGGCGGCCCGGACAACCCGGCGGGGCGGACGGGTACCGTCGGGGAAAACGCTGTCCGGCTCCTGTATGCGGTTGACCCGACCCCCGGGTGGGCATGCATAGTAGGGCGAGGTTTCTTGAACGGTTCAGCCCGCGCCCGCGGCCCCGCCCCCGCGGCCCGCGCCCCGGTCCTGGCCGAGCTCCTCGCCCCGACGTCCCGGTGCCTCGGCGACGCCAGACCTGACCGCCCTCCCGACCCGCCCAGCCCGAGGATGTCCCCTCCATGCCAGCCGAAGTGACGGCGCGCGCCTCCGCCGAGACGCCCACCCCCGACCCCCGGGCGACCGGCGCCGCGGGGGCGCCGACCCCGCTCACCGCCCTCGACCGCCCGCCCGCCATGGCGCCGCCGGCGCCGCCCCGGGTGGGCCGCGACGGCCAGCCCCGCAAGCGGCGCTCGAGCGCCAACCTGTGGCGGCTGCGCTTCTACCTGCTGCCGTTCCGCACGCGCTTCCTGCTGACCGTCCTCTGCGCCGCCGTGGGCACCGGCGCCACGATCGTCGTCCCCCTGGTCACGAAGGCGGTCATCGACGGTCCCATCGCCGGCTCCGACCGGATCGGCCTCTACGCGCTCGGCCTGCTGGCCCTCACCCTCGGCGTCGTCGAGGCGGTGCTGATGTTCCTGCGCCGCTGGATCGTCTCCCGGGCCACGAACGGCGTCGAGTTCGCCGTCCGCACCGACCTCTACGCCAAGCTGCAGCGGCTGCCGATGGCCTTCCACGACCGCTGGCAGTCCGGCCAGCTGCTGTCGCGGATCATGAGCGACCTGGCCACGATCCGCCGGTTCCTCGGCTTCGGCCTGCTGTTCATCCTCACCAACATCGCGCAGATCCTCGTCACCACCGCGATCCTGCTCAACCTCTACTGGCCGCTCGGCCTCGTCGTGCTGGCCTCCACGGTGCCGATCACCTGGCTGTGCCTGCGCAACGAGCGGGAGTTCACCCGGCTGTCGCGCAAGATGCAGGACCAGAACGGCGACGTGGCCTCCACCATCGAGGAGGGCGCCTACGGCCTCCGCGTCATCAAGTCCTTCGGCCGCGGCCGGCACGCCTTCGCCAAGTTCGACGACCGCGCGGTGAAGCTCTACGACTCCTCGGTGGAGCGGGTGCAGCTCAGCGCGCGGTTCTGGACGATGCTCGCGGTGATCCCCAACATCACCCTGATCGTCGTGCTGGGCCTGGGGGCCGTCGCCGCCGGCCAGCAGCGGATCACCCTGGGCACCCTGGTCGCCTTCATCACCCTGATGCTGTCCCTGGTCTGGCCGGTCACCGCGCTGGGCTTCCTGCTGGCCCAGGCGCAGGAGTCGATGACCGCCGCCGACCGGATCGCGGAGATCTTCGACTCCGAGAACGAGATCACCGACGGCGACCGGACCCTCGGGCAGGTGGAGGGCCGGCTGCGCTTCGAGGGCGCCGCGTTCCGCTTCGCCGACTCCGACACCGACGTGCTGCACGACCTGCACCTCGACATCGCCCCCGGCGAGACCGTGGCCCTGGTCGGCGCGACCGGCTCCGGCAAGAGCATCCTCACCATGCTGGTGCCGCGGCTCTACGACGTCACCGCCGGCCGGATCACCATCGACGGTGTCGACGTCCGCGACCTCGCCCTCGACGACCTCCGCCGGGTGGTCGCCATCGCCTTCGAGGACCCGACGCTGTTCTCGATGTCGGCGCGGGAGAACCTCACGCTGGGCCGGCCCGACGCCAGCGACGCCGACGTCGAGGAGGCGATCGACGTCGCGCAGGCGCACTTCGTGCACGACCTCCCGTGGGGTCTGGCCACCCGGATCGGCGAGCAGGGGATGAGCCTGTCCGGCGGCCAGCGGCAGCGCCTCGCGCTGGCCCGCGCGGTGCTGGCCAAGCCGGCCGTGCTGGTGCTGGACGACACGCTGTCCGCGCTGGACATCCACACCGAGGCCCTGGTCGAGGAGGCGCTCAAGCGCGTGCTCACCGGCGTCACCGGCATCGTCGTCGCGCACCGCGCCTCGACGGTGCTGCTGGCCGACCGGGTCGCGATGCTCTCCGGCGGCACCATCACCGCCGTCGGGCGGCACACCGACCTGCTGGCGGAGGTGCCCGAGTACCGGGCGCTGCTGTCGGCGGAGTACGAGGACGAGCTCGACGAGCTGCTCCTGGAGGAGGCGCGATGACCGCGACCACGACCACGGCCGGCACCGCCGACGACCGCGAGCCCGAGAGCGCGCTGGCGGCCCCCGAGATCCAGGAGTGGCGCGGGGTCTCCGCCGAGGACACCGACGACATCAGCGACCGCGGGACCGTGTTCCTGCGCCGCCGCAGCCGGGCCCTGCTCGGCGACCTGCTACGGCCGTACAAGCGCTGGATCTGGGTGCTCGTCATCGCCGTCGTCGTCGAGAACGCCGCCCGGCTGAGCGTGCCGTGGATGGTCCGCCGCGGCATCGACCTCGGCGTCCCGCCGCTGCTGGAGGGCGGCAGCGGCCGGCTGCTGTACGAGACGGTCGGCCTGATGGCCGGCGCCGTGCTGGTCCAGGGCCTCAGCCGGACCTTCTTCCTGCGCAACTCCGGCACCGTCGGCCAGAAGGTGCTGCTGGAGCTGCGGCGGCGGGTGTTCAAGCACTTCCAGGCGCTCGACGTCCGCTTCCACGACCGCTACACCACCGGCCGGGTGGTCTCCCGACTGACCAGCGACATCGACGCGATCATGGAGCTGCTCGCCAACGGCTTCGACAGCCTCGTCACCGCGGTGCTCACCATGGTGGGCGTCGGGGTGCTGCTGCTGGTGCTCGACGTCGAGCTGGGCGCGGTCTGCCTGCTCTGCTTCCCGGTGCTGATGCTGCTGGTCCGCTGGTTCTCGCGGTCCTCCTCGCGGACCTACCGCACGGTGCGCGAGACCTCCGCGCTGACGATCGTCCAGTTCATCGAGACGATGACCGGCATCAAGGCCGTCCAGGCCTACCGCCGCGAGCACCGCAACGCGGGGATCTTCGAGGACGTGGCCGGCCGCTACCGCGAGGCGAACATCGACTCGTTCAAGCTGGTCGCGATCTTCATGCCCAGCATCAAGCTGGTCGGCAACCTGACGATCGGCGTGGTGCTGCTCTACGGCGGCTACCGGGTGATCGAGGGCGACATGACCGTCGGCGTGCTGGCGGCGTTCCTGCTCTACCTGCGGATGTTCTTCGAGCCGATGCAGGACATCAGCCAGTTCTACAACACCTTCCAGTCGGCCTCCTCGGCGCTGGAGAAGCTGTCCGGGGTGCTGGAGGAGCAGCCGAGCGTCGTGCAGTCCACGACGCCGACGCCGCTCCCGCACGCCAAGGGCGCGGTGCACCTGGAGCACGTGCGGTTCGAGTACGCGAAGGACCGCCCGGTGCTGCCGGACCTCGAGCTGGACATCCCGGCCGGCCAGACCGTCGCCCTGGTGGGTACCACCGGTGCGGGCAAGACGACCATCGCCAAGCTGATGGCCCGGTTCTACGACCCCGATGGCGGCCGGGTGACGCTGGACGGCACCGACCTGCGGGACCTCGCCGACGACGACCTGCGGCGGGCGGTGGTGATGGTCACCCAGGAGAACTTCATGTTCGACGGGACCATCGCCGACAACATCGCCTTCGGCAAGCCGACGGCGAGCCGGCAGGAGATCGAGGACGCGGCCAAGGCCGTCGGCGTGCACGCGTTCATCACCGCGCTGCCGCAGGGCTACGACACCGACGTGGCCAAGCGCGGCTCGCGGCTCTCGGCCGGCCAGCGCCAGCTGATCACCTTCGCGCGGGCCTTCCTGGCCGACCCGGCGGTGCTGATCCTCGACGAGGCGACGTCCAGCCTGGACGTGCCCAGCGAGCGGCTGGTGCAGCGCGCGCTGCAGACGATCCTGGCCGACCGGACGGCCATCATCATCGCCCACCGGCTCAGCACCGTCGAGATCGCCGACCGGGTGCTGGTGCTGGAGCACGGCCGGATCATCGAGGACGGCTCGCCGCGCGAGCTGATGGCCGACCAGGAGGGCCGCTACGCCGCCCTCCACCAGGCCTGGGAGTCCTCGCTGGCCTGAGCCGGTGCCGAGTTGTCAGATCTCGGTCGACCCGAGGGTCAACTCACGTCTGACAGCTCGGACGGCCTCGGCCACCGTCGTCACCAGCGGGACGCCCGGCGGGGGAGCGGGGCGCTCGAGGACGACGACGGGGAGCCCCAGCGCGGCGGCCGCGTCCAGCTTGGCCGCGGTCAGGTCGCCGCCGGAGTCCTTGGTGAGCAGCGCGTCGACGCGGTGCTCGCGCATCAAGGCCCGCTCGGCGTCGAGCTCGTAGGGGCCGCGGGCCAGCAGCAGCGTCCAGGCGGGGGGCAGCGGCGTCTCCGGCGGGTCGACGACGCGGGCCAGCACCGCGCGGTCGGCCCAGGGCGCGAAGTCGGGCAGCGACTGCCGCCCCGTGGTCAGGAACGGCCGGCGGCTGGCGTCGGCGGCGCGCAGGGCCGCCGCGGCGTCGGGCACCCAGGTCCAGCGGCCGGCGTCCGGGTGCGCGCTCCAGCCCGGGCGCTGCAGCCGGACCAGCGGCACCCCGGTCGCCGCGCAGGCGATGGCGGCGTTGAGCGAGATCCGGGCGGCGAAGGGGTGCGTGGCGTCGACGACGTGGCGGACGCCGTGGTCGCGCAGGTAGGCGGCGAGGCCCTCCGGACCGCCGAAGCTGCCCACCCGGACCTCCCCGACGGGCAGAGCGGGCCGCGACACCCGGCCGGCCAGCGAGCTGACGACACCGACCCCCTCGGCGTCCAGCGCGGCCGCGAGCCGGCGCGCCTCGCCCGTGCCGCCGAGGACCAGGACGGTGCTCACGGGGTCACCCTGGAAATGCAGCGCACAACGGCCCAAAACCGGCCGACAAGCGCTTTCCGGCGCCACTGCGTCTGCATTCCCAGGGCGACCGCCCGGAGCCCCGTCGCCAGCACCGCGGACGCGACCCCGACCAGCAGGCTCAGCCGGGCGGCGGGGGCGATGTCGGCCACCCCCACGACGCGGCCCCGGCCAAGCACCCCGCGGTCCTCGACCACGCCGCCGTAGACGTTCCGCCCGCCCAGCCGCACTCCGAGCGCGCCCGCCGCCGTGGCCTCGACCACGCCCGCGTTGGGGCTGGGGTGCTGACCGGCGTCGCGGCGCCAGGCCGCCCAGGCGTCGGCCGGCCGGCCGCCGACCAGCGGGGCCAGCCCGACGGTGAGCAGCCCGCAGACCCGGGCGGGCACCCAGTTGGCGACGTCGTCGAGCCGCGCCGCGGCCCAGCCGAACCGGCGGTAGCGCGGCGAGCGGTGGCCCACCATGGCGTCCAGGGTGTTGACCGCCCGGTAGCCCAGCAGGCCCGGCAGCCCCAGCAGCGCACCCCAGAACAGCGGCGCCACCACCGCGTCGGCGGTGTTCTCGGCGACCGACTCGACGCAGGCCCGGGCCAGCTGCTCCGCGTCCAGCGTCGAGGGGTCGCGGCCCACCAGGTTGCGGATCTGCCGGCGGGCGGCGGGCAGGTCGTCGGCGCCGAGCTGGCGGGACAGGGTGCCGGCCTCCCGCTGCAAGGAACGGCCGCCCAGCACCGTCCAGGTGGCGGCAGCGGTCAGCACCAGGCGGGCGGCCGGGTGGTCGCGGGCCACCCGCTCGCCGAGCACGCCGAGCCCCGCCGCGCCGGCCACGAGGACGGCGACGTGCCGCACCCCGGGCGCCCGGCGGTCGGCCCAGGTCCGCTGCTCCAGCCGGGCTGCGACCGCGCCGAAGCCGGCGACGGGGTGGCCGCGCCGCGGGTCGCCCAGCAGCTGGTCCAGCGCGAAGCCGGCCAGCAGGCCCAGGGCGCCGGCGGCGCTGTCCCTCCGGGCTAGGGTCATCGCCGATGTCCTCTCCGCAGAAGGTCCTGGTCACCGGCGGCGTCCGCTCGGGCAAGTCCCGGCACGCCGAGGGGCTGCTCGCGGGCGCCGACGGCGTCACCTACGTCGCGCCCGGGCCCGTGCCCGACCCCGTGGCCGACCCGGAGTGGGCCGCCCGCGTCGCCGCCCACCAGGCGGGCCGGCCGGCGTCCTGGCGCACGGTGGAGACGGCCGACCTGGCCGCCGCGCTGCGCGGGACCGACGGGCCCGTCCTCGTCGACTGCCTGGGCACCTGGGTCACCGCCGTCGTCGACGGCCTCGGCACCTGGGACCAGCCGCTGGCCTCCTGGCGCGACCGGTTCGAGGAGCACCTCGACGCCCTGGTCGCGGCCTGGTCGGCGCACCCGGCCCTCGTCGTCGCGGTGACGAACGAGGTGGGCCTGGGGCTGGTGTCCGAGCACCGCTCGGGCCGGGTGTTCACCGACCTGCTGGGCCGGGTGAACCAGGCGGTCGCCGCGCGCTGCGACGACGTCGTGCTCGTGGTCGCCGGCCGCGCCCTGCACCTGTAGCCCGTTCACGCCGTCCACCCGCCGGTCGCGGTCGCCCCCAGCAGCAGGACCGTCAGCGTCACCTCGACGACGGCGCCCATCACGTCGCCCGTCACCCCGCCGAGCCGGCGCCGGCACCAGGTGACGAGCAGTGCCGCGGCGGCCAGGGCCAGCGCCGCGGTGAGAAGGCCGCCGAGGGGAGCGCCGCCGCGCAGCACCCAGGTCAGCGCGAGCAGCGCGGCGACCACCACCCAGACGGCGGCGGCGAGGGCCGTCGGCACCGTCCCGGCCACGGCCGCCCCGAGCCCCGAGGGCCGCGCGGCCGGCACGCCGGCCCGGCAGACCACGACCAGGGCGGCGCGCGAGGCGCAGACCAGGACGGCCAGCCCCAGGGCGTCGGCCCAGCCGTCGACGAGGGCCCCGGCGGCCACGGCCTGCAGGCCCAGCACCAGCACCAGGGCGACGACCCCCATCGGCCCGACGTCGCCGCGCCGCATGACGTCCAGCGCCCGCGCGCGGTCCCAGCCGGTGCCGAGCCCGTCGACGGTGTCGGCCAGCCCGTCCAGGTGCAGGGCCCGGGTGCCGAGCGCGAGCACGGCGACGCCCAGCAGCCCGACCGCCGTGGCCGGCAGGTCCAGCGCGGCCGCCACCCCGGTCACCAGGGCCGCGGCCAGGGCCAGCGGGACGACGGCGAGGGGCGCCAGCAGCATGGCGCCGCGGGCTGTGGCCCGGTCGACGGTGACGGCGCCGGTGGGCAGCACCGTCAGGGTGCCGACGGCGAGCCGCAGCGCGGGGCCGAGGGGGAGGGGCACGGTCAGGGCGCCAGGTCCGCGAGCAGCGCCATGTCGCGCAGCAGCAGGGCGGCCGAGCGGAGCACGGGCAGCGCGGTGAGCGCCCCCGTCCCCTCGCCCAGCCGCAGGCCGAGGTCCAGCACGGGCTCCAGGCCCAGCTTCTCCAGGGCGAGCCGCTGCGCCGGCTCCGTCGAGCGGTGGCCGGCGGCGCACCAGGCCACGACGCCGGGTTGCAGGTCCTCGGCCACCAGCAGCTCGGCCAGCGGCACGACGCCGTCCAGCAGCACCGGCACCCGGGCCCGGGCCGCGGCGACGAGGAAGCCGACGCCGGCGGCGAGGTCGGCCGAGCCCAGCGCCGTCAGCCGCTCCACGGGGTCGCCCACCCGGTCGCCGGCGCGGGCCAGGGCGCGGGTGACGACGGCGGTCTTGTGGGCCAGCCGGGCGTCGTCGACGCCGGTGCCGCGTCCGACGACCTGCTCGGCGGGCGCGCCCAGGCTCGCCGCGACCAGCGCGGCGGCCGGTGTCGTGTTCCCGATGCCCATGTCGCCCAGGACCAGCAGGTCGGCCCCGGCCGCGACCTCCTCGGCTGCGACGAGCGCGCCCGCGTCCAGGGCGGCCCAGGTCTGCGCGGCCGTCAGCGCGTCCTCCCGGTCGACCGCCCCGGAGGAGCGCCGGACCTTGTGCTCGGCCACCCCGGGCAGGTCGTCGAGGTCGGCGTCGACGGCGAGGTCGAGCACCCGCAGGGCGACGTCGTGCTGGCGGGCCAGCACGCTGGCGCCGGCGACGCCCGCGACGAACGCGCGGACCATGGCCGCCGTCACCTCACGGGGGTAGGCCGAGACGCCGTCGGCCGAGACGCCGTGGTCACCGGCCAGGATCACGGCGCGGACGGCGGCGGGCGGATCGGCAGGGCAGCGGCCGGCGCAGGCCGACCACCAGGCCGCCAGCTCCTCCACCCGGCCGAGCGCTCCGAGCGGCTTGGCCAGCGCGTCCAACCGGGTCCTGGCCGCGGCGCGGACCTCCGGGTCGGGCGCCGGCAGGGGGCGTGGGTCGGGGGACGGTGCGGTCGGCATGGTGGTGCGTCCTCTCAGGTTGCGGCGACCCGGCGGTGGTCCCGCAGGCAGGGTCTGGCTCGAGTCCGCGCCGACCGGCGGGCGGTCGTCGACGGACTCTCACAGCGGCGCGACCGCGTCGGGTTCTCACCGAGCTTCCTGGTCTCCTGCGGTTGCGCCGAGCGTAGCGGTCGGCGGACGAGCGGTCGGCGGAACGGCCGTCGGCGGACCCCTGGACGGCGTGCCGACGACGGCGAGAATGGACGGGAAAAGGGCCGGGATATCTCGTTCAGGTCACGGCTGGAGGTCGTTTCCGAATGACCACTCCAGCGGTCGAGGAATAGCGGCCGGAAAGGCCCGGGAATTCCAGGACCAAGGTCCTGGCGGAACGGGGACCTTCAGGCCTGCCCGGCTGTCCGCCGGGACGGTTGACTGGTCGACATGAGCCAGAACGTGGTCCTCGGCACCGAGGGAGACCGGCCCGACGAGACCGGCCGGACGGTCCGCGCGGCCGAGGCCGCCGCCCCGACCGCGCTCGACCCGGTCCGTGCCCTCAGCGAGAGCATCGCGCGTCCCGGCAACCTGCTGCACCGCGAGCCCGGCACCCGCACCAAGCGCCCCCTCGACGCCCAGTACTGGGCCTGCTGGGTCGTCGCCGTGGTCTACCCGCTGCTCATGGCCTACCTCTGGTTCACCCGCTGAGCCGGCGCGCTCCGCACCCGCTCCCGGTGACCCGCCATGGCCATCAACGACGCCGCTGCCGTCGGCACCTCCGCCGGCCGGTCCCGCCCACCGCGCCGGCGCAGCCCCCTCCCGCACGCCTGCACCACCACCGCTGACGTCGTCCGCCGCTCCGGCGCACCGGCCCCGGCCGACACCACCCCTCCCCCCTCCCCGGTGCCGGCCGGGCCGGCGACGTCCGCTGCGGACCCCGCAGCGTGGTCACCCGGGCGCCCAGCCCCTACTGTGACGGCGGTGACCTCCCCCGACGGCCGCCCGGCCGGAGCGCCCGGCGCCGTCGGCGGCGCGCCGCCGCTGCCCGTCGCGGACCTGATGACCCAGCTGGGCCAGCGGGCGGACGACATCGTGTCCGCCCAGCGCCGGCTCCGCGGCCTGCTGGCGGCCAACCGCTCCATCGTCGGCGAGCTGTCGCTGCCCCGGGTCCTGCAGAAGATCGTCGAGGCCGCCCGCGAGATCGCCGGGGCCCGCTACGCCGCGCTCGGGGTGCTGGCGCCCGACGGCGGGTTCGAGCAGCTGGTGCACAGCGGGATGGACGAGCAGACCGTCGCCGGGATCCAGGACTTCCCGTCCGGCCAGGGCGTGCTGGGCGTGCTGGTCGGGCACGCCGAGCCCATCCGGGTGGGCCGCATCGCCGACCACCCGCGCTCCTTCGGCTTCCCCGCCGGCCACCCGCCGATGCAGAGCTTCCTCGGCGTCCCCATCACCGCGCACGGCTCGGTCTTCGGCAACCTCTACATCACCGAGCCGGTGGCGGGCGGGGAGTTCAGCGCCGAGGACGAGGACCTGGTCGCCGCGCTCGCCGCCACCGCGGGCATCGCCGTCGAGAACGCCCGGCTCTACGAGGAGTCGCGGCGCCGCCAGGAGTGGCTGCTGGCCTCCAGCGAGATCAGCCAGCAGCTGCTGGCCGCGGGTGACGACGAGCGCGCCGTGCTGAGCCTGATCGCCGTCAACGTGCACCACCTCGCCCGCGCCGCGCTGGTGTGCATCGTCGTGCCCGACGAGGACGACCCGGCGCTGCTCCGGATCGCCGCCGCCGCGGGTCGCGACGAGCACGCCCTGCTGGGCCTCACCTACCCGGTCGAGGGCAGCCTCGCCGGGCTGGCGATGCGGGAGGGCCGCGGCCGCGTCGTCGACTCCGGGGCGCAGCACAACCTGCGCTGGCTGCTGCGGCCCGACACGTTCGCCGGCCCGGTGATGGCGCTGCCGCTGACGGGGGAGTGGGGGGCCAGGGGCGCCGTCGTCGTCGGCCGTCTGGAGCACCAGCCGATCTTCTCGATGGCCGACGTCGCGATGGCCGAGGACTTCGCCGGCCAGGCCGCGATCGCCCTCGAGCTCGCCGGGGCGCGCTCCGCGCAGCTCCGGCTGGGCGCGCTGGAGGACCGCGAGCGGATCGCGCGCGACCTGCACGACCACGTCATCCAGCGGCTGTTCGCCACCGGGCTCACCCTGCAGAGCACCGCGGGCTCGGCGCACGACCCGGCGGTGCGCGACCGGCTGGGCCGCACGGTGGCCGACCTGGACGAGACGATCCGGCAGATCCGCACCTCGATCTTCGCGCTGCAGTACGCCCGGCCCGCCGCCGCCTCCGTGCGCGCCACCGTGGCGGCCGTCGTCGACGACCTGAGCGCGGCGCTGGGCTTCCGGCCCAGCACGCACCTGGCAGGGCCGCTGGACACCCTCGTCGAGGAGGACCTGGTGGTCGACGTGGCCGCGGTGGTCCGGGAGGCGCTGGCCGACGTCGCCCGGCACGGCCGCGCGCGGCGCTGCTCGGTGGTGGTGGAGGCCGACGCCGGCGAGCTGCGCGTGGTCGTGGCGGACGACGGCGCCGGTCTGGTGCAGGATGGGCGGCGCAGCGGGCTGGCCGACCTCCGGGAACGTGCTCTGCGCCGCGGGGGCGGGATGACGACGGAGCGAGCGGACGAGGGGGGCCTGCGCGTGCGCTGGTCGGTGCCACTGACATGAGCGGGACCACCACCCGTGTCTTCATCCTGGATGAGCACGAGCTGGTGCGGCGGGGGCTGGTCGACCTGGTGGCTGCGGCGCCGGACCTGGAGGTCGTGGGTTCGGCGGGTGACGCCGACGAGGCGCTGCCGCTGATCGCGGCCAGCCGTCCCCACGTCGTGCTCCTCGACGCCCCGCTGACCGACGGCGCGGGCATCGAGGTGGGACGGCGGATCCGCTCCGCGTTCCCCGACGTGCGGTGCGTGCTGCTCACCTCCTTCGACGACGACGAGGCCCTGTTCACCGCCGTGATGGCCGGCGCCGCCGGCTACCTGGTCAAGCAGGTGGGCGGCACCAGCCTGCTCGACGGCGTCCGCGCCGTCGCCCAGGGCCGGCCGCTGCTGGACGGCGCCGTCACCGAGCGGCTGCTGGACCGGCTGCGCCAGTCCGGCCAGGGCGACCACCGCGGCGCCAGCCTGGACGGCCGCGAGCACCGGGTGCTCGAGCTGATCAGCGGCGGCAGCACGGACGGGCAGATCGCCGACGCCCTGGGCAGCACGCCGGACGAGGTCCGGGGCTGGGTGAGCGACCTCTACGGCAAGCTCGCGCTCCGGGGCGGGAGCCCGCCGTCGGGCCCCTCGCTGCGGCTGTTCGACGTCGACCCGTCCTGACCCGCCGGGTCCTGCTCCCCCGGGCGCTGGGCGGGACCCGCGCGGACGGTCCGGGCCGGGCCGGGCCCGGCCCGTCGGTAGGGTCACGCCATGAGCTCCGGCCTGCGCGACCTGCTGCGCCCGGTCGCCCGGCACCCCTCGGCCGTCCTGCTGGTGGCCCAGCTGGTCGGCGTGCTGCTGTACCCCTTCGCCGAGTCGCTGGCCTGGGGCCGCGGGCTGTTCGAGGTCTTCGGCGCGCTGGTCCTGGGGCTGGCCGTCTGGTCGGTCCGCGACTCCCCGGGGCCCACCTGGGTGGCGCTCATCCTCGGCATCTCGGCGTCGGCGCTGTCGGTGGCCGACGCCCTCAGCCCCAACCCCACCGTCGCGGTGGTCTCGGCCGCGCTGCACGCGGTGTTCTACTTCTGGGCTGCCGGCAACCTGATGGCCTACATGCTGGCCGACGCCACCGTCACCCGCGACGAGCTCTACGCCGTCGGGGCCACCTTCACCCTGGTGGCCTGGGCGTTCGCCTACGTCTTCACCGTGCTGCAGGCGCTGCAGCCCGGGTGCTTCACCGCCGCCGTCGACCCGCAGGGGCAGCGGACCTGGATGGAGCTGCTGTTCCTCAGCTTCACGAACCTGTCCAGCACCGGGCTGTCCGACGTCGTGCCGATCACCCCGCACGCGCGCTCGGTGGTGATGATCCAGCAGCTGGCCGGGCTCGGCTACGTCGCGCTGTTCGTCAGCCGGCTCGTCGGGCTGACGATCAACCGGCAGCAGCAGCAGCACGACGCCGCCGGCAGCGCCCGGTCCGAGGCCGGCGGGCCGGGCGAGGGCTGAGCCGCCCCGTCAGGGCCGGAAGCCGGCGACGGCGCCGACCACGGTGATGGCCGGCGGCCGGATCCCGGCCTCCAGGGTGCGCGCCGCGATGTCGTCGACGCGGCCGCGGACGTCGCGCTGGCTGGGCAGGCCGGCGTCGGCGACGGTGGCAGCCGGTGTGGCCGGGTCCATCCCCTGCGCGACCAGCTCGGCGCAGATGGCGGGCAGCGTCGCCACGCCCATGAGGACGACGAGGGTGGTGCCGGCCCGGGCCAGCGCGGCCCAGTCCAGCGTCGAGCCGGGGTCACCGGGCGGCAGGTGGCCGGAGACGACGGTGAACCCCTGCGTCAGCTGCCGGTGGGTCAGCGGGATGCCGGCCAGCGCCGGCGCGGCGATGGCGGAGGAGACGCCGGGGACGACGCGCACCGGGACGCCCGCGGCCGCGCAGGCCTGCCACTCCTCGCCGCCGCGGCCGAAGACGAAGTTGTCGCCGCCCTTGAGCCGGACCACCCGGCGGCCGGCGAGGCCGTGCTCGACGAGCAGCTCGTTGATCCGCTCCTGCGGGGTGAAGGTGCCGCGCGGGATCTTGGCGACGTCGATGACCTCGGCACCGGGCCGGACCTGCTGGAGCACCGAGAGCGGCGCCAACCGGTCGACGACGAGGACGTCCGCCGTCCGCACGGCCTCCAGGCCGGCCACGGTCAGCAGCCCGGGGTCGCCGGGACCGCCGCCCACCAGGACCACCTCGCCGCGGCCGTCACCGCCGGGCAGCAGGGGGACGGCGGGACGGACGGCCAGCACGCCGGCGGCCGCGGCCCGGCGGGTGGCGTCGGCGTCGGCGTCCGGGTCGCCGGTCGCCGGGACCAGCAGGGCCGCGCCCGTCAGCACGTCCGCGGTGTCCGGGGCGGTGACGGTGAGCAGGCCGCGGGCGGCGAGGTCGGCGACGGTGGTGCCGGGGGCGTCGCTGACGACGGTGACCACGGCACCGGCCTCGAGCAGCGCGGTGACCGGGGCCAGGGCCTCGGCCCGACCGCCCCACACGACGACGCGGCGGCCCGCCAGGTCGAGGTCGGCGACGAAGCCGCGGGTCATCAGGTCCCTCCGAGGAGCGGGGCGAGCGCCTCCAGGAAGCGCGCCGTGGTGGCCGGGTCGCGCACGGCGATGCGGACCCAGTCCGGGCCCAGCCCGGGGAAGGTGTCCCCGCGCCGCACGGCGAAGCCCCGCTCGCGCAGCGCCTCGCGGACCCAGCCTGGCGGACGACCGCCCCGCACCCCCGCCGTGTCCACGAGGACGAACGGCGCAGCCGGGGTGCCGGCGACCGGCAGCCCCAGCGCGGCCAGGCCGTCGACCAGCAGGGCGCGGCGCTCGGCGATCACCTCCGCCTGGGCCCGGGCGGCGGTCAGGGCGTCGTCGGACAGGCAGGCGACGGTGGCGGCCAGGGCGGGCGTCGAGACCGACCACGGCGGCTGCTGTGCGCGCAGGGCGGCGACCAGCGCGGGGTCGCCGACGACGTAGCCGGCCCGCAGCCCGGCCAGCCCCCAGGTCTTGGTCAGCGAGCGGAGCACCAGCACGCCGCTCATCGTGGCGCTGACCAGGGACTGGTCCGGTCCCGGCACCGCGTCCAGGAAGGCCTCGTCCACGACGAGCACGCGGCCGGGCGCCCGCAGCCGCTCGAGGACCTCGGCCGGGTGCAGCACCGAGGTGGGGTTGGTGGGGTTGCCGACGACCACGAGGTCGGCGTGCGCGGGCACCCGGTCGGGGTCGAGGACGAAACCGTCACCCGCCTCGAGCAGCAGCCGCTCCGGCTGGTGGCCGGCGGCCAGCAGCGCCGCCTCCGGCTCGGTGAACTGCGGGTGCACGACCAGCGGGTGGCGGGGCTGCAGCGCCCGGGCGAGCAGGGTGAAGGCCTCGGCCGCGCCGGAGGTGGGCAGCACGTGGTCCGCTGGCACGGCGTGCGCGTGGGCGATCGCCGCCGTGGCCGCGGCGCTGCTGGGGTAGGCGCCGAGCGTCGGGACGGTGTCCCGGACCACGTCGGCCAGCCAGGCCGGCGGCTCGCGGTGCTGGACGTTGACGGCGAGGTCGACGAGACCCTCACCCACCTCGACGTCGCCGTGGTGCAGCAGGTCGACGTCGTCTGCCCTCGCTCCGCTCGGGCGTGGACCGCGCTCCGGCCCGCCGGCTTCGTCGTCGCGCGGTCCGGGTACCGGCTGAGTCACCCCCTCCACCGACGTGTCAGATGCTGTGGTCGCCGGGGCACCCGCAGCGTCGGACACGTCGGCCGGATCGGCGGCCCAGGCGTGCACGGCGTCGGCGAAGCGCTGGGCCAGCTGCGGGTGGCCGGCCCAGTGCAGGTGCAGGTAGCTGGCGTGCAGGCTGGCCGCGCCGCGGCCGGCGGGGTCGGCGGAGAAGCCGACGCGGTGGCCGTCGACCAGCCAGGCCTCGTCGTCGCCGGCCGGGGGGTCGACGTGGGTGCGGTGGAACTCGTGGCCGGTGACCCGGGCGCCGCGGGCGGCCAGCAGCGAGTCTGCGGTGGCGACCAGGGTCTGGTAGCGCAGCGTGAGCTTCGGCGTCATCGCGGCCTCGGCGTCGATCGCGCCCACCATCGGGGAGCCGTCGACGGTGCGGCACAGGTAGAGCAGGCCGGCGCACTCGGCGACGGTGGGCACCCCGGCCTCGACGGCTCTCCGCAGCGAGGCCCGCAGCGCGGTGTTGGCACTGAGCTCGGGCGCGTGCACCTCGGGGAAGCCGCCGCCCAGGTAGACCCCGGCGGTGCCGTCGGGCAGCGCGTCGTCGGTCAGCGGGTCGAAGGGGACCGGCTCGCAGCCGGCGGCCCGCAGCAGCTCGTCGGTCTCGGCGTAGCGGAAGGTGAAGGCCCGGCCGGCGGCGACGGCGACGACGGGGCGCCGCTCGCTGGGCGCGTGCACGACCTGCCCGGGGGCCCAGGCCTCGCCGGCCAGCGGCGGTGCGGCGTGGGCCAGCGCCAGGATGCGGGTGAGGTCGAGGTGCTCGGCGACCTGGTCGGCCAGCCGGGCGATGGCGGCGGCCGCGTCGCCGCGCTCGGCGGCGGGCACCAGCCCGAGGTGCCGCGACGGCGCCTCGATGCCGGCGTTGCGGGGCAGCACGCCCAGCACCTCGACGCCGGTGGCCTCCAGCGCCCGGACCACCTCATCGCTGTGCCGGACCGAGCCCGCCTTGTTGAGCACGACGCCGCTGAGCCGGACGGCCGGGTCGAAGGTCGTCAGCCCGTGCACCAGCGCGGCCGCGGTCCGGGAGACCGAGCTGATGTCCAGCACCAGCACGACGGGCGCCTCCAGCAGCCCGGCGACGTGCGCCGTCGAGGCGTAGCCGTCGCCGCCGATCTGGCCGTCGAACAAGCCCATCACGCCCTCGACGACGGCGACGTCGGCCGGCCGCGGCGCGGTCAGGCCGTGCAGGAACAGCGGCCGGATCTGGTCCTCGTGGCACAGGTGCGGGTCGAGGTTGCGGCCCGGCCGGCCGGTGGCCAGCGCGTGGTAGCCGGGGTCGATGTAGTCGGGGCCGACCTTGAACGACGCGACCTCCAGGCCCTCGGCCCGCAGGGCGCCCATCAGCCCGGTGGCCACCGTCGTCTTGCCGTGGCTGGAGCCCGGCGCGGCGACGACGAGCCGGGGCGCGACGGTCGTCACCACTCGATGCCCCGCTGACCCTTCTGGCCCTCCTGGAAGGGGTGCTTCACCATCTGCATCTCGGTCACGAGGTTGGCGATCTCCAGCAGCTTCGGGTCGGCGCGGCGGCCGGTGATGACGACGTGCTGCTGCCCGGGGCGGTGGACCAGGGTCTCGACGACGTCGTCGACGTCCACCCAGCCCCAGGCGATCGGGTAGGTGAACTCGTCGAGCACGTAGAGCCGGTGCGTCTCCGCGGCCAGCCGGCGCTTGATCTCCTGCCAGCCCTCGGCGGCGTCGGCGGCGTGGTCCTCCTCGGTGCCCGCCTTGCGCGACCAGGACCAGCCCGAGCCCATCTTGTGCCACTCGACGGGGCCGCCCTTGCCCGTGGTCCGGTGCACCTCGTCGAGGGTCTCCAGCACGGTCTGCTCCCCGATCCGCCACTTGGCGGACTTGACGAACTGGAACACCCCGATCGGCCAGCCCTGGTTCCAGCCGCGGACGGCCAGCCCGAAGGCCGCGGTGCTCTTGCCCTTGCCGTCGCCGGTGTGCACGATCACCAGCGGCCGGTTCCGGCGCTGCTTGGTGGTCAGCCCGTCCTGCGGCTCCACCTCGGGACGTCCCTCGGGCATCAGGCGGCCCTCCCCTGCGGCTGGGCCGGGCGGGCCGGGGCCGCCCGGTGGACGACGGAGACCAGCTGGTCGGCCGCGACCTCGCCGACGGGCACGTGCTCGGCGCCCAGGTGGAGCGCGAGCGTGCGGGCCAGGCCCAGGCCGAAGCCGGTCTCGCAGTCGATGACGACGCTCGCCACGCCGGCCGCGCGGAGCAGGTCGGCGGCGCGGCGGGAGCGGGCGACGGCGTCGGGGCCGGAGGTGGCCCGGCCGTCGGTCACCAGCACCAGCAGCGGACGGCGGCGGGGGTCGCGGATCCGCTCCAGGCGCAGCGTCTCGGCCGCCACCAGCAGGCCCTCGGCCAGCGGGGTCCGGCCGCCGTTCGGCAGCTCCTCGAGCCGGCGGGCGGCGACCTCGACCGACGACGTGGGCGGCAGTGCGAGGGTGGCCGCGGACCCGCGGAAGGTCACCAGGCCGACCTTGTCCCGGCGCTGGTAGGCGTCCAGCAGCAGCGAGAGGGCGGCGGTCTTGACGGCCTCCATCCGGCGGCGGGCGGCCATCGAGCCGGAGGCGTCGACGACGAGCAGCACGAGGTTGGACTCCCGGCCCTCGGTGATGGCGGTGCGCAGGTCCTCCCGGCGCAGCCGGAGCACGTCGGCGCCGGCGCGGCCGCGGGCGGCCTGCTGCGGGGCGGCGGCCCGGATGGTCGCGGGCAGGTGCAGCCGGCCGCCGGGCTCGGGTCGAAAGGCGGCGCCGACGCTGCGGCCCGTCCGGGTGACGGCCCGGCTGCGACGCCCGGCCTCGCCCGCGCCCACGCCGGAGGCGGTGAAGAGCCGGGTCCGGTAGGCGGTGCCCGCGCTGGCGAGCGTGGTGGGCACGACGGCGGCGGTCGGGCCGTCCTGGTCGCGCGCCGGCTCGGGCTCGGGCTCGGGCTCGGTCGACGAGGCGCCCGGCTCGCGGTCCGGCGGCCGGGCGTCAGCGCCTTGCCCGGGGCCCGACGGGGGTGCCGGCGAGCCGGCGTCGGTGCCCTCGGCCGGATCGGCGGACCCGTCGGCGGGCTCGCTGCCCTCGTCGTCGGGACCGGGCTGCGGGTCCTCCGGCTGCGGCGGCTCGGGCTCGGGCTCGTCCTCGCCCAGCAGGCGGTCCAGCAGCTCCTCGTCCAGGCCGGGGGCGTCGAAGGGGTTGCGGCGCCGGCGGTGCGGCAGGGCCAGCCGGGCGGCGGCGCGGATGTCGGCCCTGGTGACCGTCGTGCGGCCGTGCCAGGCGGCGTGCGCGACGGCGGCCCGGGCGGTGACGAGGTCGGCGCGCATGCCGTCCACCTCGAACGCGGCGCAGACCTCGGCGATCAGCAGCAGCTGGTCGTCGCGCAGCTCCACCTGCGGCAGCAGGGCCCGCGCGGTCCGCAGCCGGCCGGAGAGCTCGGCCTCGTCGTCGGCGTAGCGGGCGGTGAAGGCGTCGGGGTCGCGGTCGAAGGCCATCCGCCGGCGGACGACCTCGGCGCGCAGGGCCGGGTCGCGCGGGGCGGCGACCTCGGCCGTCAGCCCGAAGCGGTCCAGCAGCTGGGGCCGCAGCTCGCCCTCCTCCGGGTTCATGGTGCCGATCAGCACCATCCGGGAGGCGTGCGCGACCGAGACGCCCTCGCGCTCGACGGTGGAGCGGCCCGTCGCCGCGGCGTCCAGCAGCAGGTCGACGAGGTGGTCGTGCAGCAGGTTGACCTCGTCGACGTAGAGCAGGCCGCGGTGGGCGGCGGCGAGCAGCCCCGGCTCGTAGCTGACCCGGCCGGCGCCGAGGGCCTGCTGCAGGTCCAGCGACCCGATGACCCGGTCCTCGGTGGCGCCCACCGGCAGCTCGACCAGCCGGGCGGGCCGGGTCGTCGACGCGGTGGCGGCGGGGTGCGGGCCGTCGGGGCAGCGCGGGTCGGGGTCGGCCGGGTCGCAGGAGAACCGGCAGCCCTCGACGACCGCGAGCGGCGGCAGCACCCGGGCCAGCGCGCGGACGGTGGTGGTCTTGGCCGTGCCCTTCTCGCCGCGGACCAGGACGCCGCCGACCTCGGGGGAGACCGTCGTCAGGACCAGCGCGAGCGCCATGTCGTCGGAGCCGACGACGGCGGAGAAGGGGTAGGTGCGCGGCTCGGGGGGAGCGGCGGAGGGAGACGGCACGGGCGAGCCCTTCTGCATGGATGTCCACGTCCACGCTGCGGTGAGCCCCGTGCGACTGCGACGCGGCCGGCGCGGCAGACGGCCTGACTTCCCACGAGCACCTGGGTGGCAGGAGCTCCTGGGTCACAGTGGCGGGACCGTCCCGGAGTCGCACCGGGTTCCTCTGCTGCGCCGTGGTCGATGATGGCACAGCGGTCCGACCGTTCCCGGCCGCGCACGTGCCGCGGGACTCAGCCGAACACGTCCTCGGCGGTGGTCCAGGACGATCGGTCGTCCAGGTCCGCCGGGAAGCGCAGGGCCTCCGCGACGGCCAGCAGCGCGGGCACCTCGCCGGAGCGGTCCGGGTAGGGGCCCGTGTCGCTCGAGTCCACCGCCACGCAGACCCGGTGGCCCTGCTCGAGCAGGCAGACCCAGGGGAACCGCGCGTCCTCGCCCTGCGTGGCCGCGCGCCCGCCCACCGTCACCGGACGGCCGCCGGTCGGGGCTGACGACCCGTCGAAGGAGAGCACCAGGCCGCCGTCCGCCGCGAGCGGACCGGGCCCGAGCCGCACGGTCGTGGCGCCGGTGACGACGTCGACCTCGACCGACTCCGGCCCGTAGCCGGCGGGCAGCCGCTCGAGGTCGAACGGCAGGGCCATCGACGTCGGCTCCCAGACCACGGCCTCGGCGACGCGGCGGTGGGTCGCGGGGCTCTCGTCGGGGTAGCAGCTGACCTCGGCCCAGGACGCGTCGGGCCGCTGCCACATCAGGTAACCGCCCTCGGCTCCGGCGCCGGCCCGCACGCCGGGTCGGCCGTCCACCTCGACGGGGACCTGCTCGCCGACCTTGTTCTCCGGCCCGTAGGTGCCCGCGGGGTACCACGAGACGGAGCAGGTGTCCTGACCGCCGGCGTCGAGGGCGAGCTGCGTCGCGTCGGAGTACCCCGAGGCGGACCGGGCGAGCACCCGGAGGCCGGACGAGGCCGGGACCCGGTGGCCCAGCTGCCAGCTGGTCCGGGCGGGCTCCGCCGGGCGGGGGTCCCGGCGCGGGACGGCGGGCGTGGTGCAGCCCACCAGGAGGGCGAGGACCGCCACCCCCAGCGCGGTGCCGCAGCGCCTCCGCATCCTCGGACGATACGCGCGGGGGCCGTGGCCCGCAGTGACTACAGTGCAGCGGTGATCGAGGTGGTGGGCATCGGCGCGGCGGGCTGGGACGCGCTGGGCGCCGCCGAGCGCGCGCTGGTGCTGGGGGCCGACCGGGTCCTCGGCGGGCCGCGGCACCTCGACCTGCTGCCCGACGTCGCCGGCCAGCAGCGCACCGCCTGGCCCCGCGACCTCCGCGGCGCCCTGCCCGGGCTCGTCGCCGGGCACGAGGAGCGCTCCGTCGTCGTGCTGGCCAGCGGCGACCCGCTGCTCGCCGGCGTCGGCTCGACCCTGGTCGACCTGCTCGGCGCCGACGCCGTCCGCGTGCACCCGGCCGTCTCCTCGGTGGCCCTCGCCGCCGCCCGCCTCGGCTGGGCCGCCGGCAGCTACGCCGTCGTGCGGCTGCGGGGCGACGACGTCGACCTGGTCCGCCGCGAGCTCTACCCCGGCCGCCGGGTGCTGGTGCTGGCGCGCGACGCGGGCACGCCCGCGGAGGTGTCCGCGCTGCTGGTCGAGGACGGCTACGGCGACAGCACGCTGACCGTGCTCGGCGACCTGGGGGCACCGGAGGAGACCCGGGCCGACGTGGTGGCCGCGGCCTGGTCGGGGTCCGGGCCGGCGCTCGCCGTCGTCGCGGTGCAGTGCGCGGCCGGGTCCGCGGCGATGACCGCCTCGCTGGCCCCGGGGCTGCCGGACACCGCCTACGAGCACGACGGCCAGCTGACCAAGCGCGACCTGCGCGCCTCGGCGCTCGCCCACCTCCAGCCCCGACCGGGTGCCCTGCTCTGGGACGTCGGGGCCGGGGCCGGCTCGGTGGGCGTCGAGTGGATGCGCAGCCACCCGACCTGCCGGGCCGTCGCCGTCGAGCAGCACGAGGAGCGGGCCGCGCGGGTGCGGCGCAACGCCGCCCGGCTCGGGGTGCCGGGGCTGACGACGGTGGTCGGCTCGGCGCCGGACGCGCTGGTCGGGCTGCCCGCACCGGACGCGGTCTTCGTCGGCGGCGGGGGGAGCGCGGCCGTCCTCGACGCCGTCTGGGCCGCGCTGCGTCCCGGCGGCCGGCTGGTGGTGCACGCCGTCACCCAGGAGACCGAGATGCTCGTCGCCGCGCGCTGGCGCGAGCACGGCGGGTCGCTGACCCGGATCGCCGTCGAGCACCTGGAGGCGATCGGCGGCTTCCACGGCTGGAAGCCGGCCCGCGCCGTCGTGCAGTGGGGGGTCGTGCGGTGACCGTGCACTTCATCGGCGCCGGTCCCGGCGCGGCCGACCTGCTGACCCTGCGCGCCGTCCGGCTGCTGGCGTCGAGCCCGGTCTGCGTCTACGCCGGCACGTACCTCGACGCGGAGGTGCTGGGCCACTGCGCGGCGGGCACCCGGCTGGTCGACAGCCAGTCGCTGGACCTCGACGCCATCGTCGCCGTGCTCGCCGAGGCGCACGCCGCCGGCCAGGACGTCGCGCGGCTGTGCTCCGGCGACCCGTCCCTCTACTCCGCGCTGGCCGAGCAGACCCGGCGGCTGGACCGGCTGGGCATCCCCTGGGACGTGACGCCGGGGGTCCCCGCCTACGCCGCCGCGGCCGCCGTCGTCGGGCGCGAGCTGACGGTGCCCGAGGTGGCCCAGTCCGTCGTGCTGACCCGCACCCAGGCCGCCTCGACGGCGATGCCGCCGGGGGAGTCGCTGGCCGCCTTCGCCGCCACCGGCGCGACGCTGGCCCTGCACCTGGCCATCCGCCGGACGCGCGCCCTCTGCGCCGAGCTGGCGCCGCACTACGGCGCCGAGTGCCCCGTCGTCGTGGTGAGCCGCGCCACCCAGCCCGAGCAGGTGGTGCTGCGCGGCACGCTGGCCGACATGCCCGACCAGGTCGAGGCCGCCGGGCTGCGCCAGGCCGCCGTCATCCTGGTCGGCGAGGCCCTCCGGGCCGACGACTTCGTCGAGTCGCACCTGTACGGACCGCGCGCTCGCTGATCGTGTGAGTTCGGGTGGTGTGTACACCTCGTGAACTCACACGCTCTTCGAGCTCAATCCCCTCGGCGGGAGGTCCAGACCCCGCTGGGGGCTGCCATCGTCCGGCTGGAGCCGATGATCAGCAGGCAGCGCATGTCGATCGAGTCGGGGTCGAGGGCGGCCAGGGTGGTGACCTCCAGCTCCTCGCCGTCGCGGCCGACGTCGCGGCCGACCACCACCGGGGTCGCCGGGTCGCGGTGCTCCAGCATCACCGCGCGGAGCCGGGCCACCTGCTCGCGGCGGGAGCGCGACGCCGGGTTGTAGACGGCCAGCACCAGGTCGGCCGCGCCGACGGCGTGCAGGCGCTGCTCGACGAGCTCCCAGGGCTTCAGCCGGTCCGAGAGGGAGACGACGGCGTAGTCCCCGCCCAGCGGCGCGCCGGCCCGGGCGGCGACGGCCTGGGCGGCGGTGAGCCCGGGCAGCACCTCGACGGCGACATCGGCGAAGCGGTCGTCGGCGGCCACCGCCTCGTGGACGGCCGAGGCCATCCCAAACACCCCGGCGTCGCCCCCGGAGACGACGGCCACCCGCTCGCCGCGGCGGGCGAGCTCCAGCGCGAAGGCCGCGCGGTCCACCTCGACGGTGTTGCCGCTGACGTGCCGCTGCAGGCCGGGGCGCTGCGGCACCCGGTCGACGTAGGGGCCGTAGCCGACGACGTGGTCCACGCCGGCCAGCGCGGCGGTGACCTCCGGAGTCACCCAGCGGGCCGGTCCCGGACCCAGCCCGACGACGAGCACCCGCCCGCCGTCTGCGGGGACGTCGGCGTCGGACTCCGCCGCCGGCCCGCTCATCGCCCGCTGCGCGGCGTCGGCCCGCAGGTCGGGACCGGGCACCAGGACCATCGAGAAGTAGGGCACCTCGTCGGGGTCGACCTCGCTGACCGGCAGCCGGCGCTCGCGCCCGGTGCTGGCCCGCTCGACGTACCAGGCGCCCTCCAGCCGGCCGGCCTGCCGCAGCGCCTCGCGCACGCCGGCGAAGGTCCGGCCCAGCTTCATGACCGCGGCCCCGCCGCCCTCGGCCAGCCGGCGGGCCAGCTCGGGGACGGGCATCGTCCCGGGCAGCACGGTGAAGGTGTCCTCGTGCCGGCTGATCGGCACGGCGACGGCCGCCGACGACGCGCTGACCGAGGTCACCCCGGGCACGATCTCGGCCGGGTAGAGCGGGGCCAGCCGGTCGTGCAGGTAGGAGTAGGAGCTGTAGAACAGCGGGTCGCCCTCGGCCAGCACGACGACGGTGCGACCGGCGTCCAGGTGCTTGCCCAGCCGCTCGGCCGACTCGTCGTAGAAGTCCTCGATCGCCCCGTAGTAGCCCAGCGGGTGGTCCGTCGCCCCGGTGGTCACCGGGTAGATGAGCAGCTCCTCGGTCGCGTCCGGGCTGATCAGGTCGGCCACGATCGTCCGCGCGATCGAGCGCCCCGCCGTCCCGGAGTGGTAGGCGACGACGTCGGCCCCGCGGATCAGCCGCGCGGCCTTGAGGGTCACGAGCTCGGGGTCCCCGGGGCCGACGCCCACCCCGTACAGCCGGCCGGTCACGCGATCTCCTCCTCCTGCGCCAGGGCGTTGATCGCCGACGCGCACAGCGCCGACCCGCCCCGGCGCCCGTGCACCACCAGGTAGGGCAGGTCCCACGGGTTCTCCACCAGGGCGACCTTGGACTCCGCCGAGCCGACGAACCCGACGGGGATGCCGAGCACGGCGGCCGGCCGCGGGCCGCCGGCGGCGACCTGCTCCAGCAGGTGGAACAGGGCGGTCGGCGCGTTGCCGATGGCCACCACCGCCCCCTCCAGCTCCTCGCCCCAGAACGAGACGGCGGCCGCGGAGCGGGTGGTCGACCAGGCGCGGGCCCGCTCGGGCACCCGCGGGTCGTCGAGCAGGCAGCGGACGGCGTTGTCGGCGGGCAGCCGGCGGCGGGTCACGCCCGAGGCGATCATGTAGGCGTCGGTGAAGATCGTCGCGCCGCCCTCCAGCGCCCCGCGGGCCGCGGCGACCAGCCGAGGGTGCAGGGCGAGCGAGCGCGGCAGCTCGAGGTCGCCGCTGGCGTGGATCATCCGGACGGCGACGGTCCTCGCGTCCTCGGGCAGCCCCGACAGGTCGGCCTCGGCCCGCACCTGGGCGAACGAGCGGCGGTAGATCTCGGCCGGGTCGGTGACGTAGTCGTACAGCCGTGCCGGCGGGCTGTCCGACCGCGGGGGCCCGGGCAGCGGCGCCTCAGACATGGGCCACCAGCGGGGCGGCGGCCACGGCGAGCAGCGCCTCCCGGGTCGGCGCGACCAGGTCGCGGTGGGGGCCTGAGGGTGCGCCGCAGCGCCGCTCGCAGCCGCTGACGTGGGTCCGCGGCCAGCGCCGGTCCTCGTCCGCGACCGAGCGCAGCAACTGCTGGGTGTCGACCCGGCCGGACGCGCACCAGGGCGCCCCGACGCAGGCGCTGAGCGCCGTCCAGGGCGACGTCGGGTCGGCCACCAGCCCGGCCCCGGTCAGCGCCGCCAGCCGGTCGGCCCCGCCGGTGACGACGAGGCTGCGCCACGGCGTGACGACGACGGCGCCGTCCCCGGCCACGGCGACGACGGCGGCCAGCTGGGCCGGGGTGAGGAAGCCGAGCGGCACCCCGACGACGGCGTGCGCGCCGACGACGCCCAGCGGCGGCTCGGGCGCGACCGGCACGTCGACGGGTGCGAAGCCGGCCAGGCCGTCCACCCAGGCCGGCAGCTCGCGGACCCGCCACACCCCGCTGGCCGCGCGGGCGGCGTCGAAGTTGCGGGCCAGGGCCAGCAGGGCGGGGACGGCGTCGTCGAGGGCGACGACCCGGCCGCGGTCGGAGCCGACGACGAGCAGGCCGTGCGCGGGCCCGAGGGCGCGGTAGGTGAGGTCGGGCTCCAGGGCGGCGACGTCGCCGCGGCCGTCGTCGAGCCCGAGGAGGAAGCGGCCGGACAGCCCCGCCAGGGCGGCGTCGGCCTGCAGGGCGGTGTCGAGGGCGCGGACCAGCGGGCGCAGGTCGGCGAGCCCGCCGTGCAGCCCGGTGAGCGGGGAGGCGACGACGTTGCGGACCCGCTCGTGCGTCGCCGAGGGCAGGAAGCCCGCCGCCGCGACCTCGGCCTCGAAGGCGTCGGGCAGGTCCTCGGGCAGGCCCCGGACCTGCAGGCCGGCCCGGGAGGTCAGCTGGAGCAGGCCGCGGCCGTGCCGTGCCGCCGCCCGGCCGAGGGCGGCCAGGGCAGGCCCGGTGGTCTGGCCGCCGGGCACCCGGACGCGCACCATCGCGCCGTCGGCCGCCAGGTGGGGCCGGAGCACGCCGGGGCAGCGGTCCTCGTTCACGCCCGCCATCGTAAGTCGCGTCGACGGCCCGGCCCGCCCGTCGTCCGCCCACCCCAGCGGTGGAAAGCGCTTCCCTCGCGCCGTAGGGTGAGCGCGAGATCCGTCGACGACGAAAGAGGTCCGCATGGTCATGCTGTCCGCCTCCACCCTCGGTGCCCCCGGCGAGGACCTCGACCAGGTGCTCGGCGCCCTGCGCCGGACCGGCATCGGCGGGGTCGAGCTGCGGCTCAGCGCCGGCGAGCTCGCCGACCCGGCCATGACGCGAGCGCAGCGCCGGGACCTCCGCGCGGCCGTCGCGGACGCCGGGATCGCCATCACCGGTGTCGCGAGCTACGTGCGGGTGGGCTCCGACCTCCCCGACGACGTCGTGCTGGGCGCCCTCGTCGGCGCGCTGGACCTGGCCGCCGACCTCGGCGCGCCGTTCGTCCGCGTGTTCCCCGGGGCCCCGGCCGAGCCCTGCGCCTACGACACCGTGCCCACCCTCATCGAGCCGCGCGAGGAGGTCGCCGACCGGGCCGCCCGCCGGCTGGACGCCGTCGCCGGCTTCGCCGAGGAGGTCGGCGTCCGGCCCGCGCTGGAGACCCACGACTCGCACCCGACGGGCGCGCTCATCGCCGACGTGCTGGCCCGGGTGCAGTCCCCGGTGGTCGGCGCCGTCTGGGACCTCATGCACCCCTGGCGGGTCGGCGAGCCGCTGGCCGACACCTGGGCGGCGCTGCGCCCGTGGCTGGAGAACGGCCGCGGCTGGGTCCAGGTCAAGGACGCGTCCCTGCCCGGCCGCCCGCTGCCGCTACCGCTGGGCGAGGGCACCCTGCCGCTCGACCCTTTCGCCGCGCTGCTCGCCGAGGTGGGCTACGACGGCGTCGTCAGCCTGGAGTGGGAGCGGATGTGGTACCCCGACGCCGCCCCGCTCGAGGTCGCCAGCGCCTCCTTCCGCCGCTGGGCCGACGCCGTGGGGCTCGCGGCGTGAGCCGTCCCGTCGTCGTGCTGGCGATGCGCGGCGCGGGGCTGCGGGACGCGCTGCTCCCGCCCGCGCTGCTCACCCGGCTCACCGACCTGGCCGACTGCGACCCCGATCTCGTGGTCACCGACTTCGCGACCGCCCCGGCCGACGCCCTGGCCGCCGCGGACGTCCTGCTCACCGGGTGGGGCTGCCCGCGGGTCGACGCCGCCGCGCTGGAGCGGCTCCCGCGGCTGCGGCTCGTCGCCCACGCCGCCGGCACCGTCAAGGCCCACGTCGACCCCGTCTGCTGGGAGCGCGGGATCACCGTGACGACGGCGGCCGCGGCCAACGCGGTGCCCGTCGTCGAGTTCGCGCTGGCCCAGATCCTGCTGGCCGGCAAGGACCTGCTGGGCGCCAGCGCCCGCTACGCCAGCGGCACGCCGCGGCCCGCCCACGAGCACGCGCCCCTGGTGGGCAACTACGGCCGGGTGGTCGGCATCATCGGCGCCTCGACGATCGGCCGCGGGGTGCTCGAGCGGCTGCGGACGTTCGACGTGCGGCTGCTGCTGGCCGACCCCACCGTCACCGCCGACGAGGCCGCGCGGCTCGGCGCCGAGCTGGTCGACCTGGACACCCTGATGGCCCGCTCCGACGTCGTCTCGCTGCACGCCCCGCTGCTGCCGGGCACGGTCGGAATGATCGGCGCCGCGCAGCTGGCCGCGATGCGCGACGGCACCACCTTCCTCAACACCGCCCGCGGCCGGATCGTCGACCACGACGCCCTGCGCCGCGAGCTCCGCAGCGGTCGGATCAGCGCCATGCTCGACGTCACCGACCCCGAGCCGCTGGAACCCGACGACGAGCTGTTCACCCTGCCCAACGTGCTGCTCACCCCGCACATCGCGGGCTCGATGGGCAACGAGCTGCACCGGATGGCCGCGCTGGCCCTCGACGAGGTGGAGCACCTCGCCGCCGGCGCCCCGCCCCGGCACCCGGTGCTGCTGGAGGACCTGGCCCGGATGGCTTGAGGGTCGCGGCCTCCCGAGTTGTCAGACGTCTGTTGACCCGGGGGTCAACTCAGCTCTGACAACTCGGCCCGTCAGGCCGGGCCGCTGGTGACCGACCAGCGCAGCGTCTCCCCGGGCTCGGCGAGGTCCAGCCGGACCAGGCCGCAGAGCCCGCGGCGGTTGGCGTACCCCGCGGGCAGGACGCTGCGGCGCTCCAGCGGGCCGTCGACGCGCACCTCCACCCACTCGGCGCCGCGCGCGAACCGGACGCCGTCGGCGAGGCGCGTCACCGCCGTGGGGACGCCGTCGCCGCGGTCGTGCAGGTAGGGCACGAGCAGCGTCCGCCGGCCGGACCAGCCGGGCACCGTCTCGACCACGTCCACCCCGCTGCCGGTCAGCGACGCCGACCACCGGTGCTCACGGCCGGCCAGGTCGCCGTCGTCGAAGGCCGCGGTGAAGGCCAGGCCGACGTCGCCCTCGGCGCGCAGCGGTGCGGCCAGCCGGCGGGGGAGCGGTCCGGGCGGCGTCACCGGGGACGCGCCCGGCTCGTCCCGCAGGGCCAGGCCCGGCACCAGCCAGGGCCCGCCCTCGAGGTGCCGGGCGGCGCTGACGAAGACCAGCGAGCGGCCGGTGCCGAAGGTCAGGTCGACGAGCCCGCTGGCGTCGTAGGTGGGGTCGGCGGCCGCCTGCACGGCCAGCGAGACCCGACCCCGGGACACCGCACCCCGGTGGGTCGGCGCCCCCTCGACGCGGACGACGGCGGGCCGGGCGTCCAGCTCGGCCGCTCCTGGCGGCTCGTCCTCGCCGAAGCCGTGGACGAGCGCGTCGGCCAGGAAGGCGAGCGCGAGCGGGCTGTAGTGGCCGTCGGCGGTGTAGGCCTCGTAGCCCACCCGCAGCTCGGGCGGGAGCACGTTCTGGACGGGCGAGAACACGCCCTCGGGCCGGACGCCGAGGGCCAGCGCGCGGTAGGCGCGCCAGGCGGCGAGACGGGCCTCCTCCCGGTCGGCGTCGGACCCCAGGCCCAGCACGCGGGAGGCGGTGAACAGGGCGACCTGGGCGCCCAGCACCCACGTCTGGCCCGCGCTGCGGTAGCCCGAGGCCATCGAGCCGTCGGAGAGCTGCAGGTCCAGGCTGCGGCGCAGGCCGGTGCTGAGGAAGGCGACGAGCCGTTCGCGGTTGCGGCCGTCGTAGCCCTGGACCAGCAGGTCGGTGAGGTGCAGCCGGGTGAAGAGGTCGTAGGCGTTGGGCAGCCCGCGCTCGACGTAGAGGCCCAGCTCCAGGTCCAGGCCCACCTCGCCGCCGGCGAAGAAGACGTCGACCCAGTCGTCGAGCTGCGCGGGGGTGGTGGGGGCCAGCCCGGCCTGCACCCGCAGGAGCTCCCCGCTCATCCAGACCGCGGCCCAGTTGGACGGCGGGCGGGCGCGGAAGGCGGTCTCGACGTCGACGCCGGCGACCTGCACGTCGACGTCCGGGTCGAGCGCGACACCCGCGGCGGCCAGCGCGCGGCGGGTCTTGAGCAGCGGCGGCCAGGTGAAGTCGCGGTGGTTGAGCCGGCCGGTGACGCTGAGCGTCCGGCGGTCGAACCCGGAGGCGTGCGGGGGCCGCGACGGGTCGGCGGTGTGGGCGAGCGCGGCGGCCATCGCCCGGACGGCCCGGTCGCGCTGGACCGGGCCGTCGGCGGCGTCGGGCCGGGTGCCCAGCACGGCGCAGCACCACGCGAGGTAGGCCGTGCCGTACTGGGTCGGGGCGTCGAGCACCGGGTCGTGCAGGGTCCCGTCGGACTGGAGGTGGGGTGCCCAGGCGGACACCCCGGCCTCCAGCAGCCCGAGGGGGGAGGGCAGGTCGGTCACCCGGGGGTGGCCCCGACGGTCTGCAGCTGCTCCTCGTACTCCTTGCGCATCGCGTCGCCGACGGCGCTCTTCCAGGTGCTGACGAGGTTCTTCAGCTCCGACGGCTGCCGGCGGCCCTGGACGATGTCGTTGACGCCGTCGGTGAACGCCTTGTCCGCCGTCGCGTTCTTGCTCGACGCGGTGTTCGAGTAGAGCCCGATCGTCGGGTTGTCGATGCCCGTGGGCACCTCCTTCGACTGGTAGGCGTGCTGGGTGTCGGCGTCCTGCGGCCGGCCCGGCATGTAGATCGTGTAGGGGCTGTCCGCCAGGTAGCGGATGGGGATGACCGTGTTCGCGGTGCCGGTCTTGGACAGCACCGGGTTCCCCGCGCTGTCGACCGTGTGGTCCACGCCCTCCTCGCCGTAGAGGCGGTACTTGTACTCCTCGGTGCCGAACGGCGCGGCGAGGTAGTTGAGGACGCGCAGGATCTCCTTGATCTTCTCCGGATCGTCCTGCTTCTTGAGCAGGGTGGTGGAGAAGAAGCCGCTGCCGAGGTTCCAGGCGGCCAGCTCGCTGCCGTCGCGCTTGTAGATGGGCATCAGGCCCAGCTCGAAGTCGGGGTTCGAGGCGTTGTCGAGGATGTACTGCGTCCAGCCCGGGTAGCCGTCGGCCGCGTTGATGGCCACCGTGCCGGCGTTGAACAGCTGCTTGAACGGCTGGGCCGGGTTGAAGGAGTCCGGGTGCATGACCCCCGACTTCCACATCGTGATGAGGTCGTCGACGGTCTTGGCGTAGTTGTCGGTCTCGTAGACGTGGGTGAGCTTGCCGCCCTCCTCCGCCCAGACGTTCGGCTCCTCGTTCATCCGGCCCAGCAGCTGGCGGGGCTGGTTGAACAGCCCGAACGCCCAGCGGCGCTTCTTCGGGTCCGTCAGCGCCTTGGTGGTCTCGACGAGCTCCTCGTAGGTCTTGGGCTCGGTCGAGACGCCGGCGGCGTCGAAGAGGTCCTTGCGGATGAAGTGGTACGAGCCGATGGCGCCGCGGGGGATCGGGATGCCGTAGATGCCGCCGTTGTAGACGGCGGCCTTCCAGCTGCGGGTGGGCAGGTTGGCCAGGTTGGGGTAGTCCTTGACCGCGTCGCCGGAGAGGTGCTCGGTGAGGTTGGTGAACCGCTTGTCGAGCAGCTGCGGCATGTTCGGCACGGGCGGCGGGGCGCCGTTGGGCACCTGCAGCATGTCGGGCAGGTCGTTGCCGGCGATGGTCGTCGGGAACTTCTGCAGGTAGTCGGCGTTGCTGACCATCTGCAGGTCGAGCTCGACGCCGAGCCGCTCGTTGAGGCCCTTCCAGTAGCTGTTGCGGTCCGGACCCGGCGGGACGGCGAAGTAGATGTTCGCCATGCCGGTGAGGGTGCCGCCCGAGCCGGGCTTCTCGGGGACGGACTTCGGGTTGTCCTGCGGGAAGTTGCGGAACGCCGGGTCGACGCCCTGCTCGGTGCCGGGCAGGTCGGGCTTCAGCCCGGTGTAGGGCACATAGGTGGGCAGGCCGACAGCGGCGTTGACGCTCGCCGCGTTGCCGCCGCTGCCCCCGGCGCCGCCTCCGCCGCACGCGGTCAGGCTGCCGCTGCCGATCAGGGCGGCGGCGCCGCCGGCTCCGGCCAGCAGCTTCCGCCGGCTGAATGCACTGGTGGTCATGGATCCTCCTTGATCCGACAGGGGTCGGGTCCTCGTCCTCGGGGTGGGTGTCGGTGGTGCGCTCCGGCCGGCGCGGACGCCGGTCGGGGGTCGTGGTCGGGCGGCCGGGGGTCCCGGCCGGGGTCGGCGTCAGCCCTTGACGGCGCCGATCATCACGCCCTTCGCGAAGTGGCGCTGCAGGAAGGGGTAGAGCATGAGGATCGGCACGATGGCGATCACGAGGATCGCCATCTGCAGCGGCAGCTGGGGCGGCAGCACCTCGGCCGAGACCTGGTCGCCGCCGATCGTGCTCTGGTTGACGACGTAGGTGCGCAGCACCAGGGCCATCGGCCACTTGTCGCTGGACTGGATGTAGAGCAGCGCGTTGAAGAAGGCGTTCCAGTAGGCGACGGCGTAGAAGAGCCCGATCACCGCGAACACGGCCTTGGACAGCGGCAGGACGATCTTGAACAGCACCGTCGCCGAGCTGGCGCCGTCGATGGCCGCCGACTCGAACAGCTCCTGCGGCAGCTCCTGGAAGAACGCCCGCATGACGATGACGTTGAAGGCGTTGACCAGCACCGGCAGGATCAGCGACCACAGCGAGTCGAGGAGGTTGAACTCCTTGACCACCAGGTAGCTGGGGATCAGGCCGGGGGAGAACAGCACGGCGCCGAGCACCAGCATCAGCACCGGCTTGGCGCCGGGGGCGCCCGGCCGGGAGAGCCAGTAGGCCAGGCCGGCCGTGGCGGCCAGCGAGAGCAGCGTGCCGATCACCGTGATGCCGACGGAGATGATCACCGCGCGGGTCACGACGCCGCCCGAGAGCACGGCGGCGTAGGCGTCCAGGCTGATGCCGCCCGGCCACATGACCATCCCGCCGCCGGACTCGTTGATCGTCTGCTGGTCGGCCAGCGAGGTGGCGATCACCGACCAGAACGGGATGATCACCAGCGCGACGGCCACGGCCAGCGCGATGAACTTGACGACCTGCGTCAACGTGGAGGGCTTCTCCATCCACGGCGGCCGCTTACCGTCGCTGCGGACGGCCTTGTTCTCGGTGTCGTCGCCGATGGTGGCGTTCTCGATCGTGGTCACTTCTCGTACACCCCTCGCTCGCCGAACGCGTGGGCCAGCTTGTTGGCCCCGATCACCAAGAGCACGCCCACCAGGCCCTTGACCAGGCCGGCGGCGGCCGAGACACCCCAGTTCCCGCCGAGGATGCCGTAGTTGTAGACCCAGGTGTCCAGCACCTCGCTGGCCTGCAGGCCCACCGGGCCCTGCTGCAGCACGATCTGCTCGAAGCCGACCGAGAGGCTGCTGCCCAGGCGCAGGATCAGCAGCAGGATGAACAGGCCCTTGAGGGCCGGCAGGGTGATGCTGAACATCCGCTGGCGGGCGTTCGCGCCGTCGACGGCGGCCGCCTCGTACTGCTCCTGGTCGATCCGCGAGATCGCGGCCAGGAAGATGATCGTGCCCCAGCCGGCGTCCTTCCAGATCGCCTGCGACGTGAGCAGGGCCTTGAACAGCTCCGGCACGCCGATGATCTGGATGATCGGCAGGTCGTGCTGCACCAGGAAGGTGTTGAGCATGCCCGCATTGCCCAGCATCTGCTGGAACAGCGCGACCACGATCACCCAGGACAGGAAGTGCGGCAGGTAGAGGATCGACTGCAGCGTCCGCTTCAGCCGCTCACCGGCGAGGCTGTTGAGCAGCAGCGCCAGGGCCAGCGGGATGGGGAACACCAGCACCGTCTGGATGATCGTCAGGATGACGGTGTTGTAGAGCGCGTTGAGGAAATCGGCGTTCCCGTCCCAGAGGAACGAGAAGTTCGTGAAGCCGACGAACTCGGCCTCGGTGATGCCGAGGTAGGGCTGGTAGTCCTGGAACGCGATCACGTTGCCCAGCAGCGGCACGTAGTGGAACAGCACCAGCGCGATCCCGCCGGGCAGCCCCAGCAGCAGGATCAGCAGCTTGTCCCGCGTCAGCTTGGGTCGTTGTTTGGGCCGGGAGGTCCCGGTCCCGGCGGACGTGCCGCCCGGGGCGTCGACCGAGGTCGAGGTGGCCCCCGGGAGGCGCTTGCCGACTGCGTTGAAGTTCACCTTTGAGCTCACACCACGTCACCTGCTTCAGGAGTGGACCCGCAGGCCCACGGAGTCGGACGGTCGGACGGCGTTGTGCCGGCCCCGGGGGTGGCGCTACAGTTTGGTAAACGCTTACCCGGCCGATCGACGCTCAAGTTAGCACGCGTTCCGCGGCAGGTGGAAGAGCCGGACCCAGGCGTTGACGCCCCACTCCCGTCCCAGGACATCGAGGTTCGATGAGCGACGCCGGCCCGTCCCCGTTCGACCAGCACCCCTTCGACTACTCGCCCTGGTGGTTCTGGCGCCGGGCCGGCGAGCAGGAGCAGCAGGAGCAGCTCGCGCTGCAGCGCGAGCTGGCCGCGCGGACCGACGTCGTGCTGGGGGAGCGGGTGTTCCTCAGCACCCTGGCCGCCGTGCAGACCGACCACCTCGAGCTCGGCCCCGACAGCTACGTCGCCGCCCACGCCTACCTCACCGGCAGCGTCGTGGCGGGCCGCAACTGCACCGTCAACGCCTTCACCGTGGTCCGCGGCGACGTCCGGCTGGGCGACGCCGTCCGGATCGGCGCGCACACCTCGATCCTCGCCTTCAACCACACGATGGCCGACCCCGACACCGAGGTCTTCCGCCAGCCCATCTCGACGAAGGGCATCACCATCGGCGACGACGTCTGGGTGGGCTCGCACGTCGTCGTCCTCGACGGCGTCACCGTCGGCGACAAGGCGGTGCTGGCCGCGGGGGCCGTCGTCACCAAGGACGTGCCGGCGGGCGCCGTCGTCGGCGGCAACCCCGCCCGGCTGCTCCGCTGGCGGGTCCCGCCGGCCGGGGCCGCGACGGCCGCCCGCTCCGGCGACCTCGGCGCGCGGGTCAGCGCCTTCGCCGGCCGCGCCCGCGAGCAGGTGCAGGACGTGCTGGCCCGCTCGTGGCGGCCCGAGCTGCAGGACGGCCTGTTCGTCGACCGGCCCGGCCACCCCGTCACCGTCCGGGCGCAGTGCGACGCGATCGAGATCGCCGACCTGCTGCTGGGCCGGGCGCCCGACCAGCTGCCGGCCGCCGAGCAGGTCCGCCGGCTGCGGGTGCTGCAGGACCCCAAGACCGGCCTGGTCCCGACCTTCGACCCCGAGGGCCGCCCGCTGGCCGCCGCGGCCGACCTGTCCGACGGCGACGTCTGCTACCACGTGCTCTGCGTCGGGTACGCCCTCGACGTGCTGGGCAGCGGCTTCGAGCACCCCGTGCACCGGGTGGCCGAGATGGACGCCGGCGAGCTGGTCGAGGGCCTGGCGAACCAGCCCTGGGAGGGCCGGGCCTGGGGCTCGGGCGCCTGGGTCGACATGCTCGGCACGGCCCTGCGCTGGAACCTGCCGCGCGGGGTCACCGGACCGGCCGGGGCGTCGGAGGCCCTGTTCGGCTGGCTGACCACCCGGGCCGACCCCCGGACCGGCATGTGGGGCACGGTCGAGGGCAACGGCGGCCTGCTGCAGGTCGTCAACGGCTTCTACCGCGCCTCCCGCGGCACCTTCGCCCAGTTCGGGCTGCCGGTGCCGTACCCGGAGCGCGTGGTCGACACGGTGCTGGAGCACGCGCGCAACCCCGAGCTGTTCGCCCCGGACCGGCAGAACGCCTGCAACGTGCTCGACGTCGCCCACCCGCTGTGGCTGGCGGGCCGGCAGACCGACCACCGCGCCGCCGAGGTGCGGGCGCTGGCCACCCGGCTGCTCGGCGACCTGCTGGGCCACTGGACCGACGGCCAGGGCTTCGGCTTCCAGGCCCCGCACCCCGCCACCTCGGCGCTGCCCGCGACGGTGCCCGGGCTGCAGGGCACGGAGATGTGGCTGGCCATCGCCTGGCTGCTGTCGGACCTCGTCGGGGTCTCGGAGCTGCTCGGCTACCGGCCCCGCGGCATCCACCGGCCGGAGCCGGCGCTGCGGTTGACCTGACCGGCGCGGGAATGCCGGGCCGCGGTCCGGTGCTGCTCGAGAGGTGAACATCTTCCTCACCGGTGGCACCGGTTACATCGGCTCGGCCCTGCTCCCCCGGCTCGTCGAGCGCGGGCACCAGGTGACCGCGGCGGTCCGCAGCGAGGCGTCGGCGGAGAAGGTCAGCGGCCTGGGGGCCACCCCGGTGACCGGTGACCTCACCGACGCGACCTGGGTGGCCGCGCAGCTCGCACGCGTCGACGGCGCCGTGCACACCGCGTCCCCGGGCGACGCCTCCAGCCCCGACTTCGACGCCGCCGTGGCCACGGCCGCCGTCCAGGCGTTCGCCGGCACCGAGAAGCCCTACGTGCACACCAGCGGGCTGTGGATCTGGGGTGCCGGGGAAGGGCTGAGCGAGCAGTCGCCGCTGAACCCGCCGGCGCTCACCGCGTGGCGGCCGGGCGTCGAGGACATCGTCCTGGGCGCCGGCCTGCGGGGCGGGATCGTGGCCCCGGCCGTCGTCCACGGCCACGGCGGCGGGCTGCCGAACGTCCTGCTGCGCGGACCGCGCACCGCCGACGGCGCCCTCATCCTGATCGGCGACGGCTCCCAGCACTGGGGCACCGTGCACGTCGACGACCTCGCCGACCTCTACGTCCTCGTGCTGGAGCGCGGCGAGGTGCTGGGCCGGGTGCTGGGCGTGACCGCCGGCGCCCCGACCGTCCGGGCGGTGGCCGAGGCCACCGGCGACCCGGTGGCGCCCGAGCCCGTCGAGGCCACCCGCGCCCGGCTGGGCGAGGCCTTCGCCGACGCCCTGCTGCTCGACCAGCAGTTCGACAACGGCTACGCGCTGTCGCTGGGCTGGTCGCCCCGCCGCTCCCGCGTGGTCGACGAGGTCCGCGCCGGCGACTACGCCGGCTGAGCCGAGGGCGCGCGGCTGCGTCCCGGGACGGGGCGGGGGCGGAAGGACAGGTATGACCTCCGACCCCACCCCCGTCCAGAAGATCGCCGAGCTGGCGAAGGGCATCGACTTCGCCATGCTCACCACCGTCGACGAGACCGGCGCCTTCGTCAGCCGCCCGATGGCCCAGCAGGACACCGACTTCGACGGGAACCTCTGGTTCCTCTCCTCGAAGAGCTCGCGCAAGGTGGAGCACATCAGCGCGCAGCCGCGGGTCGGCGTGGCCCTGACCTCGCGCGACGTCTGGGTGTCGGTGAGCGGGACCGCCGAGGTCCTCACCGACCCGGACAAGGCCGAGGAGCTGTGGTCCCCGCAGATGGAGGGCTGGTTCCCCCAGGGCCCGCGCGACGACTCGGTCGTCGTGGTCAAGGTGACCGGCGAGACGGCCGAGTACTGGGACACCCCCGGCGGCCTGGTCGCGTCGGTGCTGAGCCTGGTCAAGGTCAAGACGACCGGCGAGCGCTACCAGGGCAACGAGAACGAGGTCGTCGAGCTCTGAGCACGGTGTGAGGAGCTCGTCCGCGAGCACCCGGACGAACTCCTCACACGACCGGGTCAGCGGGGGCCGGCGGCCGGGAGGGGCTGTCACCGGGAGCGCCTAGGGTGGCGGCCATGACGCGCATCGCCCTGGTCTCGACGTCGGACACCGACCTGCTGTCGGCGCGCGCGTCGGGCGCGGACTACGTGTACGTCAACCCGACGAAGACCGCGCACACCGAGATGGCCGAGGTCTTCGCGGCCGCCGACCTCATCGTCGCCCGCATCCTCGGCTCGGCCCAGTCGCTCTGCTCGGGCTTCGCCCGGATCCGCGGCGAGGGCCAGCCGATGGTCGTCCTCGGCGGGGAGCAGGCGCCCGACGCCTCGCTGATGGAGCTCTCGACGGTGCCCATCGGCATCGCCGCCGACGCCCACGTCTACCTGGCGCAGGGCGGGCCGGAGAACCTGGCCCAGCTGCACGCCTTCCTCTCCGACACCGTGCTGCTCACCGGCGAGGGCTTCGAGCCGCCCGTCGCCCAGCCGGTCTGGGGCGAGCTCGCCCGTCCCGAACCGGTGGCCGCGGAGCAGGTCCGGCCCCGCGTCGGGATCCTCTTCTACCGGGCGCAGCAGACGGCGGGGAACACCGCCTACGTGCACGCGCTGGCCGACGCCGTCGACGCGGCGGGCGGGGTAGGGCTGCCGGTCTTCGCCGCCTCGCTGCGCGACGCCCCGGCCGACCTGCTGGCCCACCTCGGCACCCTCGACGCCCTGGTCACCACGGTGCTGGCCGCGGGCGGCACCCGCCCGGCCACGGCGTCGGCCGGCGAGGACGACGGCGCCTGGGACGTGCAGGCGCTGGCCGCGCTGGACATCCCCATCCTGCAGGGCCTCTGCCTGACCACCCCGCGCGCGGTCTGGGCGGAGTCCGACGAGGGGATGAGCCCGCTGGACGTCGCGACCCAGGTCGCGGTGCCCGAGTTCGACGGCCGGATCATCACCGTCCCCTTCTCCTTCAAGGAGACCGACGCCGACGGCCTGCCCACCTACGTGCCCGACCTCGAGCGCTGCCGCCGGGTGGCCGAGATCGCCGTCAACCACGGCCGGCTCCGGCACCTCGCACCCAGCGAGCGGCGGATCGCCCTCGTGCTCTCGGCCTACCCCACCAAGCACTCCCGGATCGGCAACGCCGTCGGCCTCGACACCCCCGTCTCGGTCATCCGGCTGCTCCGCGCCCTCCGCGAGGAGGGCTACGACCTCGGGGCCCCCGGCGACATCCCCGGCACCGGTCCGCTGGAGCCGGTCGAGGGCGAGTCGGCCGACACCACCGCGGGCAACGCGCTCATGCACGCCCTCATCGCCGCCGGCGGCCAGGACCCGGAGTGGCTGACGTCGGGCCAGCTGTCCGGGCAGCCGGCCCGGGTGCCGGCCGCCACCTACCGGCGCTGGTTCGCCGACCTGCCGGCCGAGCTGACCGACGCCGTCACCGCGGCCTGGGGCGAGGCGCCGGGCGAGCTGTTCGTCGACACGACCCGCGACGCCGACGGCGAGATCGTGGCCGCGACGCTGCAGGCCGGGAACGTCGTCATCCTCGTGCAGCCGCCCCGCGGCTTCGGGGAGAACCCGATCGCGATCTACCACGACCCCGACCTCGCGCCCACCCACCACTACCTCGCCGTCTACGGCTGGCTGCAGCACGAGTTCGGCGCCCACGCCGTCGTCCACGTGGGCAAGCACGGCAACCTCGAGTGGCTGCCGGGCAAGAACATGGGCATGTCGGCGGCCTGCGGGACCGACGCGGCGCTGGGCTCGCTGCCGCTGGTCTACCCCTTCCTGGTCAACGACCCGGGCGAGGGCACGCAGGCCAAGCGCCGCGCCCACGCCACCGTCGTCGACCACCTCATCCCGCCGATGGCCCGCGCCGAGTCCTACGGCGACATCGCCCGGCTGGAGCAGCTGCTGGACGAGTACGGCAACGTCGCGGCGATGGACCCGGCCAAGGTCCCGGCGCTCCGCGGCGAGATCTGGACGCTGATCCAGGCCGCCCAGATGGACGCCGAGCTGGGCCTCACCGACCGCCCCGACGACGAGGCCTTCGACGACTTCGTCATGCACGTCGACGGCTGGTTGTGCGAGATCAAGGACGTGCAGATCCGCGACGGGCTGCACGTGCTGGGGCAGGTGCCCCAGGGCGACGAGCTGGTCAACCTCGTGCTCGCCGTGCTCCGGGCCAACCAGGTGTTCGGCGGCCAGGTCAACGGCGTGCCGGGGCTGCGCACCGCCCTCGGGCTCACCGAGGGCGACGCCCCGCTCGCGCAGGTCGACGCCGTCGAGGAGCAGGCCCGCGCCCTCGTCGTCGCCCTCGCCGACCGGGGCTGGGACGCCGCCGCCGTGCCCGCCGTCGTCGACGAGGTCCTGGGCGTCGAGAACGCCGGGGCGGCGGCCGCGCTGACCTTCGCCTGCCTCGAGGTCGTGCCGCGGCTGGCCCGGACCGCCGACGAGATCGGCAACACCCTGCACGCGCTGGCCGGCGGCTACGTCCCGGCCGGGCCCTCGGGCTCCCCGCTCCGCGGCCTCGTCAACGTGCTGCCCACCGGGCGCAACTTCTACTCGGTCGACCCCAAGGCCATCCCCTCGCGGCTGGCCTACCAGACCGGTCAGGCGATGGCCGAGTCGCTGGTCCAGCGCCACCTCGACGACACGGGGGAGTACCCGCAGTCGGTCGGGCTGTCGGTGTGGGGCACGTCGGCCATGCGCACCTCCGGCGACGACGTGGCCGAGGTGCTCGCGCTGCTCGGCGTCGTCCCCGTCTGGGACGAGGCGTCGCGCCGGGTGACCGGCCTGGACGTGCTGCCGCTGGCCGAGCTGGGCCGGCCGCGGATCGACGTCACGGTGCGGATCTCCGGCTTCTTCCGCGACGCGTTCCCGCACGTGCTGGCCATGCTCGACGACGCCGTCCGGCTGGTCGCCGACCGGGACGAGCCGGCCGAGCAGAACTACGTCCGCGCCCACGCGCAGGCCGACCTGGCCGCGCACGGCGACGAGCGCCGGGCCACCACCCGCATCTTCGGCTCCAAGCCCGGCTCCTACGGGGCGGGCATCCTGCCGCTGATCGAGGCGGGCAACTGGCGCGACGACGCCGACCTGGCCGAGGTCTACACGGCCTGGGGAGGCTTCGCCTACGGCCGCGACCTCGACGGCGCCCCGGCCCGGGAGGACATGGAGGCCAACTACCGGCGGATCAGCATCGCGGCCAAGAACATCGACACCCGCGAGCACGACATCGCCGACTCCGACGACTACTTCCAGTACCACGGGGGCATGGTCGCGACGGTCCGGGCGCTGACCGGGACGGCGCCCAAGGCCTACGTCGGCGACTCGACCGTCCCCGAGGCCGTCCGCACCCGCACCCTGGGCGAGGAGACGGCCCGGGTGTTCCGCGCCCGGGTGGTCAACCCGCGCTGGATCGGGGCCATGCAGCGGCACGGCTACAAGGGCGCCTTCGAGCTGGCCGCCACCGTCGACTACCTCTTCGGCTTCGACGCCACCGCCGGCGTGGTGCCCGACTGGATGTACGCGCAGCTGGCCGAGAGCTACGTGCTGGACAAGGTCAACCAGGACTTCATGAAGCACGCCAACCCGTGGGCGCTGCGCGGGATCATCGAGAAGCTGGGCGAGGCGGCCGAGCGGGGGCTGTGGGCCGAGCCCGACCCCGAGCTGGTGGAGCAGATGCAGCAGGTCTACCTCGACGTCGAGGGCGACCTCGAGGACCGCGACCAGTGAGCCTCGACCTCGCCGACCTCGGCGACGACGTCCTCACCTTCCTCGCCGAGCGGCACCTGGCCACGCTCACCAACGTCCGGGCGAACGGGACGCCGCACGTCGTCCCCGTCGGGTTCACCTACGAGCCGGCGACCCGGCTGGCCCGGGTGATCACCAGCGGGGAGTCGGTCAAGGCGCGGCTGGCCGGGCGGCCGGGGGCCGTCGGGGCGCTGTGCCAGGTGGACCGGGCCCGCTGGCTCACCCTGTCCGGGCTGCTGCACGTCGAGCGCGACCCCGAGGTCGTGGCCGACGCCGAGCGCCGCTACGCCGAGCGGTACCGCGTGCCGCGGGAGAACCCGCTCCGGGTCGTCCTGGTGATGCAGGTCGACCGCGTCCTCGGCCGGGGCTGAGCCGTGCGCCTCCGCTACGACGCCGAGGTCGACGCCGCCTACCTCAGCCTGGTCGACCGCGACCTCCGGCCCGGCGAGGCCGTGCGGCAGAGCGACGTCGTCAGCGTCCCGGGCGGGGAGGGCTCGGTGGTCCTGGACGTCGGCGCGGACGGCCGGCTGCTCGGCGTCGAGGTGCTGGGCGCCCGGGCGGTGCTCCCGCCCGAGCTGCTCCCGCCCGCCTGACTCCTGACGCCCGCCCCCGTCCGAGGGCCGGCCGTCAGTGGCCGAAGGTGTCCGGGTCGGCGACGTCGACCTCGCCGCGGTCCAGGCCGTCGACCCGCGCCATCTGCTCGTCGGTGAGCTCGAAGCCGAAGACGTCGAGGTTCTCCGCGATCCGGCCGGGGTCCCCCGACTTCGGCACCGCGACCAGCCCGCTCTGCACGTGCCAGCGCAGCACGACCTGGGTCGGCGTGCGGCCGACCTCCTCGGCGACGGCGGCGACGACGGGGTCGGAGCGCAGCCCGTCGCCCGAGCCGCCGATGGGGCTCCACGACTCGGTGGCGATGCCGTGGGCGCGGTGGTACTCCTGCGCGGCCCGGCGCGCGGCGTAGGGGCTCAGCTGGATCTGGTTGACGTCGGGCACCAGCCCGGCCTCCTCCTCGACCCGGCGCAGGTGCGCAGGGGTGAAGTTGGAGACGCCGACCGCGCGGATCGAGCCGTCCTCCAGCAGGGCGGTCAGCCCGCGGACGGCGTCGACGTAGCGGTCCTGGCCGGGGTTCGGCCAGTGGATCATGAAGACGTCGAGGTAGTCGACGCCCAGCCGCTCGGTGCTGGCCCGCCAGGCCTGGCGGACGCCGTCGACGCCGTGCCACTCCTTGTTGAGCTTGGTGGTGATGACGACGTCCTCGCGCGGGACCCCGGAGTCGCGCAGGCCCTGGCCCACGCCGTCCTCGTTGCGGTAGTTCTCGGCGGTGTCGACCAGCCGGTACCCGGCCTGCAGCGCGGTCCGCACCGCGGCGGCCGCGTCGGCGCCGCGCAGCGGCCAGGTGCCCAGGCCGACGACGGGCATCGCGAGCCCGTTCCGCAGGGTGAGGGTGGGGGCGAGCGGCATGGGTCTCCTCGGGTCGGGGCGGGCACCGCGCACGCTAGCAACCGAGCCCGCCGCCGCCCCGCCCGCCCTGCGCCGGCTCCGGCCCGCAGCCGACCGGACCGCGGCTCAGCTGACCAGCACCATGGCCGCCGCCATCGAGGAGAGCCGGGTGCGGCCTCAGCCGGGCGGTTCGGACGCCGGGCCGGGCCGCAGCAGGTAGGTGTCCATCACCCAGCCGCGCTCGGCGCGCAGCCGGAGCCGGACCGAACGGATCTCGTCCAGCACGTCGGCCAGCCGGCCGGCCACCAGCGCCTCGTCGGCCAGGCCCAGCTGGGCGCCCCAGAAGATCTTGAGGTCGGGGTGCGCGTCCAGCAGCCGGGCGCAGGTCAGCGTGCCGTCGAGCATGACGACGACGTCGCCGAGGTCCGCGCGGTACTCCACGAGCAGCCGGCGCCCCGTCGTCACGTGCACCGAGCCGCCGACGCCGTTCAGCACCAGCCGGTGCCGGGCCGCGAGCAGCTGCAGGCTGCTGATCCCCGGCAGCACCGTGGTCGTCAGGTCGACGCCGTGCTCGGCCACCGAGTCGACGATCCGCAGCGTCGAGTCGTAGAAGGCCGGGTCGCCCCAGACGAGGAAGCCGACGACGCCGTCGGGGCCCACCTCGCGGCGGATCACCTCGGCGTAGCGCGCGGCCCGGGCGGCGTGCCAGTCCCGGACCCCGGCGGTGTAGGCGGCGGTGTCGCGCTGGGCGTCCGGCCCGCGCTCGGGGTCGGGCACTTCGACCACCCGGTAGCCCCCGGTGCCCCGGACGCCCTGCACCAGCGCGGTCCGCAGCGTGACCAGGTCGCTCTTCACCTCGCCCTTGTCGGCGACGAGGAAGAGGTCGACGCGGCGGATCGCGGCCGCGGCCTCGCCGGTCAGGTGGCCGGGGTCGCCGCTGCCGATGCCGATGACCAGCACCTCGACGCTCACGATGCCACCCCCGTCCGGGCCGCGGGCAGGGTGACGCGGGTGCCGGTGAGCAGCAGGTCGAGGTCGACGTGGGCGTCGACGGCGTCGGCCAGGGTCTCGACCATCGCCTCGCGCCGGTCGGCGTAGCCGGGGGCACCCGGCTGCGGCGTCCAGCTCGACCCGGCGGCCGCGGCCACCTCGGCGAGCCAGGCGCGCCGGAAGGCGTCGTTCTCGCAGGTGCCGTGCCACATCGTGCCCCAGACCGCGCCGGCCCGGGCGCCGTCGAGGAAGGGCTCGGCTCCGTCGTCCAGGGCGGCCAGCCCGTGGTGGATCTCGTAGGCCTCGACGCGGTGGCCGCGCCAGGCGCCGACGGGGCGGCCCAGCACCTTCTCCTCGGCGAACGCGACCCGGGTGGGCAGCAGCCCGAGGCCCTCGACCGGGCCGGCCCCGGACTCCACCGGGTCGTCGATCCGGGCCGCGAGCATCTGGTAGCCGCCGCAGATCCCCAGCACGGGCCGTCCGCGCGCCGCCCGCTCGGCCAGCACCGCCGCCAGCCCGGTCGTCCGCAGCCAGCCGAGGTCGGAGACGGTGGCCCGCGAACCGGGCAGCACGACGAGGTCGGCGCCGGCCACGACGTCGGGGTCGGTGGTGACGAGCACGTCGACGCCCGGCTCGGCGGCCAGCGCCTCGACGTCGGTGAGGTTGGAGACGCGCGGCAGCCGGGCGACGGCCACCCGCAGGGCGCCGGGCCGGGGGTCCGAGCGGCGCCAGGCGCCCACCTCCAGGGTGTCCTCGGCGTCCAGCCAGACGCCGGTCAGCCAGGGCAGGACGCCGACGAAGGGCACGCCGGTGCGGCGGGTGAGCGCGTCCAGGCCGGGCTGCAGGACGTCGGGGTCGCCGCGGAACTTGTTGACGAGGAAGGCGCGGACGACGGCGCGGTCCTCCGGCTCCAGCAGGGCGACGGTGCCGTAGAGCGAGGCGAAGACGCCGCCGCGGTCGATGTCGCCGACGACGACGCAGGGCAGCCCGAACCGCCGGGCCAGGCCCAGGTTGACGTAGTCGCCCGCCCGCAGGTTGATCTCGGCCGGCGAACCGGCGCCCTCGCAGACGACGAGGTCGAACCGCGCGGCCAGCTCCTCGTACGCCGCCCAGGCCGCCTCGGCCAGGTGCCGGCGCCCGGTGGCGTACTGCCCGGCCTCCAGGATCCCGGCCGGCCGGCCGCGGACGACGACGTGCGAGCGGCGGTCCGAGCCCGGCTTGAGCAGCACCGGGTTCATCGCCGACTCCGGCGCGACGCGGGCCGCCTGGGCCTGCAGGTACTGCGCCCGGCCGATCTCGGCGCCGTCGGCGCAGACGGCCGAGTTGTTGCTCATGTTCTGCGCCTTGAACGGGGCGACGGAGACCCCGCGCCGGGCCAGCGCCCGGCACAGCCCGGTGACCACGAGGGACTTGCCGGCGTCGGACGACGTGCCGGCGACCAGCAGACCCGAGGCGCTCACCGTGCGGAGTCTAGGGCGGCGCCACCCCGGGTCCCCGCGCGTCCGCTCAGGGGTGCGGGATGTTGCGCAGGTTCCCGACGGCGAGGTCGACGACCTCCTTGAGTCCGCCGCGCTGCACCGCCACCTTGCCGAGGCTGGCCGCGAAGCCCTTGACCTCGTCGAGGGTCAGGTGGGTCGGCACCTCCAGCGCGTTCGGGTCGGTGACGACGTCGAGCAGGGCCGGGCCCTCCGCGGCGAAGAAGGCCTCGACGGCCTCCGGCAGCGCGGCCGGGTCCTCGACGTGGCGGGACCAGAAGCCCGCGGCGGCGGCGATGGCCGCGTAGTCGACGGCGTCGTGGTCGGTCTCGAACGGCGGGTCGCCGGCCACCAGCATCTCCAGCCGGACCATGCCCAGGCTGGAGTTGTTGAAGACGACGACCTTGACCGGCAGCTGGTGCGTCTTCACCGTCAGCAGCTCGCCCATCAGCATGGCCAGCCCGCCGTCCCCGGACAGCGAGACCACCTGGCGGCCGGGGTAGGCGCGCTGGGCGCCGATGGCCATCGGCAGCGCGTTGGCCATCGAGCCGTGGACCCAGGAGCCGATCATCCGCCGCCGGCCGTTGGGCGTCAGGTAGCGCGCGGTCCAGGTGCAGTCCATCCCGGTGTCGACGGTGAAGACCGCGTCGTCGGCCGCGGCCTCGTCGACCAGGGCGGCCAGCTGCTCGGGGTGGATGGCCCGGCGCTCCACGGGGTCGTGGTCGTAGGTGTGCACGCCGCGGCGGACCATCGAGGCGTGCTTCTCCAGCACCCGGTCGAGGAAGCGGTGCTCGGACCGGGGCTCCAGCAGCGGCAGCAGGGCCTGCAGGGTCAGCCCGACGTCGGCCGCGATGCCCTGCACCAGCGGCGCCCGGCGGCCCAGGTGGGACGGGTCGAGGTCGACCTGGACGTTGTTCTCCTTCGGCAGGAAGTCGACGTAGGGGAAGTCCGTGCCCAGCAGCAGCACGAGGTCGGCATCCTGCAGGGCGGCGTAGCAGGCGCCGTAGCCCAGCAGCCCGGTCATCCCGACGTCGTAGGGGTTGTCGTAGCCGAAGACGTCCTTGCCCCGCAGGCTGTGCCCGACGGGGGCGCCCAGCCGCTCCGCCAGCGCCAGGACCTCCGCGCGGGCGCCGGCCGCGCCGATGCCGGCGAAGACGGCGACCTTCTCGGCGGCGCGGATCCGGCCGGCCAGCTCGGTCACGGCCTCGGGCTCGGGGACCGACCGGGGGCGGGCGGTCACGGTGGCGTTGGGGGCGACGCGGCCCGCGGAGTCGGCCGCGAGGACGTCGCCGGGGAGCACGAGGACGGCCGCCCCCTGCTTGCCGAGCGCGTTCTGCACGGCGTCGTGGGCCAGCCCGCCGATCTGCTCGGGCTGGGAGACCAGCTCGCAGTAGTGGCTGGCCTGGGCGAACAGCGCCTCGGGCTTGGTCTCCTGGAAGAAGCCCCGGCCGATGCTGGTCGAGGGGATGTGGCTCGCCAGCACCAGGACGGGGGCGCCGGAGCGGTGGGCGTCCATGACCCCCTGGATGAGGTGGGTGTTGCCCGGCCCGCAGCTGCCGGCGCAGACGGCCAGCCGGCCGGTGAGCTGCGCCTCCGCGGACGCGGCGAAGGCGGCTGCCTCCTCGTTGTGCACGTGCACCCAGTCGACGCCGCCGTTCGCGGCGCCCCCGCTGCGGCGGACCGCGTCGGAGAAGGCGTTGAGGCTGTCGCCCACCAGCCCGTAGATGTGGGTGACCCCCGCGGCCACCAGGACGTCGAGCAGGTCGTCGGCCACCGTGCGGGCCATGGGCGCTCCTCAGGCTGCAGCGTGCCCGGTGGGAGACCGCACCCCGTCGTCGCGCCCCCGCCCGGGCTTTCGGTGCAGCCTAGGAGGCCGACCGCCGGGCCGCTCAGCCCGGGGGGCGGCCGAGGTCCCGCACCCGCTCCAGCTGGGCCCAGTGCCGGACGCGCGCCTCCCGACCGGCCGGGGTGATGGCCAGCGTGGTCTGGGGGACGTTGCGGACGAAGGCCTTGCGGGCGGTGACCAGCCCCGCCGCCTCCAGCTTGGCCAGGTGCGCCGACAGGTTCCCCTTGGTGAGGCCCAGCACGCGCTGGAGGAAGAGGAAGTCGGTCTCGGCCACCCCGTCCAGGACGCTGAGGATGCCCATCCGGGCCGGCTCGTGCACCAGCCGGTCGATGGCGCCCAGGTCCAGCTGGGGCTCAGCGGCCACCGTCGTGGTCCTCGTCCTCGACGGGCGCGAGGGCCCGGACGAGCCGGCGGTGGTCCACGAGGCCGACCACCACGAGGGCGCCGCCGGTGACCGCCAGCACGTAGGGCAGGAGCTGGGCGCCGGTGCCCAGGCCCACCAGCGGCCCGGCCGCCGCCAGCGCGACGAGGCCGTGGACCACGAGGTGCACCGGCGTCAGGCCGGTGCGGCGCAGCATGAGGTGCTGGCCGACGCCCAGGCTGAGGGCGACGGCCAGCAGGGTCAGCAGGACGGGCCCGCGCAGGTGCCGGTCCGCGACGTAGGCGCCCAGGAAGAGCAGCAGGGCGGTCGCCGCGCCCAGCGCGACCCAGGCGTTCCGGTCCGGCGCAGGCTTCACGGTGCCGAAGCGGCGCTGGTACCACAGCGGCGCGCTGGCGCTGGCCGCGGCGCCGAGGGCGATCCAGACGGCCGGCTCGTCGACCACCGACCCGAACAGGAAGGCCCCGCCCATCACGACGAAGGTGAGGCCCTGGAGGGCGTCGTACTCGCGGGCCAGGCCCGCCGCCCGGGCGGTGTCGGTCATGGTCGTCTCCTCAGCGCAGACCGGTCTGTGGTGCAGACCAGACAACCACAGACTGGTCTGCACCGCAAACCGAGGGGTGTGCCACCCGTGGGGGACCGATGCCGGCCCCCCGCTGTCGGCGGGTCCGCCGGACCGGCGTCGACGGGGCGCCGCCCCCACCGCGGGACCGCCGGCCACGGGCAGACTCCCGATCCGCCGGGGCAGGTCTGTAACGCGGGGCGGGGGCCGGGTCGTACTCCGGGTGGAACCGCCCACCGCGCCCCGCCCCGGGACGCCGACCGATGGAGACCCGATGATCACCACCCGCGAGACCGCCACCCCGACCGCCGACGGCCGGACGCCCACCAGGACCCCGTCCCGCTGCCGTCGGGCCCTGGGGGCGGTGGCCTTCGCCGCGGTCGCCGCCGGGGCGACGACCCTCGCCTCGCTCGGGCTGGGGGCGGGCCTGGTGCCGGCGCAGGCCGACCCGGGGGACACCTTCGTGGCCCTCGGCTCCAGCCGCCTCGTGCAGAGCGAGGACCTGCTCGCCCTCCAGATCCCGCTGGACACCGCGAAGGTGCAGCTGGGGCGCGACACGGACTTCTCCTCGTGCGTCGGCGAGGGCCGGCCCTGGACCAGCGTGCTGCCCGGCTCGGCCGCACCGGTGGCCGGGACGTGGACCCAGCGCGGGCACCGTGGTCCGGCGATCTCGGAGCACCTCGCCCAGGCGGCGACCGACGCCCAGGCCGCGCGCTGGGCCCGCACCCTCGTCGACGAGGGCATCCGGGCCTGCCGCACCCCCGGCCGGGCCTTCCACCTCGGCCCGCTCCAGACCTCCCGCGTCGGCTCGGGCGAGGCCACGTGGGCCCTCTCCTACCGGGGCGACCGGCGGACCGCCGACGGCGGGGTCGTGGTCGTCCGCAAGGGGACGACCGTCGGCTACCTGCAGGTCCGGGGCACCTGGGGGCCCGCCGACCAGACCCTCGAGTCGGTCGCCAAGGTGGCGACGGACCGGCTCTGACGCCGGCCCCCACCGGCGCGCTGACCTGACCGAGACCGTTCCCCGAGGAGGGTGGGCCCGTGGGCCACGACGAGGAGTTCACCGACTGGGCGGGTCGCTGCACGCCGGCGCTGCTGCGCCGCGCGCACCTGCTGTGCGGCGACCGCCAGCTCGCCGAGGACCTCGTCCAGGAGACGTTGGTCAAGATGTTCCTGCACTGGCGGCGGGTCGACGCCGACGGCAACCCGCTCGGCTTCGCCCTCACGACGCTGTTCCGCGTGTTCTGCTCCGGCCGCCGGCGGCGCAGCGCGTCGGAGCTGCCCAGCGAGACGCTGCTGGACCGGCCGGCGCCCGTCGGGTCCGACCCCGGGCTCCGGCTCGACCTGGTCGCCGCCCTGCAGGCGCTGACCCCGAAGCAGCGCTGCGTGGTGGTCGCCCGCTACGTCGACGACCGGCCCGTCGCCGAGGTCGCCGCGCTGATGCACCGCACCGAGGGCTGGGTGCGGGTCACCGCGCACCGCGCCCTGCTCGCCCTCCGCGACTCGCCGCTGATGGCGATGAGCGACTCATGACCCCGCCGCACCGCTCGACCCGGAGGACCTCCCGCCATGGATGACGACCGCCTCATCGACCAGCTCCGCGCCCACGGCGAGCACCTCGACGACGGGGCCGACGGCAGCGACGTCGACGCGCTGGTGCACGGCGCCGTGCTCCGGGGCCGTCGCCGCCGGACCCGGCGCCGGGTGACCGGTGCCGTGTCGGGCCTGGTGGTGGCCGCGCTGGCCGTCGTCGCGCTCGGCGTGGCCGACCCGTCGGTCCTGCGCGGCCTGCCCGCCGACCCCCCGGTCGCGGGCACCCCGGTGCCCCGGAGCGCCGCGCCCGAGCCGTCGGCGAGCCCGACGCCGCCGCCGGCCACCACCGGCCGGGTGAGCGGCCGGCCCGCCGACGTCCGGACCACCCTGGCCGGGCTGCTCCCCGGCTCGCTGGAGGTCACCGCGGCCACCGCCGCGCGCGAGGAGGGCAGCAACGGCTTCGCCTGGGAGCACAACGCGGCCCTCACGGTGCGCGACGACGAGGGCACCGCCTACGTCCTCGGCGGGATCGGTGACGGCCACTTCCCGGACGGCTGCCTCGGCCTGGCCGACTGCACGGCCACCGACGTGCCCGGCGGCGGCACGGTCTGGGTGACCCGCAGCCCGGGCGGGGACAAGAGCGGTGCCGACCGCACGTTCACCTACGACCGCCCCGACGGCGGCCACGTCTGGCTGATGGAGCGCAACGCCCCCGGCGGCGCCGAGCCGGTCTCGCGCCCCGGCCTGCCGCTGGCCGACGCCGTGGGCCGGGCGGTGGTCACCAGCGCCGACTGGGACGCGCTCTTCCAGGGCTGAGCGGCGGGCGGGAGGCTCGACCCCGGCCGCCGGGCCGGGCAGACTGCGGGCAGGAGGTCTGATGGCCGATCGGGCGCAGGTGCACCTGGAGACGCGGGACGCGTGGCGGGCGTGGCTGGCCGCGCACCACGAGGTCAGCGAGGGCGTCTGGCTCGTCTCCTGGCGCTCGCCGACCGGGCGGCCGGCCGTGGGCTACGTCGAGTCGGTCTGCGAGGCGCTCTGCTTCGGGTGGGTCGACAGCACCGCCCGGCGGCTCGACGACGAGCGCAGCATGCAGTACTTCGCCCCGCGCAAAGCGCGGAGCGGGTGGGCCCGCACGAACAAGGCACGGGTCGCGCAGCTGCGCGCCGACGGCCTGATGACCGAGGCGGGGGAGCGCGTCATCGCCGAGGCGGTGGCCAACGGCGCGTGGTCGCTGCTGGACGACGTCGAGGACGGCGTCGAGCCCGACGACCTGCGCGCCGCCCTCGACGCCCACCCGGTCGCGCGCGGGCACTGGGACCGCTTCCCGCCGTCGGCCCGCAAGGTGATGCTGCAGTGGCTCGCCCAGGCGCGGACGCCCGGCACCCGCGGCAAGCGGCTGGCCGCGGTGGTCGACGGGGCGGCGCAGGGGGTGCGCGCCTACCCGACCTGGCGTCCGGCCCCGCCCGCGACGCCGCCCGGCTGAGCGCTCAGCGCCCCCGTCGCTGGACGACGGCGATCCCGGCCAGCACCAGCGCCCCGCCGACCAGCTGGCCGCCGGAGGGCTGCTGGGCCAGCAGCACGACGGCGAAGACGACGGCGAACAGCACCTCGGCGAGGGAGACGAAGGACGCGACCGAGCTGCCCAGCCGGCGGACGGCGACGATGCCCGTCAGGTAGGCCAGCACCGCGGTGACGCCGACGAGCAGCAGCACGGGCAGCCACCAGCCGACCTCGGAGCCGGCCAGCACCGTGCTGCCCGTCCGGGCGGCCAGCGGCAGCACGCCGACGGCCGCGGCGGCGAGGATGACCGCGCCGCCGACGCCGGTGCCGACCGTGGTCAGCAGCAGCGGCGGGACGGCGCCGTGACGGCCACCGCTCTCGCTGAGCACGAAGTAGGCGCACAGGCAGACCGCCGCGCCCAGCCCCCAGGCCACGCCGACCGGGTCCAGGGTGACGCCGCTGCGCAGGTCGAGGACGAACACCAGGCCCAGCAGGGCCAGCGCCGCGCCGCCGAAGACCGACCACGCGGGCCGGTGCCCGCTGCGGACCCAGTGGTAGAAGATCAGCAGCACCGGCGCCAGGTACTCCAGCAGGAGGGCCACGCCCACGGAGAGGTACTGGACGGCGCTGAAGTAGCAGAGCTGGGCCAGCGCCACGGCGACGACGCCGTAGACGGCCATCCGGCCGGTCTGGCGCAGCGAGGGCAGGCCGGTGCGCCGCAGCAGCAGCAGGCAGGGGACGAGCAGCAGCACGAAGGCGCCGCTGATCCGGACGGCCACCACGGCCGCCGGCGTCCAACCCAGGTCCAGCAGCGAGCGGGCCAGCGAGCCGGAGAGCCCGAACGAGGCGGCGGACAGCAGGGCGATGGCCAGCCCGCCGCCGTAGCCGCCGCGGGCACCCGGCCGGCCCGGCGCGGGGTCGCGCTCGAGGGCGCCGGCCACCGAGGGCACGGGGCTGGTGGGGGTCGGGCTGGTGCTGGTCATCAAGGTCTCCCGTCGAGGGTCGGTGGTGTCCAGCCGTCCGGGTCGGCGGGGTCCGGCAGCGGGGCTGCGTCCTCCGTGTCACGACCAAGACGTGGTTACACTCGTGACACTAGGGGAGATCCCGGTCAGGAGTCAACGTGCCTTTCACCCATGACACCGAGGTCGCGCTCGCGGAGGCGGCGGCGCTGGTCAACACGCTCGGCGACGACGGCGACAGCCTGGAGACCCGGGCGGGGCTCGACGCCTTCCTGGCGCGCTACCCCTTCTCGGGCCGGGTGACCGGGGACGCCGAGGAGCTCCGCACCGTCCGCCGGCTCCGCGAGCGGCTGCGCGCCTTCTGGGCCGTGGCCGACCGCGACGAGGCAGCCGCGCTGGTCAACGCCCTGCTGGCCGACTGCGCGACCTCGCCGTACCTGAGCAAGCACGACCACTACGACTGGCACCTGCACGTCACCCACCCGGACGCCCCGCTGGGGATGCGGATCGGCGCGGAGGCGGCGATGGGTTTCCTCGACCTCGTCCGCTCCGACGACCTCGACCGGCTGCGGACCTGCGCCGCGGAGGACTGCTCCGACGTGCTCGTCGACCTCTCCCGGAACCACTCCAAGCGCTACTGCGACACCGGCAACTGCGCCAACCGGGCCCACGTGGCGGCCTACCGCGCGCGCAAGCGGACGTCGGCGTGAGCGCCCCGGGGCTGCGGCCGTCGTCGCGGGCGGCCGTCCCGCCGTTCGCCGTGATGAGCATCCTCACCCGGGTCGCCGAGCTCCGGGCCGCCGGCCGCGACGTCGTCGCCCTCTGCGCCGGCGAGCCCTCGGGCGGGGCGCCGGCGGACGTCCGGGCGGCGATGACGACGCTGATGGCCGGCGACGTGCCGCTCGGCTACACCGGCACCTTCGGCATCCGCCCGCTGCGCGAGGCCCTGGCCGGGCACTACCGGCGCTGGTACGGCCTGGACGTCGACCCCGACGCCGTCGCGGTCACCACCGGCTCGTCCGGCGCCTTCACCCTGGGCTTCCTGGCCGCCTTCGACGCCGGCGACCGGGTTGCGCTGGCCCGGCCCGGCTACCCGGCCTACCGCAACATCCTCACCGCGCTGGGCTGCGAGGTCGTCGAGCTGGACTGCGGCCCCGAGCAGCGGTTCCAGCCCGACGTCGAGGCGCTGGCCGCCGCGCACGCCCGGGCGCCGCTGGCCGGGCTGGTGCTCGCCTCGCCGGCCAACCCGACGGGCACGATGGTCGGCGCCGAGCAGCTGGCCGCGCTCGCCGGCTGGTGCCGCGCGCACGGCGTCCGGCTGGTCAGCGACGAGATCTACCACGGCATCACGGCCTCCGGCGACGTCGGCAGCTGCGCCCGGGCGGTCGACCCGGACGCGCTCGTCGTCTCCTCGTTCTCCAAGTTCTGGGGGATGACCGGCTGGCGGCTGGGCTGGTGCCTCGTCCCGTCGGACCTGCGGGCCGCCGTCGACGCGCTGGCCGGCAACTTCGCCCTCTGCGCACCGGTGCCCGCCCAGCACGCGGCGCTGGCCGCCTTCACCGAGCGCTCCTACGCCGAGGCCGCCGACGCCGTCCAGACCTTCGACGCCGCGCGCGCCGTGCTGCTGGACGCCCTGCCCGCCCTGCGCTGGGGCGCCGTCGCCCCCGCTGACGGCGCCTTCTACGTCTACGCCGAGCTGGGCGACGCCCTGGGCCGGCACCCCGACTCCGTCGCCTGGTGCGCCGCGCTGCTGGAGAGCCAGGGCGTCGCCCTCACCCCGGGCGCCGACTTCGACACCGTCCGCGGCGGCAGCGCCGTCCGGGTCTCCCTCGCCGCCGGCCCCGACGCCGTCGCCGAGGCCGTCCGCCGGATCCTGCGCTTCCAGTCCTGACCCCGCCCCTACCCCGGCCCGCCCCTGCCCCGCCCCCCACCAGCCGGGATCGCGTGAACGAGTGGTGCGTCTACTCACCACTCGTTCACGCGTTCCGGCCGGGAAGCCGTGAACGAACTGGTCGTCCAGTCGAACCTCGTTCACGGCTTCGCGTCCATAGCGAGACGATGCTGTGCGGAGCGACTACTCGTGCGAGAGTAGTTGTGTGTCCTCCATCCGGCTGTTCGTCCTCGACGCCCTCGCGCGCCGCGGCGACATGCACGGCCACCAGCTGCGGCTGCTGGCCGAGGAGGAGCACGCGCACCTGTGGACCGACATCTCCGTCGGCGCGCTCTACGGCGCGCTGAAGCGGCTGGCGGCCGAGGGGCTGCTGGCCGAGGTCCGCACCGAGCGCGAGGGCGGCTACCCCGAGCGGCAGGTCTACGGCGTCACCGACGCCGGCCGCCAGGCCCTCGCCGCGCTGCAGGCCGCGACCCTGGAGCACGTCGTGCTCAAGCCGGACCCCGTCGACCTCGCCCTCAGCCGGCCCGACCCGGACCGGCTCGACGACCTCGCCGGGACGCTCGCCGCCCGGCTGTCCACCCTGCAGGACCTGCTGGCCGAGTCCCGCGCGCGGACCGCGCGCGCCCGGCCGTACCTATCGGTGGGCGAGACCCACGCCCTGCTCCACCGCGAGCACCGGATCCGCGCCGAGATCGGCTGGCACGAGTCGCTGCTCGCCGCCGTGCCCGAGATCGTCGCCGACGAACGCGCCCGGGCGCTGCGCCCCGACGCCCTCCCCACCGCCGAGGACCTGGCCGCACGCCGTCGTGCGACGCCGGCCGGCCCACCCGAAGGACCCCGCCCATGACCGAGCAGACCGCGGCCCGCGCCGCCACCCCGGCCACCCCGTCCGGCCCACCCCCGACGACGGTGCCCCGCCGTTCCTGGCAGGCGCTCGTCGTCCTGCTGGCGGGCATGTTCATCGCCCTGCTGGACACCACGATCGTCAACGTCGCCCTGCCGACCATCCGCACCAGCCTCGAGGCGTCCGAGGCGACGCTGTCGTGGATCATCTCGGGCTACGCGCTGGCCTTCGGCCTGGCCCTGATCCCGGCCGGCCGCTTCGGCGACCGCTTCGGCCACAAGTGGGTCTTCTTCACCGGCATCGCCCTGTTCACCGTGGCCAGCGCCGCGTGCGGGCTGGCCCAGAGCGACACCCAGCTGGTCGTCGCCCGCGTCGTCCAGGGCCTGGCCGGCGGCATCTTCGTGCCCGCCGTCACCGCCTTCATCCAGCTGCTGTTCCCCGGCCCCGTCCGCGGCAAGGCCTTCGCCGTGATGGGTGCCGTCATCGGCGTCTCGTCCGCGCTCGGCCCCATCGTCGGCGGCCTCATCATCCAGGCCTTCGGCGAGGAGCAGGGCTGGCGGCTCGTCTTCGGCGTCAACCTGCCGATCGGCGTCGCCACCCTGGTCGCCGCGGCCCTGCTGCTGCCGCGCAAGCAGGCCGACGACGCCCCCGTCCGCACCGGCCTGGACTGGCTGGGCCTGGTCCTGCTGAGCGCGGCCCTGGTGGCCCTGCTCGTGCCGCTGATCGAGGGCCAGGACAAGGGCTGGCCGCTGTGGACCTACCTGACGCTGGCCGCCGGCGCGGTGCTGCTGGTGCTGTTCGCCCTCTGGGAGGTCGGCTACACCCGCCGGGGCCGCAACCCGCTGGTGCCGCCGCACCTGTTCAGCCACCCGTCCTTCACCGGCGGCGTGGTGCTCGCGATGGTCTACTTCGCGGCCTTCACCAGCATCTTCTTCACCATCTCGCTGCTGTGGCAGTCCGGCCTGGGGCACACCGCGCTGGAGTCGGGGCTGGTCTCCATCCCCTTCGCCATCGGCAGCATCATCGCCTCCTCGCAGAGCAACCAGCTGAGCCAGAAGCTCGGCCGGACGGTGCTGGTGATCGGCACCGCGCTGGTCACCGTCGGCCTGGTCTGGACGTGGCTGGTGCTGCGCAGCGCCACCCCGGACACGCTGACGCACTGGGACCTGCTGCTGCCGCTGTTCATCGCGGGCCTCGGCAACGGTGCCTTCATCGCCCCCAACGCGCAGTTCATCATCGCCACCGTCGACCGGGCGGAGGCCGGCGCGGCCAGCGGCGTCGTCTCCACCGTGCAGCGCGTCGGCAGCGCCGTCGGGATCGCGATCATCGGCAGCGTGCTGTTCGGCTCGCTGGTGATCAGCGGCCCCGACACCGTCGCGACCGGCTTCATCGCCGCCTCCGCCGACGCCATGGCCGTCAGCGCGGCCTTCAGCGTCGCGGCCCTGCTGCTGGTCTTCGTGCTGCCCAAGCAGGCCGGCGGACGTCCGGGCGCCCCGGCCGGCGCGGCCCCGCGCCGGGCGATGGCCCCGACCGACTGAGCACCCCCGGCCGAGCTGTCAGCGCCGGTGGTCGCCCCGGCCACCACCGCGTCTGACCGCTCGGCCCGGGCTCGGCCGCGCGCCCTCAGAAGGCGTGCGACAGCAGGTCGGCCAGCAGCTCCTCGGCGTCGACGTCCAGGCCGCGGGCGCGGAACCAGGTGGCGACGTTGCGGCAGTCACGGGCCAGGAACTCCACCCCCGACGTGCTGCCCACGACGTCGACCGCCTGCGGCACGTCGATGAGCACCAGCCGGTCCTCGGTGGCCAGCACGTTGAACGGCGACAGGTCCCCGTGGGCCAGGCCCATCCCGGCCATCACCCGCATCGCCGCCACCAGCTGCTCCCAGTAGCGGGCCAGCAGGTCGGGCGCGGGCCGGGTCTGGGCCAGCCGGGGGGCGGTGCTGCCGTCCTCCAGCGTCACCAGCTCCATGAGGATCTCGGTGCCGTCCAGCTGCACCGGGTAGGGGACGGGCAGCCCGGCCGACCAGAACCGGGACAGGTGGTCGAACTCGGCGGTGGCCCACTGGCCCGCCTCGACGGCGCGGCCCCAGCGGGTGCCCTTCGCCGCGGCCCGGCGGTCGCGGGTGTTCCGCATCCGCCGGTGCTCGGTGTAGCCGGCGTCGCGGTGGAACAGCCGGTGGTCGGTGCCGCGGTAGCGCTTGGCGGCCAGCACGACGCCGTCGGCGCCGGGCACGGCGCGCTCCAGCAGGAAGACGTCAGCCTCCTTGCCGGTCTTGAGGACGCCCAGCTCGGTGTCGACGGCGGCGCTCTCGGTCACCAGCCAGGCGGGCCAGGGCTCGGGACCGGCGAGGACGCCGATGTCGTCCCAGGTGGACCAGCGCCGGCCGGGGCCGAGCTCGTCCTCGAGCTCGACGAAGTCCGGGGCGAACGGGTCCGCCGCCGGCAGCGGGTGGAGGGGGGTGCGGTCAGGGGTGGCGACGGGGTCGCCGGGTACGGGCTCGGACATGCGGGTGGTGTGCTCCAGGGACGAGGGGACGGGTCGGGGTGGACCCGGGGGCGGTGATGGACACGTCACGCCTCCTTCGTCTCGGTGCGTCCCCCGCGGGACGCCGTGGGTCCACCCTGGGGCGAAGAAGTAGGCCCTGCAAGTTGTTTTCCGGGGTCCGGCGGGTCGGCGGTACGTTGTCGTGCGCGGCGCCCGGCGGGGATCCCGACCAGGGGTCCTGGGGCCGGCGGGGACGTCCACCGACGACCCGCGCCGCGGGGGCGCGCCGGGGGTGGCGCACCGCCGAGCGGAGGAGAGGATGCCTGTGAGCGAGGTCAGCCGAGTCGGGGACATCCCGCGCGCCGAGCCGGACGACGGGGGCCGCGGCCCCGGCGGGGACGCCGAGCTCGTCCAGCTCCTGACGCCGGAGGGCGAGCGCCGCGAGCACCCCGACTACACCTTCGACGGCACCGACGAGGACGTCCGCGGCTACTACCGCGACATGGTGCTGAGCCGCCGCGTCGACGCCGAGGCCACCGCCCTGCAGCGCCAGGGCGAGCTGGGCGTCTGGGCCTCCAGCCTGGGCCAGGAGGGCGCGCAGGTCGGCTCCGCGCACGGCATGAGCCCTCAGGACTTCGTCTTCCCCACCTACCGCGAGCACGGCGTCGCCTGGGTCCGCGGCGTCCCGCCGCTGCGGCTGCTGGCCATGTTCCGCGGCGTCGACCACGGCGCCTGGGACATCGAGCAGTCCCGGTTCGCGCCCTACGCGATCATCATCGGCGCCCAGACGCTGCACGCCACCGGCTACGCCATGGGCGTCGAGCGCGACGGCCTCGTCGGCACCGGCGACCCGGCGCGGGACACCGCCGTCGTCGCCTACTTCGGCGACGGCGCCACCAGCCAGGGCGACGTCAACGAGGCCTTCATCTTCGCCAGCTCCTACAACGCCCCGGTCGTCTTCTTCTGCCAGAACAACCAGTGGGCGATCTCGGAGCCCATCGAGCGGCAGTCCCGGATCCCGCTGTACCGCCGCGCCTCGGGCTTCGGCTTCCCCGGCGTCCGCGTCGACGGCAACGACGTGCTCGCGGTCCAGGCCGTCACGAAGGCGGCGCTGGAGCGCGCCCGCTCGGGCAACGGACCCACCCTCGTCGAGGCCTACACCTACCGGATGGGCGCCCACACCACCTCCGACGACCCGACGAAGTACCGGCTGGCCGACGAGCTGGAGCACTGGCGGCTCAAGGACCCGATCAGCCGCGTGCGGGCGTACCTGACCGCCGGCGGGCTGGCCGACGACGCCTTCTTCGACCTCGTCGACGGCGAGGCCGACGCGATGGCCGCCGAGCTGCGCGCCGCCTGCCTGGCCCTGCCGGACCCGGACCTCAGCGAGACCTTCGACTGGGTCTACGCCGAGCAGACCCCCTACCTGGCGGCCCAGCAGGCCGCGCACGCCGAGTACGTCGCGACCTTCGAGGACGCCCCGGCGACCGATCCCACGGCCCCCGGAGGTGCGCGGTGACCACGCTGACCATGGCCAAGGCGCTGAACGCCGGCCTCCGCCGCGCCCTCGAGGCCGACCCCAAGGTCGTGCTCGCCGGGGAGGACATCGGCAAGCTCGGCGGTGTCTTCCGGGTGACCGAGGGCCTGCAGAAGGACTTCGGCGAGGGCCGGGTGATCGACTCCCCGCTGGCCGAGTCCGGGATCATCGGCACCGCCGTCGGGATGGCCATCCGCGGCTACCGGCCGGTCTGCGAGATCCAGTTCGACGGCTTCGTCTACCCGGCCTTCGACCAGATCGTCAGCCAGGTGGCCAAGCTGCGCTACCGCACCCGCGGCGCGCTGCGCATCCCCCTGGTCATCCGCATCCCCTTCGGCGGCGGTATCGGCGGCGTCGAGCACCACAGCGAGTCGCCCGAGAGCTACTTCGTGCACACCGCCGGGCTCAAGGTCGTCAGCTGCGCCACCCCGGTCGACGCCTACTGGATGATCCAGCAGGCCGTCGCCTCCGACGACCCGGTGATCTTCCTCGAGCCCAAGCGCCGCTACCACGAGCGCGCCGAGGTGGACGAGTCCGCGACGCCGCTGCCGCTGCACGCGGCCTCGGTGCTGCGGGAGGGCCGCGACGTCACGCTGCTGGCCTACGGGCCGATGGTCAAGACCTGCCTGGACGCGGCGGCCGCCGCCGCCGACGAGGGCCGCGACCTGGAGGTCGTCGACCTGCGCTCGCTCAGCCCGCTGGACATGGCCGTCGTCGCCACCTCGGCGCAGAAGACCGGCCGGGTCGTCGTCGTGCACGAGGCGCCGACGACGCTGGGCCTGGGCGCCGAGCTGGCCGCCCGCGTCACCGAGGAGTGCTTCTACTCCCTGGAGGCGCCGGTGCTGCGGGTCGGCGGGTTCGACACCCCCTACCCGCCGAGCAAGGCCGAGGACGGCTACCTGCCCGACCTGGACCGCGTGCTCGACATGGTCGACCGCTCGCTGGCGTACTGACGCCCTCCGGGGGGACGACCCCCCCCGTCCTGACCCCCGCCCGAGCCCGCTGAGGAGACTGCACCGATGGCCGTTCGCGAGTTCCGCCTGCCCGACCCGGGCGAGGGCCTGGTCGAGGCCGACGTCGTCACCTGGCGGGTCGCCGTCGGCGACACCGTCGAGGTCAACGACATCCTGCTGGAGATCGAGACGAGCAAGTCCCTCGTCGAGCTGCCCAGCCCCTTCGCGGGCACGGTGACCGCGCTGCTGGTCGCCGAGGGCGAGACCGCCGACGTCGGCGCCCCCATCATCACCATCGACGACGGGGCGGCCGCACCTGCCGCCGCACCCCGGGTGGGCGCCCCGGCGTCCACCCCGTCGGCCGCCGACCCCGCGGAGGCGCGGGCGGTCGAGCCGAGCGACGGCATGTCCGGGGCCGGCGACGGCGGCCGCCGGGTGCCCAACCTCATCGGCTACGGCCCCCGGACCGGCGAGACCCGGCGCCGCCCCCGCAAGCGGGGCGCCGACGGCGACCAGCAGACCCACGACCAGCTCTCGGGGACCTTCGCCACCGACGTGCCCGTCTCGCGCCGCACCGACGACCGGGTGGCGCTGGCCCCGGCCGCGCCGGCCCCGGCGGCGCCCGTCGCCCCGCTGCCCGCGCCCGGCCCGGCCGCCCCCGAGCCCGTGCTCCGCGGCGGGGCCGTGCTGGCCAAGCCGCCGGTCCGCAAGCTCGCCAAGGACCTCGGCCTCGATCTCGGCACCGTCACCGGCACCGGTCCCGGCGGCGTCGTCACCCGCGACGACGTCACCGCTGCCGCCGCCGCGGCCGTGGCCCCGCCCGCCCCGCCCGTCCTCGCGCCGGTCGCGGCCGCCCGGGTCGACGGCGCCGGCGACGTCCGGATCCCCGTCCGCGGCGTGCGCAAGGCGACGGCCGAGGCGATGGTCCGCTCGGCGTTCACCGCCCCGCACGTCACCGAGTGGCTGACCTGCGACGTCACGGCGTCGATGGAGCTGCTGGAGCGGGTCCGGGCCCGGCGGGAGTTCCGCGAGGTGCGGGTCTCCCCGCTGCTGCTGGTGGCCAAGGCCGTCTGCCTGGCCCTCGGCCGGACGCCGGAGCTCAACGCGTTCTGGGACGAGCCGGCCCAGGAGATCGTGCAGCTGAGCGCGGTCAACCTCGGCATCGCCGCGGCGACCCCGCGCGGGCTCGTGGTGCCCAACATCAAGGGCGCGCAGGCGCTGGGCCTGCTCGAGCTGGCGCAGGCGGTCAACGCGCTGGTGGCCACCGCGCGGGAGGGCCGGACGGCGCCCGCGGACATGGCGCGGGGCAGCTTCACCATCACCAACGTCGGCACCTTCGGCGTCGACGCGGGCACCCCGATCCTCAACCCCGGCGAGTCGGGCATCCTCTGCCTCGGCCAGATCGCCCGCCGCCCGTGGGTGGTGGGCACCGGGGCCGACGAGCGGATCGAGCCCCGCTGGGTGACCACCCTGGCCGTCTCCTTCGACCACCGGCTCGCCGACGGCGCCCAGGGCTCGACCTTCCTGGCCGACGTGGCGCAGGTCCTCGGCGACCCCGGGCTCGGCCTGCTCTTCTAGGCCGCGGTCCGGGGTGGCCGGGGCGCGCCGTCAGCCCGGCCGGGTGGCCACGTAGACGGTGTTCGTCGCGTCGCGGCCCTGCAGCGGGTTCGGGAAGGTGACGACCTCGGCGGCGACGTCGACGAAGACCCCGGCCAGCACGTCGAGGTAGCCGGCGTCGGGCGGGTCGTTGGACCACAGCGCGTAGACCCCTCCCGGGCGCAGGTGCCGGGCCAGCCGCGCGGTGCCGGCGGGGGAGTAGAAGCCGGCGCTGCCGTCGGCCAGCAGGTGGGCCGGGGAGTGGTCGATGTCCACCACGACGGCGTCGAAGACCCGGTCCGGCCGGTCCGGGTCGAACCCGGCGCCGTCGCTGAGGGCGAAGAAGTCGCCGTGCACCAGCCGGCAGCGCGGGTCGGCGGTCAGCACCGGGCCGACGGGCACCAGCCCGCGGCGGTGCCAGTCGATCACCGGCGCGAGGGCGTCGACGACGACCAGCTCGCCCACCCGCGGGTCGGCCAGGGCGGCGGCGGCGGTGTAGCCCAGCCCCAGGCCCCCCACGGCGACGTCCAGCGCCTCCCCGGCGAGCCGGCCCAGCGCCAGCCGGGACAGCTCCTCCTCGGCGACGACGAAGAGGCTGGACATGAGGTACTCCTCGCCCAGCTTCACCTCGAACACGTCGTCCCCGGTCCGCGGGTCGGTCCGCCGCCGCAGGCTGACCTCGCCGATCGGGGTCGGCTGGAAGTCCAGCTCCTCGAGCCGAGCGCGCACGCCCTCACCGTCCTGCCCCGGCCCGTCCGGGCCCTGCGACCGGCCGGGCGCGCAGCGGGGCTGCGACGGGGTCCCGGGCGCCGGTCGGCCCAGCCTAGGCCTCCTGGGCGACCCGGCGGCGCGCCTTCACCGCCCGGCCGACGCGCTGGGCCAGCCGGTGGAAGCGGGACTCGACCAGCCGCTCGAACAGCACGGCCACGACGACGGCGACGGGCACCCCGAGGGCGATCGCCAGCCAGGGCGACGCCGGCGCGGTGAGGAAGCGCGCGGCCAGCAGGATCGGCTCGTGCACCAGGTAGAGGCTGAACGAGACCCGGCCCGCCCACTGCAGGAACGCGGTCTCGCAGAGGGCGCGGAGGGCGGGGCAGAAGGCCGCCGCGACGACGAGCAGCCAGACGCCCGGCAGGGCCAGGAAGGCGAGCCGGCTCGCGAGCGGCGGGTCGACGCCCAGCCCGGTGAGGTTCCAGCGGGCCGTGGTGAGCAGCACCGCGACCACGAGCACCAGCGGCCAGGCCCAGCGGCGCCCGGCGGTCCAGCGCTGCGCGCGGTCCTCGAGCGTCCGCCAGTTGAGCGCGGTCAGGACGCCGAGGGCGAAGATCGGCAGGTAGAACAGGGTCTGCGTCGACGTCGCCGCCCCGACGGCGCACAGCGCCACCAGCGCCGCCGCCCGCCACCCGTCCAGCCGCCGGGCCGGCACCAGCAGCAGCAGGTAGACCGGCAGCAGCAGCGAGAACAGCACCTCCCACTGCAGCGACCACAGCGGGCTGATCCGGCCCGAGGTGCCGGCGACCAGGGTGAGGTCGTCCACGAGGGCCTCGAGCGTGTAGGCGTTGGGCCGCCGCACCACCCAGGTGCCGAACAGGTCGTCGTTGGAGCGCGGGACCAGCAGGATCGTCAGCGCGCCCAGCAGCACGGCCGCGACGACCGGGCCGTACAGCCGGACGAGGCGCCGCGGGTAGTAGGCCAGCCAGTCGAAGCCCGGCCGGGCCAGCACCGGGAGGGTGAGGACGAGCCCGCTCAGCACGAAGAAGAGGTAGACCGACTCCGTGCCGGCCCAGACCAGGTGCAGCGGGGAGTAGGCCAGGGCGTCGGCGAAGGGCGGCAGCACCTCGGCCCGCCGGCCGGCGTAGTAGACCCCGGCCAGGGCGGGGAAGAGCAGCAGGGCGTGGTGCACGACGACGACGAGGGCCGCGGCCCCGCGCAGCCCGTCCAGGCTGCGCAGCCGGGGGGCGCCGGCGGCGGCGCCCGCGGCGCTCACGCCGACGGCCCCGGACCCAGGGCCTGGACGGCCCGGACGGCGAGCAGCAGGTCGAGCCCGGTGCGGCGCCGCGTCAGCCGGACGGCCTCGACCTCGCGGTCCTGGGCCAGCAGCTCGCGCACCTCACCGGCCAGCGGCTCGGGCAGCAGGACCGGCAGCTGGGGCTCGCGCGGGGGGAGCCGGAGGAGTCGTCGCCACACCGTCCCCACCGTAGCGGCCCGCGGACCCCCACCCCGCCCGGTCCGTCCGGGGTCAGACCAGCAGCGCGAGGGTGGCCAGCAGCAGGGCGAGGACGGCGGCGGCGCTGCGCAGCCGGTCCGCCGCCAGCAGCCGGCGCAGCAGCGCGGGGTCCCGGCCCGCCCCCAGCCGGCCGTGCAGCGGGGCGGCGACCGCGGCCGTCAGCGCCGGGCCGAGGGCGGCGGCAGCGACCGCCGCCAGCCCCGCCGGCCCGGGGGAGGTGAGCAGCGCGCCGACGCCGGCGACGACGAGAGCGAGGTAGACGACGCCCACCAGCGGGACGATCCGCCGGGAGTGCCGGGCGTGCACCGGCGCCCAGGTCTCCGCGGGGGTGGCGGCCAGCACCGGGTAGACGAGGACGCTGACGGTGAGCTGGAACCCCGCGTGCAGCGCCGTCGCCCCCAGCAGGGCCACCGGCCACGTCATGTCGCCCACCCGCCGAGCCTAGGCCGGGCGGCCGCGGAGGAGGCCGGTCGAGGCGGGCTCAGCCGACGCGGAGGCCCAGGTGCGCGGCCAGCAGCGGCGCCAGCTCGGCCAGCTGGTCCTCGCTCACCCAGGCCCCGGCCAGCCCGGCCAGGCCCTCCAGCTCCTCCAGCCGGGCGGTGCGCAGGTCGACGTCGACGAGGGTGGCGTCGGCGACCCGGAGGCTGCGCACCCGGCAGCCGTCCAGCCGGACCCGGGTCAGCCGGGCGGCGGTCAGGTCCAGCTCGTCGACGGTGCAGCCCCGCAGCGTGACGTCGGTCCACGTGCTGCCGCGCGCGTTGAGGTAGCCGATCTTGCTGTCGGTGACCAGCACCGAGCGCCAGGTCGACTCGTAGGACTCCACTGCGCCCAGCCGGGAGCCGTCGAGGGTGACGTCGCGCCAGCTGCTGCGCGGCAGCGTGCAGCGGGCGGCGTCCAGCGCGGTCAGCCGGCACTCGACGAGGTGCACCCCGCGCAGGTCGGCGGCGTCCAGCACCAGCCGCTCCAGGGAGCACTCCGCGAACGTGGTGCGGCGCAGGTCGGCACCGCTGAGGTCGAGGTCGGCGAGCCGCAGCAGCTCGTGGTGCTGCGCGCCCGGGAGGTCGGCGGCGCCGACGTCGGTGAGGGCGGGCAGCACCACCCGCACCTCCTCGGGCGGTCGTGGTCCTCGGCCGGGCGCCATCGCCCCTCCTTCGCTCGGGCGGCACCACCCTAGGGGCCCGGTGCGCGGCGTGCTCGCGGCCCCGGCGGCCGGGGCGGCGGTCGCCCGCGGGGCGCTCCGGGCCCGGTTGTAGCGTCGGGTCATGAGCCGAGACGACGTGCTGCGCGACCTGCTGACCGACAGCTTCACCCGGGTGCACGACCTCGTCGGCGAGCTGACCGGCTCGTGCTCGGACGCCGTGCTGCGCTACCGGCCGGACCCCGAGGCCAACACCGTGGCCTGGCTGCTGTGGCACCTCACCCGCGTGCAGGACGACCACCTCGCCGCCCTGGCCGGCGTCGAGCAGGTCTGGCCCGCGTGGCGGGACCGCTTCGCCCTGCCCTTCGACGACGACGCCACCGGCTACGGCCAGCGACCCGAGGACGTGGCGCAGGTCCGCGCCGACGCGGCCCTGCTGGCCGGCTACCACGAGGAGGTGCACGCCCTCGCGCTGCGCTACGTGGGCTCCGTCGACGCCGACGAGCTCGCCCGCGTGGTGGACGACTCCTGGGACCCGCCGGTGACGGCGTCCGCCCGGCTGGTCAGCGTCCTCGGGGACTGCCTGCAGCACCTGGGGCAGGCGGCCTACGTCGCCGGCCTGGCGCAGCGCGCGGGCCGCGACCGGTGAGCGGCTACCACTTCTACACCGACCTGGCGCCCTACTGGCCGCTGGTCTCCTCGCCCGGGGAGTACGCCGAGGAGGCGGCCTTCGCCGCCGCGCTGCTGCGGACGTCCGAGCCCCCGGCCGGGGACGGCGCGGTGGACCCGGCCGCGCGCCCGACGCTGCTGGAGCTCGGCAGCGGCGGCGGCAACAACGCCGCCCACCTCAAGCACGAGTTCGCCATGACGCTGGTGGACCTCTCCCCGCAGATGCTCGCCGTCTCGGCCGCGCTCAACCCGGAGTGCGAGCACCTCGAGGGGGACATGCGGACGCTCCGGCTGGACCGGACCTTCGACGCCGTCTTCGTGCACGACGCCGTGGAGTACATGACCACCGAGGACGAGCTGCGCAGCGCGGTGGCCACGGTGTTCGCGCACTGCCGGCCCGGGGGCGTCGCCGTCCTGGTGCCCGACCACATCGCCGAGAACTACGAGCCGGGCAGCGACCACGGCGGCACCGACGGCGACGACGGCCGCGGCCTGCGCTACCTCGCCTGGTCCCACCCGGTCCGGCCGGGGGCCACCACCGCCACCACCGACTACGCCTTCCTGGTGCGGTCCGCCGACGGCTCGGTGAGCGTCGCCCACGACACCCACGTGCTGGGGCTGTTCCCGCGCGAGACCTGGCTGCGGGTCCTCGCCGAGGCCGGCTTCGCCGCCCGCTCCGTCGCCGAGGTGACCCAGGACGACCGGCTGCCGCGGGAGTTCTTCGTCGGCTCGCGGCCGCTGCCCGACGCCCGGGGCTGAGCGCCCCGGACGACCTCCGCCCGCCCCGCCGGGAGCCCCGGTGCGTGGACTAGCGTGATCCCCTGACACCCGAGGTCCGAGCCCGGCAGGAGAGCGATGAGCGACAGAGGCGCTGACCCCGATCAGCCCACGGCTGAGGCGCACGCGCCCAGTGAAGTCAGCTACGACGAGCAGCGCTACCCGGCGCGGCCGAAGCGGCTGCGCCCCCGCGGACGGCTCCGCGGCCTGTTCTCGCGCCCGAAGACCGAGCGCAGCGGCAAGGCCAGCGGCGAGAACGCGCTCTACGTGAGCTGGCTCGCCGAGCAGTCGATGCTGGCCGACGCGATCGAGTTCGGCCGCCAGTTCTCCGGCCAGGGCAGCATGTGGCAGAACCCCTTCGCCAACCCCGACCCGCGTGCGGCGATCGAGAAGGCATCGGTCTGGTTCACCGCCTACCCGATCTCGATGATCACCAAGAAGGGCAGCTCGTTCCTCGGCACGCTCGGGGACGAGGACCTGTGGGCCGCGTTCGAGGCCATCGGCATCGACGGCGTGCACACCGGCCCCGTGAAGCAGGCGGGCGGCATCAGCGGCTGGGACCCCACGCCCAGCGTCGACGGGCACTTCGACCGGATCAGCACCCAGATCGACGCCGACTTCGGCACCGAGGAGGAGTACCGGGCGATGACCGAGGTCGCCGCCGGCCACCTCGGGATGGTGATCGACGACATCGTCCCCGGCCACACGGGCAAGGGCGCGGACTTCCGGCTCGCGGAGATGAAGGTCGGGGACTACCCCGGCATCTACCACATGGTCGAGATCGACCCGAAGGACTGGCACCTGCTGCCCAAGGTCCGCCGCGGCGACTCGGTCAACCTCGACGTCGAGGCCGAGGACCAGCTGACCAAGGCCGGCTACATCATCGGCCGGATGCAGCGGGTCATCTTCTACGAGCCCGGCGTCAAGGACACCAACTGGAGCGCCACGGCGCCGGTGCTGGGCCCCGACGGCGTCGAGCGGCGCTGGGTCTACCTGCACTACTTCAAGGAGGGCCAGCCGACGATCAACTGGCTCGACCCGTCCTTCGCCGGCATGCGGATGGTCATCGGCGACGCCCTGCACTCCCTGGGCGACCTGGGCAGCGGCGCGCTGCGGCTCGACGCCAACGGCTTCCTCGGCGTCGAGAAGAGCCCGGAGGACTCCCCGGCCTGGTCGGAGGGCCACCCGCTGTCCGAGGCCGCCAACCAGCTGATCGCCAGCATGGTGCGCAAGGTGGGCGGCTTCACCTTCCAGGAGCTCAACCTCACGATCGACGACATCAAGAGCTCCGCCGAGCGGGGCGCCGACCTGTCCTACGACTTCGTCAACCGGCCGGCCTACATCCACGCCCTGGCCACCGGGGACACCGAGTTCGTCCGGCTGACGCTCAACCTTTCGGTCCAGCACGGCGTCGAGCCGGCGTCGCTGGTGCACGCGCTGCAGAACCACGACGAGATGACCTACGAGCTGGTCCACTTCGCCACCCTGCACGCCGACGACCTGTTCGCCTTCCGCGGCACCGAGGTCCGCGGGGCCGAGCTGGCCGAGACGATCCGCCAGGACATGCTCGACCACCTGACGGGCGAGGCGGGCCCCTACAACGCGACGTTCACCCAGAACGGCATCGCCTCGACGACGGCCACCCTGATCGCCGCGACGCTGGGCTTCACCGAGATCGACGACCTGACCCCGGAGCAGCGCGCGCAGATCCAGCAGGCCCACCTGCTGCTGGCGATGTTCAACGCCCTGCAGCCCGGCGTCTTCGCCCTCTCGGGCTGGGACCTGCTGGGCATGCTCACCCTCGACCGCAAGCAGGTCTCCTCGCTGCTCGCCGAGGGCGACACCCGCTGGATCCACCGCTCGGCCTACGACCTGATGGACTACCGGCCCGACGCCACCGAGTCGCTCTCGCGGCTGCCGCGCGGCACCAGCCTCTACGGCAGCCTCCCGGCGCAGCTGGCCGACCCGACGTCCTTCGCCTGCCGGCTGCGCGACCTGCTGGCCGTGCGCAAGCGCTACGGGATCGCCACCGCGGTCCAGCTGGACGTGCCGCAGGTGTCGAACAAGGCGATGCTCGTCATGGTGCACCAGCTCAGCGACGCCGAGCAGGTGACGGTGCTGAACTTCTCCGGCGCCGAGATCTCGGGCAGCGTCATCTCCGAGCACCTGGTGCCCGGCAGCGGGCTGGTCGACATGTTCACCGACGAGCTGGTGGGCGAGGTGGACGACCTGCACACCTTCTCGGTCACCCTCGGCCCCTACGAGGGCCGCTCGCTGCTGGTGCTCTGCCCGGGCGACCACCCGGTCAACCCGCACCGCTCCACCGACCGGCCGAGCGTCCGCCCGCAGGACTGACGCCCGGGCCGCACGGCCCCGGACGACGACCGCCCCGGACCCCACGAGGGGTCCGGGGCGGTGCCGCGTCCGGAGGGGGTCCGACCTCAGCCGGCGGCCTTGTGCGCCGCGACCTGCGCCGCGGTCAGGGCCTTGTCGTAGACGGCGACGTTGTCGATGTCCCCGGCCAGGTAGGGCGAGGTGGGGTTGCCCGGCCAGCCGGACAGCACGTCGCCGCCGATCCGCCAGTACCCCGTGTAGCGCTGCGCCTGGTAGTAGTCCGACCGCGAGGCCGACAGCACGCCGTCGACGTAGAGCTTGAGCCCGGACGGGTCGAGCGTGGCGACCACGTGGTGCCACGCGCCGTCGTTCTTGCCCGAGGGCCCGTAGACGGCCCGGACCTGGCCGGCGATGGTGCCGAAGATGACCTGCCCGGTGTTGCTCAGGTAGACCTGCCGGTCGGCGTTGGTGGAGTTGCCGGTCTTGGCGGTGCCGAAGCTGACGATCTTGCCGCCGGTGGTGCTGGTCGTCTTGAACCAGGCCTCGACGCTGAAGATCTGCTTGCCCACCTCGGGGGTGTCGGTGGCGACGTTGCTGGTGCTGCCGCTGCCCGAGAACCGGTAGGCGGTGCCGGGGTCACCGGTCCGTCCGCCCGGGACGCCGGGGGTGACGCCGGTCCCGCGGGTCGCCGTCCCGGTGCCCGCGGTGTCGGCCACGGTCGTGCCCGACGTCTCGGCCAGCCGCCAGTAGTTCTGCGGCGCGTCGGCCAGCACCTTCTGGTCGTAGGCGCTGAGGGCGGAGCCGCCCGCGGCGGTGACGCTGACCGCCGCGCCCTTGGCCACGTTCGGCGCCTTGCCGTTCACCGACGGGTCGCTGACCTGCAGCGTGTAGGTGTAGGTCTGGCCCTTCACCGCGGTGGTGTCGAGGAAGGACAGGGTGGGCCGCCACCAGAACGTCGAGCGCTGGGTGGTGGTGTAGATCGGCGTGCCGCTGTTGCCGTTGCGGATGAGCTTGTAGGTCAGCTGCTCGGAGTCGCGGTCGTAGTTCGCGGGCCAGGTCAGCCGGACGCCCTGGGCGAAGCTCTGCGCCTTGGGCACGAAGCTGGTGCCCGAGAGCCGGGGGCCGTCGAGGTTGGGGGCCAGGCCCGGGCGGGCGAAGCGCGACAGGCCCTGCTGGAGCTTGTTGTTGACGGTGGTGAACTCGCCGCCGAAGACGATGTAGTCGTTGTTGCCGGTGACGTGCCAGGGGCCCTGGTACTGCTTCGTGTACTGGCCGTTGTTGAGGTCGGGGAACCAGTTCAGCCACTGCGGCTTCGGCTGGCCCGCGAAGTTGTAGTAGTTGTACGGCTCCTTGCCGACGGTGCCGCGGGCGTCCGGGGTGAAGGCGAGCGCGCGGTGGTAGGTGATGGGGCTCGTCTCCTCGAAGCCGCCGATGTTGCCGCAGTAGTGCGGGTGGCCTGCGACGTAGACCGCGCCCTGCCCCGCGAACACCGAGTAGCTGTCGCCGTGGCAGTCCTCGACCCACTCCAGGGCGCCGCTCCAGCTCACCTTGAAGGCGCCCTCGAAGTTGCCGTCGGTGGCACCGCCCGCGGCGTAGTGGAAGCCGGTGCCGTAGACGCTGCTGCCGGAGGCGTTGAGGCTGAGGATGCCGGCGGCGTTGCGCGCGTTGCGGATGACGGCGTTGGCCGCCAGCGGGGACGAGCTCTTGCCGGTGGCGGCGTCGACGATGGCCAGGCCGTAGCCGCCGGCGCTGCCGGCGCCGTTCACCGTCTCGAACTGCCCGCCGAGCATGACCTTCGTGCGGTCGGGGGAGACGGCGATGGCGCGGACGCCCGCGGTCTCGGTGCCGGCGACGGCGGGGGCGAACGGCAGCGCGGCGCCCGTGGTCGGGCTGAGCGCGGCCACCGAGGTGCGCGCGGCGCTGCCGGCGGCGGTCAGCCAGCCACCGGCGTAGACCGCGGTGTCGGTGGCGGCCAGCGCGTAGACGCGGTTGTTGGCGCCGGGGTTCCAGCTCGTCAGCTTGCCGGTGGCGACGTCGAAGGCGGCCAGCCGGTTGCGGGTCTGGCCGTCGACGGCGGTGAAGTCGCCGCCCACGTAGAGGGTCTTCCCGTCGGGCGAGGCCGCGACGGCGAGGATCTGCGCGTTGACCTTCGGGCGGAAGCCCGCGTCCATCACGCCGGTGGTGACGTCGTAGGAGAGCAGGTTCGGCTGGGCGACCGTCGAGGTCCCGGCGGCGGCGGCCGCGGGCCGGGCCGTGGCCCAGGAGCCGCCGGCGAAGACGCGGTTGCCGACGACGGCCTGGGACCAGGCGACGCCGTCGATCTGGACCGTCGGCAGCAGGTCGGTGGAGACGGTGGCCGGCAGGTTCGTCTCGGGCGGGGCGGTGTCGGCCAGCGCCGGCGAGCTGCCCGGGGCGGTCAGGCCGACGCCGGCCAGCACGGCCAGCGCGAGCACGGCGGCGCGGCCGCGGCGCGGCCGGGCGGAGGTGGAGAAGAGGGTCATGGGGGGTCACCTGCGGTCGGGGTCACCGGTCGCCCGGCGGTCGGCTACGTGCGGCGGAACGTCGTCGGTCCACAGGATCGCGGGGCCGCGCACGCCGCCCCGGACCTTGGCGCGCGCCGCCCCGGGGGGAGCCGCGCCACCGCTCCAGGGCGCGGCCGACGGACGCCGGTGCACGTGGAGTGCTCCCACCCTAGGCAACGACGGCCCGCCCGGCCGCCCCGCGCGGACGGCTGTGACCCATCCGTGACCTGCTGGGCGGGCCGTCCCCCCTGGTCAGGACGGTTCTCGGGCCGACGGCGACGGACCGCACTTTTGTGCGCGACGCCGCGGCCGCCGCCCCGGGTGAACCTCGGGACCGTCGCCCTCGTCCCGACCGGTGCGAGGATGACGGCGCCCGGCCGGTGTCCGGTGCGAGCGCCGGACCGGCGGAGGGAGGGGCGCGTGGCCACCAGCCAGAAGGAGACGGCCCTCGCCGCGCTGCACGAGCGGCACGGGGCCGAGCTCTGGCGCTTCGCCCTGCGCCTGACCCACGACCGGCAGGTGGCCGAGGACGTCGTCCAGGAGGTCCTGCTCCGGGCCTGGAAGGACCCCCAGCTGGGCGAGCGGGCCGAGCCGGCCGCGCGGGCCTGGCTGTTCACCGCCACCCGCAACCTCGTCATCGACCGCTGGCGCAGCGCCGCCTCGCGGCACGAGCTCCGCACCGAGCTGCCGCCGGACCGGTCCGTCGAGGACGCCACCAGCCAGGTGCTGGACCGGTGGCTGGTCGCCGAGGCGCTGGGGTCGCTGTCGCCCGAGCACCGGGCCGTCATCGCCGCCGCCTACTTCGAGGGCTGCACGGTGGCCGACATCGCGGCCCGGCTGCGGATCCCGGCGGGCACCGTCAAGTCCCGGCTGCACTACGGGCTGCGCAGCCTGCGGCTCGTCCTGCAGGAGAAGGGGGTCACCCGCTCATGACCACGCCGGAGCCGACCGGCGGTGACCGGTACGCCGACTGGGACGCCGCCTACGTGCTGGGCGCCCTCGCCCCGGCCGAGCGCGCCGAGTTCGAGGCGCACCTGGCCGGCTGCGCCCGCTGCCGCTCAGCGGTCAGCGAGATCGCCGGCCTGCCGGGCCTGCTGTCCCAGGTGGGGCCCGAGGACGCCGCCCGGCTCACCGACCCGGCGCCCGCCGCGACGCCGCCCGAGACGCTGCTGCCGGCGGTCCTCGCGACCGCGCGCCGCCAGCGGCGGCAGCTGCGGACCCGGCTGCTGGCCGTCGCGGCCGGCCTGGTCCTGGTGCTCGGGGGGTTCCTGCTCGGCCAGCGCGGCGGGGCCGACCCCGTCAGCCGCTGGGTCGCCTTCGAGCCGCAGGAGGCGACCGGGATCACCGCCGTCGTCGAGCTGGTGCCGGTCGCGGACGGCACCGAGGTCTCGGTGCAGTGCCAGGACGCGAGCGGCGCCGAGGCCGGCAGCCACCTCGCGGTCGTGGTGGCCGACCGCGCCGGCGGGCGGGGCACCGTCAAGGACTGGGAGGTGAAGGCCGGCAAGGTCAACCGGCCTTCTGGTCACACCCGGCTGACCGTCGCCGAGATCGCGGCGGTCGAGATCCGCGACGTCGGCACCGGCGACCTGGTGCTGCGGGCGCCGGTGGGCTGAGCGGACGGGCGACCGCCTCAGCGGCGGGCGCCGCCGAGGCCCAGGCCCTGGAAGATCGCGTCGAGCTGGCCGCGGACGGCCGAGGTGCTCTGCTGGGTGGCGTCGGCGATCTGGGCGTTGCTGGCCCCGCCCAGCGCGCCGGCCACGACCGCGTGCTGCTGGGCGCTGAGGGTCACGGCCCGGCGCTCGACGAGGGACTCCACGAGGGGCTCCAGCACCTCCACCGGCTCGGGGGCGAACAGCGAGCCGCCGCCGGCGACGGTGCGGATGCCGTCCAGCAGGGTGTCGCCGCCGAGCTCTTTGATGAGGTAGCCCGACGCGCCGGCCAGCCGGGCGGCGACGTGCGCCTCCTGCTCGCTGTGGGAGGTGAGCAGCACGCACCGCACCTGCGGGTGGCGGTCGCGGACCTCGCGGCAGACGGCCATCCCGCTGCCCTCGCGCAGCCGGGCGTCCAGCACCGCGACGACGGGCTCGGTCGCGGCGATGCCCGCGAGCGCCTCCTCGACCTCGCCGGCGCTGCCGACGACCGTCATCTGCGGGTCGGTGTTGATGTAGTCGGTGAGGGCGTCCCGGACCATCGCGTGGTCGTCGAGCACGAACACCGTGATCTGCCCCGCCGTGCGGCGCGCGCCGTCGTCCATGGTCCTGCGTCCCCCGATCCCCGGCGCCCCGCGCCGTGCCCGTCCGGACCCCCCGGTCCGTCCGCTCGTCCTCCCCCGCGCACCGCCCCGAGCGGTGCCGCACCCGTCGGCCCCGACGGCTCCGGCCGGGCCGGAGGACGTGCTCAGGGTAGCGGGGCGGACCGGTGGTGCGGGCGGGTTCGTGACCGCGCCGTGACCGCCCGTGCGTCCGCGGGGCCGACGGGTAGCGTCGGGGCATGAGCAACTGGTTCAAGGACAAGATCGACGCGGTCACCGGCTCCGACGACGACGGCGAGGGCTCCGGCGGCGGTCAGGTCTCCTCGGGACCGAACTCCTTCGAGAACAGCGAGACCTCCGTCGGCGGCGCCGACTCCGTCCCCGGCACCCCCGACGCCACCCCCTCGGCCGACCTCGGGGAGAAGGACGTCGAGCGCGCCGACGGCGCCTCCTGACCCCCGTCACGGCGCCGCGAGTTCCCGGCGGCGCCGTGAGGATCGTCATACCTACGGTCTCGTAAGTTACGGTTCCGTAGGTTAGCCTGGGAGCATGAGCTCGTTCCTCCTGGCGCCGTCGGCGCGGCCCCTCCGCGGGGTCGTCCGCGCCCTCCGCGAGCTGGCCGGGTCCGCCGTGACCCCGCTGGTGCCCGCGGACTACCTCGACCTCGTCTCGCCGTTGCGCCGGGGCGCCGACCTGCGCGGACGGGTGGTGGCCCTGGAGCCCGAGACCGCCGACGCCGTCACCGTCCGGATCCGCCCGGGCCGCTCCTGGCGCCCGCACCGCGCCGGCCAGTACATCCGCCTCGGCGTGGACGTCGACGGCGTCCGCCAGTGGCGCGCCTACTCGCTGACCTCGCTCCGCCGGGCCGCGGACGGGCTGCTCTCGGTCACCGTCAAGGCCATCCCGGGCGGGAAGGTCAGCAACCACGTCGTCCGCGCGCTGCGGCCCGGCACGCTCGTGCACCTGGACCAGGCGGCGGGGGGGTTCGTGCTGCCGGAGGTGCTGCCGGCCGCGACGCTGTTCGTGACCGCCGGCAGCGGCATCACCCCCGTCATGGGCATGCTCCGCAACCACCTGGACGAGCTGGCCGACGTCGTCGTCCTGCACTCCGCCCCCACCGCCCAGGACGTCGTCTTCGGCCCCGAGCTGCGGGCCTGGGCGGCGCAGGGCCGGCTGCGGCTGGTCGAGCGGCACACGGCCGCCGAGGGCGTGCTGACCCCGGCCGAGCTGGACGCCGTCGTGCCCGACTGGCGCGAGCGGCACACCTGGGCGTGCGGCCCCACCGGCCTGCTGGACGCCTTCGAGGAGCACTTCGACGGCGCCGGCCTGGGCCACCGCCTGCACACCGAGCGCTTCCGCCCCGTCGTCATCGCCGCGGGCGAGGGCGGCACCCTGAGCTTCGCCCGCCAGGGGAGCGTGGTGGAGGCCGACGGCGCCACGCCGATCCTCGACGCCGGGGAGGACGCCGGCGTGCTCATGCCGTCCGGTTGCCGGATGGGCATCTGCTTCGGCTGCGTCGTCCCCCTGACCTCCGGTGCCGTGCGCGACCTGCGCAACGGCGAGCTCGTCACCGCCGGCGAGGGCGACGACGTCCGCATCCAGACCTGCGTGTCGGCCGCCGCCGGCCCCTGCACGATCGACCTCTGAGGACTGCCATGACCGCGACCGCCACGCCCCCCGCCGCCGCCGCGCCCCGCGCGCGCTCGAGCCGGCTGGACACCACGACGACCGAGCGGCACCACGTGCCGAAGCGCTCCGGCAAGCCCGACCCGACGGCACACCTGTCCGCCGCCCAGGTCGAGGCGCTGGGCCGCGAGCTGGACGCGCTGCGCCAGGAGGTCCTGGACTCGCGCGGCAGCGCCGACGCCGCCTACATCCGCAAGGTGATCAAGGTGCAGCGGACGCTGGACCTCAGCAGCCGCGTCGTCCTGCTGTTCTCCCTGTTCCCGCCGGCCTGGGTGGCCGGCACGATCGGCCTCTCGGTGGCCAAGATCCTCGAGAACATGGAGATCGGCCACAACGTCATGCACGGCCAGTGGGACTGGATGCGCGACCCGAAGATCCACTCGCAGGTCTACGAGTGGGACCACGCCTCGCCCTCGGCCCAGTGGAAGCGCTCGCACAACGAGATCCACCACACCTTCACCAACGTGCTCGGCCGGGACAACGACCTCGGCTACGGCATCATGCGGGTGGACGAGGACCAGAAGTGGCACCCCTCCTACGTGGGCCAGCCGCTGTGGAACTTCATCAACGCCTGCATCTTCGAGTACGGGATCGCCGCCTACGACCTCGAGCTGGGCAAGCAGCTGAAGGGCCGCGGCGAGGACCCCGAGCGGTTCCGCGCCGACGCCAAGAAGGTGCTGGCCAAGATCGGCCGGCAGATGCGCAAGGACTACGTCGTCCACCCGCTGCTGTCCGGGCCGTCGGTCCTGCACACCCTCGCGGCCAACGTGACGGCGAACCTCGTCCGCAACCTGTGGACGCACTCGGTGATCATGTGCGGGCACTTCCCCGAGGGCGTCGAGACCTTCGCCAAGGAGTCGATCGACGGCGAGACCCGCGGCGAGTGGTACCTGCGCCAGATGATCGGCTCGGCCAACATCGTCGGCAGCAAGGCGATGCACGTGATGACGGGCAACCTGTCCCACCAGATCGAGCACCACTGCTTCCCGGACCTCCCGAGCAACCGCTACGCCGAGATCGCGCCGCGGGTGCAGGAGATCACCGCCCGCTACGGGCTCAGCTACACCACGGGCTCGCTGCCCCGCCAGGTCGGCTCGGCGTGGAAGCAGGTCATCAAGCTCTCGCTGCCCAACGACTTCTCCCTCGGCGGTGCGGCCCGGGCCGGCGCGGGCCGGCTGCTCGGCCGGCTCCGGCGTCGGCCGGCGGCCGTCGCGGCCTGACCGCCGACGCGGCCCCGGGTCGCCGCCCGGGGTGACCTGCGCCACAGACACCCGTCGTAAGGTGGGCTCCGACGCAAAGGAGCGCGCATGCACCTAGGGATCAAGGACGGCGGCGACGGGGTGCCCTGCTGGAACCGCCAGGCGGTGACGGCGCACGTCGACGAGGTGAACCGCCGCGAGCAGCAGGTGGCCGAGCGGAACCCGGACGTGGTGGTGCTGCCCGGGCGGCTGGTCTGCTACGGCTGCGAGGTCATGGAGTTCGACTACGGCATCAAGTGCACCGCCTCGCTGACCCGGACCCGCTACGTCGTCGACGGCGAGATCGAGCCCCGGGCCGAGGACGCCGTCGGCTCGCTGCTCGAGGTCGAGGGCCTGCGCAACCGGGCCCCGGCCGAGCTGCACGAGCAGGTGCGGGCGAAGGAGAAGGCCAGCGCGGGTGTCGCGGCCTCCTCCGGGGCCGGGCCGGCCGCTCCGCCCCCGCCCGGTGCGGGTGCCCCCACCCCGCCGACGACGCTGCCGCCCCACCCCGGCCGCGACGACTCCCGCCGCGGCGGGCTGCGCGGGCTCTTCGGCCGCTGAGGCGCGGTCAGCCCCGCACCAGCGGGGCGACCTCACCGCCCAGGAAGCCGAGCCAGCCGTCCAGGTCGGGTTCGCCCCCGACCGGCTGGAACACCACCGACGTGGCCCCGGCGTCGGCGAACGCCCGGACCTCCGCGGCCACCCGGGCCGCGTCGCCGGCGACGCCGATGCCCCGGCCGGGCTCGCCGCCCCACAGCGGCACCTCGGCGTCCACGCGCTGCTGCGCGTCGGCACCGGTGGCGACGATGACGGTGGCCACCAGCGGGTGCCCCGCGCCGCGGGTGCGGGCGAGCAGTGCCCCGACGTCGGCCACCTGCTCGACGGTCAGCGCCGCGGCGAGCAGGGTGCCGTCGCCCAGCTCGGCGGTGAGCTCCAGCGAGCGGGGCCCGGAGCCGCCGAGCATCAGCGGGGGCGGCGGGGCCGGCGGCCAGTCGAGGGCGACGTCGTCCAGCTGCACGTAGCGACCCTCGACGCTCACCCGCTCCCCGGCCAGCAGGGCGCGCAGCGCCGTGGCGTACTCGCGCAGCAGCGTCAGCGGCGAGGCGGGCCGGACGCCCACCTGCGCCATCCACGCCTGCACGCCGTGCCCGACGCCGGGCACCAGCCGGCCCGGGAACATCCGCTCCAGGGTGGCCAGCTCCATGGCCGTCAGCGCGACGTTGCGCAGCGGGACGGGCAGCAGGCCGATGCCGACCCGCAGCCGGGTGGTCCAGGCCAGGGCGGCCGCCGCGGAGGCGACACCGCTCTGCTTGAAGCAGTCCTCCCAGACCCAGAGCTCGTCGAGGCCGACGGCCTCGACGGCGGGAGCCAGCGTGCGCAGCCGCTCCGGGGCCAGGGTGGGGACGAAGGCGAGGCCCAGCTGCGGGGCCGGACGGTCGGTGTCAGCCATGGGGCTCATCCTGGACCCCGCCGCTGACGTCCCAGGCCGGCGGTGCCGCCGGGAAGGGCCGGCCCTCCAGCACGGCGAGCACCTTCCGCTCCTCGAAGCGGAAGTGCGACTCCAGGATCGCGGCCAGGCCGTCCAGGTGCTGGCGGAAGCGCAGCAGCTCCTGGTCGTCGGGCTCGGCCGGCAGGGCCTGCACCGCTGCGGTCAGGTCGCGGAGCAGGAAGCCGATGAGGTTGTGGTCGTGCTGCAGCTGGTCGACGGCGGCGGCCAGCGCGGGGTCGGCCGCCACCACCTGGGGGAAGAGCTCGGCGTCCTCGCCGCGGTGGTGCCGGGAGACGGCGGCGCAGAAGGTCAGGCAGTGCGCGCCCAGCGACCCGTCGCGGCCCGGGTGGCTGCTGTCCCGGAGCCCGCGCAGGGTGGCCCGGAGCTCGTCGTGGACGGCGACGAGGCGGCGGCCGAGCGACGCGCGCGGGTCCTCCGGGGTGCTCGTCACGCCGGTCCGGCCTCCTCGGCCACCGCTTCGAGCCGGCGGCGGTGGGCGGCCCACTCCGCCGGTGTGCGCGCGGAGAGGTTCCCGCGGTCGTCGCCGGCGCGGCCGTCCAGCAGCTCGCGGAGCACGTCCGCGTGGCCCGCGTGGTGAGCGGTCTCGACGACGAGGTGGACCAGCACCTGGTGCAGCGTCACGTCCTGCCGTCCCGGCCCCCACCACGGGACCACGCCGGGGGCGTCGAGGTCCAGCGCCGCGATGGTGGCGTCGGCGTGCGCGGCCGCGGCGTGGTGCAGGGCGACGACGTCGGCCCGGCTCTCCTGCGGCGCGGCCCACAGGTCGGCGTCGGGTTCGGCGTCGTCGTCGAGCCAGGGCAGCGGGATGCCCGAGGGCCGGTCGAAGACCTCGCCGAGGTAGCCCAGCTCGACGCTGGCCACGTGCTTGACCAGGCCCAGCAGGTTGGTGCCGGTGGGCGTGCCCGGCCAGCGCACCTGCCGCTCCGACAGCCCGTCGAGGCGGCCGAGCAGTCCGCGTCGTTCCTCGGCGAGGTAGCGCTGCAGCACCGCCTTGGGATCCATCCTCGACAGGCTAGGGCGTCCCCGCCCCGACGTCACCGGTCGGCGTGGTCCTTCGTGCTGCCGGTCAGCTTGAGCGAGCCGGGGTGCGCGTGCGCCGTCGGGTCGTTGCGCGTCTTGACCAGGCTGGCGACCACGGTGACCGCCAGGACCACGAGGATGACCGCGAGGCTGACCAGGGTCGGGATCTCCGGCACCGCCGGGCTGATGTCGACGTGCAGCCAGTGCAGGATCAGCTTGACGCCGATGAAGGCGAGGATGATCGACAGGCCGGTGGAGAGGTAGACCAGGCGGTCGAGCAGGCCCTTGACCAGGAAGAACAGCGCCCGCAGGCCCAGCAGGGCGAAGGCGTTGGCCGTGAAGACGATGAAGGCCTCGCTGGTGATCCCGAAGACGGCGGGGATGGAGTCCAGGGCGAAGAGCAGGTCGATGCTGCCGATGGCGATGAGGACGAGGAACAGCGGGGTGACCATCCGGCGGCCGGCCGTCCTGACGGTGAGCTTGCCCTCGACGTAGTCGTCGGTGACGGGCAGGAACCGCCGGGCGGCCTTGACCACGGCGTTGTCCTCGATGTCGGGGTCCTCGTCGCGGTGCCGGAACAGCTGGACCGCGGTGAAGATCAGCAGCAGGCCGAAGAGCAGGAAGACGACCGAGAAGGCGTTGAGCAGGGCGGCGCCGGCGGCGATGAAGATCGCCCGCATGATCAGCGCCAGCACGATGCCGAACGTCAGCACCTTGTGCTGGTGCTTCTCCGGCACCGCGAACGTCGTCATGATGATCACGAAGACGAAGAGGTTGTCGACCGAGAGGCTCTTCTCGACGAGGTAGCCGGTGAAGTACTGGGTGCCGAAGTCCCCGCCGTAGGCGGCGGTGAACCAGACGCCGAAGCCGACGGCGACGGCGATGTAGAACACCGACTGCGCGGCGGCCTCCTTGAAGCCGACCTTGTGCGGTCGCAGGGCGGCGAGCAGGAGGTCGGCGGCGAGGAGGACGACCACCAGCGCGATCGTCACCCCCCACACCAACGGGCTGATCTCGAGCATGGGGGTCCTCGTCTGGGTCGTGTCGTGGCGACAGGGTCCGGCGCGGCCGGCGAGGTCTCCAGTGTGGCCGGTCGCGCACGACCGACCGGCCGTTCTCAGCACCTCCGGGCTGCTTCCTCGGCAACTTCTTGGGGAGGGCGGGGCCGGCCGGTGGCGGGCTGTCAGCGGTCGGTGGTGCCATGGCCTCGAGCCGTCGACGGCGACGGCAGGACGGAGGACACCCGTGGACCGGCAGGAAGCGCTCGCCCGGCGGATCGCGGCGCAGCAGCTCGACCGGGCGCCCGCACCGCGCCCGCTCACCGACGCCGCGGTGCTCGACCTCGGCGTCCAGGACACCGGCCGGGACGGCGCCAGCTGGGCGCTGGCCAACCGCGGGGTGCCGGTCGCCTCGCCGGCCGCGCTCGCCGAGGCGCCCGAGCTGGCCCTGGCCTGGACGCTGCGCGGGGCGCCGCACCACTACCGCCGGGCCGACCTGCCCGACATCGCCGTCGCCACCTCGCCGTTCAGCGACGCCGACGCGGCCAAGCGCGTGGTCGGGGCGGCTGCGCCGCTGGCCGCGGTGGGCACGGGCCCGCGCGAGGGCCTGGCCGAGGTGGCGGCCGCGCTGCGCGCGGTGGTCGAGGAGCCGCTGGTCAAGGGCGAGGCGTCGGGTCGGCTCGGCGCCCTGCTGCCGGAGCAGCACCTGCGCGACTGCGTCCCCTGCGGCACCCGGCACGTCTGGGAGATCCCCTTCCGGCTCGGCGCGCTGTACGCCGGCCTCGAGCTGGTACCGGGCACCTCGCCGCCGGTGCTGCGCCGGGTCCCGGACTGGCCCCGCACCACCTGGGGACCCGCCGAGGACCCGGACGGCGCCCCGGCCCGGCTCCAGGTGGTCCGGGCCTACCTGCGGCTGCTGGGCCCGGCCACGCCCGCCGACGTCGCGGGCTTCCTCGACAGCACCGCGACGGAGGTGAAGCGGCACTGGCCGGCCGACGCCGTCGAGGTCGTCGTCGAGGGGCGGCGGGCCTGGCAGCTGCCCGACGAGGACGGCCGCGCTCCCGCGGCGGCCCCGGACGACCTCGTCCGGCTGCTCGGGCCCTTCGACCTGCTGCTGCAGGGCCGCGACCGCACGCTGCTGGTGCCCGACCGCGACCGGCACAGGGCGCTGTGGCCGACGCTGGGCCGACCGGGCGCGGTGCTGGTGGGGACGGAGGTCGCCGGCACCTGGCGGCCGCGGGCCTCGGGGCGCACCCTCGCCGTCCGGCTGGACCCGTGGCGGCCGCTCGCGCCCGCCGTCCGGGCGCTGGTCGAGGAGGAGGCCGAGCGGCTGGCCGCCCACCGCGGGGTGCGGCTGAGCGGGCTCGAGGAGGGCTGACCGCAGGACCGGCTGACCGGGGCCGACGTCACGAAGGCCGTCACCCAGCCTCCGCCCTGGTTCTGCAGACGCCGTGGCCCCGGGAACCCGCTGAGGGCCCCCGAGCGTCCACTGCGTCTGCGTTCTCAGGGTCCGCCCTCGACGACCACGGCCGGGGCCGCCGCCCCGGCCTGGCGAGGAGGTGCCCCTCAGCCGGCCGACAGCTCCCACGTCACGGCGGCCGGGTCCTTGTCCGGGCGCAGCCCGCGCCAGACGGGGTGCCGCATCCGGCCGGGCCCGGTCAGCTCGCCGTAGCTGACCTCGGCCACGAGCTGCGGCTCCACCCAGGAGGCGTCCCGGGCGTCCTCGCGGGGGACGTCGCTGAAGGGGCTGTCCCGGCGGGCCAGCGGGGCCAGCGCGGCCTGCAGCTCGTCCAGCGCGCGGTCGGCGAGCCCGGAGCCCACCCGGCCCACGTAGTGCAGGCCGTCGGCGGTGGGCACGCCCATCAGCAGCGAGCCGATCCCGCCGGCGCGCCGGCCCTGGCCGGGGCGCCAGCCGCCGACGACCACCTCCTGGGTCTTCGCGTGCTTGATCTTGCGCCAGGCGTCGCCGCGGCCGCCGGGCTGGTAGCGCGCGCTGCGGCGCTTGGCCACGACGCCCTCCAGGCCCAGCGCCCGGCTGGTGTCCATCGCCGCCTGCAGGTCGCCCTCGAAGACCGGCGGGACCTGCAGCCGGGAGCCCGGCCCCGGCTGGACGAGCTCCTCGAGGACGGCGCGCCGCTCGTCGTAGGGGAGGTCGAGCAGCGACTGCCCGTCCAGCTCCAGGACGTCGAAGAGCATCAGCCGGGCCGGGTGGGTGGCCGAGAGCCGCTGGATGTCGGCGGCGCGGGTGAGGTTGATCCGGGCCTGCAGCAGGCCGAAGCTCGGCCGGCCCTCGGGGTCCAGCACGACGACCTCGCCGTCGAGGACGGCGCTGCGGGCGGGGACCGCGGTGAGGGCTTGAGCCACGTCGGCGTAGGCGGCGGTGTCGTCGCGGCCGCGCCGGCTCCGCAGCTCCACCCGCCCGTCGGCCAGGTAGGCCAGCACCCGGACGCCGTCCCACTTCATCTCGAAGGCCCAGCCCTCCTCGGGGCCGAAGGAGGCCTCGGCGGTCAGCTGGGCCAGCATCGGCTCCACCCGCCCCGGGAAGCCGGAGTCCTGCACCGGCGGGGCCGGCCGGCGGCGGTCCGGGGGCGGCTCCGGGTCCGGCTCGGGCACCGGCTCGGGCTCGGGCGTCGGCTCCGCGGCGACCGGGTCGGGTGCGCCGCCCGGCAGGTCCTCGGGGTCGGTCTCCATCAGGTGCATCAGCCAGTTCTTCGCCGCCCGGCCGGGGCCGCCGGTGTGGATCAGCGCGAACTTCCGCACCCCGCCCAGCCCGCCGTCCGGGCGCCCGGTGCAGGTGACGATGACCTCTTTCCCGTCCCGCCACTTGTGCAGCCGGTAGGTGCCCGCGTCCCAGATCCGGACCTCGCCGCCGCCGTACTCCCCGCGCGGGATGCCGCCCTCGAAGGTGCCGTACTCCAGCGGGTGGTCCTCGGTCTGCACGGCCAGCCGGTTCACCTTCGGGTCGGTCGGCGGGGCCTTCGGCACCGCCCAGCTGACGAGGACGCCGTCGTGCTCCAGCCGGAAGTCGTAGTGCAGGGCGCGCGCGTGGTGCTCCTGGACGACGAAGGTGGGCGCGGCCTCGGCGGGTCGCGGGGCGGGCGGGTCGGCGGGCACCGGCTCGGGGGTCCGGCGGGCGTCGCGCATGCTCCGGTAGGTGCTCAGCCGGTCCTGCTCGGCGGCCGCCGCCCCCAGCAGCGGGGCCAGCAGGTCGCCGTCGGCCGCGATCCGCTCCAGCACCTCGGCGTGCTCGAGCTGGCGCAGGTCGGGGTCCTCCAGCTCGGCCCAGGTCCGCGGGGCGGCGACCGTCGGGTGCGCCCGGCCGCGGAGGGAGTAGGGCGAGATCGTCGTCTTGTTGCCGTTGTTCTGGCTCCAGTCCAGGAACACCTTGCCGGCGCGCTCGGAGCGCTTCATCGAGCTGATCACCCGGTCGGGCTGCTCGGCCTCCAGGGCCAGCGCGAGCTCGCGGGCCAGCGTCGTCGCCTGATCCGGGGTGAGGTCGCCGTCCAGCGGCGCGTAGAGGTGCAGGCCCTTGCTGCCGCTGGTCACCGGGACCGGGTCGTGGCCGATGCCCCGCAGCACCTCCCGCGCCTGCCGGGCCACCTCGGCGCAGTCGGCCAGCGTCACGCCCTCGCCGGGGTCGAGGTCCAGCACCAGCCGGTCGGGGTTCCGCGGCGCGCCGTCCTCGGCGAAGCGCCACTGCGGCACGTGGATCTCCAGGGCGGCGAGCTGGGCCAGCCAGGTCAGCGTGGCCAGGTCGTCGACGACGGGGTAGTCGTTGTCGTGGTCCCGGTGCCGGATCGTGAAGCGGCGCACCCAGTCCGGGGTGCCGGCGCCCAGGTCCTTGGCGAAGAACACCGTCCCGGGCCGCACGTCGTCGCCCACGCCGTCGGGCCAGCGCTTGCGGGTGGCGGGGCGCTGCCGCAGGTGCGGCAGCAGCACCGCGCCCACCCGGGCGTAGTAGTCGAGCACCTCGCCCTTGGTGGTGCCGGTCGCCGGGTAGAGCACCTTGTCCAGGTTCGTCAGCCGGACGCTGCGGCCCTCGACGTCGACGACCTGCTCCTGCGCGGGGCTCATGGGGCCAGTATCGCGGGGCCACCCGCCGTCGCGCCCGAGCCCCGGGCCGCGCCGCCGGGACCGGGTCGGCGCGCCGGGGGAGATCCTGCGCCGATCCTGGGGCGACCCTGCGCCCGGACCCGCCCCGGCCCTGAGGTGGGCCGGGCATCGTTCTCGGTGTCGGGGGAACAGCCCGGGCGCCGGACCACCATCGGGGGATGGGGAGGCGGCCCGGGAACCGCAGCCGCCGTCCCGGTGGCTCGTTCGGGGGAGCGAGCGCCGGGGCGGCCCTGTGCGTCCGCGGAGGGCCTGACGGCGTCCGCGGGACGAGGGGGTCAGCCGCCGGGGAAGATCTGCGGCAGCACCAGCAGCATCGTCGTCGACCACGTGATGTGGGTGAGGATCGGCGCCAGCACCCCGCCGCCCGCCCGCCGCTGCAGCCCGACGACGACGCCGAGGACCACGGCCGCGAACACCAGCACCGGGTTGCCGCCGGCCACGGTGGCCAGGGCGTAGACGACCGTCGAGATCAGCACGGGGCGGCGGCGGCCGATCGCGGCGAACAGCGCCCCGCGGAAGAACAGCTCCTCCGCGATGCCGTTGACCAGGGTGATGACCAGCAGCAGCGGCAGGCTGCCGGCGCGCGCGTAGCCCAGCACGCTCTCGGCGAAGGCGGCCAGCGGCGGGATCTCGCGCATCACCAGGGCGCCCACCACGAACACCGCGGCCAGCGCGAGCCCCACCAGCACGGGGGTGACGACCGGCCGTCGCAGCGCGCCGAGGATCTGGATGTGGCCCAGGTGCAGCGGTCCGGAGACGAAGCTGCCGACCGCCCAGGTGGCCGCCAGCCCGAAGGTGAGCGCGTAGAAGACGGGGTCGCCCTGCTCGGTGGCGAACGACAGGCCCAGCAGGGTGGCGCCGACGACGAGGGTGACGGCGACGACGACCCGGCGGTGCCGGAACGCCCGGTCGGTCTGCTGGTGGTCGCGCTCCACCTTGTCCACGAGGATCGGGCGGACGACGCCGAGCGCGCGGCCGACCAGGCGGGTGCGCGCCCCGGTCATGCGGTGGGGGAGCGCTCGTCCTGGACCCGGTCGGCCGGCCGGGCGGTCGGCTTCTCGTCGTCCTCGCCGAGCGCCGCCGCGCGCTGCGCGTAGGCGGCCTCGACCGCGGCGGTGTAGTCCATCGGCTCACCGGGGACGACCTCGCGGATGCTCTGCTCGTGCACGACGACCTCGTTGCTCATCGAGTCGATGAGGTTCCGCGCCGTCTCGGTGTCCACGTCGGTGACGAAGGCCAGCCAGTGCGAGGACAGCCGGGGGGTGAGCAGCGGCACGGTGACCATCGGCAGCGTCCGGCCGTGGTGCAGCCGCGCGACCCGCTGCATCATCTCGGCGTAGGTGAGCACCTCGGTGCCGCCGATCTCGAAGGTGCGGCCCCTCGCCTCCGCGGGCTCCAGCACCCCGACGAGGTAGCGCACCACGTCGGCGAGGGCGATGGGCTGCGTGCGGGTCGTCGCCCAGCGCGGGACGACCATGGCCGGGAGATGGGCGACCAGCTGGCGGGTGATCTCCCAGGAGATGCCGCCGTGGCCGATGACGATGGCCGCCCGCAGCACGGTCACCGGCACGCCGTCCTCGCCGAGCAGCGTCTCGACCTGGCGGCGCGAGCGGAGGTGGTCGGAGAGGTCCTGGTCCTCCCGGCCGAGGCCGCCGAGGTAGACGATCCGCTCGACGCCGGCCTGCGCGGCGGCGGCGCTGAAGTGCCGGGCGGCCTCCGCGTCCTTCGCGACGAAGTCCTCGCTGTCGAGGGAGTGCACCAGGTAGTAGGCGACGTCGACGCCGGCCATCACCCGGTCCAGGCTCGCGCGGTCGGCGACGTCGGCCTGCACGGGCTCGCCGGCGCCCGTGTAGCGCTCGGGGTGCCGGGTCATCGCGCGGACCCGGTGGCCCGCCTCGACGAGGGCGGTGGCGAGGTGCGACCCGACGAACCCGGAGGCGCCGGTGACGAGCACGGTGGAACCCATGGGGGCCTCCTGGGGCCTGGGGACGGACGCCGCGAGCCTACGCCGCGGGCACGACGGCCGGTCGGGCCGAGCCGTCGCCCAGGGTTCCCCCGACCGCGGGCCCCGAGATGCAGGCCGAGGGGATGCCGGGCCGGGCGGCGCCCCCCGGCCCGGCGGCGCTCAGGGGACGCAGACGGTCAGCGCGCCGCGGCGGACCTCGGCGACGAGCCGGCGGCCCTCGCCGACGACGTCGCCGTCGAGCTGGTAGGCCTCGGCGCGGCGCAGCGTCAGCTCCACCCGGCCGCCCTGCCAGGAGTCCACCTGGTCGTCGCGCTGGCCGCGCCGGGTGATGACCCGCAGCGCGAGCTTGAGCCAGTGGCTGACCCGCAGCGGGGAGGCGACGTAGACGTCGAGCCGGCCGTCGTCGGCCTGCGCGTCGGGCATCAGCACCAGGCCGCCGGGCAGCTTCCCGACGTTCCCGATGAGGCAGGTCATGGCCCGGCGGCGGTGCCGGCGGCCGCCGTCGACGCTGACCTCCATGGGGATCGGCAGCCGGCCGAGCGCCTTCCCGGCGGCGACGAAGTAGGCGGCCGGGCCGACCTTCTTCTTCAGGGCCGGGTCGACCTCGTCCATGATCGTGGCGTCCACCCCGACGCCGGCCATCACGGCGAAGTGCTCCTCGGGCCCGCCGTCGACCGCGAGGGCGACGAGGTCGATCGCGCGGGTGCGGCCGGCGAGGGCCACCTCGAGGGCGCCCGCCTCCTCCAGCGGCAGGTCGAGGTTGCGCGCCAGCAGGTTGCCGGTGCCCGCCGGGATCACCGCCATCGTGGTGCCGGAGCCCGCCATCGCGTCGGCGACGACGCGGATCGTGCCGTCGCCGCCTGCGGCCAGCACGACGTCGACGCCGGCCGCCAGCGCCTCCCGGGTCATCCCGCGGCCCGGGTCGTCCTCGCTGGTCTCGAGCCACAGCGGCGGGGCCCAGCCCACGGCCTCCGTGCGCTCGGTGACCAGGGCGCGGAACCCGTCGGAGACCTTGGTCGGGTTGCAGACCACGGCGCAGCGGGTGGCGTCGCTCGAGACGTCGGGCATCGGGTCCTCCAGGGATCGGCCGGGACGGTCCCGGCGCACAGCGGCACCCGGGGGCTCCGGGTGCCGGGTCCCATCCTCCCAGGTCCGGGGCCTCTTCTCTCCACCCCGACGGGTGTGACCGGCCCGCCGGCGGGTACCGGGGGGAGCACAGACCACCCCCGTCCGAGGAGAGCACCGTGCCGTTCGACCCCCGTCAGTTCCAGCCCTCGCGCGCCGTCGTCACCGCGTCCGACTCCGGCATCGGCAAGGCCACCGCGGTGGCCCTGGCCAAGGCCGGGATGGATGTCGGGATCACCTGGCACACCGACGCCGAGGGTGCCGAGGCCACCGCCGAGGAGGTCCGCTCCCACGGCCGCCAGGCCTACGTCGCCCGGCTCGACACCACCGACCTCGCCTCCTGCGCCGCCGTCGTCGACGGCCTGGTCGAGCAGCTGGGCGGGCTCGACGTCTTCGTCAACAACGCCGGCACCGGCGACGGCACCGCGTTCCTCGAGCTGGACCTCGACACCTGGCGCCAGACGCTGGCCACCGACCTCGACGGCGCCTTCGTCTGCCTGCAGGCCGCGGCGAAGCACCTGGTCCGCCAGGGTCGCGGCGGCCGGCTGATCGCGGTGACCAGCGTCCACGAGCACCAGCCCCGCGTCGGCTCCAGCGCCTACGACGCGGCCAAGCACGGCCTCGGCGGGCTGGTGAAGACGATCGCGCTGGAGCTCGGTGCGCAGGGCATCACCGCGAACGCCGTCGCACCGGGGGAGATCGCCACCCCGATGACCGGCCAGACCGACGAGGACCCGACGCAGACCGAGCGCCCGGGCGTGCCGCTGGGGCGGCCCGGCCACGCCTACGAGATCGCCGACGTCGTCGCCTTCCTGGCCTCGCCGCAGTCCAGCTACGTGACCGGCGCCTCCTGGGTGGTCGACGGCGGGATGCTGCAGATGGGGCCGCAGGCCGGCTCGCACCTCACCAGCCAGGACTGGCGCGAGGCCTGAGCCCCGCCGCCGGCCCCCGGGCCGGTCAGCCCCCGAGCGCGGCCCGGGCGTCGTCCCGGGCCCGCTCGGCCTCCTCCGCCGCCCGGGTCGCCGCCTGGTGCGCCCGGCGGGCGGACCGGGCCTCGCCGCGGGCCGCGGCCTCGTCCGCCTCCACCCGGGCCAGCTCGGCCTGCAGCTCCTCGACGCGGTCGGCCAGCGCGTCGGCCCGGGCCGTCGTCTCCTCCGCCGCCCGCTCGGCCTCCACCAGCGCCGCAGCGGCCTGCTCCCAGGCGCTCTCGGCCTCGGTCGCCCGCGCGCGGCGGGCCGCCTCCTCCGGGTCGGCCTCGGGCTCCGGCTCGGGCTCGGGCTCGGGGTCAGCCTCGGGCTCGGGCTCGGGCTCGGGCTCGGGCTCGGGGTCAGGCTCGGGCTCGGGCTCGGCGTCGGGCTCCGGCGCCGCCGCGACCTCCGGCTCCGGGTCGGGCGCCGCGGCGGCCGGCAGGGAGGCAGCCATCGCCGCGAGCCGGTCGGTCGAGCCGAAGCCGGCGTAGCTGACGGCGGTGGTCAGCCGTCCGCGCCGCAGCTGCTCGGCGGTGCCCGGGTCGCCCAGCGCGGACTGGAGGCTCTGCCCGACCTCCTGCAGCGCGCTCTCGGCGGCGGCGTAGCCCGCCTCGGTGCCGCGCCGGACGGCGTCGCGGGCCAGCCGGTCGACCAGCGTCCGGCGCTCGGCCGACAGCCGGCGCAGGTCGGGTCCGGAGCCCCGGCGCTGGGCGTCCTCCAGCTGGCCGGCCAGGGCCAGCAGCGCCTCGACGCCCGCGGCGTCGTCGCGGGCCAGCCGGTTCAGCAGCCACGCGGTGCGGGTCGGCCGGCGCAGCGCGCCGATCTCCTTGGCCAGCGGGCGGTCGCGGGCCGCGCGGGCCTGCGCCACCAGCGCGGTGCGGCGCTCGACGAAGTCGTCGGGCGAGCCCGCGTACAGCTCCTCGGCGGCGTCGTCGAGGTCCACGGGGCGGCGTCCGGCGGTCGGCGGGGCGTCAGACCGCCCGGTCGACCGTCTCCTGCTCGGGCAGCGGGGCGGGCAGCTCCAGCAGCGCGTTGTCGATCAGCCGGGTCGAGCCGACCTTCGCGGCCACCAGCATGCGCACCGGACCGGTGTGGTCGTCGGGGACCTCGGCGAACGTCGTCGGGTGCACCAGGACGGCGTAGTCGAGCTCGAAGTCGGGCTCGAACTGCACGCGGTCCAGCACCTCGTTGGCCGCGACCTTCGCGGCGGGCACGCTGTCGGCCGCCGCGGCCCGGCGCAGCGCCGTGGAGAGGCTCGTGGCCAGCGCCCGCTCGCCCGCGGAGAGGAAGACGTTCCGGCTGGACAGCGCCAGGCCGTCGGCCTCGCGGACGGTCGGGGCGCCGACCACCTCGACGTCCATGTTGAGGTCGGTGACCATCCGCTGGATGACCGTCAGCTGCTGGGCGTCCTTCTGCCCGAAGAACGACAGGGCGGGCCGGACGACGTGGAAGAGCTTGGCCACCACGGTGAGCACGCCGTCGAAGTGGCCGGGCCGGGAGCGGCCCTCGAGCACCGTCCCCATCGTGCCGGCGTGCACGGTGACCTGGCGGCCGGCGGGGTACAGCTCGGCCACCGTCGGGACCAGGACGAGGTCGACGCCCTCCTCCGCGCAGACGGCGAGGTCGTCCTCCAGGGGGCGGGGGTAGCGGGCGTAGTCCTCGCCCGGCCCGAACTGCAGCGGGTTGACGAAGATGCTGACGACGACGGCGTCACCGCTGGCGCGGGCCAGCCGGATCAGCTCGCGGTGGCCGGCGTGCAGGGCGCCCATGGTGGCGACGAAGGCGACGCGCCGGTGGCCGGCGGCGTCGAGGTCGGCGCGGGCGGTGGCGAAGTCGGCGAGGGAGTGGGCGACGATCACGAGAGAGCTCCTGGCGCACCCGGGACGGGTGGCGGGCCGGCCGGGGCCGGGTCGGACGGGTGGGACGGGACGGCGGGGGACGGGGTGTCGGCGAAGGTGTGCGCCGCGGTCGGGAACGTGCCCTCGGCGACGTCGGCCACGTAGGCCGCGGCGGCGGTCGAGATGACCGAGGCGAGGTCGGCGTACTGCTTGACGAAGCGCGTCACCTTGCCCTGCCGCAGTCCCAGCATGTCCTGCCACACCAAGACCTGGGCGTCGCAGGACGGGCCGGCGCCGATCCCGACGGTCGGGATGGGCAGCTCGGCGGTCACCCGCGCGGCGAGGTCGCCGGGCACCATCTCCAGCACGACGGCGAAGGCGCCGGCCTCGGCGACGGCGTGCGCGTCCTCCAGCAGCCGGGCGGCGCTGTCGCCGCGGCCCTGCACGCGGTAGCCGCCCAGCTGGTGCTCGCTCTGCGGGGTGAAGCCGATGTGGCCCATCACGGGGATGCCGGCGCCGGTGACCTTGGCCACCTGCTCGGCGACCCGGACCCCGCCCTCGAACTTCACCGCGTGGCAGCCGCCCTCCTTCATGAAGCGGATGGCGGTCTGCAGGGCCTGGCCGGGACCGGCCTCGTAGGAGCCGAAGGGCAGGTCGCCGACGACGAAGGCCCGCCGGGTGGAGCGGACGACGGCGCGCACCAGCGGCAGCAGCTCGTCGACGGTGACCGGCAGCGTCGAGTCGTAGCCGTAGACGTTGTTGGCGGCGGAGTCGCCGACGAGCAGGCTCCACACCCCGGCCTCGTCGAACAGGCCGGCGGTGTACTGGTCGTAGCTGGTGAGCATCGCCCAGCGCCGGCCCTCGCGCTTGGCGGTGGCGAAGTCGGTGACCCGGAAACGACGTGGCGCCGCGCTCGGCTCAGTCACTGGCTCGACCCTCGTATCTCTCTCGTCCCTGGTCCGGTCACGTCGTGCGGCCCCCCGGGTCGTTGAACTCTGCACGACCTGCGGCGCGTGAGAACCTAACGCATCGCGCGCCGGGATCTTCCGTCGTGACCCGCGGGGGCGGGTCCGCCGACGATCCTGCCACCTCCGCCGCCGGGGTCGGGCCCGGGCTGCCGAGTTGTGACCTACAGGTGCGAGAGGACGACGGCCGAGCGGGTGCGGCTGACGCCCGGGTGGTTGCGGATGACCCCCAGCACCTTCTCGAAGTGGGCCGCGTCGGAGGCGCGCACCAGCAGGATGCCGTCGGCCTCGCCGGTGACGGTGTAGGCCTCGCTGACCTCGGGGATGCTGAGGGCCAGCTCGCGCATCCCGTCCGGGGGGACGCGGCCCTCGCAGTACAGCTCGACGAACGCCTCGATCGTCCAGCCCAGCGCCGTCGGCTCGATCTCGGCGGTGAACCGGCGGATGACGCCCTCGGCGCGCAGCCGGTCGACCCGCCGCTTGGTGGCCGCCGTGGACAGCCCGACGCGGGTGCCGAGGGCGGCGAAGCTCTCGCGGCCGTTCTCGACCAGGCGAGCAATGATGTTGCGGTCGAGGTCATCAAGACGCAATGGATGCACCCCAAGTTCCTACATCGCGGACCATGTGTTGCGCAAGAGTCGACCTAAACTCGGCCCATGACGTCGAGCGTGCTGACCCGGCCGGAGGCCGCCCTGCGGCGGGCCTCGCCGCGGCACTACCTGATGTGCCCGCCCACCTCCTTCGACGTCCTCTACGCCATCAACCCGTGGATGCACCCGGGCGCCCCGGTCGACCGCGGCCGGGCGCTGGCCCAGTGGAGCGCCCTGGTGGAGGCCTACCGCGCGGCCGGCCACCGCGTCGACCTGCTGGACCCCGTCGAGGGCCTGCCCGACATGGTGTTCGCCGCCAACGGCGCCACCGTCGTCGACGGCCACGTCCTGCAGGCGCGCTTCGCCACCCCGCAGCGGGCTGCCGAGGCCGCGTCCCACGGCGCCTGGCACGCCGCCCGGCTGGGCGGCTCCGGCGTCGTCACCGCCCCGGTCGCCGTCAACGAGGCCGAGGGCGACTTCGCCGTGCTGTCCGACCGCGTGCTGGCCGGCCACGGCTTCCGGACCAGCCCCGACGCCCACGCCGAGCTCGCCCGGCTGACCGGCCGGGAGGTCGTCAGCCTCGAGCTGGTCAGCCCGGTCTACTACCACCTCGACGTCGCGCTCACGGTGCTCGACGACCGCGCCGACCACATCGCCTACCACCCGGCCGCCTTCAGCCCGGCCAGCCGGCAGCGGCTGGCCGCGCTGTTCCCCGACGCCGTGCTGGCCACCGCGGCCGACGCGGCGTGCCTGGGCCTCAACGCCGTCAGCGACGGCCTGCACGTCTGGCTGCCCGCCGGCGCCCCGCACCTCGTCGGCGCGCTGGCCGCCGCCGGCTACCGCCCCGTCGAGGTCGACGTCTCCGAGCTGCTCCTGGGCGGCGGCGGCGTCAAGTGCTGCACGCAGGAGATCCGACCCACCCGTCCCACCACCCCCTCCGGAGGTACCCCGCGATGACCGTCCTCGACGAGCGCACCCGTACGCCCGACCGCCCCGCGCCCTCGCCGGCCGCGGCCCTGCTGGCGGCCGAGGACGCCCACGTGGCGCACAACTACCACCCGTTGGGGGTGGTGGTCGCCTCCGGCTCCGGCGCCGTGCTCACCGACGTCGACGGCGTCGAGCACCTCGACTTCCTCTCGGCCTACTCCGCCACCAACTTCGGCCACGGCCACCCCGCGCTGCTCGCCGCCGCGCGCGCGCAGCTGGACCGCGTCACGCTGACCTCCCGCGCCTTCCACCACGACCAGCTGGCCCCGTTCGCCGAGGCGCTCGCGGCCCTGGTCGGCAAGGAGGTGGTGCTGCCGATGAACACCGGGGCGGAGGCGGTGGAGTCCGCGGTCAAGGTCGCCCGCAAGTGGGGCTACGAGGTCAAGGGCGTGCCCGACGGGCGGGCCACGATCGTCGTCGCCAGCGGCAACTTCCACGGCCGGACCACGACGATCGTCAGCTTCTCCGACGACCCGGACGCCCGCGACCACTTCGGGCCCTACACCCCGGGCTTCGTCACCGTCCCCTACGGTGACCTGGCCGCGCTGGAGGCGGCGCTGACCGACGACGTGGTGGCGGTGCTGCTGGAGCCGATCCAGGGCGAGGCCGGCGTCCGGATCCCGCCGCCGGGCTACCTGGCCGGCGTCCGCGAGGTGACGCGGGCCCGGCGGGTGCTGTTCATCGCCGACGAGATCCAGTCCGGCCTGGGCCGCACGGGGACGACGCTGGCCTGCGAGCACGAGGGCGTCGTGCCCGACGTGTACCTGCTGGGCAAGGCGCTCGGCGGCGGCATCGTGCCCGTCTCGGCCGTCGTCGCCGACCGCGACGTGCTGGGCGTGCTCCGGCCGGGCCAGCACGGCAGCACCTTCGGCGGCAACCCGCTGGCCTGCGCCGTCGGCCGCGCCGTCGTCGAGCTGCTCGCCACCGGTGAGCCCCAGCAGCGGGCCACCCGGCTGGGGGAGCGGATGCGCGCCCGGCTGGAGGCGATGGTGGGGCACGGCCTGGTGGCGGTCCGGGTGCGCGGCCTCTGGGCCGGCGTGGACGTCGACCCGGCCCTGGCCACGGGGCGCGAGGTCTGCGAGGCGCTCGCCCGCCGGCACGTGCTGGCCAAGGACACCCACGGCTCCACCCTGCGGCTCGCCCTGCCGCTGGTCATCACCGAGGAGCAGCTGGACCACGGACTGGACCAGCTGGCCGCCGTCCTCGCCGAGCTGGCCGGCGCCGCGCGGGGCTGAGCCGCCGCCCGCGGTGGCCGCCGCGTTGGTCCGCGTCTGGCATGCTGGCGCGGTTCGAGACGCGAGGAGGACGTGGGTGGCGGGTACGGGTCAGGTGCAGCAGGACGAGGACGGCGCGGCCGCGCACGCCCTGGTGCCGCTGCTGGTGGACTACCTCGAGGACCTGGCCGGCCGCACGGCCGCCAAGCTGGGCGACGTGGCGGGGGTGGCCGTCACCTTCGGCCTCGACACCACGCCGATCACCATCGGCTCCAGCAGCGACCTGGCGCTGGAGGTCGACCTGCTGCAGTACTCCATCGGGACCGGTCCGTGCCTGCACGCGCTGCAGTCGGGTGAGGGCCTCTACGTCCCCGACCTCGGTGCCGACGACCGGTGGGGCGACTACGGACCCCGGGCCGCCGCCCGCGGCGCCGCCTGCTGCCTCTCGGTCCCGGTGCACGTCGACGACCGGCCGGCGGCGGTGCTCAAGGTCTACGACTCCCGGCTCGACGGCGTCAGCGCCGCCCAGCGCGAGCTCGTCGAGCGGACGGCGCTGGACGTGGCCGGCGGCATCGGGCTGGCCCTGCACCTGGTGCGGCAGGCGCGCGAGCTCGACGACCGGGCGGCGGCGATGGACCGCCGGCGCCGGATCGACATGGCGCTCGGGATGCTCATGGAGCGCAACGGCAGCAGCGCCGACGCGGCCTTCGACCTGCTCCGCCGCTACTCGCAGAACTACAACATCCGGCTGCACGCCGCCGCCGGCCAGGTGGTCGCGGCGGCCGACCCCGCGCTGGCGGAGGCCCCGGCCCCCTTCCAGGTCGACGCCGCCTCCTGACCGGTGCCCCGGGCGGGTTCCGCTCCCGGCGACATCCGCGTCGCGTCCTCCGCGGCGCGACCGCGCTAACCTGACCCCACGCCTCTTCAGCACGGAGGGGGCAGCGGGCCGGTGACCCCGGCCCGGACCGGCGCGGCTGCGCCGGCTCCCCACCCGGTCGCCGGGCGGTCTGCCCTTCTGCGCCCGGGACCCGCCCTCGGCCGGGACTCCCCCGAGAGGACGTCCGCGTGGCACCCCCCGACCACCCGACCGCCGCCCCGGCCGTTCCCGCCGGCACCGCCGCCGTCGTGGACCCGCCCGCCCCGCTCCCCGCCCCGCGCGGGCCCGTCAGCGCCGCCCTGCTGCACCTGCTCCGGCGCCGCCCCTGGGAGGTCCGGGTGGGCGACGCCCTGTGGTGGGACGGCCTGCTGGGCGAGGCGCTGGCCGACGACGACCTCCAGCTGGCGCTGCACTGCGTCTACGAGCTGCACCACCGCGGCCTGGCCGGCGTGCCGGAGGAGTGGGAGTGGCAGCCCGACCTGCTGCGCGCCCGGCAGGAGTGGGAGCAGCTGGTGCTGGCCGCACTGGAGAGCGAGGTCGGCGCGCCGCACAGCCTGCGCCAGCGCGGGCTGGAGGCGACCGTCTCCCGCGTCGTCGCCCTCGGCCGCCGCGACGACCTCACCGCCTCCCCGGCGGAGCACCTGGTGCGCGAGGGCACCGCCGAGCAGCTGCGCGAGCTGCTGGTGCACCGCGCCCCCGCCGAGCTGCGGGCCGGCGACGGCTACGCCTGGACGCTGCCGCGGCTCTCGGGGGAGCCCAAGGTGGCGCTGGCCGAGCTGGAGGCGCAGACCTGGGGACGCGGCCGGCTGCCGCTGATGCGCGCCGAGCTGTACCGGGAGCTGCTGCGGTCCTGGGGGCTGGGCACCGGCTACGGGGAGCACGTCGACCGGCTGCCCGGGGTGACGCTGCTGACCACCAACCTCGTCACCCTGCTGGGCCTGCAGCGGCGCTGGCGGGGCGCCGCGCTGGGCCACCTCGCGTGCACCGAGGTGATGGCCCCGCTGGCGACGGCCCGCTTGGCCCGCGGCCACCGCCGCCTCGGCGGCAGCGAGGAGGGCGGCCGCTGGTTCGACGAGCAGCTGGGCGCCGAGCCGCGGCGCGAGGACCTGGCGGCCACCGACGCCGTCGGCGCGCTCCTCTCGGCCGAGCCGGGGCTGGGCGGCGACGTCGTCTTCGGCGCGGCCAGCGCCCGCTACGTCGCCGACCTGCAGGCGGCCCACGTGCTGCCGCGCTGGTACCGCGACCTCAGCTCGCTCCGCGACCCCGACGACGCCCGGGACGACGTCGCGCGCTGACCCCGCCCCCGCGTCAGGCCTGCCCGGTCGCGCCCGGCCACGTCCACTCCGCCACCTCGGGCAGGTCGACGCCGTGCTCGCGGGTCCAGGTCCGCGCCCGCAGCCGGGTGTCGACCATCTCCTGGCGCAGCCCCGCCGCCCGGGAGCGCAGCGCGGGCACGCGGTCGATGACGTCGACGACCAGGTGGTACCGGTCGAGGTCGTTGAGCATCACCATGTCGAACGGCGTCGTCGTCGTGCCGTTCTCCTTGTAGCCGCGGACGTGCAGCTGCGCGTGGTTGGTCCGGCGGTAGGTGAGCCGGTGCACCAGCCAGGGGTAGCCGTGGAAGGCGAAGATCACCGGCTTGTCGGCGGTGAAGAGGGTGTCGAACTCCGAGTCCGGCAGCCCGTGCGGGTGCTCGGACTCCGGCAGCAGCCGCATGAGGTCGACGACGTTGACCACCCGGACCCGCAGGTCCGGCAGCCGCTCGCGCAGGAGGGCGGCGGCGGCGAGGGTCTCCAGCGTCGGGATCTCGCCCGCGCAGGCCAGCACGACGTCGGGGTCGCTGCCCGTCTCGTCGCCGTGGCCCGCCCACTCCCAGATCCCGGCGCCGCGGGCGCAGTGCAGGGCCGCGTCCTGCACCCCCAGCCAGTCGGCCTGCGGCTGCTTGCCGGCCACGACGACGTTGACGTAGTGCCGCGAGCGCAGGCAGTGGTCGTAGGTCGAGAGCAGGGTGTTGGCGTCCGGCGGCAGGTAGACCCGGACGATCTCGGGCTTCTTGTTGAGCACGACGTCGAGGAAGCCCGGGTCCTGGTGGGTGAACCCGTTGTGGTCCTGGCGCCAGACGTGGCTGGACAGCAGGTAGTTGAAGCTGGCGATCGGGCGGCGCCAGTCGACCTCGGCGCTGGCCTGCAGCCACTTGGCGTGCTGGTTGAACATCGAGTCGACGATGTGGATGAAGGCCTCGTAGCAGGTGAACAGGCCGTGCCGCCCGGTCAGCAGGTAGCCCTCGAGCAGGCCCTGGCACATGTGCTCGCTGAGCACCTCCACCACCCGGCCCTGCCGGTCCAGCCGCTCGTCGAACTCCCCGATCTCGGCCTGCCAGCTGCGGCCGGTGACGTCGAGGATGTCCTGCAGCCGGTTGGAGGCCAGCTCGTCGGGGGCGAAGGTGAGGAAGCTCGTCGGGTTCAGCCGGGTGACCTCGGCCAGCCAGCGGCCCAGCACCCGGGTGGCCTCGTGGTCCGTCGAGCCGGGGGTGCCGACCTCGACGCCGAAGTCGCGCCAGTCCGGCAGCCGCAGGTCGCGCAGCAGCAGCCCGCCGTTGGCGACGGGGTTGGCGCTCATCCGGGCGTCGCCCTCGGGGTTCTGCTCCAGCAGCTCCGCGACCGGCGCCCCGTCCTCGTCGAACAGCTCCTCGGGCCGGTAGGAGCGCAGCCACTGCTCCAGCACCGCCCGGTGCGTGCCGTCGGTGCGGGCCGCGGGCAGCGGCACCTGGTGCGCCCGGAACGTGCCCTCGACCTGCTGGCCGTCGACCACCGGCGGGCAGGTCCAGCCCTTGGGGGTGCGCATGACGATCATCGGCCAGCGGCGGCGGCCGTCCTCGGGGCCGGCGTCGCCGCCGGCCGCCCGGGCGACCCGCTGGATCTCGGCGATGCCGTCCAGGCACGCCTCCATCGCGGCGGCCATGTCCTGGTGCACCTGCGCCGGGTCGGAGCCGGCGACCACGTGCGGCTCGTAGCCGTAGCCGCGCAGCAGCGTCTCCAGCTCCTCCTGCGGGATCCGGGCCAGCAGCGTCGGGTTGGCGATCTTGTACTCGTTGAGGGCCAGCACCGGCACCACGGCGCCGTCGCGGGCGGGGTTGACGAACTTGTTGGCGTGCCAGCTGCCGGCCAGCGGCCCGGTCTCGGCCTCGCCGTCGCCGACGACGCAGAAGACGGTGAGGTCGGGATTGTCCAGGGCGGCGCCGAAGGCGTGCAGCAGCGAGTAGCCCAGCTCGCCGCCCTCGTGGAAGGAGCCCGGGGTCTCGGGCGCGGCGTGGCTGGGAACCCCGCCGGGGTAGGAGAACTGGTGGAAGAACGCCTGCATGCCCTCGGCGTCGCGGGGGATGTGGCTGTAGAGCTCGGAGTAGGTGCCCTCGATCCAGCCGCAGGCGTTGGGCCCGGGGCCGCCGTGGCCCGGGCCGGCGACGAAGACCGCGCTCAGCCCGCGGTCGCGGATCAGCCGGTTCGCGTGGGCGTAGACGAGGTTGAGGCCCGGCACGGTCCCGAAGTGCCCGAGCAGGCGGGGCTTGACGTGCTCGGCCTGCAGCGGCTCGCGCAGCAGCGGGTTGTCCTTGAGGTAGATCTGCCCGACGGCGAGGTAGTTCGCCGCCCGCCACCAGGCGTCGAGCCGGCGCAGCGCGTCCGGGTCGAGCGGACCGGTGGCGTCGCCGAGGGTGTAGGCCTCCGGGGCGACGGTCTCGCCGCCGGTGCCGCCCTCGTTGTCGGCGGCGGTGTCGCCGCCCATGCTGGCGAGCTGGGTCATCGTGCTCCTCCGTGCGCTGGGACCGACCGGCCGGGAGCCGGCGGTCCTCGCCCGCCCCCGGGGTCCCACCGTCTCAGACGGCCGGGAGGCCCGCCTAGGGGGTCGGGGCCAGCGCGTCGTAGCGCAGGAAGCGGCGCTGCAGCCCCACGACGAGGGTCAGCACGACCATGCAGGTCAGCCCGCCGACGACGGCCGCCCAGCCCTCGCCGACCCAGCTGGACTCCGCGCCCAGCACGAGGTCGCCCAGCCGGGGGCCGCCCGCGACGACGACGATGAACACCCCCTGCAGCCGGCCCCGCATGTGGTCGGGCGTCGCGGACTGCAGGATCGTCTGGCGGAACACCGAGCTGACGGCGTCCGAGCCGCCGGCCAGGGCGAGGAACACCATGGCCACGACGAGGGCGCCGACGAGCACCTGGGCGGGCTGGTCGCGGCCGACGACGACCAGGACCACCCCGAACGCCGCCACCGAGGCCCCGAAGGCGAGGATCGAGCCGGTGATCACCTGGCCCTGGTGGCGCAGGCCCACCAGCCCGCCGGAGAAGACGCCGGCGAGCACGGCGCCGATCGCGTAGGCGGCGCTGAGCAGGCCCGTCGTCGTGGCGCCGCCGCCGAGGAACAGGACGCCGACGGCCGGGAACAGCACCCGGGGCATGGCGAAGACCATGGCGATGATGTCCACCACGAAGGTCATCCGGACGTTGGGCCGGGTCGCGAGGTAGTGCAGCCCCTCGACGATGGAGGCGAACCCGCGCCGGCTGCCGCGCTCGGGCGCCGAGCCGTCGGCGGTCAGCGGGGGCAGGTCCGGCAGCCGCCACAGCGCCCACAGGGCGAAGGTGAAGAGCAGGGCGTCGACGGTGTAGGCCGGCCCGAAGTCCCACACGGCCACCAGCAGGGCTCCGAGCAGCGGGCCGACGGTGAGGGCGACGTTGGTCTCGATGGTGGTGAGGACGTTGGCCGCCGGCAGCATCCGCGGCTCGACCAGCCGCGGGATGATCGAGGTCCGGGCCGGGTTGTTGATGGCGAACCCGGCCGACTGGACCGCGACTAGCGCGTACAGCAGCAGGACCGAGTCCACGTGCAGCCAGGCCTGCAGGGCCAGGGCCATGGTCACCACCCACAGCCCCAGCGACGACGCGAGCGCCACCCGCCGGCGGTCGTAGGCGTCCACCAGCGCGCCGCCGTAGAGGCCGAGCAGCACCAGCGGCACGAGCGCGCAGATGCCGAGCACGCCCACCGACAGCGTCGAGCCGGTGATCGCGTAGACCTGCAGGCCGACGGCGACGACGGTGAGCTGGGAGCCGAGGTTCGAGACGCCGAGGCCGATGACCAGGCGCCGGAACGGGGGGCTGGCGCGCAGCGGGGTCAGGTCGAGGAGCAGGGCCATGGCCGGGCCAATGTACGTCGTCGGGCTATCCACCCCGACCGCGCGCCGGTCCGCCCGTCTCGCGCCCCGAGCCGCCGGGGCGCCGCGGCCACTAGGGTGTCGGCGTCTCGTCCCCCACCGCCAGGAGCTCCACCATGACCACCGTGATCACCTTCGGCACCTTCGACGTGCTGCACGTCGGGCACGTCCGCGTGCTGAACCGCGCGGCGGCGCTGGGCGACCGGCTGGTGGTCGGGGTGTCCTCCGACGCGCTCAACTTCTCCAAGAAGGGCCGCAACCCGGTCTTCGACCAGGACGAGCGGACCGAGATCGTGTCCAACCTCAAGGTCGTCGACGCGGTGTTCGTCGAGGAGAGCCTGGAGCAGAAGCGGGAGTACGTGCTGGAGCACCGGGCCGACATCCTCGTCATGGGCGACGACTGGACCGGCAAGTTCGACTTCCTCAACGACGTCTGCCGCGTGATCTACCTGCCGCGCACCCCGTCGGTCTCCACGACGGCGATCATCGAGCACATCTCCGGCGGCGGCGCGGCCGGCTGAGGCCCGACCGGCGCCGGACGCAGGACGGCCTCCCCGTCGTCGACGAGGAGGCCGTGCGTGCTGCCCGCGTCAGCGGGGGACGTCAGCGCTTGAGGTCGTCCGCCGCGTCCTTGACCTCGCCGACGGCCTGCCGGGCGTTGCCTGAGGCCTGGTCGCCGTGGCCCTCGGCCTGCAGGTCCCGGTTGTCGGTGGCGTCGCCGGCCTTGGCCTTGGCGTCGCCCGCGAGCTCCTCGGCCTTGCCCTTGATCTTGTCGCCCAGTCCGCTCATGTCGGTCTCCTCACCTCCGCCGCACGACGAGTTCGCGCGGCACCGGCGGCGCGTCGTCCCTGGTCAGCAGGCCCGGCGGGAGCCGGGCGCCGAGGGGGCTCGGAGCCGTGAACTATGCTCCGAGGAAGTGACCGCGTCGTCTCCGCTCACTGTAGGCCGGGTCGTTTACCTTGTAAACAGCCGGGGTGGAGGGCCGGGGACGGCAGTGGTCGCGGCCGGGTGCCGAGCCCGGCCGAGACCTGCGAGGGACCCATGACACCGCACCAGCCCCAGCAGCCGAGCCCCACCGGCACGCTCGGTGCGCAACCGGCGGCGGGGCCGGAGAAGGCGATCACGCCGGGCGGCCGCCGCCCCCTGGACCGCCTGCTGATCCTGCGCGAGGCCGTCCGCTTCATCGACGCGCACGGCCGCGAGCGGCTGACCATGCGCCGGCTCGGGGCCGAGCTGGGCGTGGAGGCCATGGCGCTCTACCGCTACGTGCCCGGCCGCGACCAGCTGCTCGACGGCGTCGTCGAGACGGTGATGGACGAGCTGTACGGGCTCACGATGGAGCTGCAGCGACCGGGCACCTGGCAGGAGTTCCTCCAGCAGATGGCCCACGGCGTCCGGGCGATGGCCATGGAGCACCCCAAGATCTTCCCGCTGGTGGCCAGCCGGCCGCCGGCGGCGCCGTGGCTGCGACCGCCGCTGCGGAGCCTGCGCTGGGTCGAAGCCTTCCTGCAGGGGCTGCGGCACTACGGGATCAGCAACGAGGACAGCGTGCTGGTCTACCGCGCCTTCTCGACGTTCCTGCTGGGCCACCTGCTGCTGGAGTCGGCCACCTACGCGGTGGAGCCGCGGCTGGACGCGGCGAGCGACATCGAGTTCGTCGAGACCAACGACCTCGCCGCCTACCCGCTGGTCATGGAGCTCTCGCCGGAGCTGTCCCTCGACGCCTTCGACAACGAGTTCGAGGACTCCCTCGAGGAGCTGATCAACCGGATGGCCGTGGTCCCGCGGTGACGACGGGTGCCACCCGCCCGGAGCCGGGGGAGCCCGGGGCTGAGGCCGACGACGGCCGCGAGGAGTCGCCGAACCAGCGGCTGGACCGGAACTGGATCGAGATCCTGCAGGAGCTGCGGGTGACGCAGACCGGCACCCAGGTGCTCACCGGCTTCCTGCTGGCCGTCGCGTTTCAGCCCCGGTTCGACGACCTCGAGACCTACCAGCAGCGGATCTACCTCGGCTCGTGGTGGTCGCCGTGCTGACGACGGCGCTCGGGCTCGCGCCGGTCAGCCTGCACCGGGCGCTCTTCCGCCGCCGGGCCAAGACGTTGGTCGTCGCCGTCGGGCACCAGGTCCTGCGGCTCGTGCTGCTCGGGGTCGGGCTGGTGCTCGTCGGCACGGTCCTGCTGGTCTTCGACGTCGTGGTCGGGATGCCCGTGGCCGTCGTCGTGGCCGCGCTCACGGCCGTGGTGGTCGCCGCCCTCGGTGTCCTGCCGGGCCTGCTGCTCCGCCGGAGCGCGGCGGCCGAGCGGTCGTCGGCCCCGCCGACCTGACGCCGGCGGGTCGGGCCGCTCAGCGCCTGGCGGCGGCCCGTCGCTCCAGCCAGAGGGCCTTGCGCCGGTCGTGGTCCTTCTTCATCGCCACCCGCGGGTCGGCGTCGCCGTCCAGCGAGGCCGGTCCGAACACGTGCAGCAGCGTGTACTCGATCTCCCACCAGATCCGGTAGGGCAGCGAGTAGCCGTCACCCCGGGCCACCTTCTCCGTCACGTCGACTCCCGTCGGTCCGCGCCCCGCCGAGTGCTGAGGCCACGAACTGTTAGTGTACTAAGCATGACTGCGGAGCGACAGCGGGTGGAGCCCGCCGGCGACGTGAGCCCGGCCACGGAGCGCGACGCCGGCCGGGCTGGCGCGGGCGGCGGAGTGGGGGAGGGGCCCGACCTCCTCGAGCTCGAGCGCCAGGTCTGCTTCGCCCTGGCCGTGGCCTCCCGCAGCGTGATCAGCATCTACCGGCCGGTGCTGGAGCCGCTGCGGCTGACGCACCCCCAGTACCTGGTGATGCTGGCGCTGTGGCAGCACGCCCCGCTGCGGGTGGGGGAGCTGGGCCGGCTGCTGGCCCTGGAGCCCGCGACCCTCTCGCCGCTGCTCAAGCGGCTCGAGGCGGTCGGCTACCTCGAGCGGCGGCGCGAGCCGGGCGACGAGCGCGCCCTGCGGCTGACCCTCACCCCGGCGGGGGCCGCCCTGCGGGAGCAGGCGCTCGCGGTGCCCCGGACCGTGATGGAGCGGCTGCAGCTGGACGTGGCCGACGCCGAGCGGCTGCACGCGGCGCTCGCCGACGTCATCGGCCGGGCCCGGCGGGCCGGCGCGGACACCCCGCTCCCCGCGGCGGTGCCCGACGGCCAGCCGCTAGAGTGATCCCCGCGCGGCCCGGCCGCGCTCCGGAGGCGAAGACGACGGACGACCCCCGGGTCGCCGGACAGAGAGCGAGACACGATGCGACGAGCGATCGTCCTGCTGGTCCTCGGCGGGCTGTCGCTGGCCCTGTACGTCGTCGGCGTCGTCATGATGCTGACCACCAGCGGTGTGAACGACATCCCCACCCCCGGCTTCGGCGTCGTGGGCGGCGTGCTCGCCATGTTCGCCACGGTCGGGGTGTTCGTCACCGGCTTCGTGCTGATGGCCACCGAGCAGGACTGACCTCGCGGGCCGGTCGCCGGCCCGCGGGTGGCAGAGTCGGCCCGTGCCCACCGACCCCGCCCAGCCCTTCGACCGTCTGAGCCTGGACGCGCTGCGGCGGCGGCAGAGCCTCAAGTGGCGGGCGTACCCGCCCGACGTGCTGCCCCTCTTCGTGGCCGAGATGGACACCCTGCCCGCGCCGGCCGTGCGCGCCGCCCTCGACGAGGCGCTCGACCTCGGCGACACCGGCTACCCCTGGGGTCCGGGCTACGCCGAGGCCTACGCCGACGCCGCGCAGGCTGCCTGGGGCTGGCGCCCCGACCCCGCCGCGACCGCGCTGGTCGCCGACGTCATGACCGGCGTCGTCGAGGTGCTGGCCCTGGTCACGGGACCGGGCGACGCCGTCGTCATCGTGCCGCCGGTCTATCCGCCCTTCGCCGGCTTCGTCACCCACACCGGGCGCCGGCTCGTGGAGGCCCCGCTGGGCGTCGACGGCCGGCTGGACCTCGACGCGCTGGAGCGCGCCTGCGCCGACGCCGCCGCCGGCGGCCGCCGGGCGGCCCTGCTGCTGGCCAGCCCGCACAACCCCACCGGCACCGTGCACACCGCCGCCGAGCTCGCCGCCGTCGCCGCGCTGGCGGAGCGGCACGGGGTGCGGGTGGTGGTGGACGAGATCCACGCCCCGCTCACCCGCGTCGACGGGCCGGCCTTCACCCCCTACCTCGCCGTGCCCGGCGCCGAGCGGGGCTTCGTCGTCTTCTCCGCCTCCAAGGCCTGGAACCTGGCGGGCCTCAAGGCGGCGCTGGCGGTCGCGGGGCCGGGCGCCGCCGCCGAGCTGGCCGCGATGCCCGAGGTGGTCGGGCACGGCGCGAGCTCGCTGGGGGTGCTCGCCCACACCGCGGCCCTGCGCGGGGGCCAGGAGTGGCTGGCCGAGCACCGCGCGGGCCTCGACGCCCAGCAGCGCCTGCTGGGCCGGCTGCTGGCGGAGCACCTCCCGGCGCTCCGGTGGACCCCGCCGCAGGCCACCTACCTGGCCTGGCTGGACTGCCGGGCGCTGGACCTGCCCGCCGACCCGGCGGCCTTCTTCCTGGAGCACGCCCGGGTGGCGCTGGGCGTCGGGCCCGACTTCGGCACCGGCGGCGCCGGCCACGTCCGGCTGAACTTCGCGACCTCGACGGCGGTGCTCACCGAGGCCGTCGAGCGGATGGCCGCCGCCGTCGGCCGGTAGCCGACCGGACCGGACCGGCCTCGCGCAGGGCCCGCCGGAGCGCTCGCGGCGGGCGTCGGTAGAGTCCGCAGCCGGCCCGGTCGGCCGCGCGGCACGACCGTCGCGCGGGCCGGGCCGGTGCGGTGCCCGGTCGTCCGGCGTCGGCGCGTGCCCAGGGTGCGGCGGTGGTTGACTTCTGCCAGGGCAGGCTGTGTGCTGCATCACATGTTCGGCGAGCGAGGGAGCAGCAGACGGTGGTAGCGGTAGAGCGTGAGCACGAGCGGGCCGGGGAGCCTGCGGGCAAGCTCGCCTTCAAGGCCGTCGGGGTCAAGAAGCACTACCCCGGCGTGAAGGCCCTCGACGGCGTGGACCTCGAGGGCTACCGGGGGGAGGTGCTCGCCATCTGCGGCGCCAACGGCGCGGGCAAGTCCACCTTCGCGAAGCTGCTGGCCGGCGTCGAGACCCCGACCGACGGCGAGATCATGGTCGCGGGCTACGACCACCCGGTGCGCAACGCCGCCGAGGCGGAGCAGGCCGGGGTGCTGATGATGCACCAGGAGCCGCTGATCATCGACGACTTCACCGTCGGCGAGAACGTCTGGCTGTACAAGCTGCGCAGCGGCAAGGACATCCGCCCCTGGGCGCAGAAGGTGGACACCAACAGCGCCGAGACCAAGCAGGTCCTCCGCGACGTCGGGCTGGGCCACCTGCGCACCAACCAGCTCGCCGGCGACCTCGGCCCCGGCCAGCGCCAGATGCTCTCCCTGAGCCGCGCCGCGGTCAGCGAGCACAAGATCATGATCCTGGACGAGACCACGGCCTCCACCAGCGAGGAGCACTTCAAGGACATCCTCGACCTGGTCGCGCGGGAGAAGGCGGCCGGGACATCGATCATCTTCGTCTCGCACCGCCTCAACGAGGTGTTCGCCATGTGCGACCGCATCGCGGTGCTGCGCAACGGCAGCCTCGTCGACGTCCTCAAGACCTCCGAGACCGACCCGGACGCCATCACCACCCTGATGATCGGCCAGGCGCTGAAGGCGCTGGACCGGCCCGAGGCGGTCGACGTCACCGACGCCCAGCCGGTGGTCTCGGTCCGCGACCTCTGGGGCGGCACGGCCAAGGGGGTCTCGTTCGACGTCAACCCGGGCGAGATCGTCGGCCTGTACGGGCTGGTCGGTAGCGGCCGGTCCTCCGTCGCCCGCACCATCACGGGCCAGAAGCGCGCGGTCGAGGGCACCATCACGGTCCGCGGCCAGGAGGTCGTGCTCGACTCCCCGGGGACCGCCCTCAAGAAGGGCATCGCCTACCTCACCGAGGACCGCCGGCTCGAGGGCTTCGTCAAGGACTTCGACAACGGCGAGAACATGAGCCTGGTCGTGCTCCCGCAGATGTCGAAGGCCGGCGTCGTCGACGGCAAGCGGGAGAAGAAGCGCATCCGCGAGCTGATCAAGGAGTTCCAGGTCAAGGGCGGGCCGAAGACCTACACGAGCTCGCTCAGCGGCGGCAACCAGCAGAAGGTCGTCGTGGCCAAGTGGCTGGAGGCCGACCCCGACTTCGTCGTCCTCGACGAGCCGACCAAGGGCATCGACGTCGGCGCCCGGGCGAACATCTACCAGATCATCCACCGGGTCGCGGCCCGAGGGAAGGGCGTCCTGGTGGTCTCCAGCGAGGCCGAGGAGCTGCTCTCCCTCTGCCACCGCATCCTCGTGATGCGCAACGGCCGCGTGGTCGGGGAGTTCGACCCCGACGACGAGGGCACCGACACCGACGCGCTCATCCGCACGGCCCTGCACAGCGATGACTGACCGCAGCACCCCGGCGACGTCGGCGCGACCGCGCCGCGTCGTCCCCACCGCGCCCGGCGCGGCCCGACCCACCTCTTCCCCGACCGCAGACACAGGAGCCCGCGCATGACCGCCACGGCGACCGCCCCCACCTCGTCCCCCGAGCAAGCCGAGGAGAACCGCGGCAGCGCCGTGGTCGACTGGCTCAAGAGCCAGTACGCCCTCTACATCCTCGTCGCCCTCCTGCTGGTGGCCACCATCACGCGCGGGGCGGTCTTCTGGAGCGGCACCAACATCACCAACCTGCTGCTGCAGATGTCGATCATCGGCGTCGTGGTGATGGCCGAGCTCATCGTCGTCCTCACCGGCGGCATCGACATCAGCGTCGGCTCGGCCCTGGGCCTGGCCGCCGTCGTCGCGGCCGGCCTGTTCGGCGGCCCGTCGGTGCTGCTCGCGCTGGTCGTCGCCATCGTCATCGGCGGCATCGTCGGCGCGGTCAACGGCTGGCTGGTGGCCTTCCGCGGCCTGGAGCCCTTCATCGTGACGCTGGGCATGCTGGCCCTGGCCCGTGGCCTCGTCTACGCCTACGGCAACGGCATCCCGATCAACCCGGAGTCGGCCGACTCGTTCGCGAAGCTGGGGCAGTCGACGTTCATCGGCATCCCGGTGCTCGCCATCATCTGGCTCGTCGTCGTGGCCCTCATCGCGTTCCTGCTCTACCGCACCGTCTGGGGCCGCCGGGTCTACGCCATCGGCTCCAACATCAACGCGGCCCGCAGCTCGGGCATCCCGGTCAAGACCACGCTGTGGTCGGTCTACATCCTGGCCGGCCTGCTCGTCGGCCTGGGCGGCTGGATCTTCCTGGCCCGCTTCGCCAGCGGGACCTCGACCGCCGGCAACCTGCTGGAGCTGGAGGCCATCGCGGCCGTCGTCATCGGCGGCGCCCGGCTGGCCGGCGGCTACGGCAAGGTCTTCGGGGCCGTCGTCGGCACGATCATCTTCGCCGTGATCGCCAACCTCCTCTCGCTGCTCAACGTGTCGACGTTCCTCCAGGACGCCTTCCGCGGTGCGCTGATCCTGGTCGCGGTGACCCTGGCCACCGTCCAGTTCGCGCGCAAGCGCAAGGCCGACTCGACCACCCCCGCGTCCAAGTGACGCCGGTCCGACCCATGGAGACACCGATGATGAGGACCTCCCGGCTGCGGCGCGCCACCGGCGTCGTCGCCGCCGCGACCGCCCTGGCGGCGCTCAGCGCCTGCGGCTCGATCTACCCCTCGTCCGAGCCCGCGCAGGGCCCGGCCAACGGCATCAAGCCCGATGTCAGCGAGGTCGTCGTCGGCTTCGCCCAGCAGCAGCTGCAGGCGCCCTACTTCGCGGCCATGCAGGTGCAGTCGGAGCAGATCGCGAAGGAGCAGGGTTTCAAGCTGCTGTTCCAGGCGGCGAACAAGGACCCGGTCATCCAGATGAACCAGATGCAGGCGATGATCAGCCAGGGCGCCGACGTCCTGGTGGTCAACGCCACCAGCGTCAAGGGTCAGAAGGAGATGATGACCCAGATCGCCTCCCAGATCCCGGTCACCTACATCGACACCAGCGTCCCCGGCACGGGCATGACGAGCGTCCAGTCCGACAACCTGACGATCGGCCGCGAGTCGGGCAAGCTCACCGCCAAGCGCTTCAAGGACATGGGCAAGACCAGCATCACGATGGTGGTGCTCACCGGTCCGGCCACCGACGAGTTCGTCGGGCCCAACCGGCGGCAGGGCTTCCTGGACGGTCTCGAGGAGGGCGGCATGCCCTACGAGATCAAGGCCGAGCAGCCCGGGGACTACGCCCAGGACAAGGGCCAGGTGGCGGCCGAGACGATGCTGGCCGGCAACCCCGACATCGACCTGATCCTGGGGCTCAACGACTCCATGGCCCTCGGCGCGTACAACGTCGTCAACGGCAAGGACCAGTACAAGAACGTCTACGTCGCCGCGTCCGCCGACGGGCAGAAGGAGGCGCTGGCGCTGATCAAGCAGGGCGGCTGCGAGGGCCGGTACCTCTCGACCGGTCTGAACTCCCCGTCGCTGGCGGCGGAGGAGGCGCTGAAGATCTCCGTCGACGTCGCCACGGGCAAGTCCAAGCCCAGCGACTACAAGCCGGAGTCCTTCACCAAGGCGGTCGGCATCGGCTGCGAGAACATCGACGAGTACTACGACCCGAACAGCGTCTTCTGAGGCTGGGACGGACGGCGGACGGGCCCGGGGGAGCGATCCCCCGGGCCCGTCCGCGTCCCAGGACCCTCGTCCGCGGGGCCTCCTGCGGCACGCCCTAGGGTGTGGCCATGACTTCTTCGACGACGAAGCGCGTGGCGGTCCTCGGGGCGGGGATGATCGGCGAGGTGCACCGGCGCGCGGCCGTGCTGGCCGGCGCCGAGGTCGTCGGCGTGATGGCCTCCAGCCCCGAGCGCTCGCGCGAGGTGGCGGCCCGCTGGGGCGTCGAGCAGGCCTACGGCAGCATCGACGAGGTGGCCGCCGCCGGGCTCGACGCGGTGCACATCTGCACCCCCAACGCCTCGCACGTGCCGTTCGCGGTGCAGCTGATGGAGGCGGGCGTCCACGTGCTGTGCGAGAAGCCGCTCGGGGTCAGCGTCGAGGACGCCCGGCACGCCGCCGAGGTCGCCGCGCGCACCGGCGTCGTCAACACGATGCCCTTCGCCTACCGCTTCCACCCGATGGCCCGCGAGCTGCGCGCCCGGGTGCAGGACCCCGCCTTCGGCGCCGTCAACCTCGTGCACGGCACCTACCTGCAGGACTGGCTGCTGAGCCCGCTCTCGACCAGCTGGCGGGTGGACCCCGCGGCCGGGGGACCCTCGCGCGCCTTCGGCGACATCGGCTCGCACTGGTGCGACCTCGTCGAGTGGGTGACCGGGGACCGGATCGCCTCGCTGGTGGCCACCACCTCGATCAGCATCAAGCAGCGGCCCGCCGCCCTGCCGGCCGGCGCCGCCGCCTTCAGCACGGTCGAGAGCGACGCCCCGCTGGTCGACGTCACCACCGAGGACAGCGCCATCATCCTGTTCCGCACGGCGGCCGACGTCGCCGGCTCCGCGGTCATCACGCAGCTGGCCGCCGGCCGCAAGAACCGGCTGTGGGTCGAGGTCGACGGCATGCAGCAGAGCGCCGTCTTCGACCAGGAGCTGCCCGAGCAGCTGCTGCTCGGCGACGAGGAGGGCTACAAGACCCTGGTCCGCGACCCGCTGCACGGCTCCCCGGAGCAGCGCCGGCTGGCCACCCTGCCCGCCGGCCACGCCCAGGGCTACGCGCAGTGCTTCGAGGCCTACGTCGCCGACTCCTACGCCGCGATCGACGCCCACGCCGGGCACGGCGAGCGACCCCCGGGCCTGCCGACCTTCGCCGACGGGGCCCGCGCGGCCGCGATCTGCGACGCCATGCTGCGCTCCGCCGCCGGTCGGGAGTGGGTCGACGTCGTCGACTGAGGTGCCCGCGGCCGTCCTGGTGCGGTGCTCGTGACCGCCCTCGACGGGCCGGTCGAGCGGGTCGCGCCCACCCTGCTCGGCAGCCTGCTGCGGCACGGCGAGGTCGTCGTCCGGCTCACCGAGGTCGAGGCCTACGACGGCGCGGCCGACCCCGCCTCGCACGCCTTCCGCGGCCGCACCGCCCGCACCGAGGTGATGTTCGGCCCGCCCGGGCGGCTCTACGTCTACTTCTCCTACGGCATGCACTGGGCGGCGAACGTGGTCTGCGGGCCCGACGGGACGGCGTCCGGGGTGCTGCTGCGGGCCGGCGAGGTGGTCGAGGGGCTCGCGCTCGCGCGCTCGCGCCGGGGTCGCGCGTCCGACCGGGACCTGGCCCGCGGCCCCGGCCGGCTCACCCAGGCGCTGGGCATCACCGCCGACCACAAGGGGACGTCGGTCCTGGGTGGCGGGCCGGTGACGCTGGCCCTGGACCCCCCTCCGGCCGCGCGGGTGAGCGCCGGACCGCGCGTCGGGGTCTCCGCCGAGGCGGACCGGCCCTGGCGCTTCTGGCTCACCGGGGACCGCTTCGTCTCCGACTACAAGCGCAGCCCGCGCGCCCCCGCGCCGCCGTGATCACCGTGCCCCCCGCGCTGGTGCGCTGGCGGACCGGGCAGAGCGGCGACGTCGGCCGGCGCTGGCTGGACGGGCTGCCGGCGCGGGTCGCCGCGCTCTGCGCCGCCTGGGACCTCGTCGTCGAGGACACCCCGCCGCTGGCCGGGGCGCTCGCGCTGGTGGTGCTGGTGCGGCGCGGGGAGGAGCGGCTGGCGCTGCGCGTCCGCTGGCCCGAGCCGGGGCAGGACGCCGAGGTGGCGGCGCTGCGGGCCTGGGACGGCCGGGGGGCGGTGCGGCTGGTCGCCGTCGACCCGGCGGGCGACGCCCTGCTGCTCGAGCGGCTGGACCCGCACCGGACGCTGCGCGACCTGCCGGTGGAGCGGGCCGCCGTGGTCACCGGCCGGCTGCTGGCCGAGCTCTCCGTGCCCGCCCCGCCCGGCCTGCCGACGCTGGCCGCCTCCGCCGCGGCCTTCGTCGCGGGGGTCGCGGCGCGGGACACGGCTCTCGGCGGACCGGTCCCGGCCCGGGCGCTGGCCCGGGCCCGCGAGCTCGCGGCGACCCTGCCGACCGACGCCGGGCTGCTCGTGCACGGGGACCTGCACGGCGGCAATGTGCTGGCCGACGGCGCGGGTGGGTGGCGGGCCGTCGACCCGAAGCCGCTGGTCGGCGACCCGGCCGTCGCGCTTGCCGAGCCGCTGTGGACCCGCGCCGACGACGCCCCGAGCGCCGCCGACCTGCGCCGGGTGCTCCGGCTGGTGGCCGACGCCGCGGGCCTCGACCCCGACCAGGCCGCCGGCTGGACGGTCGTCCGCGCCGTCGACCACTGGCTGTGGGGCCTGGAGCACGGCCTCACCGAGGACCCGGTCCGCTGCGCCCGCCTCGTCGACGCCCTGGCCTGAGCGACCGTCAGTCGAGCGGCTGCAGCGAGGTCAGGATCGAGGGGATGTATTCGGCGACGGTCGGGTGGATCGGCAGGGCGTCGCGCAGCACGGGGTACCGGACGCCGGCCTGGATGGCCGTGCCGACCACCTGGATCACGTCGTCGGCCTGCAGCCCCAGGATCGTGGCGCCCAGCACCTCCTCGCTGTCGGCGTCGACGAGGATCCGCATGACGCCGGTGGTCTCGCTCTCCAGCCGCGCCCGGCTGACCCGCGCCATCGGCACCTCGGCCTTGAGCACCCGGCGGCCGGACTCGCGGGCCTGCGCGTCGTTCATCCCGACGCGGCCCAGCGGCGGGTCGGTGAACATCGCGTAGGTGGTGACGCGGCCGTCGACCGAGCGGGAGGGCTCCATCATGATCTGGCCGTCCTGGTAGGAGGTGTGGGTCCAGGCGCCGCGGCCGTTGACGTCGCCCAGCGCCCAGACGCCGGGGACCGAGGTCTGGAAGCGTCCGTCGGTGACGAAGAAGCCGTGGTCGTCGGTCTCGATGCCGTGCTCGCCCAGCAGGTCGGAGTTGGAGCGCCGGCCGACGGCCACCAGCAGGTGGCTGCCGGTGACGGTGCTGCCGTCGGCCAGCGTCACCTCGACGCCGCCGTCGGCGGGGGCGAACCGCTCGGTCCGCTGCTCCACCACGCGGATGCCCTCGTCGGTGAAGGTGCGGGTGAGGATCTCGCCGATGTCGGGGTCCTCGTGGCCCCCGATCCCGCTGCCCGCGACGATCGTCACCTCCGAGCCGAAGCGCCGGAACATCTGGCCGAACTCGCAGCCGAGGTAGCCCCCGCCGATGACCACCAGGTGCTCGGGCAGCGCGGTCAGGTTCAGCAGCTCCACCTCGGTGAGGACGTCGACGGTGTCGAGACCCGGCATCGGCGGCACTGAGGCGCGGGCGCCCACGTTGAGGTAGACCTGGCTGCTCGTCAGCCGGCGGCCGTCGACGGTGACGACGTGCTCGGCCCCGCTCGGGTCGGTGGTCAGGGTGGCGCGGCCGTGCACCAGCTCCAGGCCCTCCACGCCCTCGATGTAGTCCTGGAGGCCGTCGACCTCCTCCTCGATGATCTTGTGCACCCGGTCGATGGCGAAGCCGAAGTCCACCGTCACCTCACCGGTGTGCACGCCGTACTCGGCGGCCCGCCGGGCCTGGTGCGCGACGACGGCGCTGGCCCGCAGCGCCTTGGTCGGCTTGCACCCGTGGTTGAGGCAGGTCCCGCCGACGCGCTCCATCTCCACGAGGGCGACCCGGCCGTGCGCCGCGAGAGCCGCGGCGACGCCCGGTCCGGCCTGGCCGGCGCCGATGACGATCGCCGCGTAGGAGGTGGAGGTGTCGGCGTCCGTGCGCTCCGCCGCTGCTGCCGTCATGGCCGTTCCCTTCGTGGGTGGGGGTGTGCGGCTCACCCTAGCCACGCCCCGGCGGGCGGTCCGGGTCAGGAGCGCCGCACCACCGGGCCGGGCGGCCACCACGGCCGCTCACCCGGACCGGCGGCCGCGCGGACCCGCCGCTGCAGCGCCTCGTCGGCGCGGCGGTGGCGCACCTCGAGGGCGAGCACGAGGGCGGTGAGGAGCAGCAGCAGGAGCAGGAACCCGGTCATGGACCTCACCCTGGCGGGGGTCGGTCGGACCCGGGGAGTGGCTGCTCTGCCGTGGTGCGGAGGAATCCTGCCAACTCCCTGCCGATTGGCCAGGAGGGGCTCGCCCTGCCTAGACTCCCCGCCGGTAGATAACGATTCGATCTCGGCGCACCGTGGTGCCGGACAGCAGGGCATCAGGCTCGGGGGAGCGGAGGACTCGTGGAACGACCACGCCCACGTCGGGCGCTGCAGGCGCCGTGGCGGCAGCGGGTGGCCCGGTTGGCCGTCCCCGGCCTCCTCGCCGGCCTCGCCACCACCGGGGTGGTGGCGGCCGCGACCGGCGCGACGACCGCTCCGCTGAGCGGCCCCACCGCCGCCTCGAGCGCCAGCGCTCCCAGCGCCGCGCCGTCGACGACGGCCCCGGCGCTCACCCGCGAGCAGGGCACCAGCCGCAGCGGCGTCGACCGCCCGGCGCTGAGCGCCGCGGCCGCCGCTGACCAGGCGGCGGCCGAGAAGAAGGCCGCCGACCAGGAGAAGGCCGCGGCGGAGAAGAAGAAGGCCGCCGACAAGAAGGCCCAGAAGAAGGCAGAGGGCGTCGGGACGCTGCCGGAGGTCGACCTGCCCTCGCTCGCCGTGGTCGACACCGAGTACACCCGCGTTGACCTCAACGTCCGCGAGCAGGCCGACGCCGACTCCGACCTCATCACCGTGCTGAAGTCCGGCGCCAAGGTCTCCGTGACCGGGACCGTGCGCGGGGCCTGGCAGTACGTCGCCTACCGCGGCGACGGCGGCTGGGTGAAGAAGCAGTACCTCGTCGAGTCCAAGCCGAAGCCCCCCGCGGCGAAGAAGTCCTCGTCGCCCTCGTCCACGAAGTCCTCCGGTTCCGCCGGGGTCTCGGGCGGCACCTGTGCCGGCGGCTCCTCGGTCGAGTCCGGGCTGACCCCCGACGCCGTCAAGGTGCACCGCGCGATCTGCGCCCGCTTCCCGGCTGTCACCTCCTACGGCGGCGTCCGCGCCGACTCGCTGCCCGAGCACCCCTCCGGCCGCGCGCTGGACGCCATGGTCTCCAGCAACGGCCTCGGCCAGGAGATCGCCGGCTGGGTGCGCGCGAACGCGCAGCAGCTCGGTGTGAGCGAGGTCATCTTCGCCCAGCGGATCTGGACCGTGCAGCGCAGCGGCGAGGGCTGGCGGAGCATGTCCGACCGCGGATCGCCCTCGGCGAACCACTACGACCACGTGCACGTGACCGTCTACGGCAACGCTGCGGGGTAGATCACCGCAGGTCGGTCGCGCACGAACTTGTGGACGCTCTGAGCGCGACCTAAGGTTTGTTCATGGTGGACTCGTACCAGATGGTGCTCGGCGCTGTCGCCGTGACCGTGATGGTCCTCGTCCCCATCCTCTGCGTGCTCTGCTACGACCTCCTCGCCGGGCGCTGGGACGAGAGCATGAGCGCCTGGCGCGAGCGCCGCGCCGTCCGCCGCGAGCACCGGCAGGCCGTCAAGGCCCTCCGCGAGCAGCAGGGCCTCCCGCTGGAGCAGGTGATCGCCGACCTGCGACGGCTGCGGGTCGTCGTCGGGGCAGACGAGAGCCGCTCGGCCACCCAGCAGCTCGGCACCCGGCTGGCCTACGACCGGCTGCTCGCCCAGACCTGCGACATGCTCGAGGTGCACCACGACCTCGGCACCGAGTGCGTCGGCATGGAGCGCGAGATCGAGCGGCTCCGCGTCGAGGCCGAGCTCGAGCGGGTCGGCGTGCGGGTCACCGACCGCCGTTTCGGCCAGGCCGCCTGACCCTCGTCCCGCGCACCACCCCACGACCGCCCGCGCCCTCCGGCGCCGGCGGTCGTCGCACGTCCGGGGCCCCGCGCGGGCTGGTGGAATAGGAGGGGGAACGGTGGCGTTGCTACGATAGCTTCGAAATCGAAGGGTTCGACTTCTAAGCATCACAGCACCACCACCGAAGGGAAGCACCACATGTCTCGCCTCGCGCAGGCCATCCAGAGCCACCGTGAGATCAACCGCACCCGCCGCGAGCTGGCCCGTGCGATCAGCAACGCCGCCACGCCCGCCATGCGTGACGAGCTCATCATGGTGGCCCAGCGCGGCAACGGCTTCGGCCCGCGCGTCTGATCCCCACCCCGCGCACGACGCACCTGCAGGCTCCCGTCCTCACGGACGGGAGCCTTTCTGCTGCCCGGGTCAGGGCGCGGTGAGCACGCCGGCCAGCGACCGGCCCAGGTCGACCAGCGCGGGCACCAACAGCGCCGCGCCGACGGCGAGGCCCGCGACGCTGAGAAGCCCGAAGACCCCGATCCACAACCCGGCCGGCAGCCGGGTCAACCGGGCCAGCTGGCCGGCGTCGGAGTGCCCGGCCCGGCCCGCCCGGTGCTGGCGGGCCAGCTCGACGACGGGCTTGGGCGCGGCGACCAGCAGCAACCAGGTCAGCAGCGTCGCGACCGCCGTCTGCAGCGCGGCCGAGCCGTACCAGCTCAGCGCCAGCACGCCGGCGGCGACGCCGAGCACCACGACGAACCCGTAGAGGTTGCGGATCTGCAGCAGCATCGCGGCGAGCAGCAGCGTCACCAGCCAGAGCAGGCCCAGGGCGTGCCCGGCCAGCAGCAGGCCGACGGCGCCCAGCCCCACCACGGCCGGACCCAGGTAGCCGGCGAGCAGCATGGCCACCATCCCGGGGCCGCTCGGCCGTCCCCGGGAGACCGTCAGCCCGGAGGTGTCGGAGTGCACCCGGATGGCCTGCAGGCGACGGCCGGCCAGCACGGCGGCGACGGCGTGCCCGCCCTCGTGGGTGATCGTCACCAGCACGCGGGTGGCCCGCCACAGCAGCGGGTGGACGACCAGCACCAGGGCGGCGAGCGCCGCACCCAGCACCACTCCCGGGGTGGGGGGCGGCTGGTCGGCGGTGGCGCGCCGCCAGACCTCGGCGAGCAGCTCCACCGGCTCAGCCCAGCAGCAGGGTGGCCTTGTGCGGGCTGCGGCCGGTGCGGATCACCAGGACCGCGACGATGGCCAGCAGCGCGAGCACGGCGGCCACCTGCACGACGACGGAGGAGCTGGCGACCACGATGGCCACCAGCGCCCAGCCCGCGGTGAAGGTGAAGGCCGCGAGGGCGGCGAACCGCCCGACCACCACCACCGAGAAGACGGTGGCGGCCAGCACGAGGAGCAGCGAGAACAGCGTGACGGCCACCCCGCTCTCCGGCAGGCCCAGCGAGCGGGCCGTGGTGCCGAAGCCGGCGACGGTGGCCAGGGTCACCCAGCCGAGGTAGAGGGTGACCGGCAGCCGGAACGCGAACTGCTCGACGCGGTCGGCGGCGGGGCCGCTGCGCACCGAGCGCCGGACGGCCACCACCAGCGAGGCCAGCAGCACGAGGATGACGACCTGGGCCAGCCACAGGGTGCGGGTGGCGAAGACCGGGACCCAGACCGACGCCGCGGTGAAGGCGGCCACCAGCCACCAGCCCGTCCGCCGGTGCACCGCGCGCTCGCGCTGCGCGGGCAGCGCCTGGTAGACCGCGAGCACCAGGCAGGCCAGGTAGATGAGGCCCCAGATGGAGAAGGCGTAGCCCGCCGGCGTCACCGGCGACCGGTTCGCGTCGGAGATGGCCCCCGTGCTGGAGCCGGCGTCCACGACGAACTGGGAGCCGAGGCCGATGACGGCCTGGGCCAGCGCGGTGACGGCGACGGCGACGGTGCGGGTGCGGTCGGAGACGGGCATGCCCCCAGTGTCCCCGACGCCCCTGGTCAGGGCGGGGACGAGTGCGGCCGGCTCAGAGCGCGCCGTTGGTCCAGAGCAGGCTGCTGGTGCCCGTCAGGGTGGCGGCGAAGGCGACGGCCTGGGCGTCGGTGAGGCTGCTGACGAAGTCGACGATGCCCCGGCCGCGGCCCATCCGGGCCAGCTCGGCGTCCCCGGTCCGGCCATCCAGCCACTCCGGGTGGGTGGCCGCGATCCGCTCGTAGCCGTAGGTGGCGGCGTTGACGAGGTCCAGCAGCCGGCGCGGCGCGCGGGCGGCGTCGCCGCGGTCGGAGAGCCAGTCGTCGAACCCCTCGACGAGGTGGGTGATCGTCCGCTCCTGGCCGCGCTGGAACATGGCGAGGTCGGGCCGGTCGAGGATGAAGTAGCTGTTGACGAACTTGAGCACCGACACCTGGTGCCAGGCGGGCGCGCTCATCGAGACGTAGCCCGAGCGGACCGGCGGGTCCGGGTCGACGGCCACCGAGCCGATGAGGTGGTCGATCCAGCGGGAGACGAAGCCCGAGATGGCCCGGTCCCCGGCCATCGAGCCGTCGTAGGGCGTGGCCAGCACGCCGTCCACGAACTCCTCCCCGACGGTGGTGATCGCGTCGACGAAGGTCTGCTCGTCGAACACCCAGGCCTCCCGGGTCCGCAGCCGCCGGCGCAGCCGCTCCAGGCCGGCGCCGGGCTGGCGGCCCGCGGCGGCGAGGGTGCGGACGTCCATCGCCGCCAGCGCGGCCCGGTCGTCCACCCACGAGCGGAACTCCCCGGACACGGGGGAGAACTGCAGGACCCCGGAGCGGTGGAAGTCCTCGACGTCGTGCAGGGAGTAGGCGATGTCGTCGGCGAGGTCCATGACCGAGCACTCGAGCGTCTGCCGGCCCGGCGGCAGCCCCGGGAAGGCGGCGAGCGCCTGCTGCATCTCGGGCAGGTCGATGAGGTAGCAGGAGAACTTGGCGGCGCCGGACCCGGCGCCGCCGTGGCCCGCCCCGCGCGGCGGCTCGTCCCAGGTCGTCGGGTGCGGGTCGGGGTGGTGGAAGCGGGCCCACGGGTACTTGAGCACCGCCGCCCGGGTGGCCGCCGTCAGGTTGAGGCCCTCGTCGCCCGGGCCGTGCACCTCCAGCTCGGACAGGATCCGGAACGTCTGCGCGTTGCCCTCGAACCCGTCGACCAGGCCGAAGCGGTCGCGGGCCAGCCGGTCCAGCGCTCGCTCGCCGAGGTGGCCGAAGGGCGGGTGGCCGAGGTCGTGGGCGTTCGCCGCCGCCTGGACGACGACGTGGTCGAGCCCGCCGAGGCGGCGCAGCAGGTCGCGGTCCTCGGTGCGCAGCAGCCGGACGGCGATGGCGCGGGCCACCGCGGTCACCTTGATGCTGTGGGTGAGCCGGTTGTGCACGACCCCGCTGGTCGCGTTCGCCGCCACCACCTGCGTGACCTCGGCGAGCCGGGAGAAGGCGTGGGCGAACCGGATCCGCTCCAGGTCGGAGCGGAACTCCGACTCCCCGGGCGCGTAGGGGCTCGTGCTCTCGGGTCGCGCCCGCTCCAGCCGGGGATCCACGTCGCCAACCTAGCCCGCAGCCGCCACCGCCCGGCACCCCGCCGCGCGCCGTCGCTAGGGTGCGGGAGGAAGAGACGCCACCACGCCAGCCCCGGAGCCGCACCCATGACCAGTCCTGTCGACGCCACCACCACCGCGGCCTGGTCCGCGCTCACCGAGCTGAAGGCCGGGTTCACCCCCGACCTGCGCGGCTGGTTCGACGCCGACCCCGGCCGCGCCGAGCGGTACACCCTCGACGCGGGCGACCTGCACGTCGACCTCTCCAAGAACCTCGTCGACGACGAGGTGCTGGCCCGGCTGCTGGAGCTCGCCGAGCAGGTCGGGGTGGCCGAGCGCCGCGCGGCCATGTTCGCGGGGGAGCGGATCAACGTCACCGAGAACCGCTCCGTGCTGCACACGGCGCTGCGCCGCCCGCGCTCGGACTCCCTCGTGGTCGAGGGCACCGACGTCGTGCCCCAGGTGCACGAGGTGCTCGACAAGGTCTACGCCTTCGCCGAGGCGGTCCGCAGCGGGTCCTGGACCGGCGTGACCGGCAAGCGGATCGCCACGGTCGTCAACATCGGCATCGGCGGCTCCGACCTCGGCCCGGTGATGGTCTACGAGGCGCTCAAGCCCTACGTGCAGGACGGCCTCGAGTGCCGCTTCGTGTCCAACATCGACCCGACCGACGTCGCCGAGGCCACGAAGGACCTCGACCCCGAGACGACGCTGTTCATCGTCGCCTCGAAGACCTTCACCACGCTGGAGACGCTGACCAACGCGCGGCTGGCCCGGGCCTGGCTGCTGGACGGCGTCGGGAACGCCGAGGGCGCGGTGGCGAAGCATTTCGTCGCCGTCTCGACCGCGCTCGACAAGGTGGCCGACTTCGGCATCGACCCCGACAACGCCTTCGGCTTCTGGGACTGGGTGGGCGGGCGCTACTCCGTCGACTCCGCCATCGGCGTCGCCGTCGCCGTCGCCATCGGGCCGGAGAACTTCGCCGACTTCCTGGCCGGCTTCCACGCGGTCGACGAGCACTTCACGACCGCCGAGCCGGCGCGCAACGTGCCGCTGCTGATGGGCCTGCTCAACGTCTGGTACGACAACTTCTTCGGCGCCCAGACCCACGCCGTGCTGCCCTACGCGCAGTACCTGCACCGGTTCCCGGCCTACCTGCAGCAGCTGACGATGGAGTCCAACGGCAAGGGCGTCCGCTACGACGGCAGCCCGGTCACCACCGACACCGGCGAGGTCTTCTGGGGCGAGCCCGGCACCAACGGCCAGCACGCCTTCTACCAGCTGATCCACCAGGGCACCCGGGTCATCCCCGCCGACTTCATCGCCGTCGCGAACCCCGCGCACCCGCTGACCGACGGCGACGCCGATGTCCACGAGCTGTTCCTGGCCAACTTCTTCGCCCAGACCGCGGCCCTGGCCTTCGGCAAGACGGCCGACCAGGTGCGGGCGGAGGGCACGGCCGAGGAGATCGTCCCGGCCCGGGTCTTCACCGGGAACCGGCCGACGACGTCGATCATGGCCCCGGCCCTGACCCCGTCGGTGGTCGGCCAGCTGATCGCGCTCTACGAGCACATCACCTTCGTCCAGGGCGTCGTCTGGGGCATCGACAGCTTCGACCAGTGGGGTGTCGAGCTGGGCAAGCAGCTGGCCCAGCAGGTCACCCCCGCCGTCGGCGGCGACGAGGAGGCCCTCAGCGCCCAGGACCCCTCCACCCAGGCCCTGATCCGCTACTACCGGGAGCACCGCACGCGCTGAGTGCTGACTGGGGGCAGCTCCGACAGGTCCGGAGCTGCCCCTGTTCAGCACTCGGTGGTCCACCGGCGGCGGGCTCGGGTCCGGCCATCGGGTCCGTAGAGGGAGGCCCGGACCAGTGCCCGCCAGGCCGTCAGGCGCTCGGGGTCCCAGCCGCGGCCCAGGACGGCGTCAGCCGAGGCGATGATCGAGCCTCCCTTGCGCAGCACCTCGCCGGCGGTGTAGCCGCAGCGCTGCCACCCGGCCTCGACGAGCCGCCGGTCCCGGTCGAGGTCGGACCGGTGGGTGTCCAGGTCGCGGTGCACCTCGCCGTCGTACTCGTGCAGCCGTCGCGTGCCGACGAGCCAGAGGTCGGCCCGGGCGACGAAGCCGCCGGCCGCGTCGCGGACGACGTGCTGCGGCTCCACCCGGATGCCCGCGGCACCGTGCAGCACCCGCATCACCGACTCCCACGGCGACTCGCTGCGCGCGTCGACCAGCGGCAGCACCCGGCGGAGCATCCGCGTCCCCGGTCGCCGGCCGGCAGCGAGCTCGGACAGCTCGACGAGGTCGAGGTGTCCCGAGCGGAGCGCGGAGTCGGCCATCGGCACCAGGTCCAGCAGGTCGAGGTCGCGCGCGCAGGCCAGCAGCGTCTCCGCGGCGCCCGTCAGCGGGAGGCCGCCCGAGAGCTCGGTCGCGGGGGCCCCGCAGCGGTCGACCTGCAGGCCGCGTCGCTGGGGATGGCGGTCCTGCCGGGACACCGAGACGAAGACCGGCCGGGGGACGGGCGCCGGCAGCCACCAGCCGCGCAGCGCGGCCGCCGTCAGATGGGTGAAGGCTGCCGTGGTGGGCAGGACCAGGTGCCAGGCCCGTAGCGCGTCCCGCAGCTCCGGAGCCGTGGTGGCGACGTGCGCGCCCGGCGTCACCGACGTCCACCCCACCCGTCGCACCTTGCCCCGCGCCACCTCCACCACGCCCCGATCCTGCGGCCCGAACCACCAGCCGCGACCCCGAGCGCGCACATCTGTGGACGGCGGTGGCTCAGTGCTGAACAGGGGCAGCGTCCGGTTCCTCGACGCTGCCCCTGTTCAGCACTCGTTGCTCAGAGCTGCGGACCCTGGGCCCGCAGCTTGTCGACCTCCTGCATGGCGTCGCGCAGCTCGCCCAGCCAGGACTCGGCGTGCTGGCCGACCAGTGTGACCGCCCAGGCCAGGGCTTCCGAGCGGGACCGGGCGACGCCGGCGTCGACGAGGGTGTCGAGCACCTGGCGCTCCGGCTGCCGGAGCCGGGTCATGACCGGCACCGAGAGGTGGGTGAACAGCGTCTCCACCTCCCCGAGCCTCGCGCCCCAGGAGACCTTGCGGCCGTAGCGGGCCTCGGCCTCCTCGGCGATCTGGATGCGGGTCGCGCGGGTCTCGGCGCGGAACCGGCTGATCCGGCCCTCGGCCGCGGCCCGGTCCGCCGCCGGGTCCTCGGCGAGCGTGCCGACGACCGTGATCTCCTCGCGGTCGGCGTGCACCGCGACGGCGCTGAACCACTCACCCGGCAGCCGTCCCTCGAACCAGCTCCCGGCGTCGTCGGCCGGGGGCAGGTCGACGTTCTGCCACCCCCCCGGTCGTCCCGGGCCCCGGCGACCTCGCGGGCCGCGCCGTCCGCCCCGCTCGTCGCCGCTGTCGTCCTGCGGACCGTGCGGTCCGTCGAATCCGTGCCACATGGTGACCTCCTCTGTTGATTACATGATTACACCGCTGCAGAAGCAGCACCAGGGGAGCAGAGTCAGCGCACCAGGGCGTCCTTTACGGACGTGTCGGGCGGTCCCAGCACCGGGCGGCGCCGGGTGGCGAGGTCGACGACGGTCTTCACGCACGCCACCTGGTCGCGGAGCACGCCGCGGACGTAGGCGGGCCGGAACCGCCGGACCGAGACGTCGCCCACGCCCTCCGCGGCCAGCCCTAGGGCGCGCGCCGTGCCGACCGCCCGCGGCAGGTGGTAGCTCTGGGTGACCACCAGCAGCTCCTCGACGCCGAACACCCGGGCGGCCCGCACGCAGGAGTCGTAGGTGTCCAGCCCGAACCGGTCCAGCACCATCGCGTCGTCCGGCACGCCCGCGGCCAGCAGGTAGCGGCGCATCGCCGCCGGCTCGTCGTACTCGGGCGCCGCGCCGTCCCCGGACAGCAGCAGCACCCGCACCCGGTCGCCCTCGAGCAGCCGGCGGGCCAGGTCCAGGCGTCCGGCCAGGAACGCCGACGGGGTGCCCGAGGGGAAGACCTGGGCGCCCAGCACCAGGGCCACCGGCGCGGTCGGGGCGTCCGCCTCGGCATGCAGGTGCCCCGCCGCGTGCCAGCGGACGGCGCCGACGCAGGCCAGGACGGCGGCCGCGGCCCCCAGGGGCACCAGCCCGCCGGTGACGCGGAGCAGGGCGAGGAGGCGGCTCATCCGCGCAGCCTAGGACGGGCCTGTGGACAGGCCCGGAGCTGTCGGTGGGCGGCGCGAGGATGAGGCATGACCACGCGGACGACGACGATCCCGGTGAGCGGGCCTTACGACCTCGGCGAGGTCGCCCGGATGGGCTTCGGGCACCGCGACGAGGCCGACGTCGACGGCGTGATGCGGCTGGCCTTCTGCGCCGAGCCCGATCTCGCGCTGCCCGTCGGCGTCGAGGTGCGCCAGCAGGGTGCGGCGCTGGACCTGACCGTCCACGTGGCCGAGGGGGGCGATCTCGACGACGCGCGGCTGGCGGCCGTCGCGGCCCAGGTCGCCCGCGTCGTCTCGGCCGACCACGACGGCGTCGCCTACGCCGCGCTCTGCGCCGCCGACCCGGTGCTGGCCCGGCTGCACGCCGCGGCTCCCGGCTTCCGTCCCGCCCTGTTCCACTCGGCCTACGAGGCCCTGGTCTGGGCGGTGCTCAGCGCCCGGCGCTCGCGGGCCCAGGCCATCCCGCTCCGGCTGCGCCTCGGGGAGCAGTTGGGGACCACGTTCACGCTCGCCGGTCGTCCGACGGTCGCGGTGCCCACCCCGGCGCGGCTGCGCGAGCTGACGGCGCTGCCAGGGCTCCCCGCCGACCGGGTGCCCCGGCTGCACGCGATCGCCGAGGCGGCCGCCGAGGGTCGGCTGGACACCGGGCGGCTGCGTGCGCTGCCACCCGAGGAGGCGGCCGCCGAGCTGCGCCGGCTGCCCGGCATCGGGCCCTTCTACGCCACGCTCGTCGTCGTCCGCGCCCTGGGCCACGCCGACGTCCCGGCGACGGAGGAGTCTCACGGCCAGCAGGCCGTCGCCCGGCTCTACGGGCTCGACGCGGCCCTCGACGCCGACGCCCTCGCCCGGTTGGCGCAGAGCTGGCGCCCCTTCCGCACCTGGGTCCAGGTGGCCGCCCGCGCCGTCGGCGACCGGCTGCCGGCGTGAGCGGGAGCACCCGCCGGGCAGAACGGCGGGGTGCCCGAGGGAGACACCGTCTGGCGGTCCTGCCGCCGCCTCGACGAGGCGCTGGCCGGCCGGGTGCTGACGCGCTGCGAGCTCCGGGTGCCGCAGCTGGCCACCACCGACCTGACCGGCGTCGAGGTGCTGGCCGTCGTCAGCCGCGGCAAGCACCAGCTGTTCCGGTTCGGCAACGGCTGGACCCTGCACACGCACTTCCGGATGGAGGGCACCTGGCGCATCTTCCCGACGGGTCGGCCCTGGTCCGGCGGCCAGGAGTTCCAGATCCGGGCGGTGCTGGCCACGGCCGAGCACGACGCCGTGGGCTACCGGCTGCCCGTGGTGGAGCTGGTGCCGACGGCGGAGGAGGACGGCGTCGTCGGCCACCTGGGTCCCGACCTGCTGGGGCCCGACTGGGACGTCGAGGAGGCGCTCCGCCGCGTGCTGGCCCAGCCCGACCGGACGATCGGCGAGGCCCTGCTCGACCAGCGCAACCTGGCCGGGATCGGCACCCTCTACCGCTCCGAGCTGCTGTTCCTCCAGGGGCTGCACCCGCGGACGCCGGTCCGGGACGTCCGCAACCTCCGCCGGGTGCTGGTGCGCGGCCAGCTGCTGCTCCAGGCCAACCGGTGGCGCACCGAGCAGTCGACGACGGGGGACCTGCGCCCCGGCCGCAGCCGCTACGTCTTCGAGCGGCCGGGCCAGCCGTGCCGACGCTGCCGGACGCCGGTCCTCACCGAGGAGTTCGGCCCGCGCGGGCAGGAGCGGCGCAGCTACTGGTGCCCGCGCTGCCAGCCCGCGCCCGGCTGAAGCCCCGTCGCGCTGCTCAGGCGCCGCGGACCAGCCGCAGGCCCAGCTCGTCGGTCCGGTCGGTGGCCACGTCGGACAGCACCACGACGGCCCGGCCGCGCTCCCGGTCCAGACCGAGGAAGGCCCCGTAGCCCCCGGTGCGCCCGTTGTGCCAGGTGATCGTCTGGTCGCCCTCCGTGCTCAGCTGCCAGAACGTGCCGATCCGGCGGCCCTCGTCGCCGGCCTCGGCCAGCGGCTCCAGGGCCGCCATGCCCGGCGCGCGCTCCTCGAGCAGGGCGGTGGCGAGGGTGGCCAGGTCGGCGGTCGTGGTCACCGTGGCACCGGCCGGGGCGTAGCCGTCGAAGACCCACGGCTGCATGCGGCGACCCAGCGCGCTGCGCCCGGCGGGCACCCGCGCCTCCGCCGTCTGCAGCGTCGTGCCCGCGAGCCCGAGCGGGGTGAACAACCGCTCCTGCACCAGCGTCGGGTAGTCGGTGCCGGCGGCCGCGGCCGCCGCCTGACCCGCGAGCGCGGCCCCGAGGTTGGAGTAGGCGTACTCCTGCGCGCCGGTGTCCGTGCCGCCGGCGCGCTCGACGAGCTCGGCGGTGCTGACGCCCCGGTAGGGGTCCAGCCCCAGCAGCACGGGCGGCAGGGCCCGCAGCCGGGTCGTCGGGTCGAGCGGTGGCAGCCCCGCGTGGTGGGTGACGAGCTGGCGCACCGTGGTCCGGGACACGTCGCCGTCGCCGAGGTCGAGCAGCTCCCCCACCGGGGTGTCGAGGTCCAGCTCGCCGCGCTCCACCTGGTCGGCGATCACCAGCCCGGTCAGCGCCTTGGTGACCGAGCCGGCCTCGAAGGGCGTGCGCTCGTCCGCGCCCACCGAGGCGAAGCGGACCCGCGGGCTGCCGTCGAGGTCGACGACGGCGACGGCCAGCCGGCGGAAGCCGTCCGGCTCGCCGACCGCGTCCAGCAGCGCCGCGTCGCCGCTACGCGCGGCGCTCGCCCGCGGCGGGCCGGGCCAGACCCAGACCAGACCGGCGAGGACGGCGGCGACGACGACCGCGACGACCACGCGGCGGGCCGGTCGGACGGGGCGACGGGGAGCTCGGCTCATGCTCCGACTCTACGATATGACGTGATCACGTAGCAACGATCACGCGCTGCTGATTAGAGGTCAGACCGCTCCGGCCGCCCCCATCACCGAGGCGACGACGACGGCCGCCGCCGCGGACCAGGCCTGCGGGCGGCACGAGGCAGGGTAGGGGACCGGGCGGCCCTCGCCGCTCCACAGCTCGGGCAGCCGCTGCTCGAAGGCGACGGAGGCCCGCAGCAGGCCCTCGACCGGCCGGCCGCGTGCTCAGCCAGCCCGGCCCGCGCCAGCCCGGCCACGACGACGGCGGTGTCGTGCGGCCAGACCGAGCCGCAGTGGTAGCTGAGCGGGGAGAAGCCGGCGTCGTCGGTGGACATCGTCCGCAGCCCCAGGCCCGAGTCGAGCGCGGGGCTGACGACCCGCCGGGCCACCAGCCGCTCCTCCTCGGCGTCGAGCAGACCGGTGCCCAGCAGGTGGCCGATGTTGCTGGTCAGGCTGTCGACGCGGGCGCCGCGCCCGTCCAGGGCCAGCGCCGGGTAGCGGTCCTCGCCCTCGCCCACCCAGAAGGCGGCGCGGAACCGGTCGGCCAGCGTCGCGGCCCAGGTCCGCAGCCGCTCGGCGCCCGGCCGGTCGAAGGCCTCCAGCAGGGTGGCGCCGGCCAGGGCGGCCTCGTGGGCGTAGCCCTGCACCTCGCACAGCGCGACCGGGCCCTCGGCGATCCGGCCGTCGCGGAAGCGGACCGAGTCCGAGGAGTCCTTCCAGCCCTGGTTGGCCAGGCCGTGGCCGGTGGCGTCGAGGTACTCCCCGAAGCCGTCGCCGTCGGCGTCGAAGTCGGTGAGCAGCCAGCCGAGGGCGGCCTCCAGGGCGGGCAGCAGCTCCTGCACCTCGGCCTCCGGGAGCCCGGCCCGCCAGGCGTCGTGCAGCAGGCAGACCCACAGCGGGGTGGCGTCGATCGTGCCGTAGTAGAGCGGCGGCAGGGACATCGTGCCCAGCCCGAAGGCCCCGCGGCGGAGCTCGTGCATGATCTTGCCGGGCTGCTCGGCCCGCTCGACGTCGGTCGTGGTGCCCTGCAGTGCGGCCAGTGCGCGCAGGGTCCCGCGGGCGGGCTCCAGGCTGACGGGCAGCACGAGCCGGGCGGCCCACAGGCTGTCGCGGCCGAAGAGCGTCAGGTACCAGGGCGCCCCGGCGGCGAAGAAGACGTCGTCGGGCGCCTGCGGTCGCGCCATCCGCAGGCCGTCCAGGTCCTCCAGCGAGCGGCGCAGCCACGGCTCCAGCCGGGAGTCCGCGACGGCCGGCAGCGCCGCGGGGGTCCAGGGCGACGCCGCCGCGACCACGACCCCGCCGCGGTCGCTGACGTCGAGGGACCAGCCGACGTCGACGGCGCCGTGCGCGGGGACGACGACCGACCAGGTGGCGACCGCGCCCGTGCCGTCGGGACCCGGGGCCCAGGTCGCGCCCTCGGCGGTGAGCGCCGCCGCGAGGTCGTCGTCGCCCCAGCGGGGTGCGCCGGAGCCGGTGAGGAGGACCGCGGGGGTGCCCGCGCGGCCCGTCTTGACCGTCTCGACCCCGGCCAGGTCCGCGGCGAAGGCGACCGTCACCGTGACGGGGACCGGCTCCGCCAGCACCGAGCTCAGCCGCAGCCGCTCCGCGACGGCTCCGGCCCGGACGTGCCGCTCGCGGTCCAGCCGGAGCGTCGGGTCCGGCACGGCGGTGAGGCCGGCGCCGACGTGGCGCAGCAGGGTGGTGAAGCGGGCGGTCGCGGTGCCGGCCTCGGTGGCGATGTGCTCCCCGGCCCCGCCGTCGACCTCGACGACGACCCGGCTCAGCACCCGGACGTCGGCGTGCAGGACCCCCTGCGCCCCGGCCCGGTCGGCGTCGGCGCCGACGTCGCCGGTGCGGTCGGACAGCACCTGCGTGGGGGCGGCGAGGACGGTGACGAGGTCGTGCAGGAAGGGCTGCAGGGGCTGGGGCATCGGCGCGGGCTCCTCGGGGAGGTCAGGTCCAGGGCGGGGCACGCCGTCGGGCCTGCCACGCCGCCGTGCCGGGCCACATCGTGGCACAGCAGGGCCCACCGGCGGCGGCCCGTCAACGCGGTGGGGGAGGAGGCCGACCCGTGGAAGAATCGTGCGACGTGTCCTCCCTTCCTTCGCAGCTGAGCTCGCGGATCGAGGCCGTCGCCGGCGTCGACCCGGAGCTGCGGCCGGCCACCAAGCCCCAGTTCGGCCACTTCCAGTCGAACGTCGCGCTCCGCCTGGCCAAGAGCGAGGGGCGGCCGCCGCGCGAGGTGGCGGCGTCGATCGTCGAGCGGCTGGACCTGGACGACCTGTGCGAGCCGGTGGAGATCGCCGGCCCGGGCTTCCTGAACCTGCGGCTGCGGTCCTCGGTGCTCGCGGCCTGGGTCACCGACCAGCTGGCCGACCCCGGCGCCGGGATCGAGCCCGCCGCGGCCTCGGAGGTCGTCGTCATCGACTACTCCGCGCCCAACGTGGCCAAGCAGATGCACGTCGGCCACCTCCGGACGACGATCATCGGCGACTGCTTCCACCGGGTGCTGACCGCCGTCGGCCACCGGGTGATCCCGCAGAACCACATCGGCGACTGGGGCACCCAGTTCGGGATGCTCGTCGAGCAGATCCTCGACGAGGGCACCAACCCCGACGACCTCGACCTCGCCGCGATGGCGGCGCTGTACCAGCGCGCCTCGACGCACTTCAAGACCGACGAGGAGTTCGCCACCGCCGCCCGGCACCGGGTGGTGGCGCTGCAGGCCGGCGACACCGAGACCCGCAACATCTGGCGACAGCTCATCGAGTCCTCGCTGGTCGGCTTCAACGCGGCCTACGCCCGGCTCGGGGTGCTGCTGACCGACGACGACCTGGCCGGGGAGTCGACCTACAACGACGACCTCGCCGTGGTGGCGGAGGAGCTCGAGTCGACCGGCGCGGCCGTCATCGACGACGGGGCGCTCTGCGTCTTCGTCGAGGGCTTCAACGCCCCGATGATCGTCCGCAAGCGGGACGGGGGCTTCGGCTACGCGGCCACCGACCTGGCCGCCGTCCGGCACCGGGTGCGCGACCTGCACGCCGACCGGATGGTCTACGTCACCGACGCCCGGCAGGCCGACCACTTCGCGCAGGTCTTCGCCGTCTGCCGCAAGGCGGGCTACCTGCCCGAGGACGTCGTGGCCGAGCACGTCGGCTACGGCATGGTGCTGGGTCAGGACGGCAAGCCGTTCAAGACCCGCGAGGGCACGGCCGTCCCGCTGACCGACCTGCTCGACGCCGCCGAGGAGCGGGCCGCGCCGCCCGTCGCCCTGGCCGCGATCAAGTACGCCGACCTCTCGACCGGCATCAACAAGGACTACGTCTTCGACGTCGACCGGATGGTGCAGACGACCGGCAACACCGGCCCGTACCTGCAGTACGCGCACGCCCGGATGGCGCAGGTGCTGCGCCGGGCCGAGGCCGACGGGCTGGGCGAGCAGCGGGTCGTGACGGTGCTCGAGGAGCCGGCCGAGCAGCAGCTGGCCCTGCTGCTGTCGCGCTTCGGGGAGACGGTGACCGCGGTCGCCCGCGACCTGCAGCCGCACAAGCTGTGCACCTACCTCTACGAGCTGGCCGGGGCGCTCTCGGTGTTCTACGAGCAGTGCCCGGTGCTCAAGTCCGAGGGCGAGGTCCGCACCTCCCGGCTCGCGCTCTGCGCGACGACGAAGAAGGTGCTGGCCCGCGGCCTCGACCTGCTCGGGATCGCGGCGCCCGACCGGATGTGACGCCCCGCTGCCTGACTCACCCCGCTGCCTGAGCTCGTCGAAGGCCCTTCGACGAGCTCAGGGCGCGGAGGACGACGAGCCCAGGGCGCGAGGACGACGAGCCCGGGGGCGCGGGGGCGGCCGGTGGACGGCCTACTTCAGCAGGTCCGGGTGCGCACGCCGGTCGGCGGCGAGCCAGGCGGCGCCGACGATGCCGGCGGTGTTGAGCAGCTTCGCCGGCACGATCTCGGCGTGCACGTCGATCTTGGACAGGAACTTGTCCGCGTCCTTGCTGACGCCGCCGCCGATGACGATGAGGTCGGGCCACATCAGGGCCTCGACGCGCTCGTAGTAGCGCTGCAGCCGCTTGGCCCACTCCGAGTAGGAGAGGCCCTCCTTGTCCTTGACGCTGGACGCGGCCCGCGACTCGGCGTCGTGGCCGTCGATCTCCAGGTGGCCGAACTCGGTGTTGGGGATCAGCACGCCGCGGTAGACCAGGGCGGAGCCGATGCCGGTGCCCAGCGTGGTGAGCAGCACCAGGCCGGGGTGGTCCTTGGCCGCGCCGTAGTGCACCTCGGCCACACCGGCGGCGTCGGCGTCGTTGACGAGGTAGATGTCGCGGCCGAGGTGGTCCTCGAAGATCTTCTCGGCCTCGGCGTCGATCCAGGACTTGTCGATGTTCGCGGCCGACCGGGTCTGGCCGTGGGTGACCACCGCGGGGATGGTGACGCCGATGGGGCCGTCGGGGCCGATGACGTCGGCGAAGTGCTCGACGATCTCGCCGACGACCTTCGCCACGTTCTTGGGCGTCGACTTCTCGGGCGTCGGGATGCGCAGCCGCTTCTGCGCCAGCTCCCCGGTGGTCAGGTCGACCGGGGCCCCCTTGATCCCGCTGCCGCCGATGTCGATGCCGAGGACGGGAGCGCTGTGCACGGGTTGGTCGGTCATGGAGGGGAGCCTAGCGACATCGACCGGCGCGGCGGGAGGTGCCCGACTGCCACACTGGCCGCGTGCCCGTCTCCCGCAACGCCTCGGACCGCCGCGTCGTCCCCGCCCCGGCGGCGGAGGTCTTCGAGCTGCTGGCCACCCCGGCCCGCCACCCGGTCGTCGACGGCTCCGGGACGGTCACCGACGTGCAGGAGCGCACCCCCGAGCGGCTCTCCCCGGGTGCCCGCTTCGGGATGCGGATGCACTGGGGGCTGCGCTACAAGATCCTCAACGAGGTCGTCGAGTTCGAGGAGGGCCGGCGGATCGCCTGGCGGCACGCCGGGGGCCACGTCTGGCGCTGGCTGCTGGTGCCGGTGGACGAGACGTCCACCCTGGTCATCGAGGAGTTCGACGCGTCGACGTCCCGGGTCCCGCTGCTGCTGCTCCTGATCGGCGCGCAGCGGCGCAACCAGCGCTCGATCGAGCGCTCCCTGGACCGCCTCGAGGCCTGGGCGCGGGAGCGCTAGGCCCGCTCAGCCGCGGAGCTGGCGCAGGCACCACGCGTAGAGCGCCGGCTCGACGTCGGCGGTGTCGGAGAAGTAGAAGCCGTAGAAGCGCCGCCACATCCCCAGCCACCGAGTCAGGTCGCCGTCGGCCACCGGGCTGGCGCCGAAGCGCTCCAGTGCGACACCGGCCAGCCAGGCGGCGTCCTCGTCCGCGCCGGCGTAGGCCTCGAGCTCGAGGAAGGCGGTCGCCCCGACGAGGTCGGCCACGGGGTCGCCGTGCACGGTGTGCGGGCTGAAGTCGCCCAGCCCGGTGACCACCGGGCCGGCCGGGCCGAGGCTGACGAAGGCGTTGGGCGGGCAGATGTCGCCGTGCACCAGCACGGGGGTGACCCGGCGCTCGGCCAGGTCGGCCTGCAGCCGGTCCCAGACGGCGGCGACGTCCGGCAGGTCGGCCTGCAGCCGCGGGCGGCTGCGCGCGACCGGCCCGGCGAGCATGGTGTTCGCCAGCTCCGGCAGGCTGCCGAGCACCTGCGGCGCTCCCGTGCCGACCAGCCGGGCCCAGCCGGGCACCGGGCTGGGCAGCCGGGAGACCGCGACGGCCGCGTCCAGCAGGCTGAGCAGGGCGGGACGCCGGTCCTCCGGCGTCGCCGTCGCCAGCCAGCCCGACAGCTGACGGCCGGAGAACCGCCGGTCGACGGCCCAGGTGCGGCCGGCCAGCGTGCCGGTCTGCAGGGTCAGCGGGACCTCCAGGCCGACGTCGACCCCCGCCCAGTGGCGGTAGAGCAACTCCAGCTGCGCGGCGGTCTGCTGCGGGGCCTCGTGCCGGCCCCGGTACAGCCGCAGCACGCGCTCCTCGTCCAGGGCGAAGACCTCGGACTCCGAGCCGGCGCCGAGCAGCTGGTCGCGGGTGGTGCCGAACGCCGTCAGCACCTCCGCCTCGCCCTCGCGCTCGTCCGGGCCGGCCGCCAGCCGGGCCTGGCGCTCGCGGTCGTCGGCGCGGGCGGTCCGCGCCCGGTCGAGCTGGCTCAGGGCCAGCTCGCGGGCGACGGCGACGTCCAGCTGCCGGGCGACGACGTCGACCGGTCCCCGCGGGGTGTCGCAGTGCACGTCGGCCAGCCGGAGCCGCCGCTGGAGCGGGCCCTGCTCGATGCGCACCGACTGCGTCTTGCCGTGCGGCAGGACGTCCTCGACCGTCGTCAGCCAGCCGTGCCGGGTGACGAGCACGCGCTCGTCCCAGCCGTACCGCAGCGTCCAGAAGTCGAACCAGGCCACCCAGCGGGCCCGGCGGGGGGAGGGGTGCAGCGCGACGGCGTCGAGGGAGACCCCGGGCAGCACCCGGTCCAGCGCCCGCTCGACCTCGGCGCGGGTGGCCACGGGCAGCAGCACGCTGGTCGCGGCCGACTCGTTGTTCTCCCCGTCCGAGCTCGCGTAGCCGACGATGTCGACGTCGACCCGGTACCAGCCGAACGGCCGCCACAGCAGCGGCTGGCTGGTCCGCACGCCCTGGATGCGGTCGACCGGCACCGACTGGCTCGTCAGGTTGGTCAGCCCGCGGGTGACGCGCAGGCCGCGCGGGGACTCCGAGAGCGTGAAGTTGAACATGGCGAACACCCGGCGCCCGACGACGGAGACGGTGCCCACCAGCAGCGGGATGAGCCCGGGCAGCGCGTAGGCCGTGACGTCGAACAGGCCGGTGACGACGAGCACGGCGACCGTGATGCCGGCCGTGACCAGCCACTCGGTCGAGGCCAGGAAGCTCAGCACCAGCCGCTGCGGGCTGACGGTCACCAGCGGCCGGTCCTCGGCGCCGCGGTCGGTGAAGGCGCTGGCGGGCAGGGCCAGCGACGGGTCGTCGGGGCGCCCGCGGCGGCCGTGGGCGCGCACCAGCAGGTACTCGCGCAGCTGCGCGGCCTTGGCGCGGCCGAGGTAGCGCAGCCGCAGGGTGCTGTCGCCGGCCCCGACCTCGATCCGCAGCTCGGCCAGCCCGAAGATCCGGGCGGCGAGCGGCTGGATGATGTCCACCGACTGCAGCCGCTCGAACGGCACGCGCTTGGAGCTCTTGAACACCGCACCCGTCTCCAGCCGGAGCTCGTCGTCGATGACGAAGCGGGTGAAGTACCAGCTGACGAACCCGACGAGCCCGGCGAGCAGGACGACCCCGCCGACGACCGGCAGCAGCAGGCCGAGGTCGGAGGCGTCGAAGCCGTCACCGCTGCCGTCCGGCACCAGCTCGCGCGACCAGGTCACGGCGATGGCCACCAGCACGATCCAGCCGCGGATGAAGGGGGTCAGGGGGTGGGGGCGCTCGGTCTGCTTGACCACCGGGGCGCCCGGCACGACGGGGGCGGCGGCGGGGGAGCCGGGGTCGACGTCGGTGGGGACCGGGCCGGGCGGCGGGCCCGGTGCGGCGGGGGTGCTCACAGCCCCGAGGCGTGCGCCTCGCCCAGCTCGGTGAGCCGGTCGCGCAGCCGCGCGGCCTCCTCGGGCGGCAGGCCCGGGATGGTGGCGTTGGTCTCCGGGCTCGCCGTCTTCAGCGAGACGGTGGCCAGGCCGAACGCGCGCTCGAGCGGGCCGGAGGCCACCTCGACCAGCTGCATCCGCCCGTAGGGGACGGCGACCAGGCTGCGGAAGACCACGCCGTGGGTGATGTAGAGGTCGTCCTCGCGCTCGACGTAGCCCCAGGACCGCCAGGTGCGCTCGATCAGGCTCCAGCGGAGCGCGACGATGACGGCGGCGACCCCCCACAGGGCCAGCGAGATCCACCAGAGCCCCCAGACGAGGCCGAGGACCAGCGCGGGCACCGAGAGCACCAGCGGGGCGACCAGGGCCGTCGTCAGCCGTCGGAGGTTCCGGTAGGCCGGCGAGAGCCGCTGCCACGCGTGGCCGGGCGGTGCGAAGAGATCGTCCATGACGTCCACAGGCTACGCGGGACCGCGGTCGCCGACCGGGACCGCGGTCGGGGCCCGGTCAGTGCGCGTGCGAGCCCCCGCCGCACCCCTGGTGCTTGCGCCCGAACACCTTCTTGCGCTCCGGCTTGGGGCCCTTGACCGACACCCCGCCGAACAGGGACACGCCCTTGAGCACGATGACGGGGGCGCCGGGCTGCGGCTCGCCCAGGTCGCGGACGTCGGTGCCGCCGAAGACGCCCGAGGTCTGGTCGCGGACCTCGACGCCGGCCGGCACCTTGATGTCCAGCCCGCCGAAGCACCAGAACCCGGTGATCTCGACCACTTGGCTCTCGAAGACCGCCTCCCTCAGGTCCAGGTTCACCCCGCCGAACACGGCGTAGACCTGGGTGCGGCTGCGGATCCGCCACGTCCCCCGGCGGTCGGCGCCCCCGAAGACCGCCATCATCCGGTCGACCTCCCCGCTCGGGGTGCCGTGCTCGACGGCGTAGGTCCGCTGCTCGGCCGGCGGGGCGGCCGGGGCGGGGGTGCCGACGACGACGAGGTCGCGGGTCAGGCCGACGAGGTCGTCGAACGTCTTGGCCGCCAGCAGGGCGTCGAGACGCTCGTCGTGCTCCTCACGGCTCAGCCGACCCTCGGCGAACGCCGTGCTCACCACCTCCGCCACCTGGTCGCGGTCGGCGTCGGACGCCCGCAGGTGCCCTCCCGCCACGGGTCCGACGTGGGTGGGTTCCAGCGACTGCTCGGTCATGGGCGTCACGCTAGGACGTCGACGAGGCCCTGGCGAGACCTCCCGGGGGGCCGCCCAGGACATCTCGGGGTACACCCTGAGCGCTCGTCGCGGCGGGTCCGGTGCCCGTCATGGGCTACAGTTGTCGTCGCGGTTCGCCGCACGCGGATGTCGTACAATGGCAGTACATCAGCTTCCCAAGCTGAGAATGCGGGTTCGATTCCCGTCGTCCGCTCCACGCAGCGCCCCTGGTCAGGACCCCTGAGTGTCCTCGGTGCCCCCGCACATCGTCAGGATCCCGACCGCCCTGACCTCCGCGAGCGGCTGCAGGGTTGGCGGAGGACGCGGTCCACCTCCTACGCTGCGGGTCTGCGGTCGCCCGGCGGGGCGACGCAACCGGCGCCACGACTTCGGGCTGGCCTTGGGTCGAGCAGCGGCTCACGCAGAAGCACTCAGGCGTCGTCCTCACCGGGTGCTGCACCGCGGCGACCTCGTGGAGACGACGATGAACGACGCAGCAGCTGGCGGTCCTCCGGTGCCCGAGGCCGCGGTGGTCACACCGGGTCCGGCCCCTGGGGCGTCGGTGGCGCCGACGGGGGTGTTCGCCGAGCTGGACCGGATCCTGTTCACCCGGGACGGGCAGTCCCTCGGCCGGGTGCTGGGGCGTGTGGCGCACCTGGCGCGGAGTGTGCTGCCAGAGCTGACGTTGGTGTCGGTGACCCTGGTGCAGGACGGTCACGCGACCACGGCGGCGTTCGCCGGCTCTCTGGCGGCGCAGCTCGACGAGCGGCAGTACGAGCTCGGGTCCGGGCCGTGCCTGGACGCGGCGCTGGTGGGCGGCACGATCCTCGTCGACACCGCGGACCCGCACAGCACCTACCCCCAGTTCAGCCGGATGGCGGCCCAGCACCACATCACCCAGGTGCTGGCGGTCGGGTTGCCGACCCACCAGCGCACGGTCGGCGCGTTGAACATGTACGTCTCGAGCCCCCAGCCGCTCAGCACCGCGTCGGTGGAGCTGGCGCAGACCTTCGCCCGCCACGCTGCGGTGGTCGTCGCGAACGCGGTCCTGCACCACGACGCCCTCGAGGAGGCCCGGCACGTGCAGGAGGCGATGAAGACCCGCGCCGCCATCGAGCAGGCCAAGGGCATCCTGATGGCCACCCGCCACTGCACCGCCGAGCAGGCGTTCGGCCTGCTCACGCGGGCGTCGCAGCAGCAGAACCGCAAGCTGCGCGACATCGCCGACGACCTGGTCAACCGCCGCGGGGTCCGCCCGCAGGCACCGTGACCCCTGCCGAAAGGATGGGTCGGCGGCCCCGGCAGGGGGTAGGCCTGGAAGGGCCCGCAGACGACGTCCCGCGAGAAGGACCAGATGATGGCTGACGAGTCGGACCGGCGCCCCTGCGGTGACGTGGAGGCGGCCGCTGAGGCGTTCGAGCAGGCGCCGGTGCTGATGGTGGTGACCGACGGCCTCGAGCTGAGCACGCTGGCCCTCAACGCGGCAGCCCGCGCGATCGTCGGCGGCCGCTTCGAGCCGGGTCAGCCGATCCTGGAGTCCTTCCCCCGCGAGCTCCAGGGCCAGGGGTGGCCGCAGGCCTACCGCACTCCCGTGGAGACCGGTGAGACGGTCACCGTGGAGGAGTTCCGGATGCAGCTGCACCAGCCGGACGGCTCCGTCGCCCAGATCTACCTGGACGCCACCTTCAGCCCGCGCCTCGGCCCCGACGGACGACCCCGCGGGACGATCATGACAGCCCGTGACGTCACCGAGCGCGTGGGGCAGCGCGCCGAGCGGCAACGTGAGCTGGAGGAGCTCCGTGGCCGTTACGCGGCTGCCCGTGGCAGCGTCCGCGCCCTCCAGCGGGCCCTGCTCCCGGATGCGGTCCCGGTCGCGCGTGGCCTCGACGTGGCCGCCCGCTATCTCCTCGCCGACGACGAGGACGTCGCCGGCGGCGACTGGTTCGACGCCGTCGCCCGTCCCGACGGCACCACGGCGCTCGTGGTCGGTGACGTCGTCGGCCACGGGCAGGCGGCTGCGGTGGCGATGGGGCAGCTGCGGACCCTGCTGCTCGCCCAGCTGCAGCAGGGGGCAGGGCTGGCGGAGTCGCTCGGGTTCCTCGACCGGTTCGCGGACACCGTGCCGGCCGCCCGCCGCGCCACCGTCGTCGTCGCCCTCGTCGCCCTCGTCGCCGTCGACGGATCGGTCGAGTACTGCACCGCCGGACACCCACCGCCGCTGGTCCTGGCCGCCGTCGACGGCAGCGGCAGCCGCTATCTCCCACCGAGCGGTGCCGGTCCGCTGGCCACCGGCACCGTCTTCACCGTCGCCCGGGTCCAGCTCGTGGTGGGCGAGACGCTGGTGCTGTACAGCGACGGCCTCCTCGAGCGCCCCGGCACCACGGGCGCCGCCGCGGCGGTCGAGCTGCTCAGCACCGCCGACGACGCCCAGCACAACAGGACCATGCCCGCCGGCGCCCCCACCAGCGCCGCCGAGCGGATCTGCAGCCTCGTCCTCGAGCTGCTCACCCGGACCACCGGCCGCAGCGACGACATCACCATCCTCGCCGCTCAGCGACGTGCGCCGGTCGAGGACCTGGCGGTGGGAGGTCTGCCCGGAGCTGCGGCGGCCGGACTCGCGCGGAGGGCGGTCCGCAGCTGGCTGGAGGACCTCGCCGTCGACCAGGAAACGGTCCAGGCCCTGCTCCAGAGCGTGACCGAGCTGGTCGCCAACGTCGCCGACCACGCCCACCTCGACAGCCCGCCGCAACCCCTCCGGCTGCGCGCGGAGCTGACCTCCACCAGCCAGGTCGTCCTCCGCGTCAGCGACTCGGGGAGCTGGAAGATGCCGATCGTGACCGAGAGCCGAGGCCGCGGCCTGGCCCTGGTGCGCCAGCTCGTCGACGAGCTCCAGGTCGAAGGCACCGCGGCAGGCACCACCGCCACGGTGCGGCACGTCGTCCACCGGCCGGCCGGGTTGCTCACGTCAGCCGAGGGTCCGCGTCCCAGCGCGAGGGTCGACCCCGAGCACTTCGACGTCTACGCCACGGGCGGCCCGGAACCGGTCGTCACCATCGTCGGGCCCCTCGACGGCACCCACACCAGCGAGGTCTCCGTCTACCTCAACCTGGCCCTCACCGAGGCCGCCACCACGGCCACCGTCGACCTGACCCGCCTCACCCTGCTCGCCAGCTGCGGGGTCGACCAGCTCTTCCGCGTCGACCGCCAAGCCCGAGCGCTCAACCTCCGGCTCCAGCTGATCGCCCCCAACGGCACCCCGGCCCAACACGTGCTCGAGCTGGTCCGCCTGCCCTACCAGCAGGCCCCGAACCCGACAGGCGCCGACGCCGAGGGGCGGTGACAGGACGCGTCGCACCGGGACGGGCAGCGCCGAGCGCGGGCACTCCTCGGTGTCCCCCGGAGCGAGGCACGACCCGAGGTCCGCCGACCACGCGCCTCCTCTCCAGGTCCGCTGTCCCTCCCGCCCACCGCTGGGTCGCCTGGTGCTGCCGGTGCTGCTGGTGCCCCGCCTGCGCGGAACCGTGGCGCGGACGCGTCCCGAGGTCCTAGGCTGCGGCTCTGCGGTCGTCCGGCGGGACGACGCAACCGGCGCCCGGGAACGGGCCGGCCTGGGGTCGAGCAGCGGCTCCCGCAGAGGCACCCCCGGTCGGCGCCGCGGGGTGGGCACCGGGCGACCCCGTGGAGAACGCCATGACCGACGCACCCGCCACGCACCACCCCGCCACCCACCAGCGCTCGGCCCTCCGGGGCGTGCGCCCGGGCCCGTGGTCCGACCCCTGGGACGAGCTCAGCGAGGTCCTGCGGGCCGGCGACGAGGGCCCGCTGCGCCGCCTGCTGCAGCGGGTGGTGGACGGGGCGCGCAGCCTGGTCCCCGAGCTCGGCGAGGTGTCGGTGACCCTGGTCGAGGAGGGTCGGCCGCGCACCGCGGTCGCCGCAGGGCGGCTGGCCGCCTTCCTGGACGAGCAGCAGCACGCGCTCGGCGAGGGCCCCGGCCTGGACGCGGCCGCCGCCGGCGGGACGGTCGCGGTCACCACCACCGACCCCGAGACCCCCTACCCGGCGTTCAGCGGGATCGCCGCCCAGCACGGGATCACCCGGGTGCTGGCGGTCGCGCTGACCGTGGAACCGCCCGACGGCGGGGCGGCCGCGGCCGGCGCGCTGACCCTGTACGTCGCGACCTCGCGCCCGCTCTCGCCGGGCTCGGTGGCGCTCACCCGGACCTTCGCCGACTACGCCGCGGTGGCCGTTGCGGTCGCGCGGGCCGCCCGGCACCCCGCGGTGGCCGAGGCCCGCCGGCTCCGCGAGGCGATGAGCACCCGGGCCGTCATCGAGCAGGCCAAGGGGGTAGTCATGGGCACCCGGAACTGCTCGGCCGAGCAGGCCTGGGCCCTGCTCCTCGAGGCGTCGCGGACCCAGGACCGCGTGCTCCGCGACGTCGCGCTGGACCTCGTCACCCGGGCCGGGTAGCGCGCTGCGGAGCGGACCGCCGGCAGCTGCCGAGGGCGGGACGGGACGGCCACCCCGGGTCCGGGCTCTGACCCCGGCCGTCGATATGTTCTGCCGAACACACGTCGCGCCGGCCGACCCCCGGGGGCGTGCCCGACCCTGGAGGCTCCATGCCACACCGCCGGAACCGTTCGCTCACCGGACTGACGGGGGTGGCCCTCGGGCTGGCCCTCGTCGGCACCACCGTCCTGGCCCCCGCCCCGGCGCTCGCCGCGCCGGCCGGGGACCCCGTCGCCGACCGGACGCCGTCGTCGGCCCCGGGCGCGTCGACCGCGTCCTCCGCCGAGCGGCCGGTGCCGGCCTCGGTGGTGCCCACCCTGCGCTGGGGGAGCTGCGGCGGCGCCGAGCTGGCCGCGTTCCAGTGCGCCACGGCGCAGGTCCCGCTCGACTACGACCGCCCGCGCGGGAAGACCATCACCCTGGCGCTCACCCGGCTGCCGGCGAGCGACCCGGCGCGCCGGATCGGCACCCTGTTCACCAACCCCGGCGGCCCGGGCGGCTCCGGGGTCGACTTCGTGCAGACCGCCGCGCCGGTGGCCTACTCCGCCCAGGTCCGCGCCCGCTTCGACATCCTCGGCTTCGACCCGCGCGGCGTCGCCCGCTCCACCCCCGCGACCTGCTTCGCCACCGAGGCCGAGGAGGTCGCCTGGGGCGCGTCCTCGCTGCCCTACCCGGTCACCCGGGCGGAGGAGAAGCGCTACGTCCGCGAGGCGCGCACGCTCGCGCAGAGCTGCGCGGCCACGTCGCGGGAGCGCTTCAACCACATCTCCACGGCCAACGTCGCCCGGGACATGGACCTGCTGCGGCGGGCCGTCGGGGACCGGCAGCTGAGCTACGCGGGCTACTCCTACGGCACCTTCCTCGGCGCCACCTACGCCCGGCTGTTCCCGAGGGAGGTGCGCGCGCTGGTGCTCGACGGCACCATCGACCCGCGCGAGTACAGCGGCACCGCCCCGCGGTTCCGCGGCGTGCCGGTCGGGGTCCGGATCGAGCAGGACCGGGGCGGGGACGAGGTGTTCGAGGAGTTCCTCGCCCGCTGCCGCGCCGCCGGACCCCAGCGCTGCTCGCTGGCCGGGGTCGGGGAGCCCGGGGCGGTCGCCCGGCGGGTGCTCGACGGGCTGGAGGCGCGCCCGCTGACCGTCGCCCTGCCCGACGGGACGACGACCGAGCTCACCTACCAGCTGGCCGTCGTCGCCGCCTACAGCTACCTCTACAGCCCGGCCACCTGGGCCGAGCTCGCCGACTTCCTCACCGAGGTCGCCATCGGCCAGCGGACCCGGGCGCTGCAGGCCGACGCGGGCGTGGCCGCCCTGCTCACCTCGGCCCGGCGGACCCAGGACTACGCCTCCGCCGGCGGCTCGCTGGGGAGCACCTGCGTGGACACCCGCACCCCGCACTCGGTCACCACGTTCGCCCGGACGGCCGACCGGCAGGACCGCCGCTTCCCCGACTTCGGCCGCTACCGCGCCTGGACCGCCTTCGCCTGCCAGCCGCTGGCCGAGGCGGGCATCCGCGACCGCGACGCCTACACCGGGCCCTGGCGCCAGACCACGAAGGCCCGCGTCATGGTCCTGGGCACCCGGTTCGACCCGGCCACCCCCTACCGGAACACCCGCCCCTACGCCGACCTCTTCCGCCGGGCCTCGGTGACCACCCTGGCCGGCTGGGGCCACACCACGCTGGGGCAGAGCCGCTGCGTCGACGAGAAGGTCACCAGCTACCTGCTCAACCCGGCGGCGAAGAGGTCCGACGCGACCTGCGGCACCGATCTCCAGCCGTTCGCGGCGCCCACCACCACCCCGTCGCGGACCGCGGCGCGGACGGCGGTGGACCTGGCGCTCGCCGTGCGCTGACCCTTCCCCTCGACAGCCCCGGTCCCGGTGGACCGGGGCTGTCGTGCGTCCGGGGCCACCATCGGATACCCGGGGTATGCAGAACGTCCAGCAAGGGATACCCTGGGTATCGAAAGGGGATCGATGACCACCACCAGCAGTGCCGGCACCCGCTCGCGGCCCCGTCGCGCGGACGTCCGCGCCCAGGTCGTCCGGGCCGCGGCCGAGGCCTTCGCCGCGCAGTCCTACGCCGAGGTCTCGGTCAGCGCGATCGCCGCGGCCGCCGGCTTCACCAAGGGCGCCGTCTACTCGAACTTCGGCGGGAAGCCCCAGCTGTTCGCCGCGGTGTTCACCGCGCTGGTCGGCGGGGCCCTGCGCGACGCGCTGGCCGCCGTCGACACCCCGGGCAGCGACGCCCCGCGCGCCGTGGCGGCCTCCCTGGCGCGGGGCGTCGTCCGGGGCCCGCTGCCCGGCCTGCTGGCCGAGTTCCGGGCGCTGGCCGCGCGCGACCCGGAGCTGGCCGCCGTCTACTCCGGACTGCGGCTGCGGCAGCGGATCGAGCTCGAGGAGCTGCTCGGCGGAGTGGTCGACCGGCTCGCCGTGCCGGCCGGCCTGGACCTGGCCGTGGCGGCGACGCTGCTGCTGACCACGGTCAACAGCCTCGCCGTCGAGCACGCCACCGCCCCCGAGGCCTTTCCCGAGCCCCTGGTCGAGGCGGTCCTCGCCCACGTGATGCGCGGGATCCTCGCGTGAACGCCCACCCCCTGCTGGCCGTCGAGGGCCTGGGCCTGGCGACCCCCGCGGGACCCGTCTTCACCGACCTCTCCTTCGCCGTCCCGCGCGGCGCGCTGACCGCGGTCGTCGGGCCCTCCGGCAGCGGCCGCTCCGCGCTGCTGCTCGCGCTCGGGGGCCGGATGCGCCGGGTGACCGGCACGGTGCGGCTGGGGGAGCGGGCCGCCCGCAGCCGGCCCCGCGACCTGCGGGCGCACACCGCGGTCGCCCGCCTCGCCACGCTCGTCGAGCCGGAGGGCCGGCTGACCGTCGGGGAGTCGGTGACCGAGCGCGCGCTGGTCGACGGCGTCGCGGCGGACGCCGCCGCCCGCGCCGTGGCCCGGGCCGAGGAGACCGTCGGCACGACGTTCGACCGCTCCCTGCTCGTCGACGACCTCAGCGCGTACGACCGGGCCCTGCTGTGCGTCGCCCTCGCCCTCGTCCGGCCCGCCGACCTCGTGCTGCTCGACGACGCCGACCGCGCCCTCGACGTCGCCGACCAGCGCCGGCTGCTCGACGCGCTCGGCCGGCTGTGCGCCGCCGGCCAGACCGTGGTCGTCAGCACCACCGAGGCGGCGTCGCTGCCGCCCGGGACCGTCGTCGTCCCGCTCCGGCCGCCGCCGGCCGCGGACCCCGCGCCGGCGGGCCCGACCCCCGTTCCCCCCTCTGCAGAGAAGACCTCCTGACATGCGCGTCCCCGCTGCCCGCCTCGCCCGCTTCGAGCTCCGGCGGTTCCGCGGCCGGCTGGCCAAGATCGCCCTCGTGTTCGTGCTGGTCATCCCGCTGCTCTACGGCGCGGTGTACCTGACGGCCAACTGGGACCCCTACGGTCGGCTCACCGACCTGCCCGTCGCCGTCGTCGACGACGACCAGCCGACGACCGTCGGCGGCAAGACCGTGCACGCCGGCGCCGACTTCGTCGAGAGCCTGCACGTGAAGGGCTCGTTCGACTGGCACGACGTCGACGCCGCCGAGGCCGACCGGGGGCTGCGCGAGGGCGACTACTACCTCGTCGTGCACGTCCCGGCCGACTTCTCCGCCGACCTCGTCAGCGGGCAGGGCGACGACCCCGAGCGGGCGCAGATCACCCTCCGGCGCGACGACGCCAACGGCTTCGTCATCGGCAGCCTGCTGAACAGCGCCCAGAACACCATCGCCCGCTCGGTCGACGAGTCGGCCGTGGCCAGCTACTTCGACGCCGTCTTCGCCAACCTCGCCACCATCCGCTCCGGCCTGCTCGACGCGGCGTCGGGGGCCGAGAAGCTGCACGACGGCCTCGGCACGGCCCGCTCCGGCGCCGGCGACCTCGTCACGGGCGCGGCGACCGCGTCCGACGGCGCCGACCAGCTGAGCACGGGCGCGACCACCCTGGCCTCCGGCCTCGGCACCGCCCGCACCGGCGCCCGCGACCTCGCGAGCGGGCTCGACACGCTGCAGTCCAGCTCCGCCCGGCTCAGCACCGGTGCCGCCCAGGTGGCGGCCGGCAACAAGGCCCTCGACGACCGGGTGCAGCCCGCCCTGGCGGCGGCGCAGGAGGCGCTGCCCGGCATCGAGGCCGACGCGAAGGCGGTCTCGGGCCGGCTGGACACCATCGCCCAGCGGGCCGCCGGCCGCAGCGCGTCGATCAGCACCGACCTGGCCACGGCGTCCGACCAGCTGGACGCCCTCCGCGCGCAGTACCCCGAGGTCGCGGACAGCCCCGCCTTCCAGCAGGCGCAGGCCCGCGTCGACGCCGCGTCCGGCCGGGCCGAGGACATCGCCGCCGACGTGCGCACCGGGGCCGACCGGATCAGCCAGGTGGACGCGCAGGTGCAGGAGGGCGGGGACCTCGACGAGCGGATCGCCGACGCGCGCTCGGACCTCCGGGCCCTCGACACCGGGGCGGCGGCCGTGGCCGACGGGGCCCGGCAGCTGAACGGGGGCATCGCCAGCGCCTCCGACGGGGCCGACCAGCTGAGCACCGGCGTCGGCCGGGCGGCCGACGGCGCGACCACGCTCGCCACCGGGGCCGACCAGCTCTCCGACGGCGTCGACGCGCTGGGCACGGGCGCCGGGACGCTGCGCACGGGCCTCACCACCCTCCGGGACGGCGCCGGCACGCTGGCCGACCAGCTCGACCAGGGCGCCGCCCGGATCCCGCGGCTCAGCGCCGACGACCAGGACCGGGCGGTCCAGGTGCTGTCCTCGCCCGCGGACGTGACGACCGTCGTCGACCACCCGGCCGGGGTCTACGGCCGCGGCCTCGCCCCGCTGTTCTTCTCCATCGCCCTCTGGGTGTTCGGCATCTCGGTCTTCCTCGTCGTCCGGCCCATCTCGGGACGGGCGCTCGTCGGGCGGGCCGGGGCGGTCCGGCTGGCCCTCACCGCCTGGCTGCCGATCGGGGCGGTCGCCGTCGCGGCCGGCTGGCTGATGGTCGGCGTGGTCTGGGCCGCACTCGGCCTCGACCCCGTGCACCCGGTGCTGGTGATGGCGGTGGTGACCCTGGCGGCGGTCTGCTTCAGCGCGATCGCGCACCTGCTGCGGACGGCGCTCGGCACTCCCGGCTCGAGCCTGCTGCTGGTGCTGCTCATCCTCCAGCTGGCGGCCGCCGGCGGCACCTACCCGCCGGAGCTGCTGCCGGGCTTCTTCGCCGCGATCCACCCGTTCCTGCCGATGACCTACCTGGTCGACGCGTTCCGGATCGCCATCTCCGGCGGCCAGGGCGCGCACCTCGTCCGCGACGTCGTCGTGCTGCTCGCAGTGGCCGTCGCCGCGCTGGCCCTCGTGGTCGTCACCGTCCGCCGTCGCCAGCAGTTCCGGATGGCCGACCTGCACCCGCCGCTGGTGGCGCCCTGAGCGCCCTCGGCGTCAGCGGCTGCGGACCGACCGGGTGACGGTGAATCCGGTGTTCTGGCCGACGACGGCGGTGGAGCCGACGAGGCGGCGCAGCGTCCGCAGGTAGGGCAGGTGGGAGTTGTAGACCGTCCACAGCTCCCCGCCCGGTCGCAGGGCGCGGGCCGCGTCGGCCAGCATCTCGAAGGCGACGGCGCTGTCGCGGCTGTTGCCGCGGTGGAACGGGGGGTTGCAGAGGACCAGGTCGACGTCGGCGTCGGGCACCCCGGCCAGCAGGTGGCCGCGGCGCACCTCGACGCGGTCGCCGACGCCGTTGGCCGCCGCCGTCGCGGTCGCCGACAGGACGGCCGCCCGGGACACGTCCAGGGCCAGCACCGACGCCTCCGGCAGCGTGCGCGCGGCGGTGACGGCCAGCACGCCGGTGCCGCAGCCCAGGTCCACGACCCGGCGCGCGTCGGCGGGCAAGGAGCCCGCGAAGCCCGCCAGGAAACGGGTGCCGAGGTCGACCGACGGGCCGGCGAAGGCGCCGCCGTGCGCGTGCACCTCCAGCCCCAGCTCCGCGTCGTGGCCGACGACCGGGTAGCGCCCGCCGTCGGCCGGCCGCGGCTCGCGGGCGACCAGCACCCGGGACTTCTGCGCGCCGAGGCTGGCGCGGACCACGCCGAAGTGCCGGGCGAGGACGTCGTTCATGCCCCGGCTCATGTGCTTGACGCGGCCGCCGGCCAGCACGACCACGGACGGGTCGGCCCAGCGGGCCACGGCCCCGGCCATCTCGTCGAGGGCGGCGAGCCCCTTGGGCAGCCGCAGCACCACGAGCACAGCGCCGCCCAGCAGCTCGTGTCCGAGGTCCTCGAGGAGGGTGATCTCGGGCACACCCGCGACGGCCGCGGCCACCGCCTGCTGGTCGGTCCAGGCGTCCACCTGGACGCGCACCGCGACGCCGGGTCGGAGGGCGGCGACCCCCGTGCTGAGCGCGCCGGACGCGTCCTCCAGCACCACCACGGGTCCGGGCGCAGCGGCCAGCGCCCCCGCCTCCCTGAGCAGGATGCCGTCCACCGGGTCCCCGAGCGCCTCCACCCGGCCATCCTCCCCTGCTACCGGCCGAAGATATGTGAGGCTAACCTTAGTAGCGACCGCTCCGAAGACCTGTTGTGAGGACCCCCATGAGCCAGGCTGGCCAGCGCAAGCGCACCCCCCGCACCGCCGAGGTGGTGCGCGCGACGTGGCTGACCCCGTCCATGCGCCGCGTGGTGTTCACCGGTGCGGACCTGCGCTGCCTGGAGCAGATGCCCTGCACCGACCACTACCTCAAGATCCTCTTCGCCCCGCACGGCTGCGACTACCGCTGGCCCTTCGACCCCGACGGGATGAAGGCCACCGAGCCCGCGCACCGCTGGCCGGTCACCCGCACCTACACCGTCCGCAGCTACGACGCCGAGCGCAACGAGATGGCCGTCGACTTCGTCGTGCACGGCGACGAGGGGCTCGCCGGTCCGTGGGCGGCCCGCGCGGTCCCGGGCGACCGGATCGGCTTCTTCGGCCCCGGCGGCGGCTACGCCCCCGACCCGGCCGCCGACCGCCACCTGCTCGTCGGCGACGAGGCGGCCGTCCCGGCCATCGCCGCCGCGCTGGACCGGCTCGGCGACACCGCCCGGGCCTCGGTCTTCCTCGAGGTGGAGGGCCCCGGCGACGAGATGGTGCTCAGCGCCAGCCCCGACGTGCACGTCACCTGGGTGCACCGCGCGGGCCGGCCCTACGGCGACGCGCTCGCCGAGGCCGTCCGCACCGCCGGCGTCCCGGCCGGCGACGTCCAGGCCTTCGTGCACGGCAACGCCGAGATGATCCGCCAGCTGCGCCGCTACCTGTTCACCGAGATCGGCTTCAACCGCCAGCGCGTCTCGATGTCCGGCTACTGGCGGACCGGCCAGACCGAGGACGGCTGGCAGGCGGGCAAGCGCGAGTTCAACGCCCAGCTGGAGTCCGAGGACAGCCGGGTCGTCGCGGCCTGAGGTCGTCGCGTCCGGCGCCGGTGGGCTGCGGACCCCGCACGCGCGGGGGATGATGGGCGCCTGCCGGCACCCGCTCCGGGGCCGGTCACACGGCGCGAGGGGATGTCCATGAGCGAGGCGGGGCCGACGGGCCGGGTGCGCGGATGAGCCCGGTGGGGCGCTGGCGCGCGACCTACGCGCCGGGGGACTGGCTGGTCCTCTGCGGGCCGACGTCGCTGGTGGTCGTCGAACCGCCGGGCGAGGGCTGGACCCCCCTGGTGGAGGAGCTCTGGCAGCAGGTCCTGGCGTCGTCGTCGCTGGTCGACCTCGCCGCACGGATGGCCGGCTACGGCCTGGACACCATGCCCAGCTTCGGCGCCCTGTTCTGGACCGAGGACGACGGGATGCGCTCGCTGGTCCGGGGCGCGGTCGCCGTCGTCGACCCCGCCGACGGGCGGGTGGTGGCCGAAGGCGCCGGCATCCAGACCTGGAGCGAGGTCGGGCTCGGCCGGCTCAGCACGGTGCTCGTCCGCTGCGGCTCCGGCGACGCCCCTGGCACCGGGCTGCGGCTGCCGCTCGTCGTCGGCGCGGTGCAGGCCTCGTCCGTGCTGCTCGACGCCCGGGAGGACGCCCGCGCCCAGTCCCCGCAGCCGGTGCCGGCCGCGGACGCCGATCGCTCGGAGCCGACGAGCCGGACCCGCGACGCCCGGGGCGGCGCGGGGCCCACGCCCGACACCGAGCTCCCCGACGCCGAGCTCCCCGACACCGAGCCCCTGCACGCCGAGGAGGCCCTCGGCGACGGCGTCGAGCCGACGCAGGTGCTGCCGGACCCGGCCGCCCCGGCGGCCGACGACCCGGCGCGGGCGGCCCTGGAGAACGCCGACACCGAGCTGGTGCAGCTGGCGCCGCTGGCCGCCGAGCTGGGCGGCGTGGCCGTCCCGCCCGCGCCGCCGACCGGCCCCGTCGTCGACGCCGTCGTCTGCCCGCACGGCCACGCGAACCCGCCGGGGGAGCTCCGCTGCCGCGACTGCGGGGTCGCGGTCACCGACCAGCGCACCCGACGGGTGGCGCAGCCGGTGCTGGCGGTCCTGCGGGTCAGCGACGGCGCCGAGGTCCCGGTCGACCGGACCGTGCTCGTCGGCCGCGCCCCGGCCGCCCGCGGCGCCGGACCCGTCCGGCTGCTGACGGTGCCCAGCCCCGCGCACGACATCAGCCGCACGCACCTGGAGGTCGCGGTGGACGGCTGGCGGGTCACCGTCACCGACCTGCACTCGACGAACGGCACGCTGCTGGTCGACCCGGCGGGCGGGCGGCGCTCGCTGCCCCCGGGGCAGCCCGTGCCGGTGCGGGCCGGTGACGTCCTCGAGCTGGCCGAGGGGGTCTCGGTCACCGTGACCGACCCCCGGTAGCGTCGGCTCCGAACCACCGCGAGACCCCGGACCGCGCAGCAGGCGCGGGACGACGACGAAGGAGCAGCGAGCATGGCATCCCAGACGGCGGCGAAGCCGGACCGGTTCACCGGTCTGCCACCCGGCGTGGAGGTGGGGCCGCTCGGCCGCCGGCTGGTGGCGCACCTGGTCGACGCCGTCGTGCCCGCGGTGCTCGTCGCCGTGCTGACCTCGACGGGCGAGCCCGGCGTCCAGGCCGGTGACGTCGTCGCCCTCGTCCTCCTGGTGGCCTGGGCCGTCGTCCTGTGGTGGATGTTCGCCACCCGGGCCGCCGGGCCCGGCATGCGGCTGATGAAGCTGCAGCTCGTGGGCTTCAGCGACGGCCGTCCGATCGGCTGGGGGCGCTTCCTGCTCCGCGCGCTGGTCCTCGGGCTGCTGAGCGCGACCGGGATCGGCCTCCTGCTGATGCTGTTCTTCCTGCTCCGGCACCCCCGCTACCAGGGCTGGCACGACCTCGCCGCCGGCTCGGTCGTCATCCGGGAGCGGATGCTGGCCCCGCGCGGCGCCCGTCCCGCGTCCTCCGCCGCCGCGGACCCGCGCGGCCCGGCGGCCGCGGAGGCGCCGCGCCCGCTCACGCCGCCCGCCGCGAGCCCCGGCGTCGACCCGGTCGCGGGCGCCCTGCCCGCCACCGCCCTGCCGATGGCTCCCAGCGGGGTGGAGGTCGGGATGGCTCCCGTCGGTCCGGGCGCCGTCGCCGCCGGCCCCGTGCCCGCTGCCGCGGAGCCGGAGGACGTCGGCGAGCGCACCGAGCGGTTCGCCCCGCCCGTCCGCCGCAGCCCCGCCCCGCCGCCCGCGCCACGACGCTGGACCGCGGTCCTCGACGACGGCCGCGAGGTGCCCGTCGCCGGCCTCGTGCTGCTGGGCCGCAACCCGCAGCCGCGCCCGGGCGAGGAGACCGCCGAGCTGGTCAAGATCGCCGACGAGACCCGCACGGTGTCGAAGTCGCACCTCGCGCTCGACGTCGACCAGGAGGGCCTGGTCGTCGTCGACCGCGGCTCCACCAACGGCTCGACGGTGACGACCACCGACGGCGTGACCACCCCCTGCGAGCCCGGCCGCCCGGTGCACGTGGACGAGGGCTCCGTCGTCTCCATGGGCGACCACTGGCTGACCGTCCGCCAGGACTGATCGCGGGCGGCGCGCCCCGGACCCGCTCCCGGTAGGGTCGCGGCCATGCTGCTCTCCGACCGCGACATCCGGGCCGAGGTCGAGGCGGGCCGCATCGGCCTCGACCCCTACGAGCCGGCGATGGTCCAGCCGTCCAGCATCGACGTGCGGCTCGACCGCTTCTTCCGGGTGTTCGAGAACCACCGCTACCCCCACATCGACCCGTCGGAGGAGCAGCCCGAGCTCACCCGCGCGGTGGAGCCGGTGGACGGCGAGCCCTTCATCCTGCACCCGGGGGAGTTCGCGCTCGGCTCGGTCTACGAGGTCGTCACGCTGCCCGACGACGTCGCCGCCCGGGTGGAGGGCAAGTCCTCGCTGGGCCGGCTGGGCCTGCTCACCCACGCGACCGCCGGGTTCATCGACCCGGGCTTCTCGGGGCACGTGACGCTGGAGCTCTCCAACGTCGCGACCCTGCCGATCAAGCTGTGGCCCGGCATGAAGATCGGCCAGTTCTGCTTCTTCCGGCTCACCTCGGCCGCCGAGCTGCCGTACGGCTCGTCGCAGTACGGCTCGCGCTACCAGAACCAGCGCGGTCCGACGCCCAGCCGCTCGCACCTCAACTTCCAGCGCTTCTGAGGCTCCGCTAGACCCGCGTCCCGGCCTCGGGCTCGCGGCGCACCGACTCGAGCAGCAGCTGCGCCACGTCCAGCACCTCGACCGACTCGGGCGCGCGACCCTGCGCCTGCTGGGCGGTCAGGCCGTCGGAGAGCATCACCCGGCAGAACGGGCAGCCCGTGGCGATGGCCGCCGGGCCCGTCCCGGCGCCGGCCGACTCCAGCGTCGTGACCGCCTCCGCCGTCCGGTCGTCGTTGATCCGGGTGCCGATCTTCTCCTCCATCCACATCCGGGCGCCGCCGCCGCCGCAGCAGAAGGAGCGGGAGCCGTGCCGCGGCATCTCGGCCACGGTGGCACCGGGGATGGAGCCCAGGAGGTCGCGCGGCGGGTCGTAGACCTGGTTGTGCCGGCCGAGGTAGCAGGGGTCGTGGTAGGTGATCGTCCGGCCGCCGACGGAGCCCGCGGGCGGGGCCACCGGGGTCAGCCGGCCGTCGCGGACCAGCCGGTTCAGCAGCTGGGTGTGGTGGACGACCTCGGCGCTGATGCCCAGCTCGGGGTACTCGTTCTTGAGCGTGTTGAGGCAGTGCGCGCAGCTGGTGACGATCTTGGTGGCGCCCGCCTCGGTGAGGGTCTCGACGTTCTCCAGCGCCAGCTGCTGGAAGACGAACTCGTTGCCGGCCCGCCGCGCCGGGTCGCCGGTGCAGGTCTCGCCCTTGCCCAGCACCGCGAAGGTGACGCCCGCGGTGTGCAGCAGCTCGGCCACCGCGCGGGTCGTCTTCTTGGCCCGGTCCTCGTAGGCCCCGGCGCAGCCGACCCAGAACAGGTACTCCACGGCGGTCAGGTCCTCGACGTCCTCGCCGACCACCGGGACGGGGAACGGCAGGTCCGCCGCCCAGTCCATCCGGCCGCGCGGGCTCTGGTTCCAGGGGTTGCCCTTGCTCTCCAGCCCCTTGAACAGCCCGTTGAGCTCCTTCGGGAAGTCGGAGTCCATCAGCACCTGGTGGCGGCGCAGGTCGAGGATGTGGTCGACGTGCTCGATGTCGACGGGGCACTGCTGCACGCACGCGCCGCAGCTGGTGCACGACCACAGCACGTCGGGGTCGATGACGCCGGCCCGGCCGCCCTCGACGACCTGGATCGGGCCGACCAGCGGCCGCTCGGCCTCGGCGAGCACGGCGGCGGGCAGCGCGGCCCGGGCCTCCTCGGCCGCCCGCAGGTACGGGGCCTTGGCATGGGCGTGGTCGCGGAGGTCGGTGATGACGAGCTTGGGGGAGAGCGGCTTGCCGGTGTGCCAGGCGGGGCACTGCGACTGGCAGCGCCCGCACTCGGTGCAGGAGGTGAAGTCCAGCAGGCCCTTCCAGGTGAAGTCCTCGACCTTGCCGACGCCCAGGGTGGCGTCCTCGTCGAGGCCCTCGATCTCGGCGAAGTCCAGCGGCTTCCCGTCGACGACGACCGGGGCCAGCGCGCCCAGCGCCGGCCGGCCGTCGGCCCGCCGCTTGAACCAGATGTTCGGCCAGGCCGTGAACCGGTGCCAGGCCACGCCCATCGTCTGGTTGAGGCCGATGGTGACGAACCAGGCCATCGAGATGACGATCTTCAGCGCGGCCACCAGCACGACGGCGGTCTCCACCCCCGCCACCGGCAGCCCGCCCGGCAGCAGGAACCAGGTGAGCGGGAAGTGCCAGCGGCTCGTCGTCGCCCCCAGCAGCTGGAACTCCAGCGCGCGCAGCGCGAGCACGCAGACGACGATGCCGAGGATGGTGAGCTCGACGTAGACGGCCTGCCAGCCGGTGGAGCCGGAGAAGCGCGACGCCCGGCCGCGCCCGCGCTGGCGGGCCCGGACGCCGATCAGGTAGAGGATGCCGAGCAGGCCGGCCCAGGCGATGACCTCGCTGGCCCACTCGTAGACCACCCAGTGGCCGATGAGCGGCAGCGCGAAGCGCGGGTCGACGAGCTGCCCGTAGGCGGTGACCAGGGTGAGGAAGAGGGCGCCGAAGGCGACGAAGACGCACCAGTGCGCGATCCCGACCGCCGTCCACTGCAGCATCCGGGTGTGGCCCAGCGTCTCGGCCAGCAGGTGCCGCCAGCGGTCCCTCGGGGAGTCGCGGCGGCCCGTCACGGGGCGGCCCAGCCGGAGCACGCCGACGATGGAGGCCACGCCCCGGGCGAACAGGGCGACGCCGACCACCGACACGGCCAGGGCCAGCACGACGGCGACGACGGTCACCGGCGCCTCCTCTCTGCTGCAGCGCGGGGGGCCAACCTAGCCGGGCCCACCGACAGGACCGGGTCCCGCGCGCACCGGGGGAGCCCGGCCGCGGCGACCCGGCGGCCAGTATCGCGCCGGCCCGGCGCCGTCGTCCCGCGCGACCCGGGCTCGGGGGCACGCCGGTCGCGTGCCACGGGATCGTCAGGACCGGCCGCTAGGGTCGGAGCCGACCTACCGACCGAGGTGGCGAGAGGCAGTGGGTGGGGAATGATCGAGTTCGAGCACGTCGGCAAGACCTTCCGGGACGGCACGGCCGCGGTGGTGGACCTGAGCCTCCAGGTGCCCTCGGGGAAGATCACGACGATCGTCGGCCCCTCGGGCTGCGGCAAGACGACCACCCTGCGGATGGTCAACCGGATGATCGAGCCCAGCACGGGCCGGATCACCTGGGACGACAAGCCGCTCCGCTCGCAGCGCAAGACGACGCTGCGCCGTCAGATGGGCTACGTCATCCAGAGCGGCGGGCTCTTCCCGCACCGCACGGTGGTGGACAACATCGGCACGGTGCCGGGCCTGCTCGGCTGGTCGCGGTCGAAGACGCAGAAGCGCTCCCTGGAGCTGCTGGACGCCGTCGGGCTCGACCGCAAGCAGGCCGACCGCTACCCCGCCCAGCTCTCCGGGGGCCAGCAGCAGCGCGTGGGTGTCGCCCGGGCCCTGGCCGCCGACCCGCTGGTGATGCTGATGGACGAGCCCTTCTCGGCCGTCGACCCGGTGGTGCGCGGTGAGCTCCAGGACTTCTTCCTCGAGCTGCAGCGCCAGATCAGCAAGACGATCATCCTCATCACGCACGACATCGAGGAGGCCATCAAGCTGGGCGACCAGGTGGCCATCCTGCGCGTCGGCGGGCACCTCGCCCAGGTCGGCACCCCGCAGCAGCTGCTGGACGAGCCGGCCGACCCCTTCGTCGAGGGCTTCGTCGGCCGCGACCGCGGCTACCGCTCGCTGGCCTTCCAGCCCGCCTCCTCCCTCGACCTCGACGGGGTGCCGGTCGTCCGCGACGTCGCGGCTGCCTCGGCCGAGGGCCCGACGCTGGTCGTCGACGGGGACGCCCGCCCGGTCGGCTGGGTGCTGCCGGGCGAGCCGGGCCGGACGACGGCTCTCGGCTCCACCTTCGATGTCGAGTCGGGCACCCTGCGCAACGCGCTCGACGCGGTGCTGACCTCCCCGGTCGGGCTCGCCGTCGGCGTCGTCCCGGGCACCGGCCGCTACGCGGGCGTCGTCTCCACCGAGACGATCCTGGCCGGCGTGCACCAGGCCCGGGCCCGCCAGGTCGAGTCGGTCACCGTGCGGCCCGAGGCCGGGGCGGACGCGGCCGACGCCGGGACGGGCCTCGCGCACGACGACGAGGCCGCACCGGGCCACGACCACCGCGGCTGGTCGGCGCCGCCCGCCGACGCCTCCGCCGGGCAGGACGAGCACGGCACCGCCGAGCTGGGCGACGAGAGCGGCCAGGACGTCGACGCCGACGCGTTCGGCCCCGACGCCGGTGCGGACGGCTCCCGCACCGGTGACGACGACGGCGGACCGGACAGCGACGTCGAGGGCACGGCCGTCCGCGCGCCGCTCGCCGCCGACCCGGTCCAGCACGAGGCCGCCCTGGTGGCCGACGAGTCCGCCGGCCCCGAGCGGCCCGACGGTCCCGAGCGGCTCGACGACGCCGAGCAGCCCGACGACGCGCGGCAGCCCGACGACACGGACGTCCGCCGATGAACTGGGGCTGGATCCAGAACAACCTCGGCGAGATCGCCTCGCTGCTGGGGCAGCACGTCCTGCTCGCGGTGGTCCCGGTGGTGGCCGCCCTGGTCATCGCCCTGCCGCTCGGCTACCTCGTCTTCCGCACCGGCAAGGGCGCCAACCCGATCCTCGCGGTGCTCGGCGTCATCTACTCGATCCCGTCGCTGGCCCTGTTCGTCGCCCTGCCCGTGCTGCTCGGCACCCGCATCCTGGACCCGGTCAACGTCGCGGTCGCGCTCACCATCTACTCGGTGGCCCTGCTCGTCCGCAGCGTCGTCGACGGCCTCCGCTCGGTCCCGCCCTCGGTCAAGCAGTCCGCCTCGGCGGTGGGCTTCAGCCGCTGGGGCCGGCTGCTCCGCGTCGAGCTGCCGCTGGCCATGCCGGTCGTGTTCGCCGGCCTCCGGGTGGTCACCGTCTCCAACATCGCCCTGGTCACGGTCGCGGTGCTGGTGGCCAGCGGCGGCCTGGGCCAGCTGTTCCTCCGCGGCTACAACAGCATCTTCTACACCCCGCTGATCGTCGGCCTGGTGCTGACGGTGCTGCTCGCGCTGGTGGCCGACGGCATCATCCTGCTGATCCAGCGCGGGGCCCTGCCCTGGGCGAGGGGGCGTCGCGCGTGAACGTCTTCAGCTACCTCCTGGACGGCGCCAACTGGCCGGGGAACGGCAGGATCCTCGACCTGCTGCTGCAGCACCTGCTCTACACCGCGGCCGGGGTGCTGCTCGCCGCCGTCGTGGCCATCCCGCTCGGGATCCTCATCGGTCACACCGGGCGTGGCTCGTTCCTCGTCATCGGGCTCAGCAACGCGGCCCGGGCGATCCCCTCGCTCGGCCTGCTGTTCCTGGCGGTCATGCTGCTGGGCACCGGCGTGGGCAACATCGTCGTGGTGCTGGCGATCCTGGCCCTGCCCGCCATCCTCACGGCCACGGCGGCCGGCATCGCCGGCGCCGACCGCGAGGCCGTGCACGCCGGCCGGGCCCTCGGGATGACCGAGCGCCAGGTGGTGGCCCGCGTCGAGTGGCCGCTGGCCCTGCCGCTCGTGGTCTCGGGGCTGCGCAGCGCGACGCTGCAGGTGGTCGCCACGGCCACCGTGGCCGCCTTCGCCTCGGGCGGTGGTCTCGGCCAGCTGCTGACCAGCGGCCAGGCCCAGAGCGACTACCCGCAGATGTTCGCCGGCGCGATCCTCATCGCCGCGCTGGCGATCGTGCTCGACCTGCTGCTCGGCCTCGCCGGCTGGGGCGCGGCCCGTCGCGCCCGTCCGCGCAGCAGGACGGCGGCCGCGGCCGCGGTCGCCCCCGCCTGACGTCACCGCATACCCTGGTGCGCCAGTGGGGAATCAACCCTTGCCGAGACGGAGTGGACCATGAACCTCAGAAGAAACCTGGCCGTGGCGGGCGTCAGCCTCGCCTCCCTGCTGCTCGCGGCCTGCGGCGGCGGCGGCGCCGACCCGCTCGCGGAGCCCTCCAGCAGTGCTCCGGCCGCCAGCAGCGGCAGCGGTCAGCCGGTCGTCGTCGGCTCGGCCGCGTTCACCGAGTCGACCGTCGTCGCCGAGCTCTACGCCCAGGCCATCGCGGCCAAGGGCGTCCAGGCCTCCACCAAGCTCAACATCGGGTCCCGTGAGGTCTACCTCAAGGCGCTGCAGGACGGCTCGATCTCGATCGTGCCGGAGTACACCGGCAACCTCCTGCTGAACTACGACAAGTCGGCCACGGCCACCACCGCCGAGGAGGTCGAGAAGGCGCTGCCCGAGGCCCTGCCGTCCGACTTCGTCCTGGGCACGCCGTCGAAGGCCGTCGACCAGGACGTCTACGTCGTCACGAAGGAGTACTCCGAGGCCAACGGCGTCACCTCGCTCGAGGACCTCAAGAAGGTCGCGGGCGACGCCGTGCTCGGCGGCCCGTCCGAGCTGGCCACGCGCGCCTACGGCCCCGAGGGCCTGGACAAGGTCTACGGCGCGAAGCTCAAGGAGTTCAAGCCCTACGACTCCGCCGCCGTCCGCTCCCGGGACCTCAACGACGGGAAGATCCAGGTCGGCGAGTTCTTCAGCACCGAGGCGGTCATCCCCGACAACGGCTACGTGGTCCTCGAGGACCCGCAGGCGATGATCCTGCCGCAGAACGTCGTGCCGCTCTACCGGTCCGAGGTCGGCTCGGACGCCACGGTCACCGGCGCGGTCGACGCGGTGCAGCAGGCGCTGACCACCGAGGAGCTCACCGCCCTCAACAAGAAGGTCGACGTCGACAAGTCCGACGCCGACGAGGTGGCGAAGGAGTGGCTCACCAGCAAGGGCCTCGTCTGACCGCTGCTCGTCCCCGTCCCCTCGACCGCCGTCGCTCGACCGCCGCACCCCTGGAGCCCGCCGGCTCCGGGGGTGCGTCGCGTCCGCAGACCTCCGCGACCGGCCCACCCGCGCCGGCGCCGGCACGTACGCTGGCCGTGGCTCGGGGTCTGAGTCGAGGAGGTGGCGCGATGACGCGCTGGAAGAGCTGGACGGCCGCGGCCGGGCTGACCGGGGCACTGGGCGCCTCGTTCCTGGTGGCGGGTCCGACGGAGGTCGCCGAGGCGGCGCCGTCCCTGAAGTACACGACGGTGGTCTCGGGGCTGACCATCCCCTGGGACCTCACCTGGGTGGGGCCGGTGATGCTGTTCGACGAGCGCGACGGCGACCTCTTCAGCAAGCGGGGCACGGCCGCGCCGCGCCGGGTCTCGTTCCCGCTCCCGAAGCCCTACGTCAACAGCGAGGGCGGGCTGCTGGGCCTGGTGGCCGATCCCAAGGCCTCGACGAACAAGCTCTTCTACACCTGCTCGACGAGCGCGAGCGCGAAGGACGTCCGGGTGCTGCGCTGGCGGCTCACCTCCGACACCCGCGCCGTCGCCGTCGGCAAGCCGCTGGTCACCGGCATCCCGCTGACCAGCGGCCGGCACACCGGCTGCCGGCTGCGGTTCAGCCCCAAGGGCGTCCTCTACATCGGCACCGGCGACGCCGCCGTCTCCGCGAACCCGCAGAAGAAGTCCTCCCTGGGCGGCAAGGTGCTCCGCGTCTACTCCAGCGGCACCATCCCGAAGACGAACCCGTTCTACGCCTCCGGCGGCGCCGCGCGCTACGTCTGGAACTACGGCCACCGCAACATCCAGGGCCTGGCCGTCCGCCCGGCCACCGGTCAGATGTTCACCGCGGAGCACGGCTCCTACCGCGACGACGAGGTGAACCTCATCCGCAAGGGGGCCAACTACGGCTGGGACCCGGGCCCCGGCTACGACGAGTCCGTCCCCATGACCGACCGGAAGAAGTTTCCGAAGGCCGTGCCCGCGCTGTGGTCCTCGGGCAACCCGACCGTGGCCACCAGCGGCATGACCTTCCTCAGCGGGAAGCGGTGGGAGACGTGGAACGGCGCCCTCGCGGTCGCCGAGCTCAAGGGCGAGGACGTCCGCCTGCTGTTCCTCGACAAGGGCGGCAAGGTCACCAGCACCCGGACGGTGCCGGGGGCCGACCGCTTCGGCCGGATCCGCACCCTGCAGCAGGGCCCGGACGGGCTGCTCTACCTCACCACCTCCAACGGCGGCGGGAAGGACCGGATCATCCGGGTCACCCCCAGCTGAGGCCGGCCGGCCCCGCCCCGGGCGCTAGTCCTCGGGCGGGGCCTCGGCGCCGTCCCGCTCGTCGCGCTCGGCCCACTCCAGCAGCGTGCCCAGCCGGTAGGGGTGCGCGTCGATGTCGGCGTGCAGGTCGCCCAGCGCGGCGAACCGGGCCGGCATGGTGGCGAGCGTGAAATCGCCGGGCTCGGCGTCGGGGACCTCGTCCCAGCGCAGGGGCGCGGAGACCCGCCCCTCCGGGGTGCCGCGCACCGAGTACGCGGAGGCGATCGTGTGGTCGCGGGCGTTCTGGTTGTAGTCGACGAAGACCGAGCCCGGGTCGCGGTCCTTGCGCCACCAGGTGGTGTCGACCAGCCCGTCGGCCCGCCGCTCCACCTCGCGCGCGAAGGCCAGCGCGGCCCGCCGGACGTCGCCGAACCCGTGCTCGGGGACCACCCGCACGTAGATGTGCAGGCCCTTGCCGCCCGAGGTCTTCGGGTAGCCGACGGCGCCCAGCTCGGCGAGCAGCTCCTGCACCACGCCCGCGGTCCGGCGGACGTCGTCGTAGGTCGCGGCCGGCATGGGGTCGAGGTCGATCCGCCACTCGTCGGGGGACTCGGTGTCGTCGCGGCGGGAGTTCCAGGGGTGGAACTCCACCGTCGACATCTGCACGGCCCACAGCACGTCGGCCGGGTGGGCGACGCACAGCTCGTCGGCGTGCCGGTGGTAGCGGGGGAAGTGCACCCGGACCGTCTCCAGCCAGGGCGGGGCGCCCGGGGGCACCCGCTTCTGGTGCACCTTCTCCCCGTCCACCCCGTCGGGGAACCGGTGCAGCATGCACGGCCGGTGGTACAGCGCGTTGACGATGCCGGGCGCCACGGCCAGGTAGTACTGCGCGAGGTCCAGCTTGGTCTCCCCGCGGGCGGAGAAGTACACCCGCTGCGGGTTGCTGATCGAGACCGTGCGCCCCTCGACCTCCAGCTCGATCCGCTCCGCCGCCATGACCGGAGGCTACCGCCCCCGCACGCGCCGGCGGCCGGTCCGCGCGCGGCTCAGCGGGCCTGCAGCCAGGCCAGCACCGCCAGCACCCGGCGGTTGTCGCCCCCGGCGTCGGGCAGACCGATCTTGGTGAAGATGTTCGAGATGTGCTTCTCGACCGCGCCTTGGCCGACGACCAGCCGCTCGGCGATCGCCGCGTTGCTGCGTCCCTCGGCCATCAGCCCCAGCACGTCCCGCTCGCGCGGGGTGAGCGCGTCCAGCGGGTCGGTCCGCCGGCCGACCAGCAGCTGGGCGACGACCTCGGGGTCCAGCACTGTGCCGCCCGCGGTGAGCGTCCGCAGCGCCTCGACGAGCACGTCGAGGGAGGTGACGCGGTCCTTGAGCAGGTAGCCGACCCGGCCGCGGCCGCTGGAGAGCAGCACGTCGGCGTAGGACAGCTCGATGTAGGCCGAGAGCATGAGGACGGCGAGGTCGGGCTGCTCCTCGCGCGCGCGGACGGCGGCGCGGAGGCCGTCGTCGGTCATCGTGGGCGGCATCCGCACGTCGACGACGGCGACGTCGGGCCGGTGCTCGGCCGCCGCGGCCAGGAACCCCGGGGCGTCGCCGACGGCGGCCACCACCGTGCAGCCGGCCTCGTCCAGCAGCCGGACCAGCCCCTCCCTCAGGAGCACCGAGTCGTCGGCCACCACCACGCGCACGGGGCCCAGCCTGGCACGGCCGGGCCCCGCCGCGCGCGTCGTGCTCAGCCCCGGCTCTGCGGCAGCGTGGCGGTCAGCTGCGTCGGCCCGCCGGCGGGGGAGTCGACGGTGAGCGTGCCGTCGACACCGGCCAGCCGGTCGGCCAGCCCCGACAGCCCGTGGCCCTTGGCCAGCGCGGCGCCGCCGGTGCCGTCGTCGCCGACCACGACGACGGCGAGCCCGCCGACGGCGGCGACCTCGACGGAGGCGTGGCTCGCCCCGCTGTGCTTCTCGACGTTGGTCAGGGCCTCGGCCACGACGAAGTAGGCCGCGTTCTGCGCCGCGTCGGAGAGCCGGACGTCGGCGACGTCGACGCGGGTGGGGATGCTGCCGCGGGCGGCGAGCGCGGTGACGGCGGCCCGCAGCCCCTGCTCGGCGAGGATCGGTGGGGCGATCCCCCGGGAGAGCGTGCGGATCTCGGCCAGCGCGTCCTGCGACTGCTGCAGCGCCTCGTCGAGCAGCGCCCGGGCGCGGACCGGGTCGTCGTCGAGGCGTCGCTGGGCCGCCGAGATGTCCATGCCGAGGCGGACCAGCCGCTGCTGGGGGCCGTCGTGCAGGTCGCGCTCCAGCCGGCGGAGGGTGTCGACCTCGGCTCCGCCGGCCGCGCTGCGGCTCTCGGTGAGCGCGTCGACCCGCTCGCGCAGGGCTCCGGCCTCGTCCACGACGAGGGCGCGGGCCAGGGCCACGTGCAGCCGGACCAGGCCGCGGAGCACCACCGGGGTGCTCACCAGCAGCAGCACGCCGACGACGGTGTTGACGCTGACGTCGGCCAGCCGCCCCGGGAAGCCGAGCAGGTCCGGGAGGCCCTGGTTGCCCTCGGGCAGGAAGCGGCTCCAGAACCAGTAGGTCACCCCGCCGAGGCCGCCGAGGACCCAGGTGAGGGCGAGGGAGAAGGTGACGACGCTGACGGGGAAGTTGACCAGCACGTGCAGCAGGTCGCGCCACGCCTGCACGGAGGTGAGCCGGCGCAGCCGTCCGCGCAGGCCGGGGCCGGCGGCGGGGTAGCGGGTCGGCGGCAGCGCGTGGCCGGCCGAGGCGAGCAGCGCGCGGCTCATCCGGGCCGCCCAGCCGGCGACGACGAGGGCCGCCAGCAGCAGGAACAGCCCGACGAGCAGCACGGCCAGGCCCAGCCCGGCGCTGACGAGGGTGGTGCAGACGACGAAGGCGGCGAGGTAGACGGCGAACGTGCCGACCAGCACCCCGGTGTTGCGGGACACGTCGGTCATCAGGGACGTCACGGGGTCATCCTGGCGGGTCGGGGCCGGGCCGGCCAGGGGCGGGAGCGCGTCGTAGAGGTCGAGCACGTCGGTGCCCGGGACGCCGGGTGCGAGGTCGGTGGAGGTCATGGCTCCACGCTCGTCGAGCGCCGCCGCGGTCACCATCCGGCTGCCCGACGGACCCGGTGGGGGGTTGTCCCCACCCCGGGCGTCCTCGACGGTGCGGAGGTGTCGGTGCCGACGCCTAGGTTGGTCGGCATGAGCATGGAGAGCGCCGCCTGGTCGACCCTGTACCGGACGATGTCGGCGCAGCAGGAGAAGCGTCCCTTCTCCCGCGTCACGGTCCGCCGGATCGCCGGCTTCGCCCGCCCCCAGCGGGTCGCGCTGGGCGTCTTCGTCGTGCTGAGCGTCGTCGGGGCCTTCCTCGCCGTCGCCACCCCGCTGCTGGCCGGGGAGGTCATCGACGCCATCACCAGCCGCTCGGCCCCGGCCGTCGTCGTCCGGCTCGCCCTGCTGATCGCGGGCATCGCCGTCGCCGAGGCCGCCGTCGGGCTGGTCTCGCGGCGGCTGTCGGCGCAGATCGGGGAGACGCTGATCCTGCACCTGCGGCGCGCGGTCTTCGACCACGTGCAGACGATGCCGGTCGCCTTCTTCACCCGCACCCGGACCGGCGCGCTGGTCAGCCGCCTCAACAACGACGTGATCGGCGCGCAGCGCGCGTTCTCCGACACGCTGTCCGGGGTGGTCGGCAACTTCGTCGCCGTCGTCCTCGCGCTCGTGGTGATGCTCTCGACGTCGTGGCAGATCACCGTGCTGGCGCTGCTGCTGCTGCCGGTGTTCGTCCTGCCCGCCCGCCGGATGGGCCGGCGGCTCGCCCAGCTGCGGCTCGAGGCGGCCAACCACAACGCCACCATGAGCACCCAGATGACCGAGCGGTTCTCCGCCCCCGGCGCCACGCTGGTCAAGCTGTTCGGCCGGCCCGAGCTGGAGTCGGAGGAGTTCGGCGTCCGCGCCACCCGGGTGCGCGACATCGGCGTCAGCTCGGCGTACCTGCAGATGGTGTTCGTGACGGCGCTGACCCTGGTCTCGGCGCTCGCGCTGGCGCTGGTCTACGGCCTGGGCGGCTGGTTCGCCCTCAGCGGCTCCCTGGAGGCCGGTGCCGTGGTGACGATGGCGCTGCTGCTCACCCGCCTCTACGCCCCGCTCACCTCGCTGGCCGGGGCCCGGGTCGAGGTGATGAGCGCGCTCGTCAGCTTCGAGCGCGTCTTCGAGATCCTCGACCTGCCCGCCCTCATCACCGAGCGGCCCGGGGCCACGGTCGTCCCGCCCGGGCCCGTCGGCGTCGAGTTCGACCACGTCGACTTCGCCTACCCGACCGCGGACAAGGTGTCGCTCGCCTCGTTGGAGGAGGTGGCCGTGCTGGACAACCGGGGCGGCGTGCCGGTGCTGCACGACGTGACCTTCCGGGCCGAGCCCGGGCAGATGGTCGCGCTCGTCGGCTCCTCCGGCGCCGGCAAGTCGACGGTGGCCCAGCTGCTGGCCCGGCTCTACGACGTCGACGGCGGCGCGGTCCGGATCGGCGGCGTCGACGTCCGCGACCTCAGCTTCGCCGGCCTGCGCGAGGCGCTCGGCATGGTCACCCAGGACGGGCACCTGTTCCACGACTCGATCCGCGGCAACCTGCTGCTGGCGAACCCGGGGGCCAGCGAGGAGGAGCTGTGGGCGGCGCTGCGCCGGTCCCGGCTGGAGACGCTGGTCGCCGAGCTGCCCGCGGGGCTCGACACCGTCGTGGGGGAGCGCGGCTACCGGCTCTCCGGCGGCGAGCGCCAGCGGCTGACCATCGCCCGGCTGCTGCTGGCCCACCCCCGCGTGGTGATCATGGACGAGGCGACGGCCTCCCTGGACTCCACCTCCGAGGCGGCGGTGACGGCGGCGCTGGGCGAGGCCCTGCAGGGCCGGACGGCGCTGGTCATCGCGCACCGGCTCTCGACGGTCCGCTCGGCCGACCTCATCCTCGTGCTCGAGGACGGCCGGATCATCGAGCGCGGCCGGCACGACGAGCTGCTGGCCCTCGGCGGCCGCTACGCCGAGCTGTACCGGACCCAGTTCGCGTCGGGCCCCGACGGGGCCACGGCCCTCGAGGCCCGGGAGGACGAGACCGTCACGGGCTGAGCGGCGGCGCGAAGGGCGACCGGCCCTCGGGCCCGGCGCCCGGCGGCTCCGCGGCCGGCGGCTCCGGGGCGGTGGTCGCCACGGTGGTCGCCAGGGGGGCCGCGAGCGGCAGCCGGACGGTGAACGTGGTCCGGCCCGGCCGGCTGGCCACCGTCACCCCGCCCTGGTGCGCCTCGACGACGGCGGCGACGATGGCCAGGCCCAGCCCGGTGGAGGTGCCCGACGCCCCGCCCGCGGCGCGGACCCGGCTGGTGTCGGCGCGGGTGAACCGCTCGAAGACGTGGTGCTGGATGTCCTCGGGGATGCCCGGGCCGTCGTCGGTGACCGTGACCACGGCCATCCCGTCGCGGACGTCGAGACCGGTCTCGACGCGGGTGCCGGCCGGGGTGTGGGTGCGGGCGTTGGCCAGCAGGTTGACGACGACCTGGTGCAGCCGGTGCCGGTCGCCCAGGGCGACGACGGGCTCCGCGGGCAGGTCCAGCTGCCAGGAGTGCTCGGGTCCGGCGGCCCGCGCGTCGCTGACGGCGTTGAGGACCAGCTCGGTGAGGTCGGTCGGCCCCACCTCGATGGCGGGCCCGGAGTCCAGCCGGGCCAGCAGCAGCAGGTCCTCGACCAGCCGCGACATCCGCTCGGCCTCCGACTCGACCCGCGACATCGCGAAGGCGGCGTCCTCGGGCATCTCGCCCCGGCTGCGCCGGGTCAGCTCGGCGTACCCGCGGATGGCGGCCAGCGGGTTGCGCAGCTCGTGCGAGGCGTCCGCGACGAACCGGCGCACCTTGGTCTCACTGGCCTGCCGGGCGGCGAGCGCGTCCTCGACGTTGTTGAGCATGTGGTTGAGGGCCTGGCCCACCCGGCCCACCTCCGAGGTCGGGTCGGCGTCGGCCGGCGGCACCCGGACGGCCAGGGCGACCTCGCCCCGGTCCAGCGGCAGCTGCGAGACCTGCTGCGCCGTCGCGGCCACCCGGTTGAGCGGCCGCAGGCTGCGCAGGACCACCGCCCGGGCGGCGACGGCCGCCCCGCCGATCACCAGCAGGCTCAGCAGCGCCTCGAGGGCCGCGACCTGGGCCAGCAGCCGGTCGACGTCGGCCAGCGGCACGCCCACGACGACCTTGACCTGCTCGACGTCCCCGGAGCTCAGCGGCAGGCTCCCGGAGTAGGTCGCCACCCGGTAGTGGCCGAGGCCGGCGACGTCGATGCTGCGCTTCTGGGTGGAGACGGCGAGCCCGGCGAGGTCGGCGTTCGCCGCGTCGCTCAGGGCCGGGGGCTGGCCGCTGCCCCGGCGGAGGATGCCGCTGCTGACGGCGGTGCCCTCGGCGGTGAAGACGGCGATGATCGTGTCCTGCGGGTTGCCGAACTGCACGATGTCGTCGCGGCCGCCGGCCCGCCCGCCCGGCCCGCCGCTCTGCCCCAGGGCGACGGCGTTCACCTGCCGGTCGATCTGCTGCAGCAGCAGCTGGCGGGTGGCCAGGGCGGTGGCCAGGCTCAGCAGGACGGCCGCGAGCGCCACCAGGGCGGTGACGCGGATGACCAGCCGGCGCCCGAGGGTGCCCCGTCCCAGGGGGGCGAGCGGCTCGTCCTGCGGTGCGGGTGGCGACGGGACGGGCCCGGCGACCTCACCCGCGGCCGGGACGGGGGTGGCGCTCACCCCGCCGGGCGCAGCACGTAGCCCGCGCCCCGCATGGTGTGGATCATCGGCGCGCGGTCGGCGTCGATCTTCTTGCGCAGGTAGGAGATGTAGAGCTCGACGACGTTGGCCTGCCCCCCGAAGTCGTAGTTCCAGACCCGGTCGAGGATCTGCGCCTTGCTGAGCACCCGGCGCGGGTTGCGCATCAGGTAGCGGAGCAGCTCGAACTCGGTCGCGGTCAGCGCGATGTCCGTGCCGCCCCGGGTGACCTCGTGGCTGTCCTCGTCCAGGGTCAGGTCGCCGACCACCAGCACCGAGTCGCTGCGGGCGAAGGCCGCCCCGCTGCGGCGCAGCAGCGCGCGGAGCCGGGCGATCACCTCCTCGAGGCTGAACGGCTTGGTGACGTAGTCGTCGCCGCCGGCGGTGAGGCCGCCGATCCGGTCCGCCACGGCGTCCTTGGCCGTCAGGAAGATGACGGGGACGTCGGGGTCCTCCGCGCGGATGCGGCGCATCACCTCGAGGCCGTCGAAGTCGGGCAGCATCATGTCGAGCACGATCGCGTCGGGCCGGGTCTCCCGCGCGGCCTTGACCGCGGCGGTCCCCGAGGCGGCGGTCGTGACCTGCCAGCCCTCGTACCGCATGGCCATCGAGAGCAGCTCGGTGAGGCTCGCCTCGTCGTCGACGGCGAGCACCCGGATGGGGGTCCCGTCGGGGCGGGTGAGCGGAGCGCTGGCGGCATCGGTTCGGACCATGGACCAAGGTTCGCACCCGAGCTGAGGACAGGACTGTGCGAAGTCTGTGTCGTTCCTGTGAGCGCGACGCCTCGCGGACGGGGGCGGAGGAGCGGCGCGGACTCGGGGTGACCCGGGAATACGAGGCCACGCCTCAGGGTTGAGCCTGATGCACTCAACTTCTCCTTGCGGTGCGGATCGGGCTCATGCATAGTTGAGCGCGGAACGCTCAAGGACTAGGGTTGAGCGCAGCAGGCTCAAGCAGTACACAGACTTTCTGGAGGAAACACACCATGGCTCGTGCAGTCGGCATCGACCTCGGGACGACCAACTCTGTCGTCGCCGTGCTCGAGGGTGGAGAGCCCACCGTCATCCCCAACGCCGAGGGCGCGCGTACGACGCCTTCGGTCGTCGCGTTCGCGAAGGGTGGCGAGGTCCTGGTCGGCGAGGTCGCCAAGCGCCAGGCCGTCACCAACGTCGACCGGACCATCCGCTCCGTCAAGCGCCACATGGGCACGGACTGGAAGGTCAAGATCGACGACAAGGACTACCGTCCGCAGCAGATCAGCGCCTTCGTGCTGCAGAAGCTGAAGCGGGACGCCGAGGCCTACCTCGGCGAGCAGGTCACCAACGCCGTGATCACCGTCCCCGCCTACTTCTCCGACGCCGAGCGCCAGGCCACCAAGGAGGCCGGCGAGATCGCCGGTCTGACCGTGGACCGCATCATCAACGAGCCGACCGCCGCGGCGCTGGCCTACGGCCTCGACAAGGGCGGGTCCGACCAGACCATCCTCGTCTTCGACCTCGGTGGCGGCACCTTCGACGTCTCCCTCCTGGAGATCGGCGACGGCGTCTTCGAGGTGAAGGCCACCAAGGGCGACAACCGCCTCGGCGGCGACGACTGGGACTCCCGGATCGTCGACTGGCTGGTCAAGCAGTTCAAGAACAAGAACGGCACCGACCTGTCGAAGGACAAGATCGCCCGGCAGCGTCTGCAGGAGTCGGCCGAGAAGGCCAAGATCGAGCTGTCCTCGGCCAGCGAGACCTCCATCAACCTGCCCTACATCACCCTGGGCGAGTCCGGCCCGCTGCACCTGGAGGAGCGGCTCACCCGCTCGGAGTTCCAGCGGCTGACCTCGGACCTGCTCGACCGTTGCCGCACCCCGTTCAACGCGGTGGTCGCCGACGCCAAGATCTCGGTCGGCCAGATCGACCACGTCATCCTGGTCGGCGGCTCCACCCGGATGCCCGCCGTCGTCGAGCTCGTCAAGGAGCTGACCGGCGGCAAGGAGCCCAACAAGGGCGTCAACCCCGACGAGGTCGTCGCCCTCGGCGCCAGCCTGCAGGCCGGCGTGCTGAAGGGTGAGGTCAAGGACGTCCTGCTGCTCGACGTCACCCCGCTGAGCCTCGGCATCGAGACCAAGGGCGGCGTGATGACCAAGATCATCGAGCGCAACACCACGATCCCGACCAAGCGCTCCGAGGTCTTCACCACCGCCGACGACAACCAGCCCTCGGTGATGATCCAGGTCTACCAGGGCGAGCGCGACTTCGCCCGGGACAACAAGTCCCTCGGCAACTTCGAGCTGACCGGCCTGCCGCCGGCCCCGCGCGGCGTGCCGCAGATCGAGGTCGCCTTCGACATCGACGCCAACGGCATCGTCCACGTGCACGCCAAGGACATCGCCACCGGCAAGGAGCAGTCGATGACCGTCACCGGCGGCTCGGCGCTCGGCAAGGACGACATCAACCGGATGGTGCAGGAGGCCGAGGCGAACGCCGAGGAGGACCGCAAGCGCCGCGAGGCCGTCGAGCTGCGCAACGAGGCCGACAACCTGGTGTTCCGGACCGAGAAGCTGATCAGCGAGAACGCCGACAAGATCACCGACGACGTCAAGGCGCCCGTCGAGGAGGCCCTGGCCGAGGTCAAGACGGCGCTCGAGGGCACCGACGACGACGCGGTCAAGACGGCGGTGGACAAGCTGAACACCACCAGCGCCGCCCTGGGCCAGGCCATGTACGCCGCGGCCGCCGCCCAGCAGGCGCCGTCCGAGGCCGGCGAGCCCGGCGACCAGGCCGACAGCAACGGGTCCTCGACCAGCGCTGACGACGACGTCGTGGACGCCGAGATCGTCGACGACGACCAGGCCGCGAGCGACACCAAGTGAGCGAACGGCCGATGAGCGACCACGACGAGCAGTCGGAGCCCCAGGGCCCGACGGTGCGTGACCGGCGCCGCATCGACCCGGAGACCTTCGAGGTCCGGGAGCCGCAGTCCGCTGCGGCCCCGGGCCCGGAGGCCCCGGCCGGTGCCGCCACCAGCCCGGGCCCCGACGGCCCGGCCGGAGAGGACGAGCAGGTGCAGCAGCTGCAGACGGCCCTGGCCGAGCGGACCGCTGACCTGCAGCGGCTCCAGGCCGAGTACGTGAACTACAAGCGGCGGGTCGACCGCGACCGCGACCTGACGCGCAAGGTGGCCCTGGAGGGGTTCGTCAAGGACCTCCTCCCGGTGCTGGACGACGTGCGGTCCGCCCGCGAGCACGGCGAGCTGACGGGGGCCTTCAAGGCCGTCGGCGAGCAGGTCGAGCGGATCACGGCCAAGCACGGCCTCGAGAGCTTCGGCACCAAGGGTGACCCGTTCGACCCGCACGTGCACGACGCCCTCATGCAGGTCCCGGCCGAGGGGGTCGACGGCCCCACGTGCGTCGAGATCCTGCAGCCGGGCTACCGCATCGGTGACCGGGTGCTGCGCCCGGCCCGGGTCGCGGTGGGCGAGCCCGTCGAGGGCTCGGCCGCGCCGTCCGCGGACGACGCAGGTGCTCCTGCGGCCGATGCGGAGCAGTGACCGGCCGAGCAGCCGGGGCCCCCGCGGAGCGCGGGGGCCGGTGACCACCGAGGGGAGGCGTTCATGAGCACGAAGGACTGGATCGAGAAGGACTTCTACAAGGTCCTGGGTGTGGCGAAGGACGCCAAGCCCGAGGAGATCAAGAAGGCCTACCGGCAGCTGGCCCGGGAGAACCACCCGGACCAGAACCCCGGCAACCCCGAGGCCGAGCGGCGCTTCAAGGAGGTGTCCGAGGCCAACGACGTGCTCTCCAGCGAGAGCAAGCGCAAGGAGTACGACGAGGCCCGGCGCCTCTTCGGCGGGGGCGGCTTCCGCTTCCCGCGGAGCGGTGGCTCCGGCTCCGGCGGGGGGCCGTCGGTCGACGACCTGTTCCGCCAGGCCGGTGACACCGGCTTCTCCGACCTCTTCGGCGGGCTGTTCAACGGGGCGGGCGGGACGCGCACGGCGACCACCCGCACCTCGGCCAGCCGGGGGCCGCGTCGGGGCAGCGACGTCGAGGGCGAGGTGACCGTCGACTTCGTCCAGGCGATCGAGGGCGTGACCGTCGGCATGCAGATGGTGTCCGACGCGGCCTGCGCGCAGTGCCACGGCACGGGCGCCAAGGCCGGCACCGTCCCGAAGGTCTGCCCCACCTGCGAGGGCAGCGGCATGCAGACCTCGACGTCGGGCGGCGTCTTCGCCGTCACCGAGCCCTGCCGCGACTGCCGCGGCCGGGGCATGGTCGTCGACGACCCGTGCCCGGTCTGCCACGGCTCCGGCCGGGGCAAGTCCACCCGCACCATGCAGGTCCGGATCCCCGCCGGCGTGACCGACGGGCAGCGGATCCGGCTCAAGGGCAAGGGCGGTGCTGGGGAGAACGGCGGGGCCGCGGGCGACCTGTACGTCGTCGTCCACGTCCGCCCGCACGCGGTCTTCGGCCGCAAGGGCGACAACCTCACCCTCACCGCCCCGGTGACCTTCAACGAGGCCGCGCTGGGCGCCGAGATCGAGGTGCCGACCCTGGGCGGCGCCCCGGTGAAGCTCCGGGTGCCCGCCGGCACGCCCAACGGGCGCACCTTCCGGGTGCGCGGCAAGGGCGTGGCCAAGCGGGACGGCAGCAAGGGCGACCTGCTGGTGTCGGTCGAGGTGACCGTGCCCGAGGCGCTCGACGACAAGGCCAAGGCCGCCCTGTCGAGCTACGGCGAGGCCGTCGGGGCGTCGAACCCCCGGGCCAAGCTCTTCAGCTGAGGACGACGACCGATGAGGAGGAGGTGACGACGTGGCAGCAGAGCTCCCGCAGCGGATCGACCACGACGCGCCCGTCTTCGTGATCTCGGTCGCCGCCCAGCTGGCCGGCATGCACCCGCAGACCCTGCGGACCTACGACCGGATCGGCCTGGTCCAGCCGCGGCGGACCGCCAAGCGCGGCCGCCGCTACTCCGCGCGCAACATCGCGCAGCTGCGGCTGATCCAGCGGCTGAGCCAGGACGAGGGCATCAACCTCGAGGGCATCCGCCGGATCCTGGCCATGCAGGACGAGATCGACGGCCTCCGGGCCCAGGTCGCGCAGCTCGACGAGCTGCTCGTCCTGGCCCGGGCGGCCGCCTCGGGCACCCGCGTCTTCACCGCGGACCCGACCGGGGACGTCCACCTCGGCGGGGCCACCCGCCGCCGTCCGGCTCCCCGCGCCATCACCTCCCGCTGACCCGGGTGCCGAGGCACTCGCGCCCGGGTCGGTCTGGACCGTTGAGGTCGAGCAGGCGATGATCCTGCTGTGACCGCGGCGGGCGAGGAGCGCGAGGGCGTGGCCCTCAGTCACCTCGACGACGAGCTGTTCGACGGCGCCGGCGTCACCAAGCGCCACCTGCTCGACCACTTGGACGCGCTCTCGGCGCAGGTCCTGGTCGGACTGGCCGACCGTCCGCTCTCGGTGGTGCGGGTCAGGCCGGGCTCGGCCCCCTTCATGCAGAAGAACCTGCCGACCTACGCGCCGGACTGGATCCGGCGCAGCTCGACCTGGTCCGGGGCGTCCAAGCGGGAGGTCTCCTACGCCGTCGTCGAGGACCGGCGAGGGCTGGTCTGGTTCGCCAACCAGCGGGCGGTCGAGTTGCACGTCCCGCTCGTGCGCCTCGCGGACCCTGACCACGTCGACTTCCTCGTGATGGACCTCGACCCGCCCGAGGGCGCGGGCTTCGGCCAGGTCGTCGCCGCCGCCCACCTCGTCCGAGCCACGCTCGCCGAGCTCGGCCTGCGCGGGGCCGTCAAGACCAGCGGCGCCAAGGGCCTGCACGTCTTCGTACCGCTGGCCCGCACACCCGTCGGGGACGCCGCCGCTGCGAGCCGCGCGCTCGCCGCCCGGGCTGAGCGGGCGGACCCCGCCCTCGCAACGACGGCCTACGTGAAGGACGAGCGCGAGGGCAAGGTGTTCCTCGACTCCACGCGCTCGGGCGGGGCCACGGTCGTGGCGGCGTACAGCCCGCGGGCCCGGCCGGGGCTCCCCGTGTCCTTCCCCGTCCCGTGGGACGACCTCGACGGCATCGCCCCCGCCGACGTCACCGTCCGCAACGCCGCCTCCCTGCTCGACGGGCGCGACCCGTGGCGCGAGCTGCTCCCCGAGCCCCAGCGGCTGCCCGCCGACCTCGTCGCCGAGGGCCACGAGATCCCCGTCGCCCGCGTCGCCGCCATGCACGCCGGCAAGCGTCGCCGCCGTGCGGAGCGCGAGGGCGGCTCGTGACCTCGCGAGACCTGCTGACGGGGGACCAGGTCACGCGGAATGATTGATCCTTCAACTACGTTGGGCTGGACATGAAGAACATCGGCTTCTTGTCGTTCGGGCACTGGAACCCCTCGCCGCACTCGGGCACGCGCTCGGCGTCGGAGGTGCTGCACCAGTCCCTCGAGCTGGCGGTCGCCGCGGAGGAGCTGGGCGTCGACGGCGCCTACTTCCGCGTGCACCACTTCGCGCGCCAACTGGCCTCGCCCTGGCCGCTGCTCGCCGCCGTCGGCGCCCGCACGAGCCGGATCGAGATCGGCACCGGCGTCATCGACATGCGCTACGAAAACCCGCTGCTGATGGCCGAGAACGCGGCGGCGGCGGACCTCATCGCCCGGGGTCGGCTGCAGCTGGGCGTGAGCCGGGGATCGCCCGAGCAGGTGGTCGACGGCTTCCGCTACTTCGGGCACGTGCCCGACGAGGGCAGCGACCCGGCCGAGATGGCGCGCCAGCACACCGCCGTCCTGCTGGAGGTGCTCGAGGGCCACGGCTTCGCCGAGCCGAACCCGCGCCCGATGTTCCCGAACCCGCCGGGCCTGCTCCCGCTGGAGCCGCACGCCCCCGGGCTGCGCGACCGCATCTGGTGGGGTGCCGGGACCCGGGCCACAGCCGAGTGGACGGCTCAGCAGGGGATGAACCTGATGAGCTCGACGTTGCTGAGCGAGGACACGGGCGTCCCGTTCTCCGAGCTGCAGGCCGAGCAGATCGAGCGCTACCGCAAGGCGTGGGCCGACGCCGGCCACGACCGGACCCCGCGGGTGTCGGTCAGCCGCAGCATCCTGCCGCTGGTCGACGACCGGGACCGGGCCTACTTCGGCCGGGAGTCGGGCGGGCGCGACCAGGTCGGCTTCCTCGACGGCGGCAAGGCGCGGTTCGGCAAGACCTACGCGGGGGAGCCGGACCAGCTGGTCCGCGAGCTGGCGCAGGACGAGGCCGTCGCGGCGGCGGACACCCTGCTGCTCACCGTCCCCAACCAGCTGGGCGTGGACTACAACGCCCACCTGCTGCAGTCGGTGCTCGAGCACGTCGCGCCGGAGCTCGGCTGGCGCTGAGCCCCGGTGCGGGTGCCGCACCGGGGTCAGCCCGGTGCGGCGCTCAGCCGACGACGCGGACGCCCTTCCAGAACGCCACCCGGTCCCGGATGTGGGCGGCGTCGGGCTTGGGCTCGGGGTAGGTCCAGGCCGCGTCGACGTTGCTGTCGTCGCCCACCTGGACGGTGAAGTAGCTGGCCGTGCCCTTCCACGGGCAGACGGTGTGGGTGCTCGTCGGCGTCAGCACCCCGGGGGCGGCGGCGTCGAGGGGGAAGTAGTGGTTGCCCTCCACCACCACGGTGTCGTCGGACTCGGCGATGACGGTGTCGTTCCAGATGGCCTTCACGGGTGCTCCTCGGGTGGTGGTGGGGCTCCATCCTCGTCCCGCCCGCCAACTGCGCCGACGACCCTGTGCACAACCGGTCCGGGGGTCGGCCGACGCGGCAGCGTTGCGCCATGACCACACCGAGCCCGCCCGCCCTCACCGAGCCGATCTCCTCGGCCGCCGACCTCGCCCGCTTCTGGGCCGCCCTGATGGGGGACGGGGGCTTCGGCCGTCGCACCCTCTGGCTGGTCCTGCTGGACGACGAGGGGCGGCCCGTGCCCACCGTCGTCCCCGTCGACGACGTGCCCGAGGTGCCCTCGGCGGCCGACGTCGACTCCTTCGGCCAGTTCTTCGACCACCTCGACGGCTACGGGACGCCGGTGCTGCTGCTGTCCCGACCGGGACCGCCCGCCGTCCGGGCCGAGGACCGGCAGTGGGGACGCGCTCTGGCGGGCCTCGCCCCGCGCTGGCCCGTTCACCTGGCCACCGAGGACGCCGCCGGCCGCTGCGTCGTGACCCCGCTCGGCTGACGGCTCCGTCGGGATCTTGCCGGCCGGAGCGCGACGCACGGCGCCGCAGGAGCGGTGCGTCCCGGGCCAGAACCAGGGTCGGCTCAGGGTTGAGCGGAGGTCGCTCAACCTGGAATACTGTCCACCGGCACGAAGTTGAGTCAGATGGACTCAAGGGCGTCCGCCCCGCTGGACGTCCGCCCCGCAGCTCGACCCGGAGGACCGCGCAACCCATGGACACGAACAAGCTCACCACCAAGAGCCGTGACGCCGTCTCGACGGCGTTGCGGAACGCCCTCACCACGGGCAACCCCAACGTCGAGCCCTCGCACCTGCTGCACGCGCTGCTGCTGGTGCCGGGCAACACCGTCGCCCCGCTGATCAGCGCCGTCGGCGCCGACCCGGCCGTCGTCGACGCGGCCGCGCAGGGCGCCATCGCCAAGCTGCCGAAGGCCAGCGGCTCCTCGGTCGCCCAGCCCCAGCTGTCCGGCGCCTTCGCCCGGGTGCTGGCCGACGCCGAGAACCGCGCCCAGCAGCTCGGCGACCAGTTCGTCGCCACCGAGCACCTGATGATCGCCCTGGCCGCCGTCGACTCCGACGTGAAGAAGGCCCTGCTGGATCTCAAGGTCGACCCGCGCGCGCTCACCCAGGCCTTCAACGAGGCCCGCGGCAGCAAGCGGGTCACCAGCGCCGAGTCCGAGGGCACCTCCTCGGCGCTCGACCAGTACGGCGTCGACCTGACCGCCCAGGCGCGCGAGGGCAAGCTCGACCCGGTCATCGGCCGGGACACCGAGATCCGCCGCGTCGTGCAGGTGCTCGCCCGGCGCACCAAGAACAACCCGGTGCTGATCGGCGAGCCCGGCGTCGGCAAGACCGCCGTCGTCGAGGGCCTCGCTCAGCGCCTCGTCGCGGGCGACGTCCCCGACTCGCTCAAGGGCCGACGGCTCGTCTCCCTCGACCTGCCCTCGATGGTCGCGGGCGCCAAGTACCGCGGTGAGTTCGAGGAGCGGCTGAAGGCCGTGCTGACCGAGATCCGCGACGCGGAGGGCCAGGTCATCACCTTCATCGACGAGCTGCACACCGTCGTTGGGGCGGGCGCGTCCGGCGACTCCTCGATGGACGCCGGCAACATGCTCAAACCCATGCTGGCCCGCGGCGAGCTCCGGATGATCGGCGCCACCACCCTGGACGAGTACCGCGAGCGGATCGAGAAGGACCCGGCCCTGGAGCGCCGCTTCCAGCAGGTCTACGTGGGCGAGCCCAGCGTCGAGGACACCATCGCCATCCTGCGCGGGCTGCGCGAGCGCTACGAGGCGCACCACAAGGTGGCCATCACCGACGGCGCCCTCGTGGCCGCGGCCAGCCTGTCCAACCGCTACATCACCTCCCGGCAGCTGCCCGACAAGGCCATCGACCTCGTCGACGAGGCCGCGTCCCGGCTGCGGATGGAGATCGACTCCTCCCCGGAGGAGATCGACGTGCTGCGGCGCAGCGTGGAGCGCATGCAGATGCAGCGCTTCGCCCTGGAGAAGGAGTCCGACCCGGGCAGCGTCGAGCGCCTGCACCGCCTCGACGAGGAGCTCGCCAACACCCATGAGGAGCTGCGCGGGCTCGAGGCGCGCTGGGAGGCCGAGAAGCAGGGCCTCAACCGCGTCGGCGACCTGAAGAAGCAGATCGACGAGCTGCGCAGCCAGGCCGAGCGGCACCTGCGTGAGGGCGACCTCGTCAAGGCCAGCGAGATCAGCTACGGCGAGATCCCGGCCCTGGAGAAGGAGCTCGACGGAGCCCAGATGCAGGGCGAGAGCGACCACCTGCAGTCCGCTCGTCGGCGTGTTCGGGAGGCCGAGCAAGCCGTGGCCTCGGCCAAACGAGATGTCGAATCGGCTCAACGCGATCAAACAGAGCGAGCAGAAGCTCTGCGGCTGGCGGAGCAAGACGTGGAAGGAGCGGCGACAGCTCCCGTCATCACCCCTGAAGAGCGTGCTGCCCTTGCTCGGCTCCGGGACGAACTCGCAGATGCGAATGCGGAACTAATCGAGGGCAACCTGGCGAAGGACGGTGTGCAAGTGGCTATCCGGCTTGAGCCACGAGTGGCTGACCTGCGCCAGCGGATCAAGGACTTGGAGTCTAAGCTGGATCTCGAGCGGCAGGCAGCAGAGGCCCCCGGTCGAGCACTCAACGCATCAGTTCGCCTAGAGGATTCTGGTCGTTACGTCGACGAGTTGCGGGCTGCTCTTGGCGTTGCCAGTCAGCAATTGATCGATGCTTCCGCCGACCTGGAGAGGGTCAAGGGCTTCGCGCCATTGGCTCCGATGGTGTCAGACGAGGTCGGCCCGCAGGACATCGCCGAGGTGGTGGCGAACTGGACGGGCATCCCGACCGGCCGGCTGCTGCAGGGCGAGACCGAGAAGCTCCTCCAGATGGAGGACCGGCTGGGCACCCGGCTGATTGGCCAGCGCCAGGCGGTGCGCGCCGTCTCCGACGCCGTCCGCCGCTCGCGGGCCGGCATCTCCGACCCCAACCGGCCGACCGGCTCCTTCCTGTTCCTCGGCCCCACGGGCGTGGGCAAGACCGAGCTGGCCAAGTCGCTCGCCGAGTTCCTGTTCGACGACGAGCACGCGATGATCCGGATCGACATGAGCGAGTACTCCGAGAAGCACTCGGTCAGCCGGCTCGTCGGCGCGCCCCCCGGGTACGTCGGCTACGAGGAGGGCGGCCAGCTCACCGAGGCCGTCCGGCGGCGTCCGTACTCGGTCGTCCTGCTCGACGAGGTCGAGAAGGCGCACGGCGAGGTCTTCGACATCCTCCTGCAGGTGCTCGACGACGGGCGGCTGACCGACGGCCAGGGCCGCACGGTCGACTTCCGCAACGTGCTGATGATCCTGACGTCGAACCTCGGGTCGCAGTTCCTGGCCAACCCGAGCCTGGACGAGAAGGCCAAGCGCGACGCCGTGATGGGCGTCGTCCGCGGGGCCTTCAAGCCCGAGTTCCTCAACCGGCTCGACGAGGTCGTGCTCTTCGACGCCCTCGGCACCGAGGAGCTGGCCAGGATCGTCGACATCAACCTGGGCCGGCTCAACGCCCGGCTGGCCGACCGGCGGATCAGCGTCCAGGTCACGCAGGCGGCCAAGGACTGGCTGGCCCTGACCGGCTTCGACCCGGTTTACGGCGCCCGGCCGCTCCGCCGGCTGATCCAGACGACGATCGAGGACCAGCTGGCCCGACGCGTGCTGGCCGGGACCGTGCTCGACGGTGACACCATCAGCTTCGACGTGGACGCCGGCAGCGACGGCCTCGCCGTCGTCGAACCCGAGCCGGTCGCCGTCTGACCGAGCGCACCCGACAGCCCCGGACGACCCCGTCCGGGGCTGTCGTGCGTCCGGCTAGGGTGGCGCGGTGAGGGCGGGGGACCGGGTGCTGCGCACCGGCGAGCACGAGACGGTGCTCGTGCCCGACCCCACCCGGCCGCAGGCCTTCACGCTGCGCGTGGGCCGCACCGACCAGTCCTACGTCGACCTCGACGACCCCACCCGGCTCGAGTTCGACTACGTCCAGCGGGTCGTCGACGTCGTCGAGTCGGTCGCCCCGGCGGGGGAGCGGCTGGGCGTCGTGCACGTCGGCGGGGCCGCGCTCACCCTGCCGCGCTACCTCGCCCACACCCGGCCGCGCTCGGCCCAGGTGGTGCTGGAGCCCGACACCGAGCTCACCGAGCTGGTTCGCACCCACCTGCCGCTGCCCCGGCAGAGCGGCATCAAGGTCCGGGCCGACGACGGCCGCACCGGGGTGGCGGCGCTGCGCGAGGACTACGCCGACCTGGTGATCCTCGACGCCTTCGACGGCGCCCGGGTGCCGGCCGAGCTCACGACGACCGAGTTCCTGGGCGACGTCCGCCGCGTGCTGCGGCCCGCCGGCACGCTGGTCATGAACGTCACCGATCGGGGCCCCTTCGCTTACGCCCGGCGCGTCGTGGCGGGGGTGCAGGCGACCTTCGCCCACGTCGTCCTGTGCGCCGAGCCGTCCACCCTCAAGGGCCGGCGCTTCGGCAACGTCGTCGTCGCGGCCGCCGACGTCGCCCTGCCCGTCGACGCGATCGCGCGCCGCGCCGGCACCGCGCCCTACCCCTACCGGGTGCTGCACGGGTCCCGGCTCGCGCAGCTGGTGGGCGGGGCGGCCCCGTTCACCGGAGAGGACGTGGCCCTCTCCCCGCCGCCGCCGGCGGACCTGCTGTTCGGCTGAGCCGCCGCCGGCCACGACCTAGGCTGGAGCCCATGTCCGGACCGGGGTACGCGCCGCCGCCGCAGGGCGCCCCGCAGTTCCGGGCGCCCGGCGAGGCCGTCGCCGACCCCTGGGGGCAGCCCGCCCCGTGGGCTGCCGGCCCGTCCGGCCCCACCCCGCGCCCGGCCCCCGCCGAGGGGGTGCCGCTCGAGGTCCTGCGGGCACTGCCCGCCCCGCTCGCCCCGACGGCGCAGCCGTCCGGACCTCCGCAGCGGCCCGCGGTGATCGCCCTGGCCTGCACGCTCGCGGTGCTGGGGTCCCTGCAGTGGATCTGCGCGCTGAGCCTGCTCTGGGTGACCGCGACCGTCGGCACCGGCGCGTTCGCCGAGGCCAACGACGACGGGGCGCTGTTCCACGTCCTCAACCGCTTCAACTACCGGATGCTCGACGGCCTGGCCGTCCCGCTCTACCTCTTCCCGCTGGCCTCGCTGGTCACCGGCTTCCTCGTGCTGTCCCGACGGCTCTGGTCGCGGGTCGTGCACACCGGCGTCGGGGCGGTCGCCCTGGCCTGGGCCGCCTGGTGGCTGCGCGACGACCTGCTCTGGTGGTTCAGCGCCGCCTGGTACGTCGTCGTCGCGTGCCTCGTGCTCTGGACCCCGGCCGCCACCGCCTGGTACCGCTGGCGCGCGGACGACCACGGGACGCACCTGCGCGGCTGACCCCGCCGCGCCGGCGCCAGACTGGTCGGCGTGCCCCTCTCCGCCGACCGGGTCCCCCTCGCGACCTGGCCCACCCCGCTCGAGCCCGCGCCCCGGCTCTCCGCCGCCCTCGGGCTGCATCCCGACGACCTCTGGGTCAAGCGGGACGACCTCGCCGGACCGGCCGGCGGCGGCAACAAGATCCGCAAGCTGGAGCGGAGCGGCGCCGAGGCGCTCGCCGCCGGTGCCGACGTCCTGCTCACCAGCGGGGCGCCGCAGAGCAACCACGCCCGGTTGAGCGCCGCCGCCGCGGCCCGGCTGGGCCTGGCCGCCACCCTGGTCCTCGAGGGCACGGCTCCCGACGGCGAGCGGGGCAACCTCCTCCTCGACCGGCTGCTGGGCGCCGACGTCGTCTGGGCCGGCGAGGTCGACGCCGCCGGGCTGGCCGCCGCCGTCGAGGAGGAGGCCGAGCGGCTCCGGGGCGAGGGCCGACGGCCGCACGTCGTCCCCTTCGGCGGCTCGAGCCCCACCGCGGCCCTGGCCTACGTCGACGCCGCCGTCGAGATCGAGCAGCAGCGGCCCGGGACCGAGCACCTCGTCGTGGCCCTCGGCTCCGGCGGGACGACGGCTGGGCTGGTGGCGGGCCTGGGTGCCGAGCGCGTGCTGGCCGTGCACACCGGGGCGGTGGCCGACGCGGAGGCGACGGTGCGCGGCCTGCTGGAGGGGATGGGCGTCGAGGCGGGTACGCTGCGGCTGCGGCTCGACCAGGTCGGCGCCGGCTACGCGCACCTCACCGAGCCGGTGGTCGCGGCGCTGCGCCTCGCGGCCCGCACCGAGGGCCTGGGCCTGGACCCGACCTACACCGGCCGGGCGCTGGCCGGGCTCGTGGCCGCGGTCGCCGACGGGGACGTGCGGCGGGGGGAGCGGGTGGTCTTCCTGCACTCCGGCGGGCTGCCCGGGCTCTTCGGCCACCCCGACGCGGCGCGGCTGGCCGGCTGAGCCCTCAGGCGGTGAGCCCGCCCAGCCGGCGGACGGCCTCGTCCAGCACGGCGTCCTCCTTGCAGAAGGCCCAGCGCACGTAGGGCCGGCCGGCCTCGACGTCGTCGTAGAAGACCTGGTGGGGGATGGCCACGACGCCGCAGCGGTGCGGCAGGTCCCGGCAGAAGGCGACGCCGTCGTCGTAGCCGAGCGGGCGGACGTCGGTGGTCATGAAGTAGGTGCCCTGCGGTACCACCGGGTCCAGGCCGACGCTGCGCAGGCCGGCGGCGAGCCGGTCGCGCTTGCCCTGCAGGCTCACCCGGTTCGCCTCCACCCAGGCGTCGCCCTCGTCCAGCGCCCGGGCGACCGCCGGCTGGAACGGCGCCCCGGAGACGTAGGTGAGGAACTGCTTCACCGCCGTCAGCTCGGTCACCAGCTCCGCCGGCCCCAGCGCCCAGCCGATCTTCCAGCCGGTGGCCGAGAAGGTCTTCCCCGAGGAGGAGATCCGCAGCGTCCGCTCCCGCATCCCCGGGAAGGTGGCCAGCGGGACGTGCTCGGCGTCGTCGAAGACCAGGTGCTCGTAGACCTCGTCGCAGACCACGAGGACGTCGTGCGCCACCGCCAGCCGGGCGATCTCGGCCAGGTCGTCGCGGCCCAGCACCGTGCCGGTGGGGTTGTGCGGGGAGTTGACGAGCACCAGCTTGGTGCGGTCGGTGAAGGCGGCGGCCAGCTCGGCGTGGTCCAGCCGGAAGTCCGGGCCGAACAGCCCGACCCCCACCCGGGTGCCGCCGGCCAGGTCGATGGAGGCGGCGTAGGAGTCGTAGAAGGGCTCCAGCGCCACCACCTCGTCGCCCGGGTCGACGAAGGCGAGCATGGCCGCGGCGAGCGCCTCGGTGGCGCCGGTGGTGATGACCACCTCGGTGTCCGGGTCGTACTCCAGCCCGTGGTGGCGGCGGCTGTGGTCGACGACGGCCTGCCGCAGCGGCGCGATGCCGCGGCCCGGCGGGTACTGGTTCACGCCGTCGGCGATCGCCTGCCGGGCCGCGCCCAGCATCCAGTCGGGCCCGTCGGTGTCGGGGAAGCCCTGGCCGAGGTTGACCGACCCGGTCGCCACGGCGAGGGCCGACATCTCGGCGAAGATCGTGGTGGTCGCGGACCGGACCCGCTCGGCTTTCCACGCTGACGCCATACCCTGCACCCTAGCCGCGGCGCCCGCTGGGCTCCGGGGCGCGGGGTCTAGGCTCGCCAGCGTCCGACGACGAGGGGAGCAGACGGTGTCACAGGCCTCGGAGCAGGCGGTGCTCGACGCGGTGCCGGACGGGCTGCTGGTGGGCGGTGGCTGGCGCCCCGCCGCCTCGGGCAGGACCTTCGACGTGCACGACCCGGCGACCGGCGCGGTGATCCGCACCGTCGCCGACGGCGGTGTCGAGGACGGGGCCGCCGCGCTGGACGCGGCCGTCGAGGCGGGACCGGCCTGGGCCCGGACCGCGCCTCGGGTGCGCGGGGAGGTGCTGCGCCGGGCCTTCGACCTGCTGCAGCAGCGCCGCGACGACGTCGCCCTGCTGATGACCCTGGAGATGGGCAAGCCGCTGGCTGAGTCCCAGGCCGAGGTGACCTACGGCGGGGAGTTCCTACGCTGGTTCTCCGAGGAGGCCGTGCGGGTCGCCGGCCGCTACGGCACGAACCCCGAGGGCACCGGGCGGATGACCGTCAGCCAGCACCCGGTGGGCCCCTGCTACCTGATCACGCCCTGGAACTTCCCGCTGGCCATGGCCACCCGCAAGATCGCGCCGGCGCTGACCGCCGGCTGCACCGCGGTGGTCAAGCCGGCCGAGCTGACTCCGCTGACGACGCTGTACGTGGCCGAGCTGCTGCGCGAGGCCGGCCTGCCCGACGGCGTCCTCAACGTCGTGACCACCTCGACCGCGGGCGACGTCTCCGGTCCGGTGATCGCCGACCCGCGGCTGCGCAAGCTCAGCTTCACCGGCTCGACCCCGGTGGGCAAGCAGCTGCTCAAGCAGGCGGCCGACGGCGTGCTGCGGACGTCGATGGAGCTGGGCGGCAACGCGCCGTTCCTGGTCTTCGAGGACGCCGACCTCGACGCCGCCGTCGCCGGCGCGATGCTGGCCAAGTTCCGCAACGTCGGCCAGGCCTGCACCGCGGCCAACCGCTTCCTGGTGCACGAGCGGGTCGCCGAGGAGTTCGCCGCCCGCGTCACCGCGGAGGTCCGCGGCTTCCCCGTCGGCCGGGGGACCGAGGAGGGCGTCCGGATCGGCCCGCTGATCGACGACCGCGCCGTCCGCAAGGCCGAGGACCTGGTCGGCGACGCCGTCGGGCGCGGCGCCGAGGTGCTGACCGGCGGTGCGCGGGTCGAGCGCGAGGGCACCTTCTACGCCGGCACCGTGGTCACCGGGGTCCGGCCCGGCAGCGAGATCTTGCGCCAGGAGATCTTCGGCCCCGTGCTGTCGATCTCGACCTTCGGCGACGAGGACGAGGCCGTCGCGCTGGCCAACGACACCGAGTACGGCCTGGTCAGCTACGCCTTCACCCGCGACGCCGACCGCGGCCAGCGGCTCGTCGACCGGCTGGAGACCGGGATGATGGGGCTCAACGTCGGGGTGATCTCCAACGCGGGCGCGCCGTTCGGCGGGGTCAAGCAGTCCGGCATCGGCCGCGAGGGCGGGCTGGAAGGCATCCACGAGTACCTCTCGACCAAGTACACGCTGACGCCCGACCCGTATCGCTGAGCCGCTTGCCGGGGCCGGGCATGCTCGGGGCATGCCGATCCCGACCCGGGCCTACGCCCACGTCCGCCTGACCGTCACCGACATCGCCCGCTCGCGCGCCTTCTACGACGAGGTGTTCGGCCTGCCGGTGGCCTTCGAGCTCCCGGCCGACGCCGACGAGGCCACCCGCGAGCGGCTCGGCTTCCTCTACGGCGGCGTGATCTACGCCCTCGGGGACTCCCTGCTGGGCCTGCGCCCGGTGAGCGACGACGGCTTCAGCGAGGACCGGACGGGGCTGGACCACCTGGCCTTCGCCGTCGGCTCGCGCGCGGACCTGGTGGCGGCCGTCGACACCCTCGACGCCGCCGGCGTCGCCCACGAGGGCGTCAAGGACATCGGCGCGGGCCACATCCTCGAGTTCCGCGACCCCGACGGCATCGCCCTGGAGCTGTACGCGCCGGCGGCCGCCGCGTCCTGAGCCGGAGGCCGACGACCGGGCCGCGACAGTGGGAGGATGGCCCGGTGAGCGACTCCCCCGGCGCGAGCACCGGTCCCGGCACGCCCGCGCGGCGGGCGCGGTCCCGTCGGCGGCGGCCCTCGGCCCTCACCGTCGTCGGCCTGGTCCTGCTGCTGGGCGGGCTCAGCTGCCTGGCCTGGGTGGGCTACCAGTACGTCGGGACCAACGTCGTCTCCGAGCGGGCGTTCGACGCGGGCCGCCAGGACCTGCGGCAGCGCTGGTCCGACACCCCCGCCCCGGCCGGCCCCTCGGCCAGCCCCGAGCCGGACCCGCTGCCCGGCGACGCGACCGCGCTGCTGCGGATCCCCGCCTTCGGCGCGGACTACGAGATCCCGGTCCTCGAGGGCACCGACCTCGACATCCTCTCCGAGGGCGTCGGCCACTACACCGGCACCGCCGCGCCGGGCGAGGTCGGCAACTTCGCGCTGGCCGGCCACCGGGTGACCCACGGCGAGCCGTTCAGCCGGCTGCTGGAGCTCGACCCGGGCGACGAGGTCGTCGTCGAGACCCGGACGGCGGTCTACACCTACGTGCTCGACGAGGCGCCGCGCGCCCTCACCGTCGACGACACCGCGACCTGGGTGCTGGACCCCGTCCCCGGCGAGCCCGACCGCGAGCCCACCCGGGCGCTCATCACCCTCACCACCTGCCAGGACCTGTTCCGCTCGCCCGACCGCTCCGTCGGCTTCGGGCACCTGCAGAGCACCCGCAACAAGTAGGGGGTCGGTCCGCCCGGGGACCCGGTCCTCCCCGCTCGGCTAGGCTCCCCGGTCATGCCCGAGAACCCCGCACCCAGCCCCGCCGCCGACGACCGCGCCCGCCTGGTCGCGCAGGTCCGGGAGCTGGCCGTCGTGCACGGCGAGGTCACCCTGGCCTCGGGCCGGACGGCCGACTACTACGTCGACATGCGCCGGGTCACCCTGGACGGCGCGACCGCGCCGCTGATCGGTCGCGTGATGCTGGACCTCGTCGCCGACTGGGAGTTCGACGCCGTCGGCGGCCTCACCCTGGGCGCGGACCCGGTCGCGGTCGCCATGCTGCACGCGACGGCGGCGACCGGCGGCGTGCTGGACGCCTTCGTCGTCCGCAAGCAGGGCAAGGCCCACGGGCTGCAGCGCCGGATCGAGGGGTCCCCGGTGGAGGGCCGCCGCGTCCTCGCCGTGGAGGACACCAGCACCACCGGCGGCTCCGTGCTCACCGCCGTCGAGGCGCTCCGGGAGGCGGGCGCGGAGGTCGTCGGCGTCGCCGTCGTCGTCGACCGCGACACCGGCGCCCGCGAGGCGATCGAGGCGGCCGGGCTGCCCTACCGGTTCGCGCTCTCGGCCGCCGACCTCGGCCTGGCCTGAGCCGGCGACCCCGCTCCGGCACCCGTCCCGGTGCCCCCGGCCGGGACCCCCGAGGCACTACTGTGAGGGCTCCGGCCGCTCCGGCGGCGGGCCGTCGTGCCCGCTGCCGACTCCCTGAGGAGACCTGATGGGCACCGCCCTCACCGTCGTCATCGTCATCGTGGTGATCGTCGTCATCATCGCCCTGATCGCCATGGGGTCCTACAACGGCTTCGTGAGGTCGCGGAACCTCATCCAGGAGTCCTGGCGCCAGATCGACGTCGAGCTGAACCGCCGCTACGAGCTGATCCCCAACCTCGTCGAGACGGTGCGCGCCTTCGCCGCCCACGAGCGCAACACCCTCGAGGACGTCACCCGGCTGCGCAGCCAGGCCCAGTCGGTCGCGCAGGCCGACGGCGCCCTGCCCAGCCAGCAGCGATCCGACGTCGAGCAGGCGCTCTCCGGCGCCGTGCGCAACCTCATCGTCAGCGTCGAGGCCTACCCCGACCTCAAGAGCAACCAGAACTTCCTCGAGCTGCAGCGCCAGCTGGCCGAGACCGAGGACCGGATCGCAGCCGGGCGCCGGTTCTACAACGCGAACGTGCGCGTCTACAACACCAAGGTCGAGTCGGTGCCCTCGAACGTCATCGCCGGGATGTTCCACTTCGAGAAGGCCACCTACTTCGAGGTCAACGACCCGTCGGTGCGCCAGGCCCCCGGCGTCAGCTTCGGCGAGATCGCCTACCGCGGCGACGAGCAGGGCCCGGGTGCCGCCGGCCAGGACCGCGCCCAGCTGCCGCCGCAGCAGTCGGCGCCCCCGGTCTCCTTCGACCAGCACGACGACGTCCGGCCCGAGCCCGAGCAGCAGTACAGCCAGCCGCCCTCGTACCAGCAGCCCCAGCAGGGCGGCTACACCCCGCCGCAGACCGGTGGCTACACCCCGCCGCAGACGGGCGGCCCGCAGCAGCCGTAGCCCCGGTGGGTAGCGTGGCCGGGGGGCCGAGGACGGCCCTCCGACCACGCGAAGGGGAACACCGCTCCATGCCCGCAGAGATGACCTACCGCCAGCTCGGCCACTCCGGCCTCACCGTCTCCACCGTCGGGATTGGCTGCAACAACTTCGGCGCCCGGATGGCCGACGAGGACGTGGCGGCCGTCGTGCACGCGGCGATCGACGCCGGGATCACGCTGTTCGACACCGCCGACGTCTACGGCAACCGGGGCGGCTCCGAGACGCTGCTCGGCCAGGCCCTGCAGGGCCGTCGCGACCAGGTGGTGCTGGCCACCAAGTTCGGCATGGACATGGGCGGCACCAACGGCCCTGACTGGGGCGTGCGCGGCTCGCGGCGCTACATCCGGCTGGCCGTCGAGAACAGCCTGCGGCGCCTGGGCACCGACTGGATCGACCTCTACCAGATGCACGCGCCCGACCCGCGGACGCCGGTCGAGGAGACCCTCGCCGCGCTCAGCGAGCTGGTCGCCGAGGGCAAGGTGCGCTACATCGGCTCCTCGAACTTCGCCGGCTGGCAGGTCGTCGACGCCGACTGGACCGCCCACACCGGCAACCTCGAGGGCTTCGTGTCCGCCCAGAACGAGTACTCCTGGCTGAGCCGGGGGATCGAGGCCGAGCTGGTGCCGGCCCTGCAGCACACCGGCCAGAGCCTGCTGCCCTACTTCCCGCTGGCGTCGGGGCTGCTCACGGGCAAGTACCGCCGCGGGCAGGACGCCCCCGCCGGGACCCGGCTCGCCGGCCTGCCGGACCGGCTCGCCGCCGCCGACTTCGACCTCATCGAGTCCCTCGGCCAGTTCGCCGACCAGCGCGGCGTCAGCATGCTGGACGTGGCGATGGGCGGCCTGGCCGCGATGCCGACCGTCGGCTCGGTCATCGCCGGGGCGACGTCGGTCGAGCAGGTCCGGGCCAACGTCGAGGCCGGGCTCTGGGAGCCCTCGGACGAGGACCTCGACGAGCTGCGGAGCCTCACGGCCTGAGCCATCCCTGCGAGCGTCGGGTAGCGCCGGCCCGGGCCCTGTCTGGACGAGCGAGAGAGCCGACACGTTCTTCGTCGGCGATCGAGTGAGGAAGACAGGGTCTGGAGGGCCGGCGCGGGCGCGAGCAGGAGGGACCGAGAGATCACTCGCCGACGGGGGTGCCGGCGGTGCGGTGCCGGCGCCGGGCCAGCAGGAACTCGATGGCCATCGGGATCAGCGAGACCCCGACGATGAGGATCAGCACGGCGTCGATGTTGTTCTTGATGAAGCCGATGTTGCCGAGGTAGAAGCCGAGCACGGTGACGCCGACGGCCCAGAGCACGCCGCCGATCGCGGTGTAGGCGATGAAGTGCCGGAAGCTCATCCGGCTCACCCCGGCCACCAGGGTGACGAAGGTGCGCACGATGGGCACGAACCGGGCCAGGATCAGCGCGCGGCTGCCGTAGCGGTCGAGGAAGACGCGGGTCTTCTCCACGTAGGAGGGCTTGAAGATCTGGCCCATCAGCCCGGTCCGCTCGCGGAACAGCGGCGGGCCGACCAGCCGGCCCAGGCCGTACCCGACGACGTTGCCCAGCACGGCGGCGACCGTGAGCACGGCGCAGACGAAGACCATCGAGTGGTCGATGACCCCGGCCGCGGTGAGCACGCCGACGGTGAAGAGCAGCGAGTCCCCGGGCAGGATCGCGAACAGCCCGCACTCGGCGAAGATGATGAACGCCACGCCCCAGAGCGCCCACGGGCCCAGGGTGCGGATGATGACGTCCGGGTCGAACCACGACGGGAGCAGCATCGGCGTCAGGAGCACGGCGTCGACCAGGGGGTTCACCGGCGGAAGGGTACCGTCGCACGCTGTGAGTTACCTGAGCGAGGACGAGGTCGTCGCGGCGGCCGGGCCCGGCGTGGGACCCCACCCCGAGCCCTGGCCCGACGACCCGCGGCTGGACCCGGAGCTGCTGGCGCAGGGCGACCACCGCAACGTCGTCGACCAGTACCGGTACTGGCGGCTGGAGGCCGTCGTCGCCGACCTGGACACCCGGCGGCACCCGCTGCGGGTCGCGATCCAGAACTGGGAGCACGACTTCAACATCGGCTCGGTCGTCCGCACGGCCAACGCCTTCAACGTCGCCGGCGTGCACGTCGTCGGCCGCCGGCGCTGGAACCGCCGCGGCGCGATGGTCACCGACCGCTACCTGCACGTCCAGCACCACCCCGACGTCGCCGACCTGGCCGGCTGGCTCGCGGCGCACGACTACACCGCCGTCGGGGTCGACAACCTCCCCGGCTCCGTGCCGCTGGAGCGCACGGCGCTGCCCGAGCGGACCTGCCTGGTCTTCGGCTCCGAGGGCCCGGGGCTGACCGACGAGATGGTGGCGGCCTGCTCGTCGCTGGTGGCGATCACCCAGCACGGCTCCACCCGCTCGATGAACGCCGGCGCCGCCGCGGCCATCGCCATGTACGCCTGGGCGCTGCGCTGGGCGGACGCCGCCTGAGCGGAGGCGACTGGTCTGAGGTGCCAGTCAACAAAGGTTGACGTCGAGCAGTCGTCAACCTAAGGTGACGCCATGGCCTCCGCACCCGACACCCTCGACGGCACCACCAGTCCCGACCCGGCCGTCGGCCTCCGCGCCGTCGCCGCCCTCCGCCGCCTCGTGGAGCAGCTCGAGGACCTCCAGGTCGCCAGCGCGCGGCAGCAGGGCTGGTCCTGGGCCGACATCGCCGCGGCGCTCGGGGTGTCCAAGCAGGCCGTCCACAAGAAGCACGCCCCGCACACCTGAGGAGGACCCCGTGTTCGAACGCTTCACCACCGCCGCCCGGGCCGCCGTCGTCGGCGCCCAGTCCCACGCCCGCCAGGCCGGCCACGCCGAGATCGGGGCCGCCGACCTGCTGGCCGGCGTGCTCGACGACGTCGACGGCATCCCCGCCCGCGTCCTCGCCGACCTCGGCGTCGTCGCGGGAGAGGGCGTGGCCGCCACGGAGGAGGTCTTCGACGCCGACGACGCCGCGGCCCTCGGCGCCCTGGGCGTCGACCTCGACGCGGTCCGCCGCCGGGCCGAGGAGACGTTCGGCCCCGGCGCGCTGGACCGCCGCCGCCGCCAACGGCCCGGCCTGTTCGGCCGCCGCAGCGGCGCCGGGCACCTGCCCTTCAACCGCGAGGCGAAGAGCGCGCTCGAGCTGTCGCTGCGCGAGGCGCTGGCCGAGGGCCACCGCAGCCTGGGCACCGAGCACGTCTTCCTCGGCCTGCTGGCCACCGAGGAGGGGACCGCGCTGCGCGTGCTGCACCGGCTCGGCGTCACCGAGGACCGGGCGGCGCTCCGGCGCCGGGTGCTGGCCCGGCGGGCCGCCGCCGCCTGAGAGCTGCTGAGTCCTGCCCTCGCTCCGCGCGGGCGCGGACCGCGCTCTAACCCGCCGGCTTCGTCGTCACCCGTGGACGAGGAGCGTGTTCACGGGCTCCTCCTCGCTCCGGCGGCGCGCGGTCCGGGTGCCTGCGCGGTCGCCGGCCTCGGCCTCAGTCGGTCTGGGTGACCTTGCGCAGCCCGCGGGGGGCGTCGGGATCCAGGCCCAGCCGCCGGGCCAGCCGCTCGGTGAGCAGCTGGGCCGGGATCGGCAGGGCCAGCGGCGCGAGCAGCTCGGGCAGGTCGGGCCCGGCCACGGCCAGGTCGCAGGCGGCGCGGAAGCGCTCGTCGCCGCCGAGACCGAGGACGGGGCTGCCGGTGGCCCGGACCGTCGCGGCCAGGTCGACCAGGCCGGGCAGCGTCGGGCCGCTGGGCCCGGCGACGAGGACCGTGACCAGGTGCTGGTCGACGACGGCGATGGGGCCGTGCTTGAGGTCGGCGTAGGAGAGCCCGCGGACCGGCCGCAGGCAGGTCTCCTCCAGCTTGAGCGCCACCTCCAGGGTGGTGCCGAAGGCCAGGCCTCGGCCGCTGGCCAGCACCTCCTGGGTGCCGGCGAGGACCTCGACCATGGCGTCGAGCGCCGGTCCGGGGTCCAGCAGTCGCGCGGCCTGGGCCGGGACGGCGTCGAAGGCCGCGTCCAGCGTCCCCTTCCGGGGCGCCAGGGCGTCGACGGCCACGGCCAGGGCGGCCACCTGCGTCGTGTAGGTCTTGGTCGCCGGGACGGCGAGCTCGGGCCCGGCCTGGGTGATCAGCGCGATGTCGGCCCCGGCCGCCAGCGGTGAGCCGGCCACGTTGGTGACGGCCAGCGTCGCGGCGCCGCAGCGCTTGGCCCACTCCAGGGTCTCGACGATCTCCTGGGTGGAGCCCGACTGGCTGACGCAGACGGCCAGGGTGTCGGACAGGTCCAGCTCGGCGGCGTAGAGGGTGGCCACCGACGGGGCGGCGAGCGCGCTCGCGACGCCGGCGTGCACCTCGGCGAGGTAGCGGGCGTAGATGGCGGCGTTGTCGCTGGAGCCGCGCGCCACCAGCAGCAGCCGGCGCTTGGTCCGGGCCAGGGCGGCGATCTCGGGGCGCAGCGGCAGCAGCTCGGCCAGCGTCCGGGCCAGCGCCTCGGGCTGCTCGGCGATCTCCCGGGCCATCTGGCTGCCGGCACCGCCGGCGGGGGAGGGGGCGCCGTCCGTCGCCTCGGTCGCGGGCTCGATCGGCACTCCGTCACTCCTGCTGCTGGTATGGGACTGGTCTACTATCGGCGCAGGTCCACCCGCGTCGAGGAGCAGCATTGCAGCACGAGTTCGGTCGTGGCGAGGTCGGGCCCTACCGGCTCGAACGTCCCCTCGTCGCCACCACCACCAAGCGCGCCCAGGTCCGGGGCATCCTCGAGCAGCTGATCGACACCGAGCTGAACCCGGGTGACGCGATCCCCTCCGAGCGGGCGCTGGTCGTCCGGCTCGGGGTCAGCCGGGTCACCGTCCGGCAGGCGATCGCCGACCTCGTGGACACCGGGGCGCTGGAGCGCGTGCACGGCAAGGGCACCTACGTGACCGGCCCGCAGGTGGACTCCCGGCTGCACCTGACGTCGTTCTCCCGCGAGATGCGCGACCGCGGCCTGCTGCCCGCCACCGTCGTGCTGTCGGCCAGCGAGGAGGCCGCCGACGACGAGGTGGCCTACGCCCTGCGGATCCGGCCCGGCCGGCCCGTCGTCCGGGTGGAGCGGCTGCGCACCGCCGACGGCACGCCGATGGCCTACGAGGTCGGCCACTACCCCTCCGCCCTGTTCCCCGGGCTGCTGCAGCGGGAGCTCGGCTCGCTCTACGACGTCTTCGCCAGCGAGTACGGCGTCGTGGTGACCAGCGGGGAGCAGACTGTCCGCGCCGAGTCCGCCGACGCGTCGCAGGCGCGGGTCCTCGGCATCGCCAAGCGCGCCCCGCTGCTCGTGCAGGAGCGCGTCACCTACGCCGGCGACCGGGTGATCGAGCTCTCGACGTCCTGGTACCGGGCCGACCGGTACCGCATCCACATGGCCATCACCCCGCGCGGGGCCCGGGAGAACTGACGTGACCACCACCCAGCACGACCCCCACAGCGCTCCCCAGCCCTCGCGCGTGCTGCCGGCGGGCGACCGGATCGACGAGCTCCTCGTGCCCTTCGACGACGGCCAGCTGCGCGAGCGCGCGCGGCGCCGCAAGCGGGGGATGTGGGGGCGCGTCATCAGCCTCCTCATCACCGCCACGATCCTCACGCTGCTCTACGTCTTCGGCGGCGAGGAGCGGCAGAGCCGGGCGACGCTCACCGTCTACGGCGTCATCCTCGGCATCTCCCTCGCCTGGCTGCTCGGCTACCTGGTGGCCTGGCTGCGCGCCCGGCGGGCCGTCGCGCGGGTGCCCCGCGGCACCGCCGTCCGGGTCGGGCGGCCCGGCATCCAGGTGGCGCGGACGTTCACCCCGTGGGCCGACGTGACCGGCCTGGCCATGGTCCGCCGCCGCCGCGGCACCGCCTTCGAGGTCCGGCGCGCCTCCGGGCCGCCCGTCGGGGTCCCGCTCGACCAGTTCGACGTGCACCCCGCGACCCTCGACAGCACGGCCCGCGCCTACTCCGGGGGCCGGCACGGCGTCGACCTCGGTGCCCTCGACGTCTGAGCCGGGCCCCCGCCCGGACCCGCGCCGGCGCCCCCCGCCGGCCCGGACCCGGGGTCGTCCCGCGGGGAGCACCTCGACTTCCCTGCCCCCGGCACCCCTGACAGACTGAGGCCGGTGCCCGTGAGCGGGCGCCGCTCCGACGTGCCGCGCGCTCGCGCCGGCCCGCACCGTATGAGAGGACCCACCTGCATGCCCATCGCCACTCCCGAGGTCTACGCCGAGATGATCGACGCGGCCAAGAAGGGCTCCTTCGCCTACCCGGCCATCAACGTCAGCTCGTCGCAGACCCTGAACGCCTGCCTGCAGGGCTTCGCGGAGGCCGGTTCCGACGGCATCATCCAGGTCTCGACCGGTGGCGCCGAGTACGCGTCCGGCCCCACCATCAAGAACCAGGTCACCGGAGCCGTCGCCCTCGCCGCGTACGCGCACGAGGTCGCCAAGAACTACCCGGTCAACATCGCCCTGCACACCGACCACTGCCCCAAGGACAAGCTGGACGGCTACGTCCGCCCGCTGATCGCCATCTCCCAGGAGCGCGTCGACCGTGGCGAGAACCCCCTCTTCCAGTCCCACATGTGGGACGGCTCGGCCGTGCCGGTGGAGGAGAACCTCTCCATCGCCCACGAGCTGCTGGCCGCGGCCGCCAAGGCCCGCATCATCCTCGAGATCGAGGTGGGCGTCGTCGGCGGCGAGGAGGACGGCGTCAGCCACGAGATCAACGACAAGCTGTACACGACCGTCGAGGACGGCATGCGGACCATCGAGGTCCTCGGCACCGGCGAGCACGGCCGCTACATCACCGCGCTGACCTTCGGCAACGTGCACGGGGTCTACAAGCCCGGCTCGGTCAAGCTGCGCCCGGAGGTCCTCAAGGACATCCAGGAGCAGGTCGGCGCCAAGATCGGCAAGTCCAACCCGTTCGACCTGGTGTTCCACGGCGGCTCCGGCTCCACCCTGGAGGAGATCCGGGCGGCGGTGGACTACGGCGTGATCAAGATGAACATCGACACCGACACCCAGTACGCCTTCACCCGGCCCGCCGCGGCGCACATGTTCAGCAACTACGACGGCGTCCTCAAGGTCGACGGCGAGGTGGGCAACAAGAAGGCCTACGACCCGCGCGCCTGGGGCAAGGCCGCCGAGGCCGGGATGGCGCAGCGCGTCGTCACCGCCTGCGAGGACCTGCGCAGCACCGGCACCTCGCTGAGCAGCAAGGCCTAAGCCGCACCTGACGCGTCCCGCGGGACGCGCGCACGACCCGCACGGCCGACGGCGCCGGACCCTGGTCCGGCGCCGTCGCAGGTCTAGGCTCGGACGGTGAGCAGTGCCACCGCCGCCCTCTCGGGCCCCGTCCCCCTCAGCCGGGTCTGGGCCAAGGGCTCCGTCGTCGCCGAGGACCTGACGGGCGAGGACCTCAGCGACGTGCTGCAGCTGCACACCGACGCGTCGGCCTGGTGGGTGCTGCCGCGCGACCCCGACTACGGCGCCGCCGAGCTGCGCGGCGTCGCGCAGGCCCTCGACCTCGACGACCTCGCCGTCCGCGACCTGCTCGCCACCGACCGCCGCGCCAAGTTCGAGGCGCTGGGCACGGCCCGCCTGGTGGTCACCAACCTCGTCACCCACGACCCCGCCTCGTGCTCGCTGACGGTGCACCCCATCTCGATCATCGCCACCGACCGGGTGCTCATCTGCCTGGTGGGCGACGTCGACGGCTTCCAGCCCGCCCGGCTGCTGCTGCAGAAGGCCGAGCTGCTGGCCGAGGGCGGCGTCGAGGTGGGCCTGCAGCTCCTGATCACCGCGGTGGTCAACACCTACGAGAGCGCCGTCCAGTGGCTGGAGGACGCGGCCGACGGCCTGTCGGAGGTGCTGTTCGAGGAGCGCCCGCTGAGCCGGTCGGAGCAGCTCGACGCCTTCCGGCTGCGCTCGGCGCTCAGCCAGCTGCGCCGCGTGACCGAGCCGATGCGCGCGGTGATGACCGACCTGGTGGACAACCCGCCGCCGGCGCCCAAGGGCGGCAAGGGTGGCAAGAGCACCCGCACCGTCCGCCGCTGGGGCATGATCGCCGAGCAGCACACCCGGGTCGCCGCCGCCGCCGACGCGCTGCGCGAGGTGCTGTCCTCGGTGTTCGACACCAGCCTGGCGCTGGCCGACGTGCGGATGAACGCGATCATGAAGAAGCTCACGGCCTGGGCGGCGATCATCGCGGTGCCGACGCTGGTCACCGGCTTCGCGGGCATGAACGTGGCGTTCCCGCTGGACGGCACGGTGGCCGGCTTCTGGCTGGTGCTGGTGATCATGGTCGTGTCCGCCGTGGTGCTCTACGTCGGCTTCCGCCGTCGCGGCTGGATCTGAGCGTCCGCGCCCCGGCTAGGATCGGGCCGGTGACCGAGACCCACCGCAACCTGCTCGCCAGCTCCGGCGCCGGCCCCGCCCCGACCCTCCTGCCGCCGGACCCCGCGACGGCCGACCTGGCCGACCGCGGGCGCGAGCACTTCCTCGCCACCGTCGCCGCGCACCCCGACTCCACCCTGTGCTGGGCCCTGCTGGCCGAGGCCGCGCTGACCGTCGGCACGCTCGAGGCCGACCTCGGCGCCTACGCCTACGCCCGCACCGGCTACCACCGCGGGCTCGACGCGCTGCGCCGCTCCGGCTGGAAGGGCTCCGGCCCCGTGCCGTGGGAGCACGAGCCGAACCAGGGCTTCCTGCGGGCGCTGTGGGCGCTCGCCCTGGCCGCCGAGCGGATCGGCGAGACCGCCGAGCACGAGCGCTGCGCGCAGTTCCTCCGCGACTCCTCCGAGACGGGCTTCACCCACCTCGAGGCGGCCTCCGCGGGCCTGCGGCGCTGAGCCGCGGAGCGCCCCGGCGACGCCGGGGCGACAGCGGGGCCGGACTTCGGTAGGGTTTGGTCGCAAGAGTCCCCGTGGCGATCGCCCGGGGGCTTCACTCTTTTCGTCCCCGGAACGGGACGAGCGGAAGGGCGGCGATCACATGCCGGGCATCGTTGTGGTGGGAGCCCAGTGGGGCGACGAGGGCAAGGGCAAGGCGACGGACCAGCTGGGTGACCGGGTGGACTACTGCGTCCGGTACTCCGGGGGCAACAACGCCGGCCACACCCTGGTGGTGAACGGGGAGCGCTACGCCCTCCACCTGCTCCCCTCGGGCATCCTCAACCCGGAGTGCGTGCCGGTCATCGGCAACGGCGTCGTCGTCGACCTCGACGTGCTGTTCGAGGAGATGGACGGCCTCGCGGCTCGCGGCGTCGACGCCGAGAACCTCCTCGTGTCGGCCAACGCGCACCTCATCACCAGCTACCACCAGGTGATCGACAAGGTGACCGAGCGCTTCCTGGGCAAGAACAAGATCGGCACCACCGGCCGCGGCGTCGGCCCGGCCTACTCCGACAAGGTCAACCGGATCGGCATCCGCGTGCAGGACCTGCTGGACGAGTCGATCCTGCGGCAGAAGGTGGAGGCGGCCCTCGAGCAGAAGAACCACCTGCTCGTGAAGGTCTACAACCGCCGCGCGCTCGACCCCGACCAGGTCGCGGACCACCTGCTCTCCCACGCCGCGCGGATCACCCCGCACGTCGTCGACACCTCCCGGGTGCTGAACGACGCGCTGGACCGCGACGAGGTCGTGCTCTTCGAGGGCGCGCAGGCGCACCACCTCGACGTCGACCACGGGACCTACCCCTACGTCACGTCCTCCAACCCGGTCGCGGCCGGCGCCTGCGTCGGCTCCGGCGTGGGGCCCACCCGGATCAACCGGGTGATCGGCATCGCCAAGGCCTACACCACCCGCGTCGGCGAGGGCCCGATGCCGACCGAGCTGCTCGACGCCGACGGCGAGAAGCTGCGCCAGGACGGCGCGGAGTTCGGCACCACGACCGGCCGGCCCCGGCGCTGCGGTTGGTTCGACGCCGTCGTCGTCGAGGCGGCGGCGCGGGCGAACGCCTTCACCGACATCTTCCTCACCAAGCTGGACATCCTCACCGGCTGGGAGCGGATCCCGGTGTGCGTGGGCTACGAGGTCGGCGGGGTGCGGCACGACACCATGCCGATGTCGCAGTCGGACTTCCACCACGCCGTCCCCGTGTACGAGGAGCTCGACGGCTGGGACGAGGACATCAGCGGCTGCCGCTCGTTCGACGACCTGCCGAAGAACACGCAGGCCTACGTGAACCGTCTCGAGGAGCTGTGCGGCGCCCGGATCTCCGGCATCGGCGTCGGTCCCTCGCGCGAGCAGTCCATCCTGGTCCACGACCTGCTCTGACAGGGGTCGGCGCGGGGGTGCCGGGGCAGCAGCTCGGGGTCCGGGAGGAGACATGGCGCGCAGGGCAACGGCACAGGACGTCGCCGACCTGGCGGGCGTCTCGCGGAGCGCCGTCTCCCTGGTCCTCAACGGCCGCGGCGCCGGCAACATCAGCGAGGAGAAGCAGAAGGCCGTCCGGGCGGCGGCCGCGCAGCTGGACTACACGCCGAACGCGGTGGCCCTCAGCCTGCGCAGCCGACGCACCCGGACCCTCGGCGTGCTCACCTGGCCGGGTGTCGTCGGCTTCTCCCAGACGATGCTGCACCGGGCGCTGCGCAAGGCGGGCGAGCACAGCTACCTGCTGCTGGTGATGGACACCGACGACGACGCCGAGGTCGAGCGTCGCCAGCTCGACACGCTGCGGGACCGGCAGGTCGACGGCTTCCTCGTCGTCTCCCCGGCGCTGGCCCACTACCGCCCGCCCGAGGTGCTGCACAGCACCCCGACGGTGCTGCTCAACTGCCTGGACCCCGACGGCGCCGTCAGCAGCGTGACGCCGGACGAGGTGCAGGCGGGCCAGCGCGCCGCCGAGGTGCTGCTGCGGCACGGCCACCGCCGGATCGGTCTGCTCGTGGGCGACCCCGGCTCGCTGCAGAGCCGGCTCCGGGTCGCCGGTGTGCAGCAGGCCGCCACCGCCGCCGGCGTCGAGCCCCCGCAGCCCGTCGTGGCCGGGCGCAACATCGACGACGGAGCCCGCGCGGCCCGGGCCGTGCTGTCGGGACCGGAGCCGCCGACGGCGCTGGTCTGCACCCACGAGCGGCTGGCCGTCGGGGCCGCGCTGGTCGCGGCCGAGCTGGGCCTGCGGGTGCCGCAGGACCTCTCCCTGGTCAGCCTGGAGGACGGCGAGCGGCTGACGAGCAGGCTCGACCCGCCGATGACCACGGTGCACCGGCCCGACGGGGCGATGGCCGAGCAGGCCGTCGGGCTGCTCCTCGAGCGGCTGGGCGGGGCGTCGCCCGAGATCCGCCGGATGGTGTTCAGCTGCCCGCTGCGGGAGCGGGCCTCCGTCGGCTGCCCCGGTCGCGCGCCGGGGGTCCTGCCGCGGCCCCGGTAGGCTTCCGGCCCGTGGCGGAGCCGAGCAGTGTCCTGGTGATCGGGTCGGGCGGCCGCGAGCACGCCCTCGTCCTCGCGCTGGCCCGCGACCCGCAGGTGCGCGCGGTGCACGCCGCCCCCGGCAACCCGGGCACCGCCGAGGCGGCCACCAACCACCCCGTCGACGCCCTCGACGGCGACGCGGTCGCCGCGCTCGCCACCCGGCTGGGCGTCGACCTCGTCGTCATCGGCCCCGAGGCCCCCCTGGTGGCCGGGGTCGCCGACGCCGTCCGCGCCGCCGGCGTCGCCTGCTTCGGCCCCTCGGCCGCGGCCGCCCGGCTGGAGGGCAGCAAGGCCTTCGCCAAGGAGGTGATGGCCGCCGCCGGCGTGCCCACCGCGCGCGCCCACGTCTGCGCCACCGCCGACGAGGTGGCCGCCGCCCTCGACGCCTTCGGCCCGCCCTACGTCGTCAAGGACGACGGCCTGGCCGCCGGCAAGGGCGTCGTCGTCACCTCCGACCGCGACGAGGCGCTGGCCCACGCGGCCGGCTGCGGCCGCGTCGTCGTCGAGGAGTACCTCGACGGCCCCGAGGTCAGCCTCTTCGCCGTCACCGACGGCCGCACCGTCCGCGCCCTGCAGCCGGCGCAGGACTTCAAGCGCGTCGGGGACGGGGACACCGGCCCCAACACCGGCGGCATGGGGGCCTACACGCCGCTGCCGTGGGCCCCGCCCGACCTCGTCGCCGAGGTCACCCGGACCGTCCTGCAGCCGACGGTCGACGAGCTGTCCCGGCGCGGCACGCCCTTCGCCGGCCTGCTCTACGCCGGCCTCGCGCTGACCCGGCACGGCGTCCGGGTCATCGAGTTCAACGCCCGCTTCGGCGACCCGGAGACCCAGCCGCTGCTGGCGCTGCTGCGCACCCCGCTGGCCCGGCTGCTGCACGCCGCCGCCACCGGCACCCTGGACGCCGAGCCCGAGCTCGTCTGGGACGCGGGATCGGCCGTCGCCGTCGTCGTGGCCGCCGCCGGCTACCCCGGCACCCCGCGCACCGGGGACCCGGTCGGCGGGCTGGACGTGGCCGTCGAGGGCGCCTCCGTCGTCCAGGCCGGCACCGCCGCCGACGCCCGGGGCCGGGTCGTCAGCAGCGGCGGCCGCGTGCTGGCCGTGGTCGGCACCGGCGCCGACCTGGCCCGGGCCCGGGAGCGCGCCTACGCCCGCCTCGCCACCGTGGAGCTCGAGGGCTCCTTCCACCGCACCGACATCGCCGCCGCCGCGGCGGAGAAGCAGGTCTGACCATGGTCGTCCCCAACGTGCTCGCCAGCCGCTACGCCTCCGAGCAGATGCGCGCCATCTGGTCCGCTCCCGACAAGATCGTCGCCGAGCGCCGGCTCTGGCTGGCCGTCCTGGCCGCGCAGCGCGACCTCGGCGTCGACCTCGGCGACGCGGGCGACCTCGACGCCGTGGTCGCCGCCTACGAGCGGGTGCTCACCGACGTCGACCTCGCCTCGATCGCCGAGCGGGAGAAGGTCACCCGGCACGACGTCAAGGCCCGGATCGAGGAGTTCAACGCCCTCGCCGGCGCCGAGCAGGTGCACAAGGGGATGACCTCGCGCGACCTCACCGAGAACGTCGAGCAGCTGCAGGTCCTCAGCGCGATGAAGCTCGTCCGCGACCGGCTCGTCGCCGCGCTGGTCCGGCTGGCCGGGCTGGCCGAGCGCTACGCGGACCGCCCGATCGCCGGCCGCTCGCACAACGTCGCCGCGCAGGTGACGACGCTGGGCAAGCGGTTCGCGACGGCCACCGACGAGCTGCTCGTGGCCTTCACCCGGCTGGAGGAGCTGATCGCGCGCTACCCGCTGCGCGGCATCAAGGGCCCGGTGGGCACCGGCCAGGACATGCTCGACCTGCTGGGCGGCGACCAGTCCAAGCTGGCCGAGCTCGAGGACCGGGTGGCCGCCCACCTCGGGTTCGGCCGGGTGCTGGTCAGCACCGGCCAGGTCTACCCGCGCTCCCTCGACTACGACGTGGTGACGGCGCTGGCCCAGGTGGCCGCGGCCCCGTCCAACGTCGCGACGTCGATCCGGCTGATGGCCGGCGCCGAGCTGGTCACCGAGGGCTTCCGCCCCGGCCAGGTGGGCTCCAGCGCCATGCCGCACAAGATGAACACCCGCTCCTGCGAGCGGGTCAACGGGCTCTCGGTCGTGCTGCGCGGCTACGTCGGGATGATCGGCGAGCTGGCCGGCGACCAGTGGAACGAGGGCGACGTCAGCGACTCCGTCGTCCGCCGGGTCGCGCTGCCCGACGCCTTCTTCGCCCTCGACGGGCTCTTCGAGACCTTCCTCTCGGTGCTCGACGACTTCGGCGCCTTCCCGGCCGTCATCGACGCCGAGCTGCAGCGCTACCTGCCGTTCCTCGCGACGACGAAGGTGCTGATGGCCGCCGTCCGCAGCGGCGTCGGCCGCGAGACCGCGCACGAGGTGATCAAGGAGCACGCCGTCGCCGTGGCTCTGGCCATGCGCGAGCGCGGCGCCCCGAACGACCTGCTGGACCGGCTGGCCGCCGACGAGCGGCTGGGCGGGATCAGCCGGGAGGCGCTCGACGCCGCCCTCGCCGACCCGATGGAGCTCACCGGGACCGCCGGCCTCCAGGTGGCGACGCTGGTCGCCCGCGTCGACGCGATCGCCGCCGCGCACCCCGAGGCCGCGGCCTACAGCCCGGGCCTGGTGCTCTGACGCCGGTCCCCGTCGGGGCCGCACGGGGGGCGACACGCCGTCCCCGGTCGACGGCGCGCCCGGATCGTTGACCGGGGCGCCGGTGCGTTCCTAGGGTCGGGCCGGTGCGCACGTGGCGGGAGCTGGCAGCGGGAGAGCTCCGCCGCTACAGCACCTACCGGCTGGCCGTGCTGGCCGGGGTGTTCACCAACTCCGTCTTCGGCTTCCTCCGGGTGGGGATCCTCGTCTCGGCCGTGACGACGGCGGGCGGCAGCCTGGCCGGCTACACCGCTGAGGGCGCGTCCACCTACGTCTGGCTGGGCCAGGCGCTGCTCGCGCCGCTCGCGCTGATGGGCTGGTCCGAGATCGCCGACCGGGTGCGGACCGGGGACATCGCCGTCGACCTCGCCCGGCCCGTCGACCTCCAGCTGTCCTGGTGGGCCCGCGACCTCGGCCGCGCCGCGTTCGTGCTGCCGGCCCGTGGGCTGCCGCCGCTGCTGGTCGGGGCGCTGACCGTCGGCGTCGCCCTGCCGACCTCGTGGACGGCTTACCCGCTGGGGGTGCTGAGCGTCCTCGTCGCCGTGTCGCTGAGCTTCGCCCTGCGCTTCCTGCTGAACCTGGCGGCGTTCTGGGTGCTCGACTTCCGCGGGATCGCCGGGCTGTACTTCGTCGTCATCGCCCCGCTGTGCGGGCTCTACGTGCCGGTCCACCTGTTCCCGGGCTGGCTGGCCGCGCTCGCGCACGCCACCCCCTTCCCGTCGATGTTCCAGTCCCCGATCGACGTCCTCTCCGGCCGGGTGCTGGGCCGCGACGCGCTGGCCGTGCTGGGCGTCCAGCTGGTCTGGCTGGTGGTCGTGGCCCTGCTCGGCCGGCTGGTGCTGGCCCGCGCCACCCGGCGGCTGGTGGTGCAGGGTGGCTGAGCCGACGACGGCGCGCCGGCCCTCGGTGCTGCACACCTACCGGGTGGTGCTGGGCTCGCGGGTCCGCGCCCAGCTGTCCTACCGGGTCAGCTTCGCCCTCACCTTCCTCAGCGCGGCCGGCATCGGGGTGATCGAGTTCTCCGAGATCTACGTGCTGCTCTCGGCCGTGCCGGTCTTCGGCGGCCTCGACCTGGCCCAGGCCGCCCTGGTCTTCGCCCTGGCCAACCTGGGCTTCGCGCTGGCCGACCTCGTGTTCGGCCAGCTGGACAGCATCCCGACGCTGCTCCGCCTCGGCCAGCTGGAGGCGCTGCTGGTCCGGCCGGTGTCGGTGATGGGCCAGCTGGTCACCTCCGACTTCCAGCTCCGCCGGCTCGGCCGGGCACTGGTCAGCGTCGTGCTGCTCGCGGTGGTGCTGCCGCTGGTCGACGTCGACTGGACGCCCGCCCGGGTCTACCTGCTGCTGGTCACCCCGCTGGTCGGCTGCGCGATCTACGGCGCCATGTTCGCCGTGGCGGGCGGGGTGCAGTTCTGGCTCGTCGACGGCGCCGAGTTCACCTCGAGCTTCGTCTACGGCGGCGGCTACGCGGGGCAGGTGCCCGGCAGCGTGCTGCCGCCGGTGCTGCGTTCGGTCTTCACCTTCGTCGTCCCGGCCACGCTGACCGGCTACGCCCCGGCCCTGCTGCTGCTCGGGCTGCCCGGCCCGGCCCTGCTGCCCGCCTGGCTGGGCTGGTGGGCGCCCCTGGTCGCGGCCTGGACCTGGCTGCTGGCCGCCCTCGCTTGGCGCTCGGGCGTGCGCCACTTCACCGGAGCCGGAGGCTGAGATGGCGGGACCCGTCCTGGAGCTGGAGCACCTGCGCCGCACCTTCGTGGTGCGCGAGAAGGCCGGTCGGCTGCGCCGCCGCAGCCGGACCGTGGAGGCGGTCGCCGACATCAGCCTGCGCGTCGAGCCGGGGGAGGCCGTCGGCTACATCGGCGCCAACGGCGCCGGCAAGTCCACCACCATCAAGATGGTCACCGGCATCCTCGTGCCGACGGCCGGCACGGTGCGGACCTGCGGGCTGGAGCCGGTCCCGCAGCGACGCCGGCTGGCCGCCGAGATCGGGGTCGTCTTCGGCCAGCGCACCCAGCTGTGGTGGGACCTGCCGCTGCGCGACTCGTTCCGGATCCTCGCCGCCATCCACCGCCGGCCCGCCGACGACGCCGCCGCCCGCACCCGGGACCTCGTCGACGAGCTGGGCCTGGAGAGCCTGCTCGACACCCCCGTCCGGCAGCTGTCGCTGGGGGAGCGGATGCGGGGCGAGGTGGCGGCGGCCCTGCTGCACCGGCCCCGGCTGCTGGTGCTGGACGAGCCGACGATCGGCCTGGACATGATCAGCAAGGAGCGGCTGCGGCAGTTCCTCGTCGCCGAGCGCGCCCGTTCCGGGATGACGCTGCTGCTGACCACCCACGACATGGGCGACATCGAGCGGCTGTGCGAGCGGGTGCTGGTGGTGGACCGCGGGCGCGTGGTCTACGACGGGACGCTGCCCGACCTGGGGGCCGCGGTGGCCCTGCAGCGGGTGCTGGTCGTCGACCTCACCGGCCCGCACCCCCCGCTGCGGGTGCCCGGCACCGAGCACCGGGGGAGCGAGCTGGACGGCGTCCGGCAGCGGCTGGCCTTCAGCCCCGGCACGATCACGGCGGCGCAGGTGCTGGCCGGGGTCAGCGCGCAGGCCGAGGTGCGGGACCTGACGCTGGAGGAGCCAGCCATCGAGGACGTGGTGAGAACCCTCTACTCAGGGCGGGAACGCGCCACCGGCCCCCAGGTCTGAGACCTGGGGGCCGGCGTGAGGGGCACACGGACCGCGCGCCGCCGGGGTGAGGAGGAGGCGGTGGACACGCTCTTCGTCCACCGGCGACGACGGGGCCGGCGGATCAGAGCGCGGTCCGCAGCCGAGCGGAGCGAGGCCAGAAGGCTCAGGCCTCCTGGGGCATCAGGATCCAGGCGGCGAGGTAGATGAGGAACTGCGGGCCGGGGATCAGCAGGCTGACCAGGAAGATCACCCGGACCAGGTTCGCGCTGACGCCGAAGCGGCGGGCGATGCCCGAGCAGACGCCGGCGATCATCCGGTCACGACGGGGGCGGACGAGTGAGTTCATGCGCATGGTCCTCTCGAGGCGGTTCATGACCTCCACTGTGGCCCACGCCGAGGGGCCGGACCAGGGTTCTCCGAGAGGGTCCGGGGTTGGCTCAGGGGCAGCAGCGGACAGACCCTGAGCCGCGGACGACGACGGGGCGGCGGGCCCCAGGCTGACAGGATGGGCGCGCCGACCGCCCGAGGAGGAACCCGTGGATCCCGTGTACGAGTCCCAGCTGGACGTCCCGCTGGTGCACGCCGGCAAGGTGCGCGAGCTCTACGCCCTCGACGAGGACCGGCTGCTGATGGTGGCGACCGACCGGATCAGCGCGTTCGACTTCGTGCTCGACAGCGCGATCCCCGACAAGGGCCGGGTGCTGACCCAGCTCTCGCAGTGGTGGTTCGGCCAGCTCACCGACCTCGTGCCGAACCACGTGCTCTCCACCGACGTGCCCGAGGCGGTCCGCGGCCGCGCCGTCGTGTGCGAGCGCCTGGAGATGGTGCCCGTGGAGTGCGTGGCCCGCGGCTACCTCACCGGCTCCGGCTGGCTGGAGTACCAGGAGTCGCGCACCGTCTGCGGCGTGCCGCTGCCCGACGGGCTGGTCGACGGCTCCCGGCTGCCCGAGCCGGTCTTCACCCCGGCGACGAAGGCGGCGCTCGGCGACCACGACGAGAACGTCGACTTCGACACCGTCGCGCGGACCGTCGGCCTGCCGCTGGCCGAGCGGCTGCGCGACCTGACCCTCGCCGTCTACGCCCGGGCCGAGGGCGTCGCCCGCGAGCGCGGCCTGCTGCTGGCCGACACCAAGCTGGAGTTCGGCCTGCGCGCCGACGGCACCGTCGTGCTGGCCGACGAGGTGCTCACCCCCGACTCCTCGCGGTTCTGGGACGCCGCCGGTTGGCAGCCCGGCGGCGCGCTGCCGTCGTTCGACAAGCAGTACGTCCGGGACTGGCTGCTGCACGAGTCCGGCTGGGACCGGCACGGCCCCGACGCGCCGCCGCCGCTGCCCGACGCCGTCGTCGCCGCGACCCGGGCCAAGTACCTGCAGGCCTACGAGCGGCTGACCGGGCAGGCGCTGCCGCCGGCCTGACGCCTGCTGTCTGTCCTCGCTCCGCTCGGACGCGGACCGCGCTCGGGTCCGCCGGCTTCGTCGTCGCCGGTGGACGAAAAGCGTGTCCACCGGCTCCTCCTCACTCCGGCGGCGCGCGGTCCGGGGCGTTGCAACGCGATGGATTTCTGTCAGTCCCCCGGTCTAGGTTCTCGACATCGAGGGAGCTGGAACCATGGCCGACGCACCGCACCTGGACCTGCGCACAGGTCCGCAACGGGTCTTCCTGCACGTCCTGCTCAACACGCTGGTGGTCTCGGTCACCAACTTCACGCTCTGGTTCGCCGTCACCTTCTGGGTGTTCCTGGAGACGCGGTCGGTGTTCGCCACGGGGATGATCGGCGGCATCTTCCTGGTCTTCACCACGCTCACCGGGATCTGGCTCGGCAGCCTGGTCGACCACCACCCCAAGAAGACGGTGCTGCAGGCCTCGGCCGTGGTCTCGTTCGTGCTCTACGGGGCGAGTCTGGCCGTCTACCTGCTGAGCCCGCCCGAGGCCTTCCGGCGCACCGACAGCGTCTGGCTGTGGGTGTTCGTGCTGCTGCTGATGCTCGGGGTCATCGCCGGCAACGTCCGGATGATCGCCCTCTCCACCCTGGTCACCCTGCTGGTCCCCGCGGACGTCCGGGACCGCGCCAACGGCCTGGTGGGCACCACGGCGGGGGTGTCCTTCCTGGTCACGTCGGTGATCAGCGGGCTGCTGGTCGCGGCCGGCGGCATGCTCTACGCGCTGCTGCTGGCCCTGGTGGTGCTGGTCGCGGCGCTGACGCACCTGTCCCGGGTGGTCATCCCGGGGGACCGGCCGGGCCCGCTGGAGCCCGCCTCGCCGTCGGCCGGGGACGACGCCGAGCCGGTCGCGGAGCCGCAGGGCGGGGTGCTGGACCGGCGCGTCGACCTGCGCGGCACCGTCCGGCTGGTCCGCGGCGTCCCGGGACTGCTCGCCCTGATCGGCTTCACCTGCTTCAACAACCTGCTGGGCGGGGTCTTCATGGCCCTGCTCGACGCCTACGGGCTGTCCCTGATGGCGGTGCAGGCCTGGGGCCTGCTCTGGGGCGCGCTGAGCACCGGCGTCATCATCGGCGGGCTCCTCGTGGCCAAGGTGGGGCTGGGCCCCAACCCCGTGAAGACGCTGCTGGTGGTGAACCTCGTGCTGTGGAGCACGACCGTGCTGTTCCCGCTGCGCGAGTCGCTCGTGGTGCTGGCCGTCGGGATGTACGCCTACATGCTCATCGTCCCGTTCGCCGAGGCGGCGGAGCAGACGGTGCTGCAGCGGGTCGTGCCCTACGAGCGGCAGGGCCGCGTCTTCGGCTTCGCCCAGAGCGTCGAGCAGGCGGCCTCGCCGCTCACCGCCTTCCTCGTCGGCCCCCTGACCCAGTTCGTCGTCATCCCCTCGATGACCGACGGGGTGGCCGCCGACGCCGTCGGCAGCTGGTTCGGCACGGGGGCCGACCGCGGCATCGCGCTGGTCTTCGCCGTCGCCGGCGTGGTGGGTCTGGTCGCCACCGGGCTCGCCTTGGCCAGCCGGCCCTACCGCCGGCTCAGCGCCGCCGTCGAGGCGGCCCGGCCGGTCGAGGACCCCGAGCCGGAGGAGGCGGTGGAGGCCCCGTCCAGCGCCTCGTCGGGTTCGTCCGGCCCCGGGCACCCCGGCTAGGATCGCCCGCATGGCGCGAGTGGTGGTCGACGTGATGCCGAAGCCGGAGATCCTGGACCCGCAGGGCAAGGCGGTGACCGGCGCCCTCACCCGGCTCGGGTTCTCGGGCCTGTCGGTGCGCCAGGGCAAGCGGTTCGAGCTCGAGGTCGAGGGGGAGCTGACCGAGGAGACGCTGGCCGACATCCGCCGCGCCGCCGAGACGCTGCTGGCCAACACCGTCATCGAGACGTTCGACGTCCGGGTCGAGGCCCCCGCCGAGGCCGGCGCCTGATGGCGCCCAAGGTCGGCGTCGTCACCTTCCCGGGCTCCCTGGACGACCACGACGCGCTGCGCGCCGTGCGCCTCGCCGGCGCCGAGCCGGTGCCGCTCTGGCACGCCAGCGACGACCTGCAGGGCGTGGACGCGGTCATCCTGCCCGGCGGCTTCTCCTACGGCGACTACCTGCGCTGCGGTGCCATCTCCCGCTTCAGCCCGGTGATGGGCTCGGTCATCACCGCCGCCGACGCCGGGATGCCCGTGCTCGGCATCTGCAACGGCTTCCAGATCCTCTGCGAGGCCCACCTGCTGCCCGGCGCGCTGATCCGCAACGACGTCCGCACCTTCGTGTGCGTCGACCAGCGGCTGCGCGTCGAGTCGACCGCCACCGCCTGGACGGGGGACTACACCGCCGGCCAGGAGATCACCATCGTCCTGAAGAACGGCGAGGGCGGGTTCGTCGCCGACGAGGACACCCTGGACCGGCTGGAGGGCGAGGGCCGCGTCGTCGCCCGCTACCTCGGCGGCAACCCCAACGGCTCGTTCCGCGACATCGCCGGGATCGCCAACGAGCGCGGCAACGTCGTCGGCCTGATGCCGCACCCCGAGCACAACGTCGACCCGCTGACCGGCCCGGGGACCGACGGCACCCCCTTCTTCAGCAGCGTCCTGAGCTTCCTCTCCGCCCGGGTCTGACCCCGGATGGGTGGTCGCTCCCGCCGCGGTCCGCGCCCGGCCGGGCCCGCTCCCCGGGGGCCGGCGCTGTCCCGGCGCTGGGTCGCCGTCCTGCTGCTGCTCGCCGCCGTCGTCGCCGGGCTCCGCGGCGTCCACCTGCTGCAGGAGCCCGCGCAGGCCACCGCCTTCGTCACCGAGCAGGTGGTCGTCGTCGGCGTCACCGGTCGGCCGGCGCTCACCGACCCTGACCGGGCCGTCCTCGAGGGGCACCTCGACGACGCGCAGGTGGGTGCGGTCAACGTCCGTCCCCGCTACGTCGGCGACTGCGCCGCAGCCGGCTGGACCACCCTCGGAGCCGGCCGCCGGGCCGCCGTCGGCGGGCTCTGCGACCCGCAGGTGGTCGACGGCCGGGTCGCCGACTGGGACGCCCGGGTGGCCGCCGCCGCGGCGCGCCGCGGTGACGCCCGGCTGGGCACCTTGGCCGGCTCCACCACGGGCTGCGTCGCCGCCGTCGGGCCCGGCGCCGCCCTGGCCGCCGCCCGTCCCGACGGCACGGTGGCCGACTACCGCACCCCCGAGCAGTTCCTGGCCGACGGCCTCAGCACCCGCTGCCCCACGACGCTGGTGGACGCGGGCGCGCAGAGCGACGCCGTCATCGCCCGGCTGGCGCAGGACCCGGACCGGACGCTGCTGGTCACCGGCGTCGGTCCCGCCGCCGGGTCCGACGACCCGGCGCTGCAGGTCGTCTACCGGCTCGGCACCACCTTCCCGGGCTGGCTGACCTCGGCCAGCACCCGCCGGGAGGGCGTCGTCACCCTCACCGACCTCACCCGCACCCTCGTCGACCACGACGCCCCGGCCGGCGCCCCGGTGCCCACCACCGTCGACGGGTCGCCGCTGGCCGTCGACCCCACCGCGCTCACCGTGCCGCTGGTGGACGACCACCTGGCCGCGGTCGCCGCGCTCTCCGACGACGTGGTCACCGGGTACCTCGTGCTGGGCGGCGCCGGCACCGTCCTGTTCCTGCTCGGCCTGGTGCAGACGCTGCGCCGCCGCTTCGCCGTGCCGCGCACCATCCTCACCTTCGGCAGCGTGCTGGGCGCCGCCATGATGCTGACCGGCTCGGTGCCCTGGGCCGGCAGCGGCGCCCCCGGGCTGGTCCTCGGCGTCACCGTCCTCGGCTGGTCGGCGGCCCTCACCGGCGCCGCCCTCGCCCTCGCCGCCCGGCTCGCCGTCCCGGCGGCGGTGGCCGGCGCCGCGCTCACCGTCGCCGCCTTCACCGTCGACGCGCTGCTGGGCGGGCCCCTGCAGGCCGGCTCGATGCTCAACTCCCGGCCGGTCTTCGGGCTGCGCTGGTACGGCTTCGGCAACGTCACCTTCGCCGTCTACGCCACCGCGGCCCTGGTGCTGGCGGGCTGGCTGGCGCACCGGTTCCTGGCCACCGGGCACCGGCGGGCGGCCGTCGTCGCCGTGGCCGCCGTCGGGTTCGGCGTCGTCGTCTGCGAGGGCTGGCCGACCATGGGCACCGACTTCGGCGGCGTCGTCGCGCTCACCCCGCCGGTGCTCTGGCTGCTGCTCGTCGTGGCCGGGGTGCGGATCACGCTGCCCCGGCTGCTGGCCGTCGGCGGCTCGGCGGTGGTCGCCATCGCCGCCATCTCGCTGCTCGACTGGTCGCGGGGACCCGACCGGCGCAGCCACCTGGGGGCGTTCGTCCAGCGGGTCCTCGACGGGGACGCCGTCGACGTCGTCAGCCGCAAGGCCGTCGCCGCGGCCGAGACGGTGGTCGGCGGGCTGGGCATCGGCTCGGTCCTGGTCGGGGCCGTGCTCTGGCTGCTGGTCCTGCGCTGCGCCCTGCCGGTGCTGCGGCGGGACCTCCCGACGCTGCCCGCCGTCCTGCACGCCGCGCTGGCCACGGCCGTCCTGGGCACGCTGCTGAACGACGGCGGGATCAGCGTCTGGCTCACCGGCACGGCGGTGGTGGCCATCACCGTCGGCTGGTTCTGCCTGGACCACGCGCTCCGCGACGGCTGGCCCTCGCCCGCGCCGGGCCGGGAGCTGTGGACGTGGCTCGGCCGGGGGTCCGCCCGCCGGTAGGGTCGGGGCCGTGGCGGACACGGTCGAGAATGCGGCGGCGACCCCGGACCAGGCGCAGCCCTGGGCCGAGCTGGGGCTCACGGAGGACGAGTACCGGCGGATCCGCGAGATCCTCGGCCGGCGGCCCTCCTCGTCGGAGCTGGCGATGTACTCGGTGATGTGGTCCGAGCACTGCTCGTACAAGTCGTCCAAGGTGCACCTGCGGCGCTTCGGCGAGCTCAGCCAGGACACCCCGGCCGGCCGGCTGCTGGCCGGCATCGGGGAGAACGCCGGCGTCGTCGACATCGGCCAGGGCTACGCGGTCACCTTCAAGATCGAGTCCCACAACCACCCCAGCTACGTCGAGCCCCACCAGGGCGCGGCCACCGGCGTCGGCGGCATCGTCCGCGACATCCTCGCCATGGGCGCCCGCCCGGTCGGGGTGATGGACGCGCTCCGCTTCGGCCCGCTGGACGAGCCCGACACCCACCGCGTGCTGCCCGGCGTCGTCTCGGGCGTCGGCGGCTACGGCAACTGCCTGGGCCTGCCCAACATCGGCGGCGAGGTCGTCTTCGACCGCAGCTACCTCGGCAACCCGCTGGTCAACGCGCTGTGCGTCGGGGTCCTGCGGCACGAGGACCTGCACCTGGCCAAGGCCACGGGCGCGGGCAACCAGGTGATCCTCTACGGCGCCGCCACGGGTGGCGACGGCATCGGCGGGGCCTCGATCCTCGCGTCGGAGACCTTCGACGCCGACAAGCCCTCCAAGCGGCCGGCCGTCCAGGTGGGCGACCCGTTCATGGAGAAGCTGCTCATCGAGTGCACGCTCGAGCTGTTCGCCGCGGGCGTGGTCACCGGCATCCAGGACTTCGGCGCCGCCGGCATCTCCTGCGCCACGTCCGAGCTGGCCGCGGCCGGGGACGGCGGCATGCACGTCGAGCTCGACCGGGTGCCGCTGCGGGACCCCTCGCTGGCTCCGGAGGAGATCCTCATGAGCGAGTCGCAGGAGCGGATGATGGCCGTCGTCGAGCCCGACGACGTCGAGCGGTTCCTCGAGATCTGCGCCAAGTGGGACGTCCAGGCCACCGTCGTCGGCGAGGTCACCGAGGACGACCGGCTGGTCATCGAGTGGCACGGGGAGACCGTCGTCGACGTCGACCCGCGCACCGTCGCCCACGAGGGCCCGGTCTACCAGCGGCCCTACGCCCGGCCCGCCTGGCAGGACGAGGTGCAGGCCGACGGCGTCGACGCGCTGTCCCGGCCCACCACCGGCGACGCGCTGGCCGAGACCCTCCTGCGGCTGGTCGGCTCGCCCAACCTCTGCGACAAGTCCTGGGTCACCAACCAGTACGACCGCTACGTGCGGGGCAACTCGGTGCTGGCCCAGCCCGAGGACGCCGGCATGCTGCGGATCGACGAGGAGACCGGCCTCGGCGTGGCGCTCTCCACCGACTGCAACGGCCGCTTCGCCCTGCTCGACCCCTACGCCGGCGCGCAGCTGGCGCTGGCCGAGGCCTACCGCAACGTCGCCGTCACCGGGGCGCAGCCGGTCGCCGTCAGCGACTGCCTGAACTTCGGCTCGCCCGAGGACCCGGCCGTCATGTGGCAGTTCACCGAGGCCATCGCCGGCCTGGTGGACGGCTGCAAGGTCCTCGGCACCCCGGTCACCGGGGGCAACGTCAGCTTCTACAACCAGACGGGCAGCACGCCGATCCTGCCGACGCCCGTCGTCGGCGTGATGGGTGTCATCGACGACGTCCGGCGGCGGACCCCGGTCGGGTTCGCGGCCGACGGCGACGTGGTGCTGCTGCTGGGCGACACCCGCGACGAGCTGGCCGGCTCCGCGTGGGCCGACGTCGTGCACGACCACCTCGGCGGTCGCCCGCCCGTCGTCGACCTGGCGCACGAGATGCGGCTGGCCGCGGTGCTGGTGGAGGCCGGACGGCGCGGGCTGCTGAGCAGCGCGCACGACCTCGCCGACGGCGGCCTGGCCCAGGCGCTCGTCGAGTCCTGCCTGCGGCGCGGGCACGGCGTCGCCGTCGAGCTGCCGGGGTCCGCGGACCCGTTCGTCCAGCTGTTCTCCGAGAGCGCGGGCCGGGTGCTGGTCTCGCTGCCGGCCGCGCAGGCCGACGCGCTGGCCGCGCTGTGCGCCGAGCACGACGTGCCCCTGCACGCGCTCGGCCGGGTGACCGGCACCGAGGAGGCGACCCTCGCGGTCGCCGGTCAGTTCACGTTGTCGCTGGAGCAGGTGCGGGCGACCTGGTCGGCCACCCTGCCCGCCGTGCTCGCCGCGGACCCGGTCGCCGTCGTCGCGGCCGGCGCCTGACCCCGGGCGCTCGGCCGACGGGCAGCCGGGCCCGCTCCGCCGGTCCCGCAGCCCGAGCCTGCCGACGTCTCGACAGGCTCAGGCGCGGCGGTCGCGCGGGGAGGGTTACGGACCGCCGCTCTTGACGCGGTCGCCGTAGCGCTCCCGCAACCGCTCGTTGTTCTCGTCCCCGCCGGGGATGTTGGCCGAGATGAGGATCGGCACCTCCGCACCGGCCTCCAGCAGCAGGCCGCAGACCTCGGTGACGAGCATCTGGGCGATCAGCGTGCTGGTCACCGTCGAGGTGGCCAGCACCGCGCCCCGGGCGTGGCCCTCGGCGTCGTCGGGCAGCGGCAGCTCGGAGTCCCCGAACGCGCCCCGGTTGTCGATGACGACGTCGGCGAGCTCGAAGAGCCGCAGGCCGCTGGGGTGCCGGGAGGTGATCCGGGTGGTGTGGTCCATCGAGGTGACCACGACCAGCCGGTGACCGCGCTCCTTGACCAGCCGGGCCAGCTCGACGGTCGAGCCGTTGCCGCCGGAGTTGGAGCAGATGACGAAGATGTCGGCCGGGTCGATGACGTGCACGGCGAGCAGCTGGGCCGCCAGGGACGGGTCGCGCTCCAGGTAGGGGTCCATCACCTGGTCGGGCGTGAGGTCGCCGTAGAAGGTGAGGTCGGAGAGCGAGATCCGGTTCGCCGGCACCAGCCCGCCGGCCCGGCCGGCGATCTCGGAGGCGAAGCTGCGCGAGTGCCCGGTGCCGAACACCTGGATGACCCCGCCCGCGGTCAGCGACTCGACGACCAGGGCCGCAGCGGCGGCGATCTGCTCCTGCTGGGTGTCGACGACCTTGTCGAACGCCTCGCGCAGCACGCGGGCCGCGGTCTGCTGGTTGATGGTGGGATGACTCATCGCTACCTCTTCCGACGGCCGCTGGTAACCGTTGTCCCCGAGAGCGGCTGGTTGGTGGGAATCCTACAGAGCCGGACCCCTAGGCTCTGCACATGACGCTGGCGGAAACGGTACGGGCTCAGCAGCCCTCGGTGCGGGCCGATCTCGAGGCCCTGGTGGCGGTCCCCTCGGTGAGCGCGGACCCGGCGCGGGCGGGGGAGGTGCAGCGCAGCGCCGACCAGGTGGCCGCCCTGCTGCGCGACCTCGGCTGCCCCGACGTGGCGGTGGTGCGCGCGGGTGAGGGCCAGCCCGCGGTCATCGGCCGCTTTCCGGCGCCGGCCGGCGCGCCGACGGTCTGCCTCTACGCCCACCACGACGTCCAGCCCGAGGGCGACCTCGCGCTGTGGACCAGCCCGCCCTTCGTCGCCACCGAGCGCGACGGCCGGCTCTTCGGCCGCGGCACCGCCGACGACAAGGGCGGTCTGGCCGTCCACCTCGCGGCCCTGCGCGCCTTCGACGGACGGCCGCCGGTCGGGGTGACCGTCTTCGTCGAGGGCGAGGAGGAGATCGGCTCGCCGACCCTGGCCCGGCTGCTCGAGGAGCAGCGCGAGGTGCTCGCCGCCGACGTCTTCGTCATCGCCGACTCGGCCAACTGGGCCGTCGGCCAGCCCGCCTTCACCACCTCGCTGCGGGGCCTGGCCGACTGCGTCGTCGAGCTGCGCACCCTCGACCACGCCATCCACTCCGGCTCCTACGGCGGCGTGGTGCCCGACGCGCTGACCAGCCTCTGCCGGCTGCTGGCCACCCTGCACGACGAGCGGGGCGACGTCGCCGTCGCGGGCCTGGCCACCAGCCCGCCGCCCGACCTCGTCTACCCCGAGGACCGGCTGCGCGCCGAGTCCGGGCTGCTGGAAGGGGTCGAGCAGATCGGCACCGGCACCGTCGTCGAGCGGCTGTGGTGCAAGCCGGCGGTCTCGGTGATCGCGCTGGACGCCACCCCGGTCGACCGCGCCTCCAACACCCTGGCCCCGGTGGCCCGGGCCAAGATCAGCCTGCGGCTCGCGCCCGGGGACGACGCCCGCGCCGCCTCGGCGAAGCTGGTCGAGCACCTGCACGCGCACACCCCCTGGGGCGCGCAGCTCCGCGTGCTGGAGGGCGACACCGGCGAGCCCAGCACCATCGCCTTCGACGGCCCGGTGGCCGAGGTGGCCCGCCGGGCGTTCGCGCAGGCCTGGGGCGTCGAGCCGGTGTTCACCGGCCAGGGCGGCTCCATCCCGATGGTCGCCGACTTCGCCGCCGCCTTCCCCGAGGCCACGGTTCTGGTGACCGCGGTCGGGGACCCGGACACCCGGGCGCACGGCGTCGACGAGTCGCTGCACCTCGGCGACTTCGAGGCCGCGTGCGTGGCCGAGGCCCTGCTGCTGGAGGGGATCGCCGGGCTGCCGCCCCGCTGAGCAGGCCTCCCGGGGGACCGCGGCGTCGTCCGTCGTCCGGTCACCGCCGGGGGCGGGGGAATGCGGTGGGGAGAATGGTTGCTGCACAGGACAGCTCCCGGCTCCGGCCGGGCGCACGGCAACGGCGCCTCCATCCGATCTCTGGTGGGAGGACCCCCATGAAGAACTACGTCACGTCCGCCCTGCACGCCCTCGAGACCCGTCGGGTCGCCGGCGCGTGGTCGCGGCTGGACCGTCAGCCCCTCGGCTACCCGGCGCTGGACACCGCGCCGGTCGAGGACACCGCGGAGATGCGCCACTTCCTGGCGGCGCAGACCTCGCAGACCGTCTGAGCCCCGGCTCGGCACACCAGGACCGTCCGGCGCACCGCGCCGGGCGGTCCTGTGCGTCCGGGCTCAGGCCGGGCCGAGGCCCAGGGCCGGTGACACCAGCGGGGCGGCGCTCTGGACCGGGAACGCGCGGTGCCCGCTCGGGAGGCTCTCCTCGAAGCGTCGCTCCAGCTGCTCCCGCTCCCCGGTGGGCAGCTCGCCCCAGCAGCGCAGCCGGCTCAGCCCGCCGTCGGGGTAGACGTCGACCCGCAGGTGCGTGGCCGGGCGCCGCGACGGCACGACGAACCGGTGCGGGGTGTCGGCCAGGACGGGGACGACGGGCAGCAGGTCCCACCAGGACCCGGGCTCGTCGAGCGCCCCGGACTCCGTGTCGGCGGCGCTGACCCGGACCTGGCCGGGGGCGTTGCCGACGAAGTAGGAGGTGTCGACCTCCAGCAGCACCGGCTCGCCGCGGGCGGCCAGGGCGAACAGCGCCCAGTCGTTCCCCGCCCCGCGCCGGCGCGCGTTCTCCCAGCCCTCGCCCATCGTGCGGGCCCGGCCGGGCAGGATGAGGTTGGCCGGGGAGGAGTAGAAGGCGTCGGAGGTCTCCAGCAGCCGGCCGCCGTTCTCCAGGGCCAGCAGGTCGACGGTGCCGACCAGGTGCCGCGGGTCCGGCCGCGCCTCGCCGTGCACCCGGAAGCGGGCGACCCCGCCGTCGGGGTGCAGGGTCAGCCGGAGGTGGGTCCAGCGGCGGTCGCTGGTCACGGGGTAGAGGTTCTCCTGGTCACCGGCGCAGGCCGTGCGCGGGACGAGCGTCGTCCACTCCAGGTCGGCCAGCGCCTTCGGCCGGGGGTAGCCCTCGACCGAGACCGCCTCGACGGAGACGAAGGGCGGGTAGTTGCCGCGGAAGAACGCGGTGTCGACGACGACGCCGTGCACCACCCCCGGCACCCCCAGCCGGACGACGGCGCCGTCCTGGCCGGGCTCGCGCCGCCGCCGTGTCTCCCAACCGTCGTAGACCTTGCCGCTGTGCCCGAAGGCGTCGACGGCCACCGCCGGCCCCGGCACCAGCAGGCTCTGGCGGGGGGCGAACAGCTCGTCGTCGGCGCTCACCACGCTGCCCGCGAGGTCGCGGGAGGCCAGGTCGGGGTAGCGGCGGAAGTCGGTCGTCACGGGGTCTCCTCGCGGCGGACCAGGCGGCCCGCCGTCGTGTCGTCGGTGACGGGCCGGCCGGCCAGGTAGGTCCGGCGGACCACCCCGCGCAGCCGGGCGCCGTCGTAGGGGCTGACGGGGTTGCGGTGCCGGAGCCGGGCGACGTCGACGACCAGCTCCTCCTCGGGGGCGAGCACGACGAGGTCGGCCCGGGCGCCGACGGCGACCCGGCCCCGGTCGGCCAGCCCGACGAGGTCGGCCGGCCCTGTGGACATCCAGCGGACGACGTCCTCCAGCGCCACCCCCCGGGCGCGGGCCGCGGTCCAGACCAGCGGCAGGCCCAGCTGCAGGGACGCGATCCCGCCCCAGGCGGCCCCGAAGTCCCCCGTGCCCAGCAGCTTGAGGTCGGCGGTGGCGGGGGAGTGGTCGGACACGACGACGTCGATGACGCCATCCACCAGGCCCTGCCACAGGCGGTCGGCGTTGGCGGCCCCGCGCACCGGCGGGCAGCACTTGGCCGGGGTCCAGCCGTCGGCGACGTCCTCGGCCGCCAGCGTCAGGTAGTGCGGACAGGTCTCGACGGTGACCCGGACGCCGTCGGCCCGGGCCGCGGCCAGCGCGGGCAGCGCGTCGGCGGCGGAGAGGTGGACGACGTGGGTGCGGCAGCCCGTCGCCCGGGCGGCCGCCAGGACGGTCTCGACCGCCCGCACCTCGGCCTCGGGCGGCCGGGAGGCCAGGAACTCGGCGTACCGGGTGGTGTGCGGCACCGCGTGGGCGGCGATGACGTCGGGGTCCTCGGCGTGCACGAGCAGCAGCCCGTCGAAGGCGGCGATCTCGGTCATGGCCGCGTGCAGCTGGTCGGTCGAGAGCGCGGGGAACTCCGGCACGCCCGAGTCGAGCAGGAAGCACTTGAAGCCGAAGGCGCCGGCCGCGTGCAGGGCGGCGAGGTGGCCGAGGCTGGCCGGGACCGCGCCGCCCCAGAAGCCGACGTCGACGGCGACCGCGCCCTCGGCCGCGGCGCGCTTGACCTCCAGCGCCCCCACGTCGGTCGTGGCCGGGATGGAGTTGAGCGGCATGTCGAGCAGGGTCGTGACCCCGCCGGCCGCCGCCGCGCGGGTCGCGGTGGCGAAGCCCTCCCAGGCCGTCCGGCCCGGCTCGTTGACGTGCACGTGGGTGTCCACCAGGCCGGGCAGCAGCACCTCGTCGTCGGCCAGCTCGACGACGACCGTGCCGGCGTCGTGCGCGACCGTGGGGGCCAGGCCCGACAGCGACTCGAGGGTGACGACCCGGCCGCCGCTGACGGCGACCCGGCGCAGCACCACGCCGTCGTCGGTCAGCACCCGGCCGCGGATCTCGAGGTCGACCGCGGGCCCGCTCACGGCAGCCACCGGTGGGCGATCGCGGCGCCGGTCTCGGTCAGCAGGGGTCCGGCGTGGGCGATGCTCCGGGCGACGTCGGGCTCCAGGGCGCTCAGCGGGTGGACGGCGGCGAACCCGGCCGCGGCGCTCTCGGCCGGGCTCAGCAGGCTGCGGCCGGCGACGACGACGACGGGGACCCCGGCCGCGCGGGCCCGGTCCAGCACCCCGACCGGGGCCTTGCCGCTCAGCGACTGGGCGTCCAGCGAGCCCTCGCCGGTCACGACCAGGGACGCCCCGGCCAGCCGCTCGTCGAAGCCGACGAGGTCGAGCACCAGCTCGATGCCCGAGCGCATCTCCCCGCCCAGCAGGGCGATCGCCGCGAAGCCGGTGCCGCCGGCGGCCCCGGCGCCGGGCTGGTCCGCGTGGTCGGTCCCGGTCGCGGCGGCGACCACGGCCGCCCAGCGCGCCAGCGCCGCGTCGAGCAGCACGACCTGGTCGGCGTCGGCCCCCTTCTGCGGTCCGAAGACCGCCGCGGCGCCGTCGGGGCCCAGCAGCGGGGAGGTGACGTCGCTGGCCACCAGCACGCGGACCCCGGCCAGCCGCGACGTCAGCGCGGCGAGGTCCACCGAGGCCAGCCGGGCCAGCGCGGCGCCGCCCGGCGGCAGCTCGCGCCCGTCGGCGTCCAGGAGGCGGGCGCCGAGCGCCTGCACCAGGCCGGCGCCGCCGTCGGTGGAGGCGCTGCCGCCGAGCCCCAGCACCAGCTCGCGGACGCCGGCGTCCAGGGCGTGCCGGACGACCAGCCCGAGCCCGGCGGTGGAGGCGTGCAGGGGGTCGGGGACCCCGTCGGGCAGCAGGTCGAGGCCGACGACGGCGGCCAGCTCCACCACGGCCCGGTCGCCCCGCCGGGCGTAGCGGGCGGTGCCGGGCCGCCCCGTCGGGCCGGTGGCCGGGACGTGCACCGCGGCGTAGCCCGCGGTCAGGGCCGCCTCGACGGTGCCGTCGCCGCCGTCGGCGACGGGGAGCTCGACGACGTCCAGGTCGGGGTGCACCGTGCGCAGGCCCCGCGCCACCGCGGCGGCCACGGCGACGGCGGGCAGGCAGCCCTTGAACTTGTCCGGTGCGACCAGCACGCGCCGCGGGGCGACGGCGAGCGGCGGGGCGGGCGGCGGCGGGGCGGGCGGACGCTCAGGCTCGGTCACCGGGGTCCTCCTCGGGCGGGGTCGCGGACCCGCACCAGGGTAGGGAGGGCCGGGCCCCGGTGGCGACGTCGGGGCGGCCGCGGCTCCCGGCCGTCGGCCCGCCGGCTCCTGGGTCGGTCGCGTTACAGGTGCCCCACCCCGTGTTGTCGCCCCTCCCCGGGAGTGCGAGCATCAAGCCGTGGTCACCAACTACGCCCAGACGATCGCCTACCCGGCTCCCGGGTCGCGCCCCTCGCGCAACGGGCTGGAGGTCCTCCAGCCGCACGTCATCGTCCTCTTCGGCGCCACCGGCGACCTGTCCCGCCGCAAGCTGCTGCCCGGGCTCGCCCACCTGGCGCTGTCGGCGCTGGCCCCCGACATCCAGGTCATCGGCACCTCGCTGGAGGACTACACCGAGGACTCGTTCCGCGAGTTCGCGCGGCAGGCGGTCACCGAGTTCACCCACCACCCGCTGAGCGACGAGCAGTGGACGCAGTTCGCCCAGCGGCTGACCTACGTCCCGCAGAGCGCCGGACCGGAGGGGCTGGGCGACGCCGTCCGGCAGGCCGAGGAGCGCCTCGGCGGCGAGGTCGGCCGGCTGCACTACATGAGCGTCCCGCCCGCGGCGGCGCCGGCGGTCATCAACACCCTGCGCGAGGCCAACCTCGTCGAGCGCTCGCGGGTGGTCATGGAGAAGCCCTTCGGGACCGACCTGCGCAGCGCGATCCTGCTCAACGACCAGGTGCACGAGACCTTCCGCGAGCGGCAGATCTTCCGCATCGACCACTTCCTGGGCAAGGAGGCCGCGCAGAACATCCTCGCCTTCCGCTTCGCCAACGGCCTGTTCGAGCCGATCTGGAACCGCAACTTCATCGACCACATCCAGATCGACATCCCCGAGACCCTCGGGCTGGACCGCCGGGCCGGCTTCTACGAGGCCACCGGCGCCTACAAGGACATGGTGGTCACCCACCTGTTCCAGGTGATGGCCTTCGTCGCGATGGAGCCGCCGACGGCGCTGGAGCCGCGGGCCATCAGCGAGGAGAAGAACAAGGTCTTCCGCTCGATGCTGCCGCTGGACCCCAACCAGGTGGTCCGTGGGCAGTACGCCGGGTACCGGGACGAGGACGGCGTCGCCCGCGACTCCGACACCGAGACCTTCATCGCCCTCAAGGCCGGCATCGACAACTGGCGCTGGGCCGGCGTCCCGTTCTACCTCCGCACCGGCAAGCGGATGGCGGAGGGCCAGCGCATCATCTCCATCGCCTTCAAGGAGGCGCCCAAGTCGATGTTCCCCGGTGGCTCCGGGGTCGGCGCCTCCGGGCCCGACCACCTGACCTTCGACCTGGCCGACGAGTCCAAGGTGTCGCTGTCCTTCTACGGCAAGCGCCCCGGTCCCGGGATGAAGCTCGACAAGCTGAGCATGCAGTTCTCGACGCAGGAGACCGACCGCGCCGGCGACGTGCTGGAGGCCTACGAGCGGCTCATCATGGACGCGATGCGCGACGACCACACGCTGTTCACCACGGCCGAGGGCATCGAGAGCCTGTGGGAGCGCTCGGAGCCGCTGCTGCGCAACCCGCCGCCGGTGAAGCCGTACGCCCCCGGCTCGTGGGGGCCGAACGCCATCCACCAGCTCGTCGCCCCGCACGCCTGGCGGCTGCCCTTCGAGCGCGTCTGGCGGACCCGCCGGAGCTGATTCGCGGCCGGGAAGAAATGTTCCCCGGCCACTCGGTGGGGCGGTCATTCCCGGAGGCTTGGAATGACCATTGTCGGAACCATTGCCTCAGGATTTGCTCAGGTCCGCCCGGCGCGCCGACAATCACCGGAGGAAAGGGCCCTACACTCGATTGGTCAGAGCAACTCGGGGTATGGAAAGGGTCATGAGCAGTGGCGCAGAAGACCATCGTCAAGATGTATGACGACTTGGACGGCAGCGAGATCGACGCCGAGGGGAAGAGCGTCTCGTTCTCCTTCGACGGCACGTCGTACGAGATCGACCTCAGCGGCAAGAACGTCGAGAAGATGCGCGAGGACCTGCGCGTCTACATCGACAAGGCCCGCAAGGTGACCAACCGCGGACGCGCCGCCGGCAAGGCTGAGCCGGCTCCGCTGGACACCAAGGCCGTCCGCGCCTGGGCCGAGGAGCAGGGCATGGAGGTCTCCGCCCGCGGCCGCCTGTCGTCGGAGCTCATCGAGCAGTACCGCGCCGCCCACTGACCTGAGCTGACGCTGCCGGGGCCGCCACGGGCGGTCCCGGCAGTGCTCTGCCCGGGCATCTCGCGGGTGCGGCCGGAGTCGTCGGGTGACCGCTCACACGCTGGTTACGTCGAGGGCCTGGACGGCTCTTTCCCCATGGCTGCCACCCGTGGGAGCGCTCCCGCACCGGAATTCCTGTGAATGCGCTGTGCGAGCGCTGGGCGGCGCCTTTCCCGAGCCACTCCGGTCACCGCGCCGTCGGCCGGGAGAAGACGCGCGGAAGAGCACCCGACCGCGCCCTCCTCGTTCGGCGCGACCGGCGAGATCGCGCGGTGCTGCCCGACCGAGGTCCACCTCCAGCCGCTGCGCACGCCGTAGGGCTCAGGCCGGGCCTCAGCCCACCCGGCGGTCGGCGAGGGCCGCGACCACGGCGAGGTCGCTCCCCGTCAGCGCGGCCACCTCGTCGGCGGTGACGGCGCCGCAGTGCGCTCCCCGGACCAGGAAGGCGGCGAGGGCCTGCGCGGTCGCCGGCTCGTCCAGCGCCCCGCCGTCGGAGCGGCCGGCGAGGTAGCGGCGCAGCCGGTCGCCGGTGCCGGCCAGGCCGCTGCGGAAGAAGAGGTAGGTGCTGAGGTAGCGGGTGGGCAGCTGGGCCGGGTGCAGGTCCCAGCCCTGGTAGAAGCCGCGCTCCAGCGAGCGGCGGACCAGCCGCGAGTGCCGGGCCCAGCCGGCGTGCACGGCGGCGCGGTCGCCCACCGGCAGCAGGTTGGTGGAGCCGTCGCTGACCCGCACGCCCGTGCCGGCCGCCGCCAGCTGCAGGACGGCCTTCGCGTGGTCGGCGGCGGGGTGGTCGAGGGCCTGCTGGCCGCCCGCGACGCCCAGGGCCGCGGTGTAGTCGTAGGTGCCGAAGTGCAGCCCCGTGCAGCGCCCGGCCGCCGCCTGCACCATCGGCGCGACGCCGGCCGTGCCGTCGGCCAGCAGGACCGCCTGCGGCGTCTCCACCTGGATCTCGAAGCGGAGGGTGTCCGCGGCCAGCCCGTGACCCCGCTCGAGCCGTCCGCAGACGTCGACCATGGCCGCGACCTGGGCCACCGACGTCACCTTGGGCAGCGTGACCACGAACCCGGGCGGCAGACCGCCGTCGGTGAGCAGCGCTCCGAGCAGCAGGTCCAGGCTGCGCAGACCGCGCCGCCGGGTGCCGGCCTCGAGGGACTTGCAGCGCACGCCGAGGTACGGAGGCGCGGAGCCGGCGGCGACGGCGTGGGCGAGGGCGGAGCCGGCGGCGACGGCGTGGGCGTCCTCCTCGGCGTCGGGCCGGGTGCCGTAGCCGTCCTCGAGGTCGACGCGGAGGTCCTCGACGGGCTCGCGGGCGAGCTTGGCCCGCACCCGGTCCCAGACCTCGCCGACCTCGTCGGCGGGCAGCCCGGTCGCCGTGGCCAGGGCGTCGGGCCTGGGGGCGTGCTCCTCCAGCGCGGCCAGCGCCCGGGCGCCCCACGCGGGAGCCAGGTCGGCGCGCACCCGGTCGGCCGGCACGTAGACGGTGTGCACGGGCTGGCGGTCGGTGCGCTCGCCGGGGTAGCGGGCGAGCCGCTCGGCGTCGTCGGACGCCAGGGCGGCGTCGAGGGCGTCGAGGTCGGCAGCGCCGAGGCCGGTCCGCGGAGCCGCCGGTGCAGGCCCGCTCACCGCTGGCCCCGGACGATCGCCCCGGCCACCCGCAGGAACTCGTCCGCCGCGCGGGCGCCGAGGTGGTCGCCCAGGCAGTGGTGCCGGTAGGCCAGCCGCCGCTCGCGCAGCGGGTCGTCGCCCAGCAGGTGGTCCAGGGCCGCGTCCAGCGTCGAGAGGTCCTTCTCGATGACGTAGGAGACCCGCGCCATCGGGAACTCGTCGGTGAAGGCCGTGCCCGAGGAGCGGATGGCCACCATGGCCAGCGGCTTGCCCGAGGCCAGGAAGTCCGAGGCGACGGAGCTGACGTCGGTGACCAGCGCGTCGACGCCGTTGATGCAGGCCGGGATGTCCCGCTCGGTCTCGGCCGCCGGCCCCCAGACGTGGGCGCGGCCACTGGCGGCCCGGTCGTCGGCCAGCCGCTGCTGGATGCGGGCGACGACGGCGGCGTCCTCCGGTTCGTTGTAGCTCAGCGGGTGCGGCCGGAAGACGACGGTCGCCCCGCGGGCCAGCAGCGCCTCGACGACGCGGTCGCCGAGCGGCAGCGAGGAGTAGTTGGTCGCGGGCCGGCCGCCGCGCCAGGTGGGGGCGTAGAGGACGGTCCGGGGGGCCCCGGCGGCCAGCGGCTCGTCGTGCACCTCGATCCGCTCGATCTGCGGGCGGCCCACCACGACGAACTTCTCCGGCGGCACCTGGACGCCGTGCGCCGCGTAGCGCTCGACGCCCTGCTGGCCCGAGACGAAGAGCTTGTCGTAGGTGGCGTGCCGGGGGCTGAAGTTCGCGGCCTTGTCGGAGTCGCCGTGGTTCAGCCAGACGTGGGTCAGCCGCCGGTAGCGCTGGAAGGAGGAGTTGGCGGCGCTGCCCTGGACGTAGAAGGCGGCCTTCATCGACGGCACCACCAGCTGGTCGAGGGTGCCCACGGTGCTGTTCTTCCGGGGCACCAGGACCGGGGCGGAGGTCAGCGAGGCGATGACCGGGACGGTCTCGGGCGCCCGGGTGATGACGACGAACGGGACGCCGAGCCGCTCGAGGTAGGGCAGCCACATGCCCAGCTGGTAGCGCGCGCCGACGACGGTGGAGTAGTAGACGACGAAGGCCGGCGCGTGCGCGACCAGCGCCTTCCGCAGCCCGCGCGCGGCCCGGCGCGCGGCCAGGTTGGCCCGGCCGGCGTGCACGACGAGGACGGCTGCGGTGGCCAGGGCCACCAGCCCGGCGACCAGGTGCAGCCAGCCGGGCGCCGCCACCAGGGCCAGCACCCAGCCCAGCGCCGTCACCGCGAGGGTGACCCACGGGAGCACCGCCACCGGGAAGGGCGGCTCGGGCACCACGGGGACGCCGGGCAGGTTGACCGCGACCGTGTCGGTCTTGGTGAGCATGCTGCGCAGAGAGCTCTCGGCGAGGACGGCCAGCAGCGCCAGCCCGGTGCCGACCCAGATCCAGACGGCGTCGTCGGGCCGCCGGGCGAGCAGCGCGCCCGTGACCGCCACCAGCAGCACGAGGCGGGCGCCGACGTAGGAGCCGAGCAGCTCCGGCCGGCGGGCCGCGCTCCGCCGCAGCAGCCAGCCGACGAGGGCCAGCCCCACCAGCCCGACGGCGACGCCGACCAGCTGGACGGCCCCGCCGCCGGCGAAGAGCAGCACCACCGCCACGACCGCGGCCACCTGCGCGCCGTTCTGCACCAGCAGGTCGACCATCTTGGCCCGGCTCGAGCCGAGCACGCCGGACCACCCGCTGAGGCTCAGGACGCGGGGTCGTCTCCAGGCAGGCATGCCGAGAAGGGTAGTGGCCGACCACCGGCCGCCCGGGGAGGCCGCGGGCGCGCGGGAGCCCGGGCGGCCCGCGGCCGTTAGACTTCCGTGGTGAGCGGAGACGGCCGGCTGAACCACGACCTCGACCCCCAGGACCGCGGACCGCAGGACGCCTGCGGCGTCTTCGGCGTGTGGGCGCCCGGCGAGGAGGTCGCCAAGCTCACCTACTTCGGGCTCTACGCCCTGCAGCACCGCGGGCAGGAGTCCGCGGGCATCGCCGTCAGCAACGGCTCCCAGATCATGGTCTTCAAGGACATGGGGCTGGTCTCCCAGGTCTTCGACGAGACCACGCTGAACTCCCTGCGCGGGCACCTGGCCATCGGCCATGCGCGGTACTCGACCACCGGGGCCAGCGTCTGGAAGAACGCGCAGCCGACGTTCCGGCCCACCGCCTCGGGCGGCCTGGCGCTGGGCCACAACGGCAACCTCACCAACACCGCCGAGCTCGAGCAGTGGCTCGCCGAGCGGGACCGCCCGGAGGACTCGCTGGTCCCCGGCGGGATCACCCGCAGCTGGAGCCACCAGGGCACCCACGACTCGACCAACGACACCTCGCTGGTCACGGCGCTGATGTCCACCTACCCCGGGATGACGACGGAGCAGGCGGCCGCCGAGGTGCTGCCCCGGCTCAAGGGCGCTTTCAGCCTCGTGTTCATGGACGAGGAGACGCTGTACGCCGCGCGCGACCCGCAGGGCATCCGCCCGCTGGTCCTCGGCCGGCTGGAGCGTGGCTGGGTGGTGGCCAGCGAGACGGCCGCGCTCGACATCGTCGGCGCCTCGTTCATCCGCGAGATCGAGCCCGGCGAGATGGTCGCCGTCGACGCCTCGGGCCTGCGCAGCACCCGCTTCGCCGAGCCGGCCCCCAAGGGCTGCCTCTTCGAGTTCGTCTACCTGGCCCGGCCCGACACCACCATCTCGGGCAAGCGGCTGCACTCGGTGCGCGTGGAGGTCGGCCGCACGCTGGCCAAGGAGTTCCCCGTCGACGCCGACCTGGTCATCCCGGTGCCCGAGTCGGGCACGCCGGCGGCCATCGGCTACGCCGAGCAGTCGGGCATCCCCTACGGCCAGGGCCTGGTCAAGAACTCCTACGTCGGCCGCACCTTCATCCAGCCCAGCCAGACGCTGCGCCAGCTCGGCATCCGGCTCAAGCTCAACCCGCTGCGCGACGTCATCGCCGGCAAGAGGCTGGTCGTCGTCGACGACTCGATCGTCCGCGGCAACACCCAGCGCGCGCTCATCCGGATGCTGCGCGAGGCCGGCGCCCTGGAGATCCACGTGCGGATCTCGTCCCCGCCGGTCAAGTGGCCGTGCTTCTACGGCATCGACTTCGCCTCCCGGGCCGAGCTGATCGCGACCGGGCTCACCACCGACGAGATCTGCCGCTCCATCGGCGCCGACTCGCTCGGCTACGTGTCGCTGGAGGGCCTGGTCGACGCCACCGAGGTCGGCATGGACAAGCTCTGCCGTGCCTGCTTCGACGGCGTCTACCCCGTCGAGCTGCCGCTGAGCGAGCGGATCGGCCACCCGCTGGCCGACGAGGGCACCCGGACCGACGCGGACGGCCTGAGCGCCGCCGTCGCCGGTGTCGGCGCCGCCGACGCGCTCAGCCGTCCCTGACCCGGGCACCCGCCCCGAGCGACGCCCACCCGAGGAGCCCGATGACCCAGCAGTCCGCCTACGCCGCCGCCGGCGTCGACATCGAGGCCGGTGACCGCGCCGTCGAGCTGATGAAGGAGTCGGTCGCCCGGACCCGCCGCCCGGAGGTCCTCAGCGGCCTCGGGGGCTTCGCCGGGCTGTTCGACGCCGGCCCGATCGCCGCCATGCGGCACCCGGTGCTGGCCACCTCCACCGACGGCATCGGTACCAAGGTGGCGATCGCGCAGGCCATGGGCGTGCACGACACGATCGGCTTCGACCTCGTCGGCATGGTCGTCGACGACCTCGTCGTCTGCGGCGCCGAGCCGCTGTTCATGACCGACTACATCGCCTGCGGGCGGGTGGTTCCCGAGCGGGTGGCCGCCATCGTCCGGGGCATCGCCGACGCCTGCGCCCACGCCGGCTGCGCCCTGCTGGGCGGGGAGACCGCCGAGCACCCGGGCCTGCTGGGACCGGACGAGTACGACGTGGCGGGGGCCGCGACCGGCGTCGTCGAGCGGGACCGCATCCTAGGAGCCGAGCGCGTCCGGGCCGGCGACGTCGTGCTGGCCCTGGAGTCGTCGGGGCTGCACTCCAACGGCTACTCGCTGGTCCGGCACGTGCTGCTGGAGCACGCGGGCTGGGCGCTCGACCGCGACGTCCCCGAGCTGGGGCGCACGCTGGGCGAGGAGCTGCTGGAGCCCACCCGCGTCTACGCCCGCGACTGCCTGGCCCTGGTCGACGCCGTCGAGGTGCACGCGATGAGCCACGTCACCGGGGGCGGGCTGGCCAACAACCTGGCCCGGGTGGTCCCGTCCGGCCTGGCCGTGCAGGTGGAGCGCAGCAGCTGGGCGCTGCCGCCGGTCTTCGGGCTGGTGCAGGAGGTGGGCGCGGTGTCGCGCCCCGACCTCGAGGCGACGCTGAACCTCGGCGTCGGCATGGTCGCCGTCCTGCCCGCGGCCTCCGTCGACGCCGCGGTCGCGCTGCTCGCCGGGCGTGGCCTGCGGGCGTGGGTCTGCGGTAGCGTCAGCGCTGCGGGAACCGACGCTCCCGGCGCCGTGAGCCTGGTCGGGGAGCACGCGGTCGCCTGACCGGGGTCGCACCCGGCCCGGGGGTGGGCCGTGCTTTGCGCCGTTGCGCCCATTGGGTAGCATCGTGCCCACGACAGAATTCATCCTGAGCCGCGGCTGAGCCGCTGGCGGACAAAGGCGAGGGGGTCGACCCGACATGGGGCGCGGCCGTGCAAAGGCAAAGCAGACGAAGGTTGCCCGGGAGCTCAAGTACCGTGCGTTCGACACGGACTTCAGCTCGTTGGCGGCCGAGCTCCGAGGGTCGGAAGGTCACGAGGTGCCTCCTGCCTACGCCGACCTGGCCGACCAGGACACCGACGAGCAGGACGACTCGCCGGACACCTACGGGGACCTCCGCAAGTCCGGTTGACCGGGCCTCCGGGCCTAGCCTGGCGACATGAGCCAGCCGAGCCCGGAGCCGTCCGGACCTCCTCTGCAGCACCCCCACCCGGGAACTCCGTTCGCTGAACCGCGTCCGGGGCCCTGGGGTGGTGCCGCGTCGGCACCCTCGACCCCGGGAGCTCCGCGGCCGGTCGCCGGAACGCCGCTGAGCCGTGGCGACGAGGACCGCTGGGCCCTGCTGACGCACCTCTCGGTCCCGGTCACCGGGTTCGTCGGGCCTCTGGTCGCGCTCCTGGTGCTCGGCGACCGCAGCCCGTGGCTGCGCGCGAACGCCCTCGAGGCGCTGAACTTCTCGCTGCTCTACACGCTCGTCGTGGCGGTGAGCGGTGTGCTGACCGTCCTGCTGGTCGGCTTCGCCGTCCTCCCGGTGGCCTTCGTCGCGGCCGTGGTCCCCGCCGTCCTCGCGGCCCTGGCCGTGCGCCGCCACGAGCTCTACCGCTACCCGGTCAGCTGCGGCCTGGTCCGCTGACCGCCCTCGAGCCGCTCGAGGGGTCCCCGGCCCGGCTCTGCCACCCTGGGTGGTGTGAGGTCATGGCACCCGGACCTGCTGCCGGGCTACGAGAGCACCGAGCTGCCGCTGCCCGGCGCGCCGGCGGCGGGGGAGCCGGCGGGCACCGGGCTGGTGGCCACCCTGGTCCGGCGGGCCGGTCAGCCGCGCGGTGACCGGCGGCCCGCCGTCCTCTACGTGCACGGCTGGAACGACTACTTCTTCCAGACCCACCTGGCCGACGCCCTCGAGGACCTCGGCCTCGCGTTCTACGCCCTCGACCTGCGCCGCTACGGCCGCAGCCTGCGCCCGGGCCAGCTGCGGGGGTTCGTCACCGACCTCGCCGAGCACTTCGAGGAGCTGGACGCCGCCGCCGCCGTCCTGGCCGAGGACCACGACGGGCTGCTCCTCGTGGGGCACTCGACCGGCGGGCTCGTCAGCGCGCTGTGGGCGGCCGCCCGGCCCGGCCGGGTCGACGCGCTCGTCCTCAACTCGCCGTGGCTGGACCTGCAGGGCTCGGCGCTGGTCCGCACGGTGGGCAGCCCGATCGTCGACGCCCTGGGCAGTCGGAACCCGACGTCGGTGCTGCGGCTGCCGCCCGACCTCGGCCACTACGCCCGGGTGCTGCACGCCGACCACGGCGGCGAGTGGACCTACGACACCGCGCTGAAGTCCAGCCCCAGCCCGCCCGTCCGCGCCGGCTGGCTGCGGGCGGTGCTCGCCGGGCACCAGAAGGTCGCCGCCGGGCTGGGCCTCGAGGTGCCGGTGCTGGTCCTCGCGTCGGCCACGAGCGACTTCGGCCGCCGCTGGCACGAGGGCCTGCGGGGCGCCGACACCGTGCTCGACGTCGAGCAGATCGCGCTGCGGGCCGTCCGGCTGGGGCGGCACGTGACGCTGGTCCGGGTGCCCGACGGGGTGCACGACCTGGTGCTCTCGGCCCCCGCCGTCCGGGCCTCGGTGCTCGCGACGACCGCCCGCTGGGTCCGCGCGTACGGCCCGGTGCCCAGCATCACAGGGGGTGGGGACGGGGCCCGCTTGGGAGGAGGCTCCGACACTGATTGAATGGGCCTGTGACTGAGATGCCGCACGTCGTCGTTGTCGGAGCAGGATTCGCCGGGCTGTCCGCGACGGCAGAGCTGGCCAAGGAGGGCTTCCGGGTCACCCTCATCAACCGGCACCCGTACAACACCTTCCAGCCCCTGCTCTACCAGGTGGCCACCGGGGGCCTGAACGCCGGTGACGTGACCTACTCGCTGCGCTACTTCGCGGCCCGCCACAGCGGCGTCCGCTTCCGCCGCGCCACCGTGACCGGCATCGACCACGACGCCAACGAGGTCCTCTGCGACGACGGCGTCCGGGTCGGCTACGACTACCTCTGCCTGGCGACCGGCATCACCACCAACCACTTCGGCATCCCCGGCGCGGCCGAGTACACGATGTCGATGTACACCCGCGCCGACGCCCTCAAGGTGCGCGACACGATCTTCGGCTCGATGGAGATCATCGCCGGCATGTCGAGCCCCAACACCGGGGCGTTCACCATCGTCGTCGTCGGCGGTGGCGCCACCGGGGTCGAGATGGCCGGCCAGCTGGCCGAGCTGAAGACCGAGGCCCTGCCCGCCACCTACCCCGAGCTCAACCCGGCCCGCGTGCACGTGGTCCTGGTGGAGATGGGCGACGCGCTGCTCGCGCCCTTCGAGGACTCGCTGCGCCAGTACGCGCTCAAGGAGCTGGTCAAGCGCGGCGTCGACGTCCGGCTCAAGACCGCCATCACCGAGGTGCACCCCGACCGGGTGGACTTCAAGGACGGCACCACCCTGCCGGTCGACCTCGTCATCTGGGCGGCCGGTGTCTCCGGCAGCCCGGTGCTGCGCGACTGGGGCATCCCGATCGGCCGCGGTGGTCGCATCGAGGTGAACTCGGACCTGCGCGTCATCGGCCACGAGAACGTCTTCGCCCTCGGCGACGCCAGCCTCACCGTGGAGAACCCGCTGCCGCAGCTCGCGCAGCCCGCGATCCAGACCGGCAAGTTCGCCGCCGACCAGATCGCCCGGCTGCACCGCGGCCTGGAGACCGAGAGCTTCAAGTACCACAACAAGGGCACCATGGCCACGATCGGCCGCGGCGACGCCGTGCTGCAGATGCCCCAGGGGCTCAAGCTCAAGGGCGTCCTGGCCTGGCTGGGCTGGATCTTCCTGCACATCGTCTACCTGCTGGGCAACCGGAACCGGGCGCAGACGCTGCTCAACCTGTTCTCGCGCTACCTGCTGCCCAGCCGCTCCAGCGCCATCGTCGGCGACGTCATGGAGACGCCGAAGCTCAAGGCGATCCGCAAGTAGGTCGTCCCGCCCCGCAGGGGCTCAGGTCCGGGTCGTCCCCCGCCGTCGGTCAGCCGACGGAGCGGAGGGCGGCCCGTTCTGCTTCGTCCCCGTACCCGGCGCCGTGGCTGACCGCGTGCACCAGCAGCGGGTGCAGCTGGTGCAGGGGCAGCAGGTCGCGCCAGCCGGCGTCGAGGTCGGCCGCCGCGGCGTAGGCGTCCATCACCGCCGCCAGCTCGGGCAGGCCGAACAGGTCCAGCATCGCCAGGTCGGTGAGCCCGTGCCCGCCGTGGGCGGCCGGGTCGATGAGCACGATCCCGTCCGCCGTCGGCACGACGTTGCCGGACCAGAGGTCTCCGTGCAGCCGGGCGGGCGGTCGGCCGTCGTCGAGCTCGCCGGCGACCAGCCGGTCGGCGACCCGTTCGACGGCCCGCAGCCCGGACGCTCGGAGGGTCCCCCGCCGCGCGGCCGCCCGCGCGAACGGCAGCACGCGCTGCTCGGCGTAGAACCGGCCCCAGGTGGGCGTCGGGACCATGCTCATCGGCTGCCGGCCGATCCAGCCCTGCGGCGGACGCCCGGGCGGGGGAGTGCCGAAGGCGTCCGCGCCGGCGGCGTGGGTGAGAGCGAGCGCCGCGCCGAGCTCGCGCGCCGCTGTTCGCGTCATCCGGATGGGGTGCAGTCGCTGCAGGACCAGCCGGTCGGCCGTCACCGCGCGGACCTCCACGACGGCGGCCGCGCCGGGCCCGGCCGCCGCCAGCCAGGCCAGCCCCGCCGCCTCGGCGGCGAAGAAGCCGGGGGCGGCGTCGGGGTCGTGCTTGGTGAAGACCTCGCCGGGGGCGGAGGTCACACCGGCAGCTTGCCGCGCAGCATCGAGTTCCCCGAGTGCCGGAAGTTGTCGTCGCCGGCGGGCTCCTGGGAGACGTCGACCAGCCGGAACTCCTGGAGGTCGATCGTCGGGGCGATCGGGAACCGGCCCCGGCCGTCGACCAGGTAGCCCATGGCGATCATCGGGTCGGCCGTCGTCGTGGTCATCCAGACCTCGCGCGGGCCGTCGGCGGCCTCGGGGGAGCTGACGGTGACCACCAGCGTCCGGTTCCCCGCGCCGTCCTCCTCGACGACGGCGCGGCCGGAGGAGCCCGGCCACGACGGCAGGGCGTTCAGCGGCACGGAGGCCACCTCCCGCTGCCCGCCCGGAGCCACCCGGTCGAGGTTGGCGCCCACCCCGACCCCGACGGCCAGCGCGAGGGCGGCGGCCAGGACGAAGGCGGCGACGCGGGTCCGGCGCCGCTCGCCGGGACGGCCGGGAGCGGGGACCGGGGCGACGGCGGACGGGGGCCCGGCGGGCGGGGTGCCGGAGCCGGCCGACGTCAGGCCGAGCTCCTCGCTGATGTGCTGCCACACCTCGGGCCGCGGCGCGACCAGGGTGGCCTCGCCGGCCCGGCGCGCGCTGCCGGCCGCGGCGGTCAGCGCCGCCAGCTCACCCCGGCATCCGGGGCACCCGGAGATGTGCTCGAGGTCGGCGTCGGTGGCGGCGTCCTCGCCGAGCGCGAGGAGCGCGAGGACGTCAGGACTCGTGTGCACTGCTGGCGACCTCCATCCGGCGTCGGAGCTTGATGAGGCTGCGGCGGATGTGGCTCTTGACCGTGCCCGGGGGGAGCTGCATCCGCTCGGCGATCTGGGCGTGCGTCAGGTCCTCGTAGAAGGCCATCCGCAGCACCTTCTGGGGGACGGCGTCGAGCTTGGCGATCTCGTCGGCGATGATCAGCCGCTCGGCGATGTCCAGGGTGTCGGGCGCGAGGGGCAGGTTGGCCCCGACCTCGTTCTGGATCCGGCGCTGCTTCGTCCGGGCGGCGTGGGTGTCGGCGACCTTGTTGCGGGTGATGCCCATCAGCCAGGCGGAGATGCTGGCCCGGTCCGCCTTGTAGGTGTGCCGGCCGGTCCAGGCCGCCACGAAGACCTTCTGGACGACGTCCTCGGCCTCGGTCACGTCGCCGAGCGAGCGGAGGGCGACGGTGAAGACGAGGGCGGAGAAGCGGCGGTAGATCTTCTCCAGGGCGCGCTCGTCACCCGCGACGAACGCCTCGACCACGGCGCTCAGGTCGTCGTCTGGCGTGACGGTCACGACCGCTGGTTCCCTCCGTGGTCTGAGCATTCACCGGCTCCCGTCGCCGGTCGCCGTCACTCTAATCGACCGTCCGGGGTGAAGCCGAACCCGTCGGGGACACCGGACCCGGCCGGCGCGCCCGCGGGGGGCGGCGGGCGGGAGCGCAGCCCCTCTGCTCACCGGTGCTCCGTCCTCTCGTCCCGTGCCGTGGCCGACGCGGCCACGGAGGTGGGACGTCGTGCAGAGGGTTCGGAGCGGGGGCCGGGCTTGGATGCAGCCGGGGGCCGCGCGACCCGGGGATGACGCCGGGTGGCTGGGTGAGGAAGGGGTGGCCAGGGCCGGGTTCGAACCGGCGACCTTTCACTTTTCAGGCGAACGCTGCTACCAGCTGAGCTACCTGGCCGAAGCCCGACAGCTGGCGGGAGACTTCTCCCACCACCGGCTGACGAACACAGAAGCGGTGACTCCCCAGATAGATGGAGACATCACCGCTCTCGCGACCCCGACGGGACTCGAACCCGCGACCTCCGCCGTGACAGGGCGGCGCGCTAACCAACTGCGCTACGGGGCCTTGCTGGCCCAACTCGCTGCACCCTCACCGGGTGCCCGCGAAACTATAGCCCACCGGACGGGGTGGCTGGAAATCGTGCCCGGCCCGACGTCCGCGGCCGGTGCCGACGGCGAATCGTGACCTTTCCGTGCGCCTTTCGTGCCCCCGCCCCCGGTCGCCGACGGCTACGGTCCCTGGCATCGCCGGGTGCCGCCCGTCGAGCGACCGCGCGGTCCGGGACCGCGGAGGACACGAGGAGTCCGGATGCAGCGTGCAGCACGACGTCGGTGGCAGGTCCGGTCGGCGGGAGCCGGCCTGGCCGTCGCCCTGGTGGCCGGGGTGCTGGCCTCACCCGCCGCGGCCGGGCCGGCCGTCCGTCCGGCCGCGGTCGACCCCTGCCCCGCCCCCGTGCCGGTGGCCGAGGTGGTGCCCGGCACCGTCGGGGAGGGCCTCACGGTCGTCCGCGGCACCACGCCGCAGCCCTTCGCCGTCGAGGTGCTCGGCGTGCTCCCGGACGGCATCGGCGCCGGCAAGGACATGATCGTCGTCGAGGTCTCCGACGTCGCCGGCGGCCACGTGGTCGACCAGGGCGGCGGCGGGATCTGGGCCGGCATGTCCGGCTCGCCGGTCTACGTCGGCGGTCGGCTGCTGGGCTCGGTCTCCTACGGCTTCACCAGCGCCAACTCCCCGATCGGCGGGGTGACGCCCGCCGCCGACATGCTGCCGCTGCTGGACCTCGGCGTCCGGCCGGCCGCCCGTGCGGGCGCCGTCCGCGAGGACCGCACCGTCGCCCTGCCGAGCGCCCTGCGCCGCCAGGTCAGCAGCCGGGCGGCCGCCGCGGTGCCCCGCGGGGGCCTGCAGCGGCTCCCGGTCCCGCTCTCGCTGAGCGGCCTCAGCTCCGACCGCGTCGCCCGCTTCCAGGCGGGGGCGGACGCCGCCGGTCTCTCGGTCCTGGCCCACGCCGGCTCCGGACGGGCGGCCCCGGCCGCGGCCGGCCCGCTCGCCGTGCCGGTCCCCGGCGGCAACTTCACCGGGGTGCTCTCCTACGGCGACGTCACCGCCGCCGGCACGGGCACCACCACCGCCGTCTGCGGTGACCAGGCGCTCGCCTTCGGCCACCCGCTCGCCTTCGCCGGGGCCGTGTCGTACGGCGCGAGCGTCGGCAGCTCGCTGGCGATCATCCGCGACGACGCCTTCGGCGCCTACAAGCTGGCCACGGTGGGCGACCCCGTGGGCATCGTGGACCAGGACCGGACCTCGGGGCTGCGCGCCCGGCTCGGCGTGCTGCCCCGCACGGTCCCGGTCACGACGACGATCCGGAACTCGACGACGGGCCGGGCCCGGACCGGCACCACGCGGGTCGCGGCCCCGGACATGCTGCCCGAGATCGCCGCCTACGCCGCGCTCGCCAACTTCGACAACGTCTTCGACGAGGTCGGCGACGGCCGCGCCAGCAGCCACTGGGTGATCACGGGCACCCGGGCGGGCGGCAAGGCCTTCACGGTCAGCCGCACCAACCAGTGGGCCTCGCGCGATGACATCAGCGCCGAGCCCGCGTTCGACCTCGCCTACGCCGTCGACTCGCTGGTCAACCAGGACGACGAGGCCGTCACCATCACCGGCGTCACCCTGGAGTCCAACGTGACCAGCGACTTCCGCCAGTACCGGGTGGCGAAGACCGAGGTGGCCGTGGGCAAGGGCGCGTACCGCGCGCCGTCCTCGGTGACGGTCAAGGCCGGCACCACCCTCAAGGTCCGCACCACCCTCAAGGCGTTCCGCAGCAGCACCGTCCGGCGGGTCGTCAGCACCGTCAAGGTCCCGGCCCGCACCCAGGGCCAGTCCGGGGTGCTGCTCGTCGCGGGCGGCCAGGGCTCCAGCGTGCTGGGCGAGGACGAGGACGAGGGCTGCTTCCTCGACCCGTCGGCTTGCGACGACGAGCTGTCGGAGAGCCTGGACGGCGTGATCGCCGGCCTGAGGAAGGCGCCGCACAACAACGACCTGGCCGTCAGCCTGCTGCTGGGCTCGGAGGACGACGACGACTTCAGCACCGTCCGCGAGACCCGGCTGCCGCAGCGCTACACCGTCACCGGCGCGGGTTTCGTGGGGGTGCAGGTCCGCCGCTGAACCTCCTGACGTCCGTCGCCCCCCGGGCCCCGTCGTCCTCCCGCCCACCGGCGGGGGACCGGGAGCCGGGGGGCGACGTGCGTCCGGGGCGCCTGCGCCAGCCTTATTACTTTCTGTAACAATGGCCGGGCGGCGGACGACGGTCGTCCGCCGGCCGACGAGGAGGACCGTCATGCCGCACGTGCGCATCGACATGCACCGGGAGCTCGCCCCCCGGATGAGCCAGATCAGCGACGCCGTCCACGCGGGCCTGGTGTCGGGTCTGGACATGACCCCCGACGACCTGTTCCAGGTGTTCCGGCTGCACGACGAGGGCGAGCTGGTCTACTCCCGCACGTTCCCCGACGCCGACCGCACCGACATCGTCTTCATCGAGATCCTCGCGTCGCCGGGCTACACCGACGAGCAGAAGCAGCGCGGGATGACCGCCGTCGCCGACCGGGTGGCCGAGGTGGGGATCAAGAAGGACAACCTGCTGCTGGTCCTCGTCGAGACCGCGCCGGGCGTCGCCTGGCACGCTCCGGCCGCCGAGGGCTGAGAGGCGTCCCGGCGCGCGTCGCCGGGACGCGGTTCCCCCAGGGGCCCGGGGCGGACAGGATGGGCGCACGGCCCGTCCGTCCGCCCGACCCCAGGAGAACCATGAAGATCGTCGTCGGCTACACCCCCACCCGCGAGGGCCAGGCAGCGCTCGAGCACGCGAAGGGGGCGGCGCTGGCCGCGGCCGGGTCGCTCGTGGTGGTGAACACGGGCAAGGACGGCAACTACGCGTCGCCGCTGTTCGCCAGCCAGCCCGACCTCGACGCGCTGCGCGCCGAGCTGGAGCGCGAGGGCATCGAGCACGAGGTGCGGCAGCCGGTCGACGGCCGGCCCGCCGCCGAGGCCATCCTGGCCACGGTCGACGAGGTGGGGGCCGACCTCTTGGTGATCGGCCTGCGCCGCCGGTCGCCGGTCGGCAAGCTGCTCTTCGGGAGCACCGCGCAGCAGCTGCTCCTCGACGCCGCCTGCCCCGTGACCGCCGTCAAGCCGCCCGCGGTCTGACGCGGGGGCCGGCCACCCGTGCCCTGAGCGTGTCGAAGGGCCTTCGACGAGCTCAGGGCTGCAGCGGTCGCGCCGGAGGCCTCGCTAGCCTGCGGAGATGAGCCTCCGTCCGCTGGTCCTGCCCTACGAGGGCCTCGAGCCCCAGATCGACCCGACGGCCTGGCTGGCGCCGAACGCCACCGTCGTCGGCGACGCCCACGTGGGCGCGCAGGCCAGCATCTTCTACGGCGCGGTGGTGCGGGCCGACATGGCCGCCGTCCGGCTCGGCGCCGGCAGCAACCTGCAGGACAACGTCGTCGTGCACACCGACACCGACCTGCCCGCGCTGATCGGCGCGGGGGTCACGGTGGGGCATGCGGCGGTGGTGCACGGCTGCGTCGTCGAGGACCGGTGCCTGATCGGGATGAACGCGACCGTCCTCAACGGCGCGGTCGTCGGCGCCGGCTCGCTGGTGGCGGCGGGGGCGGTCGTCCGCGAGGGTGCGGTCATCCCGCCGCGGTCCCTGGTCGCCGGCGTCCCCGGCCGGGTGCTGCGGCCGCTCACCGACGACGAGCACGCACGGGTGGTGGCCGGGGCCGCCGTCTACGTCGACCTCGCCGCCCGGCACCGCGCGGCGCTCGCCGGGTCCTGAGCCGCTCGCGGGGTGCCGACCTCCCGGGGCCGATAGCGTTCTCCCCATGACCCGACGACCGCGGACTGCCCGATGAGCGGCCTCCTCGCCCTGTTCGACGACGTCGCCGCCATGGTGAAGATGGCGGCCGCCTCGGTCGACGACGTCGGTGCGGCGGCCGGCCGGGCCAGCGCGAAGGCGGCCGGCGTCGTCGTCGACGACACCGCGGTCACCCCGCGCTACGTGCACGGCTTCACCGCCGACCGCGAGCTGCCGATGATCAAGCGGATCGCGCTGGGGTCGCTGCGCAACAAGGTGCTGGTGATCCTCCCGGTGATCCTGCTGCTCAGCCAGTTCCTGCCCTGGCTGCTGACGCCGATCCTCATGGTGGGCGGGGTCTACCTCTGCTTCGAGGGCGCCGAGAAGCTCTACGAGAAGGTCTCGGGGCACCACGCCGAGGAGGAGGCACCCGCCGCGGCGCGCGGCGCCGACCAGGAGGACGTGATGGTCAAGGGCGCCATCCGCACCGACTTCATCCTCTCCGCCGAGATCATGGTCATCTCGCTCAACGAGGTGGCCGACGAGGGCCTGCTGTCGCGCGCGATCATCCTCGTCGTGGTCGCGATCGGGATCACGCTGCTGGTCTACGGCGTCGTCGGGCTCATCGTGAAGATGGACGACGTCGGGCTGCACCTGTCCGGGCGCAGCTCCGCGGCCGCCCGCCGGGTCGGCCTGCTGCTGGTCCGCGGGATGCCGAAGCTGCTCGCGCTGCTCTCCACCGTCGGCGTCGTGGCGATGCTCTGGGTCGGGGGCCACATCCTGCTGGTGGGCGCCGACGAGCTCGGCTGGCACGCCCCCTACGCGCTGGTGCACGGCGCCGAGGAGGCCGCCGCCCACGCGGTGCCCGCCGTCGGCGGGGTCCTCGGCTGGCTGGTCAACACCGCCGCCTCGGCGGTGATCGGCGTCGTCGTCGGCGCGGTGGTGGTCGCGGTGCTGCACCTGGTGCCGCGCCGGGCCCGCGCCGCCCAGCACTGAGGGCGCCCGGCCCTCGGAGGGTCGCCAGGGTGGGTGTTCATCCCAGGGTGGGCCCGGCTCCGGCTCGCTAGGGTCGACGCGAGCCCACGACGACGAGCGGCCGACGGCGCTGGTCGGCGCGGCCCCGGCCACGCCGTCGCCGGGCTGACCTCGGAGGAGACCCGATGCCCGCGTTCGCCGGGATCAACCACCTCGCGCTGACCGTCCGCGACCTCGACGTCAGCACCCGCTTCTACCGCGACGTGCTGGGCTTCGTGGTCGTGCTCGACACCGGTCCGGCCCGCGTCTGCATCCACCGGGCCACCGGGTTCACGATCGCGCTGATCCGTCCCGAGGGCGGGACCGGCGAGCGGTTCAGCGCGCTGCGGACCGGGCTCGACCACCTCGGCCTGGCCGCCGCCTCGCGCGAGGAGCTCGTCGTGTGGGAGGAGGTCCTGCAGGCCGCGGGCGTCCCGTGCAGCCCGATCCAGGACATGCCGCTGGGCCACCACCTGAACTTCGTCGACCCGGACGGCATCGCCCTGGAGCTGCAGGCGCCCAACGCCCTCTACCTGGCCGCGCTGGCCGAGCTGCGCACCTCCCCGATGTCCGACGACGAGGTGCGGGCCCGCGCCGCCCAGCTCCTCGAGGCCGCCGCCGCCTCGTCGTAGCACCGCGCGGGACGGGGAGCAGGCTCAGCCCTGGCCGAGGTTGGTGACGAAGTTGATGGCGACGGCGATGACCACGGTGCCGAAGAAGTAGGACAGCAGCGCGTGCTGGAGGGTCTTGCGCCGCATCAGGCTGCTGGTCGGCTCGATCTCGGAGACGGCGAACGACATGCCGACCGTGAAGGCGAGGTAGGCGAAGTCGCTGTAGCGGGGCGGGTCCTTCTGCTTGACGTCGAACCCGCCCGACGCGTGGTCGACGAAGTAGAGGCGGGCGTACTTCAGGGCCCAGACCGTGTTGACGAGCGCCCAGGCCACCATGGTGCCGAGGACGCCCAGGACGACCAGCAGCACCGACACCGGATCGGGGTCCTGGCTGTTCGTCTGGGTCAGGGCGACGACGACGGCGACCAGGCTGGCGAAGCAGGCGGTGACGACGGCGTCGTCGGTCACCCGGGAGGAGGACTCCTCCCGGGCGACGCGACGGGTGCCGTCCGCGTCCTGGGGCCAGCACAGGCGCCAGACCCAGACGAGGGCGAGGACGCCGGCCGTGCACCAGCCGACGAGGGGGCCGAGCCGTGCGTCGACGGCCAGGCCGGAGACCGTGCCGGTCACGACGCCGGCACCGGCGCAGATGAGGGCGCGGCGGGTGGACAGGACACGGTCGGCCACGTGGTGCTCCTTTCTCCGGGGAATGGGGACGTCCGGCGCAGGGCCGGACGCGCGGCTCAGGACCGTCGGGGACCCGCGCCGAACTCCTGCACGATGCGCTCGCAGAAGGCCGGCAGGTCGTCCGGCGACCGGCTCGTGGTGAGGGTGCCGTCGGTGACGACCTGCTCGTCGACGACGTCCGCCCCCGCGTTCCGGAGGTCGGTGCGCAGGCTCGGCCAGGACGTGAGCCGCCGGCCTCGCACCCGGTCGGCCTCGACCAGCGTCCACGGCCCGTGGCAGATCGCCGCCACGGGTCGGCCCGAGTCGACGAACGCCTGCACGAAGGCCACCGCCGTGGCGTCGGTCCTCAGCTGGTCGGGGTTGACCGTCCCGCCCGGCAGCAGCAGGGCGTCGAACTCCTCGGGGGTGGCGTCGCTGACCTCCCGGTCGACGCCGAAGGTGCCGGCGTCCACCAGGTCGTGGTCCCGCGCTGCGATCTCTCCCGTCTTGATCGAGAGCAGGACCGTCTCCGCACCGGCCTCGTCCAGGGCCTTCCGGGGCTGCTCCAGCTCCAGCCGCTCGACCCCGTCGGCCGCCAGGATGGCGACCCGTCGTCCGCTCAGCTCGCCGGCCACGTCACACCCCCGCCGTGGCGCCGTCAGGGTGCAGGACGACCTTCGTCCACCCCTGCTCGCGGTTGTCGAAGTGCTGGTAGCCCTCGGGCGCCTGGTCGAGCGACAGCTCGTGGCTGACGATCCAGGACGGCGTCGCCTTCCCGCCGGCGATGAGGTCGCGCAGGGCCCGGTTGTACTTCTTGACCGGGCACTGCCCGCTGCCGAGCTTCTGGCCGCGGAACCAGAACTCGCCGAAGTCGAAGGCGACGGCACCCTGCCGGGCCAGCTCGTCCGGCCCGCCCGGGTCCTGGGGGATGAAGACGCCGACCACGCCGATCTCTCCCGTGAACCGGACCGACTTGACCAGGTTGTTGAGCGTCAGGTTCGGGTGCTCGTCGCCCTGGGGGTCGTGGGCCTGGTAGCCGACGCACTCGCAGCCGTTGTCCGCGCCGAGGCCCATGGTCATCTCCATCACCGCCTGGACCGGGTCGACCAACGAGTCGTCGATCGGGATGGCGCCGATCTCCTCGGCCTTCTTCAGCCGGTCGGGGTGCCGGTCGACGACCATCACCTTGCTCGCGCCCTTGAGCACGGCGGAGTAGGCGGCCATGCAGCCGACCGGGCCGGCACCGTAGATGACCGTCTGGTCTCCCGGCTTCACGTTGGCCAGCTCGGTGGCGTGGTACCCGGTCGGGAAGATGTCGGCCAGCATCACGTAGTCGGTCTGCCGCTCCTCGGCGTCCTCGCCGAGCCGCAGGCAGTTGAAGTCACCCCAGGGCACCCGGAGCAGCTCCGCCTGGCCACCGGCCCAGGGACCCATGTCGGCGAAGCCGTACGCCGCTCCGGCCCACTCGGCCTTGGGCTGCGCGGTCAGGCAGTAGTTGGTGAGGCCGCGCTCGCAGTTCTTGCAGTGACCGCAGGCGACGTTGAACGGCAGGACGACGTAGTCGCCCACCCGGACCTTGTCGACGCCGGCGCCGACCTCGATCACCCGGCCCAGGTTCTCGTGCCCGAACCATCGACCGGTCTCGAAGTCGGTCCGGCCCTCGTACATGTGCAGGTCCGAACCGCAGATGTTCGTCGTGGTGATCTGCACCAGGACGTCGGTCGGACGCTCGATGCGCGCGTCCGGCACGTCCTTGACGCTGACCTTGCGCGGGCCCTCGTAGACCACGGCCTTCATGTCGTACCTCCTGTCGGTGGGGTGCTGCGCCGGTTCCTGCTGGTCACCGGCCGGGCTGGAAGACGGCGCGGACGCAGCCGTCCTCCTTGTTCTTGAACATGGAGTAGCCACGGGGACCGTCCTCGAGGGGGAGGACGTGGGTGGCCAGGTGCTCGGTGCTGATCTCGCCGGCGGCGATCCGCTCGAGGATCATCGGGATGTAGCGGTGCCCGTGCTGCTGGGCGCCGCGGACCGTCATGCCCTTGTTCATGATGGCGCCGAAGGGGAACTTGTCGACGAGCCCGCCGAACACGCCCAGGGCGAACAGGCTGCCGCCCTTGCGACAGGCGTAGATGGCCTCGCGCAGCGCGGTGGGCCGGTCGGACTGCAGCCGCAGCTGCTGCTTCAGCTGGTCGTAGAGGTACTGCGGTCCCGTGCTGTGCGCCTCCATGCCGACGGCCTCGATGCAGACGTCGGGCCCGCGACCGCCGGTGCGCTCCTTCAGCTCGGCGACGACCTCGTCCTGGGTGTAGTCCAGCGTCTCGGCGCCGATGTGCTGGCGCACCTGCTGCAGGCGGTTCTGCAGCCGGTCGATGACGACGACCTGCTCCGCGCCCAGCAGCATCGCCGCCCGGGCCGCCATCTGGCCGACGCCGCCGGCCCCCCAGACCGCGACGGTGTCACCGGGGGTGATGCCGGCGAGGTCGGCCCCGGTCCACCCGGTGGGGGCGGCGTCGGAGGCGAACAGAGCGGCGAGGTCCGAGACGCCGTCGGGGACGGGGAAGGCGCCCTCGTCGGCGTAGGGCACCCGGACGTACTCGGCGTGGCTGCCGGCGAACCCGCCGAGGGCGTGGCTGTAGGCGAAGCAGCCGCCGATGGAGGAGCCCCACATCGTCTCGGTGAGCGCCGGGTTGGGGTTGCCGTTGTCGCAGAGCGAGTACAGCTGGTGCTGGCAGTACCAGCACTGCCCGCAGGAGATGAACGAGCACACCACGACGCGATCGCCGACGTGGTGCTTCTGCACGGCCGGGCCCACCTCGACCACCTCGCCCATGAACTCGTGGCCGAGCACGTCGCCGGCGCGCATCGTCGGGATGTAGCCGCCGAGCAGGTGCAGGTCCGACCCGCAGGTCGTGGTCAGCCGCACCTTGAGGATGATGTCGCGGTCGTTGAGGATCGTCGGGTCGTCGACCGTCTCGACGGCGGTCTCGTTCACCCCGGTCCAGCACAGGGCCCTCACAGCACTCCCTCCCCACCGGCGCGCTTCGTGGCCGCCTCGACGACGGCCCCGGTCGGCGTCGGTGTCCGTCGGCCGTGCGGCGTCGGGTCGACGCGCAGCACCTCGCCCACCTCGATCAGCTGCTTGGCCTCGCGCAGCGCGGCGCGGACCCGCTGGCGGGGGTCGTCCCCGGACAGCCGGGCCGCCGCCGATGCGGCCCCGGAGGGCTCCGGCCCCCGGAGCCGGGCGCGCAGCTCGCTGCCCCGCCCGGCCGGTGCGGGCCGCACCTCCACCTCCACCAGGTCGCCGAGCTCGGCCAGCGGACCGGGCGCACGTCCCTCGGGCATCACCTCCTCGGGGCTGCGGTTGACGGTGACCGCTCGCCACCGCGACCGCGGCTCGCCGCCGCCCCCGCTGCTCCCGGCGACCCGCTGCTGCAGGTGCCGGACCAGCACGACGGCGCCGCCGCCGACGGCCAGCGCCGCGGTGCTGATCGCGCGGGCGGTCACCGGACGCCCCCGTCAGGGGAGCTGGGTCCGGCGTTCACCGCCGGTCCCTCCGGACCGGGCCGCGGGGGCCCGGCCGCAGCAGGGCAGGGGTGTCCTGGGTGGACGACCATGTTCATCACGCCTCCTGGAGGTAGACCGTGGGTCGGCGAGGGCGGTTCGTGGGTGCCGGGACGGCACCGCTCCTCCGTCCTCACCCGCCCTGTACCTGCGGGCGTGCGATGGATGCACCCGACCGGGGTGGAGCTCTTGTCCTGCCGTGAGGGCGGGACTAACGTGCCTGGTCATGGAGCTCCGTCAGCTCCGCTACTTCGTGGCGATCGCCGAGGAGCGCCACTTCGGGCGGGCCGCGCAGCGGCTGAAGATCGCCACCCCGACGTTGTCGCAGCAGCTCCGGGTCCTGGAGCGCGGGCTGGGCGTGGTCCTGGTCGAGCGCGCCCGCCCCGGACCGGTGACGCTGACGTCGGCCGGTGAGGTGCTGCTCGCGCACGCGCGGGTCCTCCTCACCCGGGCCGACCGCGCCCGCGAGGAGGTGCGGACGGCCGCGGGGGAGCCCGAGCAGGTCCTGCTGCGGGTGGCGTCCGGCGCGGAGGTCCTGCTCGCCCCTCACCTGCGGCGGTTGGCCGCCGATCCCGCCCTCGGCGTCGTCCTGATGACCAGCTCCACCCAGGACGCGCTCGTCGCGGTGCGCGAGGAGAGCGCGGACGCCGCCGTGGTGTGGGACGGAGGGGGCGAGGAGCTGGGCCTCGCGGGCGCCCTGCTGCTCGAGGTCGACGTCCACCTGGCGCTGCCCGCGGGCCACCGCCTCGCGGCCTCTCCGCGCGTCCGGGTGGCGGACCTCCGCGAGGAGCCGGTCGTCATGTTCCCCCGGCCCCTGTCGGCCCACGCGTGGGACCGGATGCAGGGTCACCTGCTGCCTGAGGGCCCGAGCCGACCGGGGCAGCTCGTCACCGAGTCGAACGCCACGACCGGGCCCGACATCGTGCTGCGGGGCGTCGCCGCCGGCAAGGGCGTCGGGCCCGCGGTCCTCCCGCTGAGCGAGCCGAGGCGCTCCGAGGGCGTCGTCCTCCGCCCTCTCGACCCGCCCCTCACCCTGCCTCTGGAGCTGACGTGGAGGGAGCCCGCCGGACGTGCCCTCCAGCGCGTCGTCGACCTCCTCGTCGCCGCGGCCCGGCGGCGGGGCGGGCCGGTGCGGGCGGGCTGGGGCGGTCGCCGCTGGGTGCCGGCGTTCCCCACCGGGTCGGAGACCCGCGGTCCGGTGCGGGACGGGATCAGCTGTTCTGGGCCTCGAAGGTGAGGCCGAGGGCGGCGGTGCCGCCCTGGGTGCTGTCCGGTGCCTCGGTGCGGACGGCGTAGGTGACCTGGTAGGTGCGGGTCTCGTCCGCCGTGCCGGTCGGGGCCCAGGTGCCGACGCCGGTGCCGAAGCCGGTGGCGGTGGAGGCGAACCCGGCGACGGTGCCGGAGTAGAGCTCGGAGCCCGAGGGCAGCGGGGTGAAGCCGGCGCAGGAGCCGAACGAGCCGCCGGTGCCCTGGACGACCTTGAGGTTGATGTGGGCGGCCAGGTTCTTGGTCGTCGTCGCGCCGGTGGCGTAGAGCTTGACGTTCGAGGCGAGGGAGCCCTTGGAGGTGACGGTGATGCACTTCTCGCCGGTGGAGCCGGGCTTGAGGTTGGCGGCGGTGAAGGCGGCGGTGCCGTTGTCGTCGTCGGTGAGCGCGACGGTGCCGGTGGCCCAGTTGTTGGTGGGGTTGACGGTGGTCGCGGAGTAGGCGGAGTAGGAGGCCTGGGAGACGACGAGGCCGGAGACGGCGACGGCGGCCGGGACGGCCAGCAGGGTGGCGACCTTGGCGAGGCGGCGGGACGGGCGGCCGGCGGTGCGGGCGGTGCAGGTGGCGGTGGTGGTCACGGTGGCTCCTGGCGGTGAGGGCTGGTCGGGTGTCTCGAGCTGCCCCCCGGCCGGCTCACCTGCCCGTCCGGGCTGGTGAGAAGAACTCTGCCCGGGCGACCTCCACGGCCCCTCTGCGCTGACGGCCGGTTCCCGCGAGCACTTCCTCAGGAGGACGCCGCACCTCGACGTGACCTCAGGATCGGCTCAACCGCCCCGTCGTCGGCGGGCCGGCGCTCCACCCGGGTCCGGCGTCGGAGCCACTCGTCGTCCCGTTCCGCCTACCGCGGGGACCGGTGCTCGTGCGTCCCGGACGGGTCCGCGGGCGGAGCCGCCCTCAGCGATCACGGCAGCGGGGGCCGTGGCGGGATCAGTGGTGGTACTGGTGGACGACGGCATGGCCCTTCCCGCGTCCGATCAGCGCGCGGTTGACCGGGACGGTGACGGCGAAGGCGATCAGCAGGGCGGCGGCCAGGCTGCCCCAGAAGAGCGGGCTGGTCAGTCCGGCCTCCAGGGCGCCGGGGACGGCGAGCACGACCGCGTTGTCGACGACCTCCATGGTGAGGATGGAGACGGTGTCGGCAGCGAGCGCCACGGTGATGGCGGTCCTCAGCGGGAGGCCCGAGCGCAGCACCGGCCCCAGGGTGAGGGCGTAGCCGAAGAGGAAGGCCAGCGCGACGGCGAGCACGACGGTGGCGCCGTTCGACCAGCCCCACCAGGTGCCGAGGACCATGCCGAGCACCTCGCCGATGGCGCAGCCGGTGAGGCAGTGCAGGGTGGCGGACACGGCGAGCCGGGTCAGCGCCTTCCCCTTCGGCTGGTCGATGGGGTGGTGAGGGTGTCCGTGGTGCTGACGGCTGCTCAGGGGTCCGGTGGCGGTCATGCCAGCCCCAACCGCGTACCCCGGGGGGGTATTCCGAAAGGCGCGATCCGATGTCGAGGGCTCCGGGCGGCGGCGCCGTCTCAGCTCCGGCCAGACCGAGCGCGGGGTGTGTTCCAGCGGCGTCTCCGGCTCGAGTGCCGGGGCATCGGCCAGCTGCCGTCTGCCGCATCTCCTGGTCGGGAGGCTGTCTGCTGGCATCCCCAACGGGATTCGAACCCGCGCTGCCGCCTTGAAAGAGCAAACCGGTGCTGTCCGTGGACGTCCACCGAGAGCGTTTCACGCTCAAAACAGCGGTTTGGACCACTCATCGTCTGCAGCTCTCTGCCACCGGTTCCGACGTTTGTGTGTCCCGAATGTGTCCGCGGACCAGCTGTCGCCAGCACTGTTCGATCACGGACTGAGCCGGTCCGCGGCCCCAGTGAGGTGGCGGCCCGATGACCAGCCCAGATGCTCGGCACCGGCCGGGGTCAAGGGTGGCCGAAGGTCATCGCGCAGCGACGCGCAGCGCCCTTGATGCCGGTCGGGGTCGTGCAGATCCTGTGTGATCGGGTCGTCGCCGACCCCACCGGCAGAACCGCAACCCCGTGACGTGACCAGTTGAGCCCGCGGGCGTAGCGGCCCGCAGCGCAGCGAGGACACGCGGAGCCGGAGGGCTCCGCCGAGCGCAGCGAGGCTCTTGAACCAGTAAGGAAAGTCGTAACCGCTGCTTCGCTGGTGCTCAGTCAGGTGTTGAGGAGACCGGATGTGCGGAGCCAGGCTTCCACGTCGTCCCGGTGCTGGGCGACCTCCTCGCCCTGGACGGCGAGCCCGGGACCGAGCTGGACACCGGGCAGGGCCGCGGCGTAGACCTCCTCAGTTCGGCCCAGGCCGCTGACGGCGTAGGTGACGAAGGGGTGCACGGTCTTGGCGGTGAAGTCCTGGCTGTCGAGGAAAGTGCTCAGGATCATCGGGGGCCTGACGTTCCAGATGGGGCTGCCCACCAGCACGGTGTCGTACTGCGTGATCGACGGGATCGGGTTGGCGATCGCTGGTCGGGCGTCGTCGTTCTGCTCCTGGGAGTTGCGGCTGACCGTGGCGTCGTAGTCCGAGGAGTAGGGGTCGGCCGCGTCGATCCGGTAGGTGTCGCAGTCGATGAGGTCGGCGATCATGCGGGCCAGGACTTCGGTGTTGCCGACCTCGAGGTCACGGCGACCGCCGTAGTAGTAGTTCTCTCCGGGTCGGGAGAAGTAGGCCAGCAGCGTCCGCGCAGAGTCTTCCGCTGTCGTCGTCGGTCTCTCCTTCGGGTCAGCGGTCGGCGTGCTGGCCGAGTCCGTTCGTGGTGGTGAAGTGCAGGAGCTGAGCAGCGCGCCCCCTGCAGCCGCGGCGCCGAGGACGGCGCCGCGGTGCAGAAGAGCCCGCCGGCTCAGGTCGGGGTGGAGACCCATGCCGACCAGAGCTCAGTCCTCCGGGATCGGCCGGCCGAAGTTCTCCAGGGTGATGGCCTCGGGCTCGGGTCCTCCGCGCTGCTCGGTGTCCAGGCCGTCGATGGCGCTCATCTGCTGGGTGGTGAGCTCGAAGTTGAAGACGTCGATGTTCTCGGCGATGCGGTGCGGCTTGGTCGACTTGGGGATGACGGAGCGGCCCTGCTGGAGGTGCCAGCGCAGCATCACCTGGGCTGGGGTGGCGCCCTGAGCGGCGGCGATGTCGGTGATGACCGGGTCTTCGAGGGTGCTGGTGTGCTGGCTGTCGCGGTAGAAGGTGATGCCGCCGATGGGGGACCACGCCTGGGTGAGGATCCCGTGCTTGTTGCCGAAGTCCTGGATCTCGCGCTGCTGGAAGTAGGGGTGGACCTCGATCTGGTTGACCGCAGGGACGACGGTGGCGACGTCGAGGAGGCGGGTGAGGTGGTCGACCATGAAGTTGCTGACGCCGATGGCGCGCACCTTGCCGTCGGCCAGGAGCTTCTCCAGCGCCTTGTAGGCGCTGAGGGTCTTGTCGAACTCCGAGGGCAGGGCCTGGTGCAGGATCAGGAGGTCGATCTGGTCGACGCCGAGCTTGCGTGCGGACTTCTCGAAGCTGTGCAGGGTCTGGTCGTAGCCGTAGTCGCTGATCCAGATCTTGGTCTCGATGAAGACCTCGGACCGGTCGAGGTCGGAGGCGGTGACGGCTTCGCCGACCTGGCGCTCGTTGCCGTAGGCGGCTGCGGTGTCGATGTGGCGGTAGCCAGCGGTCAGGGCGGCGGTGACGGCGTCCCGGGTCTCATCGGGCGGGGTCTGGAAGACGCCGAGGCCGAGGGCGGGCAGGGTGACGCCGTTGTTGAGGGTCAGGGTGGTCACGTCAGGCATGAGAGGTCCTTCTTGTGTGGTGAGTGCTGGTGGTCAGCGGTTGATCCACTGCTGCATGGCGGCGGGGTAGCGATCGCCGCTGAGGTCGATCTGGTTGGCGGCGGTGGTGAGCTCGTCGAGGTCGGCCGGCGACAGCTGCAGGTCGGCGGCGGCGGTGTTCTCCTGCAGCCGGTGGACCTTGGTGGTGCCGGGGATCGGGACGATCGTGGGGTGCTGGGCGAGAAGCCAGGCCAGGGCGACCTGAGCGGGGGTGGCGTCGTTGCGAGCCGCGACGGCGGCGACCAGCTCGACGAGTGCCTGATTGTCGAGCCGGGCCTGCTCGGTGAAGCGGGGCAGGGTGTTGCGGATGTCGCCCTCGGGGAACGGGGTGGCGCTGTCGATGGCGCCGGTGAGGAACCCTTTGCCGAGCGGGCTGAACGGGACGAAGCCGATGCCGAGCTCGATCAGGGTGGGCAGGATCTCCGCCTCGGGCTCGCGCCAGAACAGCGAGTACTCACTCTGCAGCGCGGTCACGGGCTGGACGGCGTGCGCGCGGCGGATGACGTCGACGCCGGCCTCGGACAGCCCGAAGTGGCCGACCTTGCCGGCGTCGATGAGCTCCTTGACCGTCCCGGCGACGTCCTCGATGGGGACGTCGGGGTCGACGCGGTGCTGGTAGAGGAGGTCGATCTTCTCGACCTGCAGTCGCTGCAGGGAGCCGTCGACGGTGGCGCGGATGTGGTCTGGCCGGCTGTTCAGCGGGGTCGGGCTGCTGGGGTCGAGGGGGAAGCCGAACTTGGTGGCGATGACGACCTGGTCGCGCACCGGTGCGAGGGCCTTGCCGACGAGGGTCTCGTTGGTGAAGGGGCCGTAGACCTGGGCGGTGTCGACGAAGGTGACGCCGAGGTCGATCGCGGCACGCAGCACGGTGATGCCGTGCTCGTCGTCGACGGCTGGGCCGAGGCCGTGGCTGAGGCCCATGGCCCCGAAGCCGATGGCCGAGACCTCCAGGCCGCTGGTACCGAGAGTGCGCTTGTCCATGGATGGCTCCTAGATGAGTAGGTGGAGGTCGAGAGATCAGGCCTGGCCGGCGGGGCGCAGGAGGATCTCGTTGATGGCGAGGCGCCGCGGGCGGGCGAGGGTGAAGGCGATGATCTCGGCGACGTCGTCGGCGGTGACCTCGGCGACGTCATAGGCCTGCTGGACACCCTGCCGGGTCTCCTCGTGGGTGATGTGGGTCGACAGCTCGGTGGCCACGATGCCGGGCTCGATCAGCGTGACGCGGACATCGGGCAGCAGCTCGTGGCGCAGGGACTCCGACCAGCCGTTCATGCCCCACTTGGTGGCGGCGTAGACCCCGTTGCCGGCACGGGCGGTGCGGCCGGCGACCGAGGAGATGTTGATGATGTCCCCGCCACCGTCCTTCAGCTGGTCGAGGAAGACCTCGGTGGTGGTGATGGCCCCCAGGAGGTTCACCTCGACCATCTGGCGGTAGTCGTTCCGCTGCTCGGCTGAGAACGGGCCGAGCAGCATGACGCCGGCGTTGTTGACCAGGACGTCGGTTCCCCCGAGCTCGGCCTGGACCCGTTCGGCGGCGGCCACGAGGGCGTCGCGGTCGGTCACATCGGCCTCGACTGCGAGGGCGCCCTCGCCGAGCTCGGCCGCCAGGGCGGTGATCCGGTCGAGACGACGCGCGAGCAACGCGACGCGGTAGCCAGCAGCGGCAAGGCTGCGGGCGGTGGCGGCACCGATGCCGGAGGAGGCTCCGGTGATCACGGCGACCGGCTGGGTGGCAGTCATGAGCACTTCCGTTCTCGCTGGTGGTCCTCAGCCCTTGAGGGCTGCACCAACTAGTGAAGTGCTGATGGGCAGGGTGTGGGAGTGCGGGGTTATCCGTGTACCAGCAGTCACTCCTCCACGGCGACGATCCCTCGTAGCGTGGAGGTCATGGACAACCAGGCCGAGGTACGCGAGTTTCTTCGCACTCGCCGTGCTCGTGTCACCCCGGACCAGGCGGGCTTGCTCACGGGCGGCCGCCGACGGGTGACGGGGCTGCGGCGCGAGGAGGTCGCGATGCTCGCCTCGGTCAGCACTGACTACTACGCCAAGATGGAACGCGGCAACCTGACCGGCGTCTCACCCGAGATCCTCGACGCCGTCGCCACCGCCCTACAGCTCGACGAGGCCGAGACCGCCCACCTGCGCGACCTCGCCCGGGCCGCGACCCCAGCCCTGGCCCGACGCCGCCCCCGAGCCACCGACGGAACGGTGCGACCGTCGCTGCAACGCTTCCTCGACGCCGTGACCGGAGCCCCCGCGTGGGTCGTCAACCAGCGCAAAGACCTCCTCGCCACCAATGCGCTCGGCCGCGCGCTGATGGCGCCGATGCTGGACGACCCCAGCAACGGCGCCAATATGGCCCGCTTCACCTTCTTCAGCCCCTTGTCGCGCAGCTTCTACCCCGACTGGGAGCAGGGCGCGAACAGCATCGCCGCCTCCTTGCGCAGCACCGCCGGGCAGCACCCGCACGACAAGGCCCTCACCGACCTCATCGGTGAGCTCGTCACCCGCAGCGACGACTTCCGCCTCCGCTGGTCGGCCCACAACGTCCGCTTCCACCGCAGCGGCACCAAGCGCATCCACCACCCCGACGTCGGCGACCTCGAGTTCACCTTTGAAGGCCTCGAGCTGCCCGACCACCCCGGCTGCACCCTGTACGCCTACACCACCGTTGCCGGGTCGCCCACGGAGGAACGGATCCAGCTGCTCGGGAACCTCGCCGCCACCCGGGAAGCCGCCGCCGCCGACCTCGACCGCTGACGACCCCGACCACCACCCCGGTGCCAGCCACGCCTGGTGCTGAATGCGCACGCCCTCGACGAAGGAACACACCATGCCCGAGCAGACCCCCGCCCAGCGCGCCGTCGGCGACATCGCCCCGAAACTCGCCCAGCTGACCGACGACGTCCTCTTCGCCGACGTCTGGGAACGCCCCGAGCTCTCCAAGCGCGACCGCAGCCTCGTCACCGTGGCAAGCCTCGTCACCTCGGGCAGTACCGAACAGCTCGTAGGACATCTCGCTCGCGCCAAGCAGAACGGCCTCACCGAGACCGAGCTCGTGGAAGCGCTCACCCATCTCGCCTTCTACGCCGGCTGGCCCAAGGCCATGTCCGCCCTGCAGGTCGCCAAGCGCGTCTTCGCCGAGTGAGAACAGCCCGACTGCTGGTTCCCTCCACGGCCCTGATCTGGGGGCTGCAGATCGCGTTCCTCAACCCGGCCCTGGCGCTGATCCTGGTCAGCCTCTACGACGCCACCACCACCGAGGTCGGCGTCGTGCTCGCGGTCTACAACGCGAGCGGGTTCATCGCCTCCCTGGTGGTGCCCGCCTACGCTGACCGCCACGGCGACTACCTGCGCCCGATGGTCGGCTGCGGCGTGCTGACCCTGCTCCTCGCCCTGCTGCTGGCCAGCACCACCTCGCTGCCCGTGGCGGTCCTCGCCCTGGTCCTGGTCGGCGGCCCCGCCGGCGTCGGCAGCAGCCTGCTCTACGCCCACCTCCGCCACGCCGGCGCGAGGCCCGCTGACATCGTCAACACCCGCGCCATCGTCTCGGTCGCCTGGGTCGGCGGACCACCGCTGGCCACCCTCATCATCGGCATCCTCGGCGAACGAGCCATCCTGCTCGCCCTCGCCGCAGTCTCCGTGCTCGGTATCACGGCCACCGCGGCCCTCTCCGCCCAGCACCGACGCACCCTCGCGTCCGAGAGCTCGGCGGGCGCCAAGGCGACGTTCGAGGAGGAGGACCTCGGCCTCAACCGGACTGCGGTCATCCTGGTCGTGGCGGCCTTCGTGCTGCTCCAAGCCGGGAACGCCACGGTCACCTCGATCCTCACCGTCTACGTGACCGAGACCTTGCACGTCGACGTGGTCTGGGCGGGCATCGCGCTCGGAGTCGCTGCCGGCCTCGAAGTGCCGGCCCTGATCCTGATCGGCCGGCTCAGCTCCCGCTACTCCAGCTTCGGGCTGCTCACCACCGGCACCCTCGCCGGCATCGCCTACTACCTGGGGGTGGCTGCGACACCTGGGCCAGTCCTCCTGCTCATCCTGCAACCCCTCAACGCCTGGGCCTTCGCCGCGATCGCCGGCGTCGGGCTCCCGCTGTTCCAGCAGATGATCCCGCGTCCTGGGCTCTCGACCGGGCTGTACATGAACACGCGCCGCATCGGTGCGATCGTCTCTGGGCCTCTGATCGCTCTCGGGTCTCTCACGGTGTTCGGTAATCGGGGCATCTTCGTCGGCTGCGCCGTCGTCACCGCCGCAGCACTGGTCGTCATCAGCGTGGTCAGCCGACGGCCTGCGCCGAGGACTCAGGCGGTTGACTCGACGACCGACGTCCCTGCCCGGGGTAGATGACCGTCGGAGTGTCGTTCGGAACTCGTCAGGTCGTGAGCCGCAGGTTCTGTCAGAGGCGTATGTCATGCTTCTTGTAGCAGATTGAACGCGCGCCACAACACAACGGCTTAATGCCTGGGGGTCGGCTCCCCACCCTGGCCTACGGGTCCACACACACTCGCCGCACAAAAACACTGCACTTGCTGCGCTGGCTGCCAACACCTCTGAACTGTTGCGTCTCGGTGCGGCTGCGAACCCCCGCATCGAAGGCCTCGCCCCTCTCGTGGCGGCGGTAGCCGGCCACCCTCAAGACCGGGTGTGCCGCGCGGCGGGTTCGCACTAGCCGCGCGGCACACCCTCTGGGTGGTGATCGTCACCGTGGACCTCCCCTCAACACTGAACGCCGGCCCTGCGGCCCACCATGACCGCGCCTGGCAGCACGACGACGAGGACTCCGGCCGTGGCCTGCTCAAGCTCGACGACCTGACTGCTGAGGTGTCGCAGCTGGTCGTGGCCAGGCTGGTGTCGAAGGACTTCGGCGCCTGGGCTGACACGTTGGCTCGGGTCGGCAACTGCGTCCGACCGGTCCGCCTTCGTGGCACCTCTGAGCGGATCGATCCGGCCACCGGTGAGGTGCTGTCGAGCTTCTCGAGCTCTGATCACCCGCTGGGTGTGGTGCACGTTCGGTGTGGGAACCGGCGGGCGTCGGAGTGCCCGTCCTGCTCCCGTCTCTACGCGGCGGACATGTTCCACCTCATCCGCGCCGGCGTCACCGGCGGGAAGACGGTCCCCGAGTCGGTGGCCGACCACCCGCTGCTGTTCGCCACCCTCACCGCCCCCTCCTTCGGCCGCGTCCACACCAGCGGGCGTTGCCACCCCGGCGACCTGAACCGTCGGTGCCCGCACGGCCGGCCGCTCGCCTGCGGACTGGTCCATGCCGAGGGCGTCGAGGGCAGAAGGTCTGCCGTCCTGCTGGGGCAGCCGCTGTGCCCGGACTGCTACGACTACGCGTCCCATGTGGTGTGGCAGTGGTTCGCCCCCGACCTGTGGCGCCGGTTCACGATCGCCTTGCACCGCGGCCTCGCCCACCACCTCGGCATCCCTGCTCATGCGTTGCCGGAGGTGGCGACGGTGCAGTACGCCAAGGTGGCGGAGTTCCAACGCCGCGGCGCCGTTCACTTCCACGCCCTCATCCGCCTCGACGGCCCCCGGAGTCCCAGCGGGGTCACCGACCCGCCTGGCGCGGTGACGGCTGACGTGCTCGCCACCCTCGTAACTCAGGCGGCGTCTACGGTGCACCTGCACGTGCCTGCCGTCGACGATCAGGACGTGCCCCGCCGCCTGGTGTTCGGCCGTCAGCTCGACGTCCGGGTCGTTCGCTCCCACCGCCCCGATGACGACCAGGCGCTCACCGCAGCCCAGGTCGCCGGGTACCTGGCCAAGTACTCGACGAAGACCGCCAGCGACGACGTCGCCACCAGCACCGCCCACCACCGCCGCCTGCAGGCCACCATCGCCGACCTGAACCTCCGCGCCCAGGTCGCCACCCTCGCCACCGGCCGCAGCCCGTATGAGCTGCTGGGGCACTGGGGGCGGATGCTCGGGTTCCGCGGCCACTTCGCCACGAAGTCCCGCCGCTACTCGATCACCCTCGGCCAGCTGCGCCGCGCCCGGCAACGCGCCCAGGCCCGTATTGCCGCCAGCCGGGCCAGCGGCACCCCACTGGACCTGGCCAGCCTCGAAGCTGATCTCCTCGCCGATGAGGAGGAGACCACCCTCGTGATCGGACGGTGGTCCTACCTCGGATCCGGCTGGGCGGATGAGGGCGAGACAGCCCTGGCTGCTGCCGCCGCCGCCCGGGCCCGTGAGTACGCCCAGGAGAAGGCCGCAGCGCGTCAGCACACCAGTCCGAGATGAGAGGAACGCAGATGAGCAAGAGGCCGATCGTGACGGAGCCTCCCGAGAGGCTGATGACGCTCGCCGACCTCTCGGAGATGCTCGGAGTGCCGGTCGCGACCTTGTACGCGTGGCGCTGTCGCGGGGAGGGGCCGTCGGGTTACCGGATAGGCCGCTACGTCCGCTACCGGCGCTCGGCGGTCGAGGCGTGGATCGAGGGTCAGGCCGATCCTGTCCGGGAGCCGTGATGACGTCGATCGAGCGCCGTGAGCTGCAGCAGCAGGACAAGTCGGGTCGGGTGAGGACGGTGGTGCGCTACAAGGTTCGATACCGGGATGGGGCCGGTCGGGAGCACAGCGAGACCAAGCGCCGTCTGGTCGACGCTGAGCGGCGCAGGGCCGAGATCGAGCTCGAGCTGTCGGGTGGGACGTGGCACGACCCTCGGCGGGGTGAGGTCCGGCTGTCGGTCTGGGCGGGGGAGTGGTTGCTCACGCGTCACGATCTCCGGCCGACGACGCACGCGCGGCTGGCGACGACGTTGTCTCGGCAGGTTCTGCCGAGGTTCGGGGCGACCCCGCTGCTGAAGATCAGCAACGGTGCGGTCCGAGCCTGGGTAGCTGAGATGGTGGCGAGCGGGCTCTCGCCTGCCACGGTCCGCAAGGCGGTGTTCGCCCTGCGTCAGTGCCTAGCAGCAGCCATCTCCGACCGACGGCTCGCACTGAACCCCGCCGCCGACGTGCCACTACCGGCTGAGCGCTCGAAGCCACCTCGCTTCCTCGCACAGTCCCAGGTCGAGCGTCTCGCGGCGGAGATGCCCGATCAGTACGTCGCCCTTGTCCTGGTCGGCGCATACGGTGGGTTGCGGTGGGGTGAGGCGGTCGGGCTCACCAGGGCCAGCATCGACGCTCTCCGGTCGCGGATCATCGTCGAGTCCACAGCTATCGAGGTGCACGGCAAGGTCACGCTGGGCCAGGAGCCGAAGACGCGGCGGTCCAAGCGCACGATCCCCGTCGCCCGCTCAGTGATGAGGCGGCTCGAGCAGCACCTGGCGGATCACGTCGGCCGAGAACCTGACGCCCTGGTCTTCACCGCTCGGCGAGGTGGCCCGCTCTTCCGGTCGACCTTCGCTCGTGAGGCATGGCGTCCGGCTGTCGAGCGCGCTGGCCTCGACGGCTTCACCTTCCACGGCCTGCGGCACAGCTTCGTCGCCATCCTGGTCGCCGCTGGTTGCAACGTCCGTGAGGTCTCGGAGTGGGCCGGCCACAACAGCGTCGCCTTCACACTCACCCGGTACGGCGGCCTCTTCGAGGACGGGTCGAACCAAGCCGTCGACCGGCTCGATGCCTTGATGCAGGGGCTCCAGGGCGGCGGCGCCGTCGTCGAGCTCCGGCGGGACTGAGTCGAATGTGTGTCCCGGATGTGTCCCCGGCCCGGGTACCTCGGACTCCGACTGAGGGCCGAACGACCAAATCACCTGGTCAGAGGTCGGTTGTCTTGGCATCCCCAACGGGATTCGAACCCGCGCTGCCGCCTTGAAAGGGCGGTGTCCTAGGCCGCTAGACGATGGGGACCTGGTGCCCGGCGAGTGTACCGCCGAGCACCGGGCCCCGCACCGGCCGCTGGATCAGCCGTAGACCGTGATGTGCACGTGGTTCTTGTGGTTCGCCGAGTCCCCGCCGCGGTCCGCCATCGGGCGCCAGCCCTCCTTGTCGCGCTGGATGTTCCAGATGCGCTGGTTCCAGATCACGTACTGGATGCCGAGGGCGCGGGCGTTGGTCCGGGCCCAGGCCGCGACCTCGCCGCCCAGCGCCTTGCCGCCCGAGGAGGTGTAGGACGGGATCATCAGGTCCAGCGCGCGGCCCGAGGGGTGGTCCGGGATGGAGTCGGCGCGGACGCCGTAGTAGGTGGTGATCTGCGGGAACTGCAGCCGGGCGGCGCGGTGCACCTTGACGGCGTTCGGCTTCAGCCCTCGCTCGACGCCTGCGCCGGCGCCGTTGTCGACCGAGGGCCGGCTGGTCGCGAGGTACTTCGCGGTCACCCAGCGGGCCGCCTTGTTCCAGATGATCTGCATCCGGCCGTCGACGACCACGCCGGTGATGCTCAGGGCCGTGCCGCGCGGCACCTCGCCGACGGCGGTGTAGGAGTCGGCGCTGGTGGAGCGGATGTCCAGGGTCGCCGTGGCGTAGCGGGTCCCGGTGACCCGCGGCAGGCCGGGCACGGCGGGCTGGTCGGCGGTCGGCGCGGCGAGGTACTTGGCGGTCACCCAGCGGGCCGCCTTGGCGTAGACCACCTGCGCGCGGCCGTTGGCGACGGCGCCGGTGATAGAGAGCTTGGTGCCCTTCTTCACCTCGGCGATGCGGGTGTACTCGTCGGCGGCGGTGGAGCGGATGTCCAGGGCGGCGGTGGCGACCCGGGTGCCCACGACGGCCGGCACCCCGGTCGTCGCCTTGAGGTAGGTGCTGGCGACCCAGCCCTTCCGGCTGCCGAGCACGACCTCGGCGAACCCGTCCGCGGTCCGCCCGGTCATGGTGACCCGGGTGCCGCCGGCCAGCACGCGCAGGACGGCGTGGGAGGTGCCGGCACCGGTCCGGACGTTGACCGCGGTCGTCGTCGCCCGCAGGCTGCCCGCGGCGACCGAGGGGGTGGCGACGACGGGGGTGGCCGCCGTCGTCCGCAGGTACTTCGCGGCGACGTAGGCCTTGGCGTCGCGGAACTCGATGCGCGTCCAGCCCCCGCTGGTGCTGAGGGTGGTCACCCGTTGCCCGTCGCGCAGGGTGCCCAGCACGCGGTAGGTGGTGCCGGGCCCGGACCGGACGTTGAGCGCCTCGGTCGTCGTCGCGGTGCTGACGGCGGACGCCGGGGCGGTGCCCACCAGCCCCACCAGCAGCGCGGTGCAGACGAGCAGTCGTGCGCCGGTCCTCAGACCTGCTCGGATGACGTGCATTCGGAGTCCCTCCTGTGGGCCGTCGGCGACGGCTCTGCGTGCACCCGAGTCCTGGGAGGGACAGCACAACGATTGCGTCACGTCCGTCACAAGAACCCCAGGTTGCTCAGGACTCTAGGGCTGCCCCAGCGGTCGAAGCAAGGGTTGAGTAACGATTCGACCCGATTGGCAAGCCGACACGCGGATGACAGCGATGTAGTTTCACGGTTGTTATTCATGCACGAAGCGCCGTCGGCGGCGACCACTAGGCTGCGGCTCATGAGGTCGACGTCCGCGGCACGCCTGTCCCACGGCCTCACGGCCCTCGTCGCGGCGTTCGCCCTGGTCGCCCAGCTGGTGCTGACCGCCAGCGGCGCCGCGACGCTGGTCGAGGTCGACCCGCCGGGGCTGGGGGAGCGGCTGTTCCACCTGGTCAGCTACTTCACGATCCTGTCCAACGTCCTGGTGCTGGTGACCTGCGCGGCCGCCGCGCGCGACCCGCGGGTCGACGGCCCGGTGTGGCGGGTGCTGCGGCTGGACGCCGTCGTCGCCATCACCATCACCGGCGTCGTGCACTGGTTCCTGCTGCGCCCGCTGCTGGACCTGGAGGGGTGGTCCTACGCGGTGGACAAGCTGCTGCACGTGGTCGTGCCGCTGCTGACGGTGCTGGGCTGGGTGCTGTTCGGGCCGCGGCGCCGGGTGACCCGGCGGGTGGTGCTGCTGGCCCTCATCTACCCCTTCGCCTGGCTGTTCTACACGCTGGTGGTGGGCGCGGTCACCGGTTGGTACCCCTACCCGTTCCTCGACGTCGGCGAGAACGGGGCGGTCGCCGTGACGGTCGCCGCGCTCGGCATCGCCGTCTTCCTCTTCCTCCTCTCGGCGCTGGTCTGGTGGCTCGACCGGGTCCTCGGCCCGGCCCCGCGCCCGGCCCCGGAGGCCGCCCGGTGACGGTGACGATGGAGGCGCCGGAGTTCGAGGCGCTGGTCCAGCAGGCCCTCGACGAGGTGCCCGACGAGCTGCTGGCGCTGGTCGAGAACTGCGTGATCCTCGTGGAGGACGCCCCGCCCCCGGACCTCGCCGGGCTGCTCGGGCTCTACGACGGGGTGCCGCTCACCGAGCGCGGCGAGTTCTACGCCGGCGTGCTGCCGGACCGCATCCTCATCTACCGGCTGCCGATCCTCGCGATCTGCGACACCCACGAGGACGTCGTCGAGGAGGTGCACGTCACCGTCGTGCACGAGATCGCCCACCACTTCGGCATCGACGACGACCGGCTGCACGAGCTCGGCTACGACTGAGGGCCCGAGCCCAGCACCACGACGGCGGCCCCGAGGGCCGTCAGCACGACGAGGACGCTGAGCAGCAGCGGCGCCCGTGCGTCGGCGAGCGGGCGGCGCTGCCGGACCGCGTCGTCGTTGCGGCGGAACCGGCGGCGGGCCAGCACGCCCAGCGCCGCCGTCGTCACCACCGCGGCGATGCCCGCGACCACCGCGGCCGGCCAGGACACCAGCGCCAGCAGCCGGGCCACCACCAGCGAGCAGGCCAGGCCCGAGAGCAGGGTCCGCTGCCAGGCCAGCGCCGTCCGCTCGCTCTGCAGGCCCGGGTCCCAGGGGCCGCGACCGGCGGCCCCCGACCTCACCCGCTCACCGACCTCACGTGGTCACCGCCCTCACCGGCTCACGCGAACGTGACCAGGACGAGCGCGACGGCGGCCGCCAGCACGACGATGCCCGTGACCGCCAGCAGCAGGGCCGACGACGGCAGCGGCTCGCCCAGCCGGAGCGCCCGCTCGTTGCGGGCCCAGCGGACCAGGGCGCCGACGCCGCAGACCAGGCCGGCGAGGACGAGCAGCAGGGCGGCCACCCGGGCCTCGACGCCGAGCCCGCCGCCCAGCCGGCCGACGGCGGCCAGCGCCACCCCGGCCGCGACGAACCCCAGCGCGGTGCGCACCCAGGCCAGGAAGGTGCGCTCGTTGGCGAAGCTGAAGCGGGGGTCCGGCTCGTCGCCGACGCCGTAGACGCCCCGCGGCCACCGCCGGTCCGCACCCGTCTCCGTCACCCGGGCAGCGTAGGGCGGCTCAGGCCGGGCTCGTCTCCCGGGTGACGGCCAGGCTGCGCCGGTCGGTGCTCACCCAGCGGCGGCAGCGGCCCAGCACCGTCGGCGGCAGGTACCCGGCCTGCCGGTCCGCGCGCTCGGTGGGGGTGGCGCCGCAGCCCCGGGCCAGCGCGTCCCGCTCGGCCGGGTCGCCCACCAGCACCACGACGACGGACAGCAGGCCGCGGAGGCGGTTCACCTCCAGCGTCGCCTGCACCTCACGGGCGACCCGGGGCGCGACCAGCACGAGGGGCGTCCGGCTCAGCAGGAGGCGCTCCAGCAGGCCCAGCAGCTCGCGCAGGCTCACCACCTCGTCGGCGCAGACCAGGACGACCGGCTCGTCGAGGACCGCCCAGCCCGTGGCCGGGTCGGTGACGAAGTCCGCCGACGCCCAGCCGACCGCCACGCCGGTGCCGGCGCCGTCCGCCAGCTGGCGCTCGACCTCGGCGCGGCCGGCGGCGTCCAGGACGGGCCGCGGGTCCTCGGGCGGGCGGCGCGCCTGCAGCTCGGAGAGGTAGCGCGGCGCGGGCGCGTCGGCCCGGAAGTGGGGGATCACCCGGTCCGGCGGGGCCAGCACCTCCGCCGCCCGGCGACGGTTCCGGGCCCGGTCGTGGAGGGCGCCGAAGACGACGGCGGCCAGCCCGACGACGACCAGCACCGCCAGCCCGACGCTCCAGGGGTCCACCGCCCCAGGGTGGCACACCGGTCCCCGCCGGCCGGGTCGGCGATGGCTAGTCTCGAGGGCGAGGCGTTCCCGGGAGGAGCCAGGCATGGAGCGGTACGAGAGCTGGGTGGACCGCCAGGTCCGCGAGGCGCAGGAGCGCGGGGAGTTCGACGACCTGCCCGGGGCCGGTCGTCCCATCCCCGGGGTGGCGAAGCACGACCCGAACTGGTGGGTCAAGGGCCTGATCGAGCGCGAGAAGATCTCCGCCCCGCTGCCGCCGGGCCTGGCGCTGCGCCGGGAGGTCGAGCAGCTGCCGACGGCGCTGGCCGGCGTCCGCGACGAGGCCGCGGCCCGCGAGCTGGTCGAGGACCTCAACCAGCGGATCCTCGACCTCCGCCGGCGCCCGCCCGAGGCCGGCGTCCCGGTGGTCGTGCCGACGGTCGACGTCGAGGCGGCCCTGCAGCGCTGGCGGGCGTCGCGGTGAGCGGGCCGGGGGCTGACCGGCCACGGCTCCGCGTCAGCCACGTCAACCTCGGCTGCCGCGACGTCCCGGCGCTGCTGGCCTTCTACCAGCGGCTGCTGAGCTGGGAGGTCGAGGAGTCCTCGGCGGAGTGGGCGGTGCTGCGCGACCCGGCCGGCGGCGTCGCCCTGGCCTTCCAGGCCGAGCCCCACCACGTCCCGCCGGTCTGGCCGCCCCGCGGCCCCGAGGACCAGCAGATGCAGCTGCACCTGGAGATCGAGGTCGAGGACCTCGCGGCGGCCAGCGCGCACGCGGAGTCCTGCGGAGCGCCGGCCAGCGCCTTCCAGCCCCAGGACGACGTCCGCGTGCACGTCGACCCGGCGGGCCACCCCTTCTGCCTGTACCTCGGCTGACGCGGCGTGCACCCTTTCCTGACCTCTGCAATAAAGTCGTGGTCGTGGACGTGACGTGGCCAAGCACCTGAAGGGCGCGACGGCGGTCGAGACCCACAGCGCGATCCTCGACCTCATCCGCTCCAGCGGCGTCGTCAGCCGGATCGAGCTCGCCGACCGCTCCGGGCTCACCGGGGCGTCCATCTCCCGCATCGTCAAGCAGCTGCTGACCGAGGGCCTGATCGCCGAGGTCGGGTTCGGCGACCGCACCGGCGGCAAGCGGCGCACCCTGCTGCAGCTGAACGCCCGGTCCCGGCACGCCGTCGGGGTCTCGCTGGACTTCGCCAGCATCACCTACCTCGTCACCGACCTGGCGGGGGAGGTGATCGCCCGGCTCGACGCCGACGGGATCGGCCACGACACCCCCGGCGTCGTGATCCCGCGGGTCGCCGCCGAGCTGGAGGGCCTGGTCGGCTCCGCCGGCGTCGACCGGAGCACGGTGATGGGCATCGGGATGGCGGTCGCCGGCCGTCAGGACACCGCCCACCAGGTGCTCCGCGGCAACCCGCAGTCGGAGGACTGGGAGCTCTTCGACCTCGAGGAGACGCTGAGCACGGCCACCGACCTGCCCGTCGTGGTCGAGAACGACTCCACCTGCGCCGCGATCGGGGAGTTCTGGGTGGGCCGCATCCCGGCCTCGGCGGACTTCGCCACCGTCTACATGGCCACCGGCTTCGGCCTCGGCCTGGTCACCAAGGGCGACATCTACCGGGGCTCGTCCTCCAACGTCGGCGAGATCGGCCACATGGTCCTCGACGTCAACGGCCCGCCGTGCTGGTGCGGCAGCCAGGGCTGCCTGGAGATGCTCGCGGCCCCCGCCCGGATCGTCGAGCGGGCGCTGGAGCAGCCCGGCCTGGCCGCCGAGCTGGGCCTGCAGGGGGACCGGGCCACCGTCCGGCAGGACGCCGAGCGCGTCGCCCGGGCCGCGGCCGCCGACCACGAGCAGGCGCTCCCGGTCATCGAGGAGTCGGCGTTCTACCTGTCCCGCGCGCTGGTCTCGGTGACCAACCTGCTGGACCTCGACCAGATCATCCTGGCCGGTCCGGGCTTCGGGGCGGCGGGGGAGATCTACCTGCGCCGCATCTGGCAGGACCTGGAGCGGCTCAGCTTCGTCCGCGCCGTGCACCCGACCAAGATCGGGCTGTCCCGGTCCAGCGACATCTCCGCGGCCCTGGGGGCCGCGTCGCTCGTGCTGCACAGCCGGCTGACGCCGCACCAGACGTCGAGCCGGCTGGCCCTCGCCGTCCACTGACCCCTCGCCGTGAGCCGACGTGTCAGACGCTGGGGCGGCCGGGACCGCCCCAGGTTCTGACACGTCAGCCCACGGGTGGGCCTCAGGCCTGCTGCTGCGCCGCGAGGAAGTCGCGGAACCAGGCGCCGCTCTTCTTCACCGTGCGGACCTGGGTGTCGTAGTCGACGTGGACCAGCCCGAAGCGGCGGCTGAGGCCGAAGGCCCACTCCCAGTTGTCCATGAAGCTCCAGGCGAAGTAGCCGCGCAGCGGGAGGCCCTGGGCCACCGCGTCGGCGCAGGCGCCGGTGTGCAGCTCGAAGTAGTGCCGCCGCTCCTCGTCGTCGACCTGGCCGTCGGCGCCCACCTGGTCGTCGTAGGCCGCACCGTTCTCGGTGATGTAGATCGGCAGGTCGCCCGAGCGCTCGGCCACCATGGCGACGACGTCGACCAGGCCGTCGGGGTGGATCTCCCAGCCCATGAACGTCTTGTCGGCGCCGGTGTCGACGTGCTGGACGCGCTCGCTGCCCGGTGAGGCGCTGGGCACCGACGGGTCGGCGAAGACGCCGTCCTCCGGGCCGGCCGCGGTGTGCCGGCTGTAGTAGTTGATGCCCATGAAGTCGACGGGCACGTGGATGACGTCGAGGTCCCCGCTGCGCTCCTCGAACCAGTCGCTGAGCCCGGCGTCCAGCAGCACGTCGCTCGGGTAGGAGCCCGTGAGCACCGGGTCGAGGAAGAAGCGGTTGCCGATGCCGTCGGTGCGGCGGGCGGCCTCGTGGTCCAGCTCGGAGTCCGAGGCGGGGCGCACCGAGTAGAGGTTCAGCGTGATGCCCAGCACCGAGTCCGTGTGCCGGCTCTCCCGCATCGCGTTCATCGCCAGGCCGTGGCCGAGCAGCAGGTGGTGCGCGGCCTTGAAAGCGTCCGTGCCCACCTGCTTCCCGGGCGCGTGCACGCCGTTGCCGTAGCCGAGGAAGGCCGAGCACCACGGCTCGTTGAGGGTGATCCAGTGCTGGATGACGTCGCCCAGCGCGTCGTGGGTCAGCGCCGCGTAGTCGCGGAAGGCGGCCGCGGTGTCGAGGTTCAGCCAGCCGCCCTGGTCCTCCAGCGCCTGCGGCAGGTCCCAGTGGTAGAGCGTCGCCCACGGGGTGATGCCGTGCTCGTGGCAGGTCTCGGCGATCCGGCGGTAGAAGTCCAGCCCGGCCTGGCTGGCCGGGCCGGTGCCCGTCGCCTGGATGCGCGGCCAGGCGATGGAGAAGCGGTAGGCGTTGAAGCCGAGCGAGGCCATCAGCGCGATGTCCTCGGCGTAGCGGTGGTAGTGGTCGTCGGCCACGTCGCCGACGGTGCCGTCGGAGATCTTCCCGGCCGTGCGGGCGAAGGTGTCCCAGATGCTGGGGCCGCGGCCGTCCTCGGCGACGGCGCCCTCGATCTGGTACGACGCGGTGGCGGTGCCCCAGACGAAGTCGGCGGGCAGCTGGGTGGGGGTGGTCATGGGTCTCCTCAGGGGTCAGCGGGTCGCGGGGTGGGAGCTCGAGGTCAGGAGGGCTGGGAGTCCAGCCAGTGCTCGCGCGGGGGGCGGAGCGCCTCGAGCGCGTCGAAGAGGCTGTCGTCGAGCTCGACGCGCAGGGCCTCGATCAGCGCGTCCAGCCGGGCGGGCCGGCTGAGCCCGACCACGGTCGTGCTCACCCGCGGGTCGCGGACCGAGGCCTGCAGGGCGGCGGTGGCCAGGTCCGTGCCGTGCTCGGCGCAGACGCCGCGCATGGCCTCGACGGCGGCCAGGGTCACCGGGCTGGCCTCGCGGTAGCCGTACTTGGTGGTGCTGCCGGGCTTGGCCAGCAGGCCGCCGCCGTAGACGGCGGCGTTGACCAGCGCGACGCCGAGGTCCTCGGCCTGGGCCACCAGCTCGGTCGCGCTGCGGTCGACGAGGGTCCAGCGGTTGTGCACCAGGAGCACCTCGAAGCCGCCGAGGGCGAGGTAGCGCTGCATCTCCTGGGAGGTGCCGCCCGCCAGCCCGACGTGGCCGATCACGCCCTCGTCGCGCAGCGCCATCAGGGTCTCGACGGCGCCGCCGGGGCCCGCCAGCTCGTCGAAGTCGTGGAACTCGGGGTCGTGCAGGTAGACCAGCGGCAGCTGGTCCACGCCGAGCCGCTCCTGGGACTCGGCGACGCTGGCCCGGACGCGGGCGCCGGAGTAGTCCCGGCCCTTCGCGTCGACCTTGGTGGCGACCAGGAAGTCCGCCGGCAGCCCGCCGCGGGCCGCGACGGCCGCGCCGATCCGGCGCTCGCTCTCGCCACCGCTGTAGCCGTTGGAGGTGTCGAGGACCCGGACGGGGGAGTCCAGCACGTACGCCGCCAGGGCGACGCCGTCGTCGTAGGCGACCTCGTGCCCGAAGTTCTCGGGCATGCTGCCCAGCGGCGCACCCCCGACGGTCACCGCCGTCACCGACAGCCCGGTGGAGCCGAGCGGCCGGACCCAGTCGTCGCTCCCGGGCGCGGTCACGCGGCCGGGCCGTCGGTGGTGGCGAACAGGAAGCCGTCGGCGTCGGCCAGCACGGCCGCCCCCGAGGTGTTGTCGACCGTGGTCACGCCGGCGGTCGGGGCGGTGCCGGCCAGCTGCGCCCAGCCGAAGCCGGGGGCGTCGGGCTGCGGGCTGCGGGTCTGCTTGGCGGCCTCGTAGGTGAACACCTCGAGCACGGTAGCGCCCGACTTCAGGTAGCCGATGCTGAACCCCCGGGGGTCGTGGGGCTGCTCGATGGTGCCGATGAAGGAGAAGCCCAGCGGCGCGTAGAAGGCGTCGGTGGCGGCCCGGTCGTCGACGGTCACGGCGACGTGGTCGAAGCGCGGGCGCTCGGGCACGCCCAGGGCGCGCTCGGCGGCCACGCCGTCGGCGTCGAGGACCTGCGCGTACTGCAGGTCGCCCTCGACGAGCTCGAGCAGCGTGCCGTCCGGGTCGTAGAAGAAGCAGATCCGCACGCCGCCCTCGGCGTTCAGCGGGTCGAGGTGGAAGGGGACCCCGGCGGCCTTGAGGACCTCGGCCCGCGGGTCGACCCGGTCGACCTTGAACCCGACGTGGCGGAAGCCCCGCTGCAGGTCGTCGGCGACCCAGGTGCTGTCCGCGGCGGGCACGGAGCGCAGCTCGAGGGTGGCGGTGACGAGGTCGAGGACGGCGTGCTCGGCGGTGGCCTCGCCGACCACGGCGGCGTCGAGGAACTCGGTGTAGAAGGCGACCGAGCGCGCGACGTCGGTGCTGTTGATGATCACGTTCTGGATGGGCATGGCGGAGCTCTCTGTTCGGGTCAGGGGGTGGGGAACGCCCTGAGCCTGCCGAAGGAGGCCCTTCGACAGGCTCAGGGAGCGGTGGTGCGGCTCGGGCGGGCGGGGCACGACGCCCGGTGGGGTGGTGGTGCCCATCGGCCGAGCGGGTGGGGAGGGGCGCGGCTACTTGACCGCGCCGAGGGTCATGCCGGCGACGAACTGGTTCTGCATCCGGACGTAGACGACCACCACGGGGATGATCGACAGCGTCAGGCCGGCCGTCAGCGTCGGCCAGTCGGTGGAGTACTGCCCGGTGAGGCTGAACAGCACCGGCTGCAGGGGCAGCTTGTCGGTGTCCTGCAGGACCGTGTTGGCCATCAGGAACTCGTTCCAGGTCTGCAGGAACTGGAAGATCACGACGGTGGCGATGCCCGGGCGCGCCAGCGGCAGGATCACCCGGAGGAAGATCGTCAGCTCGCTGGAGCCGTCCACCCGGGCCGCCTCGACCAGCTCGTCCGGCAGGGTCTGGAAGAACGCCCGCATGAGGAACATCGAGAAGGGCGCCGACCCCGAGATGTAGAGGACCAGCAGGCCCGACTGGGTGTCGAGCAGCCCGAGGTTCTTCAGCTGCAGGTAGAGCGGGATGATCAGCGCCGTCGACGGCATCATCAGCGTGGTCAGCAGCAGCAGGTAGAGCGTGTTCTTGAACGGGAAGTCCAGCTTGGCGAACGCGTACCCGCTGAGGGTGGCGAAGACCAGCACCCCGGCCACGGTCACCGAGGTGATCCAGAGGCTGTTCCAGAAGTGCAGCGGGAACTCGATCGAGGTCCAGGCCTTCGGGTAGGCCGCCCCGGTCAGCGACTCCGGGAAGAACGGCCCGGAGAACACGGTGTTCTGCGGCCGCAACGAGGTGAGCAGCAGCCAGACGAACGGGAACACCATCAGCCCGCAGATCGGCACCAGGATGAAGGTGGCGAACGTCTTGCCGAAGGGCAGCCGACGCCGGGTGCCGGTCCGCTTCCGCTTCTCCGGCGCGGTGGCGCCGGAGGTGGTCGGGGCCTGCAGGGTCGCGGTCACCGCTCCGCCCTCCGGGTGATGGTCATCTGGGCGACGACGGCGAGGATGCACATGATCATGACGACGACGCTGAACGCCGACGCGTAGCCGAACTGGGGCAGGGATCCCGAGGTCGAGCCGAACGCCAGGTTGTAGAGGTAGGTGCCGAACACCTCGCTGGCGTGGTTCGGGCCGCCGCCGGTCATCACGTAGATGATGTCGAAGACCTTGAACCCGTTGAGCAGGCCGAGGCTGACGACGATCCCGGTGACCACCCGCAGGCTCGGCACGGTGATGTTGAAGAACCGCTGGAAGGCGTTGGCGCCGTCCACCTGCGCGGCCTCGTACAGCCCCGGGTCGATGCCCTGGATGCCGGCGAAGAAGATCAGCATGTTCATGCCGATGCCGCCCCAGATCGCGACGACCATGATCGCCGGCAGCACCGTGGCCCGGTCGGCCAGCCAGATGTGCTGCAGCCCTTCCAGGCCCAGCGACCCCAGCACCCGGTTCAGGGTGCCCACGTTCGGGTCGTAGATCAGCTTCCACAGCACCCCCGACACCACGAAGGAGACGATGCCGGGGATGAAGAGGATGGTGCGGACGACGATGCCGACCTTGCGCCACACCTCGTTGACCAGCACGGCGATGACGATGCCGAGGACGGTCTGCACCACCGTCGTGACCGCGGTGAAGACCAGCGTGACCACGAGGGCGCGCTGGGCGGTCGGGTCGCCGACCATCCGGGTGTAGTTGTCGAGCCCGACGAAGGTCTTCTCGCCGAACCCGCTCCACTTGGTGAGGCTCAGGTAGATGGTCTGGACGATCGGCCAGCCCACGAAGGCCAGGAACAGCGCCAGCGTGGGGAGCACGAAGAGGTAGCCGGCCAGCCGTTGCGACCGCTTGAGCCGGGACCCGAACCGCCCCTCGCGGGACGGAACGGGTCCGTGCGGCACGACCACCTGCGGGGGTGCAGTGGTCGTCATGTCACCCCTTGGCGTTTTCCACGGCCGCCTGCATCTGCTGGGCCACCTCGGCCGGCACGCCCTTGCCCTCGAACAGCTGGACCAGCGGGTCCGCCGCGGCGACGGTGCCGTTGCCGAAGGGGATGTGCGGGCAGCCCTCGCCCTCGATCAGCCAGGAGGTCATCTGCTTCATCACCGGGTTCTCGATGATCGCAGCGGCGCTCTTGGTGGCGGGCATCGAGTTCGAGTTGTTCATGGCCGGGGAGTAGTTGGCCTCCTCGTACAGGAACTTGATGAAGGTGAGCGCGGCGTCCTTGTTGGCGCTGGTCTCCGAGACGGCCCAGCCGGCGCCGGCCTGGTTGGCCGTCCAGTGCTTCTTGCCCGCCGCGATGGCCGGGTTCTTCATCACCTTGTACTTCTTGACGAACTCCTTCGAGGCGTTCTGGATGAACCCCTGCGGGCTCCAGGAGCCGTTGAAGAGCATCGCCGACTTCTCGGTGTAGAAGATCTGCGGAGCCTGGTCGCCGGAGGTGCCGGTGGTGCCGGGCTGGAAGACGCCCGCGTCGACGATCCGCTTCTGCAGCTCCAGCGCCTGCACGACGACCGGGTCCTCCCAGGTGAGCCCGTCCAGGCCCTGGTCGAGGCGCAGGAAGAAGGTCGGGTCGTCGGAGACCTGGGTGAGCAGCGGCAGGAAGAAGTCCATGGCGCTCGTGCCCGGGTTGGCGCTGAAGGAGACGCCGTACTTGTCGGTCGCCTTGATCTTCGGCGCGGCGGCGATCAGGTCGTCCCAGGTCTCGAGCGACTCGGGGTCGACGCCGGCCTTGTCCAGCAGGTCCGGGTTGTAGAACAGCCCGAAGGTCTGGGCCATCCAGCCGATCGCGTACTGCTTGCCGTCCAGGGTGTACTCCTGGTTGGCCGAGTCGAAGAAGTCGGACAGGAAGCTGTCGCCGAGGTCGGCCTTGAGGTCGGCGGAGATGCCGCCCGTGCCGTAGGTCAGCGCCCGGGTGTGCGGGGCGAAGATCTCGGGCACGTCGCCGGCCGCGACGGCGGCCTGCAGGGCGGGGAGGTACTGGTCGGGGGTGCCGAACACGCGGTTCTCGACCTTGATGTTCGGGTTGGCCTCCTGGAACTTGGCCACGAGCTTCGGGAACTCGTCCTTCTGCTCGCCGTACCAGCTCCACATGCGCACGGTGGCGGGGTTGCCGCCGGCGTTGCCGCTGGCGCCGCTGCCGGCGGAGGAGCTGTCGTCGGTGCTGCAGGCGGCGAGCAGCGAGCCGGTCCCGAGAGCCGCGGCGCCACCCAGGGCGGCGCGGAGCAGGGTGCGGCGGCGGAACGGGGTGGACGCGCCGGACGCGGCCGGGGTGGTGTCGACGGCCTGCGGGGCCGCGGTCTGGTCCTGCATGGTTCTCCTCGTTGAGAGAGCTCGGGTGGGGTGACCGGACGGGTCGTCCGCCGGCTGCTTGCACTTCCTAACTCAATGTAAGAAAGTTTGTCAACGGGCCGCAGAGGCGCCTGGTTCTGAAGGTGTTCGCTCCGGATCGAGCCGGTTCCGCGGTGATTGACAGGGTGAAACCTGTAATGACAGGATGCTAACCCGGTCTCCCCGCCGATGACAAGACCCCGTCGTCGCCGGGCCGGGACGCCGGCGCCCCGCCCCGCGGGACGCGACGGCACGTCCGCGGTCCGGACCCGACCAGCACGCACACAGGAGTGATGTGACCAGCACGCAGACGTCCACCCCCAGCGCCCGGACCCCCGTCCGCTTCGGCCTGATCGGCACCGGCTGGCGCTCGGAGTTCTTCGCCCGGCTGGCCCGCCAGGCCCCCGAGGCCTTCGCCGTCGCCGGGGTCGTGTCCCGCCGGCCCGAGCGCGCCGCCGAGGTCGCCCGCGACTGGGGCGTCCCGACCTTCGCCACCGAGGAGGAGCTGCTCGCGGCCGACCCGGAGTTCGTCATCCCCTGCGTGCCCTGGGGCGAGATGGGCCCGACGACGGCCCGGCTCGCCGGGGCCGGGGTGCGGGTGCTGGCCGAGACCCCGCCCGCCGCCGACCTCGAGGGGCTCCGCACGCTGTGGTCCGCGGTGGGGGAGAGCGGCCTGGTCCAGGTCGCGGAGCAGTACCTGCTGATGCCGCAGCACGCCGCCCGGCTGGCCGTCGTCCGCGACGGCGTGATCGGCGACGTCAGCTCGGTGCAGGTCAGCTCGACGCACCTCTACCACGCCGTCTCGATGATCCGCGGGTTCCTCGGCGTCGGCCGCGGGCCGGTGACCGTGCACGCGCAGTCCTTCACCGCGCCGCTGGCGAACCCGCTGAGCCCGGCCGGCTGGTCGGGCTCGGACGCCCCCGAGCCCACCGCCACCACCCTGGCCACGCTCGACTTCGGGGACGGCCGCACCGGCCTCTACGACTTCACCGACAACCAGTGGTGGAACCCGCTGCGCGCCCGCCGGATCGTCGTCCGCGGCAGCCGGGGCGAGATCGTGGACGAGAAGGTCACCCGGCTCGTCGACCCGTGGACGCCCGTCGAGTCCTCCCTGGTCCGCCGGCAGGCCGGCCTGGACCTCAACCTCGAGGGCGTCGACCTGCAGCACGTCAGCTTCGACGGCCGCGTGGTGTGGCGCAACGCCTTCGCCGGCGCCCGGTTCTCCGAGGACGACCTCGCCGTCGCCGACCTGCTGGCCGCCACCGGCGCCTGGGCCCGCGGCGAGGGCCCCGCGCCGTACCCCCTGGCCGAGGCCTGCGAGGACCACCAGATCTCCCTCGCCCTGGGCGAGTCCATCCGGACCGGCACCTCGGTGACCACCGGCATCGAGGGCTGGTCCGACGCGGCCGGTACCGCGGCGGCCGACGGCGCGGCCGCCTGATGGCCTGGCCGGAGGGCGCCGTCGTCGTCGTGACGGGTGCGGCCGGCGGCGTCGGGCACGCCTGCGCGGCGTGGCTGGCCGAGCGCGGGGCGCAGGTCTTCTCCCTCGACCGTCGCGAGCCCGCCGACGTCGTCGGGACCTTCGTCGCCGTCGACGTGCTGGACGAGGCCTCGGTCGACGCGGCCGTGGCCGCCGTCGTCGACGCCGCCGGCCGGGTCGACGCGCTGGTCGCCGCGGCGGGGATCTCGGAGGAGCCGACGCCGGCGGAGGAGATGAGCGCCGCGACCTGGTCGCGCACCATCGGCGTCAACCTCACCGGGGTGTTCCTGACCTGCCAGCGGGTGGGCCGGGTGATGCTCGGCCAGGGTGCCGGACGGATCGTCACCATCGCGTCGATGTCGGGCGCGCACGTCGTCAACAACCCGCAGCAGCAGGTCGCGTACAACTCCTCCAAGGGCGGGCTGGTCGCCATGACCAAGTCCCTCGCCTTCGAGTGGGCCTCCCGCGGCGTGCGCGTCAACGCGCTCTCGCCCGGCTACGTCGACACCCCGCTGCTGGGCAGCAAGCACGAGCTGCACGACCAGTGGAAGTCCGTCACCCCGCTGCGCCGGTTCGCCGAGCCGGCCGAGGTCGCCGCCGCCGCCGCGTGGCTGCTCAGCGACGAGGCCGCGTTCTGCTGCGGCACCGAGATGCTGATGGACGGCGGCTACACGCTCGCCTGACCCGCTGCACCCCCTTCTGAGGAGAGAACCGTGGACACGATGAGAGCGGTCGTCTACGACCGGCCCGAGCACTTCACCGTCGCCGACGTCCCCGTCCCCGAGCCCGGTCCGGGCGAGGTCCGGCTCAAGGTGCTGGTGGCCGGCGTCTGCGGCACCGACGCGCACCTGCACGTCGGCGAGTTCGGCCCCACCTACCCGCTGACGCCCGGGCACGAGTTCGTCGGCGAGGTCGTCGCGCTGGGTGACGGCGTCGATGCCGACCTGCTCGGCCGGCGGGTCGTGGTCAACAACTGCGCCACCTGCGGCCACTGCGTCGAGTGCCGGCGCGGTCGGCCGGTGTTCTGCCGGAACGTCGCCGCGCAGGGCGTCAACGCGCCGGGCGGGTTCGCCGAGCAGGTGCTGACCGACGCCGACCGCTGCTTCGTCGTCGACGACCTGGAGCCCGAGGTCGCCGTGCTCACCGAGCCGGTGGCCTGCGTGGTCCACGGCCTCGACGTGCTCGACCTGGTGCCCGGCTCGGACGTGCTGCTGTTCGGCGCCGGCCCGACCGGGCTGATCCTCACCTCGCTGCTCGCCCGCTCCGGGGCCGGCCGGCTGGTCGTGGCCGCGCCGACGGCCGCGAAGCTGGAGCTCGCCTCGGCCCGGGGCGCCGACGTCGTCGTGCAGCTGGACCGCGCCGACCCCGAGGGCTCCCAGGCGCAGCTGCGCGCGCTGGCGCCGGACGGGTTCGACGTCGTCATCGACGCGACCGGGGCGCTGGCGGTGCTGGGCACGACGATCGGCCTGGTCCGCGACGCCGGCACGGTCTTCGTCTACGGGATGGCCGCGGAGGCCGCCGAGTGGCCGGTCTCCCCGTACGAGATCTTCCGCCGGGAGCTCACCATCAAGGGCTCCTTCGCCCAGCAGTTCGCCTTCGACCGGGCCCTGAGCGCCCTGCGGAACGGCCGGGTGGACCCGGTCGGGATCATCACGGAGCGCTTCAGCCTGGACGAGTACGGCGACGCCCTCGCCGCCGTCGCCGACAGCTCGGTGGTCAAGGCGGTCATCGTCCCGTGACCGGTCAGGTGACACTGGCCCGGCCGGTGCTGCTGCCGGTCTCGCTGGAGCAGGAGCCGGGGGAGTCCTTCCGCCGCCAGCTGGCGGCGCTGGTGGAGCTCTCCGAGGGGCTCGTCGAGTGGCGGCCGGCGGCCTGGGTCGGCGACCCGGTGGCCGACGACGTCACCGCCGTGGTCGTCCCGGACATGAGCGGACTGGCCTACCGGCTGCTGGAGGAGCTGCGGCGGATCCGGGTGCCGCTGCTCGTGGTGACGTCGGAGTTCGGCACCGTCTCCATGTGGGACTGGGAGATCCGGGACTACCTGCGCCGCCGCGGCGTCGACACCGTGGCGCCCACCTCGCGGCAGGAGCTGGTCGACGTGCTCCGCGGGCTGGCCGTGCGTCAGACCCTGCCCCGGTCGCGGATGCTCGCCTACCTCGACGACCTCGGCGCCGGCATGCAGCCCGACATCTTCAAGCGCTTCTACTGGTGGGAGGAGGAGTGCGTCGGCGACCTGGAGCAGCGGCTCGGGGTGACCGTCGAGCGACGCTCCTGGCGCGAGCTCGCGGCGCGGGCCGCGTCAGTCCCCGAGACCCGGGTGGTGGAGGCGCACGAGCGGATCTCGCCCGACGTCGAGCTGTCGGCCCTGTCCTGGCGGGCGCGGGCGGAGGCCCTGCGGCTCTACCTGGCGCTGTCCGACGAGCTGGACGAGACGCCCGACGTCATCGCGGCCGGGATCAACTGCCTCAACGAGTCGGCGACCTCCCCGACGACGCCCTGCCTGGCCTGGAACCTGCTCTTCGAGGAGCGGGGGCTGATGTGGGGCTGCGAGGCCGACCTGACCTCGATGATGACCGAGTTCCTCACCTGGCAGACCCTGCGGACCCCGGTGATGATGACGAACCTCTACCCCTTCCTCATGGGCGACGCGGCGCTGAAGCACGAGAAGATCCCGTACTTCCCGGAGGTGGCCGAGCGGCCGGCCGACCACATCCTCGTGGCGCACTGCGGGTTCCTCGGCGTGGTGCCCCAGTCGTTCGCGACGTCGTGGTCGGTGCAGCCGCGGGTGCTGGAGATCGTCGACCCGAACGCCCACGCGCTTGACGCCCGGATGGCCGAGGGGGACACGACGATCGTCAAGCTCACCTCGACCATGGACACCCTGACGGTGACCCCGGCCGACCTGACGGGCTACCACCAGTTCGAGAACTCCGACTGCCTGAACGGCGCGGTGCTCCGGGTGCCCGACGGCTACCGCTACGTCGAGGCCCTGCCCTCGCACCACGCGGTGCTCGCGACGGGGGACCTGCGGCGGCGGCTCGAGCTGGTCGCTCCCGTCCTCGGACTGGGGATCCAGCACATCTGACGTCCGCTCCCTGAGCCTGTCGGCGGCCCCCGGCGCGCGCCGGACTGACGCGTCGGCGTCGAGTGCGCGCAAACGCAGGTTTTCGCGACCGATCGACCTGCCGAAGCGCGCACTCGATGCAGAGGTCAGTACCCACCTGGCTCAGCGCTGTCGACTGCGCGCTGAGCGCTGTTCCGGCGGGCCGCGGACTGCTTTGAGCGCACAGTCGGGCGGCCCTTCGACAGGCTCAGGGCGCTGATTGGCGTAGCGATCAGGGGGCGGTGACCCGCATCAGGGGCTCGAGGTGCGCGTCGGCGGGCCGGGTGCGGTTGAGGGTGACCTCGAACCGACTGCGGTCACCGCGGTGGTAGGCGACGAACATCTCCACCGGGCGCTCGCCGGCGTGGGAGGTGCTGCGCAGGACCAGGACGGGGTCGCCGGGCTTGACGCCCAGGTCGGCGGCCAGCGCGTCGTGGGCCACGGCGGCCTCGACCCCGCGTCGGCCGTGGGTGAGGTGGACGTCGTAGCGGCGCTCCAGGAGGGCGTAGAGCGACTGGTCGGTGAGGTCGTCGTCGACCAGGCCGGGGGCGACGTCGTAGGGCAGGTAGGTGGTGGCCAGCACCCAGGGCTCGTCGTCGACGAAGCGGAGCCGCTCGATGACGATCAGCGGGGCGCCGGGCTGGATCTCCAGCTCGGCGGCGATCTGCTGGTCGGCGGGGACGACCTCCTGGCGGCGGACGACGCTGCGCAGGTGGGAGCCGCGGGCGGCGACGTCCTCGTACAGCCCGGTCAGGGACTGGACCAGGTGCTCCGACGTCTTCTGCGGTGCGACGAAGGTGCCGCGGCCCTTGACCCGGACGATGACGCCCTCGGTCTCCAGCTCGGCCAGGGCCTGGCGGACGACGGTCCGGGAGACGTCGAAGGTGGCGCAGAGCTCGTGGTCACCGGGCAGCCGGTCCCCGGCGGTGAGGTCGCGCTCGCGGAGGTCGGTGAGCAGGATCTGCTTCAGCTGGTGGTAGAACGGCAGCGGCGACGAACGGTCGATCGCGCTGGTCATCCCCGCAGTGTAGTGGTTGACCTCCTGTACGTACAGGACTACCTTTCCCTGGTGCCGACGTCGCCCCTCGTGCTGGTCACCAGCCGCTCGTTCTCCTCCGGTGACCTCGACCTGGCGGCCGAGCTGGAGGCGGTCGGCGCCCGGATGGTCACCGGTCCCTCCACCCACGACCTCGACGCGCTCCGGCCCCTGCTCGCCGACGCCACCGCGTGGATCGCCGGCACCGGTCCCGTGACCGCCGCCCACCTCGACGCGGCCCCCGGCCTGCAGATCGTCGCCCGCTACGGCGTCGGGTACGAGGCCGTCGACCTCGGGGCCGCCGCCGCGCGCGGCGTGCTCGTCACCAACACCCCCGGCGCCAACACCGGCGCCGTCGCCGACCACGCCGTCGCCCTCCTGCTCGCCGGCCTGCGCGACGTCCCGCAGGGCGACCGCGGCGTCCGGGCCGGCCGCTGGGCCGTGCAGCGCACCCGCGAGCTCGGCACGCTCACCGTCGGCATCGTCGGACTGGGCCGGATCGGCCGCGCCGTCGCCGCCCGGCTGTCGGGCTTCGGGCCGCGGCTGCTCGGGTTCGACCCGTGGGTGCCGCCCGCCGAGCTGGACCGGCTGGGTATCGAGGGCGTCGACCTCGACACTCTGGCCGCCGGGTCCGACGTCATCTCCCTGCACGCGCCGGGGGAGGAGGTCGTGGTCGACGCGCGCTTCCTCGGCCTGGTCCGGCCCGCGCTCGTGCTCGTCAACACCGCCCGCGCGACCCTCGTCGACGAGCCCGCCCTGGCCCAGGCGCTGCGGGACGGCCGGCTCCGCTGCTACGCCTCGGACGTGCTGGGCAGCGAGGCCGGCGACCACGCCAACCCGCTGCTGGCCGACGACCTGCTCGACCGCACCGTCCTCACCCCGCACTCCGCCGCCCAGACGGTGCAGGCCGTCGACGGCATGGGCCGCGGCGCCGTCGACGCCGTGCTCGCCCACCTGCGGGGCGACCAGCCCCCGAACCTCGTCCCCCTGCCTGGAGGCCCCCGATGACCAGCCCGCGCCCCGCTGACGACCTCACCGCCCTCCGCGCCGCCACCGTCGTCGCCGTCCTCCGGGCGCCGACGGCCGAGGCGGGCATCCGGGCCAGCGACGCGCTGGTCGCGGGCGGGGTCACCGGCATCGAGATCACCTACAGCACCCCCGACGCCGCCGCGGTGATCCGCGAGGTCCGCCGCCGGCACGGCGACGCCGTGCACCTGGGCGCGGGCACCGTGCTGGAGCCGCGGCAGGCCCGCGAGGCCGTCGACGCCGGGGCGGAGTTCCTCGTCAGCCCCGGCACGGACGCCGAGCTCGCCGGTGCCATGCTCGGCACCGGGGTGACCGTTCTGTCCGGCGCGCTGACGCCCAGCGAGGTGATGACGGCGCTCCGGCTCGGGGTGCACGTCGTCAAGCTGTTCCCGGCCTCGCTCGGCGGCCCGGCCTACCTCAAGGCCCTGCGCGGCCCGTTCCCGCACGTCGACTTCGTGCCCACCGGCGGCGTCAACGCCGGCAACCTCGCGGAGTGGCTGGCGGCCGGCGCGGTCGCGGTCGGGGCGGGCGGGGAGCTGTGCCCGGCCGCCGCGATGGCCGGCGGGGACTGGGACACCATCACCGCCAACGCCCGGGAGTTCGCCGCGGCGGCCCGGGAGGCCCGGGCGTGACCCGCGGCTCGACGTCCTACATGGGCTTCGTCGGCGTCAGCACCGGCGGCTCGTCGATCCGCCGGGTCTTCCCCGAGTGGGCCGACGCCCTCGCGCTGCCCACCCGCACCCTGGTGGGCCACGACGTCGCCCTGGACTCCCCGCCGGAGGTGTACCGCGACGTCGTCACCGCGATCCGCGACGACCCCGAGCACTGGGGCGCCCTGGTCACCACGCACAAGATGGCCGTGCACGCCGCCGCCCGTGACCTGTTCGACGACTGCGACGAGCTGGCCGAGACCTTCGGCGAGATCTCCTGCATCGCCAAGCGCGGCGACCGGCTGGTCGGCAGCGCGAAGGACCCGGTGACCGCCCGGCTGGCCCTGGAGGAGTTCGTCGCCCCCGACCACTTCGCCGCGGGCGGCGGCGAGGCGCTGGTGCTGGGCACCGGCGGCGCCGGCACCGCCCTCAGCCACCAGCTCGGCGTCCGCGCCGACCGGCCCGGGCGGATCACCTGCACCGCGCTGGACCAGGAGCCCCTCGACCACGCCCGCGCCGTGCACGAGCGCGCCGGCCTCCCCGAGGGCCTGGTCCGCTACGCCGTCACCCGGGACGCCGACGACGTCGACGCCCTGGTCGCCGCGCTGCCGCCGGCCAGCCTCGTCGTCAACGCGACCGGGATGGGCAAGGACCGGCCCGGCTCGCCGACATCGGGCGCCGTCCGCTTCCCCGAGCGCGGGGTCGTCTGGGAGTTCAACTACCGCGGCCCCCTCGACTTCTGGCACCAGGCGCTGGCCCAGCAGGAGGAGCGCGGCCTGCACGTGGAGGACGGCTGGCGCTACTTCGTGCACGGCTGGACCCAGGCCGTCGCCGAGGTGTTCGACGTCCCGATGCCGCCGGCCACCGTCGACGAGCTCGGCCGGATCGCCTCCGAGCACCGGTGATCACCACAGTCCTGGGCGAGATCCCGGCCGACGCGCTCGGGGCCACGAACTACCACGAGCACCTCTTCCAGGTGAGCCCGCTGCTGCCGGGCGACGAGCTCGACGACGAGCCCCGCAGCCTGGTGGAGGCGGTCTCGCTGCGCGCGTCCGGGTTCCCCGCCGTCGTCGACGCCACCCCGACCGCCCTCGGCCGGCGCCCGTCGGCTCTCGCGCGGGTGGCCGCGACGAGCGGCCTGCACGTCGTCGCCACCACCGGCGCCCACCGCGAGCCGCACTACGGCGCGGGCCACTGGCTGCTCGAGCTCACCGAGGCGCAGCTGGCCGACCGCTTCACCGCCGACGTCGTCGACGGCCAGCCCGACGTCGACGGCCCCGGGCGCGGCGCCCCCGCCCTGGCTCACGACGGCCGTCCGGTGCGCGCCGGCGTCGTGAAGGCGGGCATCGGCTACTGGAGCATCGGCGCCTTCGAGCAGCGGGTGCTGGCCGCGGTGGCCGCGACCTGGACGCGCACCGGAGCGGCCGTCATGGTGCACCTCGAGCACGGCAGCGCCGCCTTCGAGGTCCTCCGCGCACTGGAGGTCCTCGGCGTGCCCGCCTCCGCCGTCGCGCTGGCCCACGTCGACCGCAACCCCGACCCGGGCCTGCACGCCGAGCTGGCCGCCGCCGGCGCGTACCTCGGCTACGACGGCTGGGCCCGCAGCCAGCGCTGGCCCGACAGCCTGCTGCTGGACTGCCTGGTGCGCGCCGCCGAGCAGGGGGCGGGCGAGCGGCTGCTGCTGGGCGGCGACGTCGCCCGGGCCACCCGGTACCGCGGCTACGGCGGGATGCCGGGCCTGGCCTACCTGGGCGAGCGGGTGCTGCCCCGACTGGCGCGCGCGACCTCGCCGGCGCTGGTGACGGCGCTGACCCAGACCAACCCCGCCCGCTGGCTCAGCGGGACCGGGACGACCGAGCACGAGGAGGAGAGACGATGACAGAACCCGAGGTGCGGCCGGTGCCGCCGGTGACCCTGACCCTGCGGCCCGAGGAGGGCCGGCTGGAGGGCAGCAACGGGCGGTACGAGAAGTTCCTGCCCGACCTGGAGGGCCTGTACCGCGACCCGGATGCCTACGCGCACCGCCTCTCGACCGACGACGGCAGCCCCGTCTACTGGGTGGAGACCACCCAGACCGAGGACGGCCCCGGCGGGCTGATCACCGGCATCAGCGTGCTGGAGCCGGGCACCGTCGGCCGGGAGTACGCGATGACCCGCGGCCACCTGCACGCCGTCTCGGACCGCTCCGAGCTCTACGTCGGGCTGAGCGGGCGCGGCGTCATGGTGCTGGACAGCCTCGACGGCCAGAGCCACGTCGTCGAGGTGACCCCGGGCAAGGCCGTCTACGTGCCGGGGCACTGGGTGCACCGCAGCGTCAACGTCGGCGACGAGCGCTTCGCCACCCTCTTCACCTACGCCGCGGACGCCGGCCAGGACTACGCGATCATCGAGCGGGCCGGCGGCATGCGGTCGCTGGTCGAGGTGGACGGCGCCGGGTACCGGGTGCGGGAGAACCCCGACCACCGCGGGTACCAGCGGGCATGATCATCTCGCACGACCTCGGCACCACCGGGGACAAGGCCACGCTGGTCAGCGACGAGGGCCGGGTGGTGGCCGCCGTGACGGCGACCTACGGCACCGACTTCGGGCCCCGCGGCAAGGCCGAGCAGGACGCCGGCGACTGGTGGAACGCCGTCTGCCGCGCCACCCGGGACCTGCTGGCGCAGGCCTCCGTGGCGCCCGCCGACGTCGAGGTCGTCTCCTTCTCGGGGCAGATGATGGGCGCCGTGCTGCTGGACGGCGACGGCGTCCCGGTGCGGCCGGCGATCATCTGGGCCGACACCCGCTCGGTGGCCCAGACCGCCACCCTGGTGGAGCGCGTGGGCATGGAGCGCGGGTACCGGATCACCGGCCACCGGCTCAACCCGACGTACTCGCTGTCCAAGGTCATGTGGGTCCGTGATCATGAGCCCGAGACGTTCGCCCGGGCGCAGAAGGTCGTGCTGGCCAAGGACTACGTGGCCTTCCGGCTGACGGGCGTGCTGGCCACGGACCCGTCCGACGCCTCCAGCACCAACGCCTACGACCAGGCCGCCGGCCGCTGGTCCGACGAGCTGCTCGAGGCCGCCGCCCTGCCGCTGTCGCTGTTCCCCGACGTCGTCGCCTCGACGGCGGTCGTGGGCCGAGTCACCGACGAGGCTGCCACCGCGACCGGCCTGGCCGCCGGCACCCCCGTGGTGATGGGTGGTGGCGACGGCCCGATGGGCGCGCTGGGTGCCGGCATCCTCGGGCCGGAGTCCGGCGCCTACGGCTACCTGGGCTCGTCGTCGTGGGTCTCCGTCGCCGCGGACGCGCCGCTGCACGACCCGCAGATGCGCAGCATGACCTTCAACCACGTGCTGCCAGGGCGCTACGTGCCGACGGCGACGATGCAGGCCGGCGGCGCGTCGCTGGAGTGGGTGATCGACACCCTCGCCCCCGGTCAGGACGACCGCTACGCCCGGCTGCTGGCCGACGCGGCCGACGTCCAGGCCAGCGAGGACGGCCTCTACTTCCTGCCGCACCTGCTGGGGGAGCGCTCGCCCTACTGGAACCCCGCGGCGCGCGCGGTCTTCGCCGGTCTGGGCCGGCACCACGGGCCGGCGCACCTCACCCGGGCCGTCCTCGAGGGCGTGGCCTTCAACCTCTACACGGGCCTGCTGGCGTTCGTGGAGAACGGGACGCCCATCGAGGCCGTCGACGCCATCGGCGGGGCGGCGAACTCGCGGCTGCTGCTGCAGGTCTTCGCCGACGTCTGGGGCGTGCCGGTGACCCGGCGGAACCTCGTGGACGAGGCGACGGCGGTGGGCGCGGCGATCGTCGGCGGCGTGGGGGTCGGCATCTTCGACGACTTCGACGTCGCCGGACGGTTCTCCGAGGAGCTCACCTCCCAGGCCCCCGAGCCGGACCGGCACGCCCGGTACGCGGGCGAGTACGCCCTGTTCATGGAGGCCTACCAGCGCCTGGAGCCGTGGTTCGACAAGCTCTGAGCGCCCGCAGCCCCCGACCTGCAGAGGTCGGGGGGTGCGGTACGTCAGGGGGACGCGGGGGTCAGACGATCCCGGCGTAGCGCTCCCAGGTGGTGAAGGGGGTGCGGTAGCGGGTGGGGGTGTTGTCCCGGGCGTGCCCGGCCAGGCCGTTGCGGCCGACGAAGTAGTCGGCGACCTGGTCGCGGTTGGTGTACTTGCCGTTCTTCTGCCACAGGTCGGTGTCGCCGATCGCGATGGCGTGGATGTGGGCCGGCCAGCAGCCGCCGCACTGGCTGGGCAGCCGCAGCCAGGCGGCGAAGCCCACCTGGCGCAGGGCCTGCACGGTCCGCCAGCGCTGGGTGCTCGTCATCCCGGCGACCTTGAGGTCGATGCTGCCGCCCGCGTCGTGGGTGCCGCCGGACGCCTTCGCGCAGCCGGCCTTGGTCAGCACGCAGTAGGAGCCCTGGGTGACGGTGATGGTCCAGGGGACGGTGGCGTCGGCCGCGGTGAGCATCTGCCGGGTCCGGGTGTTGACCCGCTTGGTGCCGTAGCGGTCGTTGCGGCTGCCGATCTGCACCACCCGGGCGACGGCGAACCGGCCCTGGCCGAGCCGGGCCAGGGACTGCGGGCCGGGAATGCCGTTGGCGTCGACGCCCTTGTAGCCCAGCGAGCGCTGGTACTTGATGTAGGCCGCCGTGGTGGCCCGGCCGTAGTGGCCGTCGGCGACGACGCGGAAGCCGCGGGCGGTCAGGGCCAGCTGGACGAGCCGGGTCGAGTCGTCGTCGCCGAGGGCCGGCTGGTTGCCGCGGTAGCCCTCGACGTGCGCGGCGGCGGTCAGGGCGGTCATGTCGACCACCGGCAGCACCGGGACGGCCGCGGGCTTCGGGGCCGCCGAGGCGGGCGTCGCGGTCACGACCAGGCCGAGCAGGGTCAGCAGGGTGAGCAGGGGGAGTGCGAGCGTGCGGAGCATGGGGTCGGTCCTCGTCGGTCGCCCGGTCGCCCGGGTGCGGTGCGGCGAGGCGGCGCCTCGCCCGGATCTGGTCCTGCCCGACCCCCGCGGGCGAGGCAGCCGTGCGGCTGCTTGTACCGGACCTCGCGGGAGACAGTACCGACGGAACGCCGTCCGTCATGTTTCTGTCGTGTAACAGTCGTCCCAACTGCCCCAGGACTTTCGTCCCCGCTCCAGCTCCGAGGCCTCTCGTGAGGGCGCGACCGGGGGTGCCGTCGCCGCTCGGACGGGGTGGCATACCGTCCGGGAGGGACGTGGCTGGCGCGTCCGCCGCCCCTCCCAGGAGACCTCCCCCATGACCGCAGAGGCGCAGTCGACCTCATCCGCCCGCAAGGGCGACCGCACCGGGCCCGAGGTCTCGCAGCACCTGACCGGGCGGATGCTGATGGCCGCCGTCGTGTCGGCGATCTCGGCCCTGCTCTACGGCTACGACACCGGCATCATCTCCGGCGCCCTGCTGCAGATCAGCGAGGACTTCACCATCGGCACCGGCATGGAGCAGGTGATCGCCGCCAGCATCCTCTTCGGGGCCGTGCTGGGCGCCTTCGTCTGCAGCCGGCTGTCGGAGCGGCTGGGCCGCCGTCGCACGGTGCTGCTGGTCTCGGCCGTCTTCGTCGTCGGCTCGCTCGCCTGCGCCGTCGCCCCGAACGCCGCCGGCCTCTCTCTGGCGCGCGTCGTGCTCGGCTTCGCCGTCGGCGGCGCCACCCAGGTCGTGCCGATGTACGTGGCCGAGCTGGCGCCGGCCAGCAAGCGCGGTCGCCTGGTCCTGACCTTCCAGCTGGGCATCGGCGCGGGCATCGTCATCGCGACGCTGGTGGGGGCGACCGAGGTCGTGCCCTGGCGCGTCTCGGTGGGCAGCGCGGCGGTGCCGGCGCTGATCATGGGCCTGCTAATGCTGCGGCTGCCGGAGAGCCCGCGGTGGCTCGTCAAGGGCGACCGGCACGACGAGGCCCGCGAGGCCCTGCGCGGGGTGCGGGAGGACGGCAGCGACCTGGGTCCGGAGCTGGACGAGATCGTCGCCCTCGAGGACCGCGAGCGCGACGCCGGCAGCGGCAACCGCGGCTGGCGCGGGCTGCGGAAGCGGTGGGTGCGCCCGGCCCTGGTGGTGGGCTGCGGCATCGCCGTCTTCACCCAGCTGAGCGGCATCGAGATGATCATCTACTACGCCCCGACGATCCTCACCGACAACGGGTTCTCCACCACCGCAGCGCTGCGGGTGAGCGTGGCCCTCGGCGTGACGTACCTGGTGATGATGATCGTCGGGCTCGCGATCGTCGACAAGGTGGGCCGGCGACGGCTGACGCTGATCATGGTCCCCGGTGCGGCCGTCAGCCTCGCGGTGCTGGGCGCCCTGTTCGTCACCGGCCACAGCGGCCGCGGGGACGTCCCGTTCATCGTGGCCTGCCTCGTCGTCTTCATGTTTTTCAACGCCGGCGGCCTGCAGCTGATGGGCTGGCTCACCGGGTCGGAGATCTACCCGCTCGCCGTGCGCAGCGCCGGCACCAGCGCGCAGTCGATGACGCTGTGGGCGACCAACATGCTGATCACGCTCACGCTGCTGTCGATCATCGAGGGCATCGGTGTGGGCCTGACGATGTGGCTCTACGCCGCCTTCAACGTCGCTGCCTGGGTCTTCGTCTACCTGCGGATGCCGGAGCTCACCGGGCACAGCCTTGAGGGCATCGAGGGCCGGCTGCGCGAGGGCCGGTTCCGCCCGCGTGACTTCTGATCCCTCCCTGCCCGTCGTCTTGGCGCCCCGGTGGGGCGTCGTCGTGGCGCTGGCCGTCGCGGCCGTGCTCGGCGCTGTCGCGGTGCTGGGCATCCTTCGGCAGGCGCTCGACGTCGTCGAAGGCCGGGGGCTCTATGTTTTCGCGGCCGTCGGGGTGGGTCTCGTCGTCCTCGTCGCGCCGTTGGTGCTGCTCCGCGTGATCAGCAGGACGCGGGTCCACGTGGGCGCCGACGCCGTCGAGCGCCGCGCCGGCGACCGCGTGCTGGCCCGGCTGCGCTTCGACGAGGCCCGGGAGATCCGGGTGAGGTGGCAGGTCAGCCCTGGGGTGATGGGCCGACGGCCGGTCGTCGCGCTGCTCGGTCCGGCCGGCGGGGTCCGCGGCATCGTCGTCAACGGCCTATTGGTCGCCGACCTCGACCCTCTGCTCGACCGGGTCGCCGTCGAGGTCGGCTGGCGGCCGGCGGTGCTCACCTCCGACTGGGCCGTCTACGACGAGGTGATGGCTTCGCGGTCGAGCCACTGAGGGAACTGCTCTGTCGGCCGCGCCGGGGTGGTGCGGTCTGCGATGATGGACGCCGGGTCGGCACATCCGTCCTGTCGGTCACCGGGTCGCCTGTGCTGCCGCCCGGACCGGGGCCTCTAGCTCAACTGGCAGAGCAGCGGACTTTTAATCCGCGGGTTGTGGGTTCGAGTCCCACGGGGCCTACAAGTCACCTAGTCAGCGGCGGATTTGTCGGCTGCAGCGTCCTCGGATGCGGTCAGGGGAGACGAATGCCTCACGGGGGCTCGGTTCCCGAGCTGGCGGACGGAGGTCCGTACGACCCCAGCGCGGCGAGGTTGCCGGCGTTCGCGACCCGCCGGCCGAGGTAGACGTCCTGGGGTCATCGACACCCGAGAGTGACCCAGCTGGTCGGCGATTATGCGGGCGCTGGCGCCACTCCCGTCCAGCAGGGTCGCCACCGTCTTGCGGAAGGTGTGGGTCCGCCGACGCAGTGCTTCGGGTGACCAAGCGGCGAGAGCTCGGCGGCTCGGCCCCCACCGGTGAGCCCGCGGGCGAGTGCAGGCGATGCGGGCGGCTCCTCGTGCGCGTGGAAGGTCGGCAGGCGTTCGGGAGGTGTCCGCACTGTGTGACTTTCGAACTCGAGCGATGCCTTCGCAAGCGCGGTGATGACATCCCTGTAAGGGGGTGCTGCCCAGGGATTGCGTCACGAGAGAAGCGGGGAATAAGTCAATTGAGATTCCCGGGCTCTCTGCGAGGGCTGCACCCGGACGCCGCGCACCTCGTGGTCTCGGGTACGACCTCAACCAACGGCAACATACTCCACAGCCACCGTCGACTCGTAAAGCTCCAAGGGCGACGCTTGAGCGGCGAGGACTGCGTCTCGGACGACGGTCAGCTTCAGGTCGAGGATCTTCATAGCCGGACCAAGGAACGATACGGCCCAGATGCGTTCGAACTGGTCGCCGTGGTCGGCGGCGTAGCGAGCAAGGCCCTGCAGTTTGACCATCGAGTCCTCGAGATGGTGACCGTGCGGGTCCACGATCGAGGGTCGGACGGCTCCGTCGACCTCATTAAAGAAAATGAAGTCAGGATGCATCGAGCGCCAGTTGCCGAACTCGTCCCGGTAGGCGATGCCGATTGAGTCGGTGGACTGGCGTGGCGGGTTGCGGTACCAGCCGACCGAGCTGGGCCGGGCCAGCTCGCGAGTTAAGACCTCGCGCTCCCAGTCGTTGAGCGACCCGATCGGCATGCGACCGTGGTCGTCGGCCATCAGATGGCGCGTCACTAGTGGAGCGTCAACCAGGTAGCCGTCGGGCAACTCGACCTTGTAGTCCTCGATGCGCGTCCGTGGTCGGTCCAGGCTGGCCGGCTGCGGGCTGGTAGCGAGCGCCCGGATCTCCTCGTAGTCCTGCCGACGCAGGTCGGTCAGGTGACGGATCGCGTCGGCGTGCTCTGCGAGCCAGTCGGCGGCGAGCGCTGCGGCTGCGCCATCGACTAGGTCGCGGACCTTGGTCACGGTGGCTAGGGCGGCCGTGGCGACGTACGCCTCCCGCAGGCTGTCGTCGCCGGAGTCGTCGTCGCCCGCCAGGTGGTTGACGTACGACGTCGCGACGTCCGGGCCGAATGCCTTACGTGCGTCCTCGAAGGCCACCCGGATCGCGCGGTCGTCCGCCCGTTCGACGAAGTCTGCGTACGTCAACTGCGCTCCCGGCTTGCCGATCCGCCCCGCGATCGACTGGCCGCGGACGGCCCACACCTCGGCCACGGCGCGTTCCGCCTGGTCGGCATGCGTCGCCCCCGCCTCGTCGAGCAGCACGTGCATCCGCGTCTCGGCGTCGGCGATCGCCCCAGGGCGTAGCCCGTCTTGAGACAGCGCCAGCGCCAGCGACGTGAGCCGCCGAACCGGCGACGCCCCACGCTTGGGCACGGTCTCGCTGGGCAAGGCGTCCCAGCACGACCAGATCTCGTCCGAAACGTCAGGGTTCGGCTTGAGGGAGCACTCCTCATGAATGACCTTCTTGCCGGCGAGGTCGACGCCCTCGGTTGCTCCGGTGAGGAACTTGACGACCTTCCCCGCGGTGGTGCGGTCGAAGAAGGGCAGAATGCACTCGACCGAGTTGAGCTTCTCGTCGCCGGGGATCCGCCGCGCGAGCGGGTTGCGGACCATCCGCCCGAGCAGCTGGGTGATGTGGGTGTGGTCCTTCGCCGGACGGAACGACACCAGCACCTCGGCCCGCGGGCAGTCCCACCCGGTTGAGATCGCGTCCTTGGCGATCAGAACCCGCACCCGCGTCGTGTCCTCCACCCGCTGTGGCTCGATGTACTCCACCTCCCAAGTCCCGAACCTCTGCACTGTGTGCTCACCGAGCACGTGCCGCACCGAAGCCTCGTCCAACTCGGGCAGTTCGGCGAAAATGGTGTCCAGAGCGCGAGCGATGTCGTCGGGATCGGGAGCGGCCGGCGACTGCAGCACGAGCAACGGTCGCACGACGGTGGGCAGGCTCTGCGAGTCCGCGTACCGGCCCCACCGTTCCGAGGACTCGCGCAGCTTGCGCGCCGCACGCCGAACGAGGACGGAGTCGAAGGCGCCCGCCTCGGCCGGGATCTCGAGGACGATCGTGTCCTTCACGAGGCCGGACTCCTGCACGCGGAAGCCGTTGACGGTGACCATGGGGAGCTGGCGTCGCGTCCGGCTGACCGCGTGCATCGCCACCTCGAACCGCTCGATGGTGGCCGAGATCCCCCAGACCACCGGGATCGGTGGGTACCCGGCGTGCCCGTCGACCAGTCGCTTGATGATCGTGGGCTTTTCGGACTTGGCCTTCGTGTTGAACCCGCGGTGTGCCTCATCGAGAACCAGGTAGACGGTTGTGTCCTCGGCGTGGATGGTGTTGGCGATCGTCTCCCAGATCGTCCAACCCTGCAGGTCCGGATGGGCGTCGCGAGCGAGGCCCGGGAGCGACTCACCCTCGTCCGCGTCATGCCCACGGGTGAGCAGCGAGTTGCGACCGAGCCGCTGAGTGTTGAGGAAGTAGACCTTGCCCGGGTCGAGCCGGGGCTTGGCAAAGGGTGGCGCGACCGTGACCAGGTCGGAGTGCAGCAGTTTATCCGCGGCCTCCATCAGCCGACCACGGGTCTGGTCGTTGAGGTTGGGGTCGTCGGAGAACCAGATCACCACCGCGCCGGGGTCCGGCTCGAAGTCGAGGTCGCTGTTGCCGTAGAACAGCGCCTCGATTACCGCAGCCGCCATGACCGTCTTGCCCGCGCCGGTGCTCGCGGTCAGCGAGAACGACGACACCGTGTCGTCGCGTTCGTAGATTGTCTTGGCTTCCTCGAGTCGCTCAAGAACGTCAGCGACGGCCTCGGCCTGGTAATCATGCAGCCGGAACTTCACCGGGCTCCCCGTCCAGACTCAATCTCGAAGTTACGGAGGTACGACTCGTAGAGCCGCACCGGCTCCACGTGGTCCGGAAGATCGCGACACACCGACTCGAAGAGCCGGTTTTCGTCTGTCACCACGAAGACCAGAGTTGCGGCCTCCTGCTCCTTCAGCGCATGCAGAAACGCTTCGACCTGGTCGAGGTTGGCCAGCACGCCGTAGGTCTCGGCCACGTCCCAGCCGGCCTTGATGTCGTTGATCCGCCGACCCACGGAACCCGCACGCAACCACAGCAGCGGCGCGATCCGCTCGAACTCACGGTGGCTAGCCACGCGCAGCGGCGCCTCGTACGTGAGGGTGAAGAACTCAATATTTGCCGCAACAGTGTCTTGGTACTTCGATCCGTCTGGCCGCTCGCCGTCTACCACCGCAATGATTCGAGGCTTGGCCACATAGTCGTGGACGCCCAACTTCTCCCACTCCTGGTCTCCCTCCCGGTATCCCGCCTTTGCAAGGGTCTTCGCGTCCGTCGAGGGAATCTCATTGTTAGTGACTAGAAGACACTGACGTGCGCCCCCGTCCTCCGCATTGAGCCGTATGACGGCCTCCGAAGTGCTGCCGGAGCCGCCGAAGAAGTCGAGGATGAGGGCATCCTGCGGCGCGACGATGTTGAACCATCGCATCAGCACCGTGTGATCCTTCGGGTAGGGAAATCGTCTCTCACCTAGAATTGACGTCAGGCGGCTCGAAGCCGCCGCGCGGTCCTGGTTGAAGACGGGGCTGACAGCTTGCGAATCGTCGCTAGTAAGGTATCTCTTATATTGGACGCCCGATTCGGAAGTTGCGCCGAATAGGACATCGCCAGAGGCAATCCGCTCGGACATGACGTCCCGGCTCCAGCGCCAGCCATTCGGAGGCATCTTGCAAGGCGAGCCCGACGGATGCATAACTTCATACATTAGATTGGCGCGCGGATTTGGCGAGCTTAGCGGCAGCGTGCGGTAAACCCACCCCTCCCGGCCGGGAAGATGCTCGACGCGATCATAAATTGCTAGCCCAGGGTTGGACTTCGCTGGGTGATCGCTCGGAATAGATTTCCACCAGCGGCGAAGTTGATTCTGTGCTATCGCGCTCGCTTCTGGTCCAACTTTGCCCAGATCTATAGCAGCTTGCCACGCTAGTCCTCCTTGTCTTACAACCTCCGAAACTCCGGGTTTAGGCTCGCGCCATCGAACATTGTGGGCGGTGAGACCGTCCGCTGATTTTGCGTACATGAGCATGTAGTCGATCGAGGAGGAAACGTATCTAGAGTCATTTTTGCGCACGCCTTCCCAGGCCACATTTGCAAGAAAGTTGCTCGTGCCGAAGATCTGGTCGAGCAGCGACCTCAACCGGTGGTGCTCGTCGTCGCCAATTGCGACGATCAGCACCCCGGTGTCCTTGAGCAGTTCACGCGCAAGCAGCAGCCGGCGCTCCATAAATGCGAGCCACTTGCTGTGCTTGTAGTGGTCGTCGTCAGCGACGTAACGGTCGTTGTAGATCCAGCCCTCATTTCCCGTGTTATAAGGTGGATCAATATATATACAGTCAATTTTGCCGCGATGAGTGAATAATAGCGTTTGTAACGCGTGGTAATTTTCGGCGTTGATGACTATGTGAAAGGGCTCGTCGCCGCCGCGCTCGACCTTGCCGTTTGAAATCAGGCCGGGGTAGATCGGGTCGCGGAACTCGGCGACCACGACCAAGTCGTCAACTGACGACATAGCGGTGTCCCGCGGGTCCTCGCCGTCCATCGCCTCGAGGGACGCTTTTCCCGACGAGAGTCTACCGACCCGCCACAGCCGCCGATCCGCTGTCGTCGGCATGCTGCCGCGCAGCGGCAGGATGCGGACCTTGTCGCCGCGGCGGACCTTACGACCGGGCAGTTCGACCGCCTCGGGGACGTGGCGCTCGAAGTTCAAACCGAAGGCGCGGCGGTCGACAAGTGCGTCCACCTCGCGCTGCAGATCTGCTGCCAGGGCAGGGTCCTTGAGCCGGAGCTGACGGAGGAGGTCGTTCAGTCGGGACACGCAGTCACCTTTCCACGAGCGAACGTCGCCAGGATGCGTTGGTGGGTCTGACGCGGCAAGTGTCGGTTTCCCGGCTCGCCGAAGGGCGTCCCGGGCCGAGCCGGCGCTTCACCCAGCAGCTGGTCAAGCCCGGGTCGGGTGACCATCAGCAAACCGTGCGTCGCGCGTGTGCAGGCGACCGCCAACCGGCCGAAGGCCGAGTTGAACTCGTCCAGCTTCGACGCGCCGGTGAGGGGGTGCACCGCGATGGTGATTCCGTTGGTTTGGCCCTGCCACCGGTCTACCGTGGAGGCGAGGATTTCGGTCTCAGTCAGCCCGTGCCGCTCTCGCAGCCGCTCTACCACGTCGGTGGCGTCGTCCACGGCTTGGTTGCGGGTGGCCAGGATCGCCACCAGGGGGTCTCCCGAGCCGGCACCCGGTGCGGTCGTGATCGTCTCGCCGGTTGGGGTGCCGGTGCCGTCGGCGTACGTCGCCTGCTCGAGCGCGAACCCGGCTGTGAACAACTCGTCGAGCAGGGACTCGACGTACTGCATCAGGGGGAGGTCGACGTCGGCCGCCTCCGGGTCGGGAAGTCCGTCGACCTCGAGCAGTGTCGGGACGCCGGTGCCGACCTGTGTCCACACGTCGGTGGAGACCCCAGACAACCCTTGGACGACGAGACGCCGGTCCTCGGGGGCCGCGACGCAGTGCAGCTCCCCCCACTCGGGGTAGAACGCGCGCCAAAGGTTCAGCTGACCGGCGGCCGGTCGCCAGACCGCTGGTAGCTCGAGCGGAACGGTACGAGCGTCCTCGTCGTACTCGGTCGGCCACGCGCGGAACGGGTTGTGACGCGGATCGCCACGCCACGGGTTCTGACCCACCTCGAGCGGCGGCAGCTGCCCGACGTCACCGACGCCCAGATGGATAGGCGCCGCCCCCGAGACCCTGTCGAAAAGGTGGTGCGGCAGCTGCCAGGCCTCGTCGACGAACAGGACGTCGAACGCCGCCGCACCGTTGGCGGCCGGACCGAATCGAGCGAGCAGCTGCGTCAGCGTGGTGAAGGCACCGAGCTTGTGGGAGGTGGCGATCAGCACCTCCACGTCGGTCGGGACGGCGGCCGTCGCCGAGACCACGACGGCGTGTTGGTGCACCTCGTCCGGGACCTGCGGCTGCATGTCCTTGGCGACGAACAGGCACACGCGGTCGCGGCCCAACTCCCGCCCAACCGCAATGGCCAGCGGCCAGACTTGACGGTTCTGGAACGCGATCAGCGCTACGCGACGGCACCGCGGATGAGCGACCGCGTCGGCTACTAGACGGCGCAGTACGTAGGACTTTCCCGCGCCTGCGGCTGCCTTCAGCAGGATCCGGTTGACCTCGACGTCGCCGGAGAGCGCGTCGAGGAGCACGCCGCTCGCGTGGTCCGCGACTGCGGAGTTGCGCATCGCGGCCTGAGCGTGGTGTACCCGGTCGCCGGTGACAGCGAGGGGTGGGGGAGTGAATACGACGGTCACTCCAGGTCGTCCATTGTCACGTCGTCCGGAACTGGTGTGGCGGGCACCGCCAGCGGGTCTCCTACAGCAGACCCGGCAGCCACGACCTCGAAGGCGTCACCGTCGACAACAGGAGGCCATACCTGAGGGTTGAGTTCGCCCCGCGCCCGGCGTCGTGCGAGCTCGTCGGAGAAGTCCGCCTCAGCGATCTCGTGCGGCTTGCAGCAGTACTGATGAGCGTCGGGGTCGTCGTCGTAGGAATGCGGGTCACAGGTGGGCTTCGGCGCGGCTTGGTCGTCGGCGCCGGGTCGGGTGACGTTGAGGAAGGTGTTGCCCTTATTCGCGGAGAACCATTCGAAGTCGCCGATGACCAGCCGATCGCCCTGCTCAAGGCTCGGGGCGATGGACGGTGCCCAGCTGAAGCGATGTGGGTTCTGGTCGTCCGTCGCGGCGAGTGGTCCGATGGACAACCCGGCGATTCGGAAGCTGCCCTTCTGGTGCTTGATCTCGACCTGCGGGTCGTCGACGCACGTCTGATCGCCAGCATGAAGGAGGACAACGCGTGAACCATCGCCTATCCGGCGCGATTCGACGTCGAGCACGAGCGGTGTCGTGGACGCCACAGTGGCGGCGGCGATCTGTCGGGTGCCGGCGTCGATCGCCAGGTCCTCGGCGGCCTGACGGTTGGCCAGGACGAGCAGCTGCTCTCGACACGTGCCGTCACGCTCGATCACCTCGACCAGGCGGTTGCGCCAGAAGCGGTAGGTGCGGCCGAACCTGACGAGGTCGGAGGCGTGCAGCGAGAGCCGCCGTCGCCACACCGCCTGCGCGTCGCCCTCGATCGCCCGACGGATCTCGCGCACCGTCGAGTCAGGGAACGAGCCCAGCGCGTCGAGCGCGCGCTCCAGCGTCTGGCACTTGTAGGCGAGCTCCTCGCGTACGAGTGCGTCGTACGTCACCGGGTCGACCGGCCTCTGCTTCGGGTTCTGCCCGTGTGAGCCGGAGCCAGTGAGGGCGGTGTGGATCGCGTCGGAGCGTATCCCGGTGAGGCGGGCACCTGGGGTGTGCTCGGACTGCTCGACCAGGTCGGCGACTTCGCGATGCTCGAGCGGGTCGTCGGGGTGGGCTTTTGCCCACTCGACGAGGTAGTCGAGACGGAGCGAGTTGACTGCAGGACCGCCTGCGACGACGTGCCGAGCCAGAGCCTGACGGACGTCGACGATCGGTGAGCGCAGCGTGAGCGCACGGGCTCGGTCCTCCTCCAGCAGGAACGACACCGCGGTGCGGTCGGATTCGGGCAGCTTGGGCGGGATGGTGGCGGGTTCGCCGTTGAAGGTGAGTGCCTCGCGGCCCATCTGCTTGTCGCGCTCCCACCGAAGGCGGCTCAGCTCTACACCGGCCAGGTTGTCGGCGATGGAAACCAGCACGTCCGCAGTGGGCTGGTCGGGAACGACGAGGTGCACCGGACTGGGCGCCTCGCGATTCGCCTTTCGCTGAGCGGTCATCGCCTGGGTGAGCTGCTTGCCCAGCAGCCTCATCACCGCACGCCGAGTGTCGGCCGACTGCGGGTCGTCGACAACGGTGATCTCCCACGGCTGCCGGCCACTGGCGGTGACCTGTTGGGTCGCGACGCCATGGACGCCGAGCGCAGCGGCGTCGGACTTGGCGATCACGACGTTGATCGTTCCCGGTTGGTCGGCTTGATCGGTGCGCAACTGACCGGTCCGTCGCCCGACGCCGGTGAGGGTGGCCTCTACATTGGCGACGAGCGACGCTGACGCCCTGCCGATGACGCCGGAGCCGTCAACCATCCCGACGACGTGCGGTCGGGCGTCGGAGGCGACGCCCAGCTCGACCAGCAGTTCGGTGGGGTCGTCAGAGTGTCGCAACTCGTTCCGGCAGTAGGAGAACAACGTGCACGTAGTGCAGGACACCGGGTCGAAGGTGGCCTGCAGGTGGCCGACGAACGTCGGCAGCTCGTCCCTCTCGTCGTACGGCTCCCGGGCGGCCTCGCGGCGCCGTTCGGCGAGGCGCATACGTACCTCGGCACGGTGGTCGTCGAGGAGCTCCACCAGTGCCTCCGGCTGGAGGAAGGCGTTGCGCGGGACGGCGAGCACGCCGTGGCCGTGGACCGTCATGTCCGCGGGTAGGTGTGACCATCGATCCGCAGACTCGGCGCCCAGCGCGACCTGCAGGAACCCCTTGAGCAACCGGCCGTCGTCGATACGCGACCGCACCCGCTCGTAGTCCTTGGCGTCGCCCATCACCAGCCAGCTGCCCTGACTATGTTCGCCGACCTGCGGTGCCACCACGGCGAAGTCAGGTCGGACATCAGTGGCTCTGGTCTTCTCGAATCCGGCGAACGGCACAGCCAGCCCGTGGATGAGCGTCGCCGCCCGCTGGGAGACGGCGCGCACGTGCGCGTCGCCCAGGAGTTTGGCCGTGGTGTCGACGCTGAGGTGCGCGTTGACAGTGACCACCTCGGTCGGCCGATCGAGACCGAGTCGCCCCGCCGTCGTCGTGGCCACCTCACTGGCGAATCTGACGTCTCGGACTAGCCGCTCGAACGTCATCGCCCGCATCCACCGTGCCTCAGGGATGCGGCCCGAGTCGTCGGGGAAGTTGAGAGCGGTCGCCAAGGCGCGCCGGGTTACGCCGGTGATCAGCGGATCGGTGCCACGGAATCGGGCACAGGCCGCATGCGCTGATGCGGCGACAGCGCTGGAGCCACCTCCGAGGGCTTTGCCCGACACCTCGCTCCTTTCGATTGACCGTGTGTTGACTTCTAGCACCTAACTATCAAGTTCTCCGGCGAGTGCCGCCACGCTGGCCAGAAGGGCAGCCGTCGATCGCGGCCGTTGAGGGATTTCCTCCGGCGGCAGGCTCATCAGCGACTTCAGCAGGTCGTTGGCGTAGGTGACATCCACGTCCGAGGCATCCGACGGCCACTCCAGCTTGAACGTCCGTTCGACGGCGACGAGCTCGACGGTCCGCTTCTTCGCGTCGGTACGGACGTAGCGGATCGAATGGGAGGGCACCTGGTGGTCGAGGGCGTGGTCGTTGAACAGGGCCTTCTCGCGCGTGAGGACCAGCTCGCCGGGCAGCACGAAGAGGAACGCACTGCTGTTGAAGGCGCCGAGCTCGCAACTGGCCGCCAGCGTCTGGGGTCGCTCCTGCTCTAGGACCAGAGGCAGCATCCGGCTCGCGCGCTCGAGCTTGGATGAGCGCCCGAGGAAGACCTCGGGTGTCCCTAGGGCTCGATCAACAGCGGGCAGCGCGTCGAGGACCTTGGCGCGCAGGGCTTGCGCCACCTGCCGTGCCTCGGCCGCACTCTTGAAGCGGCCGAGCCGACGGTCGCCCGATTCCTGCAGCAGACCCAGCATCCGCTGAAGACGGTCAGCCAGGGCGATGACCAGGTCGGCCGTGATGCGGTTCTGCTCCTGCGCAGTCTCCCTGATCCGTGCCGTGAGCTTGATCCCCCGCTCGCTGGTGTCCGACTCAGCGACGTTGGCGGCCCGGAGCGCCTGGAAGACGAACCACGCCTGCTGCACCTGAACGAGCGAGCGGAGGTCGTTCAAGCTGCGCTCTGCGCGGTCCGAGAGCCACTTGCGTCGGGATTCAGGGTTGTCCGCCTGCTCGAGCTCAGTGACGTAGGCGGAGACCCTGGTGAGCAGGAGGGTGCGAGCCTTATCGATGCGGTCTTCCTTGCCCCGGATCTCGCCGTAGATCTGCGGGGTCACCGCGCCGACGTGCAACGCCTCAGAATACGCCCGGTGCACATCGCGAACGAGGGAGACCAGTTCGGCGTCGTTGGCCCAGCCGAGCTCCGTCAGAACCTCCTTGGTCAGGTCGATGTTCTGGTCGAGCTTCCGGCTGATGTCCTTCAGCTGCAACTGAATCGCCACCAGAGTCATCGCTGGACCCATGTTCGTGGCGAACTGAAGGCCAGCAGCCCCACTCGCCGGCGCCCATTGAACGCTGTGCGCGAACTTGCCCGCCGCTCGCAGCGTTCCGAGGTTCCAGCCGTTGGCTCCGACGATCGGCTCCAACGTCCGTAGGGCAGCCATCGTCGTCGGGGACAGCTGCACGATGCCCTGGGCAGCCATGAGGGCAGGACTGATCTGCAGAGCAACGTTCAGGCCGCCGACCGCCAGCGCAGCAGCTTCGTGGAGATGAGCACGGTCGGCCGAACTCGCCCCAAGGAATGGCTGCACCTCAAGCCACGAGGGTGAGTCAGCGCCGAAGACCAGTGCTGCGTCCTCACTGACCTGGACGAGCATCAGCTCTGCGGAAGGCTGCGTGTCCTGTGGTTCGTTCTCCGTCATCGCATTTCCTCCGGTGGTTCTGCTCGGTTGTCTCGCTCAGCGGCTCCTGGCGGTGGACGTAGGTCCAGCGGCTCCGTGGCCTGCGTCGTCCCGCGCCTCTTCATCAACTCCAACATGTCTTCCTGCCGAGGCTGCCCGAAGGCCAGACGGTACGTGGCCAGGTCGACCTTCAGTTGTTCATAGCGGCTCAAGTCGCGGCTCAAGGGATACGGGAGCACGTGGCGTTCGATCTTGGCCGCGCCCGGGAAAACCCAGTAAGGCGAGAACTCTCCCAGGTCCCCGGAGGCTGCCAGCGCCGCGTCGTAGGCGGCGCGCCACGGGTCAGCGTCACTCGACGCCAGAACGTCGTGGCGATGCGCGGCGGCCACGTTTCGTCGGACCGCGTGGCCACCGAAGCGGTGCACTCGGCCTTCGCGCTGCTCGAAGTCGACGGGGTTGCTCGGGGTATTCCAGTGGATGACGGCCGAGCACCACCAGTGAAAGTCAATACCTTCCTGGCCAGCGCTGGTCGTAGCCATGACGAAGGGCCAGAAGGGGCTGTTGAATGCGGCACGCACCTCGCTCGCCCGCACCTGGTCCGTCCCGGTTCCCTCGCGGGCGCCGTAGCGCAGAGCGAACCGGCAGCGCAGCGTGATCGGGTCCGCCGGGGCGTGCGGGTCGAAGGCGCGGAGAGTTACAGCCCGAAGCGACAGGACGTCTGAGGCCGACGTCGCCAGCTGGAGGAGCGTCTCGTCGTCGAGCGGTCCGCTCGGCTTCTCGCTCCTGAGGTGGTGCAGGTACTCGTCGAGGACAGCCTGCAGATCGCCGGCTGCGCAGTAAGCGAGCACCTGGCGCCAGTAGCTGTCTCCAGCGTCGTTCTCCCCGACGCCCTGCTCGATGACTAGGACGGACTCGGGACGCTGAAAGAGTGTCCGGAGCCCCGTCGCGATCGTCAGCGCAGCTCGCCACCTGCCTTCGAGGGTGACGGAGTCGCTTTCACCGAGGAGCCGGCTGACCGCCCGCCAAGCAGCGTTGCCCGGGGCGAAGAGCGCCAACGCCGCCAGGTCGCGACTTTCGCGCTCTACGTCCGCCGCAGACGCGGGCCGTCGTTCAAGCTGGAACGTCTCCTCCATGGCTCGGTCCCAGCCGCGGAGGTCGGTATCGTCATCCACGGAATCGTCGCCTCCGGGCAGGCTGCCTGCGTCGGGCTGTCGACGGAGTGGCCAACGCAGAGCGAGCTCGGCTGCCGATGCACCCGCCTCTCCATCGTTCCCCTTGACCCTCTCTGCGATCAGTGACTCGGCGTATGCGGTCGCCGCGGTGCTCGAGAGGAACCCCGGGCTGGATCGTGCCAACACGAGCGGGTCGCAGAGCTCGGCGAGCTCCGGCTGCGGCCAGAACAACGCGATCGCCGTCTGGTTGGGCCGGGGTTGGTCGAACCGTAGGGCGAGACGGCGGGTGGCGTTGCGGATCGCTAGCGGATCGTTTTCAAGCCCACGTCCACCCATCAGATGCCGTTCGACCTCGTAGCTGATCAACGAAGCCACAGCGGCCGGGGTGGCGTTCCACCCGGAGAACACGAGCCGCTTGGTGATGCCCGACTCACGCAGGGCACCGAACGGCTCCTCGAGTTGGACGTATGGCATCGAGGGCGGCATCCAGAGCAGCTTCCACCAGCCCGCGTCAACGGTTTGGGCAGCAACGGCCCGCAGGCGTGCGTTGCCGAGTCCGATGTCGTCAAATCGTCCGACGGCATGCCGATCGATCAGGCTCAGACTAGAAAGCAGCTCGCCGACATCGCGTTGCTTCAGCCGCTCCTTGATGCGCTGCCCGATCTGGTAGCTCTCGGCGAAGTTCAGAAAGTAGGGCGCGGACTTCCAGTAGTCGAGCGACATGTGGGCATCGATGGTCGTGGCAAGCTGACGCATGGCCACGTAAGAGACGAGGTCGTCAGCCAAGAGGTCCTCGGCCGCCACCATGTGCTCTCTCAGCATGCCGTCGTGCCGAGGGACGCCAGTAGCCTCGCCCACCTCACCCAGCGTCGGCCGCTCCGTACGGCTCATCACCTGGAGGAGCAGCCGACGCACGCGCTCCCGGGCTGGAGGCCCATCAGCGTCATCGCCCGTCAGCAGCGAACGGCGGTAGTCGGCCAAGGCGCGGTCGACCTCGCGATCCCAGTCCTCGTCCTGCGCCAGGAAGCCCAGCGTCTGACGGAAGTCCTTGTAGTGATCCTCGCCGGCTGAGCTCTCTTCGACGCTGGTGAAGGGCTTGTACGGCGTCGCCGACAGCAGCAGTAGGCGAGTGTCGCGATGGTCGTATAGGGCCTCCGCAAGCTCGGCGCTCTCCCCGCCCTGCTCAGGATCCATCAGGTGCCGGAACCGCTGGAACTCATCGAATATCACCAAATCGGGTTCAAGTCGTTCGACCGACGCGCGAGCGAGGCACTGCCGCAGATCGCTGATCAGCCGGCGCACCTCAGGCCACAGTGCGTTGGACACGTCCTTCGCGCGCTTGTCGATCAAGAGCTGGAGCAGGTCAAGGAAGCGCACGTCCAGGCCGCGTCGCTGCACCTCGCTCCAGAACGCGTTGGAGATGCCCTCGTCGGGCGGACCGTCGAGTGCGCGTCGGGTGTTGGCTATGGCCCCTTCGAACCCTTTCCTGGTGGCTGTCGCCCGGAGGAGGGTGACCGCGTAGTTCTTCTGCTGCTGCCCGAGCCGACAGGCTTCCGCGAGCATGACGTACAGCAGTGCTCGTTCTTCCGCGTGACCAGTCGCCCACCCGCTGCTGAACGAAGTGCCGGGCGTGAACGCGATGACGTTGACCGGCGTCGCCGCCACATCTGCGGCACCTTGGAAGGTCCTTGCGTCGCGCGCCAGCAGCGTGAGCCGCGTGGTCGAAACCGTTGCTGACCCCCCAGTGACGTCCAGCCGCTTCAGGTTCTGGCGGGCGATGTCGAAGTTTGAACAGACGTACACGATGTCGATCCGGTCGACGGAAGAATCGTCCTGCAGTCGCTCGATGACCCGTGCGACCACTCCACGGGCCACGACAGACTTGCCGAGGCCCGTCTCGTCGGCAACGAGAAAGCGCTTCGTCGGGAAGTCGCCGTAGAAGCGGTCAACGACGTGCTCGACAGTGGCGCGCTGGAAGTCCTTCAGCCCGTCGAGGATAGGCGCAGCGTCGAAGTGCGTCATGCTGCCGTGCCTCGCGCAAGGGCAGTGCGCACGACCTGCCACAGCTCGACGAAGCCCTCGGGCAGGACCTGGCGGTTGTCCGGGGAGCTGAGGACCTTGTCGACGAAGCGCTCGATCAAATGAAGCTGCTCCGGGTGGTCGGCGAGACCCGTGACCATGGCCTCGAACAGGCCGCGCTGCTGTGCCTGGACGAGCCATGAGCCGCCCGAACGCTCCTCGTCCAAGGGCACGAGAAAGCCGGCCCCGGGATCTTCGGCGAGCAGCATCAGGAGCCAGCGCAGGAACTTCTCGGCGGTGTCGACCTGGCCCATCAGGACGTGGTCGAGCCGCTCTGGTACGTCGTCCAGGAGCGTCGCGCGCAGGCAGGCTGATGCCGACTGCCCGTCCTGCTCCACTGTGAGAATCAGGAACGGGGTCACCTCGGGAATCGTGAGGGACGCGAAGCAGACAGCATCGACGGAACCGTTCGACAAGGCTTGTCGGCGCCCCCTGGTGGTCAGGAGCTCGACTCCTACCTGCTGCGTCGACGGGTAGAGCAGCGACTCCTCGGGCCAAACGAGCTCCGACCAGGCGTCTCCGTCGGCAGCCGCTCGAGCGCTGAAGGAGACGCCCGCCAAACTGCTAAGCGTGCTCTCCAGCGCCTCGGACGTCTCGTCGAGAGCACTCGGCGACTGTCTGTCGTAGTCCACCAGGAGGTGCCCCAGGCTGTCGTCGCTCAGCCAGCGGTCGAGGCCGAAATCCCTCTTGGACCCTTCGAGGGTCACGGCGAACTCGATGTTCGCTCGCCGGTCGCCGACCAGGCCCGGGCGTGTGGCGTTCGGCGAACCCAGGATGTTCCATGCTCGTCGGTCGTACTCGATCACGTAGGCCTTCGCGTGGAGGCCGGTCAGCTGGTTGTCTTCTCCGCCCTCGGACAGCCAGGCGGCCTCGTTGAGCACTCGGGCATCGATCCGGCTCAGGGCCGCGTCGTCGAGCCGGTCAAGCTCCTCGGGTCGGGACACGACGACGTGGGTGCGCGCCTTGATCAGGTCGAGACCGTCGGCCTGGATGAACGGCGAGACCACGAGGGCCCGAGTCCCAGCCAACTTGAGTGTGTTCGGCAGCCCGACGCCGAGGGCGTGCAGGGTGACCTCCCACGCGTCGGCCGGCTTCTCCCAAGCCGTGCGAGCCGCGTCGCCCAAGAGACCCTGCAGCCTCTCCTGCCGCCGTGGGCCGAGTGCCGGGCCCTTCGTGTGGCTGAGCGCCCACTTCACCAGCTCCGGGAGAGAACGGTCGCGGCGCTGCTTCGGGTCAACCTCCCCGTCGAGGGACACCGCGAGGTCCCATGCACGGTCGGCCGTCAGGTTGCGCGTGAGCACCAGCAGTCGCATGCGGGAGCCCAGCGGACCGTCGTACCGCAGGAGCCAAATCTTGGGGTGGAACAACCTCGACCGCTGCCAGACCTGGGTGATCATCGGCTCCAAGAACGCGAACAGCGTCGACTGGGTCGTCGGTGGCCTGATGGCTCCCGCTTGGCAGAAGATGTCAATCCGGTCCCGGCAGTCGCGCAGCGCCTCCATCACGGAGATCGGGTCGTTCAGGTCCTGGCTCCGACCGCGGGCAAATGCGATCGGAATGCTCATCGCCGTCTCGAGGTCGAGCGTGAAGGTCGTGGCCACGGCTTGGCCCAGCACCATCCCCAGCGGAGGCCGGAGTGCGCTGATCAACGCCGATCGGTCGTCAGGCGACAGCAACGTCATCGCTCCTCAAGCCGGCGATGACGTCGTTCAGCAGCTGCCGGGCCTGACTCCAGCGGAACTCGAAGGCTCCGGCACCGCTCGAACCGCCCCACCGAGACAGCATGGTCGGGTTGGTGAAGCGAGATTGGAGTCTCTTGATCGAGACCTCCCGGCTTCGTACGAGCGTCTGCGCGGCATCTGAGCGCCAGAGGTCGTGCGGTTCCTCCTGCGCCACGAGCGAGAACCAAGCCTCGGCGAAGGCGTTTAGACTCACGTTGCGCAGGACATTGCCGTTCTCGTCGGCCGCTCTCGTCCGGATGTCTCTCCATGACGGCCAGGACGGTCCCAGCTCCCGGAGTTTGACCGCCCAGTCGTCGAGCCGCGCCTCGTAGCGTTCGACCGGGTTCTCGACTGTCGTCCAGCCGTCCTGCTCGTACTTCCGCGCGACGAGGTAGTTGTAGAGCAGGTTGGCGCCGTGGGCGATCGTGGAGAACGTCTCAGCCAATTGGACATCGTCCCTGATGTGAGGCGGCGCTTGTTCGACAATTGGTTCTTTCCAGAGGCGTGGCGCCTCCAACGCGCGGCCGCAGTGGTCGGCGAGGTAGGCGAAGAGCGACGGCGGACCGTCGATGCTCAGCAGCCGGCCCTGGAGATATTCGGCCTCGCCGTAGGTGAGCGCGAAGGCCCCAGGAGCCCGTTCGGGGAAGTCGAGCGGTGGCGCCGGAAGCCGGCGGTGCCAGCCGTGGGTGGCGACGACCAACTCGCCGTCGTCAGGCGACGGAATGTCCTGGTCGTTATCGCCTTGAATGTGCCAGCGCTCGAGGGCGGTGCGGTAGGTCCCCGAGGGCAGATTGCGAACAGTCCACCCTCGTCGACCGCCGATCAGGCCATGGACGCCGGGTATCGAGCTCAGAGTCTGGATTAGTCGACGTTCGTTGTCGCGGCTGGCTCGTTCCAGGCGTTCCCCGGTGTATCCGCGTCCGGCTGCTGCGATCGAGCACCAAGGGATGAAAAGCAAGTACTTTGCCCGGGTGTGCAGTGTGGAGGTTCCCGGGAAGAGGAGGTCGCCATACGCGTCGCGGACCTGACCGAAGCCGAGAGCGTCCTGGGTCTCTGGCTGGTCGAACGACCGAATCATCTCGCGCACACGGCGCTCGTCCTCAGTTGAGTGGTCCAGCCAGGCGACGAAAGACATCGACCTCCTCGGGGGTGGGGTCAGGCCGTGCTGAGGAAGACTAACCAAACCCGGGTCGATTGGGGCACGTTCCACGAAGTTCGTCCGGAAAGTTGCTCGGTACTTGGTTCTCCATGGGCAGTTCTGAGGAAACGACGGAGCGGCTCTAGAGCCCTGCGGACGCTGGGCCGGACCTTCCTGTCACGACGGGCGCCGTCGTCCGACTTCCCGCCGAGGCGCATCGGGTCGGGCGCCAGGTGCGGCTTCCCCGCGCTCGCGATTCGCCCGCGACGACTGCCTGACGCCCGGCCCCTTGCTGGCCGACATCGCGCCGGGTCACGAGCTGGCCTGCTGCTCCCCCTGCCGCAACGGGGGCCTGGGGAGCGATCTCCCTGAGGTCCGTCGACGGCCCGCTGAGGTGCGAGAAAGTCCACCGGAATGTATACAAGGCACGCGCGCCTGCCCGCCTGATGGCAAGATCTCCCGCGAAGGATCTTTGCTCATCGTTGGACTGAGTGCTCAGAGACGGTTTGGAGGAGCAGGCCATGCCCAATGCTGGGGCGTCGGAACTCGAAGGCGCGCTCACGACGCACCTGACCGAAGCCGGCTTCGATGTCTTCTGGCCGAAGTCCGAAGATCTGCCGACCGTGGTCGCCGCGGGTGGTGGTTTGGGACTCTTGGTGCTCGACCTCGTCGATCACGAGGATGGCGCCCTGGTCGAGCTCAACCGAAAGCTCGCGAGGTTGCGCAACGACGTTCCGCAAGTCGCGCGGGTCCGCGCCCAACGAATCATTGTGGCCCCTGACGCTGGCGCCTCGAGCGATGTAATCTCAACCCCAGAGGACGCGGCTGCGGGTGTGTTCGTCAGACAGCTCTCGCCCAACGGCATGGATGACGGGGCCGTCAAGGCGGTGGCGGCCTATCTTGCGCCTCGTTTGAGCGTTGACGTTCCGCGGCGGCATCCAATGTCAGACGAGGGCGCGGCGGCGCGGGCCGTGGAGCGGCTGGTGTTGGACGCAGCCCAGAGCGACATCGCCTGCAGGCATGTGGACGACGTCTTGCACATCACGGGCCCCCCGGGCAGCGGCAAGACCCTGGTCCTGGCCGCCCGGGCCAAGTGGCTAGCGGCCCAGGATCCTAATTGGCGCATCGTGCTGCTCTGCTACAACCGCCTGCTCGTCCCCTACCTCGAGGCGTTGGTCTGGGGCCACGCCAACATCACCGTCTGCACATTCGGGCAGCTGACCAGTCGGCTCAGAGTCCGCGTCTCCCTAGACAATGAGGAGTGGGCTGAGCAGAACGTGGCGCAGGCGTTGGCGCACGTGAAGCCGGTGTATGACGCAGTCCTAGTCGACGAATGGCAAGATTTCATGGACCCATGGACCCGCCTGGTCCTTGCGACTGTTCGGCCTGGGCGGGGTGGGCTGACCGTCGCGGGTGACCCTAAGCAGGCGCTCTACCGCGACGCTCATAGCTACATCGCTCTCGCTGGGCACAATGTGGAGGAGGCCGCGCTGCATCGGCCCTATCGGTCGACGAGGCAGATCCTCGAGGTGACCTCTGCGCTGGACCAGTCCATGAACGTGGATGGCAGGGCGGACGCTGCCGAGGGTCGGCCCGTGGACCTCGTGTGGGCCGAGAACGTGTCGGAGCTCGGAGCAGCCGTAGCTCGGGACATCGAGCTGCTGCTTGCCGAGGAGGAGCGCCATCCGCAGGACATCGCGGTGCTCGTGACACGCAAGTGGGACATTGGCAAGGTCATGTACCCCCTCAAGAAGGCAGGGATCCCGGTCAGGGCGGTGTACCCGAACCACGCCGAGGAATTCGACTTGTCGGAGTCGTCGGTCAAGGTAATGACCGTGCACTCGTCCAAGGGCTACGAGTTTGACGTCGTCTTCCTCGTTGGCATGGAACACCTCGCAGATCCCGACGGGAGCGATCGCGCCGGTCGCGAGGGTCGGTGCGGCTACGTCGGATCGACGCGGGCCAAAGACCAGCTTGTCCTCACCTACTCACGCGAGAACGTCTATCTCGACCGGATTCGTTCGCTGCCAGACAGTTTGGTCCAGCCGTGGGTCTGGCCGGACGACTACCCCGAGGTGCATTGATGGCTGATCTACGAGTGAAGGGCGAATACGTCGGGCCCGGTGAGCAGCGGACGGCGGAGCACCTCGCTGCAACTCTTCCGAGCGACTGGGTCATCTTCGCCGGCCGTAAGTTGCCGGGCCCGAACCGTGACGATGCCGACCTCGTGGTGGTCGGCAAGTCTCTTGTCTTTGTCATCGAGGAGAAGGCCTGGGGACCCACAGTCGTCGTCGATGACAACAACTGGTATGTCGGCTCGGACGCCAGACCGAATCCGCTCAACCGCGTGGGTCAGGTGGCCCGGATCGTGGCCGGCACCCTCAAGCAGCGAGCCGACGGCTACAAGAACCTGGGTTCCGCCCGCCGCGTTGTACCAGCGGTGATCCTGAGCCATCCGAGGCTGCAGATCCTACGTGGGCGCAATCACGATGAGCGGGAGCACATCTGGGCGCTCACGGAGGCCGCGGACGCGCTCGTGGCCCTCGACGAGCAGTTCCCTGGGTCGGGTCTGGGCGTCGCCCGTCGCCCAGTGATCACCTATCTAGACGACCTGCCCAAGCCCTACGGCAAGCCGACCCTTGGTGGCTACACCCTGGAGTCTCGACTAGCCAGCGCTGGACAGGAACAGGCGTGGTCCGCGACGGACTCGACCGGCGAGCGGCTGGTGCTGAAGTGCTATCCCTCGGCCGCGTTCGGCGCTCACGGTGATCCCGGAGAGTTCCTCCGGCGCGAGTACGTTGCCGTTAACCGGGTTGCGGACCTCGGCCGGACTTGGCGTGCGTTCCCGCCCTTCAAGGATGATTCCGGCAGCCTCTTCGTCGTGCCGGTTGTGCCCCCTAGGGGCGGTACGACGCTGCATGCTTCCGTGCAGGAGGAGGTTCCGCAACGCCCGGGTGGGCGACTGGACGACCAGATCGCACGCGCAGTCACCATCGACGCCTTTCGCGCGCTCCAAGACATTCACGACGCCGGACTTGTGCACCGGGCGCTCCACCCCAAACGGGTCTGGCTGCACCAGAAGCGTCGAGTCATGTTTAGCGATCTCAACCTCGCTCGAGTGGAGGGTGACGAGTCGATCGCACTCTGGGCTGATGACGGCGACATCAGCGAGGACTACCGGGCCCCCGAATGCGCGAGCAGTCTGGCGCTAGCCAACCGAGCGTCGGACGTTTTCAGTCTGGCGCTGTGCCTCGGCTACTGGCTGCTTGGCAGGGACATCATAGAGCAAACGCGGGAGGAGATCGGCGAGCGTTTAATCACCGCGTATCCGTGGGTGCAGCCAATGCTTCGAGCCTTGTCCGGCGCCTCTCAGGACCGACCTCACGCCGGAGAACTGGCTGACAAGCTGTTGCCGGCCGCGCCAGTGGCGGAACCGGTACCCACCCCCTTGGGGGTGTTCGAGGTGGGCGGACTCATCGCAGACCGCTACGAGATCGTCCGCAAGCTCGGGCGCGGAGGGTTTGCGACGTCGTGGAGGGTTTACGACCGGCAGCGCGAGCTGCCGATGGTGCTTAAGCAGTTCCACCAAGACCTGCCGGACAACGTGCGCACCGAGTTTCAGTCGGCACACGGGCTGCATTATGACTACTGCGGAAGCGTCCACGACATTCACGTCAACGAGACGCCCCACTACCTTGTCTCGGAGTATGTCGACGGCGAGAGCCTCGCTGAGGAGGGGCAAGCCTTTTCGGTTGAGCAGCTGCTTGAAATCGCCGTCTGCGTTCTCAAGGCTTTGGATTACATCCACAGCCACGACCGGGTGCACGGCGACGTCACGCCCTCGAATGTGATTGCAGCCCCGGACGGCAGCAGCGCGAAGCTGATTGACTTCGGGCTGACGGTACGTGCCGGCCAGCGGCCGGCAGGTCAAACGCCCCGGTTCGCGGCGCCTGAGCTCAGCGCAGGGCAGCCCGCAACTGTGGCCAGCGACCTGTTCGGCTTCGCCGCGACCATGGCCTACGCCATGCTGGGGCGCCAGATCAGCTCAATGGCGTCCGGCAGCTTCGAGCTGGTTCCCCCGACCGACGCGGAGAAGGAGGCCTGGGGGCCAGGGGGTTCGCGGCTCCTGGACAGCTTCCTGGCGGCGGCCAGACCGGCCCCGGTCGAGCGTCCACCGTCGGCAGCAGCCCTCCTTGAGCTCGTGCGGAGCACACGCATCACCCCGGAGCCCGACACGCCACGTGACGGCGAGGACGAGTTTCGCGTGAACCCCTACGTCGCGAAGATCAGGCGCTTGTACCGCGCGAGCTCGATCGGCAACGCTGGCAATCGCGGGCTCGACGACGCGTTTGCCCTCGCGACGTACGTCCCCACGCGCCTTGATCAGAACCTGCTTCCGAGAGTGGAAGACGGCGACCTCGATGTGGTCCTCCTCAGTGGCAACCCGGGCGACGGAAAGACGTCACTGCTAGTGCAGCTCGGCCAGAGGCTGAGAGAGCGTGGCGCGGAGACGCTTCACGAGGACGAGGCGGGATGGAGCCTAAAGCTGGCTGATCGCACCTTCCACGCGGTTTTCGATGCCAGCGAGGCACACGGCTTGCTGACCTCTGACGAGCTTGTCAAGCAGGCGCTCGAGCCAGTCCGCAACGGGACAGCAGGGCCGGCCACGGCGCTCATCGCGGTCAATGACGGGCGCTTGCACCAGTTTTTCGAAGACAACAGTGAGCGCTACGAGGACTGGTGGTTTGAGATCCAGGACCAGATCGCGGGGAAGGGCCCGGGTAAATCGCGGGTGGTGCTCGTTGACCTCAAACGCCGCTCGCTCGCGTCGACGGACGAGTCCGGTCTGGCCGATCAAGCGCTCGCCTCACTGCTCCGACCCGAGCTCTGGGGCGTCTGCTCTTCCTGCGCAGCGCGGACAGCTTGCCCGATTCTCGCCAACCGGGAGAGCATGAATGGGCCGGGCGCGGGTGGCTTCAGTGAGCTAATGCTAGTCAGCCACCTGCGGCGCCGGCGCCGGGCAACTTTCCGCGACGTCCGGTCCGCGGCCGCCTGGGTCGTCACCGGCGATCGTGACTGCGTCGACGTCCACCAGCTGATCCTGGAGGGAAGGAACGCCAGCCTGATGTCTGACGCCCTTGCACATGACCTGGCCTTCGCGACGGACAGCAACGACTACCTAATCGACGAGTGGAGCGACCTCGATCCCGCGCTCGTCTCGAGTCCGAGCGTGGACCGTGCGCGGCGGCAGTCCAACACGGCCGAGGGGATGGCGTTCCTGCGCAGCACGGAGAGCGCCGCCCGCTCGGTTTACTTCGGCCACCACGTCGACGACGACATCACGCGCAGCGATGTCAGGGTGTACCGCCACTTGACCGAGTTCACCGGGATGCTCAACGGGGGGGATGCGATCGCCACGCGTGATCGTCTCCTGCTCGGCATCAGCAGGCTCCTCGGGGCGCCGGGCTACCGCTCCTCCGGGCTGGCCTTTGGTGTCGGTGCCGGCGACTCCAGCTGGGCGATCCTCCACGCGATCGAGAGCGAGGCCTTCACCGTGCATGTCGCCGACCCAACTCATCCCTACGTGGAGACGATGGCAGACCTACTCGAGCTGCGCCACAAATCCGGTGCGCACACGCTGAGGCTCAATCTCGATACGGCCGAGATGATCCTGCGCGCCGCCGACGGCGAGCTTGTCGATGATTCTGCGTCCGACGCTATCCGCCAGGAAATCGATGCCTTCGTCGGACAGTTGAGCCGCCACCCAGCAAAAGCTGCACACATAGTGGACTCGTCGGGCTCCGTGACCACAGCGACCAGGCGAGGCGTCGAGATCGCGTTCGCGGTCGACCGAGGCGAGCGCTCGTGACCTTCGCGATCCCCAAGGGACTTACGCAGAACTCGCTTGTAACCGAGAACGTCATCAACGTCGAACTCAACGACACCGACATCGACCGGATGATGACCAAGATCCTCGAGCGGGCCGTCAAGCGGGGCCGAGTGTCCGGTTCGCGGGTGGACACGAAGGACTATGACGGCTACCTCGCGAAGTTGCAGCGGTCCCCGCACCTCATCGGGGTTGAAAGCGACCGGGGGCTCGAAGTCCTCGACGGGTGGATTCGCGCCTCCGTCTTGGTTCAGGAGACGGCAGGGCTGCGACGCGACATTGTTCAGATGGGCTACCTCCGCCCACTTACCATTGCGGCCTATCGCAGCGGACTACCGCGGAGCCAGTCCCGCAACCGTCGGGCGGACGCCCTCGCCTACAAGGCAATGGCGCGTACCCTCAAGGCTCGTGGGGACGACAACGAGTCCGCCGTGATCCAGGGCCTATTCCTGCGCACCTTCGGCCGAGGCGTCGAGCTAGGGCCGTTTCCGTCGACGAATCCGACCTACGACGGGTCCGAGGTGGACATCGACACTCTTCTCGCCCTCCGGTTCATCGAGCAGTTTGAGGGCAACGAGGCGCATAACCGGGACCTTGAGCCGCTCGACCCGCCCGTACCTCTCGCCGTCGATCCCCTGAGCCGGGACCTCCTCGAATTCCTCACGTTTTACGGCCCGAAGCTGCCGGTTGCCGAGGCGTATATGCACCTCTCAACCCTGCTGAGCCTGCGCCTGTTTCAGCTACCTCTGGTTACTGCGCACGCCGTGCGGTCCCTGCTCGCCAGCGGGGCCGAGCTGCCTGCATCCGAAAACCCCTGTGCGCAGTACTTCGATTTCGTGCGCCTGCGCGGTCACCCTTCCGACGAGTTATCCCGCATGTCAGTCCAGCGTGACCTCGAGGTAATGCGCACGTTCTTCGGCGACCGACTGCTGCTTCGCTCGCTACAAGAAGCCGTCGTGCTACTACCGACCAAGCCGGATCTGGGTGAGACTGCGGCGTCCCGGCTCGCCGCGCTTGCCGCCTTGAGGGACGACGGCATGATGCAGATGGCCCTACAAATGCAGGTCAGCGCGGTCGAGGCCGCGCTCGCGCCGGAGGACGAGGGCCGCGCTTACATCGCAGAGGTGAGGGCGTCCGGGGGCCTCACCGCCGCCGATCAACTCACCGCGATCCTTGTCGAGGGGCTCCGCAGGCGCGGTCTGGAAAACCAGGTCAAGTGGTTCCACTCCACCGGAGGTATCAAGAAGCCGTACGGGGTCCTCAAGGGCGACCTGCGTTCCCGCGGAAGCTGGCGCTACTCGCTGTCCGACGAGGCGCTGGTCGCGCTCCTATGCATCATCTTCGTCGACGCTAGCGGACAGCGAACGACGACCAGACTGCCCATCCGAGAGGTTCTGGCCCGACTTGAGCGACGCTTCGGCATCCTCATCGCCTCACCCCCGGCGGACCTCGACTCCGCCGACGCCCGTGTCGGCGCGGCGGCGAATTTGTCCGCCTTTACCCAGCGCATGAAGCTGCTTGGCTGTTTCGAAGGACTCTCCGACGACTTCAATGCCCAGTTCGTGACCCGACCCAGGGAGTCGGTCAAGTGACGGCGTCCGCCAATGGGGTGCTCACGTCCACCCTCGCTGAGTACATCGCTTCGATACTCGACCAGGCCGAGGCGGGACACTGCGTGCGCGTCGACGATGTGAACACGGCGCTAGCGCCCGACCTTGCATCTGCCCTCTCTCAGAAGCTGCCGGCGGCCGCCATTCACGTGCTCCGGGCCAGGCCTCAAGGGAACCTGGACATCGCCGCAGAGCGTGCGATCGAGATCCGTAATCGCAAGCGACAACCGTGCGTCCTGGTGGTGCCAGCAGGAGAGGGCCACGCCGCCAGCTCCCTCGATAACTCCTTCCGACGCATCCCTGTCCTGGCCGCTTACCACCATGTCGAGCGACTGCTGCTTAACCGCATCGGCGACCAGGGCGTCCGCGAGCTGGCTACCCGTAACCGCCGCTGGCTCCGTGCTCAGCGTCAAGAGGCCTGGACGGAATTCTTGGCCCAGCTCTGCGTCGAGCCCAGTGAGGCCACTTTCGGGCGGCACCTGTGGATGGTCGGGCTGGTGCCCGACCACGCCGAACACCCGGGCGACCGCGTCGAGCGGAACCGGCTGGCGGTGCAGGCGATCAGCCGCCCGACTCGTCCCTCGGCTGCGATGGACGAGCGGTTCACCGTCGCGGGACTTCAGGATGGGCCGTGGCGGGGCCCTCTGCGCCGGTTCTGCGAGCAGCGCGGAGCTCAGCTTGCCAACCCGCGTCTTTGGACTCAAGCAATTGCCGAGCACTTCCCCGAGCTCACCTTCGACAAGTGGGTCCTAGCTGAAGACATCGCCGAGGACATCGACGAGCTCGAGGTCGTCCCCTTCACGAGGGCGGCCGGCACGGTCGAGAAATGGAGCAAGCTCAAGCAGGGAGCTGACGGCCAGTTGGTCCTAGAGGTCCCCGAGGGTGGCGTCGGGTCGGTCACAGTCAAGTGGAGGACGGCACCCGCCAACGTGGCCGTAGTCGCCTCGTGGGAGTTGTCCGTGGTGCCACCGAACGATCTGCGCACCGATGACACCGAGCCACTCGCCTTGACCGTGATCGCTGGCGCTCGCCGCCAGGGCACTGTGAAGGTTGCCCTCGATGAGGACTCCCTGACCGACGGCACCCGCTTCGTAGTGAGCGTCCGTGCGATCGGGGAGCACGGGGAGTCAGTCAACCTCACCTCAGGCGAGCTCGCGGCCGCGGACAGCCAGGAGTTCCAGATCGTCGGCGCTCAGGTGGGTGAGACGAAGACCCGACGGACCGCAGCCGCGAGTGTCCCCGAGGCCGTGGTCCGCGCCGCTCTCGACGGTCTCGATGACCTATCCGAGGATCTGGTCTCCTGGGACCTGGACGGGCAGGTCTTCTCCCTGCGGTTGGGCAACAAGCGCGCGGTCCAAGTCCGGATCTGTGCCCCGCTGATCAGCTGGCAGCGAGCGGCTACTGCCCGGCCCGATCGGCCTGTCCACTTACGCGCTAGCGGATCCCACGGCACCCCGCTCGACCTTGACCGGGTTCAACAGGTCGAACTGCCGCTCCCCACCGCGCTCCGGCGAGCGCGCGCTGAGTTCCTGTCCGCTCTGGCGGGGACGCCGCACCGCGACACGGTCGAGTCGGCCGCCTGGGATGATGTGCTGCGCGACCTCGCCGTGGCGTACGGCGCGACCTACAAGCGCGCGCTGGAACTCCCCGGCCAACAACTTGACGACCTGCTGCGTATGGACACCGTCTCAATCGATGTCCTGCGTAGCAACACGGTCATTCGTGCGGTCGTCGTCCTCCCAACGCACCCGCTGCGTGCGGTGTGGGCGGCGACTCATGACCGCGTCCTGCGGGACTGGGCCCACCAGCTGACCGAGCTGACACCGCGCGGCGCGCGCGCGCACATGGTCGACGCCGGCCTCGTGACGCAGGTCGTACCCGCCAACCTGCCGTTCACCGTTCCGGTTGACGGCGCGCTCGCGGTGTATACCGAAGAGCTGACTTTCGGCTCCGGCCTTTACTTGGTCCCTAGCAACGTCGACAGCGAAGCGGCTGCCGAGTCCGTGGCCTCGGTGCTCGAGCTTCAGCGGGCCGGTTCCACCATGCGCGCGTCGTCGCAGATGGTGGCGGAGCGGATCCAGGCTTACGAGGCCGCGCACAACCCCGGCGGCACGCTGCGGGTGCTCGCGGTGAACCCAGGTTCCGGTGAGCTGCTCGCTGGCGCTCTTCGCGAACCCGTACAGGTTAGCGAGGAGGAGGACGAGGAGGACCCGCGGCGGTTGGAGATCTTGGCCTACTCTGACAGCCCGTCCTACACCCACCCCGTTGCCGCTCTCTCAGGCCTGCAGCAATCCCTGCGGCGGCGCGAACTCGCCCGCAAGACCACCCACCTGACGCCGCCGCTGTCTCTGTCCGTGCGGCCTGTAGACCAACTCAAGACGGATCTGCAGGACGCCCACCTGACCGTCATTCAGGACATCGGCGCCCCTAAAGTTGAGTTCGGCGCGGACCCCGAGCGCCGGCCGGCGTTCGAGGACCTCCTCGTGCCTATTGTGACTCGATCGTTCAGTGCGGCCGGCGACCTCGTTTGGGAGAGTGTCCCGGCGACCGGCCCCGCGGCCGGGGGCAGCGACGGCGAACTACCAGTCGTGCACCGAACTCATCAACGAGCAGTGGCACGCCTTGCCTCAGGACCGGACGGCACTGTCCCAGCCGTGAGAGTGGTGCTGGATGGCGAGCACCAGGCCCGCATCGGCGCTGCCCATGGCCGGTCGGACTGGGTGATCGGCATCGACCGGTTCATCGGCGTCGACCTGTTCGAGTCGGGCGCCACCGGGGCGATTGGCAAGTCGTACATCCTCGACTACGCGCCGGACTTCGTCGAGGGCATTGGTGAGCGCCTCACCGTGACTACGGCGAACCGTCGCGAGGTGGAACTCCTCCTGGAGGAGGCGATGCGCGATCTCGGCCTCGCCGAGGTTCAGGACAGCGTGGGCGGGGTGCTGTCGACGCTAGCCGTTGTCTCCGGGCGGCTGGCGCTGCGGTTACTCGAGAACACAAACCATGCCCGCGAGGCGGTCGCTCTGGCAGCAGTGATCGCCCACCTTCGCGAACGGGGGGACCTGGAGGGGCTGATCGTGGTGCCTGTCGACGCCCACCCGGAGATCTTCGGCGTCGCGGCGCGCGATGAGGGAGCAGGGCATCGGTGTGACCTGTTGCTCGTGCGCGTCAGTCAGCGATCCTTCAAGATCGAATGCATCGAGGTGAAGTCCCGCAAGGAGGCGCGCCTGCCGCAGATGCTTGCCGACCACATCGTCGACCAGTTGCAGGACACCAAGCGTGTGCTGCAATCGCGATTTTTCGCCAACGATCCTCCTCGCATCGACGTCAAGCTGCAGCTCGCGCGGTTGGCGAGCATCCTTCATTACTACGCCGACCGATCTGCCCGACATGGCCTTATCGCGGAGGAAAGGGCTGCCGAGGTTCACCGTCACATCGATCGGGTAATCGAGGGCCAGGTGGTCCCGGAGATCTCCCTGCGCGGGTACGTCATCAGTCTGGCCGGCGGTGAGGGTTTTAAGAAGAAGTACGGGGAGGTCCCCCTAAACGTCTTAACGGCCAACGACTTGGGCAACCTCGGCTTCACCACCGTGCTGCCGATGCCCTCCGCGCGCTCCGAACCCGACGCGCCGATGTCACCCGGGCTCCCGGCTCAGCGGCGCGCCGGGAATCCGGCCTCGCCGACGCCCGCATCCCGCCCGGAACCCCAGCCCGCGCCCGCGCATGCGACGCAGCAGCCCGATCCCCTTTGGAAACTCGAGAGTCAAGCTGCAGCCAAGGATGATCCAAGGTCGCCGACGGAGGGCGAGCAGTCCGCCGGTTCGGACTCGGACGGCGCTAGCCCGGACTCGCGCCGAAGAGCGCGGTGGACGAGCGCCCCGAGGAACGAGCTCCCGGCTGCGACGCCTGCGCCCTCGGGTTCCGAAGGAGGTGAAGGTCCAGGGACGGGAAAGCCGATCGATCCGAAGAATCCCCGCGAGGTCGAGACCGTCCTGGGTGTTGATGCGAGCTCCTCTGACGTGCTGTGGCGCGTCAGCACCCAGGGCAGCCCTCACGCATTCATCATCGGTATCCCGGGACAGGGCAAGTCGGTGACGACCCGGCACATCATTCGAAGCTTCGCCGACCAAGGCCTGCCGTCGCTAGTATTTGACTTCCATGGTGACATGGCCGCGGATCCGCCGTCCGGCTCCACGGTGCTGAACGCCGCTGAGGGCTTGCCCTTCAGTCCTTTCGAGGCGGATGTCCGTGTGGGGCGACCTATCAACACGACCGCCTGGGAAATATCAGAGATCGTCGCGTACGTCACCAAGCTCGGTGAGATTCAGCGCAACCATGTTTACGACGCTCTTCAAGCGATGTACTCGGCTCGCGGGTGGCAGGGCGTCAATCGGGGGGACAGCGTTCCGGTCATCAGCGAATTTGGCGATGCGGTGGAGATCGCCGAGGCCAACGCTCGCGGCCGCAACGCGCGGCAGAGGCTTCGGCCGATGACCGACTTTGGCCTTTTCCGCGACGATGCGGATACGGCGTTCGACCTCCTCAACGCTTATCGCGGTGGCGTCGTCGTGGACTTGAGCCAGCTAGGGCTTGAAGAAGTGCAGCTTTTCGCGGCCTCCTTCATCTTACGCAAGATCTACCGTGAGATGTTCAACTGGCCGCAGGACCACACGCTGAAGCTGGCAGTCGTACTCGACGAGGCACATCGGATGGCACGTGACGTGACGCTACCGAAACTCATGAAAGAGGGCCGAAAGTACGGGATCAGCGTCATCGTGGCCAGCCAGAGCGCCGACGACTTCCACAAGGACGTCCTGGGCAACGCCGGCACTAAGATCGTCTTCCGGACCAACCACCCCGCCTCCCGCGCCGTTTCCGGGTACCTGCGCGGGCGAAGCGGACTGGACCTAAGTGTCGAGATCGAGAAATTGAACGTTGGCGCGGCCTATGTGGCAACTCCTGACCATCCCCAGGCGCGACGCACCTATATGAGGGATGATTAGCCCTGTGACAGGTTGCTCGGCGCAGTTGCCCGTACCCCGGCTCAGCCAGTCCAGGTCGAATGGCGCGTGCGCAAGCCGGCGCATTACGGTGTCTGGCGCTCTGCCCTGTCATCCGCACCTGCGGCACCACTCTTCAAACGTCGCCACTCGGCAAGCCAGCACCGCCCGGGCGGGGCTCCAGTCGTTGCGCGGCAGCCTCCAAGCCGATCTCGTCCAGCCGGCAGAAGGTGGTCAGGTCAGGACAAGCAAAGGTAGCGTCAACCACGTCGAGGTCTTCCTGGTGGGTTGTGTGAGGACTGGCATCATGGGAAGACCTCAACTCCAACCTCGCCAAACGATGCGCTGGCCACCACTACACCTTGATCTGTGAAGAGCCGCGTAAGCCACCATCCGGTCGACGGGCCCACCGCCTGGCCGCAGTCAGCGCTCCTCACCGAGCACCGCTGACGGTCCTCGGTTCTTGCCGAAAGGGTCGGTGTCTGCTCACTTCCTTCAGCGATAGAGCGGCGCAGCTGTCGATTAGTGCTGGTCTCGGGTCGTGCCGGGATGGGGACCAGACGTGGCGGTACCTGTGCCGCCAAGAGCTAGCAATGTTTCCTCGACCCGCGCCCATCCAGCACTCTGCCGCGCGGACATTGTGGCTCCAGCCTCGAACGCTTGCAGCGCGGCACGCAGTGCGCGGTCGTCCGCGTTCAGCCCGGTGGCGTACCTCTCGTCCAGGAGGTACTCCGCGGATAGGTTGCGATTCCTCGCGGCTGTCCAGGCGAGCCGATCCAAGAAGATCTCCAGGATGCGTGCGGCCGCCCCAGGATCGGCCTCGTCGGTCATGTTGAGGAGCTCCAGTTCGGAGTTCAGGTCGTTGTTCTGCCTGTCGCGCTGAGTGAGGGCGAGCGCGGTCCCGGCCGGTGGGAGGGGTGACCCGTCCTCGACCACGGCGTCGCGCCGTACCCGGGCGACTGCAGCGGCCATCTTTAGGAAGTTTCGGTCCGTCATGCTGAAGCCGACGAACAGGAGGTGGCTAGTCAGCAGGAGGCTCTGCACGACGCCGTGCAGAGCTGCGTACTCCTCGGCATGTGTCTGGTACTGCGCGCCATCGAGGACGAGGGACCCAGGCCGGTTGATATCGCCGTGGAGCTTCAGCAACCACGGCATGCTGGCGTCCGAGATGTGGCGGGTGAGCACCCGATACTTGCCGCTGGACTCGGCGTCCAGGGCGAGCTCCATGCACGGGTCGAAGTTGGTGGTCACCATTTGTCGGACCGCGAGTCCGGCTAGCAAACCATGCCCGATCCCATGCTTGGAACTTCCGAGCCGTTCGCGAATCGCGTCGTGGAAGCGGTCGCCGAGCTCGGCGACAATCGGAGTGGCGACCTCCACCGGGTCGGCCGACGCGGCCCAGTCCACCGCCAGGTTGGCTTCACGCGCCAGGTCCTTGAGCAAGCTCCACCAGTCCGGTAGACCAACCGGCCTGGATACCCCCGCCCCGATGAACAGTGACAGCTGCCCATGTGCCGCCCGCTCACCCAGGCGATCGGCGGCTAGCCTCAGAGGTGGGGAGAGTTCGGTCCAGTCGGCGCCGTCGGTGCGGCGGTGCTGAACTGCTGCGAGATCAGGTCGATTCCAGAGCACGAGCGCAATGTCGAAGCCCTGGGCGGCTCTCCGGAGCGCGGGGAGCAGCGCCTCGATTACCTCGCCACGCCTCTCCCGCAGGCCGCCGGTGCCGGTACCAACGAGCGGTACGGCGATGAGCGGCAGGTGCCGACCGTCTTGAGCCTGGAGGCCGCTCGCTGCAGTTTGGATGCCGTCAACGATCCGCTGCGCCACCGTCCCTGGGGTGGCGTCTGAGTTGGTGGGCGTCGTGATGGTTGCGTAGATGCGGCGTTTGTCAACCTGGGGAAGTCGGATGACATTGTCGCCAATGCGGTCGTTGTCGAGGCGCAGCCAATCCAGATCGCCGGGCGCGAGGCCCTCCGGCAGCAGGGGCTTCCAGACCGGGTTGATGTTGAGGCGGTCATCGCAGGAGAGGACGACTGCGTCGCAGGCGAGGCGGGTGAGGTCGCCGCGGAGGACGAAAAGGTGGCCAGGCATGCGCTACATCCTCGCCTAGAGCGTCCGCCGACTCGGACGGCTCGCCCGATCGCGGGGGGTCCGCACCGGCTGATAGTGGGTGACATCTCACCGTCGTACGGGCGCCATCCCGCCACGGCCATGACGGCCAGTGATCGGCCGCCCCAGCTGCTCATCCGGCTGTACCGTCCTTGACGATTCCTACTGGTAGTCCGGATGCGTGATCCGCTGCGCTTCGTGTTGAACGAGGTCTGACAGCAGCCGAGCTTGGACCTTCCCGAGTGCCTCGAGCCGTCGCCCGGCAGGTAGCTGTGACAGCAATTCGACCGCGCGGCTGACGATGTCAGATTCTGGCAGGGCCGGGACTGCAGGGGGGCCGGACGGGGCTGCAGCTTCAGGTGCTCTGGTGGCTGCCAGGTAAGCCGGGTTGGTGTACCAGGAGTCGTCGTCTCTGCCGGCTGCTTGGCTCGGCCGGGTTCCCTCGGCTCTGGTAGAGGTCGGTGAGGGTTCGCTGGCGAGGACGTCGTACAGGTCGGCGGGGTCGAGTTGGAGGGCGCGGGCGATGACGCCAAGGCGGCCGGGGGAGAGGCCGCGGTAGGCGGTCTCGATCTGCGCGACGGTCGAGTACGGGACGCCGGTGACGTCAGCCAGGTCCTGGCGGCTCATTCCGAGCTGTTGGCGGCGGTTCCGGATGAGCTGGGCCAGGACCGTGCTACCGGTCTTGCCGCTCCTTGGTGCTGAGGACACCATCTCTCTCCTTTTGCTTGTGGCATTATGCTGCTGGCGTTATGCTCTGAGCGTAGCACGGAGCGGCAGAAAGCTCTCCGACGAGGAAGGGACTAAACCGATGCATCTGAACACACATCTTGATCTGGACGTTCTCGCGCACGAGACCGAGGACCACGTCTCGGTGCTGGTAGAGCTCACCGCACCCCAGCTGCCCACCGATGTCACCCGGTCTCCAGCCACCTTGGTGGTGGTCCTGGACCGCAGCGGATCGATGGCCGGTGACCGGATCGAGGCCGCGAAGACGGGGCTGCTGGCGCTGGTCGACCGGCTGGACCCGCGGGACCGGTTCGGCCTGGTGGCCTTCGATGACCAGGTTCAGGTGGTGGTGCCGGCCGGGCCGCTGACCGACAAGCTGGTGGTGAAGCAGGCAATCGCAGCCATCGACGATGGCGGTTCCACCGACTTGGCGGCTGGGTACTTCCGCGGTTTGCAGGAGGCGCGCCGGGTCGCGGGCCGCAACGGTGCGACGTTGCTGCTGGTCAGTGACGGTCACGCCAACGCGGGGGTGTGCGATCCGACTCAGCTCGGCGACGTCGCCCGGAAGGCCCACGCGGACGGGATCACCACGACCACGCTGGGGTTGGGGTTGGGGTTCGACGAGCGGCTGCTGTCGGCGGTCGCGGCCGGGGGAGCGGGCAACGAGCACTTCGCTCGGAACGCCGACGACGCGGTCACGCTCGTCGCCGGCGAGGTTGACGGTCTGCTGTCGCTGGCCGCGCAGGCCGGGGCCCTGCTGGTGCGCACGTCGCCGCACGTCCGCGGTGTGCGCGTGGTCAACGAGCTGCCGTCGGTGGCGGTGCCGGAAGGGGTGCTGGTCGAGCTCGGCTCCTTCTACTCCGGGGAGTCCCGCAAACTGGTTCTCACCTTCGACGTCCCGGGAATCCCCGCGCTGGGGCTGGCCGAGATTGCCACCCTGGAGTTCACCTACGTGGCGCTGCCCGCCCTCGAGCAGCACACGGTGACCGTGCCGTTGCACGTCAACGTAATACCCGGTGACCAGGCCGCCGGCCGCATCCCGGACCCGGTGGTGCGGACCGAGCTGGCGTTCCAGCAGGCGCAGCGGGCGAAGCGGGAGGCGTCCACCGCCCTGTCCGCCGGGGACTCCAAGTCGGCGCGCCGGTCGCTGCGCGCCGCCCGGTCGGCGCTACAGGACGCCTGCGCCGCCGCACCAGCGGCAATGGCCGCGGAGCTGCAGGACGAGCTCGCGGTGCTGACGGAGCTGCAGCAGCAGGCCGCTTCCGGTGACCTGGCCCACGCCGCCAAGCTGAGCTCGGCCGACGCCTCCTACAAGTCCCGCACCCGCGGCCGCACCCGGCCCTCCGCGTGAACGGCCCTTCGATGCCTGCCGGTCTGGCGGCCCCGCGCTGGGTCGAGGCCGACGAGCTGCCGCAGTGGGTCGTTTTAGGAGATCCTGCCGCGGCTGTTCATGGGCGACACCGCCGACGACGCCGTCATCTCCGTTCCCGCGCTGCGGCGGTACCGGCCCGGCGAGCCGAGACCGTACGACGCGGTGGTCACCCTCTACGCCTGGGCGCAGCCGGTGGACTGGGAGGTGGAGGAGCTGCGCTACGGCTTCGGCGACGGCAACCTCACCCGCGTCGACCTGGATCGGGTCGTCCGTGCCGCGGAGTGGGCCTGGCAACGCTGGTACACCGGCGACCGGGTCCTGATCCGCTGCCAAGCCAGGCTCAATCGCTGCGGCGTGGTGACCGCCCTGGTCCTCATGCTCGACGGCCACGACCCGCAGGACGCGGTTCGGTTGATCCGCCTGCGCCGGTCGCCCTGGGCGTTGTGCAACGACGACTTCCTCGACTGGCTCCTGCACGGAGCAGGCGTACTGCTGAAGCACCGTCTTCTTGCGTCCTGAGCGTGCCGCTCCCTAGCCTGCGACCACAGCCGCACCCGATTCCCCCCTACTCCGTGGGAGGCACCCATGACTGACCTGACTGACCGTCCAGCCGTCGTTCTGCGGATCGGCAAGAAGTGGCGCCCCGGCATGGACGCGGACGAGGTTTACGACACCGTCCGCGGATGGTGGGTGATCGGGCCGAAACGGGAGCAGTGCGAGTACGCCATCGCCGTCGCCCGCGGCACCGTCCGAGGCGTCTACCAGATCCACAGTTGGGGGCCACGACAAGAAGGCGACCGTGACTGGCAGGACGACCTTCCGGGCAAGCCCAAGTGGGGATTCGATGGCGCACCCGCCCCCGAGCTCCAGCACCTCATCGGCCGCGACGTCTCCCACCTGTTCACCAGAGGCGCCGCCAACCCCGTCACCTACCTCAACTGCTGAGGGACGCGGAGCCCTGACGGGGGCGGCCACGGCCGCCCGGCTGGGCGAACGCCACACCAGCTGGCGGGTGTTCTTCTGGAATCAGGCCTTTGTGCCGCCACACACTTAGAACGAGGTAGAGATGCTTCACATGATGGGGAATGAACCGTGGGTCGGGCGACGCTCCGGCACAAGCATCAGGTGGACCGCCTGATGCGCATCGAGCAGTGGCAGGTCGACATGGCCAAGCGAACGCCGCCGTCCGTCGACACGTTCGTGCAGGGCTCCACGCCCGTGATCTCGTTCGGTGACCCGCTGACCGCGGAGGTAGCGACCATCGGGATCAACCCGAGTCGACGCGAGTTCGACGACGGCGGTTGGCTCCGAGGGTCGAAGCGGCGGCTCGCCACGCTCGACTCTCTTGGAGCGGCTCCCGGGCAGGAGCTGACCCAGGAACAGGCACGCCAGGCCGTCGAGGACTGCAACCGCTACTTTGACCACGACCGAAATCACTACCACAAGTGGTTCGGTCCGCTCGACAAGCTTCTGGCTGCTGCGATCGGTGGTGGCTACGGGGACGGGACCGCATGCCATCTGGACCTGGTGCAGTGGGCGACCGATCCCGTCTGGGGCAAGTTGGCGAACAGGGCAGACAAGGAAGCTCTGCTCCGGGAGGGCCGCCCCCACCTCGAACTGCTGCTTGCCAGGTCGAACGTCCGCCTGATCCTCGCTAACGGCAGGGCCGTAGTCGACCAGTTGCAGCGGATAGGAATCGTGCGCTGGCAAGAGATCGGCAGGCTCCCGCTCGGCCTCGGCACCTGCACCCTCCTGCAGAGTCAAGGTGATGACAGCCTCAGATATGTTGGCTGGTCGACCAACCTCCAGGCGGGGCGGGGGGTGTCGAACGAGTTCAAGGAGCGTTTGGCCGCAGCCATCGCGCCCCTCGCCGCGCCCGTCGTGGTGCGCGACCTTGAGCCGGGAACGAGCGACGGCCGACTTGAAGTCGATGCTTCAGGCCACCTGCCGCGCGTCCTTAGAGTAGTGGGCAAAGAGCAGCTCACAGAAGCACTGCGCCGCTGGTACGACGAGAGTGACGCTGCAACCGTCGGAGACGTCGGCCTCTTCGGTGGCCGCCCAGCCATCGCCATCGCCATCGACCTCGGCGACAAAACGGCTGTCCTCAACGTGGACACCAAGCGCAGCGCTGTAGCCGCCTACCTCGAGCACGCGAGAACCAACGGCGTCGACGCGCCCTGGCGGGTAGTGGCCAACACACGCGGCAACGTCAACAAGGTGATCTTTAGCGACGAACCCGCCGCAGCCGCCGGCTGGTATGTCTACCTACGGAAGCCTCTGGTGGAACCCGCGACGCTGTGAGTGGCCAACTAACTAACCCTCCCGCGGAGAACTCGAGTCGTTCGACCCCGCAATTGCTCCTCAGGGTCATGCTCGGCCACGCCGCTACCTCGCGCGCGGTTCCCGTAACGCGCCATTCCTGTCGATGTGGCGACGTCCGGCTCTGGAGATCGGTGCAATGAGAAGCCGTAGCGGGGGAGCTCGAAGGAATCGGGCGTGCGCCAAGGGGTGGCGGAGCTGACCGAGTCATCAAAGGGCCACTGAGGACTCCGCGGCATGATCACGCCGTGGGCGTCCTGGCGTCAAGACTGCCCGTGTGCCGCAGGTCTCGTGCCGACCCTTCTACTACTGGGAAGTTTCGCTAACTCGGCGCGTGGGCCCTCTAAGAGCTTCTCCAGGACTGCAGCCGCCCCGGTGGCCCGCTTCTTGCGCCCCATGTAGACGTCGGCCGTCAGTGACGTCTTCGAGTGCCCGAGCTGGTCGGCGGCGGCTCGAGCCGACAGTCCGGCACCATCCATCAGGGTGCCAACAGTCTTGCGGAACTGGTGGCTGGTGAGACCGTCGAACCCGGCGGCCCTGAAGGATTCCCGCATCATCTGTAGCGTGTTGTCCGGATCCCGGAGCCCGCCGGCGACGGGTGCTGGGAACGCGACGAAGGTTTCGGCGTCGGTCGACGGCTTTGCTGCCTGATGCCGTCGGCGGAACATCGCGATCGCCCACGAGGTCAGCTCCACGATCCGCTGGCCGGCCGCGGACTTCGTTGATGGCTTGATGATGAGCCCGCCCTACCGGAGCCGAAGGACGGTTCCGTGTATGTCGACTGTGCCGGCCTCGAGATCGATGTCGGACCAGCGCACGGCCAGGGCCTCGCCGATCCGCAGTCCGGTCGCGAGAAGGAAGGACACCAGGTCGGGGGAGGTCCCGGGTCACCGAGCGTGGGTCCTGTGACAACCAGAGGGCCAGCCGTCTGACCTCCTCGACGGTGAGGGCGGTGGGCCGCTTGCGGGGCTTGGCGGAGATGCGGGCGACGTCGCGGCAAGGGTTGTGGGCCAGGGCGTCGTGTCGGCACGCGAGGCGGCACATGTTGGACAGCACGGTCTTCGTGGTCTTGGCCAGGGCCGGTCCGTGCTTTCGCCGGACGGCGGCGAGGTGGCGGTCGACAAGACCGGTGGTGAGCTCGCGTACGCGGAGGTCGGCCATCGCGGGCAGGATCTGCCGGTCGAGGCGGTCACGGTAGAGGTGGTGCATGCCCGGACTGAAGTCGCTCTCGCGAGCCTGGTCGAACCAGATCTGGGCGAGCTTGGAGACCTTGGTCTCCGCAGTGAGGCCGGGCCCCCTCGATGCGGTGGCGCGGTCGCGGATCGCGGGCGCGAGGGTCCGGGTGGCTGCGCCCTTGGTGGCTGCGTGGCGCTCGATCTGTCGGGCCTTGCCGTCCCAGTCGCGGTACTGCGGTAATTGCCCGGTAGCCCTGCGGGGTCTTGTAGACCCGGACAGCACCCGCTGTGCCAAGGTCCAAACTCGGTCGTCCCATTCCCCTAGAATAACCCCAAGAACCACAGATTACTCACAAGGAAAAGTCCATAATTTTAGTTGTAGTTCACAGGTCTGGAGGCGAGTCGAGCGCGATTTACGGCTCCCGCTAGGGGTTATGCAACTCATTGGGAGCTATCGACAGGTAGTATCAAATGGCCCTGACCAATTCCGCGGGTTGTGGGTTCGAGTCCCACGGGGCCTACAAGAAGAGGGCCTGGTCAGCGCTGAGGCTGCGCGCCGATGGCGACCTGCTCCTCGTTGGTCGTCCGAACCTCCTCCGCCGTGCGGGAGTCGGTCAGTGAGAGCGAGCCGACGGTCGCGATCACGGCGACCAGGACGGCGACGGCGAGGTAGGTGACCCGTTCACCGGCGAAGTAGGCCTGGACGAGGTCGGGGCTCCACGCGCCGTCCGGCAGCGTGGTGGTGACCAGGGCGGCGATCAGGGTGCCGACGACGGCGGTGCCGAGGCTGGTGCCGACCTCCTGCGAGGTGTCGTTGAGGGCGGCGCCGATCGAGGTGCGGTTCCTCGGCATCGCCTCGACGAGGGCGACGGCGCAGATGGTCATGATCGTCCGCAGCCCGGTCGTCAGCACGACCATCATGGCGGCGATCGCGAGATAGCCGTGCTCGACCGCCCACGCCATCCCGACCAGCGAGCCCACCAGGAGCCCGGTCCCGACGAGGCAGGCCCGGCGGTGACCGAGACGGGTCGCCAGCTGCTCGGCGACCGGCGTCGCCAGGAGCATCGTGAGGATCAGAGGCAGGTTCGCGAGGCCGGCGCGGACGGGGCTCCACCCGTAGGCGTACTGGAAGTGCAGGATCAGGCCGAACATGACGCTGGCCATCGTCACGGAGGCGCCGAGCTGGGTGATCGCCGCGCCCCGGGCGGGTCCGGTGCGGAAGATCGCGAGGTCGATCATCGGGGAGGCGGCCTGCCGCTCGCGGAGGACGAAGCCCCCGACGGCGGCCACGGCACCGACGGCGCAGGCCAGCGTGACCGGTGCGAGCCAGCCGTGCTGCACCCCGCTGGTCAGGGTGTAGCAGCCGAGCCCGATCGCGGCGACGGTCAGAGCGGTGCCGGGTAGGTCGAGGCGCTCGCTGGTCAGGTCCTCGCGGCGGTCGGCCGGCACGCCGGCGCGCACGCCGATCCAGGCGATCAGCGCGATCGGTGCGTTGACGACGAGCAGCCACTGCCAGCTGGCGTGCGCCAGGACCGTCCCGCCCAGCAGGGGGCCGAGGACGAAGCCGGACATGCCGACGACCATCACCACGCTGATCGAGCGCATGCGGAGCTTCTCGTCGTCGAAGAGCCGGAAGATGAGCGACATCGTGACGGGCGCCATCGCGGCCGCGGCGCACCCGAGGGCCGCGCGCAGGACGATGAGCTGGCCGATCCCGGTCACCAGGACGACGGCCCCGCTGACCAGGCCGAAGACCGCGAGGCCGGTGAGCAGCACGCGCCGCCGCCCGAACCGATCGGCCGCCGAGCCGGCGGTCAGCAGCAGCCCGCCGAAGGTGAGGGAGTACGCACCCGTCACCCACTGCAGCCCCGTGGTGCCGCTGCCGAGCGCTCGGGCGATCGTGGGCAGGGCGACCGAGAGCAGGGTGTTGTCGACCATCTCGACGAAGAAGGCCAGGCAGAGCGCGGCCAGCGGGACGGCCGCGGCGCGCAACGAGGTGTAGGTGGGGGCTGGACGGAGCAGGACGGTGGCGGTGCTCATCGGCGACCTCTCGAAGATCGAACGTCGTTCGACTATCGAACGGCGTTCCAGACGATAGAACGCTGTTCGGTAACATGCAACCCATGACGGCAGACCGATCTCCGCAGACCGAGCGCCCCGGTCGCGCCCCTGCTCGCCCGAGCGGTCGGCGGCGGGCGTCGCACTCGCTGGAGGCGGTGCTCGGCGAGGCCATCGCGATCCTCGACGAGTCGGGGGAGCCGGCGCTGACCTTCCGCGCGCTCGCCGCCCGCCTGGGCGGCGGCGTGGCGAGCATCTACTGGTACGTCGGGAGCCGCGACGAGCTGCTCGAGCGGGTGACCGAAGAGGTGATGGGGCGGGTGCTGGCCGACACCGAGCCGCTCGCGCACGGACCCGACCCGGTCGCCAACGTGCGCGCCCTCGCCCTGGCCCTGTTCGACGAGTTCGTCCGCCGGCCGTGGTTCGGCCAGTTCATGCTTCGCAACAACGGGCTGCAGCCGAACTCGATGGCGATGTTCGACCGGGTCGGCCAGCAGGTCATGCAGTTGGACCTGACGCCCAAGCAGCGCTTCCACGCGGTCTCGTCGATCATCAGCTACGTCGTCGGGGTCGCGGTCGACCTCGCGCAGCCGCCGCCGCCGGAGTTCCTGGAGAGCGGGCTGGCGCCGTCGGAGTTCCTCGCGATGTACGCCGACCGCTGGCGCGCCCTCGACCCGGAGGTCTACCCGTTCGCCCACCAGATCGCCGACGAGTTCGCCGTCCACGACGACCTCGAGGTGTTCCGCTCCGGGCTCGACCTGCTGCTGGCGGGACTGCGTCTGCAGGCCGGCGTCGACACGTCGTAGCCGCCCTCACCGTCCGGCGTCGTCACCCCGCGCCGGCTTGCGAGTAGTGGTGGGGGCCATGACGGCGTGCGTCTGGTCGCTGGTCAGGGCGGCGACCGGCAGTGGCGTCGGGCGCCCGGGCTGCGCGCGCAGGCCGTCGAGCACCAGGTGGAGGTAGCGGCGGTACAGGTCGGGGTGCGCGTCGCGTGACCGCGTCATGACGGCGTTGAGGCCGACCTGCAGGAACGTGAGGTCGGTGCCGGTGACGTCGTCGCGCAGCACCCCCGCCTCGCGGCCGCGGGCGACGAGGGCCCGGTTCTTGGGCGCCATCACCTCGCGGTTCCAGTCGTGCTGCTCGGCGCTGATCCGGTCGCCGCTGACGATCTGGGCGAGACCCTTGTCGCGCAGCTGCAGGGCCAGCGACTGCTCGAGGTAGCCCACCAGCCCCTGCCAGGGATCCGGGTCGGCGAGGGCGGCGTCGGCGGCGGCGGCCAGCTCGACGGTCTGCTCGACGAACAGCGCGTCCAGCAGGGCGGCCTTGTTCGCGAACCGGCGGTAGGCGGTGCCGACGCCCACGCCGGCGTGGTGGGCGATGTCGTCGAGGGTGACGTCGAAGCCCCGGTCGGCGAAGAGCTCGCGGGCGGCGGCCAGCAACCGGTCGCGGTTCTGCGCGGCGTCGCGTCGCAGGGCCCGCGGGGGGCCGGCTGCTGCCGTCTCGGTCATCAGGTCACCCTACCCGATGCGGAGAGAAAACCTCCGGATCGCGTGCTAGAGTCGCCGCATCCGGAGATACCCGCTCCGGTTAGCGTCCACGGCAGGGAGAGAGACGTCGATGCCCGTCAGCACAGGGAGCCGGGTGGCCCCTCCGGTCGTCGGCCGGCCGGCCGCCCGGCACGCGCAGGTCGTGATCGCCGTCGCCTCGATGGGGTTCTTCCTCATCACGCTGGACATCTCCATCGTCAACGTGGCGCTGGTCCAGATCCGGGCCGAGCTGGGGGGCGGCACCGTCGGCCAGCAGTGGGTCATCGACGGCTACACCCTGCTGTTCGCCGCGCTGCTGCTCTTCGCCGGCAACCTGTCCGACCGGATCGGGGCGAAGAAGGCGATGGCGCTGGGCATCGCGCTGTTCGGCCTGACGTCGGCGGCCTGCGCCTTCGCGCCGAGCGCGGCGCTGCTCATCGCCGCCCGGTGCGCCCAGGGCGCGGCCGCGGCGGTCATGCTGCCCGCCTCGATGGCCCTGGTCCGCGAGGCGTTCCCCGACCCGGCCCGGCGCGCACGCGCCCTCGGGGTCTGGGCGGTCGGCGGCGCCGTCGCCGCCCTGGTCGGCCAGCCGCTGGGTGGGCTGCTGACCACCGTCGACTGGCGGTGGGTCTTCACCATCAACCTGCCCGTCTGCGCCGCCATGCTCGTCCTCCTCCGCGCGGTCGCCCCCTCGCCCACCCGGCCCGCCCCGTTCGACTGGGCCGGCCAGGTCCTCGCCGTCGTCGGTCTGTCCACGCTGGTCTACGGGCTGATCGACGGCGGGCACGCCGGTTTCGGCTCGCCGCCGGTCGTCGCGGCGCTCACGGTCGCGGTCCTCGCCCTGGCCGGCTTCGTGCTCGTGCAGGCCCGGGTCCGGCACCCGATGGTGCCGCTGGACCTGTTCCGGGCCCGCGGGGTCCGGCTCGCCCTGCCGGTCGGGTTCGCGTTCATGGTCGGCAACTACGGCCACGTCTTCGTCGTCAGCCTCTTCCTTCAGCAGGAGCTCGGGCTGTCGCCGCTGCGCGCCGGCCTGGTCTTCCTGCCGGCGGCCGTCTTCGCGATCGTCGCCAACCTGGCCTCCGGTCCGGTCACCAACCGCCTCGGGGCCCGCCTCCCCGTCGTCGCCGGCCTGACGTCGATGGCGGTCGGCCTCACGGCCATGCTGCTCGTCGCCCCGCTGGGCCACCCCCTCCTGATCGCCGCGTGCGTCATCCCGGTCGGCGCCGGGGGGGCGCTGGCCATGCCCTCGGTCACGGGCGTCGTCCTCGAGGGGGTGCCCGCCCAGCAGGCCGGGACGGCCTCCGCGGTGTTCAACACCTTCCGCCAGGTCGGCGGAGCCGTGGCGATCGCCGTCTTCGGCGCGCTCATCGCCGACCCGGACCAGGTCGTCCCGGGGCTGCGCCTCAGCCTCGGCATCGCGGCCGGGCTCCTCGTCCTCGCCGCCGTCAGCAGCCTCCGCATCCCACCCCGCCGCGACCCCTCGACCTGACCCGCACCCCGCTCACCGGGCGGGTCGCGCACGCGCACCCACCGACCACCGGACCGCCGCCCCGGCGTGACCGGACGACCACCAGGAGCACCCCGTGAACCACCACCTGCTCGGACGCACCGGCGTCTCCGTCAGCCGGCTCTGCCTCGGCGCCATGATGTTCGGCGCCTGGGGCAACCCCGACCACGACGAGTCCGTCCGGATCATCCACACCGCCCTCGACGCGGGGATCAACGTCATCGACACCGCCGACGTCTACGCGCAGGGCGAATCGGAGGAGATCGTCGGCAAGGCGATCAAAGGGCGGCGCGACGACATCGTCCTGGCCACGAAGTTCCACGGGGCGATGGGGGACGACCCCAACCGTCAGGGGAGCTCGCGGCGGTGGATCATCCGCGCCGTCGAGGACTCCCTGCGCCGCCTCGGCACCGACTGGATCGACCTCTACCAGGTGCACCGGCCCCGGACCGACACCGACGTCGAGGAGACCCTCGGCGCCCTCACCGACCTCGTCCACCAGGGCAAGGTCCGCTACGTCGGTGCCTCGACCTTCCCCGCCAGCCAGATCGTCGAGGCGCAGTGGCTGGCCCGGGAGCGCGGCCTGCAGCGCTTCGTCACCGAGCAGCCGGCCTACTCGATGCTCGTGCGGCGGGTCGAGGACGACATCCTGCCCACCTGCCAGCGGCACGGGATGGGCGTGCTGTCCTACAGCCCCCTGACGGGCGGCTGGCTGTCCGGTCGCTGGCGCAAGGACAGCGGCCAGCAGGCCTCCTCGCGCGCCGGGCGGCTGCCCGAGCGGTTCGACCTCTCCCAGCCGGCGAACCAGCGCAAGCTCGACGCCGTCGAGGACCTCGCCCAGCTGGCCGACGACGCCGGCCTCACCCTCATCCAGATGGCCATCGCCTTCGTGCTCACCCACCCCGCGATCACGTCGGCCATCATCGGCCCGCGGACCCTGGACCAGCTCACGGGCCAGCTCGCGGCCGCCGACGTCGTGCTGGAGGCCGACGTGCTGGACCGGATCGACCAGATCGTCGCCCCCGGCACCACGGTCAACCCGGTCGACAACTCCTTCGACAACCCGGCGCTCACCCCTGGAGCGCGGCGTCGGACCTCCTAGCGCAGGAGGCCTCGCGCACCCGGCCGCGCTGCCCTCAGGCGGTGCGGCCGGTGCTCCCCGTCTGCCGGGGCGAGCGGTTGCCGGCCCAGCGCACCAGGAGGGCGAGCGCGGCGAAGGCCATCAGCAGGACGAGGCAGGAGACGACGACACCTCCGTAGCCGCCGTTCGCCCCCGGGTTGAAGAACGGGTAGGGGTAGAAGCCGGTGGCCGAGCCGCGCACCAGGGAGTAGGCGACGTAGACCGCCGGGAACACCGCCCACAGCAGGGCGGTGCGCAGCGAGATCCGCACCCGGGACGGTTGCAGGACCCAGTCGACGACCACCACGAGCGGCATCACCACGTGGTGGACGAGGTTGACCCACGGGCGGAGGTCGCCCAGGTCCTCACCGCGCAGCAGGGTGTTGAACACCAGCCCCACGAACGCCAGGTAGACGACCGACGCGCCGCGGACGGCGACCGCCGGCGGCGAGGGTGCCCGGCCGGCGACCAGGCGGAGCGCGGAGCCGATGAGGACGACGCTGCCCAGCACGTTGGACAGCGTCGTGAAGTAGCTGAAGAAGCTGACCGCCCCCAGCCCGGTCTCGAGGGCCACCAACAACTGGACCACGACGCCGGCCAGCGACAGGGCGGCCGCCACGAGCCGGACGAGGACGACAGCGCGGAGCCGGGTCACGAGGGCACCCTAGGCCGTCAGCAGCCGGTCCACCCCGTCCACCACGCCGGGTCCGGCCAGCGCCGGTCGCGCGTCCCGCTGCCTCGCGCTCACCTCGGTCACAGGTCGAGCAGCCGGACGCCGAGGTAGGCCGTCCCGGCCACCAGCACCCAGGAGCCGAGGCCGAGGACCAGTGCGCGCCCGCCGGTTCGGCGGAGGGTGGCGAGCTGGATGCCGGTACCGAGCCCGACGAGGGCGGCGACCAGCAGCACCTCCTGCAGCTGCTGGGCGACGGCGAGGACTGCCGGCGGCAGCAGGTGGGTGCTGGTGAGGACGATGGCGGCGAGGAAGCCGACGACGAACAGCGGGACGACGGGCGGCCGCCGGGTCGCGAGGCCCGGGTCGGCGACAGCCGTCCGCCGCGCGCGACGGCGTGCGGCGAGACCCACCCCGGCGACCAGGGGGGCCAGCAGCACGACGCGGCTGAGCTTGACCACCACGGCCGTGGTCAGGGCGCCGGGGACCTGGTTCGCGGTGGCGACGGTCTGGCCGACGTCGTGGACGCTGGCGCCGACCCAGCGGCCGAAGTCGGCCGGGTCCAGACCCAGCGGGCCGCGCAGCAGCGGCAGCAGGACGATGGCGAGGCTGCCGCAGAGGGTGACGAGGGCGATCGCGACGGCGGTGTCGTCCTCGTCGCCGTCGGCGACGTCGGACATCGCGGCGACGGCGGAGGCGCCGCAGATCGAGAACCCGGTCGCGACCAGCAGGGCGCGGGCGCGCGGCACGCGGAGGGCGCGGCCGAGCAGCCGGGTGCCGGTGAAGGTGACGGCGACGGTGGCGACGACCACGGCCAGCCCGCCGGGGCCGAGCGCGACCAGCTGGGGCAGCCCGAGCTGCAGGCCGAGGAGGACGACGGCGATCCGCAGCAGCCGGTGCGAGGCCACGTGCGTGCCGGCGTGCAGGACGGGCCGGTGCAGCCGGAGGTTCGCCGCGAGGGCGCCCAGCACGACCGCGACCGTCGCCGGGTGGACCGCCGGCACCAGGTCCGCGACCCCGAACGCGAGCGCGGTGGCCAGGGCCACGGCGACCAGGCCGGGGAGCGCCGCCGACGTCGGGTCGCCGTCCGGCCGGTGGTGGCCGAGCAGGTGCCGCGGGCTCATCGGGGCCAGGTCGCAGCCGGGCCGGCACCGGCTCCGGGCCGGCGGTCGGAGGGTGGAGGTGGTCACGCCTCGAGCCTCGTCCGCTCCGGCCGACCGCGGTAGAGGTCGCGACCGGATCAACCCATCAGCGCTGCTGATGAGCGGCGATAGGGTGACCTGATGGTCTCGCCCCGGGTTCCTGACCTCGACAGCCTGGCGCTGCTGCTGGAGATCGCCGTCTCCGGCTCCCTCGGCCGGGCGGCGGCGCGGCACGGGCTGAGCCAGCCGGCGGTCTCGGCCCGGCTCCGGACGATGGAGGCGCTGGTCGGGGTGCCGCTGGTCGAGCGCAGCCCGCGGGGCTCCTCGCTCACGGCGGCGGGGGTGCTGGTCGCCGGCTGGGCGCGCGAGGTGCTGAGCGCCGCCGAGGTCCTCGACGCCGGCATCACGTCCCTACGCGCGGACCAGGACCAGCACCTGCGGGTCGCCGCCAGCATGACCGTCGCCGAGCACCTCCTGCCCCGCTGGCTGGTCCGGCTGGCCGCCGACCGCCCCCAGACCGCGGTGAGCCTGCAGGCGATGAACTCGACGCGGGTCGAGCAGGCGGTGCTCGGCGACGAGGCTGACCTCGGCTTCGTCGAGGGCCCCGACGTCGGGGGAGGGCTGGACAGCCGGGTGGTGGCGCGCGACCGGCTGGTCGTCGTCGTCGCGCCCGGCCACCCGTGGACGCGCCGGCGCGGGGTCGACGCGGCCGAGCTCGCCGCCACCCGGCTGGTGCACCGGGAGCCGACCTCCGGCACCCGCACCGCCCTGGAGGCCGCGCTCGCCGCGCACGGCCCGCTGGCGGCCCCGCTGCTCGAGCTCTCGACGTCGACCGCCGTCCGGTCGGCGACCGCGGCGGGTGCCGGCCCCGCCGTCCTCAGCCGGCTGGCCGTGCAGGATGACCTCGACCACGGACGCCTGCTGCCGGTGCCGGTCCGCGGCGCGGACCTGACCCGGCTCCTCCGCGCCGTCTGGCCCGCCGCGCGCCGCCTCAGCCCGCCGGCCGAGGCCCTGCTCGCCATCGCGACCGCCGCCGCCCGGGCCGACCGCTAGGTCGGCGCGCCTCGGGGCGTCCCCGGCCGCGTTTGCCCCGCACCGCCCCCGGGTAGGTCCTCGACCAGATTCGAGCCGTGGGTCTGCCGTCACCTGAGGGGCGCCATGACCACGCGCACGTCCACCCGCCCGCCCGCCCACCGGCGAGCACCCGCCGCCGCGCCGCGCCGCGCGGCCGCCGGGGTCGAGGGGGACCGGTGACCGTGCTCGGCTTCCCGCTCGACGTCGTCGGCTGGGTCTTCCTGATCTGCTCGTGCGCCGGCGTCGTGGTCGAGGGCGTGTTCTTCCTGGCCACCACCCGGCGGCTGGAGCTGCGGCTGGGCCTGCTCTACCTGCCGCTGCGGCCGCTCTACGGCGTCGGCGGCACGGCCTGCGCGGTGCTGCTCACCCCGCTGCTGGACCACCCCGTCGTCGTCTTCGTGCTCAGCGCCGTCGTCTGCAGCGTCGTCGAGTTCGTCTCCGGCTGGGTCGTCGACCGGGCGTTCGGCACGGTCTCGTGGGACTACAGCGACAAGTGGTGCCACCTGCGCGGCCGGATCTGCCTGCAGTACTCGCTGTGCTGGGGGTTGCTGGCGACGGCGGCGCTGTACGCCACCCGGCCGGTGCTGGCCGAGGCGGTCGCCCGGCCGGCGCCCCGACCGGGCGCGCGCCTGCTGGCGGTCCTCCTGGTGCTCACGCTGCTCTCGGCGGTCCTCACCGTGGCCGCGCTCGCCCGGGCGCGGCGCCGCGTGGACGCGTCCCGGCTCCCGACGGGCGAGGGCCCCGTCACGGCGACGCGCTGGGAGGGGCTGGTCGACCGTCTCGTGCCCGACGCGGTGCTGGTCCACAGCCTGCCCCGGATGGTGCTGAGCGCGGAGCTGCGGGCGCTGACCCCTCCCGGGGGGCGGGTCGGGGGAGGCGTCGCCGGGTCCCGGGGTCCGCGTGCGGGGGCTGCCGGGGGGGCCTCGCGACCCGTGCCGGACGGGCCCGGGACCCGCCGGGGAGGGCGCCGCTTCGGCGTCAGGGCCTAGGCGTGCAAGACTTGCCTTGCTGACGTAGGTCTCGCCTCCTGGCGTGTGCTTCGCGGAGAGGATCTGCCGAGCCCCGATTCGGGTGCCTCGCAGCATTCGAGGGCCGTGAGGTGCGGCCTCGAGATCTAGGAGATTGTCATGGCACAAGGCACCGTGAAGTGGTTCAACGCTGAGAAGGGCTTCGGCTTCATCGAGGTCGACGGTGGCGGCGCGGACGTGTTCGTGCACTACAGCGCGATCGCTTCCTCCGGCTTCCGCTCCCTCGACGAGGGCCAGAAGGTCGAGTTCGACACCACGCAGGGCCCGAAGGGCCCGCAGGCGGACAACGTCCGTCCCCTCTGAGCTCCTGCTGACGGCCGCCGGCCGTCGGTGACCGCACCTCCCGCGACCCTGTCGCCCGAGGAGCGCTCACCGGCGGTCGGCGGTTCGTCGTTTCCGGGCCGGTCAGCCACGCGTGCTGCACGCTCTGGTGGGTCCTGAGTGCGGGTACCGCCCGGGACGGCGGCGGTCGGGGTGCCCAGCCCGGAGCGACCCGCAGGTCCGCTCGACGGTGGCCGGAGAAACAGAGAAGTCCGTGACCACCTGCTCGGGGGTTCAGGTGGTCACGGACTTCAGCTGTGAGGTGTCGGGGACCAAGCTCGGGGGTTCATGGCCCCCGACACATCCCTTACCTTAGGGCAGCCCGAACGCCGGGTGTGACACTTCGGGCGTCCACTTCCGGACATGTCCGCAAGTGGACACGCTGGACCGGAACTCGGCCCGCGACGGGCTCAGGCCGGCGTGCTCGCACCGGGACCGGCCTCACGCCGGAACCGGAGCACCGCCTCCTGGGCGGTCGTGTCGGCGTAGGCGCCGGGGTCGGAGCCGGTGAGCGGTGACGTCGTCCCGGTCCGGGTCCGCGCCCGCGCCAGCGCGCCGAGCAGGCTGCTGAACAGGGCCCGGCGCTGCGCGGCCGAGAGGTCGCGGCGGGCGGCCCAGCGCGCCGTCACCCGCCCGACCCACTGGGCCAGCTGGCTCTCGTCGTCCTCAGCCCGGAACGGTCGCTGCACGCTGTCCTCCTCCGCCGTGGTCCCGCTGAGGCCACCGTAGCGACCTGGCCCCCCTCACGACGAGGGGCGCAGGGCGGCCAGGGACCGGTCCAGCCACTCGCCCAGCACCGACCGCTCGGCGTCGCTGAGCCCCGGCAGGTCCGGGACGGCCGCGGCGAAGGTGACGGCCACCGCCCGCGTCGTCGTGTCCGGCACCGCGGGCGCCTGGGCCAGCACGCGCCCCAGCACGGCGTCGAGCATGGCGTCGGCCAGGGCGGGGTCCCGCTCGGGCTCCGGGGTGCCGAGCAGGGCGAGCACCGTGCCCGTGCCGGCGGCGTGCACCATCGTCAGGGCGAGCGGCTCCTCGACCCGCAGCAGGCCGGCGGCGGCCAGCCGCCCGATCCGCCCGCGGAGGACGGCGATGCCGGCCAGCGTCGCGGGCGAGCGCGCGCTCCGCCCAGGTGCCCCCATCAGCGCGAACAGCTCCGGGTTGGCGAGCCCAAACTCGACGTGCCGGGCCCACGCCGCGCGCAGGTCGGCGACCGGATCGGTCGTACTCGCCCCCGGGTCCTCGGCCTTGCTCGCCACGTAGCTGGCCATCACGTGCTCGGCCACGGCGTCGACCAGCCCGTCCTTGTCGCCGAAGAGCCGGTAGATCGTCGGGGCCTGCACCCCCGCGGCCTGGGCGACGGCCCGCGTGGTCACCCCGTCCGCCCCCTTCTCGCGCAGCAGCCGGGCGGCCTCGGCCACGATCTCGGACCGGAGGTCCTCCCGCGAGCCCGTCTCCTGCGCCTTCGTCACCGGTCGATCGTAACGGCGGTCCACTCCAGGTGCTACCAGTGATAACGTACTCTCAGTATCAGCGGAAACACACAGAGGAGATCGCATGCACGTCGTCACCGGGGCCACGGGTCAGCTGGGCTCGCAGATCGTGGACCAGCTGCTGGAGCGGGTGCCGGCCACGGAGGTCGGGGTCAGCGTCCGCGACGTCGGGGCCGCCGCGGGGCTGGCCGCGCGGGGGGTGCGCGTGCGGCGTGGCGACTTCACCGAGCCGGCCACGCTGGCGGACGCCTTCGCGGGGGCGACGAGGGTCCTGGTGGTGTCGGCCGCCATCCGGGGTCCGGGAGCGGTGGCCGCCAACCTGGCCGCCCTGGACGCGGCGCGCGCCTCCGGCGCGGGGCGCATCCTCTACACCAGCCACCAGGCGGCGTCGCCGGACTCGCTGTTCGCCCCGCAGGCCACGCACGCCGTCACCGAGGACCACCTGGCCGGGCTCGGCGTGCCCTTCACCGCGCTGCGCAACGGCTTCTACGCCAGCACGCTGGGCTTCCTGACGGCCGGCGCGCGGGAGTCGGGCCGGATCGTGGCCCCGGCCGACGGGCCCGTCTCGTGGACCGCCCACGCCGACCTGGCCGAGGCGGCCGCCGTCGCGCTCGTCGACGACGCGGTCCTGGACGGCGTGACCCCGCCGCTGACGGCGTCGGAGACCCTCGACCTCGAGGCGGTCGCCGCCGTCCTGTCCGAGCTCACCGGCCGGACGGTCACCCGGGTGGTGGTCGACGACGAGGAGTGGAAGGCCGGCGCGGTCGCGTCGGGGATGCCGCCGGCGGCCGCGGACTTCACGCTCGGGATGTACCGGGCGGCCCGTCGGGGCGAGTTCGCCGTCACCCACCCCGCGCTCGCCGACCTCCTCGGCCGGGAGCCCCGCTCGGCGCGCGCGGTGCTGGCCGACCTCGTCGCCGGCTGAGGCTGGGGCCGCCGCCCGCCCGTCACGCCCGCGGCGGGGTCGGCCGGCGGTGGCGCCGGGCCCGGACGTGCAGCACCACCGCGGCGAGGACGAGCAGGGCGCCGAGGGCCTGCAGGCCGGGGGAGTCGTCCCGCTCCCCGGCCACGACGCCCGCGACGCCCGCCGCCACCACGAGCAGGGTCGCCACGGTGGCCGCGACCCGTCCGGCCGTGCTCCGAGCCCTGCTCACTCCACCCACTCGAGCAGGTCGCCCGGCTGGCAGCCCAGCACCCGGCACATCGCCTCGAGGGTCTGGAAGCGGACGGCCTTGGCGCGGCCGTTCTTGAGCACCGCGACGTTGGCCGGGCTGATCCCGACCTTCTCGGCGAACTCCCCGACGCTCATCTTGCGCCTGGCCAGCTCGACGTCGATCCGCACGACGATCGGCATCAGATCACCCCCTCCAGATCGGTCCGCAGGGTGGTGGCGCGGCGCAGCAGCGCCCGCATCACCACCATCAGCAGGCCCAGCACGGTGACCCCGACCGTCAGCAGGAACAGCAGCAGCGGCAGCCCCGGGTCGGTGGCGTTGAACCCGACGAACAGCAGCACGGCCACCAGCACGACCCAGGCGGCGCCGACGGCCCAGACGATCCCGTCCACCCAGCGCAGGGCGCCGTCGGTGAAGATCTCGTCGGCCAGCACCAGGGTGAGCAGCTTCCAGGTGCAGACCACGACCACCTGCACGCAGAGCACCCAGAACACCGTCACCGCCGTCGCCGGCCACCGGAGGTAGGCCATCTCGGGGTCCTGCTCGGCCAGGTGCCGGAACTGCCCCGGGAGCGACATCACCTGGAACAGCACGAGCACCGCGAAGAGCACGACGAGGAAGAACCGCAGGGCGGCCACCGCACGAGATTCCGTCACCATGCATCGATGGTCGACCATGATCTATCGAATGTCAATCGGTACGAGAGCTGCGCGTCAGCCCGAGCGGCGGCTCGGCGGGGCGGTCGACGCCCGCTCGACCAGCTGCGTGGCGAGCTCGACGTGGTGGCTCTCCAGCGTCTCGCCGTCCGCCAGCCGCAGCAGCGTCCGCAGCGCCACCCGGCCCATCTCCTCCAGCGGCTGGGCGATCGTCGTCAGCTTCGGGAAGCAGTGCTCGGCCAGGTAGGTGTTGTCGAAGCCGACGACGCTGAGGTCCTCCGGCACCCGCAGGCCCAGCGTCCGCGCCGCCTCGACGACGCCGACGGCGGTCGCGTCGCAGCCGGCGAAGACCGCGGTCGGCGGGTCGGGCAGCGCCGCCAGCGCGAGGGTGGCCGCGTAGCCGGTCGGGGTGTCGAAGCCCCCGCCGTGCACCAGCGCCGGGTCCTGCGCGATGCCCGCCTGGGCGAGCGCGGCGTGGTAGCCGTAGAGCCGGGCCTGGCTGCAGGTCGCGCCAGGCTCGCCGCCCACGTAGGCGATCCGCCGGTGGCCGAGCGCGGTCAGGTGGGCGGTCGCCGCCATCCCGCCCGCCCAGTTCGTGGCCCCGACGCTGACGGTGTCGCGGCGCGGCGGCGGGTTGATCGGGTCGATGAGGACCAGCGGCAGCCGTTCGCGCTCGAAGGCGCTGAGGTGGTCCGCCGTCATCTCCGTCGTCACCGAGATGATCCCCGAGCGGCCCGCCAGCCGGGAGCGCCGGGCCCAGTGGTCCGCGTCGGGCCGGCGGTCGCCGAAGCGGCCGAACTTGGCGATGACGACGTCGACGTCGTGGCTGCTGGCGGCGTCGGTCACCCCGCGCAGGATCTCGATCGAGTAGGCGCTGACCACGTCGTCGAAGACCAGCTCGACGACGGGGGTGGTGGGCTTGCCCGCGCGCCGGGTCACCCGGAGGTAGCCGCTGTCGCGGATCGCCTGCTGGACCCGCTGACGGGTCTCCTCGGCGACGTCGTGGTGGCCGTTGAGCACCTTGGAGACGGTGGGCAGGGACACCCCGGCCTCCCTGGCCACGCTGGCCAGCGTGACCCGCGTGCTCGGCTGCGTGTCGGACGTCATGGCGGCCCCCTCCGGTGCTCCGGCGATCATCTCACCGCGCGGAGGTGTTCTCGTCAGCGTCCGCCGTGGCCCCGGTCACCCGGCGACGGCGGCCGCGCTCCGGCCGGCGCGGCGGGCCGGCCAGGTCAGCCGGCCGGTGCGGACCGCCCACCACTCGAAGGCCAGGGTGGCAAAGGGCGGGACCGAGCAGGCCAGCGCCAGCAGCGTGGTCCAGACCGACCAGCGCAGCGTGCGGGAGACCAGCAGCGTCAGCAGCACGTAGGCGACGAAGACGCCGCCGTGCACGGGCCCGAAGATCTTGACGCCCAGCTCGCCCGCTCCGGTGAAGTACTTCACGTACATCCCGACGAGCAGGCCCAGCCAGGAGAGGGCCTCGACGGACGCGACGACGACGAACAGGCGGACGAGGGTGGCGGACACGGCCCCGATGGTAGGCGGGCGCTCGGCGGCGAGTCCTGGCCCGCTCAGGGGCGCCACAGGTCACCGGGTCAGCCCGCCGCGGGTGGGTACAGCACGCACGGGACGGCAGCCGCCGTCCCGTGCGCACCGATCGAGGAGGACCCATGGGTCTGGACGAGCTCAAGGACAAGGTCAGCGGCGAGGGCGTGGAGAAGGCCAGCGACGCGGGCCTCGACAAGGCCGGCGACGCCGCCGACGCCAAGCTCGGCGGCAAGGGCGGCGAGCAGGTGGACACGGCGCAGCAGGCCGCCGACGACAAGATCGGCCAGTAGGCGGGTGCCGGTCCCGCCCCGCACGGCGGGGCGGAGCCGGCGCTGTCGAGATTCCTCGGGGGAGGTGCGTGACGATCCGGCCCACGACGGCGTCCTGGCTGTCGTGGGGCCCGTGCGGACCGGGCCGACGAGCGACAGGAGGCGCAGAGCATGGTGCGGGTGATGACCTACCGCAGCTACGACGACCTCGACGGCCAGGAGGTCGACGAGGGCGGCGGGACCGTCCACTTCTGCTTCGAGGGCCGTGCCTACGAGATCGACCTGCGGGCCGAGAACGTCGAGGAGATGCGCCGCCTGCTGAGCCGCTACACCAGCCACGGACGGCCGGCCCAGCCGCCGCCGGAGGAGCCGGTGGACGGCCGTGAGGTGCGGGCCTGGGCCCAGCAGCAGGGTATCGAGGTCGCCCCGCTGGGCCGGCTCGCCAGCCAGGTGGTGGAGCAGTACCGGCGGGCGCGCGAGCAGGAGCGGGCCACCGCCGAGGACGCCGACGACGCGTCCGCCGCCGGCCCGGGCTGCCCCCTGCACACCCCGGCGGGCTAGCGCGGTGTCGTCTGCCCTCGCTCCGCTCGGGCGCGGACCGCGCTCTGACCCGCCGGCTTCGTCGTCACCCGTGGACGAAGAGCGTGTCCACGGGCTCCTCCTCACTCCGGCGGCGCGCGGTCCGGGTGCCTGGCCGCGATGCGCGGATGGGCCTGCTGTGGGCTCGAGAAGGGTGGGTGTTCTGGTACCTGACGCCCACCGGCGGGCCGGGCTACGGTCGGCGCTCCAGAGCATCGGTGACCGGGGGAGTCCAGCATGTCGTGGTCCTCGCCCGCGCGGGAGCACCAGAGCTACCGCCACGAGGCGTTCCTCTGGGCCGACGCCGACGACTTCACGGCCGGCCTCGTGCCCTTCCTGCGGGAGGGGCTGGACGCCGACGAGCCGGTGATGGTCGCCGTCGGCCCGGAGCACACCCGCTGGCTGCAGGAGGGCCTGGGGGAGCGCGCCGCCGAGGTCACCTTCGTCGACATGCACCAGCTGGGCGCCAACCCGGCCCGGATCATCCCCGCCTGGCAGCGGTTCCTCGACGAGGAGGCCGCGGGCGGCCGGCCGGTGCGCGGCATCGGCGAGCCGATCTGGCCCGGCCGCCGGGCGGAGGAGCTGCTGGAGTGCCAGCTGCACGAGGCGCTGCTCAACGTCGCCGTCGACCCCGAGGTCCCGTTCTGGCTGATCTGCCCCTACGACACCGGCGGGCTCGGCGCCGACGTCCTCGAGGAGGCCTTCCGCAGCCACCCGGTGCTGGTCGACGCCGGCGGGTGGAGCGGCAGCGCCGGGTACCGGGGCCGCGACCACGTGGACTCGCTCTTCGCCGGTGACCTCGCCGCGCCGCCCGTCCAGGTGAGGCGGGCGCACTTCACCACCGCCGACGTCGGCCGGCTGCTGACCTACACCCGGCTCGAGTTCTACGTCGCGGGGCTCAGCGCCGCCCGGGCGGCCGAGCTCGCGCACGTCGTCGAGCGGCTGGCGGCCGGCAGCCTCCACCGCGGGGCCGGGGGCGGCACCGTGACGATCTGGGCTCAGCCGGGCGCCGTCGTCTGCGAGGTCGCCGACGACGTCGGCGTGGACGACCCGCTGCTGGGCCGGCGGGCGCCCTGCGGGGAGGACCACGACGCGCTCTGGGTCGCCAACCAGCTCTGCGACCTCGTCCAGCTGCGCTCGACCGTCCGGGGGACCGCCGTCCGGGTGCACGCCTGGACCTGCTGACCCGTCCCCGCGGCGCGTCGCCGCTCAGCCGGCGGACGGGTCCTGCTGCAGCCGGGGCGCCGCCGCGGTCGCGGCACCGCCGGTGGCCAAGGCGTCGAGGGCCGTGTCGCACCAGGCGGCCAGCCCGACGACGTCGACCTGGTGCGGCGGGCCCGACGTGTAGGGCGCGATCCGCCGACGGGCGCGCTGCAGCAGCGTCGTCGCCCCGGCCGGGTTGCCGCGCAGCAGGTGGGTCCAGCCGACGGCGAGCTGGGCGAGGCCCTGCCAGAGCTCGCGTTCGGCGTCCGGCGCTGCCTTCCAGCGGGCCTCCAGCACCTCGTGGGCGTGGAACGGCATCCCGGCGTCGAGCAGCCGCTGGGCCTCGACGAGCGTGGGCCCGGGCGGCAGCAGCAGGTCGTCGGGCACCCGGGGCACCCCGGTGGCGCCGCGCGGCAGCGGCCGGCCCAGCCCGTCGCGCGGGCGCGCGTTGCGCGCCCGACCCTGCTCGTCCCGCTCGCGCTCCACCGCCACGGCCCCATCCTGCCCCGTGGTCACCGCCTCCGACCCGGCGTCCGGGCAGGATGAGCGCCATGACGGACTGGGACTGGTTCTTCACCAGCGAGGCGGGACGCACCAACCTGCTGCGCTCGCAGGTCGACGACCTGGCGGCCTCCTCGGCCTCGGCGAACGCGCGGAGCTCGCGGCTCAGCAGTCAGCTCGCGCAGCTGCAGGGCTCCCTGGAGACGCGGCTGAACGCCCTCTCCCAGGCCTTCGACGCCTACGTGGAGCTCGGTGACGTCCGCGAGCAGCTGGCCGCGCACGCCGGCACGGCGGCCGTCCGCCGCGACGTGCTCGCCGCCGTCGAGGCGCTGGTGGCCGGCCGCCCGGCCGAGCGCGTCGAGCCGGGGCCCGAGGACGACTACTGGCTGCCGCACGCGATGAACGCGGTGACGGCGCTGGTCGCCGGCGCGCCCGACCGCGCCGCGGAGGAGCGCGCCGCGGCCCTGGATCGGCAGGCCGACCTCTTCGTCGTCGTCCTGCTGGGAGCCCTCGGCCGCGGCGCCCTGGTGGCCGACCGGGTGCCCGACCTGCTGGTCACCGACGGCTCCCTCGGCCCCGAGCAGGTCGCGCTCTGGCACGCGCTGCTGGCCGGGGTGCACAACGACCCGGGTGGTGGCCCCGACCTGCTCGCCGCTGTCGGCGAGCGCTGGGCCCCCACGCTCGCGGGCGGCGACGCGGCGGAGTGGCGCGACTGGGTGGCCGAGCAGAGCGGCGCCGCGGACGCCGACGCCGAGCTGGCTTGGGTCCGCGCCCTGCTGGACGGCCAGGTGCTGCTGCCGCTCGTGGCCCCCGCCCCCCGCCGGCGGGAGGTCTCCCGCCGCCGCGCGGCCGAGGAGCCGGTGGCGCCGCCGGCCGCCGACGAGGACCCGCGGGCGGTGCTGCGCGCGACGGCGGGCGCGATGATCGCCGAGGGCTCGGAGCCGGAGCGCGACCTGCTGGTGCGCGCACGCCTGCTGCGGCAGCGGATCGAGGACCCGGGCGGGCTGCCGCCGACCGCACCGGCCGAGCCGGTCCGGACGGGGGTCCGGGACCTGGTCCGCGAGGCGTTCGCCGGCACCCGCGACCCCGCGCTGCGGGCCCGGCTGCTGGGCTGGCTGCACCCCGGGCTGCGGCAGGCGGTCGAGGCGGCGGCCGCGTCGCCGCTCCCGGCCGTCGAGCCGGTCGAGCAGCGCACCCCGGGCGGCCCGCTGGTGGTCGGCCCGGACGGCCCCGACCCGGCGCGGCTCGCACAGGTGCGGCACAACATCAGCGCCCGACCGCACGACGGGACCTGGAGCCCCGTCGTCCCGGGGGTGCTGGCGGGCGCCGCCGGCCTGCTGGCTCTGGTCGGCGCCCTGCTGGGCTGGCCCCTCGGCCTCGTCCTGCTGGTCCTCGCGGTGGGGGTCGTCCTGGGGCTGCTCGCCCTCGGGGCCGCTCGCTCCCGCCGGGCCGCGGCCACGGAGCAGGCCGGGGACCTGGCGACGGTCGACCGCGTGGTGGCCGAGGCCCGCCAGCGGCTGGCCGACGCGCGGGCGGAGCAGCAGCGGCGCGCGTCGGGACGCACCGTCCTGCTCGAGGGCCTGCGCCGCGACCTGGCCGCGGGGGGCCTGTCCGCCTGAGCGAGGGGCGCTAGCCCTGGTCGGAGCCCTCGTCCTGGCTGCCGTTCCCGTTCCCGTTGCCGCCGCCCTTGCCGTTGCCGCCGCCGTTCCCGCCGGACTTCGTCGGCTCCGGCTTCTCCGGCTTGCCCGGCTTCTCGCTCGACCCTCCGCCGGTGCCCTCCGACGCCGAGGCGCTCGGGCCCGGCTCGTCGGTCGCGCTGCTGCTCGGCTCCTCGGTCGGGGCGTCGGTGGTCGGGTCGTCGTCCGGGGCCTCGCTGGTCGCGTCGTCGGTGGGCTCGTCCGACGGCTCGGCGTCCTCGTCGGCCGTGGCGCTCGGGGCGCTCGACGCGCTGGGGGCCGCCGCCGTGGGCCCGTCGTCGCCGCTCTCGTCCTGGCCGTCGGCCGCGGCGGCGTCGCGGACGAAGCGGATCCGGACCGCCGCGTCCAGCGCCACACGCTTCCCTTCCGCGGGCTTGACCGAGACGACGTCGCCGGGCTCGGCGTCGCCGTCCCCGTCCACGGCGTCGGTGCTGACGTCGGTGAAGCCGAGCCTCTCCAGCGCCCGCTCGGCCTCGGCGACCGGGCGGCCGACCAGGCCGTCGGGGATGGTGGCGGTCGCCTCGCCGGCACCGACGGTGAGGGTGACGGTGCTGCCGGCCGGCACCCGGGCGTCGGCTCCCGGCTCCTGGTCGAGGACCGTCCCGACCGCGTCGTCCTCGGCGCCGGCCCGGGGGACGACGCGCGGGACGAGGTCGGCGTCGCGGAGGGCGGCCTCGGCGGCCGCGCGCGACTGGCCGCCGACGTCGGGGACGGTCACCGCCTGGCTGGCCGTCGGGCCGAAGACCCGGGACAGGCCGAAGGCGCCGAGCCCCAGCACGAGGAACACCGCCAGGACGACCAGCACGGCGCGGCGCCCGGAGGACCGCCGGCGCTCCTCCGGTGCCGGGTCCTCGCCCGCGGGCGGTGCGGCGGCACCCACGAGCGCGGTCGGCGCCGTCGGGGGTCCCGGCGGCGTGGCGGCGACGGCGGCGCCGGCCAGCCGCGGGGGCAGGGCGGCGGTCACGGTGCCGGGCGGCTCCGACGGCGCGGGCGGGGGCGCGACCGGGGCCCCGGCCAGCAGGCGGTCGACGTCCTCGCGCATCGCGGCGGCGGACGGGTAGCGCTCGTCGGGGTCCTTGGCCAGCGCCCGGAGGACGACGGCGTCCAGGGCCGGGTCCAGCGACGGCTCCAGGCTGCTCGGCGGCACCGGGTCCTCGCGGACGTGCTGGTAGGCGATGGCCAGCGAGGTCTCGGCGACGAAGGGCGGCCGTCCGGTCACCAGCTCGAACAGCAGGCAGCCGACGGAGTACAGGTCGCTGCGCAGGTCGACGGGGCGGCCCAGCGCCTGCTCGGGCGAGAGGTACTGCGCGGTCCCGATCACCGAGGCGGTGCCGGTGAGGCTCGTGGCGCTCTCGTCGACCGCCCGGGCGATCCCGAAATCCATGACCTTGACGGCGCCACCGGTCGTGATCATCACGTTGGCCGGTTTGATGTCGCGGTGCACCAGGCCCGCCGCGTGGCTGTGCGCCAGCGCGTCCAGGACGCTGCGGACCACCGTCAGCGCCCGGTCGGGGGCCAGTGGGCCGGCGGCCAGCACGTCGCGCAGGGTCGAGCCCTCGACCAGCTCCATGACGATGTAGGGCAGCGCGACGCCGGTCGCGGGGTCGGTGCCCTCGCCGGTGTCGAAGACCGAGGCGATGGCGGGGTGGTTGAGGCTGGCGGAGGCTTGCGCCTCCCGGCGGAAGCGGGCCTGCGCGGTGGTGTCCGCGGCCAGGTGGAGGCTGAGCTGCTTGACGGCGACCTGCCGGTCCAGCCGGCGGTCCCGGGCCCGGTGCACGGTGGCCATGCCACCCCGGCCCAGCGGCTCGCCGAGCTCGTAGCGGTCGCCGACGACGACGGGGGTCGCGCTCACCCGTCCGCTCCCCGGCCTCGTCGCTGCACCCGGACAGTCTGCCGTCTTCCCGACGTCCGCCCGACCGGGGTGGCGGGGGGAGCGCCGGTCCCGCGCACGCGGTGGCGGGGACGTCCCGATGAGTTCGGCGTCCCGCCGGGGTCTGACGCTCGACACCCTGGACCGCCCGCCGGCGACCGGGCCCGGGCGCGGGGGTGCACGAGCGAGGAGCGGTCATGGGCGGAGCGGTGCTGCTGGTGGGGACGCGCAAGGGGCTGTGGGTGGGCCGGTCGGAGGACCGGGACCGCTGGACCTGGTCGCCGCCGGAGTTCTTGATGCAGGGCATCTACGGCCTCGGCGTCGACGACCGCGGGGACGTGCCCCGGCTGTTCGCCGGCGGGACCAGCGAGCACTGGGGACCCGGCGTCTACTACTCCGACGACCTGGGCGAGAGCTGGACCGAGACCCACGGCGCGGCCGTCCGGTTCCCGGCCGACCTGGGCAGCAGCGTCGAGCGGGTCTGGCAGATCCAGCCGTCGGCCGTCGAGCCCGACGTGGTGTGGGCCGGCACCCAGCCCTCGGCGCTCTTCCGCTCCGAGGACCGCGGCGAGTCCTTCACCCTGGTCCGCTCGCTGTGGGACCACCCGCACCGCGAGGAGTGGGGCGCCGGCTTCGGCGGCCAGGCGATCCACACCGTCGTGCCGCACCCCGACGACCCGCAGCAGGTGACGGTGGCGATGTCGACCGGCGGGGTGTACCGGACCGCCGACGGCGGCGCCACCTGGGCGCCGGCCAACCAGGGCATCAAGGCCTACTTCTTCCCCGACCCGTGGCCGGAGTTCGGCCAGTGCGTGCACAAGGTGGCCGCGCACCCGTCGGCCCCGCAGCGGCTGTTCGCGCAGAACCACCACGGCGTCTACCGCTCCGACGACGGCGGGGACCGCTGGGTGTCGATCGCCGAGGGGCTGCCCGCGGACTTCGGCTTCCCGGTCGTCGTCCACCCGCACCGGCCCGAGACGGTCTACGTCTTCCCGCTGGTCGCCGACGGCGCCCGGATCCCGCCCGAGGGCCGGGCCCGGGTGTGGCGCTCCGACGACGCGGGGCAGAGCTGGGCCCCGTCGCGGACGGGGCTGCCGGACGACTTCTGGTCCGCCGTCATGCGGGACGCGATGACCACCGACCACGCCGAGCAGGCGGGCCTGTACCTCGGGGCCCGGGATGGCTCGGTCTTCGCCAGCCTCGACGACGGCGACTCCTGGAGCCAGGTCGCCGCCCACCTGCCCGACGTGCTGGCGGTCCGGGCGGTGGCGCTGTAGCGGCTCGCTCGCCGGAACGTCCCCGGGACGTCAGCGCTCGATGCGCGTCGCAGTCCTCCGGAGGCCCCGTGAGCTCGTCGAGCGCTGACTTCCCAGGGATCCGGCTCGAGCTCGGCTCTCGCGGTCCGGCACGCGGGCGAGGTAAGTGTGGGAGTGCCGCCCGGCAGACGCCTCTCGGCGAGTGGCCGCTCGAAGCGGCGAAGGGGTGAGGCCCGGGGGTCTTGCACCGGACGGCACTGCTCTCTCCAACCAGCGACCGGGTCCGATTGTTCCGGGCCCGTGCCCGACGTCCAGGGGGGCTGGGGTGCGACGGGGAGTCGCTGGTGGAAGCTGGCGTGCCGCCCGGCGGACGCCTCTCGGCGAGTGGCCGCTCGAAGCGGCGAAGGGGTGAGGCCCGGGGGTCACGCACCGGGCGGCACGGTGATCACAACCAGCTCACCCCCGCGGCTATTCCGGGCCCTCTCCCCGGCCGCCGGGTGACCCTGGCCACACCGGTGCCGGCGGCTCAGGCCTCCTCGGCGGTCGCGGCCAGCAGGGCGAACGAGACCAGCCAGTGGGTGGCCATGAAGTCGCCGTCGACGGTCTCCCCGGCCGCGGCCGCGGTCTGCCGCTCCGTCGCCTCGGCCACCCGACGACGACGTCCCGGCGGCAGGTGCGGGGTGAGCAGCCGCAGCTGCCAGGCCCGGGACAGCGCCAGGCCGACGAGGTGCACGGCCTGGCCGTCGGTGCGGTCGAGGACCTCGGGCACGCCGAGCAGCGGGTCCCCGGCCCGGCCGAGGCCGGGCAGGAAGGCGGCGAGCCAGGGCTCGAACGCGTCGGCCGGCAGCACCCGCCGCAGGAGGTCGGCCTCGCAGAGGGCGGGGGAGAGGAAGTCGCTGCCGCTCGGCTCCCAGCGGGCGGGGTAGTCGCGGTCGTCGGCGAACCACCGCCGGGCCGACGCCTCGACGGCCTCCACCACGTCGCCGCGTCCGAGCCGGCCGTACGCCTCGTGCAGCAGGGCCAGCGCGAAGGCGGTGTTGCTGTGCACGCCGTGCCGGACCGGGTGGGCGAGCCGGGGGAGCCACGCCAGCAGGGCGTCGGCCACGGCGTCGGCCAGCGGCTCGAGCGCGCGGGCCCACGTCGCGGCCCGGGGCAGCGGGGCGTCCGCGGCCGCCGCGGCCAGGGTCGCGGCCCACGCCCAGCCGTACGGCCGCTCGAAGGTCGGGCGGGCGCGCAGGTGCGCGGCCTCGGCCCCGACCGCGTCCGCGGTCAGGCGCTCGTCGAGCAGGGCGACGAGCGCCTCGCGGGTGCCGGCGGTGAGGTGCTCGGGCGCCAGCGTCAGCAGCCGGACCGCCGACCAGTGCATGTGGACCGACGAGTGCCAGTCGAAGCTGCCCCAGAAGGCCGGGTGCCGTCGGAGGGGGTCGGCGTCGGTGCTGTCCGGACCCTCGACGACGTGCTGGGACGCGTAGGGGTAGGGCGTGCGCAGCACCTGCAGGACGGTCCGCGCCCACGGCTCCGCGTGGGTGGCGCGCCAGCTGCTGGCGTCGGTGGTCATCGGGTTCCTCCCCGTCGGCGGACGTCCAGGATGGCCGCCCCGACGGGCGGGCGGTGCACCCGGTGCCCGTCGGTGCGTGTGCACCAAGGTCCCGGTGGGTAGACCGGGGGCAGCAGGGCACGGCGACGGCGGCGTGCCCGACCTCGCCCGCGCTCCCCGGAAGTGCCGCCCGTGCTCCAGACCTCGCTCCCACCGTCCCCCCGACGTCCCGCCCGCCCGGAGGCGTCATGAGCGCCCACCCCCTGTGGGCCCGGCTGTTCCTCCTGCGGGCCGAGCTCGGCGGCCCGCGCGCCCGTGCGGCCGGACCGGTCGTCCGCGCTCCCGGCCACCGCGCCTGCCCGCACTGCACCAACCTCGACACCCTGGCCCCGCACTGCCCCGACGACCGGTGCGGGTGGTCGCTGTGCACCTGCGGGGCGGTCATCTACGGCGGGCGCCGGCACCGCCACCCCCGGCACGGGAGCGGCGCCGACACCTGCCACGACCCGGCGGCCGCCGCCTGAGCCCGTTCGCATCCCGGCGGCCCGGGGCTGCTGACGCGGGTGCCGCGAGCCGCGATACTGCCGCCATGGGCTACGACCTCGACCTGGCCGAACGGCTGCGGGAACGCCTGGCCGCCGAGCCGGGCGTGCGCGAGAAGCGGATGTTCGGCGGGCTCGCCTTCCTGGTGGACGGCCACCTGGCCGTCAGCGCGAGCGGGCGCGGCGGGCTCCTCGTGCGCTGCGACGCGGGCGACCAGGACGCCCTGCAGCGCGACCCGCGCGTCGGGCCCTTCGTCATGCACGGCCGGCCGATGACCGGCTGGGTGCACGTCGACGTCGACGGCTCGGTCGGGGAGGCCGACCTCGACCTCTGGCTCGACCACGGCCTGGCGTTCGCCCGCTCGCTGCCGCCGCGCTGACCGCCCCGGCGGCCGTCGTCGGCGCCGTCCCCGCCAGACTGCCGCCATGACGGATGCGCACTCCACCGGCGCCGGGGCGCTCGCGGTGGTCGGGGCCGAGGTGGTCGTCGTCGACGGCGCCACCCGGACGACGGAGCCCGTGCACGTGGTCGACGGCCGGGTGACGCTGGAGCCGGCGCCGGGCGCCGAGGTCCTCGACGCGCGCGGCTGCGTCGTCACCGCGGGCCTGGTCAACGCCCACCACCACCTGCTCCAGACGGCGTTCCGGACGCTGCCCGGCACCCGCGGCGTGCCGATGGCCAGCTGGCTGCCGACGATGGCCGCGGCCTACGCGGCGGCGGGCGTGGACGCCGAGCTCTGCGCCGTCGCCGCCCGCGCCGGGCTGGCCGAGGCGCTGCTCTGCGGGGTCACCACCGTCGCCGACCACCACCTCACCTGGCCCGTCGGCGCCGACACCGTCGCGATGGCCCGGGCCACGGCCGGCGCGGCGCGGGACCTGGGGGCCCGGCTGGTCTTCGTCCGCGGCACCGCCCACGACGACGCCGAGACCGCGGCCGCCTCGGCCACCGCCATCGCCGAGGCCCTGGTGCCGGACCGGCCCGACGGGGTGAGCGCGGACGGGATGCTCCAGCTGGCCGTCGGCCCGGCCGGGGTGCACAGCGACGGCGAGGCCACGTTCCGGCTGCTGGGGGAGGTGGCCGCCCGCTTCGGGTTGCGCCGCCGGACCCAGAGCAACGAGCAGGTCGACGTCGCCGTGGCCGCCGAGCGCTACGGCCGCCGGCCGCTGGAGCTGCTCTCCGACTGGGGCTGGCTGGCCCCCGACGTCACCCTGGCCCACCTCTGCGACGTCACCCCGGCCGAGGTCGAGCGGATCGCCGACGCCGGTGCGACGGCGACCCACGCCCCGGGCTGCGACCTGCCGATGGGCTGGGGCGTCGCCCCCGTCGCCGCCCTCCGCGACGCCGGCGTGCCCGTCGGGCTGGGCACCAGCGGCGGCGGCAGCAACGACGCCGGCCACCTGCTGGCCGACGCCCGGCTGGCGATGCAGGTCGCCCCGCTGGCCGGCGGGTCGCTGGCCGCGCGCGACGTGCTGGAGATGGCCACCACCGGCTCCGCGACCGGCCTGGGCCGCCCCGAGCTGGGGCACCTGCGGCCCGGCGCCGCCGCCGACCTCTGCGTCTGGGACGTCTCGGGCGTGGCCGACGCCGGCGTGGCCGACCCGGTCGACGGCCTGCTCTGGGCCGCGCCCGGCCGCCGCCCCCGGCACGTCGTCGTCGGCGGGCGCGTGGTGGTCCGCGACGGCCGGCTGGTCAGCGCCGACGAGCGCGCGGTCGTCGCCGACCTCCGGGCCCGCGTCGGCCGCTGAGATCAGCGCCCCCGCGCTCGACCTGCGCGCCCTGAGCTCGGTCTCCTCCGTGCCCTGAGCCTGGGCCTCCTCCGCGCCCTGAGCCTGTCGAAGGGCCTTCGACGAGCTCAGGCAGCGGAGGCCGACGGGTTCAGAGGTCCAGGACCAGCCGCGGACCGGCGGCGCGGGAGACGCAGACCATCATCGTGTCGGCGCCGGCCTGCTCGTCGGGGGTGAGCACGGAGTCGCGGTGCTCGACCTCGCCCTCCAGCACCGGCGTCTCGCAGGTGCCGCAGGTGCCCTTGCGGCAGGAGGAGACGACGAGGACGCCCTGTTCCTCGACGACGTCCAGCACCGACTTCTCCGGCGGCACCTCGACGGTGACGCCGGTGAGCGCGAGCTCCAGCTCGAAGGGCTCCGGCCACACCGGCGGGCCGAACTCCTTGGCCTCGAAGTGCTCGACGTGCAGCTGACCCGACGGCCGTCCCGCCCAGGCCTCCTCGACGGCGCCGATCAGCCCCACCGGCCCGCAGGCGTAGACGTGGGCGTCGGCGGGCAGGGCGGCGAGGGTCGCGGCGACGTCGAGCCGGGTCGCCTCGTCGCTGACGTGCACCCGCACCCGGTCGCCGTAGCGCGCGAGGAGCTCGTCGACGAAGGCCATCCGCGACCGCGACCGGCCGGCGTAGACCAGCGTCAGGTCGCGGCCCTCGGCGTCCGCGGCGGCCGCCATCGAGAGCAGCGGGGTGATCCCGATGCCGCCGGCCACCAGGACGACGGGGGCGCCGGGCGGCGGCTCGAAGTGGAAGTGGTTGCGGGGGCCCCGGACCCGCAGGGTGGCGCCCTCGCCGAGGTCGGTGTGCACGGCCGCCGAGCCGCCCCGGCCGTCGACCTCGCGCAGCACCGCGACCCGGTACCGCGAGCGGTCGGCGGGGTCGCCGCACAGCGAGTACTGGCGCTCCAGCACGCCGGTGGTGGAGCCCGGCAGCAGCAGGTCGACGTGCGAGCCCGGCTCCCACGGGGGCAGGTCGCGGCCGTTGCGGGCGACCAGCTCCAGCAGGACGACGTCCTGCGCCACCGGGCGGTGGGCGGCGACGACGCAGTCCCGCTCGACGTCGCTGAACATGCCGCTCACGGGGCCTCCTGGCTCTCGGTCCTGCTGGGGCCTCGACTCTAGGTCGTCGGCCGCCGGCGACGCCCGACCGCGCACCGCAGGGGGCGGTCCGCCGCGCGGCTTTCACCCCCCGGTGATGCGGCTGTCACACGACCGGAACACGGGATCCCTACCGTCCTGGGCATCGACGTGGCCGACGTCGAGCAGCGGAGGGGGAGCACGGTGCCGGGTCCTGCGGAGCTGTCGCTGCTGAGGAGCGCGACGCTGGCCGACGGCTCCCGGGTCGACGTCGAGCTGGCCGGTGGCCGCGTCACCGCGGTCGTCCCCGCCGGCACGGCGGGGCCCGCTGCGGCCGAGCTCGACCTCGACGGGTACCTGCTGCTGCCGGCCGCCGCCGACCCGCACGCCCACCTCGACAAGGCCCGCTCCTGGGACGCCATCCGGCCGCCGATGGGCGACCTGGGCACCGCCATCGCGGCCTGGCGCGCCTACGCCGCCACCATGACCGAGGACGACGTCGCCGAGCGCGCGCGGACCCAGGCCCTGGCCATGCTGGCCGCCGGGACCACGGCGATCCGCTCCCACGTCGACATCCGCACCGGCGACGACCCCACCCTCGGCACCCGGGCGCTGGTCCGGGTCCGCGACGAGCTGGCCCCGCTGCTGGACCTCGAGCTGGTGGCCCTGGCCGGCCCCGAGACGACCGACCGCGCCGTCGAGGAGGCCCTCGACCTGGGGGTCGACCTCGTCGGGGGCGCCTGCCACCTGGCCGAGGACCCGCACGACGACATGGCCCGGCTGCTCGCCATCGCCGAGCGGCGGGGCGTCGGCGTCGACCTGCACGTCGACGAGTCGCTCGACGGCCCGGTCACCCTGGACGCCTTCGCCCGCGCCGTCCGCGGGTGGACCACCAACGTCTCCGCCGGGCACTGCTGCCGGCTCGGCACCCTCCCGCCCGCCGAGCGTGACCGGGTGATCGCCGAGGTGCGGGCCAGCGACGTCGGGGTCATCGCCAACCCGATCACCAACCTGTACCTGCAGGGCTGGCAGCACCCGACGTCGACGCCCCGCGGGCTCGCGCCGGCCCGGGAGCTGCTGGACGCCGGAGTCCGCTTCGCCGCGGGTGCCGACAACGTCCGTGACCCGTTCAACCCGCTGGGTCGCGGGGACGCGCTGGAGACGGCGGCGCTGCTCGTCGTCGCCGGCCACCTGACCGTCGCCGAGGCCTATGCCGCGGTGAGCTCGGGGGCGCGGGAGGTCCTGCGGCTGCCCGTCGCCGGCCCGGTCGTCGGCGGGGTGGCCGACCTGCTCGCCGTCCGCGGGGCCGACCTGGCCGCCGTCGTCGCCGACGCCCCCGCCGACCGGGTGGTGCTGCGCGGCGGTCGCGTCGTGGCCCGCACCACCACCACCACCGAGGTCGCGCTGCCCTGGTCCGCGCCCGCCCCGGCTGTCGAACCCCGCGCTGTCGCACCCCTCGCGCCCGTCCCACCCGCCCTGTCGTTGGAGGCCTCCCGGTGACCGCACCCACCACCCCTGCTGCCCCGCCGCGGGCGGAGCCGGATCCCGGCCCGACCACCCCGTCGGAGTCGCTCGTGGACTTCTCCGGCGTGGCCATGCAGTTCCCCAACGGGACGGTGGCGCTGTCCGGCGTCGACCTCACCGTGCGGCGCGGGGAGTTCGTCACCGTCGTCGGGCCCAGCGGCTGCGGCAAGAGCACCCTGCTGCGGATCGCGTCGGGCCTGGAGACGGCGAGCGAGGGCACGGTCGCGCTGGGCACCAAGCGGATCGGCTACGTCTTCCAGGACGCGACCCTGCTGCCCTGGCGCACCGTGCAGGCCAACGTCGAGCTGCTGGCCGAGCTGAACAAGCAGCCGAAGAAGGCCCGGGCCGAGCAGGCGCGGCAGGCCATCGAGCTGGTCGGCCTCGCCGGCTTCGAGAAGTCGCTGCCGAAGCAGCTGTCGGGCGGCATGCGGATGCGGACCTCGCTGGCCCGCTCCCTCACCCTGGACCCCGAGCTGTTCCTCTTCGACGAGCCGTTCGGCGCGCTGGACGAGATCACCCGGGAGCGGCTGGGCGACGAGCTGCTGCGGATCTTCGGCGAGCGGCGGTTCGCCGGGCTGTTCATCACCCACTCGGTGGCCGAGGCGGTCTACCTCTCCACCCGGGTGGTGGTGATGAGCGGGCGACCGGGCCGGATCGTCGACACCTTCGAGGTCGACCAGGCCTACCCGCGCGACCCCGACTTCCGCTTCACCCCCGAGTTCGCCGCCCTCAGCGGCCAGGTCTCGCACGCGCTGCGCGGGGCCCACTCGTGACCGCCACCGCGGTCAAGCAGGCCGCCGCCGAGGCCCAGCCCAAGGTCCCCGCCCCGCGCGGCCGGGCCGGGGCCGGCCGGCTCGCGGTCTACGGCCCGCCGCTCGCGGCCTTCGCCGTCATCCTCGTCGTCTGGTACGCGCTCGCCGCCTACCTGGAGTCGATCGGCCGGACGACGATCCTGCCCGACCCGACGCGGATCGTCGTCGACTCCTTCGCCCCGACCGACCCCCGCGACCGCCCGATCACCGGCGACCTGCTGGACGCGCTCGCGCTCTCCACCGGGGTGGCCCTGACGGGGCTGGCGATCTCCATCGTCATCGGCATCGGCTGGGCGGTGATCATGTCGCAGGCCCGGTGGGTGGAGCGCTCGCTGTTCCCCTACGCGGTGATCCTGCAGTGCATCCCGATCCTGGCCCTGGTCCCGCTGATCGGCTCGAGCCTCGGCTACAGCCTGTCCAGCCGGGTGCTGGTCTGCGTGCTGATCTCGCTGTTCCCCATGGTCTCCAACACCCTCTTCGGCCTGCAAGCGGCGGACAAGAGCCAGCGCGAGCTCTTCCAGCTGCAGGGCGCGAGCCGGTGGACGGTGCTGACCAAGCTCCAGTTCCCGGGCGCGATGCCGGCGATCTTCGCCGGCATGCGGATCTCGGCCGGGCTGGCGGTGATCGGCGCCATCGTCGGCGACTTCTTCTTCCGTCGTGGGTCGGCCGGCCTCGGGATCTTGATCAACAACTACGCCTCGCGGCTGCAGACCGCCGAGCTGTGGGCCTCGGTGCTCACCGCCTCGCTGCTCGGCGTCGTGATCTTCCTCGTCTTCGGCTGGATCCAGAAGGCCGCCGTCGGCCGCTGGTACGAGCCGTCGTCCTGACCCCCGCGTCCCACCCCGCGCCCTGAGCTCGTCGAAGGGCCAGCCCCGCCCCGCGCCCCGAGCCCGTCGCGGGGACCGCTCCCCCCTGCTGATCCGCACCGTGCCGACCCGACCCGCCTCCCAAGGAGAACCATGCCCGCTCCCCGGTCCCACCGCCTCGCGGCGGTCGCCTCGCTCGCCCTGCTGGTCGGGCTCGGCGCCTGCTCCGGCTCCACCCAGGAGCAGGAGGCGGCCCCGGTCGCCGCGGAGGCCGGCGCCGTCGACCTCTCGGCCGACTGCCCCGCCACCGTCGTCATCCAGACCGACTGGAACCCCGAGTCCGAGCACGGCGCGCAGTACGCCCTGCTGGGCAGCGACTACACCGTCGACACCAAGCTCAAGACCGTCTCCGGCCCGCTGATGAGCCAGGGCAAGGCGACCGGCGTCGACGTGGAGATCCGGGCCGGCGGTCCGGCCATCGGCTTCGAGGCCGTCGCCGCGCAGATGTACAAGGACGACGACATCACCCTGGGCTACGCCAGCACCGACGGCCAGATCCAGACCTCGCAGGACCTGCCCGTCAAGGCCGTCATGGCCCCGCTCGACATCAACCCGCAGATCATCATGTGGGACCCCGCCACCTACCCCGACGTCAAGACGATCGCCGACCTCAAGGCCACCGGCGCCGTCGTCCGCGTGTTCGGCGGCAACTCCTATGTCGAGTACCTGGTCGACAGCGGCCAGCTGGACCGCAAGCAGATCGACGAGGGCTACGACGGCACCCCGGCCAACTTCGTCGCCGCGCAGGGCAAGGACGCGCAGCAGGGCTTCGCCAGCGCCGAGCCGTACATCTACGAGAACGAGGTCCGCGACTGGGCCAAGCCGGTCGCCTTCCAGCTGATCCACGACGCCGGCTGGAAGATCTACGCCGGCGCGATGTCGGTGCGCACCGACCGGCTGGAGGAGCTGAGCCCCTGCCTGGAGAAGCTGGTGCCGGTCATGCAGCAGGCCGAGGTCGACTACTACACCGACTCCGCGCCGACCAACCAGCTGATCCTCGACCTCGTCGAGCAGTACGACACCGGCTGGGTCTACTCCGAGGGCGTCGCGACGTTCTCCGAGGAGCAGCAGAAGAAGCTCGGCCTGGTGGGCAACGCCGGCAACGCGATGATCGGCGACTTCGACACCGAGCGGGTGCAGGGCATCCTCGACGTCATGGTGCCGATCTCGGAGAAGCTGGGGACGCCGGCGAAGGCCGGGCTGACCGTCGACGACCTCGTGACCAACGAGTTCCTCGACCCGGAGATCGGGCTGGCCCCGTGACCCGCCCGTCCGAGCCGGGAGAGGTGGCCTGATGTCGGTCGAGAGCCTGCACGCCGAGCTGCTCGAGCTGCTCGGCCCGCGCGGGGTGTCGGTGGACCGCCGGGTCCGGGAGAAGGCGTCGCTGGACGGCGCCAAGATGTCGCCGATCATCGTCGAGCAGCTGCCGCTGGGGATGGCCGACCTCGTCGCCTTCCCCTCCGACGCCGAGCAGGTCGCGGTGGTCGTCGGGGCGGCCGTCCGGCACGGGGTGGCGATCACGCCGCGCGGCAAGGGCACCGGCAACTACGGCCAGGCGATCCCGATGCCCGGCGGCCTGGTGCTGGACCTGTCGCGGGCGCGCGCCGTCGTCGAGGTGGGGGACGGCGTCATCACCGCCGAGGCCGGCGCGTCGATGGTGAGCCTGGAGCAGGCGGCCCGGGAGACCGGCCAGGAGCTGTGGATGTACCCCTCGACGGCGCAGTCCAGCATCGGCGGCTTCCTCGCCGGCGGCTCGGGCGGCACCGGCTCGCTGGAGCACGGCAGCAACAGCATGGGCTTCGTCGCGGCGCTCGACGTCGTCCACGCGGTGCCCGACGCCACCCTCGTGCACGTCGAGGGGGACGAGGCGCAGCCCTACGTCCACAACTACGGCGTCACCGGGATCATCGCCCGGGCCACCGTCCGGCTGGACCCCGTGCGCGACTGGCACGGCTACTACGCCAGCTTCGACACCTTCGCGGACCTGCTGGAGGTGCTCCGGCCGATCGGCGACCTGACCCCGACGCCGCGGCTGGTCTCGGGCGACCTGCCGTTCCTCGCCGACGCGCTGCCGCCCGACCCGGCCATCCCGGGCGGTCGGGCCAGCCTGCGGGCGATCCTCGACGTGACGACGCTGGAGCAGGCGACGGCGCTGGTCGAGGCCGCGGGCGGCCGGGTGGAGGACGTCCGCCCCGGTCCGCAGGCCTGCGTCAAGATCAGCACGCTGTCCTACAACCACCCGATCGAGTGGCTGCAGAAGACCGACCCGGGCCGCTACTTCCACCTGGAGGTCGGCGGGCACGCGCTGGTCGACCGCATCGACGAGGTGCACGCGGTGTTCGAGGGCGGGATGCTGCACATCGAGGCGCAGTACGACGGCTCGCCGATCGGCATGCTGGCCGGGGTCTACGAGAGCCCCGAGCAGGTCTACGCCGGCATCGACGCGCTCCGGGCCCTCGGGGTGGGGGTGCACAGCCCGCACCAGTGGCACGTCGACTTCGAGGTGGAGCGGACCCGCGCGCTGGCCGCCCGGACCGACCCGCAGGGCCTGCTCAACCCGGGCAAGCTGGTCGCCGAGCTGGCGCCCGGGGCGGGCAAGACGATGGGCGGCCGGACCAGCGTCGGGGCGGCCACGTGACCCGGCTGCTGGCCGAGCTGTCCGGGCCGGCGGTCGCCGAGACGCTGACCGCCGACTCGGTGGTGGTCATCCCGACCGGGGCGGTCGAGCACCACGGGCCGCACCTGCCGCTGGTCACCGACGCGCTGCTGGCCGAGTCGCTGGCCCGCGCGGCGGTGGATCAGGGGGTGGCCGAGGGCCTCGACCTCTGGCTGCTGCCGACGCTCACCTACACCAAGTCCGACGAGCACCACTGGGCGCCGGGGACGATGTGGCTGAGCTACGAGACGCTGATGTCGACGCTGGTCGACCTCGGCCGCTCGGTGGCGGCGACCCCGGCCCGCAAGCTCGTCTTCATGAACGGCCACGGCGGCAACTCCGCGCTGCTGCAGGTGGCCAACCGCGAGCTGCGCCGCCGCTTCGGCCTGGTCACCTTCTCGATGCCGGCCGGCATCCAGACGGCCGGGACCGGCGGCACGGACGGGGCCGACGAGCTGGGCCAGGGCATCCACGCCGGGCACGGCGAGACCTCGCTGGTGCTGCACGTCCGCCCCGACCTGGTGCACATGGACCGGGCCGAGCGGCACGTGCCGGAGCACCTGGCGAGCCTGAAGTACCTGGGCATCAACGGCAAGCCGGTCTCCTTCGGCTGGCTGAGCGACGACTTCGACGACTCCGGCGTGATCGGCGACCCGACGCAGGCCACCGCCGAGGCGGGCCGGGCGATCTTCGAGGCCTCCGTCGCCGGCTCCGTCGCGGCGCTGCACGAGATCGCCGCCTTCCGCCACCGGCCATGACGGCGTTCCCTGAGCCTGTCGAAGGGCCCCCGGCGCGCCCCGAGCCTGGCCCCGCGTTCGCTGAGCCTGTCGAAGGGCCTTCGACAGGCTCAGGCCGCGGGGCCCTCCCCGAGCCCAGCGAGTCCCCGGAGCCGCACACCTGGGCCCGCTCCTGGCTCCCCGCCGACGAGGATCCGGCCCGCCCGCTGATGACCCTGGCCACCCACGGCCTCGACGGCTGCCCCGCGGCCCGGACGGTGCTGCTCTCCTCCGTCAGCGACGCGGGCTTCCGCTTCCACACCGACGCCCGCTCGGCCAAGGCGGCCGAGCTGGCCGCCGACGACCGCGTCGCCCTGGTCCTCGCCTTCCCCGACCGGGCGCAGCAGCTCGTGGTCCAGGGCCGGGCGGTGCGGGAGGACGCGGACGAGAGCCGGGCGGCGTTCGGCCGGCGGTCGGCGTACCTGCGGCACCTGGCCTGGGTCAACGACGTCGACCACGCCCGGCTGCCGGACATCGAGCGGCGCCGGGCCTGGGCCGCGGCCGTCGCCGAGACCCCGGACGGGCCGCTGGACCCGCCGACCACCTGGGTCGGTTACGAGGTGGTCCCGCACCGCTACGTCTTCTGGGAGGGCGACCCGGACGCGGCGAGCCACCGCACCGTCGTCGTCCGCGACGGCGACGGCTGGGCCGTCGACCACCAGCCGGGCTAGCCGTCCGCGCTGATCGGGGCGTCGACGCCCAGCCGGCGGCCGATCTCGGCCAGGGCGGCGGCGAAGGGCAGCTCGGCGCCCGGCGCGCTCCCGCCGGAGAGGTTGACCCCGGCGACCCCGGGCACGGTCATCAGCTCCTCGCTCAGCTCGACGGCGGCCGCGACCCCCGCCTCCTCGGGGTCGGCCGCCCGCAGGATCCGCTCGAGGAAGCCGGGCGGCAGGACGAACCCGGGGAACGACGCGAGCAGCTCGGCGCTGGCCACGTCGGTGACCACCGGCACGCACGGCAGGAACCAGGGGTCGGCGCCGCGGTCCCGCACCTCCGCGAGGAAGGCCCGGACCGGCGCGAGCCCGCCGCAGTGGTTGACGAAGCAGACCTCGGCCCCGGTCGACAGCTTCTCGACGAGCCGGGCCGCCCGCTGGTCGTGCGGGGGAGCGGTGGGCGACTCCCCGACCGAGGTCAGCAGACCGGCGCGGACGGCGAGCTCGGCCAGCTGGGTGGAGTCGAGGTCGAAGACGGCGGCGGCGTCGGCCCGCGAGCCGAGCGCGGGGTGGTCGCCGGTCACGCAGTGCACGGCGTCGACGCCCAGGTGGGCCAGGGCGGCCAGCTCGCCCTCCAGCGCGACGCGGTTGCGGTCGCGGCAGTTGAGGCCGGTCCAGGCGCGCAGCCCGGCGGCCCTCAGGAGCGCCGCCCGGTAGGCGGGCGGGAACTGCACCCGGCTGCGCGGGGAGTCCCCGGCGAGCACGGCGTGCACGCTTGGGGCCAGGACCCGCCCGACGGCCGTCACCGAGCCGGCGTCGAGGGCGACGCCCGGGAAGTCGGCGACGACGACCCGGCCTCGGCGGAGCAGCCCGCGCAGGTCGGTCGGGGCGGGCTCGGCCGTCCCGGCCGCGCCGTCGGCGAGCGGGTGCCGCAGGACGACGGGGACGTCGACGAAGGAGCAGCGGCGGTCGCCCAGCTCGCAGGTCCCGTCGGCGGCCACGCCCCCGCACGGCCCGTGCACCATGTGCTTGGGGCAGGCGGCGGTCGCGGTGCTCACGGGGCCAGCAGCTCGGGGGTCACGGCGGCCAGGTCGGGGGCGCCGGTGAGCGCCATCGTCAGCTCCAGCTCGGCGAGCAGGTTCTCCAGCACCTGCCGAACGCCGTCAGCGCCGGCGAGCGCGAGGCCGTAGAGGTGCGGGCGGCCGACGAGGCAGGCGTCGGCGCCCAGGGCCAGGCCGACGAGGACGTCGGTCCCGGTGCGGATGCCGCTGTCCAGCAGCAGGGTGGGCTGCGGCCCGACGGCGGCCCGGATCGCGACGAGGGCGTCCAGCGAGGCGACGGCTCGGTCGACCTGGCGGCCGCCGTGGTTGGACACGACGAGCCCGTCGACGCCGAGGTCCAGTGCGCGGCGGGCGTCGTCGGGGTGCAGGACGCCCTTGAGCAGGACGGGCAGCGTCGTGCGGTCGCGGAGGGTGGCGAGGTGGTCCCAGGACAGGCCGGGGTTGGAGTAGACGTCGAGGAAGGCCTGGACGGCGGCCCGCGGCTCGGCCGAGCGGAGGTTGTCCAGCAGCCGGCCGGGGTGGTGGCGGCTGATCGACCACAGGCTGCGCAGCGCCCCGAGGGTGACCGGCGTCCGCGCGGCGGCACCCGGCGTGCCGGCCAGCCGCTCTCGGACCAGGGCGGTGAAGCGCGGGTCCGAGGTGTACTGCGCCAGGCCCAGCCCACGGGCGAAGGGCAGCGAGCCGAGGTCGAGGTCCTGCGGGCGCCAGCCCAGCACGGTGGTGTCGAGGGTGACGACCAGCGCGCCCGCCCCGCAGGCCTCCGCCCGCCCGATGAGGGAGTCGACGAGGTCCTTGTCGCTGGACCAGTAGAGCTGGTACCAGAACGGCGTCGAGCCCATCGCCGTCGCCGTCCGCTCCATCGGGCTGCCGCCCTGGTTGGAGAAGACGTAGCCGACGCCGGCCGCGTCCGCGCCCTCGGCGATGAGCACGTCGGCGTCGGGCCGGACGAGGTCGGCCGCGCCGACCGGCGCCACCAGGAGCGGCGAGCGGTGCCGGACCCCGAGCAGGGTGGTGCCGAGGTCGCGCTCGACGACGCCGTGCAGCACCCGGGGCACGACCCGGTGCCGGGCGAAGGCCTCGCGGTTGTGCTGCATCGTCGCGCCGCTGCCGGCCCCGCCCGCGACGTAGGCCCAGGCCTCCCGGCTCATCACCCGGCGGGCCCGCCGCTCGAGGGCGTCGGCGTCGGTGGGGACGCCCGGCCGGTGGCCGAGCACGCCGGCGCGGTAGACCGCGTTCTGCCGGGCGCGGCCGATCCCGGCCCGTCCCGCCGTCTCCGGGCTCTCCGCCGTCACGTCGCCCCCTCGTCCGGCCCGGGTCCGGCCTGGTCCGGATCCGGTGCGGGCACCATACGGCGCCCTGGGAAACCAGCGCCAGATGACCGTCCGGGCCCCGATCGGGGCCTCCCGGGTGAACGAGCGCTGGATTCCCGGGGACGGACGCCGGACCCTCGTCGCCGGCCGGGCCGGGCCCTCGTCAGCCGCGTCGGGGTGTCCTAGGTTGAGGCCGTGCCCACCTCCCGGATCGGCCGCCTCGGCGGTGCCCTCGTCGTCACCGCCGTCCTCGTCGCGCCCGCCGGGGCGCCCGTCGCGGCGGCCAGCCCGCCCCGCCCGCCGACCTCCGCCCGCGAGCTGCCGCTCGGCCCCGCCGGTCTGGCCGAGCAGCGGACCACCACGACGCTGCAGCCGGGCGTCACGCTGACCACCGTCGTCCGCGGCGCCGTCGACCCGGCCGCGGTCTGGACGGTCGAGCTCGCCATCCCCGGCGGCCCGACCTCGCCCGACCCGGACGCGCCGCCCGCGGCCCTGTCGAGCCGGGTGGACGCCGACGCTCTCGCCGCCCGCGTGCGGGCCGCGGGCTCCGCCCCGCGCGTCGAGGAGGTCGTCACCCCGGCCACCGCCGACTACGCCGGCGGCAGCCTGGGCTGGCGGGTGCGGGTCGGCAGCGAGCCCACCCAGGCCGGCGCCGACGCGCTGCGGGCCCGGCTGGTCGCGGCCGGCTTCACCGGCGCCACCCGCTACACCGGCTGGGACGGCGGCTCGTCGGCCCGCGGACCGTGGCAGGTCCGGGTGCTGACCATCGACCCTCGGCGGTTCTCCGGCACGCTGGAGGCCTCCTACGGCCCCGACCTCGAGCGCCGCGAGACCACCAGCGCGCTGGCGACGGCCGCCGGTGCGACCGCCGCGACCAACGCCGGCTACTTCGTCCTCGACCCCGCCGCCGGCGCCCCGGGCGACCCCGCCGGCGTGGGCGTCTACGACGGCCGGCTGCTGAGCGAGACCGTCGGCCGCCGTCCGGCGCTGGTGCTGCGCTCCGACGCCCGCCGCACGTCGGTGGAGCGGCTGCACTGGGCGGGCTCGGTCGCGAGCCACGGCCGCCGGCTGGTCCTCGACGGCATCGACCGGGTGCCCGGGCTCATCCGCAACTGCGGCGGCACCGCCGACGAGCTGCCCACCGCCCTGCCCCGGCACGACGTCACCTGCACCGACGACGACGAGCTGGTCGTCTTCACCCGCCAATTCGGCGCCACCACGCCCGCGGGCCCGGGCACCGAGGTCGTCCTCGACCGCCGCTCGCGCGTCGTCGCCGTCCGCACGGCCCGCGGGGTCGCCCTGGCCGCCGGCCAGCGCTCGCTCCAGGCCACCGGCGACCTCGCGCCTCGGCTGACCCGGCTCGCCCGCGTCGGCCAGCGGCTGCAGGTCCGCACCGGTCTGCAGGGGTCGGGCCACCGGCTGATCCGTCCCGGCTCCGGGACCTCGGTCGTCAACGGCGGGCCCGAGCTGGTCCGCGACGGACGGGTGCACGTGACGCCGCAGGCCGACGGCTTCGTCCAGCCGTCGCCGAGCATCTACTACGGCTTCAGCCAGCAGCGGAACCCGCGCACCTTCGCCGGCGTCGACCGCGCGGGCCGGACGCTGATCGCCACGGTCGACGGCCGCAGCCTCACCAGCCTCGGGACGAGCATCGTCGAGACCGGGCAGCTGGCGCAGGCGCTCGGGATGCGCGACGCGATCAACCTCGACGGCGGCGGCTCGACGACGATGGTCGCCGGCGGCCAGGTCGTCAACGACCCCTCCGACGCCACGGGAGAGCGCCCCGTCGGCGACGCGCTGCTGGTGCTGCCCCGCGGCTCGCGCTGGTGACCCCGGGTCCGGACCCGGCCGCGCGGGTGCCGCTCGCGCAGGCCCAGGAGCCGTTGGTCCTGGCCCTCGACATCGGCTCCACCGCCAGCCGCGGCGACGTCTACGACGCCAGCGGACGGCCGGTCGAGGGCGGCCGGCACAAGGTGCCGCACGCGTTCACCACCGGCGGCGACGGCACGTCGGTGCTCGACCCCGACGCGGTGGTGCGCGAGGTCGAGGAGATCGTCGACGCCCTCGCCCGACCCGAGCTGGTGGGTCGGGTCGGCGGCGTCGCGCTCGACACCTTCGCGTCCTCGCTGGTGGGCGTCGACGCCGAGGGCCGGGCCTGCACGCCCTGCTACACCTACGCCGACTCCCGGTGCGGCGCCCAGGTGACCGCGCTGCGGGAGGAGCTCGACGAGGCCGCCATCCACCAGCGGACGGGTACCCGGCTGCACTCCAGCTACCTGGCGCCGCGGCTGCGCTGGCTGCGCGAGACCCGGCCCGAGGTGTTCGGCCGGGCCGCGCGCTGGATGTCGCTGGGGGAGTACGTCTACCTCGGGCTGACCGGCGTGACAGCCGCCGGGACCGCGACGGCCGCCTGGACCGGCATGCTCGACCGCCGGACCGGTGCCTGGGACCCCGAGCTGGTGGGCGCGGCCGGGATCAGCCTCGAGCAGCTGTCAGAGGTCCGCGACCCGGCTGACCCGTTGCGGGACGTCGCCGCCGGTGTCGCCTCCCGCTGGCCGGCGCTGGCGGGCGCGGCCTGGTTCCCGGTGGTCGCCGACGGCCTAGCCAGCAACGTCGGCGTCGGGGCGGTGGACGCGTCCTCGATGGCCGCCTCGGCCGCGACGAGCGGGGCGATGCGGATCCTGCTGCCCGCGGTGCCGGACGATCTGCCGTCCGGCCTCTGGTGCTACCGGGTGGACGCGCGGCGCTCGCTGCTCGGCGGCGCCGTCAACGACGTCGGCCGGGCGGTGAGCTGGCTGGAGTCGACCATCCGGCTCGCGCCCGGGTCGTCCCTCGACGCGGTGGCGGCGGCCGACCCGGAGCCGGGCGCCCCGCTGGTGCTGCCCTACTTCTCGGGCGAGCGCGCGACCGGCTGGGCGGCCGACGCCCGGGCGACGCTGACCGGGATCTCGGCCGCGACGACCGGCGCCCAGGTCGCGCGCGGGGTGCTGGAGGGCGTCGCGATCTCCTACGCCCGGATCGCCGACCAGCTGCGCGCGGTCTCCGGGCAGCAGCCGACGATCCTGGCCAGCGGCCGGGTGACCCAGGACGTCCCCTCCTTCCTGCAGGTCCTGGCCGACGTCCTGGACGCGCCCGTCGTCCCCGTCACGACGAAGCGCGCGACCCTGCGCGGCACGGCGCTGCTGGCGCTCGAGGTCCTCGCGCCGGACGTCGAGCGGGCCGACCCGGCGACGGGGGAGACGCTCGCCCCGGTGCCGCAGCGCGCCGAGTACTACCGGGGCCGGCGGGAGGAGTACCAGCGGCTGTACGCGGCGGTGGTGGGGTAGCCCGTCGCGGGTCGGGGCCGCGGGCTACCGTCGGCGGCGTGGACGCCGACCTGCACTTCTACTTCGACCCCGTCTGCCCCTTCGCCTGGATGACCTCGAAGTGGGTGCGCCTGGTCGCCGAGCAGCGCGACTACGCGGTGGACTGGCGGTTCATCTCGCTGCGGATCGTCAACGAGGGCGTCGACTACGCCGCCCAGTTCCCGCCCGAGTACGAGGCCGGGCACACCGCCGGCCTCCGGCTGCTGCGGGTGGCGGCGCGGGTGCGCGCAGAGCACGGCAGGGGCGCCGTCGGCGACCTCTACGCCGCGCTCGGCGAGCGGATCTTCGAGACCGAGGCGCAGGGCGACTGGGCCGCCGGCGAGCACCGGGACACCCCGGAGTTCCTGGCGCCGGCCCTGGCCGCGGCAGGCCTGCCGGGCACGCTGGTGGAGGCCCTCGACGACGCCGACCAGGACGACCTGATCCGGGCGGAGACCGAGGAGGCGCTGGCACTCACCGGGCGCGACGTCGGGACCCCGATCCTGCACGTCGACCCACCCGGGGGCACGGCCTTCTTCGGCCCGGTGATCAGCCGGCTGCCCAGCCCGGAGGACGCGGTCGCCCTGTGGGACCACGTCGTCGGGCTCGCCCGGTTCCCGGGGTTCACCGAGCTCAAGCGCAGCCTGCGCGAGCGCCCGCAGCTGCCGGCGTTCGGCGTCACCGCCGGTGCGGTGGGCCAGCAGGAGGACTGGCACGGCGGGAGCCGGCGGCAGCACCGCTGAGATCCTGGCCCTCAGGCTCGGTGCTCGGTCACCCACGTGCGCACCGTCGCCGCGGCGGCCGACGGGTCCTCGTGCTCCCAGAAGCGCATCACCGTCCAGCCCAGGCTGCCGAGCTGGGCGGTGACGTCGGCGTCGCGGGCCCGGTTGGTCTCGATCTTGCGCACCCACCACGCCGCGTTGGTGCGCGGGAGGTGCAGGTGCTGCGGGCACCCGTGCCAGAAGCAGCCGTCGACGAACACCGCGAGGTGCAGCCGGGTGAAGGCGATGTCGATGGTCCGGCGGCGCTGGCCGGGAACGGGCCAGGCGACGCGGTAGCGCAGCCCGGACGCGTGCAGGAGCCGGCGGAGGGCCAGCTCTGGTCCGTTGTCCCGACGCCTGAGGCGGCTCATCCGCAACGACAGGGCGCGGTCGGACGTGCCGGGGTGCCGACCGGGGTCGAAGGTCCGCGGCTGGTAGTCCGGCACCCGGTCAGGCTGGCACCCGCAGGGCGGCGACGACCCGCCGTGCACAGGGTCGTCCGCGCCGATGCGGCGATCGGGCGCCGAGGGCGCACAGTGGGAGGAGGTCGGACGACCCGCACGACACGGCGCCGCGATCCGCGGACGAGAGCAGGACTTCCCATGGGGGACCCCGAGAGCACGACGCTGACCGAGACCGCGATGCCGACGGCGGTCGCGGACCACCTGACCGGCCGGGGCGTCGCCCCCGAGCTGCAGGCGCTCGTGGCGTCGGTCTGCGAGCAGCGGCACCTCGTGAGCCGGGTCCGGGGCTACGTCGCCCTCTCACCAGCCGGTGGTGGCTACATCGTCGGCTATGTCCACCCGCAGGTGCTCAGCCTGGCCATGCCTCCGCCCCGCGCGCGCAAGGTCGCGTCCGAGCACGGCTGGACGGTCGAGGCGGACAGCGGCATCACCTCCTACCTGCGGGTCCCGGCGGAGGACCTGCGGGTGGAGAAGAACCGCACCCGGGTCCTCGACCTGTTCCTGCAGTCGGTCGACTGGCGCGCCGGCGGTCCGCACCCCGTGGTGGCCAAGACGGTCGACCCGGACGCCCCGCAGCCGCGGCTGATCCCCCAGTGCCCGGTGCACTTCACCGCCATGCCCGGCGGGCACTGCGACTCCTGCGACGACTGACCGACGAGCCCTGGACTGCGGTCGCCGCCGAGTGCGCTCTTCCGCAGGTGATCGGCTCCCCTAGACCTGCGTGAGCGCGCACTCGACGACGGCGAGCACCTGGCCGTCAGTCGGCGCTGCCGATCGACGTGCAGCTGACGTCCGTCGACAGGCAGCTCTGGCAGCGGACGGGCGCAGCGGTCGAGAAGCGGCCTCCGCAGGTGCAGGTGCCCGCCTGCTCGGACACCCACGCGTCGACGGCGTGCTGGCTCCGCCCACGCGGGCGGGCTGCACCGGAGCCGTCGTCGCGTTCGACGAGGCGCGTCTCACCGCAGCGGTCGCAGCGCGGCTGGTAGCCCGCGAAGAGGGCGCCGTCGAGCTGGTGGTCGTCGGTCCCGCACGCCAGGCAGTGCACCTCGAGGATCTGGGCCATCAGGCGTCCCTCCCTCGCGCGATCTCGGTCGTGGTCGTGAGAACCGTCGTCGCCGTCACCGAGCCGCCACCTCGGCCCGCAGCGCCCGGTTCGGCCGCGCCCGCGGCAGCACCCGCAGCACGTCGGCCAGGCACTCCCGCGCCGGCCGCCCGGTGACCAGCGCCCCGTAGAGCGCCGCGACGGCCGGCGTCCGGCTCTGCGCCTGGACGCAGTGCAGCAGCACCGTCCGGCCCTCGGACCGCAGCTGCCGGACCGCCGCCGCGGCGTCGTCGAGGACGAAGGGCAGGTGTGGGTTCTGCGCCGGGTCGGCCGAGTCGACCAGCCACACCTCGACGTGGTCGCCGGGAGCCACCCCGGCGGCCGGGACCTCAGAGGACCCGAGCCGGCAGAGCGAGACCACCGCGTCCACGCCCTCGGGCAGGCGGTCGAGCGCGCCGACGCCGGCGAGCCAGACCCGGGGGTCGTGGGGGTGCTGCACGAGGACGTTCCGCTCGGCCCACCGGCCGTAGTCGACGACCGGGGCGCTCGGCCAGCCGGCACGGTCGGGCCGACCCTGATGCGCGCTCAGCACGCCGAGCCGGACCAGGTCGCGGGCGCGCAGCCCCGGCCAGCCGTGCAGCAGGCGACGCCAGGCCGCGGGCACGGCCGACGCTCCCCAGCGGGCGCCGAGGAGCGCACCGGCGATGGCCGCCACGGTGTCGGTGTCGCGGCCGCCGCGGACGGCCGCCTCGAGCGCGAGCCGCAGGTGGTCGGCAGGTTGTAGCCCGCCCTCGCCGGCGTCGGGTACGGCCGTCCGGCTGATGGCCGACCAGGCGCCCTGCAGCGCCTCCACCACCCAGCCGTTGTGGGCGAACGACGCGGGCTCCCGCTGCTCGGCGACGTCGAGCCGCTGCGCCCACACCTGCCGGCGGTCGGCGGGCAGCCGGTCCAGGCTCAGCCGCAGCCCGTCGAACGTCCCGTGCAGGACCGCGTGCCGGATCGCCAGGCACCACAGCACGCAGGCCTCGCCCGCCTCCGGGTCGGCGTGCGTCAAGGCACTGAGGGCGAGCGCCGCCTCGACGAGGGCGTCCGGGTCGTGCAGGTGGGCCAGCGCGACCGGCGCGGTCCGCATCAGGGACCCGTTGCCGCCGGTCCGACCCGTCGCCTCGTGCAGCTCGGCCGCCACCTCCCGCAGGTGGGCGGCGGTCGGCCGCCCAGCGGACCGGTCAGCGGCCGAGGTGAGAACGCGACGGGTCTGCACGCCGACGTCCTTCGCGTGCCGTCCCCAGCCCACCCAGCGCACCGCGATGCTGTCCTGGGCGGCCGCCGTCCGGAGGTCCAGACCGGCTGCGGGGACCTCGGCGATGGCGACGGCCATCGAGGTGTCGTCGGTCCACTCCCCGGGCGCCCAGCCGAAGGACCCTCCTCCCCGCATCCGGATCTCGGTGGTGGCGGGCAGCGGTGGGCCGAACTCGTAGCCGGCGCCGAGGGCGTCGCCGCAGGCGAGGGCGAGCAGGACGCCGGCCGCGCGGTCGGACTGCGCGGTGGTAAGGGGTGGGCTGAGCGGTGCAGGGGCAGGGGTCACGGGCGGTGCCTTCCGGTCGGGGTGGGGGCGGGTTCGCCCCGCCACAGGGGTGGGTTGAGCAGGGTGGCGGGACCGGCCCGGTAGACGGCGGCCGGTCGGCCACGGCTGCCGCTGCGCTCGCCGGGCGCGCGCTCCACGAAGCCGGGGGAGCCGACGACCTTGCGGTGGAAGTTGCCCGGGTCGAGCCGGCGCCCCCAGACGGTCTCGTAGACGTGCCGCAGGTCGGCGATGGTGAAGGTCGGGCCGACGAAGGCCGTCGCCAGCGGGGTGTACTCCAGCTTGCTGCGGGCCCGCTCGACGCCGGCGGCCAGGATGTCGTGGTGGTCGAACGGGAGCTCCGCGTCCAGCACCTCCGCGACCGGCTGCCAGCTCGCCGCCGCGGCGTCGGTGCCGGCCACGGGCTCGGGGAGCGCGGGCAGGACGGCGAGGTGCGCGACGGCCACGGTGCGCGCTCGCGGGTCGCGGTCCGGCCGGCCGAACGTCCCCAGCTGCTCGAGGTGGGCGGGCTGGACGGCCAGACCGGTCTCCTCGCGGAGCTCGCGGCGCGCGGCGGCCAGCAGGTCCTCCTGCTGCTGGACGAAACCTCCTGGCAGCGCCAGCCGGCCCTGCCAGGGCTTCGAACCGCGCTCGACCATCAGCACGTGCAGGGCGTCGTCGCGCAGGGTGAGCACCACGACGTCGACCGTGACGTAGACCGGCGGGAACTCCGACGTGAACGCCACAGGCTCAGGCCGCCGAGGCGCTGCTGGCCTCGAGGTAGGTCGTGCCGCCGTGCACGGCGGTCAGCACCGGGCCTAGCTGGTCCGCCAGGGCCAGCACCCGACGCAGGACGAGCGTCAGCGTCTCCTCGGTGATGGCGTCGGCGAACAGGAAGCTGTCGACGAGCACGAGCCCCTCGGACCAGGCGACCCGGGTGCCGAGCCGGCCCCAGTTGTGCTGGTTGAGCTCGCGGAGGACCGCTGCCCGAGCCGGGACGTCGCGCGCCGCGTAGCCGAACACGTGCACCCCGCAGGGGTCGCCCGTGGTCAGCCGCACCCACGCCTGCGACGTCGTGCCCCGCACGGGGTAGTCGCCGTCGGAGTCGGTGGTGGCGGGCTCGCCCGTCATGCTGCTGACGATGCTGGCGACGTGGCTGCGGAGCCACCGGCGCTGGGTGCTGGTGCGAACGTCCATGGGGACCTCCTCGGGTCGGTCGTGCTGACACCGGGAACGCTATCTTGTGGGTCTGACAATTTCTGTCGAGTGCGCACCTCGGCAGGTGGTCGGCCGCTCCCAACCTGCAGGAGCGCGCACTCGACGAGGGGTGCCCCTGCCCCGAGACGCCCGCGCCCCGGGTGTTCGATGGGGGCATGACGCGGGCGTGGGTGGCGACGGACTTCGGCGGGCTGGATGTGTTCGGCGAGGTGGAGGTCGACGTCCCGGCGCCGGGATCGGGCGAGGTGACGATCGAGGTGCGCGCGGCCGGGATGAACCCGGCCGACTACAAGCACGTCGCCAGCGGGTCCGACCGCAGCACCCTGCCCGTGCCCGTCGGCTACGAGGTCGCGGGGGTCCTCAGCGCCGTTGGCCCGGGCACCGAGATCGCCTCCGGCGGCGGGGCGGTGGGCGACGAGGTGCTCGCCTTCCGGGTCCGCGGCGGCTACGCGGGCGCCCTCACCGCGCCGGCCCGCGACGTCTTCGCCAAGCCGGCCTCGCTCGGCTGGCCCGAGGCGGCGAACCTGCTGCTGGCCGGCACGACGGCGGCCGAGATGCTGCACGTCACCACCGTGGCGCCGGGGGAGACCGTCCTGCTGCACGGGGCGTCCGGCGCCGTCGGCGTGAGCGTGCTCCAGCAGGCCCGGTTGCTGGGCGCCCGGGTGATCGGGACCTGCGGGGAGGGCAGCGACGACGTCGTCCGCCGGTTCGGCGGCGAGCCCGTCCGCTACGGCGACGGCCTGGAGGAGCGGGTGCGCGAACTCGCGCCCGACGGGGTCGCCGCGGCCCTGGACTCCGTCGGGACCGACGAGGCCGTCGACGTCTCCCTGGCCCTGGTGCCCGACCGGCAGCGGGTCGTCACCATCGCCGCCCGCGAGCGGGCGGCGCAGGACGGGATCCGGCTCATCGCCGGCGCGATGCCCGCCAGCCAGGCCTTCCGCGACCAAGTCCGCGCCCGGCTCATCGCCCTGGCCGCGGCCGGCGACCTCGTGGTTCCCGTGGCCCGGACGTTCCCCCTCGACCAGGCGCGCGAGGCGCTCGAGCTGCTCAGCGGCGGCCACCCCGGCGGGAAGCTCGCGCTGATCCCCTGACGGACGCTCGAGCGTGTCGGGCACCTACGGCCTGATCGTGGGAGGTCGTGCCGCGACATCGCGGCACGACCCTCCACGGTCGGCGCGTCCACGAGCCGTGGGGCAGGGTGGGGGCGTGACCACCACCGCCCGGACCGCCGACCGCACCGCGCTGGGGCTCGCCGCCCTGCTGGCGGGCACCGGGACGCTCCACCTCGTCGACCCGCACCGCTTCGACCCGGCCGTGCCCACCTGGCTGCCGGGGAGCCGGCTGGGCTGGGAGCTGGTCTCCGGCGTCGCCGAGCTCGGCTGCGCGGCGCTGCTGGCTCTGCCCCGGACCCGCCGGCTGGGGGGCTGGGCCACGGCCGCGCTGTTCGTCGCCGTCTTCCCCGGCAACCTCGACATGGCCCGGCGGGCCCGCTCGCCGCGGGGCCGGGCGATCACCCTGGCCCGGCTGCCGCTGCAGCTGCCCCTGGTCGTCGGGGCCTGGCGCGTCGCCCGGCACGCCTCCGCCCGCTGACCCGCGTCCTGCACCCCGGGCGTCGCGTTGTACCCCGAGCGTCGCGCTGCACCCCGGGCGTCGCGCTGCACCCCGGCGTCGGGGTGCAGCAGGGTGCTCGGGGTGCGGGAGGCTCAGCCGGGCGTCGGCGGGGGCAGGATGAGCAGCGTCGAGGTGGCGTGGGCGAGCAGCCGGCCCTCGCCGTCGAGCACCCGGGCCTCGGCCAGGGCGGTGCGGCGGCCCTGGGAGAGGACGGTCCCGATGCAGCGGACGCGGCCGGTCCGCGCGGTCACCGCGCGCGTGTAGGTGACGTTGAGCGACGTCGTCGTGTACCCGACGCCGGCGGGCAGGGTGCTGTGCAGGGCGCAGGCCGTCGCGCTGTCCAGCAGGGTGGCCAGCACCCCGCCGTGCACGGTGCCGAGCGGGTTCTCGTGGAACTCCGCCGGCTCCAGGCCGAAGACGACGCGGCCGTGCTCGACCTCCTCGACGTCGAAGCCCAGCGTCGCGGCCACCGGCGGGCCGGGCAGGTCGCGACCCATCCGCCGGAGCAGCTCCAGCCCCGTCAGGTCGCGGTGCTGCAGCAGCGCCGCCGGGTCCTCCCAGGCGTAGGTGCGGGTCCGGGCGTCGTCGGGCACGGCGCTCAGCCCCGCTGCTCGGCGAAGAACTCGGCGCCCGGGATGGCGTCGAGCAGGCTGCGCGTGTACTCGGTCTGCGGGTCGGCGAAGACGCGGTCGACGGTACCCGCCTCCACCACCCGGCCCTCCTTCATCACCAGCACCTCGTCGGCGATCAGCCGCACCACGGCCAGGTCGTGGGTGATGAACAGGTAGGTCAGGCCCAGCCGGTCCTGCAGGTCGTTGAGCAGGGTCAGCGTCTGGTCCTGCACCAGCACGTCGAGCGCCGAGACGGCCTCGTCGCAGACGACGACGTCGGGGTCGAGCGCCAGCGCCCGGGCGATGGCGACCCGCTGCCGCTGCCCGCCGGACAGCTCGTTGGGCCGGCGCTGGGCCAGGGTCAGCGGCAGGGCCACCTGGTCGAGCAGCTCGGCCACCCGGCGCCGGCGCTGCTGCCGGTCGCCGACGCGGAAGACGCGCAGCGGCTCGTCGATGATCCGCTCGATGGAGAACGTCGGGTTGAGCGAGGCGTAGGGGTCCTGGAACACCGGCTGCATCGCCCGGCGGATGGCGCGGCGCTGCGCCCCGCGGGCGGCCTCGACCACCTGGCCGCGGACCCGGACCTCGCCCGAGGTCGGGGTCTCCAGGCCCAGCACCATCTGCGCGGTCGTCGTCTTGCCCGAGCCGGACTCGCCGACCACCGCCGTCGTCGTGCCGCGCCGGACGGCGAAGCTGACGTCGTCGACGGCGACGACCTGCTGGCCGCGCTGGCCGCGCAGCTTGAAGTGCTTGGTGAGGTGCTGGACGTCCAGCACGACGTCGTCGGCGTCCGCGTCCTCCGCGCGCGCACCGTCGCCCGCGGCACCCGGCCGCGGCACCGCGGTCACCGCCCCGGAGGAGGCGCCGGCGGACCCCGACGCCTGCAGCCGGGCGGCCCCGACCGACGGGGCGGCGGCGACCAGCGTCCGGGTGTACTCCGCCTGCGGGCGGCGGAGGATCTCCCCGGCCGGCCCGGCCTCGACGATCCGCCCCTTCGACATGACGACCACCTGGTCGGCGCGGTCGGCCGCCAGCCCGAGGTCGTGGGTGATGAGCATCAGCGAGGTGCCGCGGGCGGCGCGCAGCTCCTCGAGGTGGTCGAGGATCTGCCGCTGCACGGTGACGTCGAGGGCGGACGTGGGCTCGTCGGCGATCAGCAGCTGGGGCTGGCAGGCCAGCCCGATGGCGATCAGCACCCGCTGCCGCATGCCGCCGGAGAACTCGTGCGGGTACTGCTTCGCGCGGCGGGCCGCGTCGGGGATGCCGGCCTCGCCCATCAGCTCGACGGCGCGGGTGCGGGCCTGCTCGCCGGTGGCCAGGCCGTGCGCGGCCAGGGTCTCGGCGATCTGCCGGCCCACCTTGAGCACCGGATTGAGGTTGGACATCGGGTCCTGCGGGACGAGGCCGATCTCGCGGCCGCGGAGGCTGGCCAGCCGGGTCGCCGACGGGCGGGTGATGTCCTCGCCCTTGAACTCGATCCGGCCGCCGGTCACCCGGCCCGAGCCGGGCAGCAGCCCCAGCACGGCGGCGGCCGTCGTCGACTTGCCCGAGCCCGACTCGCCGACGATCGCCACCCGCTGCCCGGGCTCGATGGTGAACGAGGCGCCGTGCAGCACGGTGCGCAGCGCGCCGTCGGTCCGGTAGGCCACCTCCAGCCCGTGCACCGCGAGCACGGGCGGGGTGGCGCCCTCAGCGTCCGACGGCATAGCCCTGGCCTCCGCGGGGGTTGGCGGCGGCGGTCAGCTCACCGGTGGCGGGGTCGCGGACGACGGCGGACAGCCGGCCCAGCGACCAGTCGCCGGCCCGGGTCACCTGGTGGCCGCGGGCCTCCAGGCCGGCGATGACGTCCTCGCCCAGCCGGTCCTCGACGACGGCGCCCGCCGGCGTCCAGGTCCGCGGCCAGAACGAGCCGGCCATGGCCGTCGTGTGCAGGCTCGGTGCGTCGATGGCCTGCTGCGGGGTGTAGCCGCCGACCAGCACCCGGACCAGGTAGACGAGCTGCCACTGGTCCTGCTGGTCGCCGCCCGGGGTGCCGAGCACCGAGACCGGGACGCCGTCGCGCAGCAGCAGCGTCGGGGTGAGCGTGGTCCGCGGCCGGCGGCCGGGCCGCAGCACGGAGGGCGAGGCGGGGTCCAGCCAGGCCATCTGCATCCGCGACCCGAGGCAGAAGCCGAGCTCGGGGATGTGCGGGCTGGACTGCAGCCAGCCGCCCGACGGCGTGGCCGCGACCATGTTGCCCCAGCGGTCGACGACGTCGAGGTGGCAGGTGTCGCCCCGGGTCTCGCCCGCCTTGGAGACCGTCGGCTCGCCGACGCCCTCAGCACCGGGGTCGGGGGAGTCGGTGGCCAGCGGGGCGTGGTAGGCGGGGTACCCCGGCACCTCGCCGGGCCGCACCTCCGTCGACGCCCGGTCGGTGATGAGCGCCCGCCGGCTCGCCGCGTACCCGGCCGACAGCAGCACGTCCAGCGGCACGGGCCGCTCGCCAGCCTCGACGTCGGGGTCGCCGTAGTAGGCGTCCCGGTCGGCCATGGCCAGCTTGAGCGCCTCCAGCAGGTGGTGCGCGCCCTCGACGGTCTGCGGGTCGAGCTCGTCGTCGGAGTAGCCGTCGAGGATGGTCAGCGCCTGCAGCAGCACCGGACCCTGGCCCCAGGCGCCGGTCTTGGCCACCGTCCAGCCCCGGAACTCCGCGGTGGTCGCCGGCTCCCAGGTGGCGGTGTGGGCGGCGAGGTCGGCCTCGGTGAGGACGCCCGCGTGGTCGCGGCCGTCGGAGTGCCGGTGCGGCTGCGCCAGGAACGCCGTCGCCGTCCGCGCCACCAGGCCCGTGCGCCACTCGTGGCGTGCGGCGTCGACCCGCTCCTCCCGGGTGCCGGCGTCACGGCCGGCGTCGAGCATCCCGCGCAGCACCCGGGCGTAGGCCGGGTTGGTCATCAGCTCCGACGCGGGCCGCGGCTGCCCCTCGACCAGCCAGAAGTTCGCCGAGGTGGTCCAGTGGTCGGTGAACAGCTCGCGCACCGAGGCGACGGTGGCGCCCACCCGCGGCACCAGCGGGTAGCCCCGCTCGGCGTAGTCGATCGTGAAGGCCCAGACGTCGGCCAGCTCCCAGGTGCCGTGGTCGCGGAGCAGCAGCAGCCACGCGTCGACGGCGCCGGGTACGGCGGCGGCGAGCCCGCCGGCGCCGGGCACCAGGTCCAGGCCCTCCGCGGCGAAGTGCTCCAGGGTCGCGCCCTGCGGCGCCGGGCCCTGCCCGACGAGGACCCGCGGGGTGGGGTCGTCGGCGGTGGCGACCACGGCCGTCATGTCCCCGCCCGGGCCGTTGAGGTGCGGCTCGACCAGGTGCAGCACGAACGCGGCGGCGACGGCGGCGTCGAAGGCGTTGCCCCCGCGCTCCAGCACCGCCTGCGCGGTGGCGCTGGCGGTCCAGTGCGTGGTGGCGGCCATCCCGAAGGTGCCGCGGAGGTCGGGTCGGGTCAGGAACGCGGGGGGTGCGGTGAACATCAGTCCTTGCTCGAGGTCGTCGGGTCGAGGGCGTCGCGGAGCGCGTCGCCGAAGAAGTTGAAGGCCAGGCAGATGACCGCGATGGCCACGCCCGGGATGACCGCCGCGGCGGGCGAGCGGAAGATGTACTGCTGGGCGTCGGAGAGCATGATCCCGAGGCTGGGCGCGGGTGGCACGATGCCCAGGCCGAGGAACGACAGCGTGGCCTCGCCGATGATCGCCACGGGCATGATCACGGTCGCCTGGACGATGATCGCCGAGGCGGTGTTCGGCAGGATGTGCTGCCCCATGATCCGCACGTCGGAGGCGTCGAGCGCCCGGGCGGCGCCGATGAAGTCGGCCTCCCGCCAACGCAAAGTCTCCGCGCGCACGACCCTGATCATGGTCGGGATCTGCGCGACGCCCAGCGCGATCGCCGCGTTGGTGAGGCTCGCGCCGTTGATCGCGGCCAGCCCGACCGCGATGATCAGGAACGGGAACGCCAGCATGAGGTCGGTCAACCGGGACACGACCGCGTCCAGCCAGTTCCAGTAGCCCGAGAGCAGCCCGAGCGGGGTGCCCAGCACGATGGCCAGGGCGACCGAGAGCAGCCCGACCTGCAGCGAGGCGCGGGTGCCGTAGAACACGCGGGACATCACGTCGCGGCCCAGGTCGTCGGTGCCGAGCCAGAAGCCCTCGGTCCCGACCCGCTGGAACGGCGTCGCGAAGTGCACCTCCGTCGGCGGGTAGGGCGCGAGCACCGGGGCCAGCACCGCCACGGCGACGACGACCAGCAGCAGCACCGAGCCGACCACGCCCATCGGGTTGCGCAGCAGGCTGCGCAGGGCCCGGCCGCGGCTGCGGCCCAGGTCGCCCCCGCCGCCGGGGACCGCGACGGCGTCCCCCACCACCTGGACCGCCATCAGCCCCGACCTCCGACCCGGATCCGCGGGTTGATGACGGAGTACAGGACGTCCACCGCCAGGTTGATCACGATGTAGGCCGCCGTCACCACGACCACGACGGCCTGGATGACCGGGTAGTCGCGGGTGAAGACCGAGTCCAGCGTCAGCTTCCCGAAGCCCGGCAGGCCGAACACCCGCTCGGTGACGACGGCGCCCGAGATGAGGCCACCGAGCTGCAGGCCGATGATCGTCACGACGACGATGAGGGAGTTCCGCAGGGCGTAGTCGCGGAGCACCTTGCCGCGGGGCAGGCCTTTGGCCCGCGCGGTGCGGACGTAGTCGGTGCTCAGCGTCTCCAGCATCGACGAGCGGGTCTGCCGCATGACGACGGCGGCGAGCCCGGTGCCGAGGATGACCGCCGGCAGCGTCAGGTAGTACAGGGCTCGCAGCGGGTTCTCGCGGACCGGCACGTAGCCCGACGCCGGGAACAGCCCGAGCGCGACCGACAGGTAGAGGATCGCGAGCAGCCCCAGCCAGAAGTTGGGCACCGACAGCCCCGCGAGGGAGAACCCGTTGGCCACCCACTCGGGCCAGCGGCCGCGGTGGACCGCGGCGACGACGCCGCCGACGACGCCGATCACCACCGCCAGCACGATCGCGTAGAGCGAGAGCCACAGGGTCACCGGCAGCGTCGTGGCGATGAGGTCGGTCACCGGGGTGCCCGTCCGGATCGAGGTGCCGAGGTCGCCCTGGGCCAGGTTGGCCAGGAAGTGCCCGAACTGCACGATGACGGGCTGGTCGAGGCCGAGGTCGCTGCGCACCTGGGCCAGCGTCTCGGGGCTGGCCTCCTCCCCGGCCAGCGCGAGCGCCGGGTCCCCGGGCAGCGCGCGGACGCCGAAGAAGACGACGAGGGCCGACAGCAGCAGGGTGATCACGGCGTGCCACAGCTTGGTCAGCAGGTAGCGCGCCATCAGCGGCCGCCGTCGTCGAGGAAGGCCGCCCGGCTGAGCCGGACCACGCCGTCGGGGTAGACCTCGGCGCCGCCGATCGTGTCGGTGTAGGCGGCCAGGTTCCGCACCCGGTACAGGTAGATGATCGGGTTGTCCTCGCGGACCCGCTCGACGACGCGGGCGTAGGTGCGGGCGCGGGTCCCGGTGTCGGTGCTCTGCGCGGCCTGGCTGAGCAGGGTGTCCACCTTCTCGGAGCTGTAGCCGGCGTAGTTGTTGCCGCCGCCGGTGGACAGGAACGAGAACATGTTGCCGTGCGGGTCGATGCGGCCCGACCAGCCCAGCAGGATCGCGTCGAAGTCGCCGGCGCTCTGCTCGTCCAGCAGCGTCGAGTACTCCACCGGCTCGATGGTCAGCGCGAAGCCGGCCGGCGCGACCGCCGCCTGCAGGGCCTGGGCCAGCCGGAGCGCCTCGGAGGTGTTGCTGGTCTTGACGCTGATGGGGAACGGGACGTCGACGCCGGCCTCGGCCAGCAGCTGCTTCGACCGCTCCGGGTCGTAGGGCAGGCAGGCGTCGCTCTCCTGGGTCGCGTAGGGGGAGTCGGGCGAGATCGGCGAGCAGGCCGGCTCGTACCAGTTGTTGAAGACCGAGTTCACCAGGGCGTCGCGGTCGACGGCGTGCGCGAGGGCCAGCCGCACCCGCGGGTCCGACGCCAGCGGGGTGTCGATCCGACCCGGCGGCTCCCCGGCCCCGTCGACGTTGCCGACGTTGACCGTCATCGCCTGGTAGCCGAGCGAGCCCGTCTGCAGCAGGCCGATGCCGCGCTCCTCGACCAGGGCGTCGACGTCCTGGGTGGAGATGCTGTCGGCCACCTGGATGTCGCCGGAGCGCAGGTTGGCGGCGCGGATGTTGGCGTCGGCCATGATCCGGTAGGTGATGGTGGAGAGCCGGACCTCGTCGGCGGCGTAGTAGAGCGGGTCCTTCTCGACGCGGATCGAGGTCTGCGGCACCCGCTCGACGAACTTGAAGGGGCCGACGCAGGTGGGCCGGTCGCCGAAGTCGTCGCCCAGCTCCTCCAGCGCGGTGGGGGACAGGACCATCCCGGCCCGGTCGGCCAGCGAGGCGGCCAGCGGGGCGAACGGCGTCTCGTAGGTGATCACCACCCGGTCCGACGACGGCGCCTCGATGCTGCTCACCGGCCCCAGCTCGCTCTTGCGGGTGGAGTCCTTCTTGGTGAGGTTGCGCTGCAGCGTGGTCCGGACGGCGGCGGCGTCGAAGTCGGTGCCGTCGGCGAACCGGACGTCGTCGCGGACGGGGATCGTCACCGTGAGGCCGTCGTCGGAGACCTCGGGCAGGGCCGTCGCCAGCTGCGGCACGAGCTCCCCGGTGGCGTCGATGTCGTAGAGCTTCTCGCAGATGCTGTTCATCACGTAGCGCGTGTAGAGCGAGGACGAGGTCGTGGGGTCCAGCCGGTCGGGCTCGGCGGACAGGCCCATGACGAGGTCGCCGCCCGCGCGGACGGCCCGGTCGCCGACGGGGTCCGAGGGCCGGTCGGGGCGCGCGGGCGCCGCGCCGGGCAGCTGCACCGCGTAGCAGGCCGAGAGCGACGCCAGCAGCGCCGTCACGGCCAGGACCTTGATGTTCCGCACGTCACCCCGAAGCTCGAACCGGACAGGACTGCGTCCCCAACCCATCCCACGGAGGGAGCCGTGTCAAGGCCTACCACGCCTCGTAACCCGGACGTCACGGGTTCACCGGAGCTCTCGGATCGGGCGCACGTGCACGACGCTGCGAGGCAGGGGTACGGCTCAGCCCACCAGCAGCCGCCGGGTCTCCTCGACCAGCTCGGGGCTGCCGGCGGCGGTGAACAGCGCCTGCGCCCGCAGCAGCTCGGCCCGGCCGGCGTCGGCAGCGGCGGCCGGGGCGTCGCCGTCGGCCAGCAGCAGCCGGCCCAGCGCCTGCCGGAGCAGCCCCTCCACCCAGGTGCTCAGGGCCGCCGCCGGCTGGGCCAGCGCCGCGCGGTAGGCGGCGGCCGCGGCGTCGGGCCGGCCGGTGGCCTCGTGCAGCCGGCCGAGCAGGCGCTGCACCTGGACGGTGGTGAAGGCGGCCACCGGAGCGGCCGGGGCCCGCTCGGGGTCGGCCAGCGCGGCGAGCAGCGCGCGGGCGGCCGCCGCGGCGTCGGCGAACCGGCCGAGGTCGCGCATCGCGGTGGCGCTCAGCAGCCGGGCCTGGCTCTCGCCCTCGCGGTCGCCCGTGGCGGTGAAGAGCTCCGTCGCCTCCGCCGCCCGGGCCAGGACGGCGGCCGGGTCGCCCAGCCGGGCCGCGGCGAAGGCCGCGTAGGTCAGCGCCCAGCCGGCCTGGGCGTCGTCCCCGGTGCGCCGGGCCAGCGCCGCCGCCTCCGCCGACGTGGCCAGGCTCAGCTCGTGGCGGCGCAGGCAGACCGACTGCGCCCAGGCCAGGTAGTTGAGGTGCACGACCTCGAGGTGCGGGTCGCCGAGCGCGCGGGCCGCCGCCAGGGACAGCGTGAACACCTCGTCCCAGTGGCCCCAGAACACCCAGCGGTCGGAGAACCAGTGCATCGCCTCCGCGACCTCGACCACCCGGGCGTGCCGGCCGGCCGCGGCTGCGGTGCGCAGCGCCGGCAGCCAGCTGACGGCCTCGGCCTCCAGCCAGGCGTGGGCCGCGGCGGCGTCGGGCAGCGGGGCGCGCGGGTCGGGCACCGGCGGCGCCGCCGCCCAGGACGGCTCGAACCAGCGGCCGGCGTCGACGGCGGTGCGCAGCAGCCAGTCGTCCAGCCGGGCCGCGGCCTCCGCCCTCTCCTCCGCCGACGTCTCGGCCTGCAGCCGCACCCGGGCGTAGAGGTGCAGCAGGTCGTGGGAGCCGTACCGGTCCCCGGGCACCGCGTGCAGCAGGCCCAGCTCCAGCAGCTCGTCGAGCACCGGCTCGACGGCGTCGACGTCGGTCCCGGTGACCGCGGCCGCGACGCCGGCCGAGAGGTCGGGACCCGGCACCAGCGCGAGCAGCCGGAACGTCGCCCGCGCCCGGTCGGAGAGCTGGTCGTAGGAGGTCATGAACGCGCCCTCGACGCCCAGGTCGCCGGCGGTCAGCCGCTGCAGCCGGGAGTCCTCGTCGGCGAGCCGGGCGGCGAAGGCCGCCGCCGTCCAGCCGGGCCGGCTGCGCAGCCGGTTGCCGGCGATCCGCAGCGCCAGGGGCATCCCGCCGCACAGCCGCGCCACCTCCGCCAGCGCCGCCTCCTCCGCGGGGCCCGGGCGAGGACCGGCCAGGCCGGCCAGCAGGGCGCGGGCGTCGGCGGGGTCCAGCGAGCCGAGGACCAGCCGCTCCGCGTGCTCCACCCCGGTCAGCACCCGGCGGCTGGTGACCAGGGCCAGCGAGCGGCCGGTCGTCGGCAGCAGCGGCCGGACCTGCGCCTCGTAGCCGGCGTTGTCGAGGACGACGAGCACCGCCCGGTCGGCGAGGGTGCGCTGGTAGAGCGCCGCCCGGTCCTCGGCGCCGGCCGGGACCTGCCGCTCCGGCACCCCGAGCGCCCGCAGCAGCCGGGTGAGGGCGGCGTCCGGCTCCAGCGGCTCGGGGTCGAGCCCCCGCAGCGGCAGGAACAGCCGGCCGTCGGGGAACGCGGCGGCCAGCCGGTGCGCGGCGTGCACGGCGACGCTCGTCTTGCCCTGGCCGGCGGCACCGGAGACGACGAGCACGTGCGGGTGCCCGGCGCCGTCCCGGCCGGCGACCAGGGCGTCCAGCGCGGCCAGCTCGCGGGCGCGGCCGGTGAAGTCGGGGACGTCGGCGGGCAGCCCGCCGAGCGGGGCGGGGGCACCGGGTCGGGGACGGCCGGCGGCGGCCGCGGCGTCCAGCTGCGCGCGCTCGTCGTCGACCAGGTCGAGGGCGTCGGCCAGGGCGGTGACCGTCCGGGCCTGCGGGCCGAGGCTGCGGCCGCGCTCGAGGTTGCTGAGGGCGCGGTCGCTGACCCCGGAGCGCTCCGCGAGCTGCTCCAGGGTCCAGCCACGGGCCTGCCGCAGCCGGCGGAGCAGCGGGCCGAGCCCGTCCGTCCCGGGCGCCGCCACCGGCACCGCCGCCCGCGGCGACCCGACCTGCGTCACGCCGTCCTCCCGACCCTCGCCGACGCCCACGCAGCCCGGGCGTGCCCAGTTGTGCGTGCGCTTGTTCCTGGTGGTCGTCGCCGAGCCGGCGTTGGATCGGGACCAGGGCCCGGCTGGGGGCCCCGCCGGCCATTGTGGCCCGAACCGGGGGAGGACGCACGTGGAGCGGATCGCCGGCGTCCGGGTGCCGGACGGCCCGGTCGCGGCCGCGGCGACGGCGCGGGTCCGCGGCACCGCCGACGAGGTGCTGTTCCACCACTCGCGCCGGGTCTTCGTGCTGGGCACGCTGCGCGGCCGCCGCCGCGGCCTGGTCGCCGACCCCGAGCTGCTCTACGTCGCCGCCATGTTCCACGCCCTCGGGCTGGCGCCGGGGCTGCGCAGCCGCAGCCGCCGCTTCGAGCTGGACGGCGCCGAGCTGGCCCGGCAGTTCCTGCTGGAGGCCGGCCGCAGCCACGCCGACGCCCGGGCCGTCTGGCTCGCCGTCGCCCTGCACACGACGCCCGAGGTGCCGGCCGGTCTGGAGCCGGAGGTGGCGCTGGTCGCGGCGGGCGTCGACGCCGACCTCCGCGGCGACGGGCTGGCCGAGGTGGAGCCCGAGGCCGTCCGCGCCCTGCTCGCGGCCCACCCGCGGCACCGGTTCCCGCAGCGGTTCGCCGCCCTGCTGGCCGACGGCGTCCGCGACCGGCCCGCCGGGACGACGTCCACCCTCGCCGACGACGTGCTCGGGGCCCTCGACCCGACCCGTCCGCGGCCGGACCCGCTGGCCGCTCTGTCCTGCGACCCCTGGCCGGCGAGCCCCTGAGCCACGACCACCACTTGGACCACGACCACCCGCGGCAGCGTCGCCGCAGCACCGCACGACCGCACCGCCGTCCCGGGGACCGCCCCCGGGGCACCGCACGAGGAGGACCCATGCCCTACATCACCACCGCCGACGGCGCCGAGATCTTCTACAAGGACTGGGGCTCGGGCCAGCCCGTCCTCTTCAGCCACGGCTGGCCGCTGAACGGCGACGCCTGGGACGTGGAGATGAAGCTGGTCGCCGACCACGGCTTCCGCGCCATCGCCCACGACCGCCGGGGCCACGGCCGCTCGTCCCAGACCTGGACCGGCAACGACATGGACACCTACGCCGCCGACCTCGCCGCCCTGGTCGAGGCGCTGGACCTACGCGACCTCATCCTGGTCGGCCACTCCACCGGCGGCGGCGAGGTCGTCCGCTACGCGGCCCGGCACGGCGGCGACCGGGTGGCCGGGATCGTCACCGCGGGCGCCGTCCCGCCGATCATGGTCAAGTCCGACGCCAACCCCGAGGGCACCCCGCTCGAGGCGTTCGACGGCATCCGTGCCGGCGTCCTCGGTGACCGGTCCGCGTTCTACCAGGAGCTCTCGGCCGCCTTCTTCGGCACCAACCGCGAGGGCTCGACGATCTCCCAGGGGCAGCGCGACCAGTTCTGGCGCCAGGGCATGCAGGTCGGCCTGGCCGGCGCCTACGACTGCGTCAAGGCCTTCTCCGAGACCGACTTCACCTCCGACCTGCAGGCGCTCACCGTCCCGGTGCTGCTGGCCCACGGCGACGACGACCAGATCGTGCCCATCGCGGCCGCGGCCCTCAAGTCCGTCGAGCTGGTGCCGAACGCGACGCTGAAGGTCTACCCGGGCGCGCCGCACGGCATCGCCGGCCCCTACCAGCAGGCCTTCGACGCCGACCTGCTCGCCTTCATCACCGCCTGAGGGCCCCGAGACGTGCTCCTGCGCCCCGGATGGAGGGCGCAGGAGCACCCCGGTCGGAGGGCGTCCCCGCCCCGGCGCCGTTTCGGCCCCGTGGCGGCGGGGTACCCGGACGGGTCTCGTCGGACGACAGGAGGAGCGGGCGGATGGACCTCGCCGAGCGCTACCGGGCCGCGGTCACCGCGGTCTTCGACCCCGCCCGGGACGACGCCGGCCTGCTCCCCGAGGTGCTGGCCCGGGCCTGCGTCGCCGTGCTGCCGGTGGAGGGCGCCGGCATCACCGTCACCCAGGACCTGCGGGTCCCGCTGGGGGCCAGCGACGAGGTCGCGCTGCGGGCCGAGCGGCTGCAGACGACCCTGGGCGAGGGCCCCTGCCTGGAGGCCGTCCTGACGCCGCTGCCGCTGACCGCCGGGCTGGACGCCCTGCACCAGCGCTGGCCCGCCTTCGCCGCCGAGTTCGTCGGCCAGACCCCCTACCGCTCGGTGGCCTCGCTGCCGCTGATCCCGCCCCGCGGCGGGCGCCGGCTCGGCGCCCTGGACCTCTACCGCACCGACGCCGAGCCGATGGACACCCAGCTGCTCTTCGAGCTGGCCACCAGCGTGGGCAGCCCCGTCGCCGCGATGCTGGCCGGGGCCCCGGTCGGGGAGGACGCGGCCGGCATCACCATGCCCGTCTGGCTGGACACCGACCTGGTGCACGGGCGGATGGACGTGTGGGGCGCCGTGGGCGTGGTCATGGTGGCCTCGTCGCTGACGAACCCCGACGCCCTGGCCCTGCTGCGGGCTTACGCCTACGGCAACGGCACCACCCTCGACGACGTCGCCGCCCGGCTGACCACCGGTGCGCTCGACGTCGACGAGGTCGTCCAGGGCGTCCCGCTCGGCTGAGCGGTGCAGCCCGCCCCCGCTGGGTAGGGGAGGGGGCAGAGCAGCGCGCCCGCGGTGCCTCAGCCACCACCGGAGGAGCCCCCGTGAGCCACACCGTCGACGACCAGACCCCGCCGGGACGCGCGGCGGTCCAGAAGGGGGCGCTCGTGGTCGGCGCCGTCTTCGTGCTGGTCGGCGTGCTCGGGTTCGTGCCCGGGGTGACGACGTCCTACGACCAGCTGTCCTTCGCCGGCCACCACTCCCAGGCCCAGCTGCTGGGCCTGTTCCAGGTGTCGGTGCTGCACAACGTGCTGCACCTCGGCCTCGGCGTCGCCGGGCTGCTGCTGGCCCGCACCCCGCTGCGGGCCCGGAACTACCTCTTCTACGGCGGCCTCGTCTACGCCGCGCTCTTCTTCTACGGCGTGGTCGTCGACTACGAGTCGAAGGCCAACGTCGTCCCCCTCGACGACGCCGACAACGTGCTGCACGTCGCGCTGGCCGCCGGCATGCTCGTGCTGTCGTTCGTGCTGGACCGCGGCCCGGGCTGGCGGCGGGTCGTGCAGGAGGGGCGCGCCCAGATCTGAGCTCAGCCGCGGGGCCGGGCGCGCCGGTCGGCCTCGGCGAGCAGCTGCTCGGCCAGGTCGCGGAGCTTGACGTTCCCGGTCTGGGAGGTGCGGACGAGGAACTCGAACGCGCGCTGCTCGTTGAGCTGGTAGCGCTCCATCAGCAGCCCGATGGCGATGCCGATCGCGCGCCGGGAGGCCAGGGCCTCGTTCAGCTGGTCCAGCCGCAGCGTCCGGCCCAGCGCGTGCGCGGCGTGGGTGGCGAAGATCGCCGCGACGGCCGGCGTCTGGTCGTCGAAGGCGCCCGCCCGCGAGGAGTAGAGGTTCAGCACCCCGACGACGTCGGGCTCGTCGAACAGCGCGACGCCCATCTGGGAGCGGACCCCCAGCACCTCGGCCTGCGGGCCGAAGCGGGGCCAGCGGACGTCCTGGCCCAGGTGGTTGCTCCAGCTCTGCCGCCGGCTGCGGACGGCGTCGACGCACGGCCCCTCGCGCAGGCCGTACTGGACGGCGTCGATGCGCTCGACGACCGGGTCCGTCGCGGCGACCGTCTCGATCCGGCCGTGGGCGTGGGTGAGCGAGATGCCGGCCTGCTCGGCGCCCGGGATGGTCTCCTGCGCGGCGCGGACGATGGTGCCGAGCAGCTCCGCGAGCGGCACCGGCTGGTGGAACGTCGCGGCCACCGTCGCCATCAGGTCGGCCAGCGCCGTCCCGGCCTCGTCGTGCGCGTCACCGACGCCGCTACGGCTCACGGGGCTCGTCCTCCCGCCGCGAGGCGTCCCGCAGGATCCGCGTCGCCACCTCGGTGAGCGGTCGCCCCTGGTCGGCGGCGGCCTGGACGAGGAGCCGGTAGGCCTGCTCCATGTCCACCTTCCACAGGTAGGACAGCACCCCCTTGGCCTGCTCGACCACCACCCGGCTCTCCAGCGCCTCGAGCACCTGCTGCTGGACGGTGCCGACGCTGAGGTCGGCGGGCCGGGCCAGCAGCAGCGCCGCCATGGTGGCGAAGGTCGCGCCCGTGCGCTCGCCGTCGGGCGGGAGCGGGTCGTCACTGGTCCGGAAGACGTTGAGGGCGCCGAGGACGTCCTCGTGCCAGAAGACGGGGAAGGCCTCGACGCGGCGGTAGCCGGCGTCGAGCACCGCCCGCCCCACGCCGTCCCAGCGGGCGGCGAGGTCGTCGGGTCCCGCCGCGACCAGCCGGCCGGTGCTGATCGCCTCGACGCACGGCCCGACCCGCTCCTGCTTCTCGTAGAGCTCGAGCTCGGTCGCCCGGTGCGAGGTGCAGGCCACCAGCTCCAGCCCGCCGTCGGCCCGCCGCACCAGCAGGCCGGCCGCCTCCCCGCCCAGCAGGGCCGCGGCATCCTGCAGCAGGGCGACCGCGTTGCCGAGCACGTCCGTCCGGCCTGCGAGCCGCTGCGCCGCGTCGGCGTAGGCCTGCGCCAGGGTCTGCGCGGTCATCGCTCCTCCTCCCCGTGCCGTTCCTCCGCCGGGTCGCCGCCGTCGACGACCGTGAAGTCCAGGCGCCGCTCGAGCACGTCGGCGGCGATCTGCGGCAGCGACGCCGCGTGGGCGTAGGCGTGCGCCCGCAGCAGGGCCAGGGCGTCGTCGGGCCGGACCCGCAGCTGCGCCATCACCATCCCGACGGCCTGGTTGATCCGGGACCGCTCGCCCCACGAGCCCGCCCGCTCCTGCAGCGCCTCGTCGCCCGCGTCGGCCTGGGTGAGGGCCACCCCGACGGCGTCGACCAGCAGCTGCACGGTCCGCGGGGGCAGCGGCAGCGCGGTGTCGGGCCGGCGCCGGTAGAAGGTGGCGACGCCGAGGGGGCGGTCGCCGGGGCTGATGGGGACGGCCACGACGGTGCACGGCCCGCCGAGCGCCTCGCGGGCCGCCTCGGCGAAGTGCGGCCAGCGGTCGTCGGCCCCGTCGTCGACGGTGACGGCGACCAGCCGGTCCTCGCGCGAGGCGGCGAAGCTGGGGCCCTCGCCGAGCACCTCCTGCAGGTCCTCCAGGCGCGCGGCGTGCTCGTCGGTCACGCACAGCGTGGTGCGGCCCGGCTCGTCGTAGGCCAGCGTCAGGGAGCCGCCCTGGACGTCGAGGATGGTGGTGCACGCGAGGCAGAGCCGCAGCGACAGCGGGGCGTCGGGCGCCGAGCCGGCCACCACCTGGGCCAGCTGGCGCAGCACGCGCACCTGGTCGGGCTCCTCCACCGGGCCACCTCCTCGTCCCCACCTTGCCACGTCCGGGCCTCCGGCGTCAGACCGCTCCGGTGCCCAGCAGCAGGCCCAGCAGGTAGGTGGCGCCGGCGGCACCGTAGCCGATGGCCAGCTGCCGCAGCCCCCGGCGCAGCGGGGACGCCCCCGACAGCAGGCCGACGGCCGCGCCGGTCGCCAGCAGCGTCGCCCCAACCAGCACGGCGGCGACGACGACGGCCGTCAGCCCCGAGAGCCCCAGCAGGTAGGGCAGCACCGGGATGACGGCACCGGAGGCGAAGAAGCAGAAGCTCGAGACGGCCGCGCCCAGGCCGGTGCCGATCGCCTCGTGCTCGTCGACGTCGTCGGGCGGGGCGACGGCCGGGGCGTCGGCGACGTCGGGCACGGGCCGGCCCAGCACCTCCGCGGCGTGCTCCTCCGCCTCCTCGGGCTCCATCCCGCGAGCCCGGTAGACCAGGGCCAGCTCGTTGGCGTCGAGGTCGAGGTGGGGGAGCGCGGTGCGGGCCTGCGGGTCCGGGGTGGAGGCCTCGAGCAGCTCGCGCTGGGAGCGCACCGAGACGTACTCCCCGGCGCCCATCGACAGCGCGCCCGCCAGCAGCCCGGCCAGGCCGGTCAGCAGCACGTAGCTCGTCGCGACGCCGCTCGCGCTCACCCCCAGCACCAGGGAGAGGTTGGAGACCAGGCCGTCGTTGGCCCCGAAGACGGCGGCCCGGAAGGTGCCCGAGAGCCGGTTGCGGCCGCGGGCGGCCAGCCCGCGGACCACCTCCTCGTGGATCCGCTCGTCGGCCGCCATCGCCGCCGTGGCGTCGGCGTCGGCGTCGTAGGGGGAGCGGGCCTCGGCCCGCTGGGCCAGCGCCAGCACGAACACCGAGCCGAAGCGGCGGGCCAGGAAGCCCAGCACCCGGGTGCGCAGGTCGGCCCGGCGGGGCCGGCCGGCGCGCTCGCCCAGCAGGGCCAGCCAGTGCGCCTCGTGGCGGCCCTCGGCGTCGGCGAGGGCCAGCAGGATCTGCTGCTCCTCACCGCTCCGGTGGGTCGCGAGGTCGCGGTAGACGGCGGCCTCGGCCCGCTCGTCGGCGAGGTACTGCCGCCAGCGGCGGACGGCGGCCGCGCTCGGCTCGGCTGGCGCCGGGTGGCCGGGGCGGGACGGGTCGCTCACCGCGCCCCCCTCTCCTGGTCCGGTGCTGCACCCCTGGTGGGCTCGCAGCAGCGTAGTCGCGGGCCCCCGGTCCGGCCGCCGGAGCCGGGGGTCGGGACGTGGTCCGGCCCCGCCGGACCGAGGTCTCGACGGGGCCGGTCGTCACGGCCGGGGTGCGCTCAGGGCCCGATCGGGCGGCGGTAGCCGGGCCGGCCCGCGGTGCCGGCGGCCGTGACCACGCTGCGCCCGACCGACCGCGCGACCCGGTTGAGCACCGACGGCGGCTCGCCCGACACGTGCGGCGGCATCACCACCACCGGGCAGGAGGCGGCGTACACGAGCCGGTGGGCGAACATCGGCCCGGCCAGCAGCTGCCGGGGGGCGTCGACCACCAGCAGGTCCGCCCCGGCCGCGGCCTTGACGAGGACGCCGTACTTGCCGCCCCGGACCAGCTGCACCTCGGCGTCGTGACCGGTCCCGAGGGTGGCCTCGACGTCGGCGCGCAGCGAGGCGAGGGCGGCCTCCTCGACCTCCTGCTCGCGGGAGATCCGGCCCGCCGGGGTGCCCGAGGGCGTGGCCTGCGGGTTCGGCATCCGCCAGGCCCGGACGGCGACCAGGCGACCGCCGTTCTGCTCCGCCTGGGCCTGCCCCCACGCCAGCGCGGTGGGGGACTTCGACGTCGCGCTGACGCCGACCACGACCGTGTAGGGCCGCTCCGTCCGCTGCTCGCTCACGTCCGCCCCCCTACACCGGCAGCTTCGTGAGCTGGTTGCCCTGCTCGTCGTAGGTGCTGAGCGGCGGGGCGATGTCCTCCAGCGCCTTGCCCTCGGCGTCCACGCCGAACTTGAAGGCCACCAGCCCGCCGAAGAGCATGATCGCCGACGCCATCACGTAGCCCCAGAACAGCGGGCCCCGCGCGGTGCCCTCCCCGATCAGCGCCCCGAAGATCACCGGGCCCAGGGCGCCGAACAGCTGGGCGATCGAGAAGAAGTACGAGATCGCCTGGCCGCGGACCTCCAGCGGGAAGATCTCCGAGACCGTCAGGTAGCCCGCGGAGGCGCCGGCGGAGGCGAAGAAGAAGGAGATGCACCAGAGCAGCGTGTGCGTGCCGGCCGTCAGGACGTCGGCCTTGAACAGCACCGCCGAGAGGAACAGCACGACCGCAGCCAGCGCGTAGGAGCCGCCGATCATCTTGCGGCGGCCCACGGTGTCGAACAGCCGGCCGAGCAGCAGGGGGCCGGCGAGGTTCCCGATGGCGAAGGGGAAGAAGTACAGCGCCGCGCTGCTCGAGGTCTTGCCGTAGAAGTGCTGCAGCACCGTGGCGGAGGTGAAGAAGATCGCGTTGTAGAGGAACGACTGGGTGATCATCAGGGTCAGGCCGAGGAACGTCCGGGTCGGGTAGAGCTTGAGGAACACGTAGCGCAGCTGCTTGAAGGTGACGCCCTCGTGCGCTTTGATCCACCAGCCCTGGGAGTCCTCGAGGTGCGGCAGCTGGTGGCCCTGCGCCGCGACGTCGTGCTCGATGCGCGAGACGATCGCCTCGGCCTCCTCGCCCCGGCCGTGCGTCACCAGCCAGCGGGGGCTTTCCGGGATGTGCCGGCGCAGGTAGATGATGCCCAGGCCGAGCACCGGGCCGATGAAGAACGCGATCCGCCAGCCGACGTTCTCGCCGAACCGCTCGGTGTCCAGGAAGTAGAAGCTGGCCAGCGAGCCGATCATGGCCCCGGCCCAGTAGGTGCCGTTGATGGCCAGGTCCACCCGGCCGCGGTACTTGCCGGGCATCAGCTCGTCGATCGCGGAGTTGATCGCGGAGTATTCGCCCCCGATGCCCATCCCGGAGACGAACCGGAAGAACCAGAAGATCCAGACGTTGGGCGCCAGACCGGCGGCCGCCGAGCCGACCAGGTAGAGCGCGAGGGTCAGGACGAACAGCCGCTTGCGACCCAGCTTGTCCGTCAGCCGCCCGAAGAACAGCGCCCCGGCCACCTGGCCGACGAGGTAGATCGTCGCGGTGAGCCCGATCTCCGTCGCGTTCATGTCCAGGCTCTTGGCGTACCCGCCGGAGGCCACGATCTGGATCTCCAGGCCGTCCAGGATCCACGCGGTGCCCAGACCGAGGATCACCATCCAGTGGAACCTCGACCAGGGCATGCGGTCCATCCGGACGGGGATCAGGCTCCTGATGGGCTTCTCCTCGTCGACCGTCGTCGGTGACATCGACGTCCTCCTCCGCTGCTCTGCCCGGCTCCGGCGGCGAGGCCCCGGTGACCGGGCTGCTCCCGCTCCGGAGACGGGAAACTCATATCGACGCGAACAATGTAAGACCGCTGACCCGGGCCCCTGACGGGGGTCGGCGCGCAGAGCCCCGCGCTGCCCCTCGTGGCGGCCGGAGCGCCGCCCGGGCGCGGCTAGACTCCGCGGCAGGGGACGGCCTCGGGGACGAGTGGAGAGGCTGCACCATGACGGGCGCCGAGCGTCTGGACGACCCGGGGGACGAGGGCACGGAGCGGGGGTGGCTCCGGGCCGCGGCGGCGATCAGCCGCGACCTGCTGAGCGGCTACGCCGGGGAGCTGGAGGTCTGGCGGGCCGTGGCCCGCGCCGTCGAGCAGGTGGCCGGGGCGCGCACCGTCACCCTGTGCGTGCCGGACCCGGACGACGCGGCCGCGCTCCGCGTGGTGGTGGCCGCGGGGGAGGGCGCCGAACACCTGGAGGGCCGCTCCGCACCCGCCGCGGGGACCCTGGCGGGCGCGGTGTTCCGGAGCGGCCGCGGCCTGGTCGGCGGTCCGGGTGACCCGTGCAGCGGCCACGGCCACGTCGACGCCGGCCCGGAGATGGCCGTCCCGCTGCCGAGCCCGCACGCCAGCCCCGGGGTGGTGGTGCTGAGCCGGCACCCGGGCCGGCCGCCCTTCGCACCCGCCGACCTGGCCGCGGCCGCCGACTTCGCCTCCCAGGCCACCGTGGCGCTGGAGCTGGCCCGGATCCGGACCACCGAGCAGCGCCTGGAGGCGGCGGTCGAGCGCGAGCGCATCGCGGCGGACCTGCACGACCACGTGGTGCAGCAGCTCTTCGCCACCGGGCTGAGCCTGCAGAGCGCGGCCTCGCGCCTCGGTCCGGGCGCCCTGCAGGACCGCCTGCGCGGTGACGTCGCCGCCATCGACGCGACCATCCGGCAGATCCGGGCCACGATCTTCAACCTCCAGTTCGTCGCCGCGACCCCGGTCTCGGTCCGGGCCGCCGTCGGCGAGGTGGTGGCCGACGTCGAGCCGGTGCTGGGTACCCGGGTCGAGCTGGAGCTGCGCGGGGACCTCGAGCACCCGGCCGCGCTGGCCGCCGTCGGCGACCTCCGGGCGGTCCTGCGGGAGTCGCTGACCAACGTCGCCCGGCACGCGGCGGCCACCCGGGTGGCCGTGCTGGTCGAGGCGACGGCGGACGCGCTCGTGCTCGTGGTGGAGGACGACGGGCGGGGCCTGGGGTCCGGCACCCGGCGCAGCGGGCTCGGCAACCTGCGCGTGCGCGCCGAGCGGCTGGGGGGCGGCCTGGACCTCGGGCCCGGTGCGCAGGGGCGCGGGACCCGGGTCCGCTGGTCGATGGCGCTGGGCTGAGGGCCGCTCAGCCGGTGCGGTCGGACCCGGTCGCGTCGTCGACCCGGCGCAGCAGCCCGGCGACGGCGTCCCGGCTGCCCGGCGGCAGCGTCGGCCCCGGCATCCGGGAGCGCCACGGGTGGCCCGAGCGCAGGCTCAGGGCCAGGTGCAGGCCGGGCAGCGCGCTCACCGCGGCCACGGCCTCGCGGACGAGGTCCTGCAGCCCGGTCGCGTCCGAGCCGTCGCGGACGGCGCCCCGCAGCCGGGCGAACAGCGCGGGGAAGGCGCTCGCGGCGGCCGAGACCACGCCGTGCCCGCCCTCGGCGAGCACCCGCGGCAGCGCCGTCTCCTCGGTCGACCACAGCCGCTGGCCGGGCTGGAGCGCGGCCGCGTAGGCGGAGGTCCGGGCCGCGGCCGTGCCCCCGACCGTCAGCCCGCTCACCCCGTCGACCGCGGTGAGCAGGGCCGCCGCGGCGGGGGACACCGCCACCCCGGTGCGCTCGGGGTTCAGGGCGACCAGCAGCTCGCCGTCCTCCACCGCGCGCGCGACGTCCCGGTACCACTCCAGGACCGCGGCCCCGTCGACCGGCAGGAAGTAGGGCGTCAGGCAGACGAACCGCCGCAGGCCGATGCCGGTCGCGGCGTCGGCGAGGTGGCGCACCTGGGCCAGGCTCGGGGCGCCGATGTGGCCCAGCACGCGGTCCGGTCCCAGCGCGTCGAGGGCCAGGTCGAACAGCAGCAACCGCTCGTCGTCGCTCAGCGCCGGGAACTGGCCCGCGGTGCCGCCCACCAGGACGGCGTCCGCGCAGGGCTCGAGGTCCGCGAGCAGCATCCGCACGGCGTCCGGGTCCAGGCGCCCGTCGGAGCCGAACGGGGTCGGCACCGACGCGACGAGGATCTCAGCGGCCGTCATGGGTGTCACGCTATTGGATCGTGCACACCGGAATTGCGCAGGCCCGGCGGTCGGGCGGGTCAGCGCCCGACGCGCTCCCGCAGTCCGTCGACCAGGGTCCGGCCGAGCGGGGCCGGCCGGAAGGCCAGCGCGGCCGCGGTCAGCGCGTCGACGGCGTCGTGGCCCAGGTCGAGGTCGGCGGCGGCCACGTTGAACTCCAGCTGGGCGACGCTCGAGGCGCCGGGGATGACGACGACGCGCGGCTGGGCCAGCAGCCAGGCCAGCGCCACCTGGGCGGGCTGCGCGTCGACGGTGGTGGCGACGTCGCGGAGCAGGTCCAGCAGCGGGCTGATCCGCCGCAGGTTCTCGGTGCCGAACAGCGGGTTCACCGCGCGGACGCCGCCGGGCCGGTTGTCCGGGCCGTAGCGGCCGCCGAGCAGCCCCTGCGCCAGCGGGCTCCAGGCCATCACGATCCGGTTCTCCCGCTCGGCGAAGGGCACGAGGTCGGTGAGCGGCTCCGGCCGGGCCAGGGAGAACTGCACCTGGTTGCTGACGACCGGGCGGCCGAGCGCCGCGTCGGCCCGCTGCCAGCGGTCCAGGGAGTAGTTGGAGACGCCGACGGCGCCGATCCGGTCCTCCTCCAGCAGCCGGCGCAGGCCGGGCATGATCACCGAGTCCGGCACCACGGGGTTGGCCTGGTGCACCTGGTAGAGCGGGATGCGGTCCAGCTGCAGGCGGCGGGCGCTGCCGGCCTCCCGGCGACGGATCACGGGGGCGAACGGCGCGACCGGGAAGAGCTTGCTGGCCACCACGACCGAGGACCGCCTCTCGCCCAGCGCCTCGCCGAGGATGCGCTCGCTGCGGCCGGTCCCGTAGAACTCGGCGGTGTCGAAGAGGGTGACGCCGAGCTCGAGGGCGCGGGCGACGATCTCGCGCGCGGCCCCGCCGGCGTAGCCGTCGCCGTAGCCCCACTCGCGGGAGCCGAACTGCCAGGTGCCCAGGCCGACCCGGCTGACCGGGCCCACGCCGTCGACGAAGAGGTGATCCATGCCGCCAGTGTGGTCCCCGGTCCCGCACGCACCGCCCGCGGCGCCGGATCTGGACCGCCGGCGGGACAACGACGCGAGTTGTGGTTAGGGTAGCCTCACCAAACTCTCGGAAGGTCGATGTGAAGCTCCTCGCCCCTGCGGCAGCCGTCCTGGCCCTGGCCCTGGCCCTCGCCGGCTGCGCCAACCCCGACAACGCCGAGCAGCCGGAGGCGGCACCCGCGGCCAGCGGCGGCGCGTTCCCGGCCGTGGTCGCCACGAAGTTCGGCGACGTGACCGTGGAGAGCGCCCCCGCCCGCGTCGTCGCGCTGGGCTGGGGTGACGCGGAGACCGCGCTCGCCCTCGGCGTGCAGCCGGTCGGCGCGTCGGACTGGCTGCAGTTCGGCGGCGAGGGCGTCGGCCCGTGGGCGTCGGGCCAGTACGACCGGGCCCCGGAGATCATCGGCACGCTGGAGCCGTCCTACGAGGCCATCGCCGCGCTGGACCCCGACCTCATCCTCGACACCAAGAGCTCGGGCGACCAGAAGCGCTACGACCGGCTGCAGGCGATCGCGCCGACCGTCGGCGTCCCCGAGGGCGGCGACAGCTACCTGACCACCAGCGAGCAGCAGCTGAGCATGGTGGCCGCCGCGCTGGGCCGGACGGCCGAGGCCACCACCCTGCAGCAGGGCCTCGAGCAGGCCTTCGCCGACGCCCGCGCCGCCCACCCCGACTGGGCGGGCAAGACGGTCACGGCCGCCACCAAGACCAGCGAGGGCTGGGGCGCCTACGTCGAGGGCAGCGAGCGGGTGCAGTTCCTGCAGGACCTCGGCTTCGTGCAGAACCCGGAGGTCGCGGCCCTCGACACCAGCGCGACCGGGTTCACCGTGTCGATCTCCACCGAGCAGCTCGACCTGGTCGACGCCGACCTCGTCGTCGCCTTCCCGATCTTCATCGACAGCTCCGAGCTGACCGACGACCGGTTCTTCCGCCGGGTGCCGGCCGTCGCCGACGGGCGCTCGCTGGTGATCGACGGCGACCTCGCCTCGGCCTACTCCCTCGGCACGGTGGGGGCCCAGCGGTACGCGCTGGAGAACCTCGTGCCCCGCATCGCCGAGACGCTGTCCTGATGGCCCGCTCCGCGCGACCGCACCAGCCGCCGATGCGGCTGGAGGTGCTCCGCACGACCACGCTCTCGCCCAGCTTCCGCCGGGTGACCGTCGGCGGCGAGGCGCTGGCCGGCTTCGTGCCGCAGGGCTTCGACCAGTGGTTCCGGCTCTTCGTGCCCCGCCCCGACCAGGCGACCTTCCGGCTGCCCAGCAGCGGCACCGAGCTCTGGTACCCGCAGTGGCTGGCGCTGCCCGCCGGCGTCCGCCCCGAGTGCCGCAACTACACCGTCGCCGCCCACCGCGCCGAGCCCGCCGAGCTGGACATCGACTTCGTGGTGCACCGGGGTCCGGACGGGGCCGTCGACGGCGTGGCCGCGGGCTGGGCCGAGGCCGCCCGGCCCGGCGACCCGCTGGGTCTGCTCGACCAGGGCGTGCTGTGGGACCCGCACCCGGGTCACGACGGCGTCCTGCTGGTGGCCGACGAGACCGGCCTGCCGGGGATGGCCGGCGTGCTCGCCTCGCTGCCCGCCGACGCGCACGGCCGCGCCGTCCTCGAGGTGCCCGACGCCGGGGACCGCCGGCCGCTGGAGCACCCGCCGGGTGTCGAGGTGACCTGGGTGGTGCGGGCCGAGGCCGGCCACGCCCTGCCCGGGGCCGCCGCCCTGGAGCGCGTCCGGCAGACCCCGCTGCCCGGCCCGGACGCCTACGCCCTGGCCGTCGGCGAGTCCGGGCTGGCGGCCGGCGTGCGCCGGCACCTGGTGGCCGGGGGCCACCCGAAGAAGCACATCCGCTTCAGCGGCTTCTACAAGCTGTCCGACTGACCCGCCCCACCCCCGACCGAGGAGAGCGCATGGCCTGGACCCCCACCCCCACGCCGGCCGAGCAGGCCCGCACCGTGCTGGCCCTCGGCGGTCCGGCCGGCTGGCGCCTCGAGCCCTCCGGCGAGGTGCTCGTCGCCCCGTTCGTCGCGGCCGGCGGGACGCCGCTGCTGCTGGTGGAGCGCGAGCGGACCGACGACCTGCTCGGCCAGCACGGCGTCGCGGTCACGCTGGCGCCCGGGCTGGGCCTGGCGACCGTCACCCTCGTGGGCCGGCCCCGCCCGCCGCGCCCGCACGAGCTGGTGGGCGAGCTCCGCGCCTACCGCCACGAGCACGCCGGTTGCGGCCCGGCCTGCGGCACCGCCGGCCTGCCGGTCGCCCTGGAGCTGGTCCGGGTGCAAGTGGTCCCGGCGGGGGAGCGCGACGCCGTCCCGGTCGCCGTCGCCGACCTGCAGGCCGCCCGCCCGCTGGACGGCGTCCTGGCCGGCTACGACGTCGCCCGCCACCTCAACGCCGACCACACGGCCGAGCTGCTCCGGCTCGCCGCCGACGTCACCGGCCGCGACCCCGGCGAGCTGGTGGCCGCGCAGGTCGCCGCCGTCAGCGCCGACGGCGTCCGGCTGACCCTCATCGACGGCCTCGGCGTCACCGAGCTCGACGTCGTCTTCGCCCTCCCCGCCCGCACCCCCGCCGAGCTCGGCCGCGAGCTGCACCGGCTCCTCGCCGACCCCTCCACCCACCCCCTGGACTGACCGGTCGGCGTCGGCTGCGCGAGTGCTGGGAAGCCGTCGGATCGGGGCGCTCAGGACGACGGTTTCTCAGCACTCGTCCGCCCAGCGCGCCGCCGCCCGTGCGCGTCCCGCGGCGCCCCACCAGGAGTCGGCGACGAGCTGGCGCCAGGCCTGCAGACGGCGGCCGTCCCAGGAGCGGCCGAGGGCGGCGTCGGCCGAGGCGATGAGCGCCCCGCCGCGGAGCACCTCGGCCGCCGTCCAGCCGTAGCGCTGCCAGCCCTCGTCCAGCAGCCGCCGGTCCCGGTCCAGGTCGGCGCGGTGCACGGCCCGGTCACGGTGCACCTCGCCGTCGTACTCGTGCAGCCGTCGGGTGCCCACCAGCTGCAGGTCGGCTCGCGCGACGAAGCGGCCGTCGGCGTCGCGGACCACGTGCTGAGGGTCGACGGCGACCCCCGCCGCCCCGTGCAGCACCCGCATCACCGACTCCCAGGCCGACTCGCTGCGGGGGTCGAGCAGGGGCAGAGCCCGACGCAGGGCCGGGGCCCCGGGCCGGCCGGTCGCGCCCAGGGCGGTGAGCTCGGCGAGGCTGCAGTCGCCCGTGCGGAGCGCCGAGTCGGCCAGCGGGACGAGGTCCAGCACGGCCAGGTCGCGGGCGGCGGCCAGCAGCGTCTCGGGAGCGCTGGCCACGGCGAACCCGCGGACCTGCTCGGCGACCGGCGGCTCGCCGAGCCGGAGCACGACGAGCCCGCGCCGCTGCGGGTGCCGCTCGCCGCGGGCGACGGCGGCGACGGCGGGCCGCGGGACGTCCGCCGGGAGCCACCAGCCGCGCAGGGCCGCCGCGCTGAGGTGCGTCCAGACGGCCGACGGCGGGAGCACGAGCTCCCAGGCCCGCAGCCGGTCCTCCGGGCTGCAGGGCCCGTCGGCGTGCAGCCCGTGCGCCAGCCGCTGCCAGCGCTGCCCGCGCCGCTCCCCGCGCACCACCTCGACCACCCGCTCATACTCACCACCCGACCGCCCCCGCAGCCCCGCGCGCAGCAGATCTGTGGACGACCGCCTGCGAGTGCTGAGTTCCCGTCCGTTCCGGGCGTCCTGGACGACGGTTTCTCAGCACTCGCGTCCGGCGCCGGCCCTCAGCTCGGGCGGAAGAGGTCGGCCTGGAAGCGGTAGGAGTCGCCGCGGTAGTGGGTGGTGCCCAGCAGGACGGGGCGGCCGCCCTCGACGTAGCCCACCTCGGCGCCGACCAGGATCGGCCAGCCGACGGCGACGCCCAGCCGGCCGGCGAGGGTCGCGTCGGCGACCTCGGCGTGCACCGCGTAGGCGGAGCGCTCGACCCGCAGCCCGCACCGGGCCTCCAGCTCGGCGTAGAGCGAGCGGTCGGTGAGGTCGGCGTGCACCAGGCCGTCGGCCACCGACAGGGGCAGCACGGTCTCGTCCAGGCAGATCACCGTCTCGTCCATGCCCCGCAGCCGCACCACCTCCAGCACCTCGGCCGCCGGGGCGGTGCCCAGCTGCTCGGCCTCGGCCAGGGTCGCGGGACGGACGCGCTGGGTGAGCACGCGCGACGTCGGCCGCAGCCCCCGGGCGTGGGCCATCTCGGTGAAGGTCTGCAGGACGCTCGGCGGCTCCCCGACCACCTGCGGGGCGACGAACCAGCCGCTGCCCAGCACGCTCTCCAGCCGGCCCTCCTCGGCCAGCCGGCCGAGGGCGTTGCGGACGGTGACGCGGGAGACGCCGAACCGGGCGGCCAGGGCGCGCTCGGCGGGCAGCCGGGTGCCGGGGGCGAAGACGCCGTGCCGCAGGGCGTCCGCCAGCTGCTGGTACGTCTGCATCGAGGCACCGGAGTCGCGCACGGGCTCAGGGTAACCACCTCGTCCGGGCCGCCGGGGCCGACGACCTTGACCCTGATTGGTCTAATTGGTACCTTCGCGCTGTCCGGGGTGCTCCCCGGTCCGCCGATCCCGAGGAGCCAAGCGTGCGCGTCGCCGCCGACGTCTTCGCCGACCCGCAGGCCCTGGGCCAGCGCGCCGCCGAGCTGGTCGCCGACGGGCTGGAGCGCTCCCGGGCGGCCGGCCGGTCCTACCTGCTGGGCTGCCCCGGCGGCCGCAGCGCCGCCAGCACCTACCAGGCCCTCGCCGCGCTGGTCGCCCGCCGCGGCCTGGACGTCGGCCACCTCGTCGTCGTCATGATGGACGACTACCTGGTCCCGGGACCCGACGGGCGCCTGGACCACGAGGACGACGCGGCCCCGCACTCCTGCATCCGCTACGGCCGCGAGCAGGTGGTCGCCCCGCTCAACCGGGCCGCCGGACGCGGGCGCGGCGTCCCCGCCGACCAGCTCTGGGTGCCCGACCCGCACGACCCCGCCCGCTACGACGACGCACTGGCCGCGGCCGGCGGCGTCGACCTCTTCCTGCTGGCCTCCGGCGCCGGCGACGGGCACGTCGCCTTCAACGCGCCCGGCTCGCCGGCGGACAGCCGGACCCGCGTCGTCGACCTGCCCGACACCACGCGCCGGGACAACCTGGCCACCTTCCCCACCTTCGGCGGCCGCCTCGACGCCGTCCCGCGGCACGGCGTCACCGTCGGCATCCAGACGATCGTGGAGCACTCCGCCTCGGTCGTCCTGCTCGTCTCCGGCGCCGACAAGGGCCCGGCCACGGCCCGGCTGCGCGAGGCCACCGGCTACGACCCCGACTGGCCCGCGACGGTCTACGCCGCCTGCCGGGCGCCGCGGCTCTTCGTCGACGACGCCGCGCTGGCCGCCTCCGCGGCCGTCCCCGCCCCCGTGGGCTGAGCCCCCGGGCCCGCCCGCACCGCCACCCCCGACCTGAGGAGCCGCATGGCCCGGATCAAGCTCGCCTACCTGGGCGGCGGCTCGTCGCGCGCCGCCGGCACGATGGCCTCGCTCATCGACCACGGCGAGGAGTTCGCGGGCTCGGAGGTCGTGCTGGTCGACCAGCGGCCCGAGGAGCTGGAGATCGTCCGCTCCCTGGCCCAGAACATGGCCCGCGCCGCCGGCCTCGACCTCACCGTCACCGCCACCACCGACCGCCGGGCCGGCTTCGCCGACGTCGACGCGGTGCTCACGAGCTTCCGGCCGGGCGACTTCGCCATGCGCGTCCAGGACGAGCTGATCCCGATGCGGCACGGCGTCATCGGCCAGGAGACCCAGGGCCCGGGCGGGTTCATGATGGCGCTGCGCTCGGTCCAGGTCTTCCAGGGCCTGCTGGCCGACCTGGACGCCGTCGCCCCGCGCGCCCGCGTCTTCAACTACACGAACCCGGTCAACGTCGTCTCCCAGGCCGTCCTCGACCACACCGACACCGAGATCCTCTCGATGTGCGAGGGGCCGATGATCTTCTGGCCCTCGATCCTGCGGACCGCGGGCCTGGACCCCGAGCGGGCCCACGTCGTGATGGCCGGGGTCAACCACAACTGCTGGTCGACGACGCACCTCTACGACGGCGAGGACGTCATGCCACTGCTCGCCGAGGGCCTGGACCGGGTCCGCGACGACCCGTCGGTGCCGCTGTGGGACCGCCGGATGCTGCACCTGGCCGTCGCCATGCAGTCCATCCCCGCCGACTACTTCCGCTACTACTACTTCGGCCAGGAGTTCTTCCGCGAGGCCCAGAGCCGCCGGCTCACGAGGGCCGGGGTGATCCTGGAGAACGTGGACGACTACTGGCAGCACTACCGCGAGCAGGCGGCCAGCCCGACGCCGGTGCTGGACCCGGCCCGCTCCCGCGGCGGCATCCACGAGCTGGAGCTGGCCATCGACGTGATGAGCGCCTACTACAACGACGCCCCGACCGCGCTGCCCGTCAACCTGCTCAACACCGGCGGCGTGCTGCCCGGCTTCGACGAGGACACCGTCGTCGAGGTCTGGTGCACCGTCGACGGCCGGGGCGCTACGCCGCTGCCGCAGCAGCCGCTGCCGCACGCGGTCCGCGGCATCACCCAGCAGCTGGCGGAGTACCAGCGGCTGGCCGCCGTCGCCGCCTGGGACGGCGACCGCGCCGACGCCGTGCGCGCGCTGGCCGCTCACCCGTTCGTCCCGACGCTCCCGGTCGCCGAGGAGCTCTACGACGACCTCGCCCACGCCAACCGGGAGTTCCTGCCGGAGCGCCTGCTGCGGTGAGCCGCTGCTACCTCGGCGTCGACGCCGGCAACTCCAAGACCGTCGCCCTGCTCGCCGACGCCGACGGCCGGGTGCTGGGCCGCGGTCGCGCGGGCGTCGGGGACATCTACGGGGTGCCCGACGCGGAGGACGCCGTCGACGCCGTGCTGGACGCCGCCGGCCAGGCCCTGGCCGCCGCCGGGGTCGCGGTCGACGGCGTCGCGCACGCGGCCTTCCGGCTGGCCGGGGTCGACTGGGACGAGGACGAGGCCTTCTGGACCGCCGCCCTGGCCCGCCGGGAGCCGGCGCTGCGCCCGGCCAGCGTCCGCAACGACGGGTACGCCCTGCTGCGCTGCGGGCAGCCCTCCGGGGTCGGCGTCGCGGTGACGGCGGGCAGCGGACCCGCCGTCTCGGGGCGCGGACCGGACGGCCGCGAGTGGTCGGCGGGCTGGTGGATCCAGCACGAGCTGGCCGGCCGCGGGCTCGGGATGGCCGGGGTCCGGGCCGTGGTCGACGCCGCCACCGGGCTGGGGCCGGCGACGGGGCTGACCCCGCTGCTGCTGGAGCTGTTCGACGAGCCGGACGTCCCGGCCCTGCTGCACAGCCTGACCCGGCGGGAGGGCCGCCGGCCGGACCGCGACACCTGGCGGGCCGCCCGCAGCGTGCTGCGCGCCGCGGGGGACGGCGACGCCGTGGCCGCCGGGGTCGTCGACCGGCACGCCGCGGTGCTGGCCGGGCTGGTCGCGGTGACGGCGCGCGAGACCGGCCTGGACACCGCGCCCGGACCCGTCCCCGTCGTCCTCGGCGGGTCGGTGCTGACCTCGGAGCACCCCGCCTACCGGACGGCGGTGACCGCCGCGCTGGCCGACGCGGTCGGTCCCGTGGCGGTCACGGTGAGCACCGCCCCGCCGGTGGTCGGCGCCCTGCTGGACGCCCTGGCCGAGGGCGGCGTCGCGCTGGCTCCGGACCTGCACGCCCGGGTGCTCGGCACCCCGCACCCGGCGGACTTCCTGCTGACCTGAGCCCGCCCCGGGCGCCGGGCACGGCTCACTCCCCGGTGTCGGGCCCCAGCCGGCCGAGCTTGGCGTCCTCCAGGTGCCACACCGAGCGGTGGTCGGCCCAGGTGCGCCAGTGCGCGGCCAGCTCGGGGGCGTCCCAGATGGGGGAGAGGTCCTGGCTGTCGCCGTAGTAGACCCGGTTGACGTCGGCGGCGGTGATGCCGTGCGCCGGCGCCGGGCCCCGGACAACGGCGTCCCCGGCCTCGACGACGCCCTCCTCGAGCACCCGCAGCAGCACGCCGGGCCGGCGGGAGGCCGCCGCCCGGCGGGGGAACGCGGGGTCGCCCATCTTGAGCCCGAGCTTCCAGCACGGCGTGCGCGGCTCGGTGACCTGGAGCAGGGCGGTGCCCACCCGCCAGGTCTCGCCGATGACGGCGTTGGTCAGGTCCAGGCCGGCGGTGGTGAGGTTCTCCCCGAAGGAGCCGTCGGGGAAGGGCGTGCCCGTCTCGGCCTCCCACCAGTCCTCGTCCTCGCGGGCGTAGGCGTAGACGGCCTTGTCGGGTCCGCCGTGGCTCTTGCGGTCGGACTGCTCGTCCCCGGAGAGCCCGTCCACCCCGACGGCCACCGGCCCGAGGACCGGGTCCTTGAAGATGCTGCTCACCAGCTCGCGGCGGAGCCACTGGTAGGTCTGGGGCCGGCCGACGAGGACGGTGCGGACCCGGCGCGGGGGCACGGGTGGCGTGGGCGTGGTCATGTGGACCTCCGACGGGGTCCGGACGGCGCCCCGCCCGGTCACATGGCCGCGGTGGGTGCGTCCCCCGCCGCGTGCGGCCCGGACCCCGGCGACGGATGTGCGGGATCTGCGGACCGATGTCGAGGAAGACTAGACCAATCGGACCAAAGTTGTGCAAGGGTGTTCTCGACCACACCGGACCGGGCTCCGCGTGTGCCGTCACACCGCCGTGCACCACCGTCGAGGGGATGTCGTCATGGACCAGGAACCAGGGCTCGACCAGCAGACGGAGCGGGGCGCCGCCCTGCGGCCGACCCGGCGCCGCGTCCTCGGCATGACGGGGGCCGGCCTGGCCGCCGCCGCTCTCGGCCTGGGCGTCACCGGCTGCGGCACCGCGCAGACCCGCAGCAGCACCGGCGACAGCTCGACGGCCACCGGCCGGGCGGGCGCGTCCGGCGACACGCTGTTCGTCTTCGTGCAGTCGGGCGCCCCGACCAACTTCAACCCCCTCGGTGCCACCCCGGCCTGGCCGACGGCGTCGGGCCACACCCAGCTGATCTACGAGACGCTGCTGCGCTTCAACCTGCTGGACGGCTCGCTGCAGCCCGGGCTGGCCAAGGAGATGCAGGAGCCGGACGAGACCTCGCTGGTGCTCCCGCTGCAGGACGGCACCACCTGGAGCGACGGCACCGAGCTGACCGCCGACGACGTCGTCTACACATTCGAGCTCGCGAAGAAGACCGCCCTCGGCTACTCCAACCTGTGGGAGTACCTGGACTCGGTGGAGGCGGTGGACCCCCGCACGGTCAAGTTCACCGTCAAGAGCGACCCGTACAACCCCGGCTCGGTCAAGGACGCGATCTCGGGCACCTTCATCGTGCCCAAGCACGTCTGGGAGCCCTTCGGCACCGAGGTGATCAAGGAGAAGAACCTCGAGCCGGTGGGCAGCGGGCCCTTCACCCTGGAGAGCTACGACCAGACCCAGATCAACCTCGTCCGCTCCGACTCCTACTGGGGCAAGGCGCTCTTCGGCACGCCGGCGATGACGACGATCAACCACCCGATCTTCAAGGACAACAACGCCTCCGACCTCAAGCTGGAGGGCGGTGAGCTCGACGCCGCGCAGACCTTCACCGCCCAGATCTGGAAGATGTGGGAGAAGGGCGCGCCCGTCGGGACCTGGCTCAAGGACAAGCCCTACTACCTCCCGGGCAACCTGCCGCTGCTGGAGATCAACCCGGCCGTCAAGGGCCTGGACGAGCCGAAGGTCCGGCTGGCCATCGCCTACGCGATCGACTACCCGGCCATCGCCAGCACGGCCATGTCGGACTACTCCGACCCGGCGAAGGCCAGTCTGATGCTGCCGACGGGCGCCGAGGGGAAGTACTTCGACCAGGCGGCCGTGGACAGCTCGGGCTGGAGCCACGACCCGGACAAGGCCGTCGACATCCTCGAGAACGAGCTGGGCTGCACCAAGGGCTCCGACGGGATCTACTCGCTGCCCGACGGCACCCGGCTGGGCCCCTGGGAGGCCATCACCCCCTCGGGCTGGAGCGACTGGAACACCGCGCTGGAGATCGTCGCCAAGTCCTGCAAGGCGGTCGGCATCGACGTCTCCACCAAGTTCCCGCAGGCGCCCCAGGTGACGACGGCGATCCAGAACGGCAACTTCCAGCTGGCCTGCTGGAACGCCTCCGGCGTCAGCGTCGCCAGCCCGTGGACCCGGTTCCGCGACGTCCTCGACGACCGGGGCATCCCGCCGATCGGGAAGACGGCGTTCTCGAACTTCACGAGGTTCTCCCACCCCGACGTGGCCGGCCTGCTCGACTCGGTGGGCTCGGCGGCCGACGACGCGGCGCTCAAGGAGATCTACGGCAAGCTCGACGCCATCTACCGCGAGGGCATCCCGGTGGTGCCGCTGATGTACCGGCCCAACGAGTTCTACGAGTTCAACAGCTCGAACTGGACGAACTTCCCCGACGAGACGAACCCGTACGCCCCGCCCGGGTGGACGGGTGCGTCGATCGGCTGGATCTTCGGGATCAAGAAGGTCGGAACCTAGGCCCCGCTCGTCGGGAGGCCTGCGCGAGGGCCGCGGCCGGGGGAGCACCCCGGGCGCGGCCCTCGCCGCGTCCTGGCCCGGCGCTCAGGCGGTGCCGGGGGCCCGTCGGACGCTGAGGAACAGCCGGTGCGCGGTGACCACCAGCGCCAGCCAGGCGAGCCCGATGACCCAGCCGACCATCACGTCGGTCAGCCAGTGGTGGCCGAGGAACACCCGGCTGAGCCCGATGGCCACCGCCCAGACCCCGGCCAGCACGACGGCCAGCACCCGGGCCAGCCGGCTCTGCAGGTGCAGCAGCAGGAGGTAGGCGACCATCCCGGCGATGGCGGTGCTGTTGAGGGCGTGGCCGCTGGGGAAGGACGGGCTGGACTCGAAGGGCGGGACCGCGTCCACCCGCGGGGGGCGCAGCCGGCCGACGGCGTTCTTGCCGACGACGGTGGCGGTCAGCGAGCCGGCCACGGTGATGAGCATCAGCACCAGCGGGGTGCGCGAGCGCCAGCGCCAGACCATGGCGGCCGTGATCGTGGCCGCGATCACCGTCATGCCCAGCGGGCCCCCGAGGTGGGTGAACACCGTGAGCGCGGCGTCGAGGTCGGGGGAGCGGGCCGCCAGCGCCCGGTCCAGCACCGGGCGGTCGAGCCCGGCGATGCCGTCGGACTCCTCGACGGCGTCGTAGATGCCCCCGGCGGCCAGCACCAGGCCCAGCACCAGCACCAGGCCGACGGCCGCCGTCACGGCCAGCACGCCGTGCGCGGTCACCAGCCGGGCCAGCGCGACCATCCGGGTGACCAGCCAGCGCCCGCCCGCGGTGCCCCAGTGGGTCAGCGACCGGCCGCCGATCTCGTCCTCGCCCGGGGCGGTCTCGTGCAGCCCCAGCCGGTCTCTCTGCTCCATCGGACCATCATCCCCGGCCCGCCGTCACCGCCCGCGGGGGCTTCGGCGCCTCACCTACAGTGGCGCGCATGGGTCTGCGCTGGCTGGTGGTGCTGCTGGTGGCCGCCGCGCTGGTCGGCGCCCCGTTCGCCCTGGCCGCCCGTCCCGTGCCCGACACCCCCCGCGACCCGGCGGCCCTCGCGCGGCTGGTCCGGACATCGGCCACCTGGGGCTGGTCCGGCACGGTGCAGACCTCCGGTGCGCTGCAGGTGCCCGACAGCGACTCGTTCGCCACGCTGGGCCAACTGCTCGGCGAGGACAACCAGCTGCGCGTGTGGTGGCGCGGCCCGCAGGAGTGGCGGGTCGACCGGCTGCGCAGCACGGGGGAGACGGACCTGTTCCGCTCCCGCGGCCTGCAGGTCCGCTGGGTGTTCGAGTCCGACACCGCGACGGTCTCCCCGCTCAGCCGGGTGCGGCTGCCCGACGCGGCCGACCTGCTGCCCGCCACCCTGGCCCGGTCGTTGCTGCGCGGGGTGCGCGACGACGAGCTCAGCCGGTTGCCGGCGGCGCGGGTCGCCGGCGTCGCGGCCCCCGGCCTGCGGATCACCCCCGACGACCCGGCCGCCAGCGTCGACCACGTCGACGTCTGGGTGGAGCCGGGCAGCGGGCTGCCGCTGCGCGTCGAGCTCTACGGGCCCGGCGACGCCCGGCCCGTGCTGCGCACCGAGGTCACCGGGCTCGACCTCCGGCCGCCCGACTCCTCGACGACGGTCTTCCGGCCGGCGGCCAGCACCACGCTCACCTACGAGGACGCCGTCGACGCGGCCGCGGCAGCCAACGCGCTGGCCCCCTACGACCTGCCCGCGACGCTGGCCGGGCTGCCGGTGCGCGACGGCCAGGACCCGGCGGCCGTCGGGATCTACGGCCGGGGGCCGACGGCGCTCATCGCCCTCCCGCTGCGCGGCCAGGTGGCCCGCCCGCTCCGCGACCGGCTGGAGGCCAGCGCCACGGCGCGCAGCACCGACGTCGGCACCGTGGCGCTCGTCGGGCCGGTCTCGCTGCTCGTCACCCCCGGCCGGTTCGGGCGCGGCGCGTTCCTGGTCGCCGGCACCGTCACCCCCGAGACGCTGGAGCGGGCCGCGACCGAGCTGGCGGCGGTGACCCGGTGACCACCGACCGCGCCGAGCTCGTCGAGACCCTCCCGCCCCCGCCCGACGAGGCCGTCGTCATCCGCACCCGTGGGCTGACCAAGCGCTACGGCGAGCTGCGGGCCGTGGACGGCGTCGACCTCGAGGTCGGCCGCGGCGACGTCTACGGCTTCCTCGGCGCCAACGGCTCGGGCAAGACGACGACGGTCCGGATGCTGCTGGGGCTGGTGCTGCCCACCTCCGGCAGCGCGGAGGTGCTCGGCCGGCCGATGCCGGCGGGCCGGGCCCAGGTGCTGCCCCGGGTCGGCGCGCTAGTGGAGGGGCCGGGCGCCTACCCGCACCTGTCGGGCCGGGCGAACCTCGCGCTGCTGGACGCCAGCGGCACCGACCGGCTGCCGCGGCGCACCCGGCAGGGCCGGATCACCGAGGTGCTCGCCGAGGTGGGCCTCGACCCGGCCGACCGCCGGCCGACGCGGGCCTACTCGCTGGGCATGCGGCAGCGGCTGGGGCTGGCCGCGGCGCTGCTGCGCCGGCCCGACCTGCTGGTCCTCGACGAGCCCACGAACGGTCTCGACCCCCAGGGCATCCAGGAGATCCGCGACCTGCTGCTGCGGCTCAACGCCGAGGGCACGACGATCTTCCTCTCCAGCCACCTGCTGGCCGAGATCGAGCAGATGTGCACCCGGGTCGGCGTCCTCGACCGCGGCCGGCTGGTCCTGCAGGAGCGGCTCGACGTGCTGCTGCGGCCCTCCGGGCTCGTCGCGGTGCGCACCCCGGACGTCGCGCGCGGGACCGAGCTGCTGGGCTCGGCCGTGGCGGGCGTCGAGGCCGACCGGCTGCTGGTCCGCGCCGACGACGCGGCCGCGCTCAACGCGCACCTGGTCGGGGCCGGCCTGCGGGTGGCCGAGATCGGCCCGCACCGGCGCGACCTCGAGCAGCTCGTCCTCGATGCGGGGCGGCGCCCGTGATCACCGTCGAGCTGGTCAAGATGCTGCGCCGCCCGCGGACCTGGGTGATCATCGGGATGCTCGTCGCCCTGCCCACCCTGGTCGCGGTGCTGCTGGCCGTCACCGACCTCGCCCCCGCCCCGGGCGACGGCCCGCCGTTCCTGTCGGCGGTGCTCAGCGACGGGACGCTGTTCCCGCTCGCCGCGCTGGGCGTGGTGCTGCCGCTGTTCCTGCCCATCGCCGTGGCCGTCCTGGGCGGTGACGCGATCGCCGGCGAGGCGCAGACCGGCACGCTCCGCTACCTGCTGACCCGCCCCGTCGGCCGGACCCGGCTGCTGGTGGCCAAGCTGGTCACCGTCATCGCCTTCGTCCTGCTGGCGGTCCTGGTCGTCGCCGCGGTGACCGCGGTGGAGGGCCGGCTGCTGCTCGGCGACGCGCCGGCCGGCGGGACGGTCAGCCTCAGCGGCTCCACCCTCACCCCGGCCGACATCGCCGTCCGGACGGCGCTGGCCCTGGGCTACGTCGTCGTCTCGATGCTGGGCGTGGCCGCCGTCGCGCTGTTCTTCTCCACCCTGACCACGTCCTCGATCGGCGCCGCGCTGGGCACCATCGGCCTGCTCATCGCCTCGACGGTGCTGCTGGGCCTCGACGCGGCCGGCGCCCTGCACCCGTTCCTCCCCACTCGCTACTGGCTGGCCTTCGTCGACCTCTTCCGCGACCCGATCCTGTGGACCGACGTCGGCCGCGGCCTGGTCGTCCAGCTGGGCTACCTCCTCGTCTTCACCCTCGCCGCCTGGGCCAGCTTCACGACCAAGGACATCGACGACTGACCCCCCGCCGCCCCCGCTCCCCGAGCCCGGCCCCCGCTCCCTGAGCCCGCCGAAGGGCCCGCCCAGCTCAACGCGTGAACGAATGGCGGGTCTACTCACCACTCGTTCACGCGCTCCGGCCACAAGCCGTGAACGAACTCGTCGTCTAGTCCAACCTTGTTCACGGCTTGCGGGGTCCGAGGAGGGTCTCAGCAGCGGACGGCGGACGGCAGCGCCGGCGGACCGGCGCCGAGCGCGGATCCGACCAGGGCCCGGGTGACCGGGTCGGCCGGCAGGCCGGCGTGGGAGGTGGTGGCGGCGGGGCAGAGGTCCTGGACCGCGACGTCGAGGGCGCCGTCGAGGGCGGCGGAGTCGACGGGGGTGACCACCTGGTCGGCGGTCGAGCGCAGCGTCACCCAGGCCGGGCCGGCCGGGGTCTCGTCGCGGGCGTTCAGCCGGCGGAGGAGCTCGCTGCCCGGCACCAGCTGCTCGCAGGCCGGCGGGCAGCCACCGGCGAGGCTGGCGCCCAGGGCGGCCTGGGTGGTGCCGTGGTGCGGCGATCCGAGGGTGAGCACCCGGCGGGCGACGGCGTCCCCGCCGTGGTCGCGGACCCAGAGCCGGGCCACCACGCCGCCCGCGGAGTAGCCGACGACGTCGACCGACGTGGCGCCGAACTCCTCCCGCACGCGCTCCGCCACCGCCGCCAGGGCGACGGCCTGGGCGTCCAGGTCGCCGGTGCCGTCGCCCACCTCGGGCACGACGACGGCGGTCCGGCCGGCGTCGCGCAGCGCCTGCGCCAGCGGCTGCAGCGAGGACCCGTCGCCGCCGTAGCCGGGCACCAGGAGGACCGGACCCGGCTGGTCCTGGGGGACCGACGCCGCCGGCCGGACGGCCCGCACCACCAGCGTCGCGACCAGCGCGACCAGCAGGAGGGCGACGACGCCGGCCCCGGCCAGCACGACGCGGCGGCGCTGCGGGCTGAGGGCGTCGAGCACGGACCGAGGCTACGTCGTCCGCCGGCCCCGTCCCGGGCTCGTAGGGTGGCAGCGGAGCGGCGCCGGACCGGGAGCGCCGCCCCGACGACGAGGAGGGGGCGGGGATGGACGACGACGCCTTCCGGCACCAGGTCTGGAGCCGGCTGGAGGGGAGCCTCGCCCGCACGACGTCGGTGCAGGACTACCTGCAGGACGCGGTGCAGGAGACGGCCGGGCTGACCGGCGTCGAGGGCTCCTTCAGCCTGTCCGTGCTGGTCTACGACCACCTGCTGACGGTGGCCACCACCGACCGCGCGGCGTGGGACGCCGACCAGGTCGAGTTCGACACCGAGGCCGGCCCCTGCGTCGAGGCCCTGCGCCACGGCGTCGACACCGGGCTCGTGGACCCCCGCGTCGACGACCGCTGGCCGGCCTGGGCCGCAGTGACCTCGATGCTCGGCTTCCAGGCCGCGGCCGGGATCCCGGCCGTGCTCAGCCCCGGGCAGTGGATCGCCCTCAACCTCTACGCGCCCGACCCCGACGGGCTGGCCGGCGACCGGCTGGACCGGGCGCGGCTGTTCACCCAGGAGGTGGCCCGCACGGTGCCGACGGTGCTGCGGCTCACCGAGCAGGTGCAGCTGGCCGAGCACCTCCAGGAGGCCCTGGCCAACCGCTCGACCATCGACCAGGCGCTCGGCGTCCTGATGGCGCAGAACCGCTGCTCCCGCGACGAGGCGTTCGGCATCCTGCGGCGGGCCTCCCAGCACCGCAACCTCAAGCTGCGCGAGGTCGCCGCCGCGGTGATCGAGCGCTTCACCGGGCACCCGGCCGCCGAGCCGCCGCCCTTCCAGCCGCCCCGGCCCGGGCACGGGCGTCCCGAGCGGCCGTCCGACGGGGCGTCCGGACCCTCCTGAGCCCGGCGCGCCCGCGGCTCAGTCCAGCGGGCGCGGCACCCGGCCGATGGTCGCGGCCGCCCAGCGGCGCTCCCGCACCGGCTGCGGCACGCTGAGCCCGTCGAGGAAGGCGTAGCGGCGCCGCAGTGACCGCAGGTAGGCGCTCTGCCCCTCGGCCGCGGTGACGCCGTGCCACCAGTCGAGGACGTCGCCGAAGCCCGGCGCGGCCAGCGAGCCGCCGAACTGCTGGACGGCCAGGGCCGAGCAGAGCGCGCCCAGCGCCAGCCGGTCGGCCAGCGGCCAGCCGTGCAGCGTGCCCAGCACCAGGCCGCTGACGAAGACGTCGCCGGCGCCCGTCGGGTCGATGGCGGGCACCCGCAGGGCCGGCACCTCGGCCTCCTCGCCGGTGGTGGCGTCGATCGCCATCGCGCCGTGCGGGCCGTTGGTGACCACGGCCAGCGGCACCAGGTCGGCCAGCGCGTACAGCGCGTCCCGGGGGGTGTCCGTCCGGGTGTAGGCCATCGCCTCGACCGCGTTGGGGACGAAGGCGTGGCAGGACGCCAGCGGCTCCAGGGTGGACCGGGACCACTCCTGCGTCTCGTCCCAGCCGATGTCCGCGAAGACCAGCGCGCCGTCGGCGCGGGCGAGGTCCACCCAGGACGGCTCGCCCGGTTCGGTCGACCAGTCGTGGCCGAGGTCGACGACGACGGCTCGCGAGCGCGGGGGGTGGCCGATCATCTGGTTCGCGGCCAGTGGGGCGTCGTGGGCGTGGGTGACCATGCTGCGGTCGCCCTGCGTGGCCATCGACACGGTGACGGGGGAGTGCCAGCCCTCGAAGGTCCGCGAGCTGGAGAGGTCGATGCCCTCCTGGTCGGCGAGGGTCCGCCAGCAGAACTCGCCGTAGACGTCGTCGCCGAAGGCCGCCGCCAGCGAGGTGCGCAGGCCCAGCCGACTGGCCGCGGTGGCGAGGTTCGCGATGCCGCCGGGGGAGGACCCCATCCCGCTGGCGTGGGTCTCGACGCCCGGCGGCGGGAAGGTCGACAGCCCGGTGAAGATCAGGTCGAGGAAGACGGTCCCGTGCAGGAAGAGGTCGAAGGCCGCGGGCCCGCCCGCGCCGGAGGCGCCTCCAGCAGCTGCAGCCGCGCCGTCGGTGGTGCTCGCCCCGGGCTCGGTCACGCGCTCGCCTCCGTCCTCACCGGGTCCGGCCGGCCCGGTCCCGGCACCAGTCTGGCCCCTCGCGGCGCGGGCGGCCCGGACGGCGCCGGTACGCTCCCGGCATGGCCCGACTGACCGTCCTCGGCGGGGGCGGGTTCCGCGTCCCGCTCGTCTTCGGCGCGCTCCTGCGCGACCACGGCGACCCGCGCGTCGACGAGGTGGTGCTGCACGACGTCGACCAGGCCCGTCTCGACGTCGTCGCGCACGTGCTGGCCCAGCAGGCCGCCGGCGTGCCCGACGCGCCCCGGGTCCGGACCAGCACGGTCCTGGCCGAGGCGCTCGAGGGCGCGGACTTCGTGTTCTCCGCCGTCCGCGTGGGCGGTCTGGAGGGCCGGTCCCGCGACGAGCACACCGCCCTCGACCGCGGGGTGCTGGGGCAGGAGACGACCGGCCCGGGCGGGGTGGCCTACGGCTGGCGGACCGTCCCGTTCGCGCTCGAGGTCGCCCGCACCGTCACCCGCGTCGCTCCCGGGGCGCAGGTCATCAACTTCACCAACCCGGCCGGGATGATCACCGAGGCCATGCAGGCCGAGCTCGGCTCCCGCGTCGTCGGCATCTGCGACTCCCCGGTCGCGCTGGCCCGGCGCGCCGCCCTCGCGCTGGGACTGGACCCCGCCCGCACGCACGCCGACTACGCCGGCCTCAACCACCTCGGCTGGCTCCGCGCGCTGGTGCACGACGGCGTCGACGTGCTGCCCGAGCTGCTGGCCGACCCGGCCGCGCTGGCGACGATCGAGGAGGCCCGGCTGCTGGGCCCGGACTGGGTCGCCGCGCTGGGCGCCCTGCCCAACGAGTACCTGTACTACTACTACTTCACCCGCGACGCCGTGGCGGCGATCCGCTCGGAGCCGCAGACCCGCGGGGACCTGCTGCGGGACTCCCAGCAGGCCTTCTACGCCGACGTCGCCGCCGAGCCCGACCGGGCGCTGGAGCACTGGCGCGAGGTCCGCCGGGCCCGCGACGCCAGCTACATGGCCGAGGTCCGCGGCGCCGAGGACGAGCGCTCCGAGGCCGACGTCGCCGGGGGCGGTTACGAGGGCGTGGCGCTGGCCTACATGGCCGCGGTGCTGCGCGGGGAGACGACGACGATGATCCTCGACGTCGCCAACGGCTCCACCCTGCCGGGCCTGCCCGCCGACGCCGTCGTCGAGGTGCCCTGCCTGGTCGACGCCACCGGCGCCCGCCCGCTGGCCACCGCGCCGCTCACCGGTCACCAGCTGGGCCTGGTCCAGCAGGTGAAGGAGGTCGAGCAGCGCACCATCGCCGCCGCCCGCGACCAGGACCCCGGCGCCCTGGTCACCGCCCTGGCCCTGCACCCCCTGGTCGACTCCGTCACCGTCGCCCGCGACCTCGCCCGCGGCTACGGCATCCTCCGCTGACCTCTTCGCTCCCTGGGCCCGTCGAAGGGCCCTCACACCGCCCGCGCCACCACCACGACCGGGGCCAGCACCCCGGACCGGACCGCGGCGACGTCGTTGCGCAGCCGCTCGGCGAAGCCGGGCCCGAACACCGTCGCCGGGCTCAGCAGCGGCGGCCCGGCGCCGGGGGTGCCCTCGGTGACCGCGGCCGTGCGGTCCTCGACCTCCTGCACGGCGAAGCCGCTCGCCTCCAGCGCCCGGGTCAGCCCGTCGAGGTCGCGCAGGAAGGACGACGACGCGTCCTCGGCCCAGGGCAGCGGGTAGTCCAGCGGGCCGTCGCCGACCCGCACCTGCTCCCAGAGCCCGAACACCCCGTCGTCGGCCAGCAGCCGTCGCACCTCGGCGAACACCGCCGCCGGGTCGGGCAGGTTCATGCCGACGTGCAGCATCATCGCCCGGGCGAACCGGCCCGTCCCGAGACCGGTCCGCTCCGCCGGGCCCAGCCGGTGCTCGACCCGGTCGGCCAGCCCGACGCGCTCGGTGAGCACGCGGGCGGCGGCCACGAAGTCGGGGGAGAGGTCGACGCTGACGACGGGGCACCCCCACCGCGACGCCGCGGCCCGGGCCGGCCCGCCGAGGCCCCCGCCCACGTCCAGCACCGGCGTCCCCGGACCCAGCGCCAGCCGGCCGAGCAGGTGCGCGGTGCCCGCCGCGCCCCCGAGGTGCAGCTGGTCGACCGAGCCGAGGTCCTCGGGACGTAGGTGGTCGAGGTCCGCGCCGCTGGCGGCGACCGCCCGGAGCACGACGTCGGCCAGGTCCTCGCGGCTGTAGTGGCTGCGCACCCTCTGCTGCACGTCCATCGCGACCCCCTGGCCCGACCGTAGACCCGTGACCGCGGGCTGACCAGAGCGCGGCCCCGGTCGCGCGGCGGCTAGCGTCGGGGCGTGGCCCGACCTCTCTCCGACCTGCCCCCCTTCATCTACGGCACCACCCGTCTCGGACACCCGGACGTCCCGCGCGAGCAGCAGCTCGCCATGGCCCGGACCGCGCTGGCCGAGGGCCTGTGGATGCACACCTCCCGCCAGTACGACCACGCCCTCGAGGTCCTCGGCGAGGCCTTCGCCGAGAACCCGGACGCGGTCCCGCCGCTGGTCGTCAAGCTCGGCGGCGGAACCGTCGACGACGTCCGCGCGACCGTGGCGGAGAACCTCCGCCCGCTCGGCCTCGGCTCCATCGCCCTCGGCCAGCTCAACCCGGTGGGGCAGCTGGCCGACGACCTCGTCGCCGGTGGCCCCGCCCTCGACGGCCTGCGCGCGCTGCGCGACGAGGGGCTGGTCCGCCGCTTCGTGCTGGAGATCTTCCCGTGGACCAGCGACGCGCCCCTGCAGGCGCTGCGCGCCGGTCACCTCGACGGGCTCGTCGAGGGCGTCATCACCTACCTGAACCCGCTGCAACGCTTCGCCTCCAACGCCCTGTGGGACGAGCTGCGAGCGCAGGGCACCAGCGTCATCTCCATGCGCACCGTCTGCGGGGCCCCGGTGCAGATGCTGCGCGACGTGCCCGGCGCGGCCTGGAAGCCCTACCTGCAGGAGCGCGCCGTCGAGGTCGCGCCCGTCTTCGAGCGCTCCGGCGTCGCCACCTGGGCCGAGTTCTGCTTCCGCTTCGTCCGCAGCCACGAGCAGGTGGTCTCGACCGTCGGCTCGACCAGCCGCCCGGAGCACCTCGACGAGCTGCTGGCCGCCAGCCAGGGCGTCGGCGGCCTCGACGCCGACGTGCTGGCCGAGCTCGAGGCCCTGCAGCGCCGCTGGTCCGACGCGGTCGACGTGCACGCCGAGCCCTGGACCATGTGACCGGCCGACCGGTCAGACGCTGTGGCGGCCAGGACCGCCACCGCGTCTGACAGGTCGGGGCCGGTCCGCGCTCAGACCGAGGACTGCCGCAGCACCAGGTCGCAGGGCTGCAGCTGCACCCCGCGGGGCAGCTCCTTGCCGTCGATGGCGTCCATCAGCCGGGTGGCGGCGAGCTGGCCCAGCGCGGTGAGGTTGGGGTCGACGGTGGTCAGCGGGGGGCGGGCGGCCTCCACCATGACGTCCCAGTTGTCGAAGCCGACGACGGCGACCCGGCCGGGCACGTCGGCGCCGGCCTCGCGCAGGCCGTCGACCACCCCGCGCGCGATCTGGTCGCTGCCGCAGACGACCCCGTCGACGTCCGGGTCGCGGCGCAGCAGCTGGGTCGCGGCCGAGCGGCCCCAGGCCTCGCTCCACGGGCCCATCAGCACCAGCTCGGGCGCCAGGGACAGGTCCGCGGCCACGAGCGCCTGCTCGACGCCCTCCCGGCGGCGCTGCGTCGACCAGTGCCGCTCGGGACCGCTGACGTAGGCAATCCGTTTCCGTCCGGCCCCGACCAGGTGCTCGGTGCCGAGGGCCGCGCCCTGCACGTCGTCGTAGCTCAGCGACAGGTCCTCGGGGTCCTCGGACTGCACCAGGACGTAGACGACCGGGATCGGCAGCCGGCCGAGCGAGGGCCGCGGGTCCGGGCGCCGGCCCGTCACCACCAGTCCGTCCACCCGGCGGTTCAGCAGCTCCTGCACGTAGTGCCGCTCGCGCAGCGGGTCCCCGCGGCCGTCGCAGAGCAGGGTGGACATCCGGCCGGCGCCCAACGCGTCCTCGATGCCCACCATCACCGGCGTGGTGAACCGGCCGAAGCTGTCCGTGGTCAGGATCCCCACCGTGTAGGTGCGCCCCTGGAGCAGGCTCTTGGCCAGGTGGTTGGGCCGGAACCCCAGCTCCTCGGCGGCCGCCGTCACGCGGTCCCGGGTCGCGGCGCGCAGCTGGCCGGTGCCGTTGAGCGCCTTGGAGACCGTCCCCGGGGAGACCCCGGCCCGGGCGGCCACGTCGCGGACGGTGGGCGGGGCTGTCGGTGACCGCATGGGGTGGACCTCCGGACCTCGGCGGCCTCCCCGCGGCGACCGTGCGGTCCGGGGGGCCGGGCTGTCGCTCCTTGACCCGAGCGAGACCGGAAGACTAGCATCCGGCACGGAAAACCATTTCCGCATGTTCCGCGCCGCTCGGCGCGACGAGGCAAGGGAGCCGGAAGACGATGCACAACCCCAGGTGGAAGGTCGCGGCGCTGCTCAGCGGCCTGGCGATGGTGGCCGCGGCGTGCGGCGGCGGCGGTGGCGACACCGGTGGCGACGCCGGCGACGGCGCGGCGCCCACGGGCACCATCACGGTGTGGGCGCGCGACTCGCAGCAGGTGTTCATGAGCAAGCTCGTCGACCTCTACAACAAGAACCACGAGGTCCAGGCCAAGGTCACGGTGATCCCGGCCGCCAGCTTCGTGCAGAAGCTCGGCACGGCGGCGTCCTCGGGCAGCGGCCCGGACGTGGCCTCCATCGACCTCGTCTACGCGCCCTACTTCGCCTCCGTCGGCGCGCTCGAGGACATCACCGAGCTGGCCGACGCGCTGCCCTACAAGGACGCGCTCAGCCCGTCGCACCGCGCGCTCTCCACCTGGGAGGGCCAGACCTACGCGCTGCCCTTCACCGCGGAGGCCTCGGCGCTGTACTACAACAAGGACCTGTTCACGAAGGCCGGGCTGGACCCCGAGAAGCCGCCGACCACCTACGCCGAGATCCGTGAGGCCGCGCAGAAGATCCGCGCGCTGGGCGACGACTACTACGGCTTCACCTTCGCCGGGGCGTGCGGCGGCTGCAACGTGTTCGAGCTGACGCCGCACGTCTGGGCCAGCGGCGGCGACGTCCTCTCCGCCGACGGCAAGCAGGCCTCGCTGGACTCCCCGCAGGTCACCGCCGCCCTCCAGCTCTACCGCGACATGTGGACCGACGGCTCCATCCCCAGTGCCGCGAAGAACGACGCGGGCACCCAGCAGATCCCGCTGTTCACCAGCGGCAAGCTGGGCATGACCCCGCTGGGCGCCTTCGCCATCCCGACCGTCGAGGAGGCGAAGATCAACTTCGGGGTGACCCCGCTGCCCGGCCAGGACGGCGGCACCGGCTCCTTCGCCGGCGGCGACGTGATCTCGGTGATGTCCGGGACCAAGAACGCGGCCGGCGCGCAGGACTTCGTGAAGTGGGTGACCGACGCGGAGGCCCAGGACTTCCTGGCCCACAACGGGTCCGTGCCCGTCCGCACCGACCTCGTCGGCAGCATCTACGCCCCCCAGGGCGAGCCGTACGCCGTCTTCGGCGAGCTGATGGGGATCGGCAAGACGCCCTACAGCGTGGTGGAGAACCCGATCTTCAACGACAACAACGGGCCCTGGATCAAGATGATCAACGACGCGACCTTCGGCGGGGACGTCGCGGGTGCCCAGGCCGCCGCCCAGCAGGCGGCGCAGGCCCTGATCGACGACGCCGGCTGACCCGGTGCCCCCGTCCGGCCCGGCCTCGCTCCCTCCCCTCGGCCGGGCCGGACGGGAGCCGGTCCCGCCCTCCACCCCGTCGACTGGAGAACCTCATGACCTCCCTGGCTCCCGGCCGCGCCCTGCGGCCGCCCGGCTCGCCCCCGGCCCCCCGCACCGGTCGCGGCCGCCGCCGCAGCGCGTCCCGCCGCCGCGCCCTGCTGGGGCTGGCCCTCGCCGCCCCGGCCCTGGTGCTCGTGACGGTGTTCTTCCTCGTCCCGCTGGTGCTGACCTTCTGGATGTCGCTGCACAACTGGCCGCTGATGGGCCGGGCCCGCTTCGTCGGGCTCGACAACTACAGCCGGGCGGTCGGCGACGAGAACTTCCTGCGGGCGCTGCGGTTCACGCTGCTCTACACCGTCGTGATCACCCCGGTGCTGCTCGTGCTCGGGTTGTTCCTGGCCCTGCTGGTCCGCCGTCCCGTCCGCGGGGCGCGGTTCTTCCAGTCGGTCTTCTTCATGCCCGTCTGCATCGGCCTGGCGTCCGGCTCGTTCCTGTGGCTCTACCTGGGCCAGTCCCAGATCGGCCCGCTCTTCGACCTGCTGCGCCGCGCCGGCCTCGTCGACGCCTCGGACAACCTGTTCGCCGACGTCACGACGGCGCTGGCGCTGGTCATCGCCATGGTCACCTGGAAAGTCGTCGGGCTGCAGATGCTGCTGCTGCTCTCGGGCCTGCAGTCCATCCCCGACGAGGTCGTCGAGGCGGCCCGGATCGACGGCGCCGGCGGCTGGCAGCTGTTCCGCTGGATCACCCTGCCGCTGCTCCGGCCGACCCTGGCCCTGGTGCTGGTCTTCTCGGTCGCAGGCTCCCTGCTCGCCTTCGACCAGTTCTTCATCATGACCGGCGGCGGGCCCTCGAACTCCACCATCACGGCCGTCTACCAGGTCTACCGGATCAGCTTCACCAGCTTCCGGCTCGGCTACGGCGCCGCCCTCTCGGTGCTGCTGATGGTCATCCTCGCCGCGGTCAGCGCGGTGCAGATGCTCCTGCTCCGCGGCACCGACCACAACTGAGAGAGAGGAGACGACGCGTGCGCACGATCATCGGCGACGTCCGTTCCACCGTGCCCCGGATCGCCTGGTGGGTCATCTGCCTGGCCCTCACCGTGGTGTTCCTGTACCCGCTCTACGTGATGCTCTCGATGGCCTTCAAGGGCCCGACCGAGGCCGGGCTCATCCCGCCGACGCTGTTCCCGCACGAGCTCAGCCTGGCCAGTTTCCGGCGGTTGGCCAGCGTGCAGGGCCTCAACGTGTTCGGCAACGTCCTCAACAGCGTCGTCGTGACCCTGGGGGCGACGGCCGGCACCGTCGTGCTCAGCACGCTGGCCGGCTACGCCTTCGCGCGGGCCCGGTTCCCCGGCAGCGGCATCCTGTTCTTCCTGGCCCTGGCGACGTTCATGATCCCGTTCCAGGCGGTGATCACCCCCCTGTTCAAGGTGATGCAGGTGCTGCACCTCAACAACTCTCTGCTGGGGCTGGCGATCGTCTACATCACCTTCAACCTGCCGTTCGGGCTGTTCATCATGCGCAACTCCTTCGCCGCGCTGCCGGCGAGCCTGGAGGAGGCGGCGCTGGTGGACGGCTGCGGCATCCTCGGCGCGATCCGCAGCGTGCTGCTGCCGGTCGTCATGCCCGGGGTGATCACCACGGCGCTGCTGACGTTCTTCGCCACCTGGAACGAGTTCTTCGCCGCCCTCATCCTCATCACCGAGCAGGACAAGTTCACCCTGCCGGTGACCCTCACGCTGGTCTCCAGCGGCCAGTTCGGCACCGTCAACTGGGGCTCGCTGCAGGCCGGCGTCGCCCTGACGATCATCCCGTGCATCGTGGTCTACGTGCTGCTCCAGCGCTACTACGTCAGCGGGATGCTGAGCGGGGCGCTCAAGTGACGAGCAGCCCGACCGCCCCACCCGTGCACGACCGCTCCACCCCTGACCCCCACCCCGTTCCCGAGAGGACCTCCATGACCGAGACCGGCCGCGCCAGCGCGGGCCCGATCCGCCTGACCAGCTCCAGCGTCGTCGCGCTGCGCCCCGCGACGCAGGCCCGGATCACCGGGGGCCTCTGGGCGGGACGTCGCGCGGTCAACCGCGACGTCTGCGTCCCCCAGGGCTGGGACCGGCTGCACGAGGCCGGGAACTTCCACAACCTCGAGCTGGCCGCCGCGCGGGTGACCGGTGACTACGTCAACGACCTGCCCTTCCTCGACTCCGACCTCTACAAGTGGCTGGAGGGCGTGGCCTGGACGCTCGACGACCCCGACCTGGCCCAGGCACCGGCCGAGGAGCTGCTGCGCCGCGTCGCCGAGAGCACCGAGCTGCTCACGGCGGTCCAGCAGGAGGACGGCTACCTCAACTCCCACTTCCAGGTCCGCTTCCCCGGCGAGCGCTTCGTCCAGCTGCCGTGGGGCCACGAGCTCTACTGCGCCGGCCACCTCATCCAGGCGGCCGTCGCCCTGCACCGCAGCACGGGCGACGAGCAGCTGCTGGGCATCGCCCGCCGGGTCGCCGACCTCGCCGTCCGCGCCTTCGGCACCGGTGCCGGGCAGGTGGACGGCGTCTGCGGCCACCCCGAGATCGAGACGGCGCTGGTCGAGCTCTACCGGGAGACCGGTGAGCGCTCCTACCTCGACCTCGCGGTCTACTTCGTCGACCGGCGCGGCCACGGCCTGCTGGGCGACGACAAGTTCGGCCGGCACTACTGGCAGGACCACCTGCCCGTCCGCGAGGCGCCGTCGGCCGAGGGGCACGCGGTGCGCCAGCTCTACCTGCTGGCCGGGGTGGTCGACGTCTACGCCGAGACCGGCGACGCCAGCCTGCTCGCCGCCGTCGAGCGGATCTGGAGCGAGATGGTGGCGACGAAGACCTACCTGACCGGCGGGGTCGGCGCGCACCACCGCGACGAGGCCTTCGGCGACCCCTACGAGCTGCCCAACGAGCGCAGCTACTGCGAGACCTGCGCCGCCATCGCCTCCATCCACCTCAGCTGGCGGCTGCTGATGGTCACCGGGGAGGCGAAGTACGCGGACCTGCTGGAGCGCACCCTCTACAACGGCTTCCTCGCCGGGCTGTCGCTGGACGGCGAGCGCTACATCTACGCCAACCCGCTGCAGGTCCGCGACGGCCACGTCTCGAGCGGGGACGACGGTGACTACGTCCGGGTGCCGTGGTTCCGCTGCGCCTGCTGCCCGCCCAACGTCATGCGCCTGCTCGGCTCGCTGGAGCACTACGTGCTGCTGTCCGACGAGCGCTCGCTCGCCCTGCACCAGTACATGACCGGCACGTTCGCCGCCGCGGTGGCGGGCGGCGAGGCCCGGCTGTCGGTGAGCACCGACTACCCCTGGGACGGCGCCGTCCGGGTCCGCGTCGAGGACGGCCCCGACGGCCCCTGGGCCCTGGCCCTGCGGGTGCCGGGCTGGGCCGGGGGCGCCACCGTCGCCGTCAACGGGCAGCCGGTCGAGGGCTCCCCGGCTGAGGGCTGGTGGCGGCTCGAGCGGACCTGGGCCGCCGGCGACGAGGTGGTGCTGCACCTGCCGCTCGAGCCCCGGCTGACCGCGGCCGACCCGCGGCTGGACGTGGACCGCGGCAGCGTCGCGGTCGAGCGCGGCCCGCTCGTCTACTGCCTCGAGGGCGTCGACCACGACGGCCACCGGCTCGACGACCTCGTGCTGCGGCCCGACCAGCCGCTGGAGAGCGCGGCCGAGGACGGCGAGCTGGGCCCCGTCGTGCGGGTCCGGGCCGCCGGAGCGGTCCGCGGCCGGCCGGCGCCCGGCTGGTGGCCCTACGGCAGCGCGGCCGCCGTCGCCGCCGACGCGCGGGAGTCGGCCACGCTCAGCGCCGTGCCCTACTTCGCCTGGGGCAACCGGGCCGAGGGCGCGATGCGGGTCTGGGTGCCCACCGCCTGAGGCGCGGGCGCACCGCCCGGACGGGCCTGGCTAGGCTCGCCCGGGCGGTGGCCGCCGCCGTCGTCGACCGCGGAGGAACCGTGACCAGCACCCCCACCAGCCCGATGCGCCGCGTCGTCGTCAGCCCCGGCCGCATCGAGGTCGTCGCGGCCGAGGTTCCCCGTCCCGGCGCGGGCGAGGTGCTCGTGCGGACGGTGCTCGCCGGGGTCTGCGGGTCCGACACCCACGCCGCCGCCGGGCACCACCCGTTCGTGCCGCTGCCGTACCGGCCCGGCCACGAGGTCGTGGGCGTGGTCACGGCCCTCGGCCACGACGCCGGCGACCTCGCTCCGGGCGACCGGGTGACGCTGGAGCCGACGCTGCCCTGCGGGGCCTGCAAGATGTGCCGGACCGGCCGGAGCAACCTCTGCGAGAACCTCCGGTTCTTCGGCTGCGGCTGGGAGCAGGGGGCGATGGCCGACTGGTTCACCGCCCCCGCCGACCGGCTGCACCGGATCCCGGACACGATCGGCGACCTCGATGCCACGCTGGTCGAGCCGCTGTCCTCCCCGGTGCACGCGGTCCGGCTGGCCGGCGACCTCACCGGGGCGGCCGTCGCCGTGCTCGGCTGCGGCACCATCGGCCTGCTGACCCTGGCGGCGGTCCGCCGGGCCGGCGCCCGGGCCGTGGTGATGACCGACCCGCTGCCCGCCAAGCGCGAGCTGGCGCTGCGGCTGGGGGCCGACGCGGTGGTGGACGCCCGCGCCGACGACGTGGTGGCGCAGGTGCGGTCGGCGCTGGGGGAGTCGGCCGACGCCGTCTTCGACTGCGTCGCCAACCGGTTCACCGTCCCGCAGGCGGTCGGGATGGCGCTCAAGGCCGGCACCGTGGTGGTCGTCGGCGTGCCCGCCGGCGACGTGGCCGTGCCGCTCGCGCTCATCCAGGACCAGCAGGTGCGGCTGCAGGGCAGCGCCACCTACCTCGCCGAGGACATCGCGGTGGCGACGGCGATGGTGGCGGCCGGCGAGGTCCGGGCCGCCGACCTGGTGACGGCGGAGTTCCCGCTCGACGACGTCGCGGCCGCCTTCGCCGCCTCCGCCTCGGGCGCGCACGTCAAGGTCGTCCTCCGCGCCTGAGCCCGCGGCGGTCAGCCGAGCCGGACCTCCGCGGTGCCCCAGCCCGGCAGCGTGACGGCCACGTCGGCGCCGCCGGAGCGCTGCACCGTGACGGTGCGGGGCCCGGTGGTGAGGTTGGCCAGCAGGACGACGGTGCCACCACCGCCTTCCGATCCGGTGTCGTCGAGGGCCAGGACCGCGAGCCCGTCGGGGACCGCCACTGCGCGGAGCGAACCGCCGCGCAGGCCAGCCAGCCGGGTGAGCACCGCGGCCACCGGGCGGGGGCGGCCGTCGTCGTCGACCAGGCCGCGGGGCCCGGTGGTCTCCAGGTAGCTGAGGCTCGCGACGCTGGGCACGGCCAGCGCGGCGACGCTGGCGAGCGTCCAGGCCGCGGCCAGCGCGGTGTCCAGCAGCGGGTCGACGGCGCGCGCCGCCTCGGTGGGCGGGTCGGGTCGCGGGCCGGTGGCCACGGCGTTGAAGCGGCGGGCCAGCGTGACGGGCCCGACGTGCAGCGGCCGCCCGGCCGCGATCCGGACCGCGTTCTCGACCACCGTCCGCTGGGTGGCGAGGCTGTCGACGACGTGCGGCACCTCGGTCGCGTGCATCTGCGGCGTGAGGCTGAAGGTGAGGGCCGGGGCGTCGGCCGGCAGGTCGGCCTGCCGCCGGTTCAGCTCGGTGAAGTGGGCCCGGGTGCCGCCGACCAGGACGGCGGCCAGCCCCTGCCGCTCGGCCTCGTCACGCAGCGCCGCCCACAGCGGCGCGGTGCTCACGTGGCCGGTGGCGTCGAAGGCCCCCAGCCGCAGGACCGGCGTCCCGGCCAGCGAGCGGACGGCGCGGCGGACGGCGTCGGCGTCGTCGGTGACCAGGCGCACGTCGAGCCTGGCGTCCAAGGCCTCGGCCTGCCGGGCCGCCTCGGCCAGCCGTGCCGGCCAGCCGGCCTCCGGCCCGGTCAGCTCGACCAGCACCGCGTCGAACCCGGGCGCCGCGAGGGGTTCGGCGGGCGGCGGGTGCAGGGCGGCGCCGAGCCCCAGCGGGGGGAGGCTCGCGCCGGTGAGGTCCCCGACGCGCACGACGTCGGGCCCGGAGGTCGGGGCGGGTGCGGACGCCCGCCCGGCGACGGCCAGCCGCACGCGCTGGTGCACCCGGTCCCCGACGGCCAGCGGCACGGGGAAGGGCAGGGCCAGCGGCGTCGAGTAGGTCTTGAAGGACGCGTCGGTCCAGTTGCGCTGGTCCTCGGTCTCGAAGACGTCGCCTTCGAGGTCCAGCCGCGCGGCGAGCCCGCCCGTCGTCCAGTCGAACCCGACGACGTCGGCGAAGGGCTGGTGCGGGCTGATCGCCTCCGGCCACCGGCCCTCCTCGACCCCGCCGTCGGTGTGCCGGACCCGGACGGCCGCGCCGGCGTCGGTGGCCGGGTGCAGCACGACGAGCCCGACCCGGTTGCGCCGGAAGGCCGAGCGGGCCTCGCCGGCGAAGTCGACCACCAGCGAGTCCTCCTCCAGCGTCACGGTGAGGTCGCCGGCGTAGTCGACCCCCGCGGCCTCGAACCGCAGCGACCGCCGCAGCACCACCCCGCCGTCCCCGCTCCCCGAGCCGGAGCCCCCGCTCCCTGAGCCCGACCCCCCGCTCCCTGAGCCCGACCCCCCGCTCCCTGAGCCCGTCGAAGGGCCGCCGCCCGGGGACCCGTCCACCACCCGGACCGGCACGGTGCCCCAGTCCGCGTCCCGCACCACGGGCCGGACGGCTCGGAGCAGCAGGACGCCGTCGACGCGGACGTCGGCGACCTCGTCGCCGTGCACCTGCAGGGTCCAGCGCCCGTGCGCCAGGTCGGTCGTCGGGCCGCCGCTGCGCGCCGCGACCACGTCCGCCGGGCCGTCCCCGCTCACGCCCCCGCCTCCACGCTCGCCAGCAGCCGGGCTCCGGCGCTGTCCATGTGCACGCTCATCGCCGCCGCCGCGCCGTCCGGGTCGCCGGCCTCCAGCGCGGCGACGACGGCCGCGTGCTCGGTGCACGTGACCCGCACGTGCTCGGCGTCGCTGACCGCCCGCTCCACCCAGACCCGGATCAGCGAGCGGACGCTCTGCAGCATCTGGTCGAGCAGAGCGTTGCCGGTCTGCTCGGCCAGCTCCTGGTGGAAGCGGAGGTCGGCGGCGGCGAAGGCCTCGAAGTCGTCCTGCGACGCGCGCATGGCGTCGAGGTGCCCGGCCAGCGCGGCCAGCCCCTCGGCGCCGACGGTGCCGGCGGCCAGTCGGGCGGCCTGGACCTCCAGGCCGTGCCGGACCTGCACCAGCTCGCGGGTCTTCGGCTCGCCCAGCAGCATCCCCCAGGACAGCGTCTGGGGCAGCAGCTCCGACGTGCTGCTGCGCAGGTAGGTGCCCGAGCCGGGCCGCACCTCGACGACCCCGAGCACCTCGAGCGCGGCCAGCGCCTCGCGCACCGCCGAGCGCCCGACGGCGAAGGTCTCGGCCAGCCGCCGCTCCGGCGGCAGCCGCGAGCCCGGCGCGATGGTGCCGGCGGTGAAGTGGTCGAGGAGGCGGCGGGTCACCTCGGTGACGACGGAGGTGCTCGCGATGCTCCCGCCGAGGCTCGGCGCGACCGGGTCGCTGGGCGGGGGAGTGGGCACGGGCGCAGCCTAGGGTCCGGGCCCGCCGTCGGGCAACGACCGGCCAACCGGTTGACCAAAAATTGGTCAACCGGTTGACAGGTTGGGACGAGAGCGGCAGGCTTCCGGCCCGTGAGCACCGGCCTCGGCACCTACGCCTTCTTCTGGCAGTGGCACCCCAGCGCCGCCGCGCCCCTCAGCCTCGAGGCGATGCTGGAGCGCACCGCCGCCGCGGGCGTCGACCGCTTCCAGATCTGCGACTACCCCGCGGTCGAGGGCTGGGACGACCGCCGGCTCGACGCCGTCCGCGCCACCGCCGGAGGCCTCGGCATCACCCTGGAGCTGGGCACCCGGGGCATCGGGGCGGAGCACCTCGCGCGCTACCGGCACCTCGCCGAGCGGCTCGACGTCACGCTCGTCCGCAGCATGCTCAGCGCCGGCGACCACCGGCCCGGTCGCGAGGAGGCCGTGCGGCTACTGGTCGACGCGGTGCCCGCCTACGAGGCCGCCGGGCTCACCCTGGCCCTGGAGACCTACGAGCAGGTCCCGGTCGCGACCCTCGTCGACGTCGTCGAGGCGGTCGGCTCGCCGTCGCTGGGGATCTGCCTGGACCCCGCGAACTGCGTCGCGGCCCTCGAGCTGCCGATGGACACGGTGCGGGCGGCGGCGCCGCACGTGAAGAACCTGCACGTCAAGGACTTCCACTTCACCCGGCAGGACGGCTGGGTGGGCTTCAACCTCGTCGGCTGCCCGCTCGGCGAGGGCCTGCTGCCCTATGCCGAGATGGTCGCCCTGGTCGACCCCGACGCCCGCGGCATCAGCCGCATCGTCGAGCACTGGCTGCCCTGGCAGGGCGACAGCGCCACCACCACCGCGCTCGAGCAGCGCTGGACCGAGCACACCCTTTCCCACCTGAGGAGCACGCCATGACCACCGACACCACCAGCCGGCCGACAACCACCACCCCCTTGACCATCGCGGTCGTCGGGGCCGGCGGCAAGATGGGCATGCGGGTCTCGAACAACCTGCAGCGCAGCGCGCACACGGTGCTGTACAGCGAGAACTCCCCGGCGGGGCAGCAGCGCACGACCGACGCCGGCCGCACGGTGACCGACACCGCGAGCGCCGTCGCCGACGCCGACGTGGTCATCCTGGCCGTGCCCGACGTGGCCCTGGCCCCGGTCTCGGCCGAGGTCGTGCCGCAGCTCAAGACCGGCGCCGTCGTGCTGACCCTGGACCCGGCCGCCGCCTACGCCAACCTGCTGTTCCGGCGCGCCGACGTCGAGTACGCGGTGGCCCACCCCTGCCACCCGTCGGTCTTCCTGCAGCGCAAGACCGAGGCCGAGCTCGCCGACACCTTCGGCGGCATCGCCGCCCCGCAGGAGGTCGTCGCGGCCTTCGAGTCCGACGACCTGGCCAAGCGCGCGGTCGCGGAGGAGGTCATCACGCTGATGTACGCGCCGGTGCTCTCCGTGCACTGGGTGACGGTCAAGCAGCTGGCCTACCTCGAGCCGACGCTCGTCGAGGTCGTCGCCTGCATGGTCGGCGCGCTGCTCAACGAGGCCCTGCAGGAGACCATCCACACCGTCGGGGTGCCCGAGCCCGCCGCCCGCGCGATGCTCATGGGCCACGTCCAGGTCGCGCTGGCCAACGGCCTCCGCGGGGACAACCCCTTCTCCGACGCCTGCCTGATCGCCATGGACTACGGGCGCGACAAGATCGTCAAGGAGGACTGGAAGTCGATCTTCGCCGACGACGAGCTGGACCACGTCCTCAAGCAGATGCTGCACCTCGACGCCATCGAGCGCTGAGGAGCACGGGCATGAGCGGACGGCTGGAGGGCAGGACGGCGCTGGTCACCGGCGCCGGCTCGGGCATCGGTGCCGGGGTGGCCGAGCGGTTCCTCGCCGAGGGGGCGCGCGTCGTGGTCACCGACCGCGACGTCGACGCCGCCCGCCGGGTGGCGGGGGACCGGGAGGCCGCGCTCGCCGTGGCCCTGGACGTGGCGGACGAGACGAGCGTGGCCGACGGCTTCGCGGCGGCGGCGGCGGCGGGCTTCGCGCCCGACGTCGTGGTGGCCAACGCCGGGGTGCAGCTGTTCGGGCAGGACGCCCAGGTGGCCGACCTCGACCTCGAGGTCTGGCAGCGGACGATCGCCGTCAACCTGACGGGCACGTTCCTCACGCTCAAGCACGGCGTGCGGGCGCTGCTCGCCGGCGGGGGCGGCTCCATCGTGCTGACCGGCTCGCCGACGGGGCTGAACGGGGAGGGCCAGGACTTCACGGCCTACTCCAGCTCCAAGGCCGGGATGCACGGGATGGCGCGGGCCGTCGCCAAGGCCTACGCCGGGCGGGGCATCCGGGTGAACACCGTGGTGCCGGGCTACACCGAGACGCCGCTGGTCAGCGCCATCAGCGGCGACCCGCAGGACCGGGCGGCGATCGTCTCGCGGATCCCGCTCGGCCGACCGGGGACGCCGGCCGACGTCGAGGGGATCATGGTCTACCTCGCCAGCGACGAGTCGGCCTACGCGACCGGCGCGATCTTCCGCGTCGACGGCGGGATGACCACGCTCTGAGTCAGCGGCGGGCGTGGTCGGCGAGCACCTCGTCGACCACCGCCCGTGGCCCGGCCGCGGCCGGCCCGCCGTCCGCTGACACGATCAGCGCCTTCCACAGCGCCCAGCCGCGGGCCCGCGCCCAGGTGCCGTCGTCCAGGTCGACGCCGTCCCGGAAGGCCGCACGGGCGTCGCCGCGCAGCAGCGTCCACGCGATGACGAGGTCGCAGGCCGGGTCGCCCACCCCGCAGGTGCCGAAGTCGATGACGGCGCTCAGGGCGCCCGCGTCGTCCAGCAGCAGGTTCCCCGGGGCGATGTCGCCGTGGAACCACACCGGGGGTCGCTCCCACGACGACGCCAGGGCGGCGGCCCAGACCTCCCGGCAGGCGTCGGCGTCGACCTGGTCCCCGAGCGCGGCCAGGGCCGCGTGCACCTCCGCGTCGTAGAAGGCCGGCGGCCCGCCGCGGTGGAAGCAGTGCGCTCCGGGCGCCGGGCCGTCCGCGGCGTCGACGGCGCGCAGGGCGGTGAGGAAGGCGGCCAGGTCGCGCGCGAAGGCGACGGGGTCGGCCGGGGTGGTGCCCTGCACCGGCCGCCCGGGGATCCAGCGGCGCACCGACCACGACCAGGCGTAGCCCGCTCCCGGCCCGCCGGTGGCCACGGGCTCGGGCACGGCCAGCGGCAGCCGGGGCGCCAGCCGGGGCAGCCAGCGGTCCTCCTTGGCGACGGCGGCCGCGTAGCCGGCCGCGCTGGGCAGCCGGACCAGCAGCTCGTCGCCCAGCCGGTAGGTGCGGTTGTCCCAGCCGTCGGCCGGCACGGGACGCACCGGCAGGTCGGCCCAGGCGGGGAGCTGCGCGGTGAGGAGGCGACGGACGAGGTCGGCGGTGATGCCGCCGCGGCCGTCGGGGCCCGCGACGTCGGCGGGGGGAGTCGGCACGACGACGACCCTGCCGCATGCGGGGACGGGGTACCACCGGTTTCCCGCGCCGCCCCGGCCGACGCGTCCCCGGAGGCGGGACCGTAGCCTCGGCGCCAGACCCGTCCCGTGAGCCGCAGGAGGACCGCATGACCGAGCCCGACGACCTCGACCCCACGGTGCCGCCGAGCGGGACCGGGTGCGTGGAGTGCCTGGCCGCCGGGGGCTGGTGGGTGCACCTGCGCCGCTGCGCCTCGTGCGGCCACATCGGCTGCTGCGACACCTCGCCGTCCCAGCACGCGACGGCGCACGCCACGGGGTCCGGGCACGACCTGATCCGCAGCTTCGAGCCCGGTGAGGCCTGGTTCTTCCGCTACGGCGACGAGGCCTTCTTCGACAGCGGGCCGGACCTGGCGCCGCCGGAGCACCACCCCGTCGACCAGCCCGTCCCGGGACCGGCGGGCCGGGTGCCCGCCGACTGGCGGGACCACGTGCACTGAGCCGTCGCCCTCACCGGGTGGGCAGCGACGCCAGCCAGCCCGCCGTCCGGCGGAGCGCCTCCGGGTCCAGCTGGTGGCCCCCCGGGTGGGGGACGTCGGTGACGACGGCCCCGCGGTCGCGCAGCTGCCGCTCCAGCAGCTCGGTCCGCGCTCGGGGGATCATCGGGTCCCGGGCCCCGTTGGAGACCAGGACCGGCAGGCCGGCGAGCTCCGCCGCCGGTGGCTCGGCGTAGGGCACCATCGCGGCGAAGAGCGCGGCCCCGCGCAGCAGCGCGGGGTGCCGGAGCAGCAGCGCCGACGCGATGTTGGCCCCGTTCGAGAACCCCACCGCGACCAGGGATGCGGGCGGGGTCCCGTGGACCTCGGCGGCCGCGGTGACGAAGGCCGCCAGCTCGTCGGCGCGGGCCGAGAGGTCCTCCTCGTCGAAGACGCCCTCCCGGAGCCGCCGGAAGAAGCGCGGCATCCCCTGCTCGAGGACGGTCCCCCGGGGGGACAGCACCGCCGCGCCGGGGGAGAGCAGCTCCCGCAGCGGGAGGAGGTCGTGCTCGTCCCCGCCGGTCCCGTGCAGGAGCAGCAGCGACGGCCCGGTGCTGCCGCTCTCCCGGGGGAGGGCGACGTGCGGTCGGTCGAGCGGGTCGGCCACGTGCTCAGGCCTCGGGACCGGTCGGCTGGGGCGGTAGGCGGAGCGGGGGGAGTGCGGCCGCGATCTGCTCGCGGCTCGGCTCGAGCCACGGCGGCAGCCTGAGGTGACGGCCGAGCTCCAGGAGCGGCTCGTCGGTGGCGAAGCCGGGGTCGTCGGTGGCGATCTCGAAGAGGACGCCGCCCGGCTCGCGGAAGTAGATGGACTTGAAGTACTGGCGGTCGAGGATCTGCGTGACGCGGACGCCGCCATCAACCAGCTCGCCCTGCCACCGCGTCATCGTCTCGAGGTCCGGCGCGCGGAAGGCGACGTGGTGCACGGTGCCGCCCGCCTGGCGCCCGCGCTCCTGCACGCCGGCCAGCACGTCGACCAGGCCGCCCGCGCCCCGGTCGGCCATCCCGAACCGGACGCGGTCGCCGTCCTCGGCGTCCAGGGTGAGCCCCATCAGCCTGGTGAGCATCGCGGCGGAGGGGTCGAGCTGCTGCTCGGACAGGGTCACGGCGTGCAGCCCGCGCACCGCGTGCTCCGCCGGGATGTCAGCGACGCCGTCCCAGCCGGAGCGGTGGTCGCCCTCGGTCGCGACGAGCTCGACGCCCATGCCGTCGGGGTCGCGGAAGGCCAGCACCTCCTCGGTGTCGCGCGAGCGGGGAGCGTCGACGTCGACTCCCAGCCGGCGGAACCGCTCGTGCCACCAGCCGAGGGACGAGCCGGGCACGCTGAACGCGGTGGCCGTCATCATCCCGGCGCCCGATCGGCCCCGGGGGACGCCAGGCCAGGGGAAGAAGGTGAGCAGGCTCGACGGGGAGCCCGCCGCGTCGCCGTAGTACAGGTGGTAGGAGTTTGGGGCGTCGAAGTTGACGGTCTGCTTCACCAGCCGCAGGCCCAGGAGCGTCGTGTAGAAGTCGACGTTCGCCTGGGGGTCGGAGGCGATGGCGGTCACGTGGTGCAGTCCCCGGGGGCTGACGGTGCTCATGGCGGGAGCCTGGCACAGCACGGCCTCCGCACCGCCTTGTCCCACCACGCCGTGCCGGTGGAGGGTCGGCGGAGGGGACGCGCAGCCGACTTGAGCCATCGGGAGGAGCGGCGTAAGGTGGTGGAGCCTCCACGGGACGCGGGACACCAGCTCTGGTCACACAGGGACGGTGGCCGGCCGGGAGACGGACTCAGAGCCCGAGTTGACCTGAGGGTCGCTCACGGGTAACGTAGTCCGAGCCCTGAGGGTGCGGGACGTCAGCCGAAAGGCTCGATGGCCGGCCTCGGGCACCACCACCACCTTGGTCACAAGGTTGCTGTCCGCCCAGAGGCGGCAGGAGCTGGTCGAGGATGATGGGGTCGGACAGGAAGCCGGATTTGACACCGGCCGAGCGGATGACTAAAGTAAGTCGAGTTGCCCCAAGCCGGGAAATGAAAAGCCCGGTGCGGTGTGTGAGCGAGTCTTGAGAACTTAACAGCGTGCTTAAAGTCAATGCCAAATATGCACTATAGAAACCCGTGCCTGGCTGTGTCTGATGGTCGTCCTCACGTCGTGGGGGTGGGTGTTGGGTGTGGTTGGGGCGGATTCCTTTGAGATTGATTGATGATTGACCCAGCAATGGGTTCTGTCAGAGGTTGAACTCGTTGTTTTTGACGCTACTGCTGGCTGGCCTTCGGGTTGGTTGGTTTTGCGATATTTTTCAACGGAGAGTTTGATCCTGGCTCAGGACGAACGCTGGCGGCGTGCTTAACACATGCAAGTCGAACGGTAAGGCCCCTTCGGGGGTACACGAGTGGCGAACGGGTGAGTAACACGTGAGCAACCTGCCCTTGACTCTGGAATAACAGTTGGAAACAGCTGCTAATACTGGATATTCATCGTTCCCTTCCTGGGGGGTGGTGGAAAGCTCCGGCGGTCAGGGATGGGCTCGCGGCCTATCAGCTTGTTGGTGAGGTAATGGCTCACCAAGGCTTCGACGGGTAGCCGGCCTGAGAGGGCGACCGGCCACACTGGGACTGAGATACGGCCCAGACTCCTACGGGAGGCAGCAGTGGGGAATATTGCACAATGGGCGCAAGCCTGATGCAGCAACGCCGCGTGCGGGATGACGGCCTTCGGGTTGTAAACCGCTTTCAGTAGGGACGAAGGGTGACTGACGGTACCTACAGAAGAAGGACCGGCTAACTACGTGCCAGCAGCCGCGGTGATACGTAGGGTCCGAGCGTTGTCCGGAATTATTGGGCGTAAAGGGCTTGTAGGCGGTCCGTCGCGTCAGAAGTGAAAACTCAGGGCTTAACCCTGAGCCTGCTTTTGATACGGGCGGACTAGAGGGATGCAGGGGAGAACGGAATTCCTGGTGGAGCGGTGGAATGCGCAGATATCAGGAGGAACACCGGTGGCGAAGGCGGTTCTCTGGGCATTACCTGACGCTGAGAAGCGAAAGCGTGGGGAGCAAACAGGCTTAGATACCCTGGTAGTCCACGCCGTAAACGGTGGGCACTAGGTGTGGGGGACATTCCACGTTCTCCGTGCCGAAGCTAACGCATTAAGTGCCCCGCCTGGGGAGTACGGCCGCAAGGCTAAAACTCAAAGGAATTGACGGGGGCCCGCACAAGCGGCGGAGCATGCGGATTAATTCGATGCAACGCGAAGAACCTTACCTGGGTTTGACATATGCCGGAAAGCTGCAGAGATGTAGCCCCCGCAAGGTCGGTATACAGGTGGTGCATGGCTGTCGTCAGCTCGTGTCGTGAGATGTTGGGTTAAGTCCCGCAACGAGCGCAACCCTCGTCCTATGTTGCCAGCGGATAATGCCGGGGACTCATAGGAGACTGCCGGGGTCAACTCGGAGGAAGGTGGGGATGACGTCAAGTCATCATGCCCCTTAAGTCCAGGGCTTCACGCATGCTACAATGGCTGGTACAAAGGGCTGCGATACCGCAAGGTGGAGCGAATCCCAAAAAGCCAGTCTCAGTTCGGATTGGGGTCTGCAACTCGACCCCATGAAGTCGGAGTCGCTAGTAATCGCAGATCAGCAACGCTGCGGTGAATACGTTCCCGGGCCTTGTACACACCGCCCGTCAAGTCATGAAAGTCGGTAACACCCGAAGCCGGTGGCCCAACCCTTGTGGAGGGAGCCGTCTAAGGTGGGACTGGCGATTAGGACTAAGTCGTAACAAGGTAGCCGTACCGGAAGGTGCGGCTGGATCACCTCCTTTCTAAGGAGCCATATGGGGCACCCGTCGTGGTGTGTCCATGTCGGCCAGTTCTGCAGCGTTCGTCTGCAGCTGGTCGGGCACCGGAATGTGGAACATTGACTATTAAGCCTGGTCGTCTGATTCTCGTCAGTACAACTTCTGCGCCTTCGGGTGTGGGGGAGTGGAACCTCGAGGGTTGGGTGTCTGGGCCTGAGCACGCTGTTAGGTCCTGAGGGTTCGCTCACTTCGGTGGGTGGCTTTCAGTGCGGACCGATACCGCCGGCCCTTTGGGTCTGGTGGGTCTGGTTTCCGCCCGTGTGTTGAGAACTTCACAGTGGACGCGAGCATCTTTGTAGTAATTAACAAGCTACTAAGGGCAATCGGTGGATGCCTAGGCACCAAGAGCCGATGAAGGACGTTGTAACCTGCGATAAGCCCCGGGGAGCTGGTAAACGAGCTTCGATCCGGGGATCTCCGAATAGGGAAACCTCGAAAGAAACCGGAGTAATGTCCGGCGACCTCCGCCTGAATATATAGGGCGGTAGGAGGGAACGTGGGGAAGTGAAACATCTCAGTACCCACAGGAAAAGAAAACAACAGTGATTCCGTAAGTAGTGGCGAGCGAACGCGGAAGAGGCCAAACCTCATGCGTGTGATAGCTGACAGGCGTTGCGCATGTGGTGTTGTGGGGCCGTTCTGGTCGTGCTGTCAAGCGACTAAGCAGTAAGAAATGATCGTTGAAGTCGAAGGACTCTGGGAAGGTCCGGCATAGAAGGTAACACCCCTGTAGACGTAAGACGATCACTGCTGAGCGTTACCCCAAGTAGCACCGAACCCCTGAAATTCGGTGTGAATCTGGCAGGACCACCTGCTAAGCCTAAATACTCCTTGGTGACCGATAGCGGACAAGTACCGTGAGGGAAAGGTGAAAAGTACCCCGGGAGGGGAGTGAAATAGTACCTGAAACCGATTGCCTACAATCCGTCGGAGCAAACACATTTCGGTGTGGATGTGACGGCGTGCCTTTTGAAGAATGAGCCTGCGAGTTAGTGGTACGTGGCGAGGTTAACCCGTGTGGGGAAGCCGTAGCGAAAGCGAGTCCGAATAGGGCGATTGAGTCGCGTGCTCTAGACCCGAAGCGGAGTGATCTATCCATGGCCAGGGTGAAGCGACGGTAAGACGTCGTGGAGGCCCGAACCCACCAGGGTTGAAAACCTGGGGGATGAGCTGTGGATAGGGGTGAAAGGCCAATCAAACTCCGTGATAGCTGGTTCTCCCCGAAATGCATATAGGTGCAGCGTCGCGTGTTTCTTGCCGGAGGTAGAGCACTGGATAGTCTAGGGGGCCCACAAGCTTACCGAAATTAGCCAAACTCCGAATGCCGGTAAGTGAGAGCGCGGCAGTGAGACTGCGGGCGATAAGGTTCGTAGTCGAGAGGGAAACAGCCCAGAACACCAGCTAAGGCCCCTAAGCGGTTGCTAAGTGGAAAAGGATGTGGAGCTGCGGAGACAACCAGGAGGTTGGCTTGGAAGCAGCCACCCTTGAAAGAGTGCGTAATAGCTCACTGGTCAAGTGGTTCTGCGCCGACAATTTAGCGGGGCTCAAGCAATCCGCCGAAGCTGTGTCATTCACATGTGTACTCGGCCCCTTGTGGGTCCAGGTGTGTGGATGGGTAGGGGAGCGTCGTGTGCGCGATGAAGCGGCGGAGTGATCCAGCCGTGGAGAGCACACGAGTGAGAATGCAGGCATGAGTAGCGAATGAGGAGTGAGAAACTCCTCCACCGAAAGACCAAGGGTTCCAGGGTCAAGCTAATCTGCCCTGGGTAAGTCGGGACCTAAGGCGAGGCCGACAGGCGTAGTCGATGGACAACGGGTTGATATTCCCGTACCGGCGCTATGACGCCCGTGCCGAATCAGGTGATGCTAAGCACGCAAGTCGGGTGGATCCTTCGGGTGAAGCTTCGATGAGTCTGCGACCCGATCTTGTAGTAGGCAAGCTGCGGAGTGACGCAGGAAGGTAGCCCATCCCGGGCGATGGTAGTCCCGGGCTAAGTGCGTAGGGCGAGGTGTAGGTAAATCCGCACCTCTTGTGCCTGAGACATGACGGCTGGACAGACCACGGTCTGTCGAGTGGGTGATCCTATGCTGCCTAGAAAACCTTCGTGAGCGAGTTGTAGAGCCGCCCGTACCCTAAACCGACTCAGGTGGTCAGGTAGAGAATACCAAGGTGATCGAGATAACCATGGTTAAGGAACTCGGCAAAATGCCCCCGTAACTTCGGGATAAGGGGGGCCGACCATGTTGACGGACTTGCTCCGGAATGCGTGGGAGGCCGCAGAGACCAGGCCCAAGCGACTGTTTACTAAAAACACAGGTCCGTGCCAAGTCGCAAGACGATGTATACGGACTGACGCCTGCCCGGTGCTGGAACGTTAAGGGGAAGTGTTAGTCGCAAGGCGAAGCACTGAACTTAAGCGCCAGTAAACGGCGGTGGTAACTATAACCATCCTAAGGTAGCGAAATTCCTTGTCGGGTAAGTTCCGACCTGCACGAATGGCGTAACGACTTGGGCGCTGTCTCGACCATGGACTCGGCGAAATTGCACTACGAGTAAAGATGCTCGTTACGCGCAGCAGGACGGAAAGACCCCGGGACCTTTACTATAGTTTGGTATTGGTGTTCGGTACAGCTTGTGTAGGATAGGTGGGAGACTGTGAAGCGGCCACGCCAGTGGTTGTGGAGTCAACGTTGAAATACCACTCTGGCTGTTCTGGATATCTAACCTAGGTCCATTATCTGGATCAGGAACAGTGCCTGATGGGTAGTTTGACTGGGGCGGTCGCCTCCTAAAAGGTAACGGAGGCGCCCAAAGGTTCCCTCAGCCTGGTTGGCAATCAGGTTTCGAGTGTAAGTGCACAAGGGAGCTTGACTGTGAGAGGGACACCTCGAGCAGGGACGAAAGTCGGGACTAGTGATCTGACGGTGGCATGTGGAAGCGCCGTCACTCAACGGATAAAAGGTACCCCGGGGATAACAGGCTGATCTTGCCCGAGCGTCCATAGCGACGGCATGGTTTGGCACCTCGATGTCGGCTCGTCGCATCCTGGGGCTGGAGTCGGTCCCAAGGGTTGGGCTGTTCGCCCATTAAAGCGGCACGCGAGCTGGGTTTAGAACGTCGTGAGACAGTTCGGTCCCTATCCGCTGCGCGCGTAGGAGTCTTGAGGAGAGCTGTCCTTAGTACGAGAGGACCGGGACGGACGAACCTCTGGTGTGCCAGTTGTCCTGCCAAGGGCACGGCTGGTTGGCTACGTTCGGAAGTGATAACCGCTGAAAGCATCTAAGCGGGAAGCACGCTCCAAGATGATGGCTCCCACAGGGTAACCTGGTAAGGCCCCCAGCAGATCACTGGGTGATAGGTCGGATGTGGAAGCACAGTAATGTGTGGAGCTGACCGATACTAATAGGCCGAGGGCTTGTTTTCTACAAAGATGCTACGCGTCCACTGTGAGGTTCTCGAGATACGGTCGGGAACCCTCCAAGCACCACTGGTTCCGCCTTCGGGTGGAGCTGGTTGGGTGCGGGAGGGTTGCGCGTCATCTCTTTAGAGTTTCGGTGATCATTGCGTTAGGGAAACACCCGGTCCCATTCCGAACCCGGAAGTTAAGCCTTTCAGCGCCGATGGTACTGCACGGGGGACCGTGTGGGAGACTAGGACGTCGCCGGACAACACACTTCAAGCCTGACCCTCTTCGGGGGGTCGGGCTTGAAGTATTTCTGCGTCCAGATGCTTCCTCGGTAGCGCGGCCGGCCGCCGTGACCCGGTGCCGTTGACGAGGATGCAGCTCTTGCTAGGCTCCGGCTGTATCGATTCAGCCGACGCCCCCGCCGGCACCGTCCCGTCCTGAGAGCCGCGCCCCGTGACCAGCCCCCGCACGTCGACCGTGCGCATCATCCTCGCGTCCCGCTTCTACCGCAGCGCCTTCGTCGCGCTGCTGCTCAGCGGGCTGGCCATCTCGGCCACCACACCTCAGCTGACGCTCTTCCTGGTGCGTGATCTCGGCGCCCCGCTGCCGGTCGCGGGGCTCTACTACGTCACCAACCTCGCGGCGCCCGTCGCCGGCTACGTCGTCGGCCGCTGGTCCGACCGCAGCAGCAACCGGCTCGGGCTGTTCCGGGTCTGCGCGGCGATCGGGGCGCTGGGCTGGCTGGCCATGTCGTTCAGCACCGCCCTGTGGATGCCCTTCGTCATCAGCGTCGTCGCGCTCAGCGTCGGCGGCGCGTCCATGGCCCAGCTGTTCGCCGCCACCCGGGACGAGCTGAGCCGCCACCCCACCGGCGCGGACAACCGGGTGCTGTCCGCCGTCCGGATGGCCTTCACGGCTGGCTGGGTGCTGGGTCCGGTCGTCGGGAGCTGGCTGGGCAGCCTCGTGGGCCTGCGTCCCCTGCTGGTGGCGACCGCGGTCCTGACCCTGGCCCAGGTCCTGCCGCTCGGCCGGCAGCGCGTGGAGCGGTACCGGAGCCCGGAGGCCGAGCACGCGGCGAGGAGCGGCGGTCCCCGTCGTCGGATGGTGCCCCTCCTGGTGTTCACCGGTCTCTGCGTCCTGGCCATGACGGGCGACACCATCAAGTTCGGCTACCTGCCGCTGTACATGGCCGACGAGCTGAAGGTCCCCGACGCCGTCCGCGGCAGCGTCATCGCCTTCCAGCCGCTGCTCGAGCTGGCGCTCATGCCCTTCTTCGCCCGCTTCGCCGACCGCTACGGCGCGCTGCGGGTGATGGTGGTGGGGATGGCCCTCGGCGTGGGCGCCAACCTGGCCTTCGCCACCAGCACCGGCGTCGGCGGGCTCTTCGTCGGCCAGCTGCTGGCCGCGGGGTTGTGGGCGGCCCTGGGCGCCCTGGGCGTCTCCATCGCCCAGCACCTCTACCCGGAGGGCGTCGGGACGGCCTCCGGGCTCTTCCTCAGCTCGATGACCCTCGGTTCGGCGGCCGGCGGGCTCATCGGCGGCTTCGGCGTCGCCCGGTTCGGGCTCCCCGAGGTGTTCTTCCTCCCCGCGGGCCTCTCGGCCGTCGCCGTCGTCGGCCTCGTGGTCCTGGAACGGCGGCTGCGGGTGCCCGCCCCCGTCGTCGCCCCCGAGCCGGAGCCGGTGGGCCGCCGCTGAGGCGTCCGGCCTACTGGACGGCGGAGGTGAGCCGGGTGAAGTCGTCGACGGTGCGGTGCAGCACCCCGCGCCGTGACCAGCTCGCCGGGGTCAGTTCCCGTGACACCCGCCGGTACTCGTCCTCGACGGCCCGCATCTCGTCGACGAAGGTGCGGCCGCAGACCATGAGCATCAGCTCCAGGTCCAGCTGGAACGAGCGGATGTCCATGTTGGAGGAGCCGACCACGGCCACGTCGTCGTCGACGGAGATGTGCTTGGCGTGCAGGATCGCCGGACGCGGGTACAGGTAGATCCGCACCCCGGCGGCGAGCAGCTCCTCGTAGTAGGAGTGCTGGGCGTGGAAGACGAAGAACTGGTCCCCGATCTCGCCGACGAACAGCTCGACGTCCACCCCGCGGCGGGCCGCGGTGGTGATGGCCGCCAGCAGGGACTCGTCGGGGACGAAGTACGGGCTCGTGATGCTGATCCGCCGCTCCGCGTGGTACATCAGCGAGTTGAACAGGGCCAGGTTGTTCTCGGTGGGGAAGGCCGGTCCGCTGGGGGAGACCTGGGCCAGCAGGGCGCCCTGGTGCTGCTCGGCGGTCGCCTGCTCCTGGGAGCTGGTCAGCAGCACGTCGGTCTCGCTGTACCAGTCGGTGACGAAGAGGGCGTCGATCGCGTGCACGACCGGCCCGCGGATCTCGGCGAGCAGGTCCTGCCAGCGCAGGCCGCGCCGCCGGTTGGACCGGGAGTCGTAGCTGGGGTCGATGAGGTTGAGGGAGCCGACGAAGCCCACCTCCCCGTCGGCCACCAGCAGCTTGCGGTGGTTCCGCAGGTCCGGCCGCTGGTAGCGCCCCCGATAGGGCTGCACCGGCAGCATCAGCCGCCAGTCGGCGCCCATCCGGGTCAGCTCCTTGCGCGTCCGCCGGTAGCCGGGGTACTTGCGGGACCCCATGTGGTCCATCAGCACCCGCACCGTCACCCCGCGCTGCACCGCGTCGTCCAGCGCCTCGAAGAACGGGGCGGTCGTGGTGTCGAGCGAGAGGATGTAGAACTCCACGTGCAGGTAGCGGCGCGCCCCCCGGACGGCGGCCACCAGGGCGTCCAGCTGCTCCTCGAAGGTGGTGAGCAGGTGGGCGTCGTTGTCCTCCAGCAGCGGCATGGCCCCGACCGCGCGGTTGAGGCGGGCCACCGAGGGCAGCCAGGCCGGCATCCCCGGCTCGGGGCCGACGTCCTCGAGGTCGCGCGAGCGCTCGGTGATCAGCGCCGTCATGCTCTGCTGCTTCTCGCGCCGGCCGCGGGGGAGCTTGGGGCTGCCGATGAGGGCGAACAGCACCAGGCCGACGACGGGCACGAAGCCGATCAGCAGGATCCAGGCCAGGGCCGAGGACGGCCGGCGGTTGCGCGGCGCGACCAGCAGGGCGACCACCACGAGGACCGTCACGACGCCGGTCACGACCCCCGCCCCGGTCAGCTGGTCCCAGGTCTCCTCCACGTGGCCCCTTCTCGCTGCGGTCCCGGTCCCGGCCCCGGACGCACGTCGACCCGGCTGCGAGAGCCGGGTCGACGTCGTCCGCGTTCAGGTCAGGAGGGAGATCCTAGTGCTCAGCGCTCCACGACCACGTGCTCGTTCGGCACGGTGTGGGTCATCGTCAGGCCCGTGACGTCCCGCGGTCCGTTCTTGCCGAGGTTCGCCAGCCGGTCCAGCTCCGCCTCCGACAGCGTCTGGGTCTGCAGCGGCTCCAGCATCCGCACGTCGTCGGGGGAGATGCCCAGGCCGTCGCCCACGCGGAGCCCCAGCTCGTCGTCCACCATCAAGAAGTGCCAGACCATCCGCTCCTGCACGGGCCGGGCGGCCTGGCCGATGAGGTCGACGAAGTTCGCCACCAGGTCGTCCTTCTCCCAGTCCTCCATCAGCTGGAAGCGCTGGCCGGCCTGGGTGTAGTCGTCCGTGCGCGGGAGGCGCTTGCGGGTCAACCGGCCGGTGATCTCCGGGCCCTGGTCGTCGTGGGTCGGGTACTGCGCCTCGCGCAGGCCGCCGGTGATCGAGGGCTCGTAGTTGACGTGCGGGTTCTGCCCCTCGCCGAGGTCGGTGGTGAAGGACATCTGCCCGCCGCGCTGGTTGGTGGCCACCCGGGCGTTCTTCGGGCTGTTCACCGGCAGCTGCAGGTAGTTCGGCCCGACGCGGTAGCGCTGGGTGTCGGAGTAGCTGAACGTCCGGCCCACCAGCATCTTGTCGTCGGAGAAGTCGAGGCCGTCCACCAGCACGCCGGTGCCGAAGGCGATCTGCTCGTTCTCGTTGTGGTGGTCGGTGACGTTGCGGTTCAGCGTCATCGTCCCCACGAGCTTCGGCTCGAAGTCGTTCTCGGGCCACACCTTGGTGTCGTCGAGCGGGTCGAAGTCCAGCTCGGGGTGGTCGTCGTCGCTCATCACCTGGACGTAGAGGTCCCACTTCGGGAACTCGCCCCGCTCGATGGCCGTGTACAGGTCCTTCGAGGCGTGCCCGAGGTCGCCGGCCTGGATGTTGGCGGCGTCGGCCTCGGTGAGGCTCTTCACCCCGGCGTGCGGCTGGAAGTGGTACTTCACCAGGTGGGTGACGCCCTCGGCGTTGACCCACTTGTAGGTGTTCACCCCGAAGCCCTGCATCGTGCGGTAGTTCGCCGGCAGGCCGCGCGGGCTGAACAGGTTGACCAGCATGTGCATCGACTCCGGCGTCTGCGACATGAAGTCGAAGATCCGGGCGGGCTCCTGCCGGAAGGTGATCGGGTCGGGCTTCAGGGCGTGGATGACGTCGGGGAACTTGATCGCGTCGCGGATGAAGAAGACGGCGAGGTTGTTGCCGACGAGGTCCCAGTTGCCGTCCTCGGTGTAGAACTTCACCGCGAAGCCGCGCGGGTCGCGGGCCGCCTCGGAGGAGTCCCGGCCGCCGATCACGGTGGAGAAGCGGATGGCCACGTCGGTCTTCTTGCCGGCCTCGGCGAAGAGCTTGGCGCGGGTGTAGGCCGCGATCGGCTCGTCACCCCAGGAGCCGGTGGCCTCGAACTCGCCGAAGGCGACGAAGCCGCGCGCGTGCACGACCCGCTCCGGGATGCGCTCCCGGTCGAAGTGGCTGATCTTCTCCAGGAACTGGTAGTTCTCCAGCGTGGCGGGACCCCGGGCCCCGACCGTGCGCTGGTTCTGGTTGTCGTAGACGGGGTGGCCCTGACGGTTGGTCAGGACCGCCCGGTCCTCCTGGCCCGCGGCGGGGCCCTGGCTGGCGACGTCGGTCATGTGCACTCCGTTCCTGGCCGGTGCGCGGTGCGCGCCGGCGTTCTCGGCGGGCGTCCGGTCAGCCCGCGGGGTCGGTCCTGGCTCGTCGGCGAGGTCGGGGGTCGTCGTCGGCCGACGACGGCCACACTCCGTCCAGTATCCCGGACCGGTCCCCCTGAACCACGGGCCCGGGGTCCGCGGGATCCTCGGCCGGTCCTGAGCCGTCCCCGAGCCGACGCGGGGCCGGCGCAGAGGTGGCGGCGGCACGGTGACCTCACCACCTACCCCCGGAGGAGACGACGATGTCGGTCGAGGCCCAGCCCCAGCCCACCCCCACCACGGTCGCGGCCCGTCGCCCGCTGACCCTGCTGCGGGAGCCGCACCCGGCGCTGGCGGCCCAGGAGGCCTTCGTCGTCGGCGCCGCCCGGGTGCTGCGCCGGGCCGCCACCAGCGGGGAGCGGCTGACGACGGCGCTCTACCTGGTGCTCGCCGAGCACGCGGCCACGCCCGTCGCGGACGGCCCCGACGGGCTCCACCTGCGCTGCACCCGGTGCCGGCACGACGACCTCGACCCGGCGGCCCAGTACCCGTGCCCGACGGCCCGGCAGGCCTTCTGGGCCCTGGACGCCGCCCTGGGCTGAGCCTCAGCCCAGCAGGCCGCGCCGCCGGGCGACGGCGACCGCCTCGGTCCGCGACCGCACCGCGAGCTTGGCCAAGATGTTCGAGACGTGCACGCTCACCGTCTTCGTGCTGACCACCAGCCGCTCGCCCACCTCCCGGTTGCTCAGCCCCTGGGCCACCAGCGCCAGCACCTCGGCCTCGCGCGGGGTGAGCACCTCGGGTGCCCCGCCACGGCCCACCAGCGGCCGCAGCTCGGCCAGCAGCGGGGCCGCGCCGAGGGCCTCGGCCGTCTCCTGGGCCGCCCGCGCCGCGGCCGCGGACTCCGCCGCCCGGCCCACCCGCCTGAGCGCGGCCGCCCAGCGGGCCCGGCTCCGGGCCAGCTCGAAGGGCTGCCCGTAGCGCTCGACGGCGGTGACCGCCCGGGCCCAGGCCCGCTCGGCCTCCTCGAGGTCGACCGGCTCGCCCGCGGCGTGCCGCAGCCGCAGCAGCTCGGCGTCCACCCGGGCCAGCCAGGCCTGGCTCTCCAGCCCGGGCTCCGGGCGACGTCCCATCGCCCGGGCGCGCGCCGCGGCGGCGGCCAGCTCGTCGGCCCGCGCGAGCAGCGCCGTCCGCTCCCGGGCCTCGACGCCCCCGACGTGGGCCGCCAGCTGGCCGATCAGCAGGCCCGCCAGCCGGATGTGGGCCTGGAAGTCCCGCGTCCCCCACACCGCCCCGATGCAGTCCACCAGCTCGTCGTGCAGGGCCAGGGCGGCGTCGAGGTCGCCGGCGTCGCCGAGCAGGTCGATCGCCGCGGCGGTGCTGTGCACCCCGACCATGCCGTCGGTCGTCCACTGCGGCCGGACGCGCGCCATCAGCTCGGTCCAGCCCGCCGACCGCCCCCGGCCGGCGCGCACCGCCAGCGTGACGGCCGCCAGCCCGGCCGCCGCCAGCGGGGGCGGGGGACCGGTCTCCGGGGCCGCGAGCTCCTCCGCCAGGTCCCAACGGCCGAGCTGGTAGGCGACCAGGCCGGCGAGCACCCGGGAGTCGGCTCCCGTCGGGGCGTAGGGCCGGCCCAGCTCGGCGCTGCGCCGCGCGGCCCGCCGGAACGTCTCCAGCGCCTGCTCCAGCTGGCCGCCCTCCATCTCGACCCAGCCCAGCTGGTAGCGGACGCGGAGCCGGGCCAGGTCGTCCGGCCCCTCGCCCAGGACCCGGCGCAGCATCCGCTCCGACGCCGCCGGGTCCCCGCCGCGCTCGGTCACCCGGGCCAGCACCGTCTGCAGCAGGGTGGTGACCTCCCCGACCCGCAGTCCGGGCGGGGTGGCGAGCCCCTCCTCGGCCCAGCGCAGCGCCTCGTCGTCCTGCCGCTCCGACGCCAGCGCGGTGGCCAGCACGGCCACCGACCGGTTGCGCAGGGTGCTGGCCGGCTCGGCCGGCACCAGCGCGACTGCCTCCCGGGCGAGGGCGACGACGTCGGTCGCGGACTCCGACAGCAGGCCGGCCTCGGCGCGGGCCACGAGCAGCCGGGCGCGGTCCTGCACCGGGGCGTCCGCGGGCAGCCGGGCCAGCTGCTCGGCGACGACCGCCTCGGCCCGCAGCACGTGCCCGGCCGCAGCGGCCGCCGTCGCCGCCTTCTCCGTCAGCCGGACGAGGTCGGGGACGCCCGGCGCCCCCCAGCCCGGGTGCAGGTCCAGCGCCTGGGCGAAGTGCCGGGCCGCCTCGTCGGGCCCGCCCGCGGCGAGTGCCTCGTCGCCGGCCCGGTCGCCGGCCCGGACCGCGGTCGCGTGGTCACCGGCGGCTACCGCGTGCCGGGCCAGGTCGGCAGCACCCCCGGTGCCGAGGGCCTCGAGCGCGGGGACGAACGCGGCGTGCAGCCGGCGGCGCTCGCCCGGCAGCAGGTCCTCGTAGACGGCCTCGGCCAGCAGGGAGTGCCGGAAGCGGTAGCCGTCGACGTCGGCGACGAGCACGTTGAGCTCGACGGCCGCGCGCACGGCGGCCTCGAACGCCGCGGGACCGAGCCCGGCGACGGCGGCCAGCACGTCGTCGCGCACCTGGCGCCCGCCCGCGGCGGCCGCCCGGACCACCTGCCGGGCGTCGGGCTCCAGGGAGTCGAGCCGCAGCAGCAGCAGCCCGGCCAGGTCGCGCGGCACCTCGGGGGACCCGACGGCCGCGACCAGCTCCTCGGTGAAGAAGGCGTTGCCCTCGGCCCGCTCGACGACCGCCGCGACGTCCCCGGGCTCCAGGGGACCCGGGTGCAGCCGCTGCACGAGGGCGCGGACGTCGGCGTCGGGGAGCGGGCCCAGCTCGACGCGCCGCACGTCGGGCAGCCGGGACCACTGCGCGGCCACCGTGCGCAGCGGGTGGCGCCGGTGCAGGTCGTCGCTGCGGTAGGAGGCGACGACCGAGACGGGCTCGGCGAAGCCGCGGCTGAACAGGTAGGAGAGCAGGTCGCTGGTGGAGCGGTCGGCCCAGTGCAGGTCCTCGATGACCACGAGCAGCGGACCCGTCCGGCCCAGCTCGGCCAGCACCGCGTGCAGGGCGGCGAAGAAGGCGCCGCGGTCGACGGGCTCGCCGCTCGCGGCGCCGTCGGCCGGCGGGGCGCCGCCGGGCAGCAGCCGGGCCGCGGCGGGCCAGCGCTGCACGAGGTGCGCCATCACCTCGGGCCGGGTGGCCTGCAGCCGGCCGGCGATCTCGGTGAAGGGCAGGTAGGGCAGCGGGCTGCCGCCCAGGTCGAGGCAGTGCCCCACGGCGACCCGCCAGCCCCGCGCGGCGGCCTGGGAGCCGAGGGCGGCCAGCAGCCGCGACTTGCCGATGCCCGCGTCGCCGCTGAGCAGCACCAGACCCGCTCGCGCGGGCGGACCCAGCCCAGCCGCGGCGGCCAGCCGGGCCAGCTCGTCGTCGCGGCCCACCAGCGGGATGGTGGCGCCCGCCCCGGACGAGGGGGGCCCGGACGTGCCCGTCCCGGACGTGCCCGTCCCGGAGGCGGGGGTCCCGGGCGCGGGGGTCGCGGACATGGTCGCCATCGTGGCAGAGGGCGCTGACAGCGGCGGGGGGGTCCGCGACGACCGGGCCGCCGGTCTAGGTACCTCAGACCGCGGGGGCCACCGGTGGCACCCCGGGATACGCCGGTCACCCGATGCCGGGCCGGGCACCTCAGGACGAGGTTGGTCCTCAAGCGCGGGCCACCCGGCCCGCGGACCAGGAGGACCGAGATGACCGACGACTACAGCTACGGCTGGGAGCACCGCGCGCGGATCACCGAGCTGCAGGACATCGCCGCGATGGACCGGCTGGCGGCCCAGGTGGCCCCGCCGTCGGCGCTGCGCCGCTACGCCGCCTCCCGGGCGGCCCGGCGCCCCGAGCGCGGCCACCGCTCGTGGTGGGCCGGCCGGCGGCACCCGCGGGCGCACGCCGTCCGCTGACCGATTAGGCCGGACGCGGACATAATCCGCGCCCGGCGGTGGGCCGGTCCTGCGGGTCCGCGAGCACGTCGGAAGGGCTGGCGCGGGCGCCCGTGATCCGTTTACAGTGGCGCTCGTCCCAGTCTGTGGCTAGGATTTCGCCTGCCCGGTCGGGGGAGGGCGTGACCCCCGAGGTTGACGTCGCATGCCCCCACGCGCCAAGTCGCGCCGGTCGTCCCGTTCCGCCCGCTGGTTCGCCCCGGCGCCCTGGCGGGTGACGACCGCCTGGACCCTGAGCCTGGCCCTCGCCCTGCTGGTGCTGGCCACCGCCGTGCTGCCCCCGGTCACCGCCGAGGCGGCGCTGCAGAAGCCGTTCGCCAAGGTCTTCAGCACCCAGAACAACGGCGCGATCTCCATCGTCGGCAACACGCAGATGACCTGCCAGACCGCCGCGACCGGCTGCGCCGCCGCCCGCAGCGGCTCGGGCACCAACGTCAACAACAACAACTACGTGATGGCGTTCTCCGACGTCGACGACGTCGCCACCACCACGAACTCGACCAGCGCCGACCTCGCGCTGCCCGCCGGCTCGACCGTGCTCTACGCGCGGCTGCTCTGGAGCGCCCGGCTGGTGGCCGGCACCAACGGCCTCGCCGGCACCGGCACCCTGGCCAACGCGAAGTTCCGCGCGCCCGGGCAGGCCGCCTACAGCAACGTCACCGCGACGACGGTCACCACCACCACGATCGACACGACGCCCTACCAGGCCTCGCTGGACGTCACCGGCACCGTGCGCGCCGCCGGCAACGGCACCTACTTCTTCGCCGACATGGTGGGCGCGACGGGCTCGGACCGCTACGCCGGCTGGACCCTCGCGGTCGCCTACTCCAACCCGAACCTGCCGATCCGCGACCTCACGGTCTTCGAGGGCTTCGCCGACATCACCACCGAGAGTGCCGCGAACTCCACCGTCTCCACCAGCGTCTCCGGCTTCATCACCCCCACCGCCGGCACCGTCAACGCGACCGTCGGCCTGGCCGCCTGGGAGGGCGACCTGGGCACGACCGGTGACGTGCTGAAGTTCGGCGGCACGACGCTGGCCGACGCCGCGCGGCCGGCCAACAACTCCTTCGACTCGGCCATCTCGAACTTCGGCGCCAGCACCGGCGGCCGCAACCCGGGCGCCACCAACAACTTCGGCGTCGACATGGGCCGGGTGAACGCCAACGGCGTGCTGGCCAACGGCGCCACCTCGGCCACGGTCAGCGTCAGCACCACCGGTGACTACATCTACCTGGGCCTGCTGACCACCGAGATCGACCTCTACACGCCCTCGTTCGCCGGCGTCAGCAAGACCGTCACCAACCTCAGCGGCAACAACCCCGCCCAGGTGGGGGACACCCTGGAGTACCGGCTGAGCTTCACCAACTCGGGCCAGGACACCGCGGCCGACGTCGTCCTGCGCGACCCGCTGCCCGCCGGGGTGACCTACGTGCCGGAGAGCACGACGGTCGTCAGCGGGCCGAACGCCTCCACGACGCCGAAGACCGATGCGGCCGGGGACGACGTGGCGGAGTACGTCGCCGCCGACCGGCTGGTCCGCGCGCGGCTGGGCGCGGGAGCCAGCGCCACCGCGGGCGGCAGCGTCGCGGTGAACGCGGCCACCGCGGTCACCTTCCGGGTCCGCGTCGACCGCGCGGCGGCCGGCACCACCGTGACCAACGGCGGCCTGCTGGACTACCGCGCGGTGACGCTGGGCAACAACTACACGTTCACCACCAACACCGTCAGCACCCCGGTGCAGGAGATCGCCGACCTGGCGCTCACCAAGACCTCGGTGCCGACCAGCCAGACCGCCGGCTCGTCGGTGACCTACCGGCTGGGGGTCACGAACAACGGCCCGAACACCGCCACGGGCGTCGTCACCACCGACACGCTCCCGGCCGGCCTCAGCTACGCCTCGGCCGCCGCGCCGGCGGGCACCACCTGCTCCGCCAGCGGGCAGACGGTCACCTGCACCACGGCCAGCCTGGCCAACGGCGCGACGGTCACCATCCCGGTGACCGCCGACGTGGGCGCCACCACCGCGGCCGGCACCGTGGTCAACACGGCGAGCGTGACCGCGGCGACCACCGACGACGTCCCGACGAACAACACCGCGACCGCGAGCACGGTCCTCACCCGGGCGGCCGACCTGCGGCTGACGAAGACCGGCACCGCCTCGGTCGCCGCCGGCAACCAGGTGACGTACACCCTCACCGCGCTCAACGCCGGCCCGTCGTCGGCCGCCTCGACGAGCATCACCGACACCCTGCCGCTGGGCACCACCCTGGTCAGCACCGACCCGAGCCAGGGCAGCTGCTCGGCCAACGGCCAGACCGTCGTCTGCGCCGTCGGGACGCTGGCGCCCTCGGCCAGCGCGACCGTCACGGTCCGGGCCACCGTCGCCGCGTCCTTCACCGGCACCTCGGTCGACAACACCGCCTCGGTCACCTCGGCCACGGCCGACCCGACCCCGGCCAACAACAGCGCCACCGCGACGACCACCGTCCGGCAGGACGCCGACCTGGTCGTCAGCCAGACCGCCAACCCGACCACGGTCACCGCCGGCGGCACCCTGACCTACAGCGTCACCGTGGCCAACACCGGGGCCACGGACGCGCGCGGGGTGACCCTGGCCGACGCCGTCCCGGCCGGCCTCACCCTGCTGCAGGTCACCCCGACCCAGGGCACCTGCACCACCACGTCGCCGGTGGCCTGCGAGCTGGGGACGATCACGCCGGGCTCCAGCGCCCGGGTGACCCTGCTGGTCCGGGTCGACGCCGCCCGTGACCCGGGCACCGTCACCAACACCGCCCGGGCGACCACGACGACCGCGCAGACCGTCACCACGAACGACGCGGCCAGCACCGACGTCACCGTCGTGACCCGGGCCGACGTCTCGCTGACCAAGTCCGCGGCGCCGAACCCGGTCCAGCTGGGCAACGAGCTGACCTACACCCTCACCACGACCAACGCCGGTCCCTCCCAGGCGCGGGCGGTCGTCATCACCGACCCCCTGCCCGAGGGCACCGCCGTCGTCGGCACCCCCGCCGGCTGCACCACCGCGGGCCGGACCGTCACCTGCCCCGTCGGCACCCTGGAGGTCGGCGCCGGCGCCACCCGGACGGTGACCGTGAGCACCCCGCAGACCGCGCCCGCGGGCGGCCTCAGCAACACCGCCACCGCCGCGGCGGAGACCACCGACCCGGCGGCGGCCAACAACACCGCCACCTTCGTCAGCTCCACCGCCTCCAGCGCCGACCTGGCGCTGGCCAAGACGACGAGCCCGTCCCCGGTCGTCCCGGGCCGCGACGTCACCTACACCCTGACCGCCAGCAACGCCGGGCCCTCCGCGGCGACCGGCGTCGTGGTCACCGACCGGCTGCCCACCGGCGTCACCTACCGGACCTCCTCCTTCGCCGGCGGCCGCACCTGCTCCGTCGATGGCCAGGACGTCACCTGCACCGTGGGGGCGCTGGCCGGGAACGCCTCGGTCGCCATCACCGTCGTGGGCCGCGTCTCGGCCGACCTCGTCGACCGGAGCACGTCCAACACCGCGTCGGTGAGCGCCGCCACCCCGACGGACCCGACGACCTCCAACAACAGCGCCACCTCCACGACCGAGACCGCCCGCTCCGCCGACGTCGGCGTGGCCATGGTCGCCACCACCCCGACCGTCCGCGCGGGGGAGGAGGCCACCTACCGGGTGACCGTCACCAACGCCGGGCCCTCGACGGCGCGCAGCGTCATCGTCACCGGCCAGGTGCCCGACGGGCTCGAGGCCGTCCCGGGCTCCAGCGGAGGCGCCTGCACGGTGACCGGCCGGACCGTCACCTGCGCCGTCGGCACGCTGCCCGTCGACAGCAGCAACGCCCTGACCTTCCGCGCCCGGGTGCTGCCCAGCACGCCGGCCGGCACCATCGCGGGGACCGCGTCGATCGGCTCGACGACCGCGGACCCGAACGCCGCCAACAACGCCTCGGTCGCCGACCTCGTCGTCGTGGCCGAGGCCGACGTGCGGGCCAGCAGCAGCGTCTCCGTCGACGCCCTCGTCGCCGGGGGCACGGCCACCTACACCTTCGCCGCCACGAACGCCGGCCCGGCCGACGCCTCCCGCGTCACCCTCACCAGCACGCTGCCCGCCGGCCTCGCCGTCGTGTCGGCCGCGCCCAGCACCGGCACCTGCACCGTGGACGGGCAGACGGTCACCTGCACCGTCGACCGGCTCGCCCCGGGCGGCGTGCTGACCGCCCGGGTCGCCGTCGCGGTCGCCGCCGACGCCACCGGCTCCCGGACCAGCAGCGTCACCGTCGGATCGGCGGTGACCGACCCGGTCCGCGCCAACGACACGGCCGCCACGACCACCCCGGTGGTGCAGTCGGCCGACCTGCGGCTCAGCGCCGCGGCCGCCCCCGACCCCGTCACCGCCGGCTCGACGCTGCGCTACACCTTCGGCGCGGTCAACGTCGGGCCCTCGCTGGCCACCGCCGTCGTCCTCGACGAGGTGCTGCCGGCCGGGGTGCGGGTCGCCGACGGCGGTATCTCCGCCCCCGCCGGTGTCACGTGCACCGTCGACGCCGACCTCAACCGGGTCCGCTGCACCCTGGGCGACCTCGCCCCCGGCGCCGCCGCCACCGTCACCGTCGACACGCAGGTCTCGGCCGCCCTGGCCGACGGCAGCCGGCTGACCGCCCGCGGTGCGCTGAGCTCGCCGACCGGCGACCAGGACCCCGCCACCCGGTCGGCGGAGGTGACGACCTCGGTCGTCACCAGCGCCGACCTCGCCGTCACCAAGAGCGCGCGCAGCAGCTCCCCGGTGGCCGGTGACCAGGAGACCTACCTCGTCACCGTGACCAACACCGGCCCGTCGCTGGCGCGCGCCGCCCGCGTCGTCGACAGCCTGCCCGACGGCCTCACCTTCGTCTCCGCCGTCAACCCGGCCGGCACCTGCGCCGCCGACGGCCCGGAGGTCACCTGCGGCCTGGGCGCGCTCGAGCCGGGCGCCGTCGTCGTGGTCCAGCTCACCGCGCGGCTGTCGCCGACCGCGGCCGGCCAGCTCGTCCGCAACACGGTCCGGGTGGCCTCCGACACCCCCGACCCGACGCCGGGCGACGACCGGGCCAGCGTCGAGCAGCCCGTCAGCGCTCAGAACGACCTGCGGCTCACCAAGCAGGTGACCAGCGACGAGGTCGTCGCCGGCCAGCCCGTCACCTACCGGATGGTGCTCACCAACGCCGGGCCCTCCCAGGCGCGCGACGTCATCCTCACCGACGTGCTGCCGCCCGGTCTGACCTTCGCCCGCGCCGGCGCGACCGGCGGCGGGGGCTGCGTCTACGACGCCCTGGCCCAGACCCCGGCCGACGACGACCAGGTCACCTGCCGCTGGGCCACCCTCGACGTCGGCGACTCCGCCGTCGTCACCCTGACCCTCGACGTGCCCGTCGACCAGCCCGTCGACCAGCCGGTGGTCAACACGGCCACGGCCAGCGCCTCGGCCACCGACCCGACGCCGGCGACCGCCACGGTGAGCAGCACCGTCGGCGCCCGGGCGGACCTGTCGGTGCGCAAGAGCCTGCTCTCCGGCGCCCCGACCCCGGGCCAGGAGGTGCGCTGGCAGGTCAGCGTGCACAACGACGGGCCCTCGGTCGCCCGCGACGTGCGCGTCCGCGACGCCGCCCCGGCCGACGTCACCTTCACCAGCGCCCAGACCGGCCAGGGCACCTGCCCCGTCACCGCGGACGCCGTCACCTGCGCCCTCGGCGACGTGGCCGTCGGCGCCACCGTGACCGTGACGGTCAGCGGCACGCTGGCCGCCGGCTCGGCCGTCACCGAGCTCACCAACGAGGCCTCGGTCACCTCGACCACCGCCGACCCCGACGCGGACGACAACACCACCGCCGTCACCACCCCGGCCGTCGCCTCGGCCGACCTCGCGCTGACGGGCAGCGGTCCCGCCTCGGTCGTCGCGGGCCAGCAGGTCACCTGGACCTTCCGGGTGAGCGACGACGGACCCTCCGACGCCCGTGACCTGCGGCTGGTCGCCGACCTGCCCGACGGCGTCACCCCGGTCTCCGCGACGCTCGACGGGCCGGGACGCTGCACCGGGACGACGACCTCCACCTGCACCGTCGACGCGCTGGCCGCGGGGGCCAGCCGCACGCTGACCGTCGTCGCGCGCGTCAACCCGGGCTACGCCGGCACCTCGCTGCTGGCCACCGCCCGGGTGAGCTCGGCCGTCGCCGACCCCGACACCCTGGACAACGCCGCGACCGTGACCACGGCGGTCAGCCGGTCGGCCGACCTGTCGGTCGCCCAGACGGGGACGCCGCAGGTGGCCGCCGGCGGCACCGCCCGCTGGACGGTGACCGTGAGCAACGCCGGGCCCTCCGACGGCACCGGCCTCGTCGTCGTCGACGACCTGCCGGCCGAGCTGCTGGGCCTGACCGGCACCTCCGACGGCGGCACCTGCACCCTGACCGGCCAGCAGCTGCTCTGCCCGCTCGGGGTCGTGCCCGCCGGCGGCTCCCGGGTGATCGTGGTGACCGGCCAGGTCGACCCGGCCAGCACCGCGACCACGCTGACCAACGACGTCACCGTCGCCTCCGACACCCCCGACCCCGACAGCGACGACCTGCGCTCGGTCTTCGAGACCACCGTCACCCGCTCGGCCGACCTCACCGTCACCAGCACCCCGGGTGCGGCCTCCGTCACCGCCGGCGGCCCGGTGAGCTGGACGCTGACCGTCCGCGACGCCGGCCCCTCCGTGGGCCGTCAGGTCGTCCTCACCGACACGCTGCCCGCGGGCGTGACCCTCACCTCCGTCGACGCCGGCGGCGCCGTCTGCCGGCTGAACGGCCGGGTCCTCACCTGCGAGCTGTCCGACGTCGCCCCCGGCACCCCGGTCCGGGTCACCGTGAACGGGACGCTCGACCCCGCCAGCCAGCTGACCGAGCTGGTCAACGCCGTCGCCGTCCGCGCCGGCACCCCGGACCCCGACCTGAGCGGCAACGAGGCGACCTCGAGCACCCCGGTGGGGCAGAGCGCCAACCTCTCGATCAGCCAGCTGATCGGCTCCGGCAAGCCGGTGGCGGGCCAGGAGATCAGCAGCACCCTCGTGGTGCGCAACGCCGGACCCTCGGTGGCGCGCGACGTCGTGGTCACCGAGACCGTGCCCGCCGAGATCCTGAACGCGAGCGCCCTCAGCACGACCAGCGTCTGCACCCTCGACGGCCGCGAGCTGACCTGCCGGGTCGCGGAGCTGGCGCCGGGGGCGGAGGCCCGCATCGAGCTCAGCGGCGTCCTGTCGTCGGCCTTCAGCGGTGACCTGAGCAGCGTGGCCGTCGTGGGCAGTGCGACGCCCGACCCGGACCTGGCGGACAACACCGCCCGGATCTCCGGCACCGTCGAGGAGATCGCAGAGGTCTCGGCCCTGCTGACCGGGCCCGCGACCGTCCGGGCCGGGGAGCGGGCCACCTTCCGCGTCACCGTCCGCAACGACGGGCCCTCCCAGGCCCGGGGCGTCCAGCTGCTCGGGCTGCTGCCCGTCGGCGTCGTCGACGTGGTCGAGGAGTCCGCGGGCGACCGCTGCCGGCCCGACGGCCGGTGCCCCCTCGGCGACCTCGGGCCGGGGGACAGCGTCACCATCGTGGCCAGCGGCCTCGTGCCGCCCGACAGCACCCGGACCAGCCTGAGCAGCACCGCCGTCGTCAGCGCGAGCACGCCGGACCTCGACACCACCGACAACACGAGCCGCGTCGTCACCACCATCACCCGGGCCGCCGACCTCGTCGTCAGCACCCGGAGCAGCACCCCGCAGCTGGTCCCCGGCCGCGACGCCGTGCTCACCGTGACCGTCCGCAACGACGGGCCGTCGACGGCCCGCCTGGTGACGCTGGCCGACACCCTGCCCGAGGGCCTCGTGCTGCGCGGCGACGCCACCTCCGACGTCGGCACCTGCACCACCACCGGTCGCACGGTCAGCTGCGAGGTCGACGAGCTCGCCCCGGGCGCATCCCTGGTGCTCACCCTCCCGGTCAGCGTCGGCGCCTCCTTCACCGGCACCTCCGTCGCCGACGGCGCCTCCGCCACCAGCGCCACGCCCGACCCCGACCCGGCGAGCAACGCCGACGTCGTCACCGTGCCGGTGGTCGGCCGCGCCGACCTCACCCTGCGCAGCACCGCGCCGGCCGAGGTCGTGGCCGGCACCCCGCTGGCCTGGACCGTGGAGCTGTCCAACGACGGGCCCTCCGACGCCCAGAGCACCGTGGTCACCCAGACCCTGCCGGCGGGCACCGGGGACGTCAGCCTCGCCAGCACCCAGGGCAGCTGCAGCCAGTCCGGCCGCACGGTGACGTGCACCCTCGGGGTGGTGGCCGCCGGCCAGACCGTGGTCATCACCGTGGGCACCAGCGGCGTGCTGGACCCCCGCTACCCGGCCGGTCCGGTCACCGCGACCGCCCGCGCCACCTCCCCGACCGCCGACACCGACGGCGGCGGGGACGAGACGACGCCGGACGGCCGGACGGCCGCGTCGACGACGCTGGTCACCCAGCAGGCCGACGTCGCCGTCAGCACGGTGCCGGTCGCGGCCAGCACCGTGGCCGGCGGCCCCGCCGCGTGGACCGTCACCGTCAGCAACACCGGGCCCTCGACGGCCCGCGACGTCGTCCTGACCAACCCGGCACCCGCCGGCCTGCAGGGCTCCACGCTGGTCCCGCCGGCCGGGGTGACCTGCGCCGACGGCACCTGCACCATCGGCGAGCTGCTGCCCGGCGCCGACCAGGCCCTCGTGTTCACCGTGCGCGGCACCGTGCCCGCCGGCTCCACCGACGACGCCGTCGTCGACACCGCCACCGTCACCTCGAGCACGGCCGACCCCGACCCGGGCGACAACCGCTCCAGCGCGCCCGTCGCCGTCCAGCAGGCCGGCGGGGTGGGCGTCACCGTCGTCGGCCCGGCCACCGCGGTGCCCGGCCAGGACGTCCGGTGGACCGTCACGGTCACCAACCGCGGCCCCTCGCTGGCCCGCGGCGTCGCCCTCACCGAGCTGCTGCCCGCCGGGCTCTCCGGCGTCACCCTGACCGCCTCGAACGGCGCCACCTGCTCCGTCGGGGCCACCCCGACCTGCGCGCTCGGCACCCTCGGCGTCGGCGACGAGGAGGCGGTCGTCGTGGTCGTCACCGGCCGGCTCGCCCCCGACGTGGCCGTGCCCGAGCTGCGCTACACCGCGCAGGTCGCCTCCACCACGCCGGACCCGGACAGCGCCGACAACGCGGCGACCGCGGTCTCGGCCGTCCGGCCCACCGCCGACCTCGGCCTCACCAAGACCGGGCCCGCCCGGGTCAGCGCCGGCGAGGCCGTGGCCTGGGAGATCGAGGTCACCAACGACGGGCCGTCCCAGGCCCGCGACGTCGTCGTCGTCGACTCCGTGCCCGAGGGCGTGGCCGACATCGCGGCCGGCTCGGCCGAGGGCGGTGTGCGCTGCACCGTCGAGGGCGCCGGCGTGCGCTGCGACGTGACCGCCCTCGACCCGGGCGACGCCGTCACCGTGCTGGTCACCGGCGTCGTCGCCGACGGCACCCCGGCCGGCGCGCTGAGCAACGTCGCGACCGTCAGCTCGGCCGCGCTCGACGAGGACCCCACCGACGACCGCGCCGCGGCGCGCACCGAGGTGGGCACCGCCGCCGACCTGTCGCTGACCAAGACGGTCACGCCCGACCCGCTGGAGGCGGGCTCCCCGGCCACCTTCCGGCTGGCCGTGGCCAACGCCGGCCCCTCGCGGGCCCGGGGCACCGTCGTCACCGACGTCGTCCCGGCCGGGATGGCCGTCGGCGCCGTCACCAGCACCACCGGCACCTGCACGGTGGCGGGCCAGCGGGTGACCTGCGACCTGGGCGACCTCGCCCCGACCGGCAGCACGCCGGTCGTGGTGGAGATCCCGGTCGCCGTGGCCGACGACGTCGACCCCGACGGCTTCGCCAACACCGCCTCCGTCCAGTCCGACGTCACCGACCCCGAGCCCGGGGACAACAGCGACGTCGTGGCCGGGGAGGCGGCCAGCCGGGCCGACCTCGCGCTGACCAAGACCGCCGACCGGACGACCGCCGTCCCGGGCGAGCTCGTCACGTGGCGGCTGGCGCTCAGCAACGCCGGCCCCTCGGCCGCCCGGGCCGTCAGCCTCACCGACGCCCTGCCGGCCTCGGTGCAGCTCACCGCGGCCAGCGTGCCGGGCGGCAGCTGCGCCCCGCTCGACGCGCGCCCCCTGGTCTGCACGCTGGACCAGGTCCGCGCCGGCCAGACCGTCGTCGCCAGCGTCACCGGCCGGGTCGACGCCGGCACCCTCGACACCGTGCTGACCAACTCGGCCGCCGTGGGCTCCGCGGCCTCGCTGGACCCGGCGCCCGCCGACAACAGCGCTCAGGTCAGCACCCCGCTGCAGGGCGCGGCCGACCTCGTCGTCGAGCAGCAGGCGACCCCCACCCCGGCGGTCGCCGGGGCGCCTGTCACCTGGACCGTCACCGTCCGCAACGACGGGCCCTCCCAGGCCCGCGAGGTCGTGCTCACCGACACCGTGCCCGCCGGGGTGGACGTCACCGCGGCCGCTCTCGACGGCCGGGACTGCCGCGTCGTCGGCGGGACCGTGACCTGCGACGTCGGCACGCTGGCCGCCGGGGCGAGCGCCGTGCTCACCCTGACCGGCCGGACGGCCGCGGGCTCCGGCCCGGCGGACCTGGTCAACCGGGCCGTCGCCACCTCGACCACCGACGAGCGGACGCCGGCCGACAACGACAGCCGGCTGAGCACCCCGGTCGGCCGCAGCGCGGACCTCTCCGTGGCGCTCGACGCCCCGGCCGCGGTGCGTGCGGGTGAGGTCGCGACCTGGACCGTCACCGTCCGCAACGACGGGCCGAGCGACGCCGCCGGCGCCACCGCCGGCCTGGACCTGCCGCCCGGCCTGCTGGGCCTGACCGCCGTCGTCGACGGCGGCGCGGCCTGCCCGGTCACCGCCGAGGGCGTCCGCTGCGCCCTGGGCGTGCTGCCCGCCGGCGAGCAGCGCGTGGTCACGGTCAGCGGCCGGCTCGACCCGGCCTCGCTGGCGACCGACCTGCCCGTCCGTGCCAGCGCCGGCTCGACGACGCCCGACCCGGACGACGCCGACCTCACCGCCACCGCGGGGACCGCCGTCTCCCGGGCCGCCGACCTCGCCCTCACCAAGGTCGTCGAGGGACCCGTCGTCGCGGGCCGGACCGTCACCTGGTCGCTCGCGGTCACCAACCCGGGCCCCTCGACGGCGCGCGACGTGGTGCTGGCCGACGTGCTGCCGGCCGGCGTGCTCGACCCGGTCGTCACCTCCGGTGACGCCGAGTGCGCCCTGGTCGACGGCACCCTGCGGTGCACGCGCGACCAGCTGGCCCCCGGCGGGACGGTCCAGGTGCGGCTCAGCGGCACCCTCGACCCGGCCTACGCCGGCGCCGGGCTGCGCAACACCGCGACGGTGACGACCAGCACCCCGGACCCGGTGCCCGGCGGCGGCAGCGCCACCAGCGACGCCGCGGTCGGCACCTCCGCCGACCTCCGCGTGGGCAAGGCGCTCACCTCCGGCCGGCCGGTCGCCGGGTCGCCGATCACCTTCGAGGTGGTCGTCACCAACGACGGGCCCTCCGACGCGACCGACGTCGTGCTCACCGACGCCGTGCCCAGCCAGGTGCGGGCGGTGACGGCCACCTCGGCGGCCGGCTCCTGCACCGTCGTCGGGCAGGGCGTGCGCTGCGACCTCGGCACCCTCGCCGACGGCGCGGTCGCCCGGGTCGCCGTCGCCGGCGTCGTGGCCCAGACCTTCGACGAGCTGCTGACCAACACCGCGCGGGTCACCGCCGGCACCGCCGACCCGGACCCCGGGAACGACACCGGCTCGGCCGACGCGACCGTGGGGGAGTCGGCCGCGCTGGCCGTCGCCCTGGACGCCCCGGCGACCGCCACCGCCGGCGGCCCGCTCCGCTGGACGCTGACGGTGCGCAACGGCGGCCCCTCGACCGCCCGCGACGTCGACCTGGCCCTCCAGCTGCCCGCCGGGGTGCGCGGCGTGCGCGTCGACGACGACCGCTGCAGCACCGCGGTGGACTGCCGGCTCGGCGACCTCGCCCCCGGCGAGGTGGTGGTGGTCGTCGTGACCGGCACCCTCGACCCGGCCTCCACCGCCGCCGAGCTGGACGCGACCGCCACGGTCACCAGCCCGACGGCCGACCCCAGCTCGGTGGACGACACGGCGACGGCGACCACCGCCGTCGGCCGCGCCGCCGACCTGGTGACCACGCTGGACCTGCGGCCCACGACCCTGGTCCCGGGCACCGGCGCGACGCTCACCCTCGGGGTGCGCAACGACGGGCTCTCGGACGCCGACCGGGTGCTGCTCAGCACCACCCTGCCGGCCGGGCTCGAGCTGGCCGGGGACGTCACGGGCGCCGACTGCACGCTGACCGGCCGCACGCTGGTCTGCGCGGTGCCGGTGCTGGCTCCCGGGACCGACGTCGCCGTCACCGTGCCGCTCGCCGTCGCGCCGGGCCTCGCCGTCGCGTCGCTGGACCTCAGCGCCGCCGCCACCTCGGCGACGCCCGAGGCCGCCCCCGACGACAACACCGCGGCCCTCGCGGTGCCGGTCGCCGGCCAGGCCGACCTGACGCTGACCAAGACGGGTCCGGCGCGGGCCAGCGCGGGCACGCCGCTCGCGTGGCGGCTCGTGCTCACCAACGCCGGTCCCTCCGACGCCCAGGGCGTCGTGCTGACCGACCTCCTGCCGCCCGGTGCGGGCGCGGTCACCGCGACCGCCAGCCAGGGCGTCTGCACCCAGGACGGCGGCGAGCTCCGCTGCGCCGTCGGCACCCTCGCCGACGGCGGGCGGGTCACCGTCGACCTGGTCACCGCGCAGCCGCTCGACCCGGGGGCGCCGACCGGCGACCTCACCAACACCGCGCAGGTGTCCTCGCCGACCGGCGAGCCCGGCGGCGGCACCGGCGGCCGGACCGACGCCGTGACCACGGTGCTGGGCGCCGAGGCCGACGTGGCCGTCGACGTGGCGGCCGCCAGCACCTCCGTGGTCGCCGGCACCGACGTCCGCTGGACCGTCACCGTGCTCAACCGGGGGCCCGCCACCGCGCGCGGCGTCCGGGTGGAGCTGCCCGCCGACCGCGCGCTCACCGACGTCGTCGTCACCGGCCCCGCCGGGGTCGTCTGCGAGGACGGCGTCTGCACCCTCGACGCGCTGGGCGTCGGGGACGGCGCCGCGGTGGTCCTCACCGTGACCGGCCGGGTGCCCGCGGCCGCCACGGCCGACGAGGTCGCCCTCCGGGCCGCCGTCACCAGCCGCACCGACGACGCCGTGGCGGGGAACGACGAGGACGCCGCCGCCGTGCCGGTCGTCCGCACGGCCGGCCTGTCGGTCACCAAGACCGGCGCCGCCGTCGTCACGCCGGGCGGCACCGTCGCCTGGACCGTGGCCGTCGGCAACGCCGGCCCCTCCGTCGCCCGGGACGTCGTGCTCACCGACGTGCTGCCCGCGGGCGTCACCGACGTCGAGGTCGAGGGTGCGGACTGCACCGGCACCGACGAGGTGCGCTGCGCTCTCGGCACCCTGCTGCCGGGCACGACGACCGAGGTCACGCTGACCGGCACGCTGGCGGCGGGCTTCGAGGCCGACGCCCTGGTCAACACCGCCGAGGTCACCTCCTCGACGTCGGACCCCGACGCAGGTGACAACAGCGCCACCGCCCGCGGTGACGCGGAGGGCCTCGCCGACCTCGCCGTGACCAAGACGGGTCCCGAGGACCTGGTGGCCGGCGGGCCGGTCCGCTGGGCGCTCGCCGTCACCAACGACGGCCCCTCGACGGCGCGCGACGTGGTGCTCACCGACGCCGTGCCCGCCGGGGTCGGCAGCCTCCGGGCGACCGGGACCGGCTGCTCGGTGGCCGACCAGGTCGTCCGCTGCGCCCTCGGCGACGTGCCCGACGGGGGCTCGGCGGAGGTCGTCGTCACCGGCGTCGTCGACCCGGGCTACCGGGGCGCCGCGCTGGTCAACAGCGCGAGCGTCCGCTCCGCGACGGCCGACCCGGTGCCCGGGAACGGCACCAGCGACCCGGTGTCCAGCGCGGTCACGCGCTCGGCCGACGTGTCGGTGACCAAGACCGTCGACGCCGTGGTGGCCGGGGAGGACGCGACCTTCACCCTGACCGTCCGCAACGCCGGGCCCTCGACGGCCCGGGACGTCGTGGTCACCGACGACCTGCCCGCCGGGATGACCGCGGGCGCCGTCACCGGCGCCGACTGCGCCGTGGTCGAGCAGCAGGTGCGCTGCGAGCTCGGCGAGCTCGGCCTCACCGGCGACGACCCGGTGGTCATCACCGTGCCGGTCGCCGTCGCCGTCGCCGACGACGTGGACGCCGACACCTTCAGCAACACCGCGACGGTGCTGGGCGGGGACCCCGACCCCGACCCGGAGGACAACCAGGGCACCGCGGACGGCGACGCCGCCGCCCTGGCCGACCTGTCGGTCACCAAGGAGACCGACGCCCGGGCCTTCGTGCCCGGTGGCCAGGCGCGCTGGACGCTGACGGCCCGCAACGCCGGACCCTCCGCCGCCCGGGCCGTCACCGTGGTCGACCGGCTGCCGGCCGACCTGCTCGACGCCACCGCCACCCTGCGCGGCGGGCCCGCGGAGGCCTGCGTCGTCGACGCGGGCGTCGCCACCTGCACCGTGCCGCTGCTGCGGGACGGCGGCAGCGCCGTCGTCGAGGTCAGCGGCCGCTTCGGCGCCGACGTCGAGGGCGCGGAGGTCACCAACAGCGCCACCGTGAGCTCGTCGGCGAGCACCGACCCGGACGGGACGGACAACACCGACGAGGTGACGACGCCGCTGGCCGGGGCGGCCGACGTGTCGCTGACCAAGGTGCTCGACACCACCGCCCCGGTCGCCGGGGAGCGGGCGCAGTGGACGCTGACGGCGACCAACGCCGGTCCCTCGACCGCCCGCGGCGTGGTGGTCACCGACACCCTGCCGGCCGTGCCGGACGCGGCGACGCTGCCGCAGGGCTGCACCGCCGTCGACCGGACGGTGCGCTGCGCCGTCGGCGACCTGCCGGTCGGGGAGGACGTGGTGCTGGTGCTCGCCGGCACCGTGGACGCCTCCGCCACCGGGACGCTGTCCAACACGGCCACGGTGACCACGACCTCGGCCGACCCCGACCTCGACGACACCACGGCCACGACGCCGCCGGTGCCGCTGGGCCGGGTCGCCGACCTCGCCGTGACCAAGGCCGTGGTCGACGCCGGCCGGGTCGACGTCGGCGACGAGGTCGCCTACCGGGTCACCGTGCGCAACGACGGCCCGTCCGACGCCGACGCGGTCGTCGTCGAGGAGCGCTGGCCCGCCGGGCTGGTCCTCGTGGGCGCGGAGACGGCCACCGGCGGCTACGACGCCGCGCTGCGGCGGTGGACGGTCGGGGACCTGCCCGCGGGGGCGAGTGCCGAGCTCCGGCTCGTCGCGCGGGTCACCGCGGCCGGTGACGTGACCAACGCGGTCGCGGTGTCCGCCGGACCCGGCACGGTCGACCCGACCCCGGGCAACGGCGTCGCCGACGCCACGCTCGAGGTCGAGCCGGCGCCCGGACCGGGTCCCGACCAGCCGGCCGAGCCCGGTCAGCCGGCCGAGCCCGGTCAGCCGGCCCAGCCCGGTCAGCCGGCCCAGCCCGCGCAGCCGGCACCGGTCCCGCTGCTGCCGCGGACCGGTGGCCCGGTGCTCTGGGTCCTCGTCCTCGGCTGGCTCGCCGTGGTCGGCGGGGTGACCACCCTGTCGGTCCGGCGCCGTCGGGGCTGACCCGCCGGCCCGGCGTCCTCGTCGCGCTGACGGGGACGCCGGAGCCGCGGACCCCGCTCGCCCGGGCCCGCCGGCCTCAGCGGGCGCGGAGCGGGAGCCAGTCCAGGACGTCGACGACCCGGGCGTCCCAGAAGGCCCAGTCGTGGGCTCCCGGGCCGACCTCCAGCGGGGCGTCGACCCCCGCCGCGGCGCAGGCCGCGGCGAACCGGCGGTTGGCCGGCAGCAGCGCGTCGTCCGCCCCGCACCACAGCCGCAGCGCCGGCAGCCTGGCGGGGTCGGCCCGCCCCACCAGGTGCAGCAGGTCGGCGTCGGAGCCGGCGACGGGCCTGCCGCCGAACAGCCGCGTCGTCAGGTGCGGGTCCTCGGGGCGGACCCGGGCGCTCCAGGGACCGGCCAGGTCCAGCGCGCCGGACAGGCTCGCCGCCGCCGCGAACCGCTCCGGCGCGCGCAGCGCCCAGCGCACGGCGCCGTACCCGCCCATCGAGAGCCCGGCGACGAAGGTGTCCGCGCGCCGGTCCGAGACGCGGAAGAACCGGTGCACCAGCGCGGGCAGCTCCTCGGCGAGGAACGTCCCGTAGCGCTCCCCGACGGCGGTGTCGAGGGAGTAGCTGCGGTGCACCTGCGGCATCACGACGGCGAGCCCGCGCCCCTCGACGTGGCGCTCCAGCCCGGTGCGGCGCAGCCAGGTGGTGCTGTCGTCGCTCATCCCGTGCAGCAGGTACAGCAGCGGCGGGCCGTCGGCGCCGTCCCGGGCGCGGGCCGCCTCGGGCAGCAGGACGGTGAGCGAGGTGCCCAGCCCGAGGACCTCGGAGTGCACGTCGCAGCGGAGCACGGCCACGACCCGATCCTGGCACGGGCTCCGGGCCGGGCGTCGCCGCCGACCGGCCCGCGGGGGCGGGGGCTATACAGGGGGAGGCCGCGCGGACCCGCCGGCCGGAGCACGAGGAGGAGCTGGATGGCTGGACGTGTCGTCGTCGTGACCGGGGCGAGCGGGGGGATCGGCCGCGCCGTGGTGCGCGAGCTGGCCCGGCGGGGGGACCGGGTGGCCCTGCTGGCCCGGGGCGAGGCGGGCCTGGCCGCGGCCGCCGCCGAGGTCGCCGAGCACGGCGGGGAGGCGCTCGTCGTGCCCGTCGACGTCAGCGACGCCGAGGCGGTGGACGCCGCCGCCGGCCAGGTCGAGGACCGGCTGGGCCCGATCGACGTCTGGGTCAACGTCGCCTTCACCTCGGTGTTCGCCCGCTTCGGCGACATCACCCCCGAGGAGTACCGCCGGGTCACGGAGGTGACGTACCTGGGCTACGTCTACGGCACCATGGCCGCGCTGCGCCGGATGAAGCTGCGCGACCGCGGCACGATCGTCCAGGTGGGCTCGGCGCTGGCCTACCGCGGCGTCCCGCTGCAGACGGCCTACTGCGGGGCCAAGCACGCCATCCAGGGCTTCCACGAGTCGCTGCGCACCGAGCTGCTGCACGACCGCAGCGGCATCCGCGTCACCATGGTCCAGCTGCCGGCGGTGAACACCCCGCAGTTCGGCTGGGTGCGCTCGAAGCTGCCGCAGAAGGCGCAGCCTGTGCCGCCGATCTACCAGCCCGAGGTCGCCGCCCGGGGCATCCTGCACGCGGTCGACCACCCGGGCCGGCGCGAGTGGTGGGTGGGCGGCAGCACCGTCGGCACCCTGCTGGGCAACGCCGTCGCCCCGGCCCTGCTGGACCGCTACCTGGCCCGGACGGGCTTCGACGACCAGCAGGTCGACGAGCCGGAGGTGGCGGGCCGGCCCGACAACCTCTTCGCCCCGCTCGACGGCGACGACGGGCACGACTTCGGCGCCCACGGCACCTTCGACGACCGGTCGGCCTCGCGCAGCCTCCAGCAGTGGCTCTCGCACCGGGCGGGCCCGCTGGCGGCCGGCGCCGGCGTGGTGGTGGCGGGCGGCGTGGCCGCCCTCGTCGGCGCGCGCCGCCGGTGAGCCCGACGTCGACCGGCCGGGCCGCCGGGCTGGCCGGGCTGGCCTGGGGCGCGCTGCTGCTGGCCCGCGGCGACGGGCTGTGGCGGACCGTCGCGGGCCGGGCGCCGTCGGAGGTCGAGGGCGGGGTGGTGGCGGTCCTCGGGGCCCGGCACCTGGGCCAGGGGCTGCTGCAGGTGGCGGCCCCCACCCGGCTGACGGGGCTCTGGCTGCTCACCGACCTCGCCCACGCGGCGTCGATGGTGGCCCTGGCCGTCGCCGACCCCGGCCGTCGCCGGCCCGCCCTGGTGAGTGCGGCCGTCTCGGCGACGACGGCCGTGGCCGCGCTCGGCGCCGTCCGGTCCGGCCGGCGGGCGCCCGGTCCGGCGGCCCCGCTGGTCACCCCGCGACGGGCCCGCCGGCCGCGCCGCTAACGTCGGCGGCATGCTCGCCGCGCTCGGCTGGGGGGCGGTCGCGGCCGCCTCGCTCCTCCTCGGGACCCTGCTCGCCCTCGGCCGCCGCTGGCGGGCGGGGCTGGTCGGCGGGGTGCTCGCCTTCGGCGCCGGCGCCCTGATCTCGTCGGTGGCCTTCGAGCTGGCGCAGGAGGGGCTGGACGTGGGCGGCCCGCTCCCGGTCGCCGCCGGGGTCGCCGCCGGCGCCCTGGCCTTCTTCTCCGCCGACCGCGCCGTCGAGCGGATCGGGGGCCGCGACGGCGGCCGGCCCGGCGGCCTGCCCCTCGCCCTCGGCGCGCTGCTCGACGGCATCCCCGAGCAGGCCGTGCTGGGCATCGGCCTGGCCACCGGCCAGGGCATCAGCGTGGCGCTCCTCGTCGCGGTCTTCGTGTCCAACCTGCCGGAAGCGATCGGCTCGGCCAGCGACATGCGCGAGGCCGGCACCGCGCGGTCGAGGATCCTGGCGCTCTGGGCCGCGGTGGCGGTGGTCTGCACCCTGGCGACCGTCGGCGGGTACGCGCTGGCCGGCGTCGTCGGCGGCGGGCTGCAGGCCGGGATCGACGGCTTCGCCGCGGGCGCCCTGCTCGTCATGCTCGTCGACCAGATGATCCCCGAGGCGAAGGAGAAGGCCGGCGACCGGGCCGGGCTGGCCACGGTCCTCGGCTTCGCCGTCGCGGCCGGCCTGTCGACCCTGTCCTGAGGCGGGCGCCGGCGTCCGCCGGTCCCGTGCGGGCGGGACCGGCGGCGTCCGCTAGCTGCCCACCTTGGTGATCTTGAAGAGCCACTGGATGCCGGCGCCCTGCCACATGGGCGGGGCGTAGGGGTTCTCCGCCGTGGGGAACCCGGTCCAGTTCGAGGTCTGGAACTCGTAGAACTCCAGCGGGCGGTACATCAGCGGCACGACCGGGACCTGCTCGCGGTAGATCCGGTCCAGCGCCGTGTAGGCGGTCTTCGCCTCCTCGTCGCTGGTGGCCCCGGCCGCCGCGTCGAGCAGCCCGGGCACGTCGGGGTGGGAGAACCGGTTGTAGTTGAAGAACGCCGTCTTGCCGCGCTCGGGCACCCCGCGGTCGTCGAGCGCGTCGCGGAAGCGCACCCACGGGCTGGCCGGGCTCACGCCCGAGTACGAGTACATGCAGAGGTCGAAGTCGCCGTTCTGCATGGCCTTCTGCATGGTGGGCGCCTGGGGGAACTTCGTCTCGATCCCGATGCCCACGGCCTTGGCCGACTTGGCGACGATCTCGCAGGCGGTGTTCCAGTCGGTCCAGCCGGTCGGGGTGATGAGCTCCCAGCCGCCCAGCTTCGTGCCGTCGGGCAGCACGTAGATGCCGTCGGAGCCCTTCTCCGCCCCGAGGTCGTCCTCGAGGATCGTGACCGCCTGGTCGGGGTCGAAGGTCCAGCCGTCGGCCTCGACCCCCGCGGCGTCGTAGAACTTCTCCTCGTAGCCCGTGGGGACCACCAGGCTCGCATTCGCCGGGTCGGAGTAGCTCGACATCGCGGTGGCCGCGATGTTCGGGTAGTCGATCGCGTGGGCGAGGGCGCGCCGGACCCGGACGTCGTCGAGGCCCTTGCGCTCCAGGTTGAAGATCAGCAGCGGCAGGTTCCCGGGCAGGTAGTAGGGCTTCTCCGCCAGCCAGGTGGCCACCGGCTTGCCCTGGTCCTCCCACATCTTCCAGATCTGCGGGGTGAACTGCTGGCTGGCGTCGATCTCGCCGCTCTGCAGCTTGATGTCGCCGTCGTTGCCGGTCTTGAAGATCGGGTGCACGATCGCCAGCGGGGCCGGGGTGCCGAAGACGCCGGTGCCCCAGTACCCGTCGTGGCGCTTCAGCGACACCTGGGTCTGGTCGGCCTTGTCCAGCAGGTAGGGCCCCGAGCCGACCGGCTCCAGGTTGGTCTCGGAGATGATCTTGCTCTCGGGCACCGAGCCCCAGACCGCCTCCGGGACGACCAGCACCTTGGCGATCGCGTCCTTCACCGTGCCCGGGTTGTACGGCGAGCTCTTGAGCGTGAAGACCACGGTGCGCGGGTCGGGCGCGGTGACGGCGTCGAGGTAGGTCCAGACGCTGGAGTTGCCCGTGCTGACCTTCCGGGCGATCTCGAAGGTGAAGACGACGTCGGCGGCGGTCAGCTCGCTCCCGTCGGACCAGGTGGTGCCGTCCTGCAGCGGGACCGTGAAGGTCTGCCGGTCGGTCTCCTGCAGCTCCTTGCCCAGCCCCGGCTGCAGCGACCCGTCGATGAGGTTGAAGCGCAGCAGGGTCTCGTAGACCAGCTGGCTCTGCCCGCCGCCGGCCGGCCAGGCCGGCGCCGCCCCGAGCGGGTTGAAGTTGGCCGGCGGCCCCCACTGGAAGCCCGAGACGAACAGCGTGTCGCCCGAGGCACCCGGCCGGCCCTGCGCCTGGCCCGTGCCCGTGCTGTTCCCGGTCTGGGCCGTCCCGCAGCCCGCCGCGCCGAGGCCGAGGGCGGCGCCCCCCACCGCCAGCCCGGTGACCGAGAGGAAGCGGCGACGGCTCGCCGCCCAGCGGGGCGGCTCCGGCGGGGGAGCCGCGAACGGGGTGGGCAGGGACGGGTCGGGCATGGTTCCTCCTCGAACGCGTGCGGGACGGGTGGGGCTCAGGATCAGCGGTCGCAGCCGCCGTCCTTGTCGGGGCGGGAGTAGGGGCGGGCTAGGTCGGTGGTGCCCTTCCAGGCGTACGGGTCCTCGCCGGCCACCAGGACGACGTCGCGGTAGTCGGTCATGGCCATGTGCTCGCCCTCGGCGGGCGGGCGCCACGGCAGCAGCGACTCCGCGCTCATGTAGTGGTTGGCCAGCGCCCGGCGGTAGCCGTGCTTGCCGGAGTTCTCCAGCGAGCGGTGCAGCAGGTAGCCGTTGAAGACGAGCGCGGTGCCCGCCGGGATCTCCACCGGGACCGACTGCTCGTCGGTGTAGGGGAAGTCGTAGGCCTCGCTGCTGCAGTCGAAGCGCGGGTCGTCCTGGTCGCGCTCGGGGTAGATGACGCCGCGGCGGTGCGAGCCGGGCAGCACCCAGAGGCAGCCGTTCTCGACGGTCGCGTCGTCCAGGGCGATCCACACGGCGGTCAGCGAGCGGTCGCGGGTGGGGATGAAGTACTCGTCCTGGTGCCAGGCCTGGCCGGGCTTGCCCTCGGACTTGACGAAGAGCATCGACTGCATGGCCTTGACGTTCGGGCCGATGACGGAGACGAGGGCGTCCACGACGCGCGGCACCGTGAGGGCCTCGAGGGCGGGCGGGGACACCTTGTGCGGGTAGTGGATGCACAGGTAGCGGCGGAGCACCTCCTCGTCGCTGAGGTCGGCCACGGGGACGTTCTCCCCGTCACCGCTCCAGCCGTAGCCGATGTCGCCGTAGTCGCCGCGGCACAGCCGGAGGGCGTCGGCGTTGATGGCCGCCACCTGCTCGGGGGTCAGGGCGCCGGCCAGCAGGGCGAAGCCGTGCTCGGCGTAGTGGGCGACGAAGGCCTCGTCGACGACGTCGAACAGGGGCAGCGCCGGGCGGTCCGCCGCGGCGGGGGCGGTGGGGCGGGAGGTGAGCAGGTCGGTCATGGTGTGTTCTCCGGTCGGGAGGGGTTGACTACCTCACCCTCGCACCGGCCAGAGGGGGCGTCGATGCCCCGGACGCGCCGATTACTATCTGATCGTGACCTCTGAGGGGGAGCCCGCCGCACCCGCCCCGGCGGCCGCGGCCGGTCCGTCGACCCTGCCGGTGGTGGAGGTCGACGGGGCCGGCGTGGTGCAGGTCGTCGACTACCAGCCGGGCTCCAGCTTCGGCCCGCGCGAGCTGCACGACTTCGAGTTCCTCTGGCTGCTGCAGGGCTCGGCCGTCTGGACGGTGCACCGCGGCTGCGCGACCCTCGCCGCGCGGCCGGACCGGCCGGTGACGCTGCGCCCGGGCACCCTGCTGCTGGCCCCCGCGGGCGCCCTCGACTCCTTCCGCTGGGACGCCGACGTCGTCTCCCGGCACGCCTGGGCCCACTTCCGGGTGGCCGACCCGGGTCCGCTGCCCGACCCGGCCGGCTGGCCCGTGGTGCGCGACCTCGCGGGGGCCCCGGTGCTGGCCGGCCTCTGCCGCTACCTGGAGGACCTGGGGGCCCAGCCGTCCGAGGCGGCCCGGGCCCGCAGCGACCAGCTGCTCGCCCTGCTGCTCGACCTCTTCGTCCGCGGCCCGTTCGACGAGACCGCGGACCCGGTGCCCGAGCTCGTCGCCGTCGCCGTGGAGGCGGTCCGCCGGACCTGGGCCGCCGACGGCGTGCGGCTGGTCGAGGTGGACGAGCTGGCGGCCGCCGCCTGCGTCTCGGCCGGGCACCTCTTCCGCGTCTTCCGGCAGCACTTCGGCTGCGGCCCGGCCCGGGTGCTCGAGCTCGTCCGGCTGTCCCGGGCGGCGGTGCTGCTGCAGCGCAGCAACGCCTCGCTGGCCGAGGTGGCCGACGCCACCGGGTTCGCCAACGCCTACCACCTCTCCCGGCGGTTCCGGGCGGCCTACGGGGTGCCGCCGGGGGCCTACCGGCGCCGGCACGCCACCGACGACCAGGTGGCCCCGCTGCGGGCGGCGGGGCTGCTCCCGCTGGCGCGCGTCCTCGCCGAGGTCTGAGCGGTCCCGGGGGGACCGGGTCGCGCCCGTTGGCCGGGGCCGCGCAGGGGTGCGAGACTGTGCCCGTCGCTGGCATCCCCGGACCAGCGCGCTCTCGACGACGGCGTCGCGAACCACCGGAGGGAGCTCCCATGCTCGAAGCACGTCCTCGTGCCACCACCCTGCTCGTCGGGGCCGCTGCGGCGGCCCTGGTCCTGGCCTCCGCGGTCCCGGCCGCCGCGGCCACCACCGCCGGCCCCGCGATCACCCTGCGCGGCGCCAGCAGCGCCAGCAGCACCTCCGGCGACTCGGTCACCGTCCCCAAGCCCGCCGGCACCGTCGCGGGCGACGTCCTGGTCGCGCGCGTCGCGAACCGGGGTGACGTCACCGCGAGCATGACCTCCGCCGGCTGGACCCCCGTCGGCTCCACCCAGAGCGCGGCCCTGCTCAAGTCGGTCGTGCTGGTCCGGGTGGCCACGGGCGGCGAGCCGTCCTCCTACACCTTCGACGTGAGCGAGCCGACCAACCTCGCGGCCACCGTCACCGCCTACGACAACGTCGACAACGCCGACCCCGTCGACACCTTCGCGGGCCGCGTCAACGGCAACCTCGACCTGTTCACCACCCCGAGCGTGACCAGCACCGTCGGGAACGCGATGGCGGTCTGGTTCGGCACCCAGCTCTACACCGGCACCGACTGCCTGGTGGACGCCATCACCCCGCCGTCGGGCCTGACCGAGGTCCTCGACGACTGCCTGGCCCCCGGGGGCAGCGGGCTGGCGGTCGAGACCGCGCAGCGCCAGCTCGGGGCCCCGGCCGTCCGCTCCGGCTGGACGGGCAGCTCGGACTTCCTCCGCACCAACGTCACCCAGGTGCTGACGCTGCGGCCCGCCTCGGCGGTGCAGACCGCGAGCCGGTACGCGAGCAGCTCGACCGACGTCGGCAAGCTGTGGGAGGGCTACGACCTGCTGGGCAACCGTGACACCTGGCTCTCCGACGACACCCTGCACGAGCCCTCGGGCCTGGCCGCCAGCCGGGTGAACCCCGGCGTGCAGTACGTGCACAGCGAGTCCGACGTCCAGGGCATGGTCGCGGTCAGCACCACGAACGCCCGCGTCGTCGGGCGCTACGACGTGGCCATCCCGCAGCAGTGGGACTGGGAGGACATCGCCACCGGCCCCTGCCCCAGCGGCAGCTGCCTCTTCGCCGGGGACATCGGCCGCGCCAACGGCAAGCCCAACCCGCCGTCGACCTTCGCGGTCTACCGGGTCGCCGAGCCCGACCTGGCGGCCGGCGAGACCCGCGGCACCCTCCGCGGCGACTGGTTCCGGTTCCGCTACCCCGACGCCCCGCACAACGCCGAGGCGATGATGGTGCACCCGGTCACCGGCCGCATCTACGTCATCACCAAGGAGGCCGACGGCCGCAGCGGCGTCTACGCCTTCCCGACGACCCTGCCGGCCCCCTCGTCGACGACGGTGACCACGCTCACCCAGGTCGCCACGCTCGACGTGCCCACCTGGACCGGCGACCCCGACGACACCCACGCGGCCACCTGGTTCGCCCAGGTGACGGCGGCCTCGATCCACCCGGCCGGCGACCGCTTCCTGCTCCGCACCCCCTACCGGGTCTACGAGTACCGCGCCCCGGCGGGCAGCTCCTTCGAGTCGGCCTTCGACGCCGCCCCGGTGACGCTGACCGCGCCGTCCAACGAGGCGCAGGGCGAGGCGATCGAGTACGCGCCCGACGGCTCGGCCTACTACACGCTGGGGGAGCGGCAGTCCCCGCCCTTCACCCTCAAGCGGGTCGACCGGCGCTGACCCAGCCGCTCCCCGAGCCCGTCGCAGAGCCCTGAGCACGCCTCCGCGCCCCGGACCCGACCACGGGTCCGGGGCGCGGTGCGTTCAGGCCCGGTCGACCAGGACGTAGGACGCGCCCGCGCTGACGGCGGTGACGGCCAGCACCGAGGGCCAGGCGCCGATCTTCTTCGCCAGCGGGTGCGAGGCGCCGAAGCCCAGGACGTAGACGGCGGCGAGCGCGGCCGTCACGCCGGGGCCCCGTCGGGCCAGCCAGGTGCGCCCCGCGAACACGCCGGCGGCGGCCAGCACCACGCCGCCCAGCGGGCGCAGCCCGGTCTCGCGCGCGGTCAGGTAGCCGCCGAGCAGGCCGAGGGCGACCACGGGGGCGGTGTGCACGGACCGGGCGGGGGTGAGCTCCATGCCGGCGACGATAGCGCCGGGCGCGGCGAGTGCTGAGAAGCCGTCGTCCAGCGGGCCCCGGACCTGCGGTCCTTCAGCACTCGTCCGGGCGTCCCGTCCAGTGGGCCACCTGCTCCGACAGCGGGTGCTCGACGGGCAGCGCCGGGTGCCGGTAGCGGGAGTGCTCGACCAGCCCGAGCCGGCGCATGACCGCCTGCGAGCGCGCGTTGCCCACCGCGGTGATGGACCAGACGGTCCCGAGCCCGAGCGGGTCCAGCGCCACCCGCAGCGCAGCGGCCGCCGCCTCCGTCGCGTAGCCGTGGCCCCACGCGCGGCGCGCGAGGCGCCAGCCCACCTCCGTCCCACCCGCGCCGGGTGTCCCCGGCGGCATCGGGTTGAGCCCGGTGAAGCCGAGGAAGGCCCCGTCCTCGCGCCGCTCCAGCGCCCAGAGCCCGAAACCCTGCGTGACGAACCGCTCCTCGACCCGGTCGACGAGGGCGTCGCTCTGCCGGCGGTCCAGCAGGGCGGGGAAGTACCGCATCACCTCCGGGTCGGCGTTCAGCGCCGCGAACGGCCCGCGGTCCTCCTCCCGCCAGCGCCGCAGGCGCAGCCGCGGGGTGAGCAGCTCGTCGAACCGCTGCACCGGACCCGGGCCGCCGGAGGGCTCCGGCGTCGTCCGGCTCACGCCCGGTCCCGGGTGAGCCGCACCAGCGCGCGCTCGGCGGCCGCTCGTACCCGGGGGACCGGGTCGTCCCGCAGGGCGGCCACGCGCTCGACGGTCTCCCCGAGGCCGTGCCGGGCGACCACCTTCAGGGCCATCTCCCGGACGCGCCAGGTCTCGTCGTCCAGCGCCCCCGCGACCGCGGGCAGCGCCCGGTCCTCCCAGACCCACAGCAGGCCCCGGGCGGCCCAGACCCGGAGCCAGGCCTCCGACCACCCGGGCTCACCGGCCAGCACCGCCCGTGCCGGCCGCCCGCCCAGGGCCAGCACCAGCCCGTCGTCGACGGCCTCGCCGGCCAGCAGCGCCCGGCAGCCGTCGACCACCGCGTCCCGACCGCGGCGCGCGCACTCCTGCTCCACGCTCTGCCGGGGGGTGAGGCCCCACCGCGAGGGGCCGCTCACCGCGCACCGGGCCCGGGGCCGCGCTCCCGGGCGACCTGTCCGCCGCTCATCCCGCCATCGTCGGCCCCGCGGGCGCCCGGGTCCACCCCGCGGGCGGTGAGAACCACCGGCGACCGCCGTTGTGTCAGCCTCGATGACAACTTTTTCAGGGCGATCCGACAACTCTGCACACTTTCTGGACAGAACCAGGACCAGTGGCTAGCGTTCTGCCCGACGCGCGGCCACGCCGCGCCGCCCCGGCCGCCGCACCCGGCGACCCGGGCCCGCACGACCGAGCAGCATGGAGGCTGAACGATGACCGCAGCACCGGCCGAGAACACCACGACCCCGGAGTCGGCCGTCAGCGGCCCCCGGCTCCCCGAGACGATGCAGGCCGTCATCGTGCACGGCCCCGAGAACTACCAGCTGGAGACGGTCGCCGTCCCGCGCCCGGGGCCGGGCGAGGCCCTGGTCAAGGTGGAGGGCGTCGGCATCTGCGCCAGCGACCTGAAGTGCTACCACGGCGCCCCCAAGTTCTGGGGCGACGCGAACCGGCCGGCCTGGGCCGAGACCGAGGTCATCCCCGGCCACGAGTTCGTCGGCACCATCGTCCAGCTCGACGACGAGGCCGCCCAGCGCTGGGGCGTCACCGTGGGCGACCGCGTCGTCGCCGAGCAGATCGTCCCCTGCTGGAAGTGCCGCTACTGCCTCGACGGCAAGTACTGGATGTGCCAGCCGCACGACATGTTCGGCTTCAAGCGCCGCACCCCGGGCGCGATGGCGGAGTACATGCTCTTCTCCAAGGACGCCCTGGTGCACCAGGTCTCGGCCGACCTGCCGCCCGCCCACGCCGCCTTCGCCGAGCCCCTCTCCTGCGCCCTGCACGCCGTCGAGCGCGCCGACATCCACTTCGACGACGTCGTCGTGGTCGCGGGCTGCGGCCCGATCGGGCTGGGCATGATCGCCGGTGCGAAGTCCAAGAACCCCAAGCTGGTCATCGGCCTCGACATGGCGCAGGACAAGCTGGACCTCGCCCTCGAGTGCGGCGCCGACCTGGTGATCAACATCGGCACCGACGACGCGGTCGCCCGGGTCAAGGAGCTCACCGACGGCTACGGCGCCGACGTCTACCTCGAGGGCACCGGCCACCCCTCCGCCGTCGGCCAGGGCCTCAACCTGCTGCGCAAGCTGGGCACCTACGTCGAGTACAGCGTCTTCGGCAGCGACGTCACCGTCGACTGGTCGATCATCAGCGACGACAAGGAGCTCGACGTCCGCGGTGCGCACCTCGGCCCGCACTGCTGGCCCGCCGCCATCCGGATGATCGAGTCCGGCCGGCTGCCGATGGACAAGATCTGCACCCACCAGCTGCCGCTCGCCGACTTCCAGAAGGGCCTGGACCTCGTGGCCAGCGGCAAGGAGTCGATCAAGGTCTCGCTGATCCCGTGACGCCGACGCTGCCCGGGGGCGCCGATCCGGCGTCCCCCGGTCCGGCGCGCCCGCCGGTCCCCGGGCCGGGCACCCTGTGGGTGGGCACCAGCTGGAAGATGAACAAGACGCTCGCCGAGGCGGCGGCCTTCGTGGACGCGCTCGCGGCGGCCGAGGTGCCGCCGGGCCTGGTGCCGTTCGTGCTGCCGGCGCACACCGCGCTCGCGCACGTCCGCGACCGGCTGCCGGCGGGCTCGCCGGTGCTGCTGGGGGCGCAGAACGCCCACTGGGGGCCCGAGGGCGCCGGCACCGGGGAGATCTCGATGCGGATGGCCGCCGACGCCGGGGCGCAGCTGGTCGAGATGGGCCACTCCGAGCGCCGGGCGTCCTTCGGGGAGACCGACGACACGGTGGCGCTCAAGGCCGCGGCCGCTCTGGACCACGGGCTGCTCCCGCTGGTCTGCGTGGGCGAGCCGCTCGAGGTCCGCGACGCCGGGGGAGCGGCCGACTTCGTCGCCGCTCAGGTGCGGGCGGCCCTGTCCCGGGTCGCCCCCGCCGACGTCGGGCGGGTGCTCGTGGCCTACGAGCCGATCTGGGCCATCGGGGAGCACGGCCGACCGGCCACCCAGGACCAGATCGCGCCCGTGATGGCCCTCATCGCCGACGTGGTGGCCGGAGCCGCCGACGGCGGGGGAGCGCTGGCCCTGCTCTACGGCGGCGGCGTGCACCCCGACAACGCCGAGGAGCTGCTCACCGACCCCTGCACCGACGGCCTGTTCGTCGGCCGCGCGGGCTGGGACGTCCAGGGCTACCTGCGGCTGCTGGACCTCTGCGCGCCCTACGCGCGCCCCGCCTCCTGACGTCCGCCGCCCCGACCCCGGGACCGGTCCGCGCACGCCCGGCGACGGCTGCTGCACAACGGATTGAAAACTTTTCACGACTGATTGCAACAATCGCGAGAACTCCGGTAGGTTCCTCTCGTCCGGCTCAGCCGGACCCCGGACGCCGCGCCGCTGCTCGTCCGACAGCTTGAAGGAGCACCTGATGCAGATAACGCATCGATCCCGCACCCGGGCCCGCGTCGTCGGGGCCGTGGTCCTCGTGGTCCTGGTGGTGGCCATGGCGCTGAGCACCAAGTTCCTCACCCCCGCCGAGGTGGCGGCCATCGCCCCGAAGCCCTTCGACCCCGCGCAGGTCGCCACCGACCTCTACGCCCAGGCGGAGCAGGACCTCCCCGGCCGGGCCCAGCCGCTCGGCGAGGTCGTGCCCGCCCTGCAGGCCGACGTCGCGGCCGCCGCCGAGAAGTACGGCGCGACCACCCCGGCCGAGGGCTCCTACGTCTTCCCGGTCGAGCTGACCGGCACCGTCGTCGAGGCCAGCGACGCCTCGCTGCGGGTCGAGGTCGACGGCGTGCCCGCGCAGACCCCGGTGCTGGTCCCGCTCAGCACCGCCGTCAACGGCACGGTCATCCGCGACGTCATGGGCTTCAAGTTCGCCGACGCCCCCGGCCAGACCGACTACCAGTACGTCGGCGACGAGCTGAAGAAGCTGATGCTGGCCCAGATCGAGTCCTCGGTGCAGGACCCCGGCAGCCTCGAGGGCCGCCAGGTCACCGTGCTGGGCGCGGTCGGGGTCCAGGCCACCGGCGCCACGGTGCCGCGGGCCAAGCCCGTCAACGTGCAGCCGGTCTCGGTCGAGGTCGGCTGATGAGCACCGGGACCGTCGAGGCCGTGCCGGCCCCCGCCGCCGACGAGGACGGCGACGTCGTCCTGCGCGCGGTGGACATCGCCAAGACCTACGGCGTGACGCGGGCGCTCAAGGGCGTCAACTTCGAGGTGCGCCGCGGCCAGGTCACCGTGCTGTTCGGCGAGAACGGCGCCGGCAAGTCGACGCTGATGAAGATCCTCTCCGGCGTCGAGCAGCCCTCGGCCGGCCAGCTGCTGCTGGACGGGGAGCCGGTCACCCTGGCGGGGACGACCGACGCCGTCGAGCGCGGCATCTCGATCATCCACCAGGAGCTGAACCTCTGCGCGAACCTCAGCGTCCGCGACAACATCTTCATCGGCCGCGAGCTGCGGACCCGGACGGGCGGCATCGACTACGCCCGCGAGAAGCAGATCACCGAGGAGCTGATGCGCCGGCTCGAGGAGCCGATCAAGGCCTCGACGCTGGTCCAGGACCTCCGCGTCGGGCAGCAGCAGATCATCGAGATCGCCCGGGCGCTGGCCGCCGACACCCGCATCCTCATCATGGACGAGCCCACCTCCGCGCTCAGCGCCAGCGAGGTCGAGGTGCTGTTCAAGGTGATCCGCGACCTGACGGCCAACGGCGTGGCCATCGTCTACATCAGCCACCACCTCGAGGAGGCCATCGAGATCGCCGACCACGCGGTGGTCTTCCGCGACGGCGACCTGGTGGCGACCGCCCCGGCGGCGGACATCGACCTCAGCTGGGTGGTCCGGCAGATGGTGGGCCGCGAGGCCGACTACGACTTCCGCGACGCCCCGCGCGAGTTCGGCGACGTGGCGCTGTCGATCCAGGACGTCACGGTGGCCGAGCTCGACACGGGCCGGGTGGCGGTCAACAACCTGTCGCTCGACGTGCGCGAGGGCGAGATCGTCTGCCTCTACGGGCTGATGGGCGCCGGCCGCACGGAGCTGATGGAGGCCCTGGCCGGCCGCGACCCGCTGTCCGGGGGCCGCGTGCTGCTGGGCGGCACCGACCTCGCCGGGCTCGACATCGCCGAGCGGATCGAGCGGGGCCTCGGCCTGGTGCCGGAGGACCGGCAGCGCGACGGCCTGGTGCAGATGCTCAGCGTCGGCGCCAACATGTCGCTGCCCAGCCTGCTCTCGACGGTGAAGAGCTTCTTCATCGGCCGCCGGGCCGAGCGGGCCAACGTCGAGCGCGAGATCTCCGACGTGCGGGTCAAGACCGCCGGGCCGGGCGCGCTGATCACCTCGCTCTCGGGCGGCAACCAGCAGAAGGTCGTCATCGGCAAGATGCTGCTGACCGACCCGAAGGTGCTGCTGCTCGACGAGCCCACCCGCGGCATCGACGTCGGCGCCAAGGGCGAGATCTTCTCCCTCCTCTTCCGCGAGGCCGCCCGCGGGCTGGGCGTCCTCTACGTCACCTCCGAGGTGGGCGAGGCGCTCACCGCGTCGCACCGCGTCCTGGTGATGAGCAAGGGCCGGATCGTGCGCGAGCTCGACCCGCGCACCTGCACCCGCGACGACATCATGGCCGCGTCCGGCGAGCACGACACCGACTTCCCGCACGAGCCGAACGGAGCCCACTGATGAGCACCACGACCGCCGCCCCGGCGCCCGCGGGGGCCGGCCCCTCGGGCGGCGCCACGCCGGCCCGCTCCTTCAACCTGAACGCCGTGCTGATCGAGGGCCGCGCCCTCATCGCCCTGGTGATCATCGTCGCGATCTTCGCGATCATGAGCGACAACTACCTGACCACGGGCAACCTGACCACGATCACCAAGCAGGTGGCCTTCAACGCCATCGTCGCGCTCGGCATGCTGATGGTGATCCTCAACGGCGGGATCGACCTCTCCGTCGGCTCCACGGTGGGGCTCACCGCGGCCGTGGCGGGCAACCTGTTCCGCGGCCTCGACCTGCCGCTCACCCAGGCGATCATGTTCCCGCAGGTGTGGGTGATCGTCGTCCTCTCGGTCGCGGTCGGCATGCTCGTGGGGTACGTGAACGGGTTGCTGATCGCCAAGCTCAACCTGGCGCCGTTCATCGTCACCCTCGGCATGCTCTACGTGGCCCGCGGCCTCACCCAGGTGCTGCTCAACGGCCAGAACATCACCAACGAGCTCAGCGGCCAGCCCTACCTGGGCAACACCGGCTTCTTCGAGGTCTTCGCGAGCCGGCCGCTGGGGCTGCCGATCTCGGCCTGGGTCATGATCATCCTGGCCGTCGTCTTCTCCCTGCTGCTCACCCGGACGCCGTTCGGCCGCTGGCTGTACGCCACGGGCAGCAACGAGCGCGCGGCCCAGCTGTCCGGCGTCCCGGTCAAGCGCGTGCAGACCCGGATCTACGTGATCTCCGGCTTCTGCGCCGGCGTGGTGGGCATCCTGCAGATGGCCAACATCAGCTCCTCGACGGCCGACCTCGGCCAGTTCTACGAGCTGAACGCCATCGCCGCGGTGGTCATCGGCGGCGCGGCGCTCTCCGGCGGCCGCGGCACCGTGCGCGGCACGATCATCGGCGCCTTCGTCATCGGCTTCCTGGCCAACGGCCTCGTCATCGTCGGCGTCTCCCCGTTCTGGCAGCAGGTCATCACCGGCGCGGTGATCATCCTCGCGGTCGCCGTCGACCAGATCCAGCAGATCATCCAGCGCCGGCGCAGCGCCCGCCGCGCCGTCGCCAACGCCCGGGCGGCCAACCGGGGCGCGACGCCCCCCGCGGCCACCCCGGCCTGATCTCCACCGCCCTGATCTCCGCCGCCTGACCCACTCAGCCCGACCGCACACCACGACCTGCCCGACCCGGCCCCGCCGGGTCGCCCGGCCCCGCGCACGTCCCGCACCACCCCGTCCGGGGGTCTCCCCGGACGGGTCCAGGGCCCGTCCACACCGCCGTGCCCCACCCTGAAAGGAACACCCATGCGACCTCGCCTGGTCCTCCGCACCGCGCTCGCCAGCGCGGTCCTGCTCAGCCTCGCCGCCTGCGGTGGCGGCGGTGGCGACGCCGCCGAGCCCGCTGCTTCCGGCGCCTCCTCGTCCGCGGCCGCCGCCGGCGGGACGATCGCGGTCATCACCGTCGACCCGTCCAACCCGTACTGGAAGGCCGAGACCGACACGGCCGTCGCCGAGGCCGAGAAGCTGGGCTACGAGACGACCACCTCCGCGCACAAGAACGACCCGGAGACCCAGAACAGCCTCATCGAGACCGCGATCAACGACAAGGTCAAGGGCGTCGTCCTCGACCCGGCCGGCGCCGACGAGAGCGTCGCCGCCGTGCAGAAGCTCGTCGACGCGCAGATCCCGGTCGTCCTGGTGAACGCCGAGATCAGCAAGACCGGCCTGGCCAAGGCCCAGATCGTCTCCAACAACGCCCAGGGTGCCGTCGCCGGCGCCGAGGCGTGGTCGGAGGCCATGGACTACAAGGGCACCTACGTCGAGCTCCTCGGCAAGCCGAGCGACAACAACGCCCAGGTCCGCTCCGACGGCTACAAGTCGGTCATCTCCCAGTACCCCGACCTCAAGAAGGTCGGCGAGGAGATCGCCAACTGGGACCGCCAGGAGGGCCAGGAGAAGATGGAGTCGCTGCTGTCCAAGAACCCGGACATCGACGGCGTCATCGCGGGCAACGACGAGATGGCCCTCGGCGCGATCAACGCGCTCAAGGAGGCCAAGAAGCTCGACCAGGTCAAGGTCCTCGGCTTCGACGGCAACCAGGACGCGGCCGACGCGGTCAAGGACGGCGAGATGGTCGCCACCGTGCTGCAGCCGATCGTCGAGGGCACCACGAAGGCCGTCGAGCAGCTGAACGGCGTGCTCACCGGCGGCGAGACCGGTGTGCCCGAGGAGAAGCAGGCCATCGACTGCGTCCTCATCACCAAGGACAACGCCGACAAGCTGGACAACTTCGTCCTCAGCGAGTGACCCGCGACGGCGCGTCGTTATGATCCACGCGACGCGTCGTGGCACCGGGCCCGGGGGCGACCCCGGGCCCGGCCCGGCGGCCCCCGCGCGAGCCCGGACCGCGACACCCTTCGAGGAGGAACGGCCAGCCATGACGGCAGCTGAGGCGGGCTCCCCCCGCGAGCGGAAGACCGAGACGCGCAAGAGGCTCATCACCGAGGTGGTGCTGGACTCCGGCTCGGCCACGGCGCAGGACCTGGCCACCCGCTTCGGGGTCAGCATCGTCACCATCCACCGCGACCTCGACGAGCTCGAGCGCCGCGGGGTGGTGCGCAAGTTCCACGGCGGCGTGACCGCCCAGCCGTCGGGGATCTTCGAGTCCCAGATGTCCTACCGGCTGGCCACCATGACGTCGGAGAAGACCGCGATCGCCGAGACGGCGCTGGAGCACGTGCACCCCGGGATGTCGATCCTGCTCGACGACAGCACCACCACGCTCAAGATGGTCGAGGGGCTGCCCGACCGGGCCCCGCTGCACGTGGCGACGACGTTCGTCGCCGGCCTGCGCCAGCTCAGCGAGCTGACCCACGACCACAACCTCACCGTGATCGGGATCGGGATCGGCGGCCGCTACGACGTGGCCCACGACTCCTTCGTCGGGGTGCAGACCAACGAGCAGGTGCGCGGCATCCACGTCGACGCCGTGTTCATGTCCACCTCGGCGGTCTCGGCCACCGACATGTTCCACCAGGAGGAGCAGATCGTCGCGCTCAAGCGCGAGATGCTCAACTCCGCCACGAAGAAGTACCTGCTCGTCGACCACACCAAGCTCGGCCGCCTCGCGCTGCTCAAGATCGCCTCGCTGACCGAGCTGGACCTGATCATCACCGACGCCGGAGCGGACCCCGCGATCCTCGCGGCCTGGGCGGGCGCCGGGATCGACTACGCCGTCGCCCAGTAGCGGCGGACCGGACAGCCAGGAGGCGCCATGACCCACGTGCACAACGACCCCGCCGCGTTCAAGGACCAGATCCTGCGGGGCTTCGCCGCCGCGTACCCGGCCCACGTCGAGCGCGTGGAGGGCGCGTCCGGCTTCGTCCGCGCCGGCGGCCCGGGCGAGGGCAAGGTCAGCCTGCTGATCGGCGGCGGCTCGGGCCACTACCCCTCCTACAACGGCGTGGTCGGCACCGGCTTCGCCGACGCCGCCGTGCTGGGCGACCTCTTCGCCTCGCCCTCGGCCGAGCAGGTCTACCGGATCGGCCGGGCCGCCGACGGCGGTGCCGGCGTCGTGCTCTCCTTCGGCAACTACGCCGGCGACCGGCTGAACTTCGCCGTCGCCGCCGACCGGCTGCGGGCCGACGGCATCGACACCCGGATCGTCTTCGTCACCGACGACATCGCCTCCGGCCCCGCCGAGGAGCCCGAGAAGCGGCGCGGCATCGCCGGCACCTTCACCGTCTACAAGATCGGCGGGGCCGCCGCCGAGGCCGGTCTGGACCTCGACGGCGTCGAGCGCGTGATGCGCGCCGCCAATGCGGCCACCTTCTCCTTCGGCGTCGCCTTCGACGGCTGCACCATGCCGGGTGCCGACGCCCCGCTGTTCCACGTCGAGCCCGGCCAGATGGACTTCGGGCTGGGCATCCACGGCGAGCCCGGGATCAGCTCCGCCCCCTGGATGCCGGCCAGCGAGCTGGCCGCGCAGCTGGTCGAGCGCGTGCTGGCCGAGCGCCCCGAGGGCGTCAGCGGGCGCGCCGCCGTCCTGCTCAACGGCCTGGGCGCCACCAAGTACGAGGAGCTCTTCGTGCTGTTCGGCGACGTCGCCGCGCTGCTGGCCGATGCCGGCGTCGAGCTGGTCGCCCCGGAGGTGGGCGAGCTGGTGACGAGCCTGGACATGGCCGGCTGCTCGCTCTCGGTCACCTGGCTGGACGAGGAGCTGGAGACCTTCTGGACCGCGCCCGCCGACACCCCGGCCTTCAAGCGCGGCAACGCCGTCGCCACCCAGCGCACCCGGCCGGTCCGGCGCGAGGTCCCCGAGGACGACGCGGCCGCGGCCGAGGAGGCCAGCGAGGCCTCGGTCGCCGCCGCCGCCGTGGCCCGGCGCGCGGTCGCCGCGCTGCACGCCACCGTGGAGGAGCACAAGGAGCAGCTGGGCCAGCTGGACGCCGTGGCCGGCGACGGCGACCACGGCATCGGCATGTCCCGGGGCGCCACCGCGGCCACCGAGGCGGCGGAGGCGACGCAGGGCGGCGTGCAGACGGTGCTGAGCGCGGCCGGCGCGGCCTTCGGCGACCGGGCCGGCGGCACCAGCGGCATCCTCTGGGGCGTGCTGCTGGACGGCGTCGGCCAGGGCCTCGGCAACACCGAGCCCGTGACCACCGCGCGCGCCGTCGAGGCCGTCCGGTCCGCGGTGCAGAAGCTGCAGACCTTCAGCAAGGCCGAGCCGGGCGACAAGACGATGCTCGACGCGCTCTTCCCCTTCGTCGACGCCCTGGAGGCCGAGGTGCGCGGCGGCGCCGCGCTGGGCCCGGCCTGGCGCGCGGCCGCGGAGGTCGCCGTCCGGGCCGCCGACGAGACCGCCGCCCTCACCCCGCGGATCGGCCGGGCCCGCCCGCTGGCCGAGCGCAGCGTCGGCACGCCCGACCCCGGTGCCGTGTCGCTGGGGATGATCGTGAGCGCCGTCGGCGTTGTCCTGGACGACCTCCGTCCCGCGAGCTGACCCCCGTTCCCCCACCACAGAGAGACCACGACCATGAGTGACAAGATCCGCCTGCTGGTCGGCAGCGACAGCGCCGGCTTCGACTACAAGGACGCCATCCTCGCCGACCTGCAGGCCGACGACCGCGTCGAGGTGAGCGACCTCGGCGTGCACGCCGGCGACCTCGACGGCGGCTCCTACCCGTCGGTCGCCATCGCCGCCGGCGAGAAGATCCGGGCCGGCGAGGCCGACCGCGCGATCCTCTTCTGCGGCACCGGCATCGGGGTGGCCATCGCCGCCAACAAGGTGCCCGGCATCCGCGCCACCGTCGCCCACGACTCCTTCAGCGTCGAGCGCTCGATCCTGTCCAACGACTGCCAGGTGCTGACGCTGGGCCAGCGGGTCATCGGCCTGCAGCTGGCGCGCCGGCTGGCCAAGGAGTGGATCGGCTACGTCTTCGACCCGAGCACCCCCTCGGGCGCCAAGGTCGCCGAGATCACGGCGTACGAGGGCTGCTGAGCATGGCGGGCGGGTGACCCCGGCCGTCCGTGCATCCGGCGGCGGCCCGTGCCGGGAAGCAGAGTCGTCCGCGTCTGCGGACCTCTGAACACCCGAGGAGACACCCATGACCTCTCAGCCGACCGAAGGCACCGACGGCCAGGAGCCGCAGAGCTGGACCCAGCTCGGCAAGGAGATGTGGTCCTACCTGACCGGGCGCGGGGCCGCCATCAACTACAAGCTCATCGACATGACGGTCGAGGTCCCGCGCGACACGGGTGCCGACGCGCCCCGGGCGACCTGGAAGCTCGACGGCACGCTCCAGATCACCACCAGCGACGACGCGTCCTGACCGGAGCGCCACGTCCGCGATGAGGGGCGAGCAGCTCCACGTCAGGGCTGACCTGACGTTCACCGTCGACGTGCCGGGCGACCCGGCCCGCCCGACCCGGGTCACGGGTCGGGTGGAGGCCGACGGCGGCCGCGACGTCACGGTCAGCTTCTCGCCGATGCCCTCGCTGGGGGGCACGTCGACGCGCCCCCTGGTGCGTCCGCTGGCCGAGCGGCTGGACGACCTCGGCCTGACCCTGCACGTGAACGGCCCCGACGGACCCCTGGTCCGGCTCGGGGCCGGGGTCGCCGCGCCGTGGTGGCAGTGGCCGGCCACCCGCAGCGCGCGGATCGAGCTGGTCTCACCGCGCGCGGTCGCCCGCTCGCTGCGCGGCCCGCGGGTCTTCGAGGTCGCCCTGCCGCCCTCGGCCGTGCTGCCGGCGGTCACCGACCGGCAGCGCACGCGTCGCCGGCGGGTCGCCGTCACGCTGCGCCAGCTCGGCCGCCGGGTGGTCCGCCGCCGGCGCTGAGCCGGTGCCCGGTCCGTCCCGTCCCGCCCGGGCTCCGCCCCCTGCGCTCCCCGTCGTCCCCGCACCCGCGGGCGCGGTGGGGAGCTCAGGGGGCGTCGTCGTCCCCGGACCGGTGGCTCAGGTGCCGCTACCGGTGGGGGTGAGGAACTCCACCCGCGCGTCGGCCAGCAGGGCGTCCTTCTCCTGCAGGAAGTGCGCGGTGTGCGGCTGCCGCTCGTGCTCCTCGAACGCGTCGCGGTCGCGGTAGCACTCGTAGAAGACGCGCGAGGTGGGCGCGTCGTGGACCGTGTGGACCGCGTAGGTCAGGGTGCCGGGCTCGTGCGCGGCGATCTGCGGCAGCAGGTCGGCGACCAGGGCGTCGAAGCGGTCGGCGGCGGTCTCGTCGGTCAGGTTGAATCGGACGACCAGGGCGAACACGAGGGCTCCTCGGAGGGGTGACGACGGACGACGGTTCGCGGGGGCGAGGGCAGGATCCTCGCAGGTGGGCGGCCGGTGCGCGGCACCGGCCCGGGGTCAGCCGTGGCGCTGGGGGCCCGGCCCAGCGGTGGAGCGGCGCACCACGAGCGTCGGGGTGAAGCGGACGGCCTGGTGCTCGTGCGGCCGGTCTTCGTCGTCGGCCTCGATCTCCTCGAAGAGCAGCTCGGCGGCCCGCCGGCCGAGGTCGACGCGCGGCTGGCGGACCGAGGAGAGCGGGACGGCGGCGGCCGCGGCGAAGCTGATGTCGTCGTAGCCGATCAGCGCCATGTCCTCGGGCACCCGCATCCCGTGGGTGACGAATCCCTGCAGCAGGCCGATGGCCAGCAGGTCGTTGGCCGCGAAGGCCGCCGTCGGGCGCTCCCGGTCGGGCAGGGCCGCGAGCTCGTCGGCGGCGAGCACGCCGGCGGTGGTGTCCAGGCCGCTGGTGGACAGGGTCAGCAGGTCGACCACGTCGCCGTGCTCGGCCCGGGCCAGGTCGGCACCCAGCCGGCGGTCGCGGATCTGCTGCAGCCGTCCGGGACCGCCGACCAGCGCGATCCGCCGGTGGCCGAGCCGGACGAGGTGGTCCACAGCCAGCCGGCCGCCCTCGACGTCGTCGACCGAGACCGAGCAGAAGCCCGACTCCTCGGGGGCGCGGTCCACCAGGACCACGGGGATGCCGCGGCGGCGCAGGTCCTCGACCCGCTGGTTGACCCCCCAGATCGGCGCGCAGAGCACCCCGCGGACCCGCTGCTGCTCGAAGAGCCGCAGCTGGTCGTCCTCGCGCTGGGGCTGGGAGGCGCTGTTGCCCACCTGGACGGAGTAGCCGCGCTCCAGCACGTGGTCCTCGACGCCGCGCAGGACGTCGGTGAAGAACGGGTTGGCGATGTCCATGACGACGAGCCCGACGGCGCTGCTGCGGCCGGCCCGCAGCTGGCGGGCCGACTCGTTGGGCACCCAGCCCAGCTTGGCGATGGCGGTCTCGACGCGTTCGCGGGTGGCCGGGCTGACCAGCGCGGGGGAGTTGACGACGTTGGACACCGTGCCCAGCGACACACCCGCCAGGGCGGCGACGTCCTTCATGCTGATCGAGGCCTTGCGCGCCACGCGGGACACTCTCCTACCCTCCGACGTGCACGGGGGCCGGACGCCCGCCGGGCCTGCTGGTCACCGACGGCTCAGGCTAGCGGTCCGGCTCACGAGCCGCTCGGCACGTAGGTCTCCAGCGCCAGGCCGGCGCGCAGCGTGCGGCGGAGCGCCCCGAGGTCGGCGGGCAGCAGGCCGGCTGCCCGGGCCTGCACCGCGAGGTTGCCCAGCGCGGTGGCCTCGACCGGTCCGGACAGCACGGTGCGGCCCGACAGGTCGGCGGTGAGCTGGCACAGCAGGGCGTTCCGGCTGCCGCCGCCGACGAGGTGCACCACCGCGGCCCGCTGCCCGGACAGGGCCTCGGCCTCGGCGGTGGTGCGGGCGTAGGCGACGGCCAGCGAGTCGAGCACGGCCCGCACCAGCGCGGCCCGCGTCGGCGGTGCGGTGCCGCCGGCCGCCTGCACCGCGCGGGCGATGCGGCGGGGCATGTCGCCCGGGGCGATGAGGTCGGGGGCGTCGACGTCGAAGACGGGCCCGCCGGCCGGCAGCGCGGCGGCCGCGGCCAGCAGCGCGTCCTGGTCGGGGGCCGGGCCCTCCTCGGCCCAGTGCCGCAGGCTCTCCTGCAGCAGCCACAGGCCGCCCTCGTTGCGCAGGTAGCGGGTGCGGCCGTCGACCCCGCCCTCGTTGGTGAAGTTCGCCGCACGGCTCTGCGGCGTCAGCACCGGCGCGTCGAGCTCGAGGCCCACCAGCGACCAGGTGCCGGAGGAGACGTAGGCGAAGGCCCGGTCCTCGGCCGGCACGCCGACGACGGCGGAGGCGGTGTCGTGGGAGCCGACGGCGACCACCGTCGTCGTCGGGTCCAGGCCGGTCCGCCGGGCCACGTCGGGCAGCAGCGGGCCGAGGGTCTCCCCGGGCTGGATGAGCGGGGGGAAGAGGTCCAGCGGCAGGCCGAGCGCCTCGAGCAGCTCGGTCGACCAGGTCCGGGTGGTGGCGTCCAGCAGCCCGGTGGTGGAGGCGTTCGTCGCCTCGGTGCGGCGCTCGCCGGTCAGCCAGCAGGCCAGCAGGTCGGGCAGCAGCAGGGCCTGCGCCACCCGCGGCCACAGCGGGCCCTCGCGCTCGGCCGAGAGCTGGTAGAGGGTGTTGAAGGGCAGGAACTGCAGGCCGGTGACGGCGTACAGCCGGGCCGGGTCGACGCGGCGGTGCACGAGGTCGACGACGGACGCGGTGCGGCCGTCGCGGTAGGCGACCGGCTCGGCCAGCAGGGCGCCGTCGGACCCCAGCAGGCCGTAGTCGACCGCCCAGGTGTCGATGCCGACGCTGCGGACGCCCGGGTGGCGGGCGGCCAGCGCCGTCAGCCCGGTCAGCACCTCGGCGAACAGGCCCGTGAGGTCCCAGCGAAGGTGCCCGTCGACCTCGACGGCGCCGTTGGCGAACCGGTGCACGACCTCGAGGTGCAGCCCGTCGTCGTCGAGGACCCCGGCGACCACCCGGCCGCTGGACGCGCCGATGTCGACGGCGCCGAAGACCGCTCCGTCGGCCCCGGGGCGCGCGGGAGCGGTCACCGCAGGAACGCGGCGGCGACGCCGGCGTCGACGGGCACGTGCAGGCCGGTGGTGTGGCTGAGGTCGGCCGAGCACAGCACGAACACCGCGTTCGCCACGTGCTCGGGCAGCACCTCGCGCTTGAGCAGCGTCCGCTGGGCGTAGAAGGCACCCAGCTCCTCCTCGGGCACCCCGTAGACGGCGGCGCGCTTGGCGCCCCAGCCGCCGGCGAAGATGCCCGAGCCGCGCACGACGCCGTCGGGGTTGATGCCGTTGACCTTGACGCCGTGCTCGCCCAGCTCGGCGGCCAGCAGCCGGACCTGGTGGGCCTGGTCGGCCTTGGTCGCGGAGTAGGCGATGTTGTTCGGGCCGGCGAAGACGGAGTTCTTGCTGCTGATGTAGACGACGTCCCCGCCGAGCTCCTGCTCGATGAGCACCTTGGCCGCGGCCCGGGCGACGAGGAACGAGCCCTTGGCCATCACCGCGTGCTGCAGCTCCCAGTCGGCGACGGTGGTCTCCAGCAGCGACTTCGACAGCGACAGCCCGGCGTTGTTCACCACGAGGTCGAGCCCGCCGAAGGCGAGCAGGCAGGCGTCGACGGCGGCCTGCACGGCGGCCTCGTCGGTGACGTCGGCGGCCACCCCGACGGCGATGTCGGTCGAGCCCATCTCGGCGGCCGCGGCGCTGGCCTTCGCGGCGTCGAGGTCGGCGATGATGACGCAGGCGCCCTCGGCGGCCAGCCGGGTCGCGATGGCCTTCCCGATGCCCGAGGCGGCGCCGGTGACCAGGGCGATCCGGGTGGCCAGCGGCTTCGGCGCGGGCATCCGCGCGAGCTTGGCCTCCTCCAGCGCCCAGTACTCGATCCGGAACTTCTCCGCCTCGTCGATGGGCGCGTAGTGGGAGATCCCCTCGGCGCCGCGCATGACATTGATCGCGTTGACGTAGAACTCCCCGGCGACCCGGGCGGTCTGTGCGTCCTTGCCGTAGGTGAACATGCCGACGCCGGGCACCAGCACGACGAGCGGGTCGGCGCCGCGGAGGGCGGGGGAGTCCGGCGTCGCGTGCCGGTCGTAGTAGGCCTGGTAGTCCGCGCGGTAGGCGGCGTGCAGCTCGCGCAGCCGGGCGAGGCCGTCCTCGACGGACGCGTCGGCCGGCAGGTCGAGGACCAGCGGCTTCACCTTGGTGCGCAGGAAGTGGTCGGGGCAGGAGGTGCCCAGCGCGGCGAGCCGCGGGTGCTCGGTCGCGGCGAGGAAGTCCAGCACCACGTCGGCGTCGGTGAAGTGGCCGACGACGGGCTTGTCGTGGGAGGCCAGCCCGCGCAGCGTCGGCGCCAGCGCGGCCGCCTTCGCGCGGCGCTCGGCCGCCGGCAGCGGGCCGTAGCCCTCCAGCGGCGGGCCGAACGGCTCGGGCCGGCTGTGCTCGGCGATCCACGCGGCGGCGGTGTCGATGATACGCAGGCTGTGCTCCTCGGCCTCGGCGGAGGTCTCGCCCCAGGCCGTGATCCCGTGCCCGCCGAGGATGCAGCCGATCGCCTCGGGGTGCTCCGCCTGGATCGCCGCGATGTCCAGGCCCAGCTGGAAGCCGGGCCGGCGCCAGGGCACCCAGACGACGGTGCCGCCGAAGATCTGCTGCGTCAGGGCCTCGCCGTCGGCCGCGGTGGCCAGCGCGATCCCGGCGTCGGGGTGCAGGTGGTCGACGTGCGGCGCGTCGACCAGCGCGTGCATCGCCGTGTCGATGCTGGGCGCGGCGCCGCCGAGGCCGTGCCGGCAGTAGTCGAACGCCGCCACCATCTCGTCCTCGCGCTCCACGCCCGGGTAGACCCCGGCCAGCGCCCGCACCCGGTCCAGCCGCAGCACGGCCAGCCCCGGCTCGGTCAGGGTGCCGAGGTCGCCGCCCGAGCCCTTGACCCACAGCAGCTCGACGTCCCCCCCGGTGACCGGATCGGTCGCGGTGCCCTTCGCGGAGGTGTTCCCGCCGGCGTAGTTGGTGTTCTTCGGGTCCGCGCCGAGGCGGTTGGAGCGGCCGATCAGGTCGGCGACGGTCTCGTTCATCAAGGTCTCCCAGGGTTGGAGGTCGGGTGCGCCGGACCGCGCGCCGCCGAACGGAGGAGGAGCGGGTCGACACGTTCTTCCGTCGACCCGCGACGACGACGTCGGCGGGTCAGAGCGCGGGGCGCGCCCGAGCGGAGCGAGGGCAGAAGATCAGGCGCCCCAGCCCGACTGCGCGCCGCCGACCCGCTCCTCGGCGATCTGGCGCTGGTAGCCGGACTCGGCGTAGGCGCGCACCGGGTCGGCGGGCAGGCCGCGGCTCTCGCGCCAGGCGGCGAGGTCGGGCCGCACGTCGGTGTAGAAGGCGTCCATCAGCACGGCGTTGGCGCCGAGCACGTCGCCCTCGTCCTGGGCGGTGCGCAGCGCGGTCGTGTCGACGAGCAGCGCCCGCGCCGTCATCTCCTGCACGTTGAGCACCGAGCGGATCTGGCCGGGGATCTTGTCCTCGACGTTGTGGCACTGGTCGAGCATGAAGGCGACGGGGGAGTCCGGGCCGTAGCCGCCGCCGCGGACGACCTCGTAGAGGATCCGGAACAGCTGGAACGGGTCGGCCGCCCCGACGATGAGGTCGTCGTCGGCGTAGAAGCGGGAGTTGAAGTCGAAGGAGCCGAGCTTCCCGAGCCGCAGCAGCTGGGCGACGATGAACTCGATGTTGGTGCCGGGGGCGTGGTGCCCGGTGTCGAGGCAGACCAGCGCGCGGTCGCCGAGGGCGCTCACCTGCGCGTAGGAGGTGCCCCAGTCGGGGACGTCGGTGTGGTAGAACGCCGGCTCGAAGAACTTGTACTCCAGCACCAGCCGCTGCTGGGGCCCCAGCCGGTCGTAGATCAGCCGCAGGCTCTCGGCCAGCCGGTCCTGGCGGCCGCGGATGTCACCCTGGCCGGGGTAGTTGGTGCCGTCGGCCAGCCAGATCTTGAGGTCCCGGGAGCCGGTCTGGTCCATGATGTCGAGGCACTCGAGGTGGTGGTCGACGGCCTTGCGGCGGACCGCCTCGTCGGTGTGGGTCAGGCTGCCGAACTTGTAGAGGTCGTCCTGGAAGGTGTTGGAGTTGACGGTGCCCAGCGCCAGGCCGTGGTCGGCGGCGAAGCGGCCGAGGGCGGCGTAGTCGTCGACGCGGTCCCACGGGATGTGCAGGGCCACCGTCGGCGCCAGGCCCGTCAGCGCGTGCACCCGGGACGCGTCGGCGATCTTCTCCTGCACGGTGCGGGGGGTGCCGGGGGTGCCGAACACGCGGAAGCGGGTCCCGGAGTTGCCGAAGGCCCAGGAGGGCAGCTCGATGGCCTGGGCGGCCAGCCGGTCGGCGATGTCGGCGAATGCCACGGTCGACTCCTCAATGAGACGTTTCAAGTCGGTTGGCATGCTAGCGGGGCGTCCCCGGGCACGCAACGACGGCCCCGTGCGGCCCGGCCCCGGGGGGCAGCGAGCCGGACGATTGACAAGCCTCCGCAGCGGGTGGTTGCCTCCTCTTGATCGTTTCACAGGGCCGCTCGGCGGCCCACCCCGACCCGCAGGAGTGTCATGCCCGACTGGTCCGCCGCCCTCATCGTGCCCGGCTCGGAGCTCGACGGGGCCCCGCTGCTCCGCCGCGAGCTCACCCTGGACACCGGCCACGGGGAGGTCACCGCAGCCGTCCTGCACGCCACCGCGCACGGCGTCTACGAGGCCTTCCTCAACGGCCGCCCGGTCTCGGACGAGGTGCTGAGCCCCGGCTGGAGCGCTTACGAGTGGCGGCTCCGCTACCGCAGCCACGACGTCACCGACCTGCTCGAGCCCACCTCGGTGCTGGGCTTCGCCCTGGGCCACGGCTGGTGGGCCGGCCGGCTCGGCTGGAACGGCGGCCGCGGCTACTACGGCTCGGAGCTGGGGGTCCTCGCCCAGCTCGAGATCACCTTCGCCGACGGCCACGTCCAGCGCGTGGTCACCGACGAGGACTGGACCGCCGGGCCCTCGGCCGTGCTGGCCGACGACCTCTACGACGGCCAGACCGTGGACGCGCGGCGGTACTCCGACGCGTGGCTGCGGCCGGGGTTCGCCGGCGAGGGCTGGACCGGGGTCCGCACCGGCGAGCGCGACCTCGCCACGCTCACCCCCTACGTCGGCCCGCCCGTGCGGCGCCAGGCCGACATCGCCCCCGTCCGGACCTGGACCTCACCCGCCGGGGCGACGCTGGTCGACTTCGGCCAGAACCTCGTCGGCTGGGTCCGGGTGCGGGTCAGCGGGCCCGCCGGCACCGAGGTGACCCTGCGGCACGCCGAGGTCCTCGAGCACGACGAGCTGGGCGTCCGCCCGCTGCGCAGCGCGCTGGCGACCGACCACTTCGTGCTGAGCGGCGGCGAGGACGTCTTCGAGCCCACCTTCACCTTCCACGGCTTCCGCTACGCCGAGGTCCAGGGGTGGCCCGGCGAGCTGGCCGACGGCGACCTCACCGCCGTCGTCGTGTCCTCCGACCTGGAGCGCACCGGTGAGTTCTCCTGCTCCCACCCGCTGCTGGGCCGGCTGCACGAGAACGCCGTCTGGGGGACCGTCGGCAACTTCCTCGACGTCCCCACCGACTGCCCCCAGCGCGACGAGCGGCTGGGCTGGACCGGCGACATCGCCGCCTTCACGCCGTCGGCGGCGTTCCTGTTCGACGTCGAGCCCTTCCTGCGGGACTGGCTGCGCGACCTCGCGGCCGAGCAGCAGGCGGCCGACGGGATGGTGGCCTTCGTCATCCCCGACGTGCTCAAGTACGTGACGAAGGACGACCCGGAGGCCAGCGCGTTCCCCGACCCCGACTCCACCGCCGTCTGGAGCGACGCCGCCGTCTGGGTGCCGTGGGCGCTGTGGCAGGCCTACGGCGACCTCTCGGTGCTGGCCGACCAGTACGACTCGATGACCGCGCACGTCCGCCGGGTCGAGACGCTGACCTCACCGACCGGCCTGTGGGACACCGGCTTCCAGTTCGGCGACTGGCTGGACCCGACGGCCCCGCCCGAGAACCCGATCCTGGCCAAGGCCGACAACGGCGTCGTCGCGACGGCCTGCCTCTACCGCAGCGCCACCCTGGTGGCCGAGACGGCGGGGCTGCTGGGCCGGTCCGAGGACCAGGCGCACTTCGCCGAGGTCGCGGCCCGCACGCGCGCGGCGTTCTTGGAGCACTACGTCGGGGCCGACGGGCGGATCACCAGCGACGCCGTCACCGTCTACGCGCTGGCCATCGTCTTCGGTGTTGTCGAGGGCGAGCAGCGCCGGCTGGCGGGGGAGCGGCTGGCCGCCCTCGTCGACGAGGGCGGCTACCACATCCAGACCGGCTTCGCGGGCACGCCGTTCGTCACCGACGCGCTGACCACGACGGGACACCTGGACGCCGCCTACCGGCTGCTGCTGCAGGAGGAGTGCCCGTCCTGGCTGTACCCCGTGACGATGGGCGCGACGACGATCTGGGAGCGCTGGGACTCGATGCTGCCGGACGGCACCATCAACCCGGGGCAGATGACGAGCTTCAACCACTACGCCCTGGGCGCCGTCGTCGACTGGATGCACCGCACCCTCGGCGGCCTCGCACCGCTGGAGCCCGGCTACGCGAAGGTGCTCGTCGCCCCGCAGCCCGGGGGCGGCATCACCTGGGCGAAGACCGCCCTGCAGACCCGGCACGGCCGCGTCGCGGTCTCCTGGTCCACCGAGGGGGCCGAGGGCCTCGTCGTCGACGTCGAGCTGCCGGAGGGCGTCAGCGCCCTGGTCCGGCTGCCCGACGGCACCGAGCGCGAGGTGGGCGCCGGCACCTCCCGGGTGGCGGCGGCGACCGCCGGCGCCTGACGAGCGGGAGGCGGGGCCGCGGCTGACCAGCCGCGGCCTCGTCTCGATCGTTTCAGAATGCCGCTCGGACGGAAGCTCGATCCTCCAGGGCGGTAGGACCGCTGGGTAAGCGCTTGCCCCGCTCGGTGGAGCCATCCCGGCCGTGACTAGCGGGAACGCGGTCGGCCGCGCCCCGAGGGCCGCGACCGGCTGCCGCCGGGATCGCGGCGCGGTGACGATCGCGCCAACCTGTTGACGCGCACCCGTCGCTGCGCTAGCGTCCTCGCTTGAAACGATCCAGGCGACGATGCCGGTCGGCCCGCGGGCCCCGTCAGCTCTCGCTCACCCACACGGAGGTCCCATGAGGTTCAGCACGTCCGCCCGACGCGGTCTCGCGTTCGTGGCCCTGGCCACCGCCAGCACGCTGGTCGCCGCCGGCTGCAGCGCCGGCAGCCTCGGCAGCAGCACCGACACGGGGGAGGGCGGCGAGGCGGTCACCCTCACCTACCTGCTCGGCGGCAACGACGACGCGACCGTGGCCAGCGCCGCCAAGCTCGTCGAGGCCTTCCAGGCCGCCAATCCGGGGATCACCGTCGAGACCGAGTCCCGCCCCGGCGGCTCCGACGGCGACAACCTGATCAAGACCAAGCTCTCGACCCAGGACATGTCCGACGTCTTCGCCTACAACAACGGCTCCCTGCTGGCGGCGCTCAAGCCGACGACCAACCTCGTCCCGATGGCCGGCGAGGCCTGGGCCTCGACGCTGGACAAGGTGTTCGTCGACGCGACCACCGTCGACGGCCAGCTCTTCGGGGCGCCGAACGGCACGGCCTTCGGCGGCGGGGTCCTCTACAACACCAAGGTCTACGAGCAGCTGGGCCTGCAGATCCCCAAGACGTGGGACGAGTTCATGGCCAACAACGACAAGATCAAGGCCGCCGGGATCACCCCCGTCGAGGCCACCTACGGCGACACCTGGACCTCGCAGCTGCCGGTCCTGGCCGACTACGCCAACGTCGAGGCCGCCAACCCGGACTTCGCCGAGCAGTACACGGCCGGCCAGGCCAAGTACGCCACCACCCCGGCGGCGCTCGCGGGCTTCCAGCACATCGAGGAGCTGAGCAAGGGCGGGTACTTCAACAAGAACTTCGCCTCGGCCAAGTTCAACGACGGGCTCAAGGACATCGCCAGCGGCAAGGCCGCCCACTACCCGCAGATCGGCTCCGTCGCGGCCGGGCTCGACGCCCTGTCCGACGGCAAGACCAACGACGTCGGGATGTTCGCCTGGCCCGGCCAGGACGCGGGCAAGAACACGCTCACGGTGTGGTCGCCCAACGCCTTCTACATCCCGAAGACGACCGAGGGCGCGAAGCTGGAGGCGGCGAAGAAGTTCGTGGCCTTCACCCAGACCCAGCCGGGCTGCGACGCCGTCAGCAGCGCCGCCCTGCCGACCGGCCCGTACCTCAACAGCACCTGCACGCTGCCGGACGACGTGATCACCGTGGCCAAGGACACCAGCGCCTACTTCGAGGCGGGCGACGTGAGCCCGGCGCTGGAGTTCAAGTCCCCGATCAAGGGCCCGTCGCTGGAGCAGATCTGCATCCAGGTGGGCACCGGCCAGGAGAGCGGCGACAAGGGCGCGGCCCTCTACGACGCCGACGTGAAGAAGCAGGCCCAGCAGCTGGGCCTGCCCGGCTGGGACTGACCCCGGTCCGCTCCTGACCGCCCGCTCCTGACCGCCCGTCCTGACCGCCCGGCCCGGCCGTCGGCCCCCCTCGCGGGGGCCGGCGGCGGGGCGCCAGCCCGAGAGGCCCCGCATGGCCAACACCCTCAGCACCACGGACACATCGCGGCTCGCGGCGGCCGGCCCGGGTGCCCGGCCCAGCCCCACCGCTCGCGGGCGGACGGGGCCCTACCCCTACTGGTTCTACCTGCCGGGGGCGGTGATCTACGGGCTCTTCTTCGTGATCCCGACGTTCGCCTCCTTCTACTACTCCTTCACCCGTTGGGACCTGTTCACCTCCACCTGGATCGGCCTGGACAACTACCGCACGTTCTTCCAGGAGCAGGCGCTGCTGATCGGCCTGCGCAACACGCTCATCTACGCGTTCATGACCTCGGGGCTGAAGGTCGTCATCGGGATGGCCCTGGCGGTCCTGCTGACGTCGCAGATCATCGCCCGGGGCTACCTGCGCTCGGTGATCTTCTTCCCCGTCCTCGTGAGCACCATCGGGGTGGGCATCACCTTCACGGTGCTGCTCGACCCGGAGAGGGGGCTGGTCAACAAGGCGCTGGGCGCCGTCGGGGTGAGCGGGCCGGGGTGGCTCACCGACCCCGACCTCGCCATCTACTCGATCGGGCTGGTCGACATCTGGAAGGGCGTCGGGCTGGCCACGGTGATCTTCATCGCCGGCCTGGTCTCCATCCCGCAGGAGTACTACGAGGCGGCCCGGGTGGACGGGGCCAGCCGCTGGCAGGTCTTCCGCCGGATCACCCTGCCGCTGGCCAAGCCGGCCACCGCGAGCGTGATCACGCTCTCGCTGATCGGCGGCCTGCGCTCCTTCGACCTCATCTGGTCCATGACGCGCGGCGGCCCGGGGTTCGCCTCCGACGTCATCGCGTCGGTGATCTACAAGCAGTACCAGGCCGGGTTCTTCGGCCTCTCGACGGCGGGCAACGTGGTGCTCTTCCTGCTCGTGACCCTGATCGTCGTGCCCCTCACCTACTGGCTCAACAAGAACGAGGTCAGCTGATGAAGAACGCGCGGGGCACCCTGCTGGGGTCGGCGTCGATCCTGGTCACCTTCGTCGTGTTCGTCATCCCGTTCCTGTTCGTGGTCTCGATCGCCAGCAAGAGCGTCCGGGAGGCCGCGGACCTGGCCTTCACCCTGCCGACCCGCTTCGTGCTGCTCGACAACCTCGTCGCGGTGGTGCGGGCCCGGGACTTCCTCATGGTGATCGCGTTCATCAACTCGGTGGTCCTCACCGTGGTGAGCGTGACCGTGCTGGTGGTGCTGGGCTCGATGATCGCCTACGTCCTGCAGCGCCGGACCGGCAAGCTCAACGTCGCCGTCGGGCTGCTGGTGCTGGCCGGGCTCATCGTCCCCCCGGCCGTCGTGCCGACGATCTGGGTGCTGCAGAGCGTCGGGCTGTTCAAGACCATGCCGGGGCTGATCCTCGTCGAGATCGCCTTCGGGCTGCCCTTCAGCATCCTGCTGTTCCGGGCTTTCATCGCCGGCATCCCGCGCGAGCTCGACGAGGCCGCCCGGGTGGACGGCGCCAGCCCGGTCCGCACGTTCTTCCAGGTGATCTTCCCGGTGCTGCGCTCGGTGATCATGACCGTGGTGATCCTGCAGTCGGTGGCGATCTACAACGACTTCCAGAACCCGCTCTACTTCCTGCCGGGCACCCAGAACGCCACCGTCCAGCTGACCCTGTTCAACTTCCAGAGCCAGTTCAACACCCAGTACAACCTGCTGTTCGCGGGCATCCTGCTGGTCGCGATCCCGCCGCTGGTCATGTTCGTCTTCTTCAACCGCAAGATCGTCGAGGGCATGGCCGCCGGCTCCGTCAAGGGCTGACCCGCCGCGGCGCCGGGACCTCCGGTGCCGCGGCTAGGCTCGACCGCACCCCCGGACCACGAGAGGCTGACCGCAGAGCCCATGAGGATCGCGCTGTTCATCACCTGCCTGGCCGACGCGCTGTTCCCCGACGTCGGGCGGGCCACGGTCACCGTGCTCGAGCGGCTCGGCCACACCGTCGAGTTCCCCCGCGACCAGACCTGCTGCGGCCAGATGCACGTCAACACCGGCTACCAGGAGCAGGCACTGCCCCTGGTGCAGCGCTTCGCCGACACCTTCGCCCCCTACGACGCCGTGGTGGCGCCGTCGGGCTCGTGCGTGGGCTCGGTGCGGCACCAGCACGCGGTCGTGGCCGAGCGCTTCGGCTCCCCGCTCCTGCAGCAGCAGGTGGCGTCGGTCGCCGCCCGCACCCACGAGCTCTCCGAGCTGCTGGTCGACGTGCTGGGGGTCACCGACGTCGGCGCCTACTTCCCCCACCGCGTCACCTACCACCCGACCTGCCACTCGCTGCGGATGCTGCGGGTGGGGGACAAGCCGCTGCGGCTGCTGCAGGCCGTGCAGGCGATCGACCTCGTCGAGCTGCCGGGTGCCGAGGAGTGCTGCGGCTTCGGCGGCACCTTCGCGCTGAAGAACGTCGACACCTCCAGCGCCATGCTGGCCGACAAGATGCGGCACGTGAGCAGCACCGGGGCCGAGATCTGCACCGCCGGCGACAGCTCCTGCCTCATGCACATCGGCGGCGGGCTCTCCCGGCTGCGGGCCGGCGCCAAGACGGTGCACCTGGCCCAGATCCTCGCCGCGACGCGGGAGCGGCCGATGGTGCTGGCGCCGGGCGGCCAGGAGGCCGACGTGCATGCGGGCCCGACGGCGGTGGCCTGAGATGACCGCGGTCCGTCCTTCGTCCCCCGTGCTGCTGGGCATGCCGGCCCTGCCCACCTCGCCGCGCGGCACCGGCCACCTGCGCGGCGACGAGAGCTTCCCCGACGCCGCCCGCCGCTCGCTGACCGACACCCAGCTGCGCCGCAACCTCGGCAAGGCCACCCGCACCATCCGCGGCAAGCGGGCAGCCGTCGTCGCCGAGCTGCCCGACTGGGAGGCGCTGCGCGAGGCGGGCCGCCAGCTCAAGGTGCACACCATGGCCCACCTGCCGGACTACCTCGTCCAGCTCGAGGAGGCCGTGACGGCGCGGGGCGGCGTCGTGCACTGGGCCCGTGACGCCGAGGAGGCCAACCGCATCGTCGTCGACCTGGTCCGGGCCGCCGGCGCCGACGAGGTGGTCAAGGTCAAGTCGATGGCCACCCAGGAGATCGCGCTCAACGAGGCGCTGGAGGCGGCGGGCATCGCCGCGTTCGAGACCGACCTCGCCGAGCTGATCGTCCAGCTGGGGCACGACAAGCCCTCGCACATCCTGGTCCCGGCCATCCACCGCAACCGGGCGGAGATCCGGGAGATCTTCCTGCGCGAGATGGCCGACGTGGACCCGGAGCTCAGCGACGAGCCGGCCGCCCTGGCCGCCGCGGCCCGCCGGCACCTGCGGCGCAAGTTCCTCTCCGCGAAGGTCGCGGTCAGCGGGGCCAACTTCGCCGTCGCCGAGACCGGGACGCTGGCCGTCGTCGAGTCCGAGGGCAACGGCCGGATGTGCCTGACGCTGCCCGAGACGCTGATCACCGTGATGGGGATCGAGAAGCTGGTCCCGCGCGCGCAGGACCTCGAGGTGTTCCTGCAGCTGCTGCCGCGCTCGTCGACGGGGGAGCGGATGAACCCGTACACCTCGATGTGGACCGGTGTCACGCCCGGGGACGGCCCGCAGGCCTTCCACCTCGTGCTGCTCGACAACGGCCGGACGGCGGTGCTCAGCGACGCCCAGGGGCGCGACGCGCTGAACTGCATCCGCTGCAGCGCCTGCCTCAACGTCTGCCCGGTCTACGAGCGGGCCGGCGGGCACGCCTACGGCTCGGTCTACCCCGGCCCGATCGGGGCGATCCTGTCCCCGCAGCTGACCGGCATCGAGGACAACGCCTCGCTGCCGTACGCGTCCTCGCTGTGCGGCGCCTGCTACGACGTCTGCCCGGTCAAGATCGACATCCCGAGCATCCTGGTCCACCTGCGGGCCGAGCACACCGAGACCTACGCCGCCGAGCACCGGGTGCCCAGCGCGGAGGCGACCGCCATGGCGGCGGCGGCCTGGGTGATGCGCAACCCCACCCGGTGGACGCTGGCCCTGCGCAGCGGCCGGCTGGGGCGGGTGCTCGGCCGGCGCCGCGGGGTCATCGGCGAGGTGCCGCTGCCCGTGGCGTCGCAGTGGACGGCGACCCGCGACCTCAGCCGCCCGCCGCAGCAGACCTTCCGCGACTGGTGGGCCGCCGAGCACGCGTCCGCCGCACCGGAGCCCGACGGGCCGGGCGCCGACGGGCCGGGCGCCGACGGGTCGGAGGGCGCGCCGTGAGCGCGCGCGAGGAGGTGCTGGCCCGGATCCGCGCGGCGCACGCCGCCGCGCCGCCGCCCGACCTGCCCTACGCGACGCTGGCGCGGGACTACCGGACGACGTCGGAGCTCGACCACGAGGCGCTGGTGGAGCGGCTGGTGGACCGGCTGCTGGACTACAAGGCGCTGGTCCGTCGCTGCTCGGCCGACGAGCTGCCGGACGTGGTCGCGACGGCGCTGCGCGAGCGCGGGGTGCGGCGGCTGGTGGTGCCGGCCGGGACCGAGCCGCGCTGGCTGGCCGGCCTGGCCGACGACGTGGAGGTCCTGGCCGACGGGCCGGGCCCGGAGCAGCACCTCTCCGTGGCCGCGCTCGACGGCGCCGACGGGGTGTTCTCGGCCTGCGCGGTCGCGGTGGCAGAGACCGGCACCCTCGTGCTGGACGGGAGCGCGGGCCAGGGCCGCCGGGTCACCAGCCTCATCCCGGACTACCACCTCTGCGTGGTGCTGCCCGGCCAGGTCGTGGCCGACGTGCCGCAGGCCGTGCGGGCGCTCGACCTCACCCGTCCGACGACCATGATCAGCGGCCCCAGCGCGACCAGCGACATCGAGCTGAACCGGGTCGAGGGCGTGCACGGGCCCCGCACCCTCGAGGTGGTCGTCGTCGAGGGGTGAGCGCCCGGGCTCAGGCCAGGCGCATGATCACCAGCACGAGGATGATCACGACGAGCACTCCGATGATGGTCCCGATGATTCCTCTGTTCATGGCCGGAACGTAGCACCGGCGGACAGCGGTGGGGAGGGCTCGGACGACACCCTGAGCCGATCGTGAGGATCGGCGCCGCGGGACGGCGGCCGGGGCCGGCCGCGACCCCGCCCGGAGGCGGGGCCGCGACCGGGTGGTCAGTCCTGCGTGACCTGGATGACCGAGGGGCGCGGACCGCGCCAGGCGCCCTTGCGGGGCCGCGAGCCGGCCGCCACGTAGTCCGGGAAGAAGGAGACCTGCTCCTCCCAGGTGCCGTTCTCGCCCGGGTGCTGCACGGCGACGAACACCGAGCCGTCCTTGTCGTGGATGACCGGGCCGCAGGTCTCCGCTCCGGTCGGCACGGCGAGGAACTGCACGACGCGCCCGCGCTCCTCGCCCTCCAGCGGCACCCGGAACAGGCCGTCGTTCTTGCCGATCGAGCTGGGCTGGCCGTCGGTGGAGACCCACAGGTTGCCGCCGTTGTCGAAGGCGACGTTGTCCGGGCAGGAGATCGGCGCGACCGGGCCCTCGTAGCCGCCGAAGTAGGTGCCCGCCTGGCCCGTGTCGCCGCAGACCAGGAACAGGTTCCAGGCGAACGAGGTGGCGCCGGGGTCGCCGTGCCGCTCGGTGATCTCGATGACGTGGCCGTTCTTGTTGGCCGGCCGCGGGTTGGCCGCGTCGACCGCCGGGTTGGTGCCCGTGCCGCGCCGGTCGTTGTTGGTGCAGGCGACGTAGACCTTGCCCGTGCGCGGGTTCGGCTCGACGTCCTCGCAGCGGTCCATCGGTGTCGGCTTCACGACGTCGGCCGCGAGCCGGGTGTGCACCAGCACCTCCTCGACCGTGAAGCCGGGGACCATCGAGCGGCCGTCCAGCGTCAGCGGGATCCAGGCCCCCTGGCCCAGGTTGTCGTTCGTCGGCTTCTGGCTGCCGCTGAAGCGGGCGACGTACAGGTCGCCCTCGGTCAGCAGCTTCAGGTTGTGCCGGCGGGCGGCCTTGCTGGAGCCCGTGCGGTACTTCCAGCGGCTGACGAACTTGTAGAGGTAGTCGAAGCGCTCGTCGTCACCCATGTAGGCGACGACGGTGCCGTCGCGGCCGACCTGGACGTTGGCGCCCTCGTGCTTGAAGCGGCCCATCGCGGTGTGCTTGCGGGGGGTCGAGTCGGGGTCCGTCGGGTCGATCTCGACGACGTAGCCGAAGCGGTTCGGCTCGTTGACGTGGTCACCGCTGCGCGCGTCGAAGCGCGGGTCGATCGCCTCCCAGCCGTAGACGCTCGGGGTGTCGGTCAGGCCGTAGCGCTTGGAGCCCTTCGCGGCCGGGTCGGCGCGGAAGTAGCCGTTGAAGTTCTCCTCGCCCGACAGCACCGTGCCCCACGGGGTGGTGCCGCCGGCGCAGTTGCCGAAGGTGCCCTTGACCCGGGTGCCGCTCGGGTCGGCCGCGGTGCGCACCAGCTCGCTGCCGGCGGCGGGGCCGGTCAGCTGGAAGACGGTGTTCGCGGTGATCCGGCGGTTGTGCTCGCCGCCGCGGACGTAGCGCCACGGGCGGCCCTTGCCGCCGCGGCGCAGGTCCACGACGCTCATGCCGTGCGCGGCCATCAGCGTCCGCAGCACCTCGGCCTCGGCCGCGTCGTCGGCGGTCGGCGGGAACATGATCGCCCGGTTCGTGTACTCGTGGTTGCAGACCAGCAGGGCCTCGCGGCCGCGGCGGTCGGTGACCAGGATGTCCAGGTAGTCGTTGTTGTAGCCGAACTGCTCCTCCTGCGCCTCGGCGTCCGGGTGCTCCGGGTCGAAGGCGGGCGAGGTGTGGAACAGCGGGTCGCCCCAGCGCAGGATGGTGTTCCAGCGGTAGCCCTTCGGCACCGTCACCGCGTCGACGGTGTCGGCCACCGAGGCGATCGGGTCGAAGGCGAGCGGGGTGCGCGGGGCGCGGCGGCCGACGGCGGCCGCACCGGCGGCGGCCCCCGGCGCGGCGACGGCGTGCTGCGGGGCCAGCGTCGGCAGGCCCGCGGTCACTGCGAGGGCGCCGGCGCCGACCAGCAGCGTGCGCCGGTTCAGCTGCGTGCTGGCCACGTCGCGGAAGCTGGGGGCGTCGGAGGTGTTGGGCGCCGGGTGCGCGCACGCGCTGTCGCACTTGAGGTGGCAGGTCACCGCGCTGCGGTTGCCGTGGGTCTGGCCGAGCATGGGCAGGGTTTGCATGGGTCTCCGTCGGTCACCGGCGACACGGTCGCCGAGGGGCTGGACGGCTAGGAGCCTGGCGGGGTCAGGTGTCGTGCCGGTGTCCCCCGGGCGACCTCGCGGTGAAGCCCTGCCGCCGACCGTCCCGCTGCTCAGCCCGGCGGCTCGACACCCCAGAGCCGGGCGACGTGGCGGACGTCGGTGCCGCAGCACCCGCCCAGCACGGTCAGCCAGGGCAGCCGGGAGCGGATCGCGTCGTGGCCGGCGGCGAAGACGTCCAGGTCGCCCTCGTCCAGCTGCTCGGCCTCGTCCAGCTCAGCGTGGCTGGCGGTGGAGGCGTTGCAGCGGAGACCGCGGATCCGGGCCTGCCAGCCCCCGGGCTCGGCGAGCGCGCGCAGCACGTGCTGCGGGTGCGCGCAGTTGAGGAGGAAGAAGTCGGGGCCGCCGTCGGCGTCGACCTCCTCCACCGCGTCGGCCAGCAGGCTGCCGTCGGGCAGTCGGCCGTCGGTCTCCAGGGTGAAGGAGACGGCGACGGGCAGCCCGACCGAGCGGGCGGCCCGCACGACGCCCACCGCCTCGCCCGCCGTGGTCAGGGTGAGGGCGTCGGCCAGGTCGGCGCCGGCCTCGGCGAAGGCGGCCAGCTGCGGGCGGTGGTAGTCGGCGGCCTCGTCGGGGTCGACGGCGCCGTCGGTCCGGTAGCCGTCCCCCCGGGGGCCCAGCACACCGCTGACGGTGACGGCCGGCAGCCGGGCGGCGTAGTCCCCGCCGAGGTCGGAGAGGAACGCGACGGCCGCCCGGTTGGTCCGGGCCAGCGCGGCCGCGTCGACGGCCAAGCGCGCGCCCCAGTCGGGGTTCGCGCGCCACGTCGGCGTCTCCAGCAGCAGACCCACCCCGGCCCGTAGGGCCACCTCGGCGTAGCCGCGGTAGTAGGTCCGCAGCAGCGCCCGGCCCCCCTCGTCGTCGAGCAGCGGGAAGGCGGCGAAGAAGGGCAGCGGCACGCCGGCGTGGAAGACCAGGTCGGTCTCCAGCCCGCCGTCGGTGACGGTCGGGTGGGTCGCGGGCCGCAGGCCCGGGGTGGCGGTGGTGCTCACGCCCCCGTCCTAGCAGAGCCGGGGAGGCTCCACGAGGACGGGGAGCGCGCTCAGCCCAGGTGGCGCTGCAGCAGCGTGAGGTCGGCCGGGCTCAGCCGGTCACCGGAGGTGGCGGCCTGGTGCCAGAACGGGTAGGGGAGCGGCTGCGCGCTGACGGCGTCCAGCCGGTCTATCTCCTCGGGCGTGAGGGTCAGCTCGGCCGCGGCGAGGTTGTCGGCCAGCTGCTCCTCGGTCCGGGCGCCCACGATGACGGAGGTGACGGCCGGCTTCGCGATCGTGTAGGCCAGCGCGACCTGGGCGGCCGAGACGCCGTGCGCCTCGCCGACCGCGACCAGCTCCTCGATCGTGTCGTAGAGCTTGTCCTCGTCGTGGACGGGCGGCTCGCTCCACTCGCCGAGGTGCCGGCTGCCGGCCGGGGCGTCGACGCCGCGGCGGTACTTCCCGGACAGCAGGCCGCCGGCGATCGGGCTCCAGACCAGGATGCCGAGGCCCTGGTCGACGGCCAGCGGCACCAGCTCGTTCTCGATGTCGCGGGCCTGCAGGGAGTAGTAGACCTGCTGGCTGACGAAGGGCTGGTAGCCGTGCTTGTCGGCCGTCCAGAGCGCCTTGGTCAGCTGCCAGGCGGCGTAGTTGGAGCAGCCGACGTAGCGCACCTTGCCCGACTGGACGAGGGTGTCGAGCGCGTGCAGCGTCTCCTCGAGCGGGGTGTGGCCGTCCCACTCGTGCACCTGGTAGAGGTCGATGTGGTCGGTGCCGAGGCGGCGCAGGCTGGCCTCGGCGGCCCGGATGACGTGGTGCCGGGACAGCCCGGCGTCGTTCGGCCCGTCGCCCATCGGCATCCGCACCTTGGTGGCGACGAGGACCTCGTCGCGGGCGGAGCCGAGCGCGGCGCCGAGGATCTCCTCGGAGGTGCCGCTGGAGTAGACGTCGGCGGTGTCGAAGAGGTTGACCCCGGCGTCGCGGGCCAGGCCGATCTGGCGCTTGGCGCCCTCGACGTCGATCTGCCCGACGGCGGCGGCCCAGCCGCTGCCCCCGAAGCCCATGGTGCCGAGGGTGATGGTCGAGACGCGGAGGCCGGAGCGGCCGAGCTGGCGGTAGTCCATGGCCGGAGTCTAGGAACGGCCCGCGCGGACGCCCGACCAGGGTCCCGGGCGGGCGCCGTAGGGTGACCGCGACCTGACGCCGTCCGGAGGAGCCCCGGCATGACCGACCGACCCTGGCCGCAGCGCGCGTACGAGGGGGCGCTGCTGGTGCTGACCGCCGCGACGGGCGCCATCGACGCCGTCAGCTACCTGGCCCTGGACCGCGTCTTCACCGGCAACATGACGGGCAACGTGCTGTTCATCGGCTTCGGCCTCGTCGGGGTGGCCGACATCCCGCTGGTCAACAACCTCGTCGCGCTGCTGGCCTTCATGCTGGGCGCCGTGCTCGGCGGCCGGCTCTGCGGCGGACCCGGCCCGCGGGCGCGGCTGCGGCGGCGGACGCTGGTGATGCTGCTGGCCAGCACGGTGCTGGTGCTGGCCCTCGGCGCGGCGTGGCTGGCGCTGGGCCGGATCGGCACCCCGGTCATGGTGGTCATCACCGGGCTGCTGGCGCTGCTGCTGGGCGCGCAGGCGGCCGGGGTCAAGCAGGTCGGCATCCGCGACCTCTCGACGGTCGTGGTGACCATGACGATGGTCAACCTCTCGACCGACAGCCGGGCCGGCGGGGGCCGCGGCGAGGCCTGGCTGCGCCGGGTGGGCGCCATCGTGACGATGGGCCTCGGAGCGCTGGCCGCGGCGGCGGTCACCCGCTACCTGGGCGGGCCCTACGCGCTGCTGCTGGCGGGCGCGGTGATGCTCGTGGGCGTCCTGCTGCTGGGCCGGGCCCGGCGGCTCGACGCGCTCGGCGCGGCCTGACCCCGGCCGTCACCCCACGCCCGGCCGGGTTGTCAGCGCCGGTGGTCGTCCTGGCCACCACCGGCGCTGACCGGTCGGTCCGGCTGACTACTTCGCGGTCGCGAACGAGCTGACGCAGGCGCCCTGGTTGGCGAAGACCGGCTTGGTGCTGGTGGCCCAGCCGCCGTTCTTGCACTGCTCCTTGCTCGTCAGCACGACGGGCTTCGCGAAGGTGTAGCGGGTGCCGGCGAAGTTGATCGCATTCAGGACGCCGTCGCCCTTGACGCCGCTGCCCAGCGAGAAGCCGAAGGCCTGCACGGTGGCCGTCGGGAAGGCGGTGCGCCACTGGTCGAGGGTGCCGTGCCAGTCGGAGCCGGAGCCGCCTCCGGTGACCGGGGCGCCAGCCTTGACGAAGGTCTTCGCTGCGTTGTTGAGCCACCAGTCCTGTCCGTAGACGGGCTCTCCGACGAGGATCCCGTCGCGGGTGCCGTCGTTGTCGAAGTCGACGACCAGCTGGAAGCCAGGGACTCCACCGGCGGTGTTGGTGAAGTCGAGCGACGGCTCGCCGACGTCCGCCAGCGGGGTCGACGTGGCCACGTACTCGGCCACCTTGTCGGTGCCGGTGGCGCCGGTGGTCCAGACCCGGAGCCCGGTGCCGACGACCTCGTAGTGGCCGGTCGCCCGGGTGTCGGACAGGGCGGGGACGAAGTCGTCCGGGACGGCGATGGTGCCGGACGCCGCCGCGGAGGCGGGCAGGACGGCGGAGGCGGCCAGGACCAGGCCGACGGCGGCGGCGGTCAGGGCGGGCAGGGGCGAGCGCACAGAGAACTCCTCGAGGGTCGCGTCCCCGGACCGCACCGGCGCCGGGGGGCGTGGGTGGAGGGGAGCGCGGTCGAGCGTAGGGCGGCCGGCCGGGGCGCGCCGGAGAACGGTCGGCAGGACGCACATATGTGCGGGGACGTCGGTGTTCCCCCTCGTCAGCGCGGCGGTGTAGCGTCCGTGGCGACACCGGGGTCGAAGGGCGGGGAGACGATGACGCTGACGCGCAGGAGCGTGCTGGGCGGTGCGCTGGCCCTGCCGGCGCTGGCCCTCAGCGGGTGCGCGGGCACGGTCGCCCGGCCCGGTGACCTCTCCCGGCTGCGGATCATGGCTCCGGCCAGCCCCGGCGGCGGCTGGGACACCACGGCCCGGCTGCTGCAGCGGGTCATCCGCTCCACCGGGCTGGCCCGCAACGTGCAGGTGTTCAACGTCGAGGGGGCCGGCGGGACCATCGGCCTCGGCCAGCTCAGCCGCGAGTCCGACGACGCCCTGCTGATGATGATGGGCCTGGTCATGGTGGGCGCCGTCGAGACCAACAAGTCCGCCGTCAAGCTCACCGACGTCACGCCGATCGCCCGCCTGGTCGGCGAGGCCGAGATCGTCGTCGTCCCGGGGGACTCGCCCTACGACACCCTCGAGGACTTCGTCGGCGCCTGGAAGGGCGACACCCGCGGGCTGCCCGTCGCGGGCGGCTCGGCCGGCGGCACCGACCAGATCCTGGCCGGGCTGCTGGCCGGGGCGGGCGGGGTCGACCCGCGCCGGATCAACTACATCGCCTACTCCGGCGGCGGCGAGTCGCTGGCCGCGCTGCTGGGCGGGAAGGTCGCAGCCGGCATCTCCGGGGTGGGGGAGTACGGGCCGCAGGTGCTGTCCGGCGACCTCAAGGGGCTGGCCGTGTCCAGCGAGCAGCGCTCCGGCCAGGTCCCCGACGTCCCGACGATCTCCGAGGCCGGCTTCGACGTCGTGCTGTCCAACTGGCGCGGGCTGATGTCGCACCCGGGGCTGACGCCCGAGGCCCGCACGGCCCTGACCGACCTGGTCACCCAGGCGCACGACACCCCCGAGTGGAGGGACGTGCTGGCCAAGAACGGCTTCGACGACGTCTTCCTGCCCGGGGAGGAGTTCGCCGGCTTCCTGACCGAGGAGGAGAAACGCGTGCAAGCGATCCTGTCCGACATCGGGCTGACGTGAGCGCCCCGCCGGCCAGCGAGCGGGCGGCCGACCCCGTCGTCGCCGACCCGCCCGTGCGCGGCCCGCGCCGCGGCGAGCTCGCGCTCAGCGTCCTGCTGGTCGTCCTGGGCGCGTACCTGCTCCTCGACGCCCGCGGGATCGCCGTCCCCGGCTCCTCGAACACCGTCGGCCCGCGGTTCTTCCCCTACCTCGTGGGGGCGGCGACGGTCGTGGTGGGCGCGGTGCTCGCCCTGCGCATCCTGCGCGGCGACCGCGGTCCCGAGGAGGACGGCGAGGACATCGACCCCGACGCCCCCACCTCGTGGCGGGCGGTCGCCATCATCGCCGTCGCCTTCCTGGCCCACGCGCTGCTCATCAACGTCGTCGGCTGGCCGCTGGCCGTCACCTCCATGTTCGGCGTGGTCGCCTGGGCCCTGGGCGCCCGCGGCATCGTCCGCCCGCTGGTGGCCGGCGGCATCACCTCGGTGGTCGTCTGGCTGCTGTTCGTCAAGGCCCTGGGCGTCGTGCTGCCCGGCGGCGTCCTGCTCGAGCTCGCGACGGCGTGGCTGTGAGCGCCGGCGCCGGGCACCGGACCGGGAGCGGTGAGGGCTGATGGAGGCGCTCAACGAGCTGCTCAACGGCTTCGGCCAGGCCCTGACCCCGCTCAACCTGCTCTTCGCCCTGCTCGGGGTGCTGCTGGGCACGGCCGTCGGCGTGCTGCCCGGCATCGGCCCGGCCATGACGGTCGCCCTGCTGCTGCCCATCACCTACGTGCTGGAGCCCACGGCCGCGTTCATCATGTTCGCCGGCATCTACTACGGGGGCATGTACGGCGGCTCGACGACGTCGATCCTGCTGAACACCCCCGGTGAGTCCAGCTCGATCATGACGGCGCTCGAGGGCAACCGGATGGCCAAGGCCGGCCGGGGTGCGGCCGCCCTGGGCACCGCGGCGATCGGCTCGTTCGTCGCCGGCACCATCGCGACCCTGCTGCTGGCCCTGGTGGCCCCGACGGTGGTGGAGCTGGCCATCTCGATCGGCCCGGCCGACTACTTCGCGCTGGCCCTGCTGGCCTTCCTCGCGGTGGCCACCGTGCTGGGCTCCTCGCCGCTGCGCGGGCTCGCCTCGCTCTGCGTCGGGCTGTTCCTCGGCCTGGTCGGCACCGACCTGCTGACCGGTCAGCAGCGCTTCACCTTCGGGCTGCCGCAGCTGGCCGACGGCATTGACGTCGTCATCGTCGCCGTCGCCCTGTTCGCCGTCGGCGAGGCCCTTCACGTCGCCTCCCGGCTCCGGCACGGGCCGGTGGAGGTGATGAGCTCCAAGGGCTCCTTCATGACGAAGGAGGACTTCAAGCGCTCCTGGAAGCCGTGGCTGCGCGGGACCGCGTTCGGCTTCCCCTTCGGCGCGCTGCCGGCGGGCGGGGCCGAGATCCCGACGTTCCTCTCCTACGCCACCGAGCGCCGGCTGACCAAGCACCCCGACGAGTTCGGGCGCGGGGCCATCGAGGGCGTCGCCGGTCCGGAGGCGGCCAACAACGCGGCGGCCGCGGGCGTGCTGGTGCCCCTGCTGACCCTCGGCCTGCCGACCTCGGCGACCGCGGCGATCCTGCTCGCGGCCTTCCAGGGCTACGGCATCCAGCCGGGCCCGACGCTGCTGACGACGGAGTCGGCGCTGGTCTGGACGCTGATCGCCTCGCTGTTCATCGGCAACGTCATGCTGCTGGTGCTCAACCTGCCGCTGGTCGGCATCTGGGTGAAGCTGCTGAAGATCCCGCGGCCCTACCTCTACGCCGGCATCCTGCTGTTCGCCTCGCTCGGCTCGTACGCGGTCAACGCGCAGCCGCTGGACCTGGTCATCCTGCTGGTCCTCGGCCTGCTGGGCTTCGCGATGCGGCGCTTCGGCTGGCCCGTGGCGCCGGCGGTGATCGGGCTGATCCTCGGCCCCATCGCCGAGACCAACCTGCGGCGGGCGCTGGCCATCAGCGACGGCGACCTCTCGACGCTGGTGGACTCCTGGTTCAGCCGGGTCGTGCTGCTGGTCGCGCTGCTGGCGGTCGTCCTGCCGCCGCTGCTGAAGCTGACCCGCCGGCGCAAGGAGGCCCTGGTGTGACGGGGTCGGGAGGAGGTCCTGCGGTGAGCGCACGAGGTCCTGCGGTGCGGGGACAGGAGGAGGTCGGGGGATGAGTGCCGTCGTCGTGGGCTACGTGCCCAGCCCGGAGGGCCGCGCGGCCCTGGCCAAGGGCGTGGAGGAGGCCCGCTTCCGTGGGACCCGGCTGGTGGTGGTGAACACCACCCGCGGGGACGCCCTGGTGGACGAGCGCTACCTGCAGGACGGCGCCGTCGCCGCGCTGCTGGCCGAGCTGGACGCCCTGGACGTCGAGGCGGAGCTCCGCCAGGCCAGCGACGGCCAGGACGTCGCCGAGGACCTCGACCGGATCGCCGACGAGGTCGACGCCGAGCTCGTGGTCATCGGGCTGCGCCGCCGGACGCCGGTGGGCAAGCTCATCCTCGGCAGCGCCGCCAGCCGGATCCTGCTCACCGTCCACCGCCCGGTGATGGCCGTCAAGGCCTGAGCCGGTCCCCGCGGTCAGGCCGCGGGCACGGGGTAGGACTCCGCGAGCGCCGGGTGGTAGGCGGTGAAGTCGTCGGGCACGGGCGTGCCCTCGAGCGCCGCGTCCAGGCGGTCCAGGTAGTAGTGCCAGCCCGGGCCGACGGCGCTCGCGTCGTACGGCTCGGCCAGCCGGTGGGTGAACAGCAGCCGGGTTCGGCCCGCCTCCTCGGTGAGCCGCACGGTGAGGGGCCAGGGCCCGTCGGCGGTGCCCATCGTCACGTCGAGGCGGGTCGGGGGCTCGCAGCGGTCCACCTGGACGCGCTCGCCCGGGGCGCCCTCCTCGGCCGTCATCGACAGCAGCACCGACCCGCTGGCCGGGTCCCCGGTCCAGGAGCCGATCCAGCGCGCCGTCCGCCCGGGGTCGGTGAGGGCCGACCAGACGTCGGCGGCCGGGGCGTCGTAGAGCCGCTCGAAGCGCAGCAGCACCGCGCCGCCCTCGCGGACGACGGCGCCGAGGCGGCCGAGCGGGTGGCCGGTGGCCGGGGTGGTGCGGGTCTGGTTCACGGGGTGCTCCTGTCCCGGCGTCCTCGCCGGATCTCGGTGTCGAGGGCGTCCAGGCGGTGCGCCCAGTGCGCCCGGTAGGGCTCCAGCCACGCGTCGACCTCCTGCAGGGGGGCCGGCTCCAGGACGTAGAGCCGGCGGTTCCCGACCGCGCGGACGCGGGCCAGGCCCGCCTCCCGCAGCACCCGGAGGTGCTGGGAGACGGCCGGCTGGGAGATCCCGAACTCCTCGCCCACCCGCCCGCCGAGCTCCCCGGCCGCCTGCTCGCCGTCGCGCAGCAGCTCGAGCAGGCGTCGCCGGACGGGGTCGCCGAGGACGTCGAGCGCGTGCACGGGACCAGTGCAGCAGCACACGCTGCATAAGTCAACGCTTATGCAGGGGTGGTCAGGTCGTCCGCTCCGGACGGCCCGCCCGGGCGCGGAGGACCAGCACGGCGGCCAGGGCGAGCAGCGCGATGACCCAGAGGTTGACCTCGCCCCACACCCACGAGCCGCCGGCCGGGAGCAGCGCGCCGGCCGCCAGCGCGACCAGGGCGCCGCCGAGCGCCCCGACGACGAGCCCGAGGCCGGCGGCGACCAGCCGGCCGCGGCGTCCGGGCCGGCGGGCGAGGGCCGCGCCGGTCAGCGCGGCGGTGACGAGCAGGGCGACCAGGCCTGCGAAGAAGAAGGCGTTGACCCGAGGGTCGTCGAAGGGGTCCGCCCCGCGGGCGATCGTGGCGGCCTTGAGCGCGAACATCACGGCGGTGACCAGCGCGGCGACGAGCGCCCCGGTGAGCAGGCGGAGGGCCACGGGACTCCTTCCGGACGGTGGCCTCAGCGTAGGGCCGCCGACCGCCCGCGGACCAGGGTCAGAACCCGCCGCTGCGGCGCAGGGCGCGGGGCCGGCCGTCGGGGTCGTGCACCGCCCGGTAGAGCGGCCAGGCCCACGCCCGGGTCAGCCGGCCGACCCGGGGGACGTGCAGCGGGACGAGCCGGCCGGGCGGTCGGGGACCGGCCTCCCCGCCGTCGTGCCAGGCCTGCAGCCGGGCCGCGGAGGTCGCGAAGGCGGTGGCCATGCCCTCGGCGCTGACGCAGTCGGCCATCACCTGCTCGACCGGGGCGTCGTCCACCGCCCGGTCGAGGTGCTCGGCGGCCAGGGTGAGCCGCAGCCGGCGGGCGTAGGCCGAGTGGTCGCCGCCCTCGGTGTCGACGACGACCGCGGACAGCTCGGAGTCGTGGGTCCAGGAGCGGCGGTTGAAGTTGTCCGAGCCGATGGTGGCCCAGCAGTCGTCCATCACGCAGATCTTGGCGTGCACGTAGACCGGGGTCCCGGCGTGGTTCTCCAGCCCGTAGAAGGAGACCCGGTCCCCGCCCGCCTCCTCCATCAGCCGGACCGCCGCCTGGCGGCCGAGGTCCTGGGGGACCCGGGAGAGCGGGGAGGACTGGTCGGGGCGCTGGGGGAGCACGGCGACGACGTGCAGCCGCGGGCTGCGGCGCAGGGCGTCGGCGAACGCCTGCGCCACCTCCTGCGACCACAGGTACTGGTCCTCGACGTAGACCAGCTCGTCGGTCCGGGCCAGCGCCTTGCTGTAGCCGCGGGCGACGCTGCGCTCACCACCCCGGGCGAACGGGTGGTCGCGCCCGTGCCGCAGGTCCGGGTAGGTGCGCAGCAGCTGCAGGACGTGGGTGCCGCCGGGCACCGGGGGCGGCGGCGGGGCCTGCGCGGGCAGCGGGTCGGGGCTGGTGTCGTCGCCGGAGAGCCGGTCCCGCAGCCGCTGCAGCGGGTGCCGGCTGAGGGGTGTCGGGTCCAGCCAGCGCTCGCGGAACACCGTCTCGACGTCGTGCACGCCGGGTCCGCTGATCGCGGCCTGGGCGTCGTGCCAGGCGGGCGTCGGCCCGTAGACGGCCGCCATCCGCTGCGGCTGCGGGTCGCCGGCGTGCCCGGCGTCGTCGCGCCGGGAGTGGCAGAGGTCGATGCCGCCGACGTAGGCGACGTCGTCGGCCGGGCGGGCGGCGTACCGGATGACCAGCAGCTTCTGGTGGTGCGAGCCGCCCGTCCGCACCCGCATGTCCAGCAGCACCTCGGCGCCGTTGGCCTGCAGCCGCTCGCCCAGGGTGCGGTTCTCGGCGCCGGAGAAGGAGAGGGCGTCCCAGTGCGAGCGCCAGACCAGGCCGCGGACGTCGACGCCGCGTCGGTCGGCGGCCGAGAGCAGGGTCTCGACCTCGCTGCCCGCCTCCCCGGTCAGCCGCTCGTCGGCGTCACCGCGCCAGTCGGTGAAGTAGACGAGGTCGCCGGGGCCGGTGGCGGCGATCTTCTCCGCCAGCTCGGCGAAGTAGGTGGCGCCGTGCACGAGCGGGCGGACCTGGTTCCCCGTGGACCAGGCGGTGTCGTCGGGGTGGGCGTCGTCCAGCGTGGTGCGCGGGTTGCCGCGCTCCTCCTGGCTGAGCAGCCAGTCCGCGGGGTCCAGCGCCACCGCTACGCCCGCCCCGCCGTCGCCGTCACGCGGTCACCCTAGGCCGGGACGGACCCCGGTCACCACAGCGCCCGGTGCGCCCGCGGCCCGCCTAGCGACCGGCGGTGGCCGGGTCCTTCTTGGTCGGGGTGACGACGAGCTCGGCGACGCAGACGTGCGGCGGGCTGTCCAGGACGAACTGGACGGTGCGCGCCACGTCCTCCGGGCTCAGCATGGCCACCCGGTCGCCCTCCCCGGGCACGACCGGCCGCAGGCTCAGGAAGTCGCTGTCGATGTCGCCGGGGCAGACGCTGCAGGCGCGGACCCCGTTCCGGTTCTCCTGCGCGTTGAGGTGCGCGGCCAGCGAGCCGACCGCGGTCTTGCTGGCGCTGTAGGCGACCCCGGCGTCCGGGGAGAACTGCCAGCCCGAGACCGAGGACACGAAGACGACGACGCCGCCGCCGGCCGCGCGCAGGCCCGGCAGGGCGAGGTCGACCGCCATCGCGGCGGCGGTGAGGTTGGTGTCGACGATCGCCCGGAAGTCGGCCATCGTCTGGTCGCGCCAGTACCGCCGCGGGTGGTTGAGCCCGGCGGACAGCACGAGGTCGGTGGGGGCGCCCCAGGTCGAGCCCAGGGTCTCCCAGGCCGCCTGCAGCTGGTCCTCGCGGCTGGTGTCGGCCGGCAGCTCCAGGGCCTGCCCGCCGACGTCGCGGACCAGGGCGGCCGTCGCGGCCAGGGCGTCGGGGCGGCGGCCGGTCAGCACGACCCGGGCCCCGGCGCGGGCGGCCGAGACCGCGACGGCGCGGCCGACGCCGCTGCCGGCGCCGGTCACCCAGACGGTGCGGACGGCGCCCTCGCCGTTCCCGGAGGGGGTGGGAGCAGTGCTCACGGAGGTCCTCTCGACGCTGCCCGCGGCGGCCGACCGGCGCAGGACTAGGGTGCGGACCACTCTCCCGCACCGCCCCGTCGCCACCGCCGCCGGCCCCGCCGGCCCGTCCCCAGGAGTCCCCACGTGCTCATCGACCTGCAGGACCGCGTCGTCCTCGTCACCGGCGCCGGCCGGGGGATCGGCCGCACCATCGCCGAGACCTTCGCCCGCGACGGCGCCCGGGTGGTGGCGCTCGACCTGGTGCCCGCCGAGGTCGAGGAGGTGGTCGCCGGGCTCGAGGCCGAGGGCGCGACGGTGCTGCCCGCGACGGCCGACGTCCGCGACGGCGACGCCGTGCAGCGGGTGGTCGACGACGCCGTCGCCCGCTTCGGCCGGGTCGACGTGCTGGTCAACAACGCGGGCATCAACGTCGAGGGCAGGCTGGAGGAGCTGGACGCCGCCGCCTGGGACCGCTGCTTCGAGGTCAACGTCCGCGGCACCTTCACCACCTGCCGCGCCGTCGCCCCGGTGATGAAGGCCCAGCGCTCCGGCCGGATCCTCAACGCGGCCTCCTTCGCGGCGATCGTGCCCAGCATCGGCTCCTCGGCCTACGCCGCGTCGAAGGCCGCCGTCGTCCAGTTCACCCGCACCATCGCCGGCGAGCTGGGGCCCTGGGGCATCACCGCCAACTCCTACGCGCCCGGGATGATCCCGACGGCGATGAACGGCTTCGCCGACCTGCCGGCCGACGAGCAGTCGGCCAAGCTGGACACGCTGAGCCTGCGCCGCTGGGGCCAGGCCCAGGACGTGGCCAACCTGCTCTGCTTCCTGGCCAGCGACCTCGCCGGCTACATCACCGGCACCCTGGTCGACGTCAGCGGCGGCAAGCTGGCCACCCAGGTGCCCAGCGCCGCGTACCGGGGGCTCGCGGAGGACTCGCTAGGCTGACGCCCCACCCCTGGAGAGGCCCCGCATGCTGCTCGACTGGCTGATGGTCGCCGTCGGCCTGGTCCTGACCGTGGGCACGGGGCTGTTCGTCGCCTCCGAGTTCGCGCTCGTCAACCTCGACCGCTTCGAGCTGGAGGCCCGCGAGCGCGACGGCGAGGCCGGCCTGGCCACCACCATCAACGCCCTGCGCATCACCTCGACGCACCTGTCCGGCGCCCAGCTGGGCATCACGCTGACCACGCTGCTGACCGGCTTCACCTTCGAGCCCGCGGTCAGCCGGCTGCTGGAGGGCCCGCTGACCGGGCTCGGGCTGCCGGCCGGGGCCGTGCCCGTGGTGGGCACCGTCGTCGGCCTGGTGCTGGCCACCCTGTTCTCCATGGTGGTGGGGGAGCTGGTGCCCAAGAACTTCGCGCTGGCCCTGCCGCTGCGCACCGCCCGGCTGGTGCTGCCGTTCCAGACGCTGTTCACCGCCGTCTTCCGGCCGCTGATCATGCTCTTCAACGGCACGGCCAACGCCCTGGTCCGCGCGCTCGGCGTGGAGCCGAAGGAGGAGCTCTCGGGCGCCCGCTCGGCCGAGGAGCTGAGCTCGCTGGTCCGCCGCTCCGCCACCGAGGGGCTGCTGGACGCCGACCACGCCACGCTGCTCGGCCGCACGCTGCGCTTCGCCGACCGCACCGCGTCGGAGGTGATGACGCCGCGGGTCCGGATGACCAAGGTCGGCCGGGCCGACACCGCCGAGGAGATCGTGCAGCTCTCCCGGCGCAGCGGGATGTCCCGCTTCCCGGTGGTGGGGGTCGACGCGGACGACGTCGTCGGCGTGGTGCACGTCAAGCAGGCCTTCGCGGTGCCCGTGCACGAGCGGACCCGGGTCGCCGCGGCGACGCTGGCCGTGGAGCCGGTCCGGGTGCCGGAGTCGATGAACGTCGACACCCTGCTGGGCGTGCTGCGCCGCGGCGGCCTGCAGATGGCGATCGTGGCCGACGAGTACGGCGGCACCGCCGGCCTGGTGACCCTGGAGGACCTGGTGGAGGAGCTCGTCGGCGAGCTGGAGGACGAGCACGACCGACGCCGCGCGACGCTGGAGCGCGACGGCGACGTCGTCACCTTCGACGCGGGCCTGCGCCCCGACGAGCTGCTGGAGGACACCGGCATCCGGGTGCCCGACGACCGCGAGTACGAGACGGTCGGCGGCTTCGTCACCGACGAGCTGGACCGGCTGCCCGCCGAGGGCGACGAGGTGGCGCTGGACGCCGGCACGCTCCGCGTCGAGCGGGTCGACGGGGCCCGGGTCGACCGGCTGAGCTTCACCCCCACCCCCACCCCCGCCCCGGCGGACGACCCGGACGAGGCCGACGAGGACGGGGACCCCGCCGACGGGCGCCGCGCCCGTGCCGGCGCCACCGCGGTCGGCTCCGACGAGGAGGCCCGTCATGGGTGAGTACGTGCCCGGGCTCGTCTGGCTGGTCGTCCTGCTGGCCGCCAACGCGTTCTTCGTCGGCGCCGAGTTCGCCGTCATCTCCGCCCGCCGGTCCTCCGTCGAGCCCCGCGCCGAGGCGGGCAGCCGGGCGGCGCGCACCACGCTGTGGGCGATGGAGCACGCGACGCTGATGCTGGCCACCAGCCAGCTCGGCATCACGATCTGCTCGCTGCTGATCCTCAACGTCTCCGAGCCGGCGATCCACCACCTGCTGGAGGTCCCGCTGGGGCTGACGCCGCTGTCGGCGACGGCGATCTCGGTGGTCGCCTTCGTCGTGGCCCTCGCCCTGGTCACCTTCCTGCACGTGGTGCTCGGCGAGATGGTGCCCAAGAACCTGTCGTTCTCGGTCCCCGACCGCGCCGCGCTGCTGCTGGCCCCGCCGCTGGTGCTCTTCTCGCGGGTCTTCCGGCCGGTGATCTGGTCGCTGAACGCCGTGGCGAACGCCGTCGTCCGGCTGTTCGGCGTCGAGCCCAAGGACGAGGCCACCAGCACCTACACCCTCGACGAGGTGGCCAACATCGTCGCCCAGTCCACCCGCGAGGGGACCCTGGAGGACTCGACCGGCGCGCTCAGCGCGGCCTTCGAGTTCACGGCCAAGAAGGTCGCCGACGTCGAGGTGCCGGTCGCCGCGCTGGTCGTGCTGCCGCCCGGCTGCACCCCGGCCGACGTCCAGTCCCGGGTGGCCGAGCACGGCTACTCCCGCTACCTGGTCGGCGGCCCCGGGGGGATGGTCGGCTACCTCCACCTCAAGGACGTGCTGGACCTCAGCGGCGACCAGGTCTTCACCCGGCCGGTGCCCGCCGGCCGGATCCGCCGGCTGGCCACCGTCCCGCACGACGCCGACCTCGAGGACGCGCTGGCGGCCCTGCGGACCACGGGCGCGCACCTGGCCCGCTGCGTCGACGCCGGCGGCGCGACGACGGGCGTGCTCTTCCTCGAGGACATCATCGAGGAGCTCGTCGGCGAGGTGCGGGACGCGACCAGCACGCACTGACCGGGCCGGCGACCTCACGTCCGGGCCCCGGCCGGCGTCTACCCGGTGATGAGCACCCTGCCGTTCGACGTCGTCGTCACCCGCCACGGACCCGCCGTGCTGCGGGTCTGCCGCTCCGTGCTGACCCCGCCCGACGCGGACGACGCCTGGTCGGAGACCTTCCTGTCCGCGCTGCGGGCCTACCCGGACCTGCCGGGCGGCGCCAACGTCGAGGCCTGGCTGGTCCGGATCGCCCGGCGCAAGGCGCTGGACGTGCTGCGGGCCGCCGGCCGGCGCCCCGCCGCGGTGGCGGAGGTCCCCGACGGGCCCTCGGCGCTGGGGGTGTGGCAGCCGCCGGAGGACGAGCTGTGGGACCGGCTGCGGGCCCTGCCGCCGAAGCAGCGCCAGGCCGTGGCCTACCACCACGTCGCGGGCCTGCCGCACGCCGAGGTCGCGCTGCTGCTCGGCGGGACGGCCGCCGCCGCCCGCCGGGCCGCCGCCGACGGCATCGCGGCGCTGCGCCGGGCGACGCCCGGGGCCCCGGCACCGCAGGGGCGCTCGTCGTCACCCGACCGGACCGACCCCCAGGAGCGACCATGACCACCCCGACCTCCCGCACCCCCGGGCTCTCCGCCCCCGCACAGGCCGCCACCGACGCGGCAGGTCTCTCGGCCGACGCCCAGCTGGAGCGGCTCCGGCACCGGCTCGCCGCCGCGGCGGAGGACGCGGACCTGCTCGACGTCGGCTACACCACCACCGACTCCCCGTTCGGCCCCCTGCTGCTGGCCGCCACCCGCGAGGGGCTGGTCCGGCTGGCCTTCGCCCGCGAGGACCACGACGCGGTGCTGGTGCGGCTGGCCGAGCGGGTCAGCCCGCGGGTTCTCCGGGCCCCGGCCCGGCTGGACGGCGTCCGGCGCCAGCTCGACGAGTACTTCGCCGGCCGGCGCCGCGACTTCGCCGTGGCGCTGGACCTGCGGCTGAGCAGCGGGTTCCGCCGGACGGTGCTCGACCACCTCCGCGTGCTGCCGTACGGGCGGACCGAGACCTACACCGAGGTGGCGCGGGCGACGGCCAGCCCGCGGGCCGTCCGCGCCGTCGGCTCGGCGTGCGCGACGAACCCGGTGCCGGTCGTCGTGCCCTGCCACCGGGTGCTGCGGTCCGACGGCAGCCCGGGCGGCTACGTGGGCGGGCTGGCGGTCAAGGCGGGCCTGCTCGCCCTGGAGGCGCGGACGGCCGCCGAGGACTATCGTTCCCAGGACCGGTAGCCGGCGCGAGGAGGACTCATGGACCGCACCCCTGGGCAGCACCGCATCCTGGTCGGCGTGAACCACGGCCAGGCCGACGTCGTCGTCGAGCAGGCGGTCCGGCTGGCCCGGGCGCTCGCCGCCGAGCTGGTCTGCGCCCACGTCGACGTCGGCCGGTACGTGGTGGAGGAGCGGCCCGACGGCACCGTCGTCTCCCGCCCGCTGGACCCCGACCTGCCCGAGCTGTCCGAGAGCGACTTCGACCCCGCCCTGGCCGAGCACGTCCGCGGGCTGGTCGGCGACCTGCCCGTCACCTTCCGCGAGCTGGCGGGGGACCGGGCCTACGCCCTGGCCCGGCTGGCCGACATCTGCGACGCCGAGATGCTCGTCGTCGGCAGCCGCCGCCGCGGCGTGCGCTCGGGCCTCAAGGAGTTCTTCGGCGGCTCGGTCGCGGCCCAGCTGGCGCACCGGCAGCACCGGCCCGTCGTCGTGGTGCCGGTGCAGCCGGTCAGCGCCGGCACCCCGCTGCCGTGGGAGGACCCGCCGGTCGGCTGAGGCGCGACCGGCGGGCCCGCCGGCTCAGCCGAGGTCGAGGCGGCCCGAGCCGCCCAGCACGATCCGGACCACCTGGTCGAGCTCGGGCGTCAGGTCCTGCTCGGGCACCGTCAGCTGCCACTCCCCGACCGCCACGGTGTAGACGAAGCGGTCCGCCGCCGGCCGGCTGCCGGCCAGCCGGGTGAGGTCGGTGTCGAGCAGCAGCCGGCGCACCTCCGGGCCCTGCGGGTCGCCGTCGAGGTCGAGCTCCGCGGCGCGCACGGCGCCGGCGAACCCGCCGCTGCGCCGCACCGCCACCGTCCGGGCCTCCGCCGCCGGGACGCCAGGGGCCGCGGGAGCCGGCGGGGTGGCGGGCGCGGCGTCGACCGGGACCGGCGGCGTGGCCCCGGGGGTCTCCGCGGCGGTGAGCACGCCCACCTCGGCCCAGGCGCCGCGGACCCGGGTCGCGACGTCGGCGTCGTCGGGGAAGAGCCGGGCTGCCGAGGCGACGGTGGCCTCCGCGAAGCCGACGAAGTCGACGTCGGAGCCGATGGCCCCGCCCGTCAGCGTGTCGTACCACACCCGTCCGGCGCGCTCCCAGCTGGGACCGCCGAGGGCCACCGCGGCCAGGGCGAACGCGCGGTTGGGGATCCCGGAGTTGAGGTGCACCCCGCCGTTGTCCTCCTCGGTCTCGACGTAGTCGGCCATCGAGCCCACCTGCGGGTCGCGGCCCAGCTGCGGGTCGTCGTAGGCGGTGCCGGGCTCCAGCATCGAGCGCAGGGCGCGGGCGGCGATGCCGGGCCGGAACAGCCCCTCGCCGATCAGCCAGTCCGCCGCGCCGGCGTCCTGGCCCAGCGCGCGCTGCTTGGTCAGGGCGGCGAAGACGTCGCTCACGCTCTCGTTGAGGGCGCCCGACTGGCCCTGGTAGGTGAGGTTCGCGCTGAACTGGGTGACCCCGTGGGTGAACTCGTGCGCCATCACGTCCATGGGCTTGGTGAAGCGCTCGAAGACCTCGCCGTCGCCGTCGCCGAACACCAGCTGGCTGCCGTCCCAGAAGGCGTTGTCGTAGCGCTGGCCGTAGTGCACGGTGACCGAGAGGGTGCTGCCCTGCCCGTCGACCGAGCGGCGGTCGAAGAGCTCGGCGAAGAGGTCCCACACCTGGCCCGAGGAGACGAAGGCCTCGTCGACGGCGGCGTCGCCGCTGGCCGGGTCGTCGTCGGAGCGGACGGGGGTGCCCGGCAGCGTCTCGGTGCCGCCCGCGCTGTGCACGACCCGGCGCTCGGCGACGACCCCGGCCCGCACCGTGGCGACCCGGGGGAGCAGGGCCGGCTGGAGGCGCTGCTCGCGCAGCCGCTGGTCCAGCACCAGGGTCGAGCGGCCGAACGCGCCGGCCGGGGTGTCGGCCGCGGCGGTGGCCAGGTGGTCGAGCAGGTACGGGGGGATGAAGGTGCAGGTCATGGTGTCTCCCAGGTCTCGTCGTCGGAGCCGATGCTGGCAGGGACCGCTGACACCCACGGTACGCCGGGCGGTTCGTGCGCGATTTCGCCGCGCGGACCAACTAATTCCTCAAACGTCGGCCGACACCCTTGACGGCGCCCGCTAATGGGGAAAGGCTGATCGGCGGGAAAGGGCGCGACGAAAGGCGCCCCGGTTCTCCCACCGGTCGAGATGGCCGGCACACGGTGACGGCTCCTCCACAGGGGCGAGCGATTCCACGACCACGGGGGCCGGTGGACCGGGTGCGGTGATCGGAGATCTCACGCGTAGGGGCCAGAAAGGGCACCTAACGCGATTTTGCTATGTCCTCTTGAGGACATGTCCGGTAGTGGCCACGTCTGGGTAGTGACGACCAATGCCCCGGGTGCATAGATTTCTTCTCGAAACGTCAGGGTTCCCGCCATCATTAACCCTCCCCCCCGATGGCTGGACAAAATCGGAAGGAATTCCCCCATGCGCACTTCTCGTACCGCTCGCAAGCTCGTCGCCGGCGTCACCGCTGCCGTCGTCTCCGTGCTCCTCGTCGGCGGCACCGTCGCCTCCGTCTCGTCCGACGACGCCGGCCGCGGCATCAAGGGCTCGTTCTCGACGCTCGACGGCCGCGGCATCTGAGGCCGGCTCCCGGCACCGGGCGCGGGCGACCCGTCGCCGGCGCACCGGTCGGGGAACGGGCAGGTCAGGGCCAACGCGGCATCCTTCGGGAGGCCGGAACCCTGACAGTCCCGGAAAACGGCTAGCGACGAGCCACAGCACGACCCCGTCGCCCGGCCCGCTGTTCCCCGCAGCGAGACCGGTCGCCACGCCCGACCAGCAGCGCCCGCACCCCACCGGGGGTGCGGGCGCTGCTGCGTGCTAGGGGCGCGAAGAGGCCGTGGCGCCCATCATGCCGGAAGTCTGGGTCCGGATGTACTCGGCCCGGACCATCGCCGCCCCGAGCTGCAGCCGGGTGGTGACGCCGAGCTCGTCCATCAGCTCGGAGATCCAGCGCCGGACCGACCGGACGTTGATCCCGAGGTTGCTGGCGATGGCCTGGTCGGTCGAGCCGGTCATCAGCAACGAGAGCAGCATCTGGCGCCGGGGGTCGTTCTCGGTGTAGGTCGAGGCGACGATCGGGACGGCGGTGTCCCAGACCGCCTCGAACAGCCACTGGAGCGCCTCGACCAGCAGCGGGTGCCGCACGATGGACATCCGCAGCTCGTGACCCGGCAGGTAGGACCGCATGGAGGGGATGAGTGCGACCGACGCGTCGACGATGACCAGCTTCATCGGCACGGGCGCGGTCCGCGACTTCTCGCCCTTCGCGGCGAAGAGGGTGAGCTCCTTGAGCCGGTCGGCGTCGAAGCCCGGGTGGTAGACGCAGCGCAGCTGGGTGCCGCGGTCCAGCGCCTTCCACTCCTCGGCGTCCTCCTCGAGGAGCTCCTCGTCCGCCTCCCGCTCGTCGACGTAGGGCGGCTTGTCGAACATGCAGATCTCTTTCTGCGCCTTCGAGCAGAGCTCCTTGTTGATGGCCGACATGGCCTCGCGGCCGACGATGATCCGGATGTCGTCGCTCTGGTTCTGGGTGGCCGCCAGCAGGTGGCTGTGCAGCGACTCCGCCGCCAGGCTCGCCATCTCCAGCTCCGAGAGCCGCTGGGCCTTGAGCGCGTTGGCGACGTCGGGCAGCGGGAGCGAGCGCCAGGTGCCGCGCGAGACCTCGGTGGCCAGCCCCAGCTTCCGCAGCTCGTCGAGGCGGCGCTCGAGCTCGTCGGAGGGGACCGAGCTGAGCTCGGACAGCTCTGCGCTGGTGGCGTTGCCGATCGGCGCGAGGACGAGGTAGACGGCCTCCGCCTCGGCGCTGATGCCCAGCGGCTGGAGCATGGCGTTCCTCCGGCTTCAGGTGGTGAGACTGCGACTGTAGCCACTGCTTGCCCCCGCGGCGGTGTGGTTACGCTGAGGCCGCGCGACCCCCGTTCGCGCTCCGATCGTCTCACAGCCCCCGAGGAGTCCCCGCATGCCTGAGCTCGCCCAGATCGGTGTGACCGGCCTCGCCGTGATGGGTCGCAACCTGGCGAGGAACTTCGCTCGGCACGGCCACCGGGTCGCCATCCACAACCGCACCTACGCCAAGGCCGAGTCGCTGCTGGCCGAGGCCGGCCACGAGGGCACCTTCATCGCGTCGGAGACGATGGCCGACTTCGTCGCCTCCCTCGAGCGGCCGCGGCGGGTCATCATCATGGTCAAGGCCGGGCCGGCGACCGACGCGGTGATCGAGGAGCTGATCCCGCTCCTGGAGACCGAAGACATCGTCATCGACGCGGGGAACGCGCACTTCCCGGACACCATCCGGCGCGAGGCCCAGCTCAAGGAGCACGGTCTGCACTTCGTCGGCACCGGCGTCTCGGGCGGTGAGGAGGGCGCGCTCAAGGGCCCCTCGATCATGCCGGGCGGGTCGCGGAAGTCGTACGAGTCGCTGGGCCCGCTGCTGGAGGACATCTCCGCCAAGGTCGACGGCGAGCCGTGCTGCACCTACGTCGGCCCCGACGGCGCCGGCCACTTCGTCAAGATGGTGCACAACGGCATCGAGTACGCCGACATGCAGCTGATCGCCGAGGCCTACGACCTCATCAAGCAGGGCACGGGCGCCAGCGCCGCCGAGATCGCGGCGATCTTCCGCACCTGGAACGAGGGCGACCTCGAGAGCTTCCTCATCGAGATCACCGCCGACGTGCTGGCCCACACCGACGCCGAGAGCGGGCAGGCCTTCGTCGACCTGATCCTGGACCAGGCCGAGCAGAAGGGCACCGGCCGCTGGACGGTGCAGAACGCCCTCGACCTCGGGGTGCCGATCACCGGCATCGCCGAGGCGACCTTCGCCCGCGCGCTGTCGGGCTCGCTGCCGCAGCGCGAGGCCGCGCGGGGCAAGCTCGCCGCGCACACCGCGGACTGGGACGTGCCCGACCGCGACGCCTTCGTCGAGGACGTCCGGCAGGCCCTGTACGCGTCCAAGGTGGTGGCCTACTCCCAGGGCTTCGACCAGATCGCCGCGGCCAGCGAGGAGTACGGCTGGGACGTCGACCGCGGCGCGATGGCCCGCATCTGGCGGGGCGGCTGCATCATCCGGGCCCGCTTCCTCAACCGGATCACCGAGGCCTACGAGCGCGACGCCGACCTGCCCCTGCTGCTGGCCGACGACTACTTCGCCGACGCGGTGGGCAGCTCGCTGGCCGCGTGGCGCCGGGTGGTCTCGCTGTCGGCGCAGAACGGGATCCCGACGCCGGCCTTCTCCTCCTCGCTGGCCTACTACGACGGCATCCGCGCCGACCGGCTGCCGGCGGCGCTGATCCAGGCCCAGCGCGACTTCTTCGGGGCGCACACCTACCGCCGCGTCGACAAGCCGGGCTCCTTCCACACGGAGTGGAGCCTCGACCGCAGCGAGACCGCGCTCGACGCGGGCGACGCCCAGGCGCTGCCGCCGGAGCCGGCCGAGAAGTCGGACCCGACGCCGGCCTGAGGATGCGTCCGCCCCCCTCGGCGCCCGCGGTCCTGGCGCGCCCGGTCCGGCGCGCCGCCCGGCTGGCCCGGGCGGCGGCGGCCCGGGCGGCCAACGAGGTCAACGCGCCCCGCTTCGCCCGGCAGGCCGCCGAGCGGGCGATGCTGCCCAACGGGGCGGTGGTGGTCTTCTTCGCCACCGGCCCCGAGAACCTCTACCAGTTCGAGCAGTGGCGCCGGCCGCTGGAGGAGCTGGCCTCGCAGCGGCCGGTGCTCGTCGTCGTCGACCGCGCCGACACGGGCGAGGCCGTGCTGGCGGGCAGCCGGCTGCCGGTGACGCTGGCCCGCGGGAGCGCGGCGCTGGAGACGCTGGTGGCCGAGCGGGACGTCCGGGTGGTGCTCTACCTCAACCAGGTCGAGGCCAACTTCCGGATGCTGCGCTTCGCCGCGCCCGTGCACGTCCAGCTGGGGCACGGGGAGAGCGACAAGGCCTCCAGCGTCTCCAACCAGCACAAGGCCTACGACCTCACCTTCGTCGGCGGGCCGGCCGGCAGCGAGCGGCTGGGGGCGGCCCTGCGCGGCTTCGACCCGGCGACCCGCACCGTCCAGGTCGGCCGGCCGCAGCTGGACCACGCCTACCCGGGCGCCCCCGACTGGCCCGTCGACGGCCGCCGGCGGGTGCTCTACGCCCCCACCTGGGAGGGCGACCGGCCCAGCATCGCCTACGGCTCGCTGGCCAGCCACGGCGTCGCCCTGGTCGAGGCGCTGCTGGCCGCCGGCGACGTCCGCGTCCTCTACCGGCCGCACCCGCGCACCGGCGTCGCCTCCGCGGCGCACGCCGCCGCCGACCGTCGTGTCCGCGAGCTGCTGGCCCGGGCGGGGGAGGACCACCTCGTCGACCGCGGCCCCTACGGCTGGCAGTGGACCTTCGCCGACGCCTGCGTCACCGACGTCTCGGCGGTGGCCTACGACTGGGTGGCCACCGGCAAGCCGCTCGTGGTGACCGAGCCGGCGCGCTCGGCGCTGCGGCCGCCGTCGGCGCTGCTGGACCGGCTGCCGCTGCTGGCCGGCGCCGACGCCGGGCAGGTCCTCGGGCGGCTGGACGACCAGGACCCGGCCGTGCTGGGGGACCTGACGCGGCACTACTTCGGCGACACCGCCGGCCGGGCCTCGACCGCCCGGTTCCACGCGGCCGTCGAGGCCTGCTACGCGCTGCCCACCGGTCGGGGCTGAGTGCGCGGGAGAGCCGGGCTGACGTGCGGGGCTAGAGGCCGCGGAGGAAGTCGATGTCGTCGTCCGGGGCCTGGGGGCGGGGACGGGGGCGGCTGGTGCCGAGGCTCTCGGCGTTGGGCCGGCCGAGCAGCAGCCACGCGACGGCGCCGACGAGCGGCACGCAGATGATGGCCACGGCCCACAGCCAGCGGGGCATCCGGCGGACGGCGAGCGGCGGCGCCTGCGCCACCTCGACCACGCAGTAGATCATCAGCAGGGCCACGATGATGATCGGCAGGTACCGCCCCATGGGTCGAGTATGCGTCGCGGTGCCGAGCGGGACAACCGGGCCCGGCGCGGGCGCCCGGCCGCCGTCGCCGTCGCCGCTAGGGTGGTCGCCATGCCTGCCGCCCGAACCCTGGATGAACTCCGGGTGACCAGGCGGTGAGCGACCCCGCCACCGCGTCGGCGCGGCCCGCCGACCCGACGATCGCGCAGCTGCGCGAGGTGACCCAGCCGCCGAGCGTGCGCACCCGGGCCGGCGCCGAGCACTGGGTCGCCCACGCCTACCTCCGCGACATCTCGCCGTACCTCACCCGGCTGCTGCTGCGGGCCGGCCTCACCGCCAACGGCGTGACCTGGCTGATGATCCTCAGCGCCGCGCTGGCCGCCGTCGCCACCGGCTGGCCCACCCTGCTCGGGGCGGTCCTGGTCGTGGTGCTCGTCCAGCTGCAGATGCTGCTCGACTGCAGCGACGGCGAGGTCGCCCGCTGGCGCGCGACCTCGTCCCCGCTCGGGGTCTACCTCGACCGGGTGGGCCACTACGTCGCGGAGTGCGGCATCGCCGTCGCCCTGGGCGTCCGGGCCACCGGCGAGCTGCGGGTCAGCGGGCCGTGGATCAGCGCCGGCCTGCTGCTCGGCCTGCTCGTCGCGCTCAACAAGGTGGAGAACGACCTCGTGCACGTGGCCCGGCACTACGCGGGGATGACGCAGATGCGCGACGCCGAGGAGGTGCGGGTGCCCAGCCGGGGCCTGCTGCGCCGGGCCCGGCAGGTCGCGCGGTTCGTGCCGTTCCACCGCGTCTTCCACTCCGTCGAGCTCTCGCTGCTGGTGCTGGCCGCCGCGCTGGTCGACCTGGTCGCCGACGGCGTGGCCACCCGGGTGCTGCTGGCCGGCCTGGTCGCCGCGGCGGTGGTCACCGTCGTCGGGCACCTCGCGGCCGTGCTCGGATCGGCGCGGCTGCGGTGAGCACCCCCGCAGGACCCGGCGCGGCGGACGAGCGGCCCCGGATCGGCGCCGTCGTGCTGACCATGGGGAACCGGCCCGCCGACTTCGAGCGGGCCCTGACCTCCCTGCTGGGCCAGGTCGACGTCGAGCTCGACGTGGTCGTGGTCGGCAACGGCTGGCAGCCCGTCGGGCTGCCCGACGGCGTCCGGGCCCACCGGCTGCCGGAGAACCTCGGCATCCCCGCCGGCCGCAACGCCGGGGTGCCGCTGGTCGAGGGCGACCTGCTGTTCTTCCTCGACGACGACGCCCGGCTGCCGCACGAGCGGGTGCTGGCCACCATGGCCGCGCAGTTCGCCGCCGACCCCGAGCTGGGCCTGGTCCAGCCGCGGGTCGTCGACCCCGAGGGCCGTCCCGCCCCGCGCCGCTGGACGCCGCGGCTGCGGGTGGGCGACCCGGGCCGCAGCAGCCCCGCCATGTCGGTGTGGGAGGGCGCGGTGGCCATCCGCCGCGAGGCGTTCGACTACGCCAACGGCTGGCCCGAGCGGTTCTGGTACGCCCACGAGGGCGTCGAGCTGGCCTGGCGGGTGTGGGACGCCGGCTTCCACGTCCGCTACGACGGCGAGATCGAGGTCCACCACCCGGCGATCCAGCCCACGCGGCACGCGGAGTTCTACCGCTACCAGGCCCGCAACCGCGTCTGGCTCGCCCGCCGCAACCTGCCGCTGCCGGTCGGCGTGCTCTACGTGCTGTCCTGGGTGCTCGTCGGCGGGGCGCGGCTGCGGTCACGGGTCGCGGTCGCCGAGACCCTGCGCGGCTACTGGCTGGGCCTGACCGAGCCGGGCGGGCGGCGGCGCCCGATGAGCTGGAGCACGGTCGGCCGGATGCTGCTGGCCGGGCACCCGCCCGTCATCTGAGGCCCCCGGTCAGACGTCGGGCTCCAGCACCCGCAGGTGGACGGTCGCGGTGCCGCCCAGCTCCCAGGCCTGGGCCCGGCGCACCGCCCGCTTCACCGGCAGCACGTAGGCCCCGCGGCCGGCGTCGGGGAAGACCGACGTCCGCCAGCGGCTGAGCCCCACCTGCACCTCGACGCGGACGGCGCCGAAACCCCGGGGCGGCCCGCCGCCCACGAGGTCGCGGATCTCCTCGGAGGCCTCCACCGGCACGCTGACCAGGGCCACCTCGGCGTCGGTGCGCGACTCCCAGAGGAACAGCACGGCCTCGAACGCGAACTCCACGACGCCAGCCTGGCACGGGCGGCTGGGTAGCGTGCTCCCATGAGCGCGCCAGCAGCCCCGGGCGGGGACCGGTCCTGGTCCACCTGGGCCATCGACCAGGTCGAGGCGGACGCGAACCGCAGCGCCGACACCCACCTGCACGTCTTCCCGCTGCCCCCGGCGTGGGGCGTCGACCTCTACCTCAAGGACGAGTCGGTGCACCCGACCGGCAGCCTCAAGCACCGGCTGGCCCGCTCGCTGGTGCTCTACGGGCTGTGCAACGGCTGGATCACCGAGGGGACCCCGCTGGTCGAGGCGTCGTCGGGCTCGACGGCGGTCAGCGAGGCCTACTTCGCCCGGCTGCTCGGGCTGGACTTCGTCGCCGTCATGCCCGCCTCGACGGTGAAGGAGAAGTGCGCGCTCATCGAGTTCTACGGCGGCCGCTGCCACCTCGTCGACGACCCGGGCCAGATCTACGCCGTCGCCGAGCAGCTGGCCGAGAGCTGCGGCGGCTACTTCCTCGACCAGTTCACCTACGCCGAGCGGGCCACCGACTGGCGCGGCAACAACAACATCGCCGAGTCGATGTTCGCCCAGCTGAGCCGCGAGCCCCATCCGCTGCCGACGTGGGTGGTCGTCGGGGCGGGCACCGGCGGCACCAGCGCCACGATCGGGCGCTACCTGCGGCTCAAGAAGCTCCACACCCGGCTCTGCGTCGTCGACCCCGAGGGCTCGGCCTTCCACGCCTCGTGGACCACGGGCGACTCCGGCGTCACCGCCGCGGGCTCGAAGATCGAGGGCATCGGCCGCCCCCGGGTGGAGCCCAGCTTCGTCCCGCAGGTGGTCGACCGGATGGTCGCGGTGCCCGACGCGGCCTCCGTGGCCGCCATGCGCTGGACGACGGAGAAGCTGGACCGCTGGGCGGGCGGCTCGACCGGGACGAACATGTGGGGCGCGCTGCAGCTGGCCGCCGAGATGCGCGCCGCCGGGGTGCGCGGCAGCGTCGTCACCCTGCTGTGCGACGACGGCCGGCGCTACGCCCGCAGCTACTACGACGACGCGTGGGTGGCCGAGCGCGGCTGGGACCTCGCCCCGCACCGGGCCGTGCTCGACGAGCTGCTGGCCACCGGCGTCTGGACCGGCTGAGGCCGGGCGGAGCGCCGAGCTGTCAGACGTCAGGTCGGCCCCGGCCGACCTCGGTTCTGACAACTCGGCGCTAGAGGACCCCGGCGGCGACGAGGGCCAGGCCCAGGGCGAAGGCGACGGCGGCGACGAGCTCGGCCAGCCCCGTGGCCTTGAGGACGGGGACGAGGTCACGGCCGACGGCGCCCTCGAGCACCCGGCGCGAGGCGGGCACGGCGACGACCAGCCCGGCGAGCCCGAGCAGCGCCCAGCTGGTGGTGAGCAGGGCCACGACGACGACGACCAGGGCGGCGCCCCGGACCAGGCTGACGTAGAAGATCCGGGTGCCGCGGTCCCCGAGCCGGGTGGCCAGCGTCGCCTTCCCGACGGCGCGGTCGCCGTCGAGGTCACGGAGGTTGTTGGCCACCAGCAGCGCGCAGGCCAGCGCGCCCACCCAGACCCCGGTCAGCAGGGCCGCGACGCTGACCCGGCCGGCCTGCACGTAGTAGGTGCCGCAGACCGCGACCAGGCCGAAGAAGACGAAGACGAACACCTCGCCGAGCCCGCGGTAGCCGTAGGGCCGCTTCCCGCCGGTGTAGTACCAGGCGGCGACGACGCAGGCGACGCCGACGGCCAGCAGCCACCACTGACCGGTCAGCACCACCAGGGCCAGGCCGGCCAGGCCCGCCAGCCCGAAGCAGGCGAAGGCCGCGCGCTTGACCGCCCCCGGCTCCGCGACGCCGGAGCCCACCAGCCGCAGCGGCCCGACCCGGACGGCGTCGGTGCCGCGGATGCCGTCGGAGTAGTCGTTCGCGTAGTTGACGCCCACCTGCAGGGCCAGCGCCACCACGAGGGCGAGCAGGGCGCGGACGGGGGAGAGCCCGCCGTCGAACGCGGCCAGCCCGCTGGCGGCGACCACGGGTGCCGCCGCGGCGGGCAGCGTGCGCGGCCGCGCGCCCTCCAGCCACTGGCCGGGGGTCGGGCGGGCGGTCTCGGTGGTCACGCGTCTCCTGTCGTCGGGGTCCCGGGCGCGCCGGGGGTGCTCAGCCCGGCGACGAGCCGGAGCCGGTCGATCTTCCCACTGCTGGTGCGGGGCAGCCGGTCCCGTCCGAGGACCCGGCGGGGCGTTGCGTAGGCCGGCAGCCCGGCCCGCAGGTGCGCGCGGACGGCGGCGGTGTCGGCGTCGGACCACCCCGCCCGCTCGACGACGGCGACGACGGCGGTGCCCCACTCGGGGTCGGGCACCCCGACGACGGCGACGTCGTCCCCGGCCAGCCCGGGCCAGGTGCGCAGCCGGCGCTCGACCTCGGCGAGGTCGACGTTCACCCCGCCGCTGACCACGACGTCGTCCACCCGGCCCAGCACCACCAGCCGGCCGTCCTCCCAGCGCGCGCGGTCGGCGGTCCGCAGCCGGCCGTCGACCAGCGCCTCCGCGCTCAGGTCGGGCCGGCCCCGGTAGCCCGAGAACAGGACGGCCCCGCCCAGGGCGACCCGGCCGTCGTCGGCCAGGGCGACGTCCACCCCGTCCAGCGGGACGCCGTCGTAGACGCAGCCGCCGCAGGTCTCGCTCATCCCGTAGGTGGTGACGACCCGGATGCCGGCCGCGGCCGCCGCGGCCGCCAGCGCCGGCGGCAGCGGGCCGCCGCCGACGAGCACGGCGTCGAAGGCGGCCAGGGCCCGGGCCAGCGGGGGCTGCGGGAGGGCCCGGGCCAGCTGCGTGGGCACCAGGGACAGGTAGCGCCGGCCCTCCGTCGCGGACGCGACCGCGGGCAGGTCGGCCAGGTCCGGGGCCGCGCGGAGCGCGCGGGTGCCGCCGAGGGCGGCGCGGGCCAGCACCATCAGCCCGGCCACGTAGTGCGCGGGCAGGGCGAGCACCCAGTCGCCCGGACCGCCGAGGCGCTCGTGGGTGGCCCGGACCGAGGCGGCGACGGCGTCGGCGGACAGCAGCACGCCTTTGGGTCGGCCCGTGGAGCCCGAGGTGGAGACGACGACGGCGGTGCCGGGCTCCAGGGGCTCGTCGGGCGTCAGCATGGCCAGCGCCTGCTGCCGCTCCAGCGGGGCGGGTGGCAGGGGGGCGACCGCGGGCCCCCCGGCCAGGGCCTCGGCGAGCGCGGCTGGCAGGTCCGCCGCGTCGACCAGCCGGAGCCCGGCGTCCGGGCGCCCCGGGGGAGCGCTGCCCTCGTGCTGCACGCCCGCCAGGCTAGGCGCTGCCGGTGCGCGGAGGTGCGCGAGACTGGGCCGGTGACCGTCCCCACCGCGTACGCGCTGCCGCTGCGCACCCGCTTCCGCGGCATCCTCGAGCGGCAGGGTCTGGTCTGGCGCGGCCCCGCCGGCTGGGCCGAGTGGAGCCCGTTCCTGGACTACGACGGCGACGAGCTGGTGCCCTGGCTCCGGGCCGCCGACGAGGCCGCCGAGCAGGGCTGGCCGGCGCCGCGCCGCGACCGGGTCGAGGTCAACAGCACCGTCCCCGCCGTGGGGCCCGAGCACGCCCACCGGCTGGCGACCGAGGCCGGCTGCCGCACCGCCAAGGTCAAGGTGGCCGAGCGGGGCCAGACCCTGGCCGACGACGTGGCCCGGGTCGAGGCGGTCCGCGACGCCCTCGGCCCGGACGGACGGGTCCGGGTCGACGCCAACGGCGGCTGGTCCGTCGACGAGGCCGGGCGCGCCCTGGCGGCCCTGGCGCCGTTCGGGCTGGAGTACGCCGAGCAGCCCTGCGCCTCGGTCGAGGAGCTGGCCGACCTGCGGCGCCGGCTGGCCCGCTCCGGCACCGACGTGCTGGTGGCGGCGGACGAGTCGATCCGCCGCGCCGCCGACCCGTACCGGGTGCGGGCGCTGGAGGCCGCCGACGTGGCCGTGCTCAAGGTCCAGCCGCTGGGCGGGGTGCGCGCGTGCCTGGAGATCGCCGAGCGGATCGGCCTGCCCGTCGTCGTCTCCAGCGCGCTGGAGACCTCCGTCGGCATCCGGGCCGGCCTGGCGCTGGCCGCCGCGCTGCCGGAGCTGCCCTTCGCCTGCGGGCTCAACACCGTCCGGCTGCTGGCCGACGACCTCGTCGCCGCGCCGCTCGTCGCGGTGGACGGGGTGCTGCCCGTCGGCGCGCTCGACGTCGCGCCCGAGGCCCTGGAGCGGCACCGCGCGCCCGACGCCGTCGGGGCGTTCTGGCAGGCTCGGCTCGTGCAGACGCGAGCGCGGGCCGCCGCCGGAGCCGGTCGTGGCTGAGGCCACCCGGCTGGCCCGGGCGCTGGTCGAGGGGCTGCTGGGCGCCGGGGTCCGCGACGTCGTGCTGGCGCCCGGCTCGCGCAGCGCCCCGCTGGCCTACGAGCTGTTCGAGGCCGACCGGATCGGGCTGCTCACCCTGCACGTCCGGATCGACGAGCGCAGCGCCGGCTTCCTCGCCCTCGGCCTGGCCAAGGGCTCCGGGCTGCCCGTCGCCGTCGTCACCACCTCCGGCACCGCGGTGGCCAACCTGCACCCCGCCGTCCTCGAGGCCTTCCACGCGCACCTGCCCCTGGTGCTGCTGACCGCCGACCGGCCGCCGGCGATGACCCACACCGGGGCCAACCAGACCACCGACCAGACCCACCTGTTCGGCCGGCACGTCCGGGCCTTCGCCGCCGTCTCCGACGCCCCGGTCGGGCCCGAGGGGGGCGACGTCGCCGGCTGGCGCTTCGAGCTGGGCCGGCTGCTGAGCGCGGCCACGGGCGCCCGGACCCGCCAGCCGGGCCCGGTGCACCTCGACGTCGCCCTCACCGAGCCGCTGGTCCCCGGTCCGGCCGCCCCGCTGCCGACCGGACCCGAGGTGCTCGTCAGCGCCGCGCGCGGCGCCGAGCCGGTCGTGCTGCCCGCCGGGCCGCAGACCGTCCTCGTCGCCGGCGACCTCCCCCCGGCCGCCGGCCGGGCCGCCGCGGAGCTGGCCGCCGCGGCCGGGGTCCCGCTGCTCGCCGAGCCCTCCAGCAACGCCCGCCGCGGCCCCGCGGCGCTGGGCACCTACCGGCTGCTGCTGGCGTCCTCGCTGGCCGAGGACGTCGAGCGGGTCGTGGTCCTGGGCCGCCCGACCCTGTCCCGCCCCGTCAGCCGGCTGCTCGCGCGCACCGACGTCGAGCTGGTCGTCGTCTCCGCCCACGCCGACTGGCCCGACCCCGGCCGGACCGCGTCCGCCGTCGTCGACGCGGTGGCGTTCGAGCCCGCGGCGGCGGGTGACTGGCTGCCGGCCTGGCAGGAGGCCGACGTCCGCGCGCGGGAGGCGCTGGCGGAGCTGCTGGCCGCGCAGACCGTGCTCACCGGGCCGGCGCTGGCCGCCGCGCTGTGGGCCGCGCTCGGCGGCGCGGACGCGCTGGTGGTCGGCTCGTCCAACCCGGTCCGCGACCTCGACCTCGCCCCGGTGCTGGCCGACCCCGCGGAGGTCTTCGCGAACCGCGGGCTGGCGGGCATCGACGGGACGGTGTCCACCGCCGTCGGGATCGCGCTGACCCGCAGCCGCCCGACGCACGCCCTGCTGGGCGACCTCACCCTGCTGCACGACGCCGGCGGGCTGGTCATCGGCCCGTCCGAGCCCCGGCCGGACCTGCGGCTGGTGGTCGCCAACGACGACGGCGGCAGCATCTTCGCCACCCTCGAGCAGGGCCGCCCCGAGCACCAGGCCGCCTTCGAGCGGGTCTTCGGCACCCCGCACGGCGCGTCCTTCGAGGCGCTCGCCGCGGTCTCGGGCGCCCGCTACCAGCGGGTGCGGACCACCGACCAGCTGGCCGAGGTCCTCGAGGAGCCGCCGGTGGGCGTCGAGCTGGTGGAGGCCGTCGTCGACCGCGGCCAGCGCCGGACGCTGAGCACCGCCGTCAGCGCGATCGCAGCCACGCTCTGAGCACGGCGGTGGCGCGCACGTCGTCCTCGTTGTACTCCAGCACCCGGGTGCGGGCCCGCTCGCGGGCGGCCTCGTCGGGCCCGTCGACGGCGTCGGCGAACCAGGCCTGGGAGTTGAGCCCGCCCGGGTCCTCGTCGCGCCAGCGGAAGCCCGCGTGCTGGGCGATCGGCTTGAGGCCCAGCCCGCCGGCGCCGAAGAAGTGGGCCTTGACGACGTCGTAGAGGTCGACGAACCGGCCGGCCCACCCGGCGGCCCAGTCCAGGGACGCGTGGCCCGGCTCACGGGCGGCGAGGGTGCGGACGGCCGTCGGCTCGTAGGCGCTGTAGTGGTAGACGGCGACGCTCCGCGGACCCTCGACCAGACCGCGGAGCCAGCCGAAGGCCTCCTCGGCGAGCGCGGCCTCGGCGGCGTCGTCGAGCGCGGTGAAGCGGCTGAACGCGACGTAGCGCGGCGGGTCCGCCGACGCCGTGTCGTGCAGCAGGAAGCCCCACAGGTAGATCCGGCCGTCCGCCGCGCTCTCGATGTCGAGGTCGACCTCCAGCGCGGCCGCCGGCACGGCGATCGGCCCGGTCGTCTCCCGGTCGAAGGACACCCCGTCGGTGAGCATCCGGGCCCGCCGCGACGCCACCCGCAGGCGCTTCTCGGGCCCGGTGCGGTGGCTCACCTCGGGCAGGTAGCCGGGCAGCAGGGCGTCGAGGTCGGCCGACGCCAGCTCGGCCACGGTGCCGATGCCGCGGCGGCGGAGCGCGAGCACCTCGCGCACGTCGAGCGCGCCCTTGTCGATCCGCAGGCTCACCTCGTCGTCGGCCAGCTCGGTGCGGCAGTGCGGCCACCACGTGCAGGTCTGGCACTCGCGCTGGACCACCGGTCGCACCAGGGGCTCCGGGTCGCTCGCCGGGTCACCCGTCCGGGCGGCGGCGGCCCGGGCGACGTCGACGCGCAGGCCCTGCTCGTGGTCGTAGCGCTCCAGCAGGCTGCGCAGCCGCCAGCCGGACGCCGCGCTGCGCGAGAAGGTGCGCACGACCGGCGCGGACAGGTCGACCCAGGCGAGCACGGCGCCCTCGTGGTGCCCAGGGCTGTCGTGCGCAGGGCCGTCGGGCAGAGCGCCGTCGTGCGCGGGGCGCTCGCGCACGGTGTCGGTGGCGAGCACCGCCCCCAGCGGCTCGGCGGCGGCGAAGCCGGCGGCCTCCAGCATCCGGTGGTAGTGCGCCAGCTGCAGGAAGTCGCCCTCGCGGCTGCCCAGCCGGGGGCCGACGCCGTCCCACACCTGCAGGTCGAGCGGTCGCGGCGCCTCCAGCGGCGACCAGCGGACGGCGGGCACCGGCGGCTCCTCCTTCGACGGGCTCAGGACGGGGTCCGACGGGCTCAGGACGGGGTCCGACGGGCTCAGGACGGGGTCTGACGGGGTCGGGTCGGCCTCGGCGGAGGGCGCGGGCTCCTCGACCGGGCGGCGCTTGGCGGGGAGCAGCACCTTGTGGGCCTTGACGACCCCGGGGTGGTAGGTGGGCCGGCCGTCGGGGCGGTCGGCGCCGCGGACCAGCAGGTCCGGTCGGCCGAGCCGGTGGCCGGCGGCGTCGACGGGCAGCGGGCCGCCGACGACCACGGCCGCGCCGACCTCCATCGCCTGCCGGCAGGCCTCCGCGGCGCTGGCGACGTCGAGCAGCCGCAGGTCGACGACGAGCCCGGGCACCGCCTCGATGAGGGCCTCGAGCTGCTGGGCCTCGAACGTCCGGGCGGCCTGCACCCGGACGGGCAGCTCGCCCGAACCCTCCGGCGGGCGGGGGACGGTGCGGTCGAAGGCGTTGTGGGTCTTCACCGGGCAGCTGCGGGCAGCCGTGGCGCCCAGCAGCACGGCGTGCCGCTCGCTGCCGGCTGCGGCCTCGGCCTCCACCTCGATCACGGGCGCACGCCGCTCACGCCCGACCCCGGTGCAGGGCCACGACCCCGCCACTGAGGTCGCGCCACTCCACCTGCTGCCAGCCGGCCTCCTGGAGGAGCGCGGCCAGCGCCGCCTGGTCGGGCCAGGCCTGGATGGACTCGGCCAGGTAGCGGTACGCCGCGGGGTTGGGGGAGAGGGCGGTGGCGATCCGGGGCAGCGCCGCCACCAGGTAGTCGGAGTAGACCGTGCGGAACGGGCGCCAGGTGGGGGTGGAGAACTCGCAGACGACGAGCGTCCCGCCGGGCCGGGTGACCCGGCGCAGCTCGCGGAGCGCCCCCAGCGTGTCCTCGACGTTGCGCAGACCGAAGGAGATGGTGACAGCGTCGAAGGCGTCGTCGGCGTAGGGCAGGGCCAGCGCGTCGCCGGCGACGAAGCCGAGCGCCGGGCGGCGCCGCTTGCCGACCTCGAGCATGCCCAGCGAGAGGTCGGTGGGGACGACGGTGGCACCCGCCCGGTCGAACGGCTCGCTGGAGGTCCCGGTGCCGGCCGCGAGGTCGAGCACCCGCTGCCCCGGCCGGGGGGCGACGGCCTCGACCACCCGGCGGCGCCAGGCGCGGTCCTGGCCGAGCGAGAGCACGTCGTTCAGCAGGTCGTACCGGACCGCCACGCGGTCGAACATCGCCGCCACGTCGGCCCGGCGCTTCTCGAGCGTCGCTCGTGCGTTCTCCACCACGCCGCGAAGCCTGCCACGCCGGGCTGACAGTTCCGCCCGTCCGAGCGGCCCCGGACGCACGACGGGCCGGCCCCCCGCGAGGAGGACCGGCCCGGTGCGTGCGTCGTCAGAGGTTGGTGCCGCCCCGGATGTCGGTCGGGGTCTGCGACCCGCCGGCCGGCTCGACGCTCACCGCGAGGGCGCCGGACTGCGCCACCGGGCCGCGCAGCCAGGACTTCGCCGTGCCGCCGCCGCTGACGATGTTGTCCGGGGTGATGACGCCGGGATCGGTCAGCGAGCCGGACAGCGTCCAGAGCTGGTAGGTCTTGTCCGCCGGCAGCGCGGGGAGGTCCCCGCTGGAGAACAGCGCCCGGCCCAGCGTCTTGGAGGCGACGAAGGTCGCCTGGCCGCCGCCGGACAGCGGGACCGTGTAGCCCTTGACGTCCGGCGCGTTCAGCAGCTCGGTCTCCAGCGTCGACGTCGCGACGGGGGTCTCCCGCTGCGTCAGCGACACCACCCAGCCGCCCAGCCCCAGCGCCACCACGAGGGCGGCGGCCACGGCCAGGGACAGCACCCGGGTGAGCCGGCGCTGCCGGCGCAGGGCCAGCTCGTCGACCCGGGTGACCGGCGCCGCCGCCACGACGGGCTCGTCGTCCACGGCCTCGACGACCGGGCCCTGGTCCTCGGCGGGGACGTCGGGCGGCAGCACCCGGACCCCGCTGATGGCGGACATCACCGAGCCCTTGAGCGCGGGCGGCGGCGGGGCCGACGCCAGCAGCGACAGCTCGGCGGCCGTCTCGCAGAACTCGACGACCTCCCGGCTGCAGGTCGGGCAGACCGCCAGGTGCGCCTCGAACTCCTCGAGCTCGTCGGCGTCCAGTGCGTGCAGCACGTAGGAGCCCGTGGCTCCGTGGATCTCGCTCATGCCTCTACCCCCAAGGCGTCGCGGAGGCCGATGAGGCCGTCGCGTATTCGTGTCTTCACGGTTCCGAGCGGCAGCTTCAGCAACGAAGCCACCTGGCTCTGGGTGTACCCACCGAAGTAGGCCAGGGTGAGCGCCTCCCGCTGGATCGCGGTCAGGCTCGCCATCCCCTTGCGGACGCGCTCGACGTCGAGCTTCTGCTCGACGCCCTCCCACACGTGGTCGACCTCGCGGTCGGCCCCGGTCACGGCGTAGCGCTCGTCGCGCGCCACCTCGCTGGTCACCGAGCGGACCCGGTCGACCGCCCGGCGGTGCGCCATCGTCGTCATCCAGCCCAGCACGCTGCCCCGGTCCGGAGCGTAGCGGGCCGACTGGCGCCAGACCTCCACGTAGACCTCCTGCGTGACCTCGGCCGCGTGGTCGGCGGACCGCAGGACCCGCAGGACCGTCCCGTAGATCCGGGACGACGTGAGGTCGTAGAGCTCGGAGAACGCGTCCTCGTGGCCCCGGGCGGAGCGGGCCATCAGCTCAACCAGGTGCGCGGCATCGGCCTCGCGCCCGGTCGCGACCGGCTCGGGTCGGGAGGACTCGCCTCCCGGCCCGGCCGGTACGACGGAGATGTTCATCTCGGTGGGTTCCTTCGTCAGGTGACGGGGTGCCGTCGTGGAACTGTCTCACGGGGCAGCCCGCAGGCTCAGGACTTCGGCAGCAGGACGGTGTCGATGATGTAGACGGTGGCGTTGGCGGTCTGGACGTTGCCGCAGAGGACCTTGGCGTCGCCGTTGACGGTGAAGTTCTCACCGGAGCCCTCGACGGTGATGCCCTGCTTGGGGTTGAGGCTGTCGTGCTCGCCGGCGAGGGTCATCGGGTCGAGCTTCTCGCCGACGACGTGCTCGGTGAGGATCGCGGTGAGCATCTCCTTGTCGGCGAGGACCTTGTCGAGGGTCTTCTTGTCGATCTTGGCGAAGGCGTCGTTGGTGGGGGCGAAGACGGTGAGGTTGTCGGTGGTGTTGAGGGTGTCGACGAGGCCGGCCTTCTTGACCGCGGTGACGAGGGTGGAGAGGAGGGGGTTGTTGCTGGCGGCGGTGGCGACGGGGTCGGCGCTCATGCCGTCGAAGGAGCCCTTGCCGGTCTTGGGGACGGCGGAGCAGGCGGCGCCGAAGGGGGCGTCGGCGGTGGAGGCGCTCATGGAGGGGGTCATGGAGGGGCTGGCCATGGGGGAGCTGGAGGCGCTCATGGAGGGCGCGGAGGAGGTGGAGGTGCCGGCGGGGGTGGCCTCGGTGCCGCCACAGGCGGCCAGGGTCAGCGGCAGGGCGAGGGCTGCGGCGAGGCCGGCGATCTTGGCGATGCGGGTGGTGGTGAACATGAGGGGAGGTCCTTCCGAAGACTGCGGGACGGGCCTGGTCAGGTCCGTCTCTCGCCAGGGGTTCGGCACGGCGGGCCCCCGGGATTGGTCACGGTCGGGCCACGGACCCCGCACACCCGCGACCGCCGGCGGTCGGGGGACGTGGCGCGGAGGGGCAGAATCGTCCCCATGGCCAAACGCAGCACGGTCCTCAAGGTCTCCGGCCTCCGCCGGGCCTTCGGGCCGGTGACGATCATCGACTCCTTCTCCCTCGAGGTGCGCGCGGGTGAGGCCATCGCCCTGACCGGCCGCAACGGCGCCGGCAAGTCGACGCTGCTGCGCTGCCTCGTCGGCGCCGACCGCCCGGACGAGGGCACCATCGAGGTGCTCGGCAACCCGATGTCGGAGACCTCCCCGCAGATCCGGCGCGACGTCGCGACCGTCATCGACGACCTCGACTTCTTCCCCGACCTCAGCGTCGTCGAGCACCTCGACCTGCTCGCCCGCGCGCACGGCATCCCCGACCCCGACGCCCGCGTCGACGAGGTGCTCGAGGAGGTGCAGCTGGTCCCGCAGTCCGGCCAGCTGCCCGGCACCCTGTCCTCGGGCCAGCGCCGACGGCTGGCCCTGGCCACCGCCTTCGTCCGGCCGCGCAAGCTGCTGATCCTCGACGAGCCCGAGCAGCGCCTCGACACCGAGGGCGTCGCCTGGCTGGCCCAGCGGCTCAAGGCCGAGCGGCAGCAGGGCCTCGCCATCGTCTTCGCCAGCCACGAGCCCACGCTGGTCGAGACCGTCGCCACCCGCGTCGTCGAGCTGGGGGCGGCGCGCGGATGAGCACCCTCGACACCGCCGAGGCCGACGGCTGGGCCGAGCCCAGCCCGCCGCGGGACCCGGCCTCGCCCCGCGAGCTCAAGGGGCTGATCCGCGACTGGCGGCGCGGCCGGGCCACCAAGAACCTCACCGAGGTCTTCCACGACGCCTACGTCGCCCTGATCGGCGCGCTCATGATCGGCGCGATGCTGGTCAACGTCGTCCTCAAAGCCCAGCGGACGATCGCCCAGTGCGACTCGGTGTCCTGCCTGTCCGCGCGGACGGTGCTGCCCTGGGCCGGCTTCGCGGCCGCGGTCGCGGTGGCGCTGGCGGTCAGCCGGCTGTTCGGGCCGGTGCTGGCCTCGGCCGCCGAGGGCTTCTGGCTGCTCGACGCCCCGATCTCGCGGGCCCAGCTGCTCGGCGCCCGGCTGGTCGGCGCTGTGGCCGGCGCCTTCGCCCTCGGCGCGGCGCTGGGCGCCCTCGTCTCCGCGCTGACCGGCTCGCCCGGCGGGGAGGTCCTCGTCTGGGCCGCCGCCACCGGGCTCTCGGCCGCCGCCGCGGTGGCCTTCGCCGCCGCCCAGCAGGGCGTCGAGCGCACCCGGCTCACCCAGGCCATCGGCTACCTCTTCGGCTTCGTCGGGGTGGCGGCCCTGTTCCTCGTCGTCGCCGTGGCCGCGGAGTGGGTGCGGCTGGGGATCAGCGACGACGTGGGGGCCGAGGTGGCCCTCGTGCTCGGCGGCTTCTCCCTGCTGGTGCTGGCCGCCAGCTACCTGCTGGCCCGGGTCCGGCTGCGGCAGATCCGCCGCACCCGGCTGCTGAGCGGCGGGGCGCTGGTCAGCGGCATCTCCGGGGCGTTCTTCGCCCTCGACATCGGTCTGGCCCGTGACATCGTCGTCGAGCGGCGGGCGGTCGAGAAGGGGCACGTGAAGCCCCAGCGAGGGCAGGGGCTGGGCGTGCAGGCGCTGACCTGGCGCGAGTGGCAGCGGCTGCGCCGGTTCCCCCAGCCCCTCGTGGTGCTGGCGGCGACCGTCGTCGTCCCCTACGCCGCCGACGCGCTGGGGATGAGCGTGCTGACGCCGGTGCTGTCGGCGCTGGCGCTGTTCGGCGCCCTGATCCCGACCCTCGGCGGCCTGCGGGTGCTCACCCGGACCGGCGGGCTCGCCCGCTGCCTGCCGTTCTCGCTCGCCCAGATCAAGATGGCCTCGATCACCGTGCCGGCCATCCTCGCCGGCGTCTGGGCCGTGCTGACGACGGCGGCCTACCGGGGCTTCGGCGACGGCGCCGTGGACCGGAGCATCCCGGAGGCCTCGCTGATGGCCGTGGCCACCGCCGCCGCCGGCCTGCTGGCCGCGGTCCGCTGGACCCAGGCCAAGGGCGTCGACTTCAGCGCCCCGATGGTCTCCACCCAGGCGGGCGCCTTCCCGCCCGGGCTGATGACCAACATCTTCCGCGGGTTCGACGTCGCGATCCTGGTCACGGCCCCGATGCTGCTGGGCTTCTCCCCGGTCTGGTCCCTGCTGATCGCCGGCATCGCCGCCCTGGTGCTGCTCAACTCGATGGACGCCGAGTCGGTCCGCGCCCGCCAGGCGGAGCAGCGCCAGGAGCTGGAGCGGCAGCGCAAACAGCGCGACGCGGCGGTCGCCCAGAACAAGCAGCGCAAGCGCTGACGGGTCCCCGGGTCCGGCCGGGAGCCGGCGGTGCGGACACGCCCGGGCCCCCCGGTGGCTGCCCGGCACCGGGACGGCGTCGCCCCTAGGGTGAGGTCCGTGACGGACGTCGAGCTGCCACGGGGACGCTACGTCTTCGCCATGAACGAGATCCGCAGCGGCTCGGGCGGGCTCATCCGCGCCGTCCTGCTCCGCAACCGGCTCTTCGCCGAGCGTGCCGGGGTGACGACGACGCTCCTCGTGCTGCGGCCCTACCCCGACTACGCCGAGCGCCGCGCCCGGCTGGTGGCGGAGGGGCTGCTCGACGAGCGCACCCCGGTGCTGTCGGTGTTCGACCACCTGCGGGCGACGCCCACCGGCCCCGCCCCCGCCGACGCCCCGGTGCTGCCGCAGGTCCCCGGCACCGAGCCGGTCGAGGAGACCTACCCCGACGGCTCGCCCTGGCGCACGGTGCACCGCGACCGGCTGAGCGGGGACGACGCGGCCTGGGACTACCGGCGGGCCGACGGGACCGTCCACCTGCGGGTGGCGGCCGGGCCGCTGGGCGCCACGGCCGACGGTGGCCCGCGCGCCCGGGTGGTGGACCCCGAGGGCCGGGTCGTCCGCGCGTTCCGCTCGATGCCCGCGTTCCACCGCCACCACCTCGACGTGCTGTTCCCCGAGCCCGGTCCCGTCTTCGTCTTCCTCGACAGCCGGGTGAGCGTGCCCCTCGTGCTGCCCGCCCCGGCGCCCCGCTTCCGCACGCTCTACGTGCTGCACAACCAGCACACGACGCGGACCCGCCGCTGGGACTCCCCGATGTCGCCCAGCTACGCCGCCGCGCTCGACCGGCTCCCGGAGCTGCACGCCCTGGTCACCCTCACCGAGCGGCAGCGCGCCGACGTCCGGCTGCGGTTCGGCGCGGTGAGCCACGTCTTCGCCGTGCCCAACCCGGTGCTGCCGGTGCCCGTCCCCGAGCCGCGGCCGGCCCGTGACCCGCGCCGCCTGGTGATGGTCACGCGGATGGCGCCGCAGAAGAACCTCGGCGACGCCCTCCGCGCCTTCCGGCTGGTGCTGGACGCCCGGCCCGACGCCCGGCTCGACCTCTACGGCGACGGCCCCGAGCGGCCGCAGGTGGAGGCCCTGGTCGCCGAGCTGGACCTGGCGGGCGCCGTCACGCTGCACGGGTTCCGACCGCTCGCCGAGGCCGACCTGTGGACCGCGTCGGGGTTCCTGCTGACCAGCCGCTTCGAGGGCTACCCGCTCGCCACCCTGGAGAGCCTCGCGCACGGCTGCCCCGTCGTCGCCTACGACATCCGCTACGGCCCCCGCGAGCAGATCAGCGACGGCGTCGACGGCTACGTGGTCCGCCGCGGCGACGTCGCCGCGCTGGCCGAGCGCGCCGTCCGGCTCCTCGACGACCCGGCCCTCGTGGCCCGGATGAGCGACGCGGCGCTGCAGAAGGCCGCCGACCACGGCCCCGACCGCTTCGTCCGGGACTGGCAGCGGGTGCTCGAGGGCGTCGAGGAGCTGGAGCCACGCCGGACCCGGCTCGACGAGGTGCGCCTCGACGTCACCACGCTGACGCGGCCGGTGCCGCCCGCACCGCCCGCCCGCTCCCGGCGGGAGCGCGTCCGGGCGCGGGTGCGGGCCCTCACCGCGGCCGGACCGGGCGAGCCGCCGTTCCGGTGGGCGGCGCGACTGGTCGTCGACGGCGCGGCCGGCGGCGCGGACCCGGCGGAGCCCGTGGTCACGCTGACCGCGCTGGGCGACAAGGGCGGTGAGCACCGCCGGCTCCCGCTGCGGGTGACCCGCGACGGGGAGGCCTTCGTCCTCGCCCGGGGTGGCACGACGCGCGCGCTGTTCACCGGCCTGCGGACCTCGGAGCACGTCCGGCTCCGGCTCGACGTCGCCTGGGAGAACTCCAGCTGGCAGGGGCTGCTCGGCGACGGCGCCCGCTGGCCGCGGCCGGGTGCCCTGACGCCGACCAGCCGGCCCGCCCGGCTGCTGCGCGGGGCCCGTCGCCGGGTGCGCCGGCTGCTGCGGGCCTGAGGTCGGCTCAGCGCCGCCGGACCGCCGCGCGGCGCCGGGAGCTCACTCGCTCCGGAACTGGATCTGGTGCCAGCCGCGGGCGCCGTCGGGGAACACCTTGGTGCGCTCCTCGGGCTGGGTCTCGCCGTCGAGGTCGGTGGCGCGCACCTGCGCGCTGTGCAGCCCCGCCGGCCCGTCGTAGCGGTACGACCACTGCCGCCACAGGTCGACGCCGCCGTCCGCGGCCAGCGTCGTCTCCTGCCACGGGCCCTCGTCGATGCGGATCTCGACCTTGGCGATCCCGCGGTGCTGGGCCCAGGCCACGCCCGCCAGCACGGGCTTGTCGGCCGGCAGCGTGGACAGCGACTTCGGCATGTCGATGCGGCTCTGGGTGAGCACCGGGGCGTCGGTCGCCCAGTCCCGCTCGGTCCAGTAGGCGGTCCGCTCGGCGTAGGTGGTGAACTCGATCCGCTCCAGCCACTTGGTGGCCGAGACGAAGCCGAACAGGCCGGGCACCAGCATCCGCGCGGGGTAGCCGCGCTCGTCGGCCAGCGGCTGCCCGTTCAGGCCCACGACGACCATGGCGTCCCGGCCGTCGCTGACGGCCTGGTAGGGCGTCGAGCAGGTGTAGCCCGAGTCGGAGGAGTAGGAGTACACCTGGTCCACCCCGGCCCGGACGCCGACGCGCTCGATGATCGCGCTGAACGGGACGCCGAGCCAGCGGCCGGTGCTGACGTAGGACCCGCCCACCTCGTTGGAGACGCAGGTCAAGGTGATGTCGCGCTCGATCATCGGCATGGCCAGGAGGTCGTCGTAGCTCAGGGTGACCGGCTCGTCGACCATGCCGTCGATGGTCAGCGACCACGACGAGGCGTCGATCCGCGGCGTCACCAGGCTGATGTCGACCCGGTAGAAGGCGTCGGCGGGCGTGGTGAACGGGGTCATGCCGGGCAGTTGGACGCCCTCGGGCAGCGCGGCGGCGGGGGAGGAGGGGGTCGGCAGGCCCAGCGCGCGGCGCGCGGCGGCCCCGGCGTCGCGGACCCGCCCGACGACGGCCCCGCCGCCCCCGGCCAGGGCGGCGACGACGGCCGTCCCGCCCAGGGCCAGCAGGAAGCCGCGCCGGGAGCGGCCAGCGGCCGCGTCGGTGGCGTCGGCCGGTCGGGCCTCGGCGACGGCGCGGGACCGACCGCGGGTGCGGAGCAGCTGGAGCGCCAGCACGCCGACGACGCCGGCGACGACGGAGGGGACGGCGGCGCTCAGCGGGCCGCGGGTCAGCGCCGCGACGGCCCCGGCGACGCCCAGCAGGCCGATGGCCACGGCGGCGGTCCGCGGCCGGCGCCAGGCGACCAGCCCGACGGCCGCGGCGAAGACCAGCAGCACGACCCCGACGCTGCCGACGAGGATCGGCTTGTCGGCGGTGCCGAAGGTGCGGACGGCGAACTCCTTCGCCGGCGTGGGCGCGGCGTCGATCAGGGCGGAGCCGACGGCCAGGACGGGGGAGGTGACGGGGTCGGTGAGCGCGGCCACCAGGTGGCCCACCCCCACGGCCGCGCCGGCGGCGGCGACGCCGCTGAGGGCGCGCAGCACGCGCCCGGGCTGGGCCGGACGGGACTCCGGAGCCGGGGCGGCGGGACGTTCGAGGGTGGTGGTCACGCAGGGAGTTCGTCGCGGCGGGCCCCGGAGATTGGCGCGCGTGACGTTGAGCACCTCGGCCCTCGTGGAGGGGGGTCGGTGCCGGGGCCCGCACTACGCTGGCGAGGTGATCGAGACGGCCGGCGAGACGGGCACCGCACCCCCGCGGCTGCACGTCAGCACCGCGGAGATCGACGACCCGGGGCCGCTGGAGGCCCTGCTGCCGCCCGACGGCGCGCTGGCCTGGGTCCGCCGCGGCGACGGGATGGTCGCCTGGGGCGAGGCCGACCGCTACAAGCCCACGAGCATCGCCGACGCCGAGGAGTGGTGGTCCGGCCTCAGCCGCGACGTCGTGGTCACCGACGCGCTGGACGACCCGCCCGCCGGGGCCGGCCTGCTCGCCTTCGGCAGCTTCGTCTTCGACCCCGACTCCGCCGGCCGCTCCACCCTCGTCGTGCCGAGCACCGTCGTCGGCCGCCGCGACGGCCGGGCCTGGCTGACCCGGGTCACCGCCGGGCCGGAGCCCGTCGCGCCGCCGGTGCCCACCGCCACCGTGCCGCCGCGGGCCCCGCGCGGGCTGCGCTGGAGCGCCGGCACCCTCTCTCCGGAGGCCTGGCAGGACGCCGTCAGCGAGGCGGTGCGGCGGATCGGCACCGGCGCCCTCGACAAGGTGGTGCTGGCCCGCGACGTCGTCGCCACCGCCGAGGACGAGATCGACCCCCGTTGGCTGGTCGGCCGGCTCGCCGACCGCTACGCCAGCTGCTGGACCTACCTCGTCGACGGCCTCGTCGGGGCCACCCCGGAGATGCTCGTCCGCCGCCAGGGCGGCCTGGTCACCTCCCGGGTGCTGGCGGGCACCATTCGGCGCTCCGCCGGCGGTGACGCCGACCTCAACCTGGCCGCCGCCCTGGCCCGGTCCAGCAAGGACCTCGAGGAGCACGAGTACGCCGTCGCCTCGGTGGCGCGGGCCCTGGCCCCGTCCTGCTCCGCGGTGCACGTCCCCGATGCGCCGTACGTGCTGGAGCTGCCGAACGTGCTGCACCTGGCCACCGACGTCACGGCCGTCGCCCGCCCCGGCGCCACCGCGCTGGGCCTGGCCGCTGCGCTGCACCCCAGCGCCGCCGTCTGCGGCACCCCGACCGACGTCGCCCGCACCCTGATCCCCGCCCTGGAGCACCTCGACCGCGAGCGCTACGCCGGCCCGGTCGGCTGGGTCGACGCCGCCGGCGACGGCGAGTGGGCCATCGCCCTGCGCTGCGGCCAGGTCGAGGAGACCGACGCGCGCCGGATCCGGCTGTTCGCCGGCTGCGGCATCGTCGCGGGCTCGGACCCGGCGGCCGAGCTGGCCGAGTCGGCGGCCAAGCTGCTGCCCATGCGCGAGGCGCTGGGCGACCTGCCGCTGCCCGTCGCCACGCCGGCCCCGTGACGCCGGCCCCGTGACGCCAGCTCCGCCGCACCCCGCTCCCGCCGAGCCCGCCGGCCGCACCGTCGCCGTCGTGCTCGCCGGCGGGACGTCGCGCCGCTTCGGCACCGACAAGCTGGCCCACCCGGTCGCGGGCCGCCCCCTGCTGGACCACACCCTCGCCGGCCTGCCCGCCGACGTCGACGTCGTGCTCGTCGGGCCCGTCCGGCCGACGGCCCGCCCGGTCGTGCACGTCCGCGAGGAGCCGCCCGGCGGCGGCCCGACCGCCGCGCTGGTCACCGGCCTGCGGCACGCGCTGGCGGCGGGCGCCGGGCTGGTGCTGGTGCTGCCGGGGGACGCCCCGGGCGCCGGCGCCGGGTCCCGCGTGCTCGCCGACGCCCTGCGCGCCCGGGACCAGGACGCCGTGCTCGGGGTGGACGTCGAGGGCCGGGAGCAGCCCCTGCAGCTGGCCCTGCGGCCCGCCGCGGCCCGACGGCTGGTGGAGCTGGCCGGGCCCGGCGGCGGGGCCGGCCAGTCGGCGCGCCGGCTGGTGCAGCGGCTGAACCCGCCCGCGACGACCTGCCCGCTGCCCGCCGCCGCGACCTTCGACGTCGACGACCGCGCGCAGCTGGACCTCTGGCTGGACGGCGGCCCGGCCGGCGGCTGACCCCGGTGACCTCCGACCTGTCAGAACGGGTCGGTGCCCTGGCCCCGGGGCGTCCGACCGCTCGGCGAGGGGATGGGGCCGGCGGGGCGGGCCTCAGCCGAAGGGCGGGCGGGCGTCGACCACCCGGCTGACGCGGCCGGCGGCCCGCCAGAGCCGGGCCGTGAGGTCGCGGTCCTCCTCGGTGACGAGGTTGCCCATCAGCCGCAGGGCGAGGGTCATCAGCAGCCGGGAGCGCATCCCGACCGGACCCAGCGCCCCGAGCAGCCCGGGCACGGTGATGAGCCCGGCCAGCCGGCGGGCGATGCTGAAGGAGGCGCCGTAGTGACCGGTCAGCAGGGCGGGCCAGGCGCGGGTCAGGTCGGCGTCGCCGGGCAGCAGGTCGGCCAGCAGCCGGCCGGTCTCCAGCCCGTAGTCGATGCCCTCGCCGTTCAGCGGGTTGACGCAGGCGGCGGCGTCGCCGACCAGGGCCCAGTTGGCCCCCGCCACCCCGCTCACGGCGCCGCCCATGGGCAGCAGCGCCGAGGTGGGCGCGCGCAGGTCGCCGCCCAGGGCGAAGTCCTCGCGGCGCTGGTCGGCGTAGTAGCGCATCAGCGGGCGCAGGGCGACGTCGGCCGGCCGCTTCGCCGTGGCCAGCGTGCCGACGCCCAGGTTCACCTCGCCGCCGCCCAGCGGGAAGATCCAGCCGTAGCCCGACAGCAGCTCGCCCTGCTCGCCGCGCAGCTCGAGGTGGGAGGAGATCCACGCGTCCGGCCGGTCGGTGTCGACGTAGCAGCGCCCCGCCACCCCGTAGACGGTGTCGCGGTGCCAGGTCCGGCCCAGCAGCCGGCCGAGGGGGGAGCGGACGCCGTCGGCGACGACGAGGCGGCGGCAGGCCACCGTCCGCGGCCCGTCCGCGGTGGCGAAGACCACGGCCGAGACCCGGTCGCCCTCGCGGACGACGTCGACGGCGCGGGCGCCGTCGAGCGCGGCCGCCCCGGCGTCGAGGGCGGCGGTGCGGATGCGGTCGTCGAGGTCGGCCCGGGGCACGGCCGAGCCGTGGTCGGGCAGCGAGCCGCCGGGCCAGGGGAGCTCCAGCACCTGGCCGAAGCCGTGCGCCCGCAGGCCCCGGTTGGTCGCGCGCTCGCGGGTCCAGCTGCCCAGACCCAGCCGGTCCAGCTCGGCCAGCGCCCGCGGGGTCAGGCCGTCGCCGCAGGTCTTGTCGCGGGGGAAGGTGGCCGCGTCGGCCAGCACCACCTGGGCCCCGGTCCGGGCCGCCCAGGCCGCCGCCGACGCGCCGGCCGGGCCCGCGCCCACCACCAGGACGTCGGCCTGCTCCGTGCCCGTCATCTGCCCCCGCCCGTCGCTCGTGCCCGTCGCCCGGACCCCGCCATCCTGCCACCGGGTGCCGCGCGCCAATTCCGCGCGGGAACCGTTGCGTAAATCGTTCCAAGAACCGGGCGGCACGCCCTCGTATCCGGGTGGCGGAAGTGTCGGCAGCGCGTCGTACAGTGAGCCTGCACGGACCTCGTGAAGACATTCACGAGCACTCGCGAACCTCTGACGACACGTCGACGACGACGGTGGAAGGGCGGTCATGAACCCCTACCTCGGCATCGTGATCCTGCTGGCCCTCGCGGCCGGTTTCGTCGCGCTGACGATCGTCACGAGCCTGCTGGTGGGGCCGGGCCGCTACAACCGGGCCAAGTACGACTCCTACGAGTGCGGCATCGAGCCCACCCCCCAGCCCGTCGGCGGCGGCCGGTTCCCGGTGAAGTACTACATCACCGCGATGCTCTTCATCGTCTTCGACATCGAGATCGTCTTCCTGTACCCGTGGGCCGCCTCGTTCGACCTGATGGGCACCTTCGCGCTGGTCGAGATGGTGCTGTTCATCGTCACCGTCTTCGTCGCCTACATCTACGTCCTGCGGCGCGGGGGCCTGGAATGGGACTGACCGCGCCCGGCGCGCGCACCACGCACCGCACCGCCACCACCGCACGAGGGAAGAGCTGAGATGGGTGTCGAGGAGAAGCTGCCCAGCGGGGTCCTGCTGACCACGGTCGAGGGCCTGTTCGGGTACATGCGCAGCGCCGCCTTCTGGCCGGCCACCTTCGGCCTGGCCTGCTGCGCCATCGAGATGATGACCTACGGCGCGCCCCGCTACGACTCCGGCCGCTGGGGCCAGGAGGTCTTCCGGGCCTCGCCGCGCCAGGCCGACCTGATGATCGTCGCCGGCCGGGTGAGCCAGAAGATGGCCCCGGTCCTGCGCCAGATCTACGACCAGATGCCCAACCCCAAGTGGGTGCTCGCCATGGGCGTCTGCGCCAGCACCGGCGGCATGTTCAACAACTACGCGATCGTCCAGGGCGTCGACCACGTCGTCCCCGTCGACATGTACCTGCCCGGCTGCCCGCCGCGGCCCGAGATGCTGATCGACGCCATGTTCAAGCTCAAGGACAAGGTGGCCCACACCCCGATCGGCACCCACGCGGCCGAGGTGGCGGCGGCCGCCGAGCAGGCGCAGCTCGAGGCGCCGTCGACGCGCGAGCTCAAGGGCCTGCTGCGGTGAGCGACGACACCCGGGGCGACCGCACCGCGAGCGGGGAGCCGATCAACGCCGAGTCCGACGCCAAGGCGCGCGTCAAGGGCGCCGTCCCCGAGGGGGAGTCGGCCCCCGACGCCGGCACGAAGCCCGGCTCGCTGACCGGCGCCGCGCCCGACGTGGCCACCGACGAGACCGAGGCCGGGGAGGACCGCTCCGAGCTGGCCGCCGCGGGCCAGCCCGCGGCCGAGGTGCTGGAGACCCGGCGCGGGATGTTCGGCGTCCGCGGCACCGGCGACACCTCCGGCTACGGCGGCCTGACGAAGACGATCGAGTTCCCCTCCGCCGTGCAGCCGCCTTTCGGCGGCTGGTGGGACTCGGTGCACGACCGAGTGGGGGAGCTGCTGCCCAACTCCTCCGACGTCATCACCAAGGTCGTCGTGCACCGGGGCGAGATCACCTTCCACGTCGCCCGCCAGCACCTGCCGGCCCTGGTCCGGCACCTGCGCGACGACGCCCAGCTGCGCTTCGAGTTCTGCAGCAGCGTGTCCGGCGTGCACTACCCGGCCGACGCGGGGGCGGAGCTGCACGTCGTCTACCACCTGCAGTCGATGACCCACAACCGGCGGATCCGGCTCGAGGTCTCCGTGCCCGACGCCGACCCGCACCTGCCCTCGGTGGTCCCCACCTACCCCACGGCCGACTGGCACGAGCGCGAGACGTGGGACATGTTCGGCGTCATCTTCGACGGCCACCCGGCCCTGACGCGGATCCTCATGCCGGACGACTGGCCCGGTCACCCGCAGCGCAAGGACTACCCGCTCGGCGGGATTCCCGTGGAGTACAAGGGGGCCGCCGTGGCGCCCCCCGACCAGCGGAGGAGCTACACCTGATGAGCAGCATGGCCGACACCCACCTCGAGGACACGACCAGCGCGGCCGACGGCGACCAGCCCGAGGACGCCTACGGCGCCGCCGCCGACGCCGCCGAGGGCCGCGTCTACACCGTCACCGGCCAGGACTGGGACTCCATCGCGGCCGAGCAGGCCGAGCGCGGCGACGAGCGCATCGTCGTCAACATGGGTCCGCAGCACCCCTCCACGCACGGCGTGCTGCGGCTCATCCTCGAGATGGAGGGGGAGTCGGTCACCGAGGCCCGCTGCGGCATCGGCTACCTGCACACCGGCATCGAGAAGAACCTCGAGTTCCGCAGCTGGACCCAGGGCACCACCTTCGTCACCCGGATGGACTACCTGGCCCCGCTGCACAACGAGACCACCTACTGCCTCGGCGTCGAGCGGCTGCTCGGCATCGAGGCGGAGATCCCCGAGAAGGCCAGCGTCATCCGCGTGATGATGATGGAGCTCAACCGGATCTCCTCCCACCTCGTGTGCATCGCCACCGGGGGCATGGAGATCGGCGCCCTGACGGTCATGACGATCGGCTTCCGCGAGCGCGAGAAGGTCCTCGACGCCTTCGAGCTGATCACCGGCCTGCGCATGAACCACGCCTACATCCGGCCCGGCGGCGTCGCCCAGGACCTGCCCGACAACGCGCTGGCGCACGTCCGCGACCTCGTCGTCTGGATGCGCAAGCACCTGCCCGAGTACGCCGCCTTCTGCAACGAGAACCCGATCTTCAAGGGCCGGCTCTCCGGCGTCGGGCACCTCGACCTGGCCGGCTGCCTGGCCCTGGGCATCACCGGCCCGCCGCTGCGGGCCACAGGCTACGACTGGGACCTGCGCAAGAAGCAGCCCTACTGCGGCTACGAGACCTACGACTTCGAGGTCCAGACCTGGGACACGATGGACGCCTACGGGCGCTTCCGGATCCGGCTCAACGAGATGTGGGAGAGCCTCAAGATCGTCGAGCAGTGCGTGGCCCGGCTGGAGAAGATGACCGGCGACCCGGTGTTGGTCGCCGACAAGAAGATCGCCTGGCCCTCCCAGCTGTCCGTCGGCTCCGACGGCATGGGCAACTCCAACGAGCACATCAAGCACATCATGGGCGAGTCCATGGAGTCGCTGATCCACCACTTCAAGCTGGTCACCGAGGGCTTCTCCGTGCCGCCCGGCCAGGCCTACGTGCCGGTCGAGAGCCCGCGCGGCGAGCTCGGCGCGCACGTCGTCTCCGACGGCGGCACCCGCCCCTTCCGGACCCACTACCGCGACCCGAGCTTCACGAACCTCCAGGCCATGCCCGCGATGTGCGAGGGGTCGATGGTGTCCGACGTGGTGGTCGCGGTGGCGAGCCTCGACCCGGTGATGGGGGGTGTGGACCGGTGATCCCGCTCCCGGCGCTCCCCGAGCTCGGCTCCCCGCGCCCTGAGCTCGTCGAAGGGCCCTCGTGTGCGGCGCCGGACGTCCGTGGAGGACGCCCGGCCCGCCCTCGGCGCGGCGCTCCGCTAGCGCTCCGCGCCGCGCCAAACGCCCGACCCACCCGGCCGGGCGTCCTCCACGCACCTCCGGCGCCACCGTGCCGTCTGCGGGGCCCGGGTCGCGTCGTCGGCCGGCACGGGTCCACTGCCCACCCCCGCCCGGGGGTCGCCACCGCGACCACCACGTCGGTCAGCAGCGTCCCCTGGGGCGCACGTTCACGGTCGAGGAGGACGGCATGAGCCTGCCGGTCGAGCCGCAGGGACCCGGGGCACGGGCGGGTGCGCCCGCGGGGACGAACGCCAGCGAGGAGCTGGCCGGGCACGGGCACCTCAAGACGCACTTCGACGAGCCCAGTCTCGACTTCGACGGGCCCGTCAGCCTGATCGACGACGGGGTGCTGGACGAGCTGCGGATGATCGCGGGGCGCTACCCGCAGGCGCGGTCGGCGCTGCTGCCGATGCTGCACCTGGTGCAGAGCGTCGAGGGGCGGGTGACGCCGGCCGGGATCGAGGCGTGCGCCGCGATCCTCGGGATCAGCACCGCCGACGTCAGCGGGGTCGCGACCTTCTACACGATGTACAAGCGACGGCCGGTCGGGAAGTACCACGTCGGGGTCTGCACCACCGCGCTCTGCGCGATCATGGGGGGCGACGAGGTCTACGCGCGGCTGCAGGAGCACCTCGGCGTCGGGAACGACGAGACGACCGACGACGGCCAGGTCACCCTCGAGCACCTCGAGTGCAACGCGGCCTGCGACTACGCGCCCGTGATGATGGTCAACTGGGAGTTCTTCGACGGCACGACGCCCGAGCGGGCTGTCGAGGTCGTGGACTCCCTGCGCGCCGGCACGCCGGTGCAGGCGACCCGCGGCGCCCGGGTGGTCACCTGGAAGGAGACCGAGCGGATCCTCGCCGGCTTCCCGGACGGCCGCGCCGACGAGGGCCCGACGTCGGGTCCGGCGTCCCGGCTCGGCCTGCAGATCGCCAAGGAACGCGGCTGGCACGCGCCCAGCGCTCCGCCCCCCGAGCAGCCCGACGACGAGTCGACGACGGAGACGCCATGACCGACCTGCTGACCCCCGTGCTCACCGCCAACTGGGGCGACGAGCGGGCCTGGAAGCTCGTGAACTACGAGCGCACCGGCGGCTACCAGGGCCTGCGCACCGCGCTGACCATGGACCCCGCCGACGTCGTCGCCCAGGTCAAGGACGCCGGCCTGCGCGGCCGCGGCGGCGCGGGCTTCCCGACGGGCATGAAGTGGGGCTTCATCCCGCAGGACAACCCCAAGCCCAAGTACCTCGTCGTCAACGCCGACGAGTCCGAGCCGGGCACCTGCAAGGACATCCCGCTGATGATGGCCTCGCCGCACACGCTCGTCGAGGGCGTGATCATCTCGGCCTACGCCATCCGCTCGCACACCGCGTTCATCTACGTCCGCGGCGAGGTCGTGCACGTGGTGCGGCGCCTCCAGCAGGCGGTCCGGGAGGCCTACTCCGCGGGCTACGCCGGGCAGAACATCCTCGGCACCGGCTACGACCTGGAGATCATCGTGCACGCCGGTGCGGGCGCCTACATCTGCGGCGAGGAGACGGCGCTGCTCGACTCGCTGGAGGGCCGGCGCGGCCAGCCGCGGCTGCGGCCGCCGTTCCCCGCCGTCGCCGGGCTCTACGCCAGCCCGACGGTGATCAACAACGTCGAGTCCATCGCCTCGGTGCCCTCGATCCTCGCCCGCGGCGCGGCCTGGTTCTCCTCGATGGGGACCGAGAAATCCAAGGGCATGACGATCTACTCGCTCTCGGGCCACGTCACCCGGCCGGGGCAGTTCGAGGCGCCCCTGGGCATCACCCTGCGCCAGCTGCTCGACCTCGCCGGCGGGATCCGCGCCGGGCACCAGCTGAAGTTCTGGACCCCGGGCGGCTCGTCGACGCCGATCCTCACCCCCGAGCACCTCGACGTGCCGCTGGACTACGAGGGCGTCGCCAGCGTGAAGTCGATGCTGGGCACCAAGGCGCTGCAGTGCTTCGACGAGACCACCTCGGTGGTCCGCACCGTGCTGCGCTGGACCGAGTTCTACAAGCACGAGTCCTGCGGCAAGTGCACGCCCTGCCGCGAGGGCACCTGGTGGCTGGTCCAGATCCTCGGGCGGATGGAGGCCGGCCGCGGCGAGGAGGGCGACATCGAGAAGCTGCTCGACCTCTGCGAGAACATCCTGGGCCGCTCCTTCTGCGCCCTGGGCGACGGGGCCACGTCCCCGATCAGCTCGGCCATCAAGTACTTCCGGGACGAGTTCGAGGCCGCCATGCACACCCCGGCCTGGGAGCTCTTCCCCTACGAGCGGAGCACGGTGTTCGTCCGCGAACCCGCGCTGTCCGGAGGAGGTCAGGCATGACGGTCACCAGCCCGGCGACGGGCGCCGGCGGCGGCGGCGAGCTCGCCCAGCGCGAGGACCTCGTCACCCTGACGATCGACGACGTCGAGGTCTCGGTGCCCAAGGGCACCCTGGTCATCCGCGCCGCCGAGCTGATCGGCGTCGACATCCCGCGGTTCTGCGACCACCCGCTGCTGGACCCGGTCGGCGCCTGCCGGCAGTGCCTGGTCGAGGTGCCCGACGCCGGCAACGGCCGCGGCATCCCCAAGCCGCAGGCCTCCTGCACCCTCGAGGTCGCGGCCGGGATGGTCGTCAAGACCCAGGTCACCTCCCCGGTCGCGGACAAGGCGCAGCACGGGAACATGGAGTTCCTGCTGGTCAACCACCCGCTCGACTGCCCCATCTGCGACAAGGGCGGGGAGTGCCCGCTGCAGAACCAGGCGATGTCGCACGGCTACGCCGAGAGCCGGTTCCACGACGTCAAGCGGACCTACCCCAAGCCGGTCAACATCTCGGCGAACATCCTGCTGGACCGGGAGCGGTGCGTCCTCTGCGCCCGCTGCACCCGCTTCTCCGAGCAGGTCGCCGGCGACCCCTTCATCGCCCTCGTCGAGCGCGGGGCCCTGCAGCAGGTCGGCATCTACGAGCGCGAGCCGTTCCAGTCCTACTTCTCGGGCAACACCATCCAGATCTGCCCGGTCGGCGCGCTGACCAACGCGGCCTACCGGTTCCGCTCCCGCCCCTTCGACCTCACCTCGACGCCCTCGGTCGCCGAGCACGACGCGTGCGGCTCCGCGGTCCGCGTCGACCACCGGCGCGGCGTCGTCGTGCGCCGGCTGGCCGGTGACGACCCCGAGGTCAACGAGGAGTGGATCACCGACAAGGACCGCTTCGCCTTCGCCTCCGGTCGCGGCCAGGACCGGCTGCTCCGGCCGCTGGTCCGCGACCACGAGGCCGGCACGCTGCGGCCCGCCTCCTGGCCCGAGGCGATCGACGTCGCCGTGGAGGGCCTGCGCCGCGCGCAGCAGGGGTCGACCGACGAGGCGGGGGAGCCCCTGGCGCGCGGCGTCGGGGTGCTGACCGGCGGCCGGCTCACCCGCGAGGACGCCTACGGCTACGCCAAGTTCGCCCGCGCCGTCCTGGGCACCAACGACGTCGACTTCCGGGCCCGGCCGCACTCCGACGAGGAGGCCCGTTTCCTGGCTGCCGCCGTCGCCGGCACCTGCCGCGGGGTCACCTTCGCCGACCTGGAGCAGGCCTCGTCGGTGCTGCTGGTCTGCCTGGAGCCCGAGGAGGAGGCCGGCACGCTGTTCCTCCGGCTGCGCAAGGCCTTCCGCAAGGCCGACCTGACCTCGTGGACGGTCGCCCCGCTGCTCAGCCGCGGCGCGGCCAAGATGGGCGCCACCCTCGTGCCCGCGGTGCCGGGCGGTGAGGCCGCGGTGCTCGACGCGCTCGACCTGCCGCTGGACGCGCGCTCGGTCGTCCTCGTCGGCGAGCGGGCCGCCACCTCGACCGGCGCCCTCAGCGCCTGCCTGCGGCTCGCCGCCCGGACGGGGGCCCGGCTCGCCTGGGTGCCCCGGCGGGCCGGGGACCGCGGGGCCGTCGACGCCGGCTGCCTGCCCGGCCTGCTGCCGGGCGGCCGGCCGGTCCTGGACGCCTCCGCCCGCGTCGACACCCAGGCCGCCTGGGGCGTCGGCCCGCTGCCCGCCGACCCCGGCCGCGACGCCGGCCAGATGGTCGACGCCGCCCTCGAGGGCCGGCTCGGCGCCCTGCTGGTCGCCGGCGTCGAGCTGCAGGACCTGCCCGACCCGCACGCCGCCCGCCGGGCGCTGGAGGAGGTCGGCTTCGTCGTCAGCCTCGAGACCCGCGCCTCGGAGGTCACCGAGCGGGCCGACGTCGTCTTCCCCGTCGCCCTGGTCAGCGAACGCAGCGGCACCTTCGTCACCTGGGAGGGCCGGGAGCGGCCCTTCGACGCGGTGCTGGCGCAGCCGAACGCGATGTCGGACCTGCGGGTGCTCGCCGCGCTCGCCGAGGGCTTCGGCGCCGACCTGGGCTTCCGCACCACCGAGGGCGCGCGCGCCGACCTGGCCGAGCTCGGCGCCTGGGAGGGCGCCCGCGCCGCCGCACCGAACATCGGCCCCGGCCGCCCGGCCGAGCCCGACGTCACCACGCTGGTGCTGGCCACCTGGCGGCTGGCGCTGGACGACAGCCGCGCGGCCGACGGGGAGCCCTTCCTGCTGGCCACCGCCCGGCCGCCGGTGGCCCGGGTGAACGCGTCCACGGCCGCGGCCGCCGGGCTGACCGACGCGGTCACCATCCGCGGCCCCCGCGGCACCCTCACCCTCCCGCTGGAGGTGGACGCCGCCATGGTCGACGGCGTGGTCTGGCTGCCCGCACGGGCGCCGGGCCTCGGCCTGGCCGAGCACCTCGGCGCCGGCTCCGGCGCGCTGGTGGAGGTGTCGGTCCCGGTGCCGACGTCGGTCTCCGGCGACCCGAGCGCGCAGAGGAGCCACGCATGAGCACCGCGACGCTGGTCCTGGCCCCGCTGGACCTCGGCCCCTTCCTCGCCGACCGCTGGTGGCTGGTGGCGGTGAAAGCCCTGCTCGCGCTGGTGCTGCTGCTGCTCCTGACGCTCTTCACCATCTGGTACGAGCGCCGGCTGGTCGGCTTCATGCAGCACCGCAAGGGCCCCAACATGAACGGCCCGTTCGGCCTGCTGCAGTCCCTGGCCGACGGCATGAAGCTCATGTTCAAGGAGGACTTCACCCCGAAGGCGGCCGACAAGGTCGTCTTCATGCTGGCCCCCTTCGTGACCGCGGTCCCGGCCATCACGGCCTTCGCGGTCATCCCGGTGGCCGGTGAGGTGCGGATCCCCTTCACCGACATCACCACGCCGCTGCAGGTCACCGACCTGCCGGTCTCGGTGCTCTTCATCGTCGCCGTGGCCTCGATCGGGGTCTACGGGATCGTGCTGGCCGGCTGGTCGTCGGGCTCCACCTACGCCCTGCTGGGCGCCCTGCGCTCCAGCGCCCAGGTGATCAGCTACGAGGTGGCGATGGGGCTGGCCCTCGTCGCGGTCTTCCTCTACGCGGGCTCGCTGTCCACGTCGGAGATCGTGGCCAAGCAGGCCGAGCCGGCCGTCACCATCCTCGGCCAGGACCTGCCCGTCTGGTTCGCGGTGCAGCTGATCCCCTCGTTCCTCATCTACCTCATCGCGATGGTGGGGGAGACCAACCGGGCGCCGTTCGACCTGCCCGAGGCCGAGGGCGAGCTGGTGGGCGGCTTCCACACCGAGTACTCCTCGATGCGGTTCGCGATGTTCTTCATGGCCGAGTACATGAACATGATCACGGTGTCCGCCCTGGCCACGACGCTGTTCCTCGGGGGCTGGCACGCCCCGCTGCCGTTCAGCCTGATCGACGGCGCCGACGCCGGCTGGTGGGGCCTGCTCTGGTTCCTCGTCAAGGTCGTGCTCGTGCTGTCGGTGTTCGTCTGGCTGCGCGGCACGCTGCCGCGGCTGCGCTACGACCAGTTCATGCGCTTCGGCTGGAAGTGGCTCATCCCGATCTCGCTGGGCTGGATCCTGCTCGTCGCCACCTTCCGCGTCGGCCGCCGCGACGGCTGGTTCGCCACCCCGGTCTTCTGGGTGGCCGCCGCCGTCGTGTTCGTCGCCCTGCTCGTCGCCTCGTTCTTCGGCGGGGAGAAGGACAAGCCCGTCGTGGCCGAGGCGCCCGCCGGGGAGTTCGACGCCTTCGCCGGCGGCTACCCGGTGCCCCCCACGGGCGGCCAGGAGCTGCCCGAGCTGGCCCAGGTCCTGCCCGGCGACGCCGACCACCCGCCCGCACCCGCACCCGAGAGGGGAGAGGCCTGATGGGCCTGTTCGACCCGGTCGCCGGCTTCGGCGTCACCTTCCGCACCATGTTCCGCAAGACCTTCACCGAGGACTACCCGACGAAGCCGAAGGTGACGGCCCCGCGCTTCCACGGCCGCCACCAGCTCAACCGCTGGCCCGACGGGTTGGAGAAGTGCGTGGGCTGCGAGCTCTGCGCCTGGGCCTGCCCGGCCGACGCGATCTACGTCGAGGGCGCCCAGAACACCGACGACGAGCGGTTCTCCCCGGGCGAGCGCTACGGCCGCGTCTACCAGATCAACTACCTGCGCTGCATCCTCTGCGGGCTCTGCATCGAGGCCTGCCCGACGCGGGCGCTCACGATGACCAACGAGTTCGAGCTGGCCGACGACAGCCGGGCCGCGCTCATCTACGAGAAGTCGGACCTGCTGGCCCCGCTGCTGCCCGGGATGGACGCACCGCCGCACGAGCGCCGCCTCGGCGACGACGAGCAGGCCTACTTCCTCGGCCTGCCGGGCTCCGGCCGGCCCGACGACCGGGCCGGCGACATCAGCGGCGCGGTCCCGCAGCCGGTGAACCAGGGCTACCTGAACAAGAAGAAGACGGCGCGCAAGACGCCCGGCACCGGCACCGCCGTGGCGTCGGGCGAGGGGCGGTGAGCGGCGTGGCCCCCGAGCAGGTGGCGATGGTGCTCGTCCCGATGGTGACCGGGGCGCAGGTGGCCTTCTGGCTGCTCGCCCCCGTCATGGTGCTGGCCGCGCTGGGGATGATCCTGTCCCGCAAGCCGGTGCACTCCGCGCTGTGCCTGGCCACGGTGATGATCTCCCTGGCCGTGCAGTACGCCGCCCAGGACGCGCCGTTCCTGTTCGCGGTGCAGATCATCGTCTACACCGGCGCGATCCTCATGCTCTTCCTCTTCGTGCTGATGCTCGTCGGCGTCGACGCCGCCGACTCGCTGGTGGAGACGATCAAGGGCCAGCGGCCGCTCGCGATCCTCGCGGGGCTCGCCTTCGGCGCCCTGCTGGTCGTCGCGATCGGCAACGCGGTGGTCGAGCCGCCGGCGGGCCTCGGCGGCGCCAACGCCGAGAACGGCGGCAACGTCCAGGGCATCGCCGCGCTGCTCTTCAACCGCTACGTCTTCATCTTCGAGGCGACCTCGGCGCTGCTCATCACCGCCGCCGTCGGGGCCATGGTGCTGGCGCACCGCGAGCGGCTGACCAAGAAGCGCACCCAGGGCGACCTGGCCGCGGACCGGCTGCGCCGCTACGCCGAGCACGGCGAGCACCCCGGCCCGCTGCCGACCCCGGGCGTCTTCGCCCGGCACAACGCGGTGGACACCCCGGCCCTGCTGCCCGACGGCACCGTGTCCGAGCTGTCGGTCTCCGCCACGCTCCGGGCCCGCGGGGAGATCCTCGACAGCCAGGACCTCGTCCGGCCGGTCGACGCCACGATGAAGGCGCTGGCCGCGGACGGCGACGACGAGGACCGCCCGCCGCACCGCAGCGAGCCGCTGCCGGGGGAGGGGTCGCGGTGAACCCGGACCACTACATCGTGCTGTCGGCGATCCTGTTCACGATCGGCACGGTCGGCTTCATGACGCGCCGCAACGCCATCGTGGCGTTCATGTGCGTCGAGCTGATGCTCAACGCGTCCAACCTCGCGCTGGTCACCTTCTCGCGGGTGCACGGCACCCTCGACGGGCAGATCGCCGCGTTCTTCGTCATGGTGGTGGCCGCGGCCGAGGTCGTGGTCGGGCTGGCCATCATCATCACGATCTTCCGCACCCGCCGCTCGGCCTCGGTCGACGACGCCAACCTGCTGAAGTTCTAGGGGACGTCGATGCACGCACTGGAAGTCGTCACCCCCGTCGCCGCAACCGGGCTGTTCGCCTGGGCCTGGCTGATGATCGCGATCCCGGCCGCCAGCGCCGCCGTCCTGCTGCTGGTCGGCCGGGCGGGCAACGCCTGGGGGCACCTGCTGGGGACGGTGGCGCCGTTCGCCTCGTTCGTCGTCGGGCTGCTGCTGTTCGTCCAGCTGCTGGGCCGCGACGAGGCCGCGCGCTCGGTCGGGGTGCCGCTGTACGAGTGGTTCGGCAGCGGCCGCTGGAGCATCGGCGTCGGCCTGCTGGTCGACCAGCTCTCGATCGTCTTCGTGCTGCTGATCACCGGCGTCGGCGGGCTCATCCACGTCTACTCCATCGGCTACATGGCCCACGACGAGCGCCGGCGCCGGTTCTTCGGCTACCTCAACCTCTTCGTCGCCGCGATGCTGCTGCTGGTGCTGGCCGACAACTACCTCGTGCTGTTCGTCGGCTGGGAGGGCGTGGGCCTCGCGTCCTACCTGCTCATCGGCTTCTGGCAGCACAAGCCGTCGGCGGCGACGGCGGCCAAGAAGGCCTTCGTCGTCAACCGCGTCGGCGACATCGGCATGAGCCTGGCGATCATGTTCATGCTCTACCTCTTCGGCTCCTCGGCCTTCGTCGACGTGAACGAGGGCGCGGCCGCCATGCCGGCGCTGGTCGCGACGGTGCTCGGCCTGCTGCTGCTCCTCGGGGCCTGCGGCAAGTCGGCGCAGGTGCCGCTGCAGTCCTGGCTGCTCGACGCCATGGAGGGCCCCACCCCGGTGTCGGCCCTCATCCACGCGGCCACCATGGTCACGGCCGGCGTCTACCTGGTCACCCGCAGCCACGCCGTCTTCGCCGAGTCCGAGGCGGCCAGCACGGCCGTCGTCGTGGTCGGCACCGTGACGCTGCTCTTCGGCGCCTGGATCGGCTGCGCCAAGGACGACATCAAGAAGGTGCTGGCCGGCTCCACGATGAGCCAGATCGGCTACATGATGCTGGCCGCCGGCATCGGCCCGGCGGGCTACGCGTTCGCGATCTTCCACCTGCTGACCCACGGCTTCTTCAAGGCCAACATGTTCCTGGGCGCCGGCTCGGTCATGCACGGGATGGCCGACGACGTGAACATGCGCCACTACGGCGGGCTGGCCAAGCCCATGCGGATCACCTTCGTGACCTTCGCCGCCGGCTACCTCGCCATCATCGGCTTCCCGTTCTTCGCCGGGTACTACTCCAAGGACCACATCATCGAGGCCGCCTTCGAGCACAACGCGGTCATCGGCTCGCTGGCCCTGCTGGGTGCGGGCGTCACGGCGTTCTACATGACCCGGCTGATGCTCATGACCTTCTTCGGCGCGAAGCGCTGGGAGAACGGCGTGCACCCGCACGAGTCGCCGCTGGTGATGACGGTGCCGCTCGTCGTGCTCGGTGCCGCCTCCGTGGTCGGCGGCCTCCTGCTCAACGGCTGGATCGAGGGCTGGCTGCACCCGGCGACCGGCGGGGCACCCGAGGGCGCGCACGCGCCGACCGGGCTGTTCCACGTCTCCCTCGTCGGCGTGGTCACGCTGCTCGTGGTCGCGGCCGGGGTGGTGGTCAGCGTGCTGCTCTTCGGGCCGCGGCGGGCCATCCCGCGGGAGGCGCCGTCCAGCCGTTCCCCGCTCACGATCGCCGGCCGGCGCGACCTCTACGGCGACGCCGTCAACGAGGCCGTCTTCATGCGGCCCGGCCAGAAGATGACCGCCCTGCTGGCCCGCTTCGACCTCGGGGTCGTCGACGGGGTGGTCCGGGGGACCGGGCTGGCCCTGGCCGACTTCTCCAGCCGGCTCCGCCGCGTGCAGAACGGCTTCGTCCGCACCTACGCCCTGACCATGATGGCCGGCGCGGCCGTCGTCGGCGCCGTCCTCGTGCTCGGCCGGCTGGGCTGAGGGAGAGATCACCATGAACCTGCCCTGGCTCACCCTCCTCGCCGTGCTGCCCGCCCTCGGCGGTCTGGTCGCCGTGCTGGCCGGCGCCCGCGCGGCCAAGCAGGTCGCGCTCGTCGCGTCCCTGCTCACCCTCGTGCTCGCCCTCGTCATCGCCGCCCGCTACGAGCCGGGCGGCGGCATGCAGCTCACCGAGCAGGTGGCCTGGATCAAGCCGCTCGGCGCGTTCTACGCCCTCGGCCTGGACGGCATCGGGCTGACGCTGGTGCTGCTGGTCGTCATCGTCACCCCGGTCGTGGTGCTGGCCAGCTGGCGCGACTTCGACGACCCGGTCCGCGCCTTCCCCGGCATCACCGCCCCGCTGGCCCCGAAGTACGACGGCCGGGTGTTCTTCGCGCTGGTGCTGGCCGTCGAGACCTGCGCGCTGTTCCTGTTCCTGGCCACCGACGTCTTCCTGTTCTACGTCTTCTTCGAGGTCATCCTCATCCCGATGTACTTCCTCATCGGGGGGTTCGGACCGACGGCGAAGCGCTCGGCGGCCGCGGCGAAGTTCCTCATCTTCGGCCTGCTCGGCGGCTTCGTCATGCTGGCCTCGGTCATCGGGCTCTACGTGCTCTCCGCCGCCGACGGATCGCCGAGCTACCTGCTCAGCGACCTCACCCAGCTCGACATCGCCACCGGCACCGGCCGCTGGCTGTTCGTCGGGTTCATGTTCGCCTTCGCGATTAAGGCGCCGCTGGTGCCGCTGCACACCTGGCTGCCCGACGCGGCGGAGGAGTCCAGCCCGGGCGGCGCCACCATGATGGTCGGCGTCATGGACAAGATCGGCACCTTCGGGATGATCCGGTTCTGCCTCGGCCTGTTCCCCGAGGCCAGCCAGTGGGCCACCCCGGTGGTGCTGGCGCTGGCGACCCTGTCGATCCTCTACGGCGCCGTGCTGGCCATCGGCAGCCGCGACCTCATGCGCTTCATCGCCTACACCTCGATCAGCCACTTCGGCTTCATCGTGCTGGGCATCTTCGCGCTCACCACCCAGTCCCTGGCGGGCTCGACGCTCTACATGCTCAACCACGGGCTCTCGACGGCGGCGCTCTTCATCGCGGCGGGCTACCTCGTCCGCCGGGGCGGCTCCCGCGACATCCAGGCCTACGGCGGGGTGCAGAAGGTGGCGCCGGTGCTGGCCGGGCTGATGCTCTTCGCCGGCCTCTCGACGCTGTCGCTGCCGGGGCTGTCCAGCTTCGTCTCGGAGTTCATGGTGCTGGCCGGCACCTTCACCCGGTACCCGGGCGTCGCGATCGTGTCCACGCTGGCGATCGTCCTGGCGGCCCTCTACATCCTGATCATGTACCAGCGCACGATGACCGGGCCGCTGAACCCGCGGCTGGAGGCCGAGCCGGTCCGCGACCTGAGCGGCCGCGAACGGCTGGCGATGGCGCCGCTGGTGCTGCTGATCATCGTGCTCGGGGTCTTCCCGCGGCCGGTGCTCGACGCGATCAACCCGGCGGTCGAGGCGACCATGAGCCTCGTCGGCGTGAGCGACCCGCAGCCGCGGGTCACGGCAGAGGGAGGCCGCTGATGACCACGACCGCCGGGGCGCTGCTGGCGATCCCCGCCCCCGACCTGGACTACGGCCTGCTGATGCCGTTCATCCTCGTCTTCGCCGGGGCCTGCCTGGGCATCCTCGTCGAGGCCCTGGTGCCGCGGGCCCTGCGCCGCTCGGTGCAGCTGGTGCTCACCGTGCTGACCCTCGGCGCGGCCTTCACCGTCAACGCCCTCAACTGGGCCGCGGGCCGGGTGGCCGTCGCGGCCGAGGGCTCGCTGGCCGTCGACGGGCCCACCGCGTTCATGTGGGCCCTGCTGCTGGTGCTCGGCCTGGTCTCGATCCTCACCTTCGGCGAGCGGGCCGTCGGCAGCGCCTTCGCGGCCCAGGCCGCCACGGTGCCGGGCACGCAGGCCGAGCGGGAGGCCGTCGAGGCCCGGGTGGAGCACACCGAGGTCTTCCCGCTGGCGCTGTTCGCCCTGTCCGGGATGATGATGTTCCCCGCCTCGAACGACCTGCTGGCCATGTTCGTCGGCCTCGAGGTGCTGTCGCTGCCGCTCTACCTGCTGTGCGGGCTGGCCCGGCGCCGGCGGCTGCTCTCCCAGGAGGCGGCGCTCAAGTACTTCCTGCTGGGTGCGCTCTCCTCGGCGATCTTCCTCTACGGCGTGGCGCTGCTCTACGGCTACGCCGGCTCGTTCGAGCTGTCCGCCATCGACGCCGCGCTGAGCCTCGGCACCGGGAGCACCGGCCTGCTGCTGGCCGGGATGGGGCTGGTCGCCATCGGGCTGCTGTTCAAGTTCGGCGCGGTCCCGTTCCACTCCTGGACCCCCGACGTCTACGCCGGCGCCCCGACCCCGGTCACCGGGTTCATGGCCGCCTGCACGAAGATCGCGGCCATCGGGGCCCTGCTGCGGGTGTTCTACGTCGGCCTCGGCGCCGACCGCTGGGACTGGCAGCCGCTGATGTCGATCGTCGCGGTGGCCACCATGGCTCTCGGCTCGCTGCTGGCCATCACCCAGACCGACGTCAAGCGGATGCTGGCCTACTCCTCGATCGCGCACGCCGGTTTCATCATGACCGCGTTCGTCGGCGCCTCGCAGGCCGCGAACGGCGCCCCGGCCGGCTCGCTGACCAGCGTCTCCTCGATCCTGTTCTACCTCGTCGCCTACGGCGCGGCCACGATCGGCGCCTTCGCCGTCGTGACGATGGTCCGCGACAGCAGCGGGGAGGCGACCCTGCTCTCCAGCTGGGCCGGTCTCGGCCGGCGCTCGCCCCTCACCGCGGCCGTCTTCGCGCTGTTCCTGCTGAGCTTCGCCGGCATCCCGCTGACCAGCGGTTTCATCGGCAAGTGGGCCGTCTTCGCGGCGGCCTGGACCGGCGGGGCCCGCTGGCTGGTGGTGGTGGCCGTGGTCATCAGCGTCGTCGCCGCGTTCTTCTACATCCGCGTCGTCGTGCTGATGTTCTTCACCGACGCCGAGCCCGGACGGCCCGACGGCTCGGGCGTCCTCGTCGGCCGGCCGCAGGCGGTGACCCTGCTGGCGGTCGGCGTCGCGGTGGTCGCCACGGTCGCGCTGGGGGTGTTCCCGGGCCCGCTCCTGGACCTCGCGCAGCAGGCCGGCGAGTTCATCCGGTGAGTCCAGGGTCACCCCCGTGAGGGTCCGGTCCGTTGTCGGCGCCGGATAGGCTGGCCCCGCCAGTGGGCGTCCGCCGAAGGAGCGAAGTGCTAGCAGTGGGTACGCGGGACGACGTCTTCGAGATCGCCCTGCGCGGTCAGCTGGACGTCATCGAGGCGGCCCTGCTGGAGGCGGCCGAGGCCGAGACCCCCATGATCACCGAGGCGGCGCAGCACATCATCGCCGCCGGCGGGAAGCGTTTCCGCCCCCTGCTCGTCGCCCTCACCGCCCAGCTGGGTCCGGACGCGGTGGAGGAGGAGGTCGTCAAGGCGGCCGTCGTCGTCGAGCTCACCCACGTCGCCAGCCTGTACCACGACGACGTGATGGACGAGGCGCGGATGCGCCGCGGCTCGGTCAGCGCCAACTCCCGCTGGGGCAACACCGTCGCCATCCTGGTCGGCGACTTCCTCTTCGCCCGCGCCTCCGACCTGGTGTCCGAGCTCGGCCCCGAGTACGTCTCCATCCAGGCCCGCACCTTCGCCCGGCTGGTCCAGGGCCAGATCGCCGAGACCGTCGGCCCGCCCCCCGGTGTGGACCCGCTCGACCACTACCTCGGCGTGCTGGCCGGCAAGACCGGGGCGCTCATCGCCACCTCGGCGCTGTTCGGGGCCAAGCTGTCGGGCTGCTCGCCGGCGCTGCAGCAGCGCGTCGCCGAGTTCGGCGAGCAGATCGGGCTGGTGTTCCAGCTCAGCGACGACATCATCGACATCACCTCCGACGTCACCGGCAAGACGCCCGGCACCGACCTGCGCGAGGGCATCCCCACCTTGCCGACGCTGCTGGCCCGCCGCTCCGTCGACCCGGCCGACGCCCGGCTGCTGGAGCTGCTGGACTCCGACCTCAGCGACGACGCCGCCCTGGGCGAGGCGCTGGCCCTGCTCCGGGTGCACCCGGCCATCGAGCAGGCCCGCGCCGAGGTCGAGCGCCGCGCGGCGGTCGCCCGCGACCTGCTGGACGACCTGCCGCCGGGGCCCGCCCGGCTGGCGCTGGTCGCGCTGTGCGACTCCGTCGTCAGCCGCGCGGTCTGAGCCGCAGCCACCCCGCCCGGGGCCGCTGCGGCTCCTCCCGCGTCCTCACCAGATCTTGACGCGCTGGTCCTCCGGCATCCACAGCCCGTCGTCCTCGGTGACGCCGAACGCCGTGTGGAAGGCGTCGACGTTCTTGACGATCTGGTTGCAGCGGAACTCGTTGGGCGAGTGCGGGTCGGTGGCCAGCCGCTGCTGCACCGTCTCGGGCCGGGCCTTGGACTGCCAGATGGCGCCCCAGCTGAGGAACAGCCGCTGCTCGGGGGTGTAGCCGTCGACCGGCTCGGCGTCGGTGCCCTCGGTGGCGATCCGGTGCGCCAGGTGGGCGATGCTCAGCCCGCCGAGGTCGCCGATGTTCTCCCCGATGGTCAGCCGGCCGTTGACGTGCTGCCCGGCCCCGCCCTCGGGCGACAGGGCGTCGTACTGCTCGACGAGCGCCGCGGTCCGGGTCTCGAAGGCCTCCCGGTCCGCCGCCGTCCACCAGTCCCGCAGGGCGCCGTCGCCGTCGCAGGTCGAGCCCTGGTCGTCGAAGCCGTGGCCGATCTCGTGCCCGATGACCGCGCCGATGCCGCCGTAGTTCACGGCGTCGTCGGCGGTCTCGTTGAAGAACGGCGGCTGCAGGATGGCGGCCGGGAAGACGATCTCGTTCTTCAGCGGGTGGTAGTAGGCGTTGACCGTCTGCGGGGTCATCAGCCACTCCTCGCGGTCCACGGGTGCGCCGATCTTGGCCACCGAGCGGTCCACCTCGAAGGCGTGCGCCCGCATGACGTTGCCCAGCAGGTCGTCGCGCCGGACCTCCAGCGCCGAGTAGTCGCGCCACTTGGTCGGGTAGCCGATGTGCGGGCGGAACTTGGCGAGCTTGGTGAGCGCCTCCTCCTTGGTCGCCTCGGTCATCCACTCGAGCTCGGTGATCGAGCGGCGGTAGGCCTCGATGAGGTTGGCGACGAGGGTGTCCATCCGCTCCTTCGCCGTCGGCGAGAAGTGCCGCTCGACGTAGGCGCGGCCGACGGCCTCGCCCAGGGCGCCCTCGACCAGGGCGACGCCGCGCTTCCAGCGCTCCTTGATCTGCGGGGTGCCCGACAGCACGGTGCCGTAGAAGCGGAAACGCTCGTCGACGAAGGCGCTGGACAGGTAGGGCGACATCGAGGAGATGAGCTTCCAGCGCGCCCAGGCCCGCCAGGCCGGCAGCCGGTCCTCGGTGAGCAGGGCGGCGACCTCCGGGAAGAAGGACGGCTGGGCGACGACGACCTCCTGGGTCGCGGCCTCCGGGATGCCCGCCCCCTCGAGGAAGGTGCGCAGGTGCAGACCGGGCGCGTCGGCCAGGAACGTCTCCAGCGGGGTCAGGTTGTACATCAGCCGCAGGTCACGGGTCTTGACCTTGTCCCAGTGCGCGGCGGCGATGTCGGTCTCCAGCGCCATGACGTCGGCGGCCCGGGCCTCGGCGTCCTCGATCCCGGCCAGCGCCAGCGAGGCGGCGACGTGCGCCTGGTAGGCGGTGCGGATCTCCGCGTAGGTGTCGGCCCGGTAGTACTCCTCGTCGGGCAGGCCGAGGCCGGACTGCTCGACGAACATCACGTAGCGGGTCGGGTCGCCCGGGTCCGACTCGGCCTCGACGCCGACCAGGCCGGCGACGCCGCGGCGCGCGAACCCTCCGACCAGCCGGACGAGCTCCTCCGGGGTGGTGACGGCGTCGACCTCGGCCAGCGGTCCGGTCAGCGGGTCGGCGCCGGCGGCCTCGATGCTCTCGGTGTCCATGAAGCTGGCGAAGAGGTCGGCGACCTTGGCCTCGTCGCTGCCGGGTGCGCCGCCGTCGGAGCTGGTGATGATGTCGCGGACGGCGGCCTCGGCGCGGTCCCGCAGGTCGACGAAGGAGCCGACCAGCGGCTTGTCGTCGGGGATCTCGGTGCGGGCCGCCCAGCCGCCGTTCACGTGGCGGAACAGGTCGTCCTGGATCCGGACGGAGGTGTCGAAGTCGTCGAACTGGAAGGCAGGGGCAGGGGTGGTCTCGCTCACCCCGCCGAGCCTACGTCGCCCCCTCCCACCGGCCGCGGACGCGTCCCGACCGGTGCCGCGGGGCCCTGGACAACCGCACGGCGGGGGAGGACGCTGGAATTCACCCGGTGGTGAATTCAGGAGGTCGACGGTGCGGACGACGTGCGTGGTGGCCGGCGGGGGACCGGCGGGGATGGTGCTGGGGCTGCTGCTGGCCCGGGCCGGCGTGCGGGTGGTGGTGCTGGAGAAGCACGACGACTTCCTGCGGGACTTCCGCGGTGACACCGTGCACGCCTCGACGCTCCGGCTGCTCGACGAGCTGGGACTGGGGGAGCGGTTCGCGGCGCTGCCGCAGAGCCGGCTCCAGAACCTCGAGCTGCCCCAGCCCGACGGGAGCCGGCTCACCCTCGGCGACTTCTCCCGGCTGCGGCCGCCCTACGACCACGTTGCCATGGTCCCGCAGTGGGACCTGCTCGACCTGCTCGCCGACGCGGCCCGGCAGGAGCCGACCTTCACGCTGGCGATGGGCACCGCCGCCGTCGACCTGCTCCGCGACGGACGCCGGGTCGTCGGCGTCCGGACCCGCACCGCCGACGGCGTCGAGGACCAGGTGCGGGCCGACCTCGTCGTCGCCTGCGACGGCCGCGGCTCGGTCCTGCGCCGGGCGGCCGGGCTGGTCCCGCGCAGCTACCCGGTGCCGTTCGACACCTGGTGGTTCCGGCTCCCGCGGACCCCGGCCGAGCAGCGCGAGCAGGCCTCCCTGGTGCCCACCCTCGTCGGCCAGGAGATCCTGCTCAGCTTCCCCCGCACCGACTACTTCCAGGTGGCCTACTTCAACCGCAAGGGGATGGACGGCCAGCTGCGGGCCGAGGGGGTCGAGCGGCTCCGCGCCCGCGTCGCCCGGCTGCGGCCCGGCTTCGCCGACCGGCTCGACGCCCTGGCCTCCACCGACGACCTGCACCACCTCGACGTCCGGCTGGACCGGCTCCGCCGCTGGCACCGGCCCGGCCTGCTGCTGATCGGCGACGCCGCCCACGCGATGTCGCCCGCGGGCGGGGTGGGCATCAACCTCGCCGTGCAGGACGCCGTGGCCACCGCCACCCTGCTGGCCGGCCCGCTGCGCGAGCGCCGGGTGCAGGAGCACCACCTGGCCGCGGTGCAGCGGCGGCGGAGCGGGCCGACGGCGGTGGTCCAGCTGGCCCAGCGGGGGCTGCACCGGCTGCTCTTCCGGCCCGCGCTGGCCGGCCGGACCCCGCCGGCGCTGCGCGTCGTGTCGGCGCTCGCCCGCCGGGTGCCGGCGGTGACCGCGCTGCCGGCCCGGATGATCGCCTTCGGCCCGCGGCCCGAGCACGCCCCGGCGTTCGCCCGCCGGGGCGGCTGAGTGCCGCCCGCCGGCCGCCGGCCGGGCCCCAGCCGGACCCGCGAGGCCGTGCTGGTCGCCGCCCGGGAGGAGTTCGCCGCCCGCGGCTTCGACGCGGTGACGCTGCGCCGGGTGGCCGCCCGGGCCGGCGTCGACGCGGCCATGGTCACCCACCACTTCGGCTCCAAGGGCGGGCTGTTCCGCGCGGTGCTCGACGTCCGGCTCGACCCCGGCGCCGAGGTCGCCGCCGTGCTGCCCGGACCGCCCGACGCGCTCGCCGAGCGGCTGCTGACCCGGCTGCTCGTGCTGTGGGACGCCCCCGCCGGTGCCGCGACCCTGGCCGCGGTCCGGACCGCCCTGCAGGACGAGGAGGGCACCCGGCTGCTGCGCGAGCTGGTCACCCACCAGGTGCTCGGGCCCCTCGCCGACGCGCTCACCGGGCCCGCGGAGGAGCGGCGCTGGCGCGTCGACCTGGTGGCCAGCCAGGTCGTCGGGCTGCTGCTCACCCGGCACGTGCTGCGGCTGGAGCCGCTCGCCTCGGCGTCGCACGCGGACCTCGTCGCCGCGCTGGGCCCGACGCTGCAGCGCTACCTCACCGGACCGCTGCCGCCCGCTAGCGTGGGGGCCGGCGGTGGGCAGGGCTGAGGGTCGACGGGGAGGGGTGGCGCGGTGCTGGAGTGGGCGACGTTCGGGGCCGCCGCGCTGGCGGCGGTGGGCACGTTCCTCGGGCCGCTCGTGGCCTACCGCAGCGTCACCCGGACCGCCGCCGCCACCCGGCTGCAGGCCGACGTCGACCGCTACATCTCCCTGGCCCTGGAGCCCGACGCCGTCACCTGCCGGCTCGGGATCGCGCAGCTGCAGTACCTGCTGAACGCCGGCGACCTGTCGGAGGCCCAGCTGAACGCCGTCTCCGAGGCCATCACCGCCGGCCTGCGGCGGCTCCAGGAGGAGATGGAGGCCGACCCCGACGCGGTCGTCGCGCTGGAGGTCGGCGACGCCGACCTGGACCCGGCCGCCCTTGACGGACCGCGCGATACTGGGGGTGCCGGACGAGACGGAGGAGCACCCTGATGGCCAAGGTCGTGAAGGTGACGAGCGCCGACGTGCAGCGCGCCCGCCTGCTGGTCCGCGTCAACGACTCGCTGAAGCGGCCCACCCCGGCCGGCATCCGCAAGATCGCCGAGGTCCGGCCGGCCCGCTCGACGACCGGTCCCGCCGGTCCCGCGCTCGCCCAGCCCTGACCCGCTCCGCCCCTGCGCTCTGAGCCCGTCGAAGGGCCACGCCGCCCCCTGAGCCCAGGCCCCGCTCCCTGAGCCTGTCGAAGGGCTCCCGCCCGAGCCCAGGGCCGCCCCCGCGCCCTGAGCCGCCCCTGCGCCCTGAGCCCGTCGAAGGGCCGTCAGACCGGCTCGGGCACCAGCCGTCCGCGACGGTTCGCGTTGGCCCGGTGCAGCCCGTGGCCGCTCATCAGCATCAGCGCCACCCAGACCAGCCCGAACCCGACCCAGCGCCCGGTCGACATCTGCTCGCCGAAGTAGAGGACGCCCAGCAGGAACTGCAGCGTCGGCGCCAGGTACTGCAGCAGCCCCAGCGTGGTCAGCGGCAGCCGCGTGGCCGCGGAGGCGAAGAACAGCAGCGGCACCACCGTGACGACGCCGGTGGCCACCAGCAGCAGGCTGTGCGCCCAGCCGAGGGAGACGAACGTGCTGCCGCCGGCCACCTGCAGGTAGACGAGGTAGCCGAGCGCCACCGGGGTGAGCAGGGCCGACTCGACGGTCAGGGTCTCCACCGCGCCGCCGTTGACCTGCTTCTTCATCACCCCGTAGGTCGCGAAGCTGGCCGCCAGCACCAGCGAGATCCAGGGCAGCCGGCCGTACTCCACCGTCAGCACGACGACGGCGAGGGCGGCGAGCCCGACGCTCACCCACTGCAGCGGCGCCATCCGCTCGCCGAGGACGACGACGCCGACGAGGATCGAGAGGATCGGGTTGATGTAGTAGCCCAGCGACGTCTCGAGCACGTGGCCGTGGTTGACCGCCCAGATGTAGAGGCCCCAGTTCACCGAGACGACGGCGGCCGCCAGCCCCAGCATGAGCAGCGTCCGACGGTTCGCCATCCTCCGAAACCAGCCGCGCGGCAGCAGCACCAGCGCCAGCACGGCGGAGATGACGAGGGACCAGACGACCCGGTGCGCGAGCAGCTCCAGCGAGCCCGCCCGGGCGACCAGCGGCCAGAACAGCGGCACCGCGCCCCAGAGCCCGTAGGCCCCGAGCCCGTAGAGGATGCCTCGACGCTGACGGTCCTGCTCGCTCACCGGTGGCCCTCTCTCGTGCGGGGCGTTCGCCCCGGAGAGATTAGCCGATCGAAGCAGTCGCGCCTCCCTAGGATCGGAGCATGACCAGCACCCCGACGGGCACCGACCCGGGCGGTTCCCGCACCTCCACCCCGACCGCCGCGGGGGACACCCGCGGCGGCATCGAGGTCAACGGCCTCAACACCATCGACGAGAGCGAGCGCCGGGGCACCGCGCGCGACCTCTTCTGGCCCTGGTTCGGGGCCAACGTCTCGGTCTTCGGCATCAGCTACGGCTCGTTCCTGCTCGGCTTCGGCGTCTCGTTCGCGCAGGCGACCGTCATCGCGGTGGTCGGGGTCGCCATCTCCTTCCTGCTCTGCGGCTTCGTCGCCCTGGCGGGCAAGCGCGGCTCCGCCCCCACCATGGTGCTGAGCCGGGCGGCCTTCGGGGTGCGCGGCAACCGGCTGCCGTCGCTGCTCTCCTGGGTGCTGACGGTGGGCTGGGAGACGGTGCTCACCTCGCTCGCCGTGCTCAGCACCGCCACGGTGCTCGACCGGCTGGGGGCCGGCGGCGGGACGGGGACCAAGGTCGTCGCCCTCGTCGTGGTGGCCGCCCTCGTCGTCGCGGCCGGCGTCGCCGGGTTCAGCGCGATCATGCGCCTGCAGCGCTGGATCACGGTCATCACCGGCGTGCTGACCGTCGCCTACGTCCTGCTGGTGCTGGACGACATCGACCTGGGCGCGGTCGCCGCCCTCCCGGCGGGCTCGGCCGCGGCCGTCGTCGGCGCGCTCGTGTTCATGATGACCGGCTTCGGGCTGGGCTGGGTGAACGCCGCCGCCGACTACTCGCGCTACCTGCCGCGCAGCACGCCGGGCGCCGGGGTGACGCTGTGGACGACGCTCGGCGGCTCCCTCGCGCCGGCCCTGCTCGTCTTCTTCGGCGTCCTGCTGGCCGGCTCGTCGCCCGCCCTCGCCGACAGCATCGGGGACGACCCCATCGGCGCCCTCACGACCCTGCTGCCCACCTGGTTCCTCATCCCCTTCGCCCTCGTCGCGGTGCTGGGCCTGGTCGGCGGGGCCGTGCTCGACATCTACTCCTCCGGGCTGGCCCTGCTGAGCGCCGGCGTGCGCATCCCGCGGCCCGTCGCCGCGGGCGTCGACGGCGTGCTGATGGTCCTCGGCTCCATCTACGTCGTCTTCTCCGGCGGCAGCTTCCTCTACACCTTCCAGGGCTTCCTCATCACCCTCGGCGTCCCGGTGGCCGCATGGTGCGGGGTCATGCTGGCCGACGTGGCGCTGCGCCGGCGGGACTACGACGAGCCGGCCCTCTACGACGTCCGCGGCCGCTACGGCGACGTCCGGCTCGTGCCCGTCGTGCTGCTGGTCGTCGCCACCGTGCTGGGCTGGGGGCTGGTGACCAACACCTACGCCGGCTGGCTGGGCTGGCAGGGCTACCTGCTGGGCCCGCTGGGCGGCCGCGAGGGGGCCTGGGCCTTCGCGAACCTCGGCGTGCTGCTGGCGCTGGTGATCGGCTTCGTCGGCACGCTCGCGCTCACCGCGGGCGCCGTCCGCCGGCAGGAGGACCGGTGACCGCCGGCGACGCCTGGCTGGTGGGGATCGACCTCCAGCACGTCTTCGGCGACCCGGCCAGCCCGTGGGCCTCGGCCCAGTACCCGCGCGCCGTCGTCGGCACCCAGCGGCTGCTGCCGGCCTTCGCGGGTCGGACGGTGCTCACCCGCTTCGTCGCGCCCGCCGAGCCGTCCGGCGCCTGGGTGCCCTACTACGCCGACTGGCCCTTCGCCCTGGTGCCCGACGACGACCCGCTCTACGCGCTGGCGCCCGAGCTGGGCGGCGCGGGCCTGCCCGTCGTCACCGCCCCGACGTTCGGCAAGTGGGGTCCCGACCTGGCGGCCGCCGTGCAGGGCGCCGGCACGATCGTGCTGACCGGGGTGTCCACCGACTGCTGCGTGCTCTCGACGGCGCTGGCCGCCGCCGACGCCGGGGTGGCCGTCCGGGTGGTGGCCGACGCGTGCGCCGGGGCCAGCGAGGCCGATCACCAGCGGGCGCTGGACGCGATGGCCCTCTACGCGCCGCTCATCAGCCTGACCACGGTCGCCGAGGTCCTCGGGTGAGCGGCCGCGGGGTGCTGGTCACCGGCTCGTCGCGCGGGGTCGGCGCCGCCACCGCACGCGCCTTCGCCGCCCGCGGCGACCGCGTCGTCGTGCACTACCGGACGGCGGAGGACCCTGCCCGGGCGCTGCTGGCGTCGCTGCCGGGGGAGGGCCACGCCCTGGTCCGGGCCGACGTCGCCGACCCTGCGGAGGTCCAGCGGCTGGCCGCCGAGGCCGTCGAGGCGCTGGGCCGGGTCGACGTCCTGGTCAACAACGCGGCCCTGTTCCTCGACCCGGCCGCCGAGGGCGGCGGCCGCGGCGACCACCGCGTGACCGACGTCGACTACGACGCCTGGGTCCGGGCCTGGCAGGTCACCCTGGCGACGAACCTGCTGGGGGCGGCCAACCTCACCTGGTGCGTCGCCCGGCACATGGTCGAAGTCGCCCCGGCCGCGGGCTCCCCGCGCGGCCGGATCGTCAACGTCGGGTCCCGCGGCGCCTACCGGGGCGAGCCCGACGTCCCGGCCTACGGGGCCAGCAAGGCCGGGCTGCACGCCTTCGGCCAGTCGATGGCCGTCGCCCTGGCGCCGGAGGGCATCTCCGTGGTCAGCCTGGCGCCCGGCTTCATCGCCACCGACATGGCCGCCGCCCTGCTCGACGCCCCCGCGGGCGACGCGATCCGGGCCCAGAGCCCCTTCAACCGGGTCGCGGACCCCGACGAGGTCGCCCGGGCCGTCGTCGCCCTGGCCGACCCGGGCGCCGAGTGGGCGTCCGGCGCCGTCGTCGACTTCAACGGGGCGAGCCACCTGCGCTGAGGCGCTCCCGCATCCCGGTCCCGCTCCTGCACCCCGGCGTCGGGGTGCGGCGCGGAGGCCGGGGTGCAAGGGGCCGGGGTGCGACGTGCCCGTCCGCTCCCCGCGCACTCCTGCCAGACTCGCCGACAGCCTGGTCCACCACCCCCGAGGAGATCCGCGTGAACATCCCGCCCGAGACCGCCGTCCGGGTCGACCCCGCGGCGCTGGAGCGCTTCGCCGCCGCGCTGGGCGAGGCGGCCGGGATGCCGCCCGCGCGGGCGGGCCTGCTGGCCGAGCTGCTCACGGCCAACGACCGGCGCGGGGTGTGGAGCCACGGCACCCAGCAGCTCGCGACCTACGTCCGGCTGGTCCGCGACGGGTCCCTGAACCCCGCCCCGGAGCCGGCGGTCGTCCGCGAGACGGCGAACAGCCTCCTGGTGGACGGCGACGGCGGGCTCGGCTACTTCGCCGCCGCCGAGGGCACCGCGCGGCTGCTGGACAAGGTCGCCGACGCCGACGTGGCCGTCCTGGTCACCCGCCAGCACGGGCACTTCGGGGCGGCCGGGCTCTACGCGCGGATGACGCTGGGGCACGACGTGCTGTGCTTCGTCACCTCCGGCCACCAGCTGGCCCTGCAGCCGGGTGAGCCCGTCTACTCCGCCGCGGGCGGCTCGCCCATGGCGTTCACCGCGCCGACGGCGGAGGAGGACCCGCTGGTCCTCGACTTCGGGGCGATGCACGACCTCTACGCCGACTCCCCGCACCGCGACGAGATCGCGGCCCTCGCGCCCGGGCTGGTGCACCGGGCCATCGGGATGGGGGCGGTCTGCCAGGCCTGGGGCGGGCTGCTGGCCGGTGTCCCGCTCGACCCCGCCCGGGCGGTCCGGCGCTGGCCGGGGGCCAACCAGGGCTCGATGGTCGTCGTCGTCAAGATCGCGCTGTTCGCCCCGCCGGAGCAGTTCCGGGCCGAGATGGACGCCTACGTCCGCGCCGTCCGGGAGCTCCGGCCCTTCGTGGCCGGCCAGCCGACCTACCTGCCGGGCGGCGTCGAGGCCGAGCGCGAGCGCGCGGCCCGCGCGGACGGCGTCGGGCTGGGCGAGGAGCACCGTGCGCTGCTCGGGGCCGCGGCGGCCGAGCTCGGGGTCCCGGTCCCCTGGTGAGCGCGGGTCGGGCCCGGGCCGAGGACGGTGCCGAGCTCGTCTGGTGGTCGACCGGGAGCGGGGAGCCGCTGCTGCTGGTGGCCGGGCAGGCCGTCGGGCACCGCAGCTGGGACCCGGTGCTGCCCGCCCTCGCCGCCCACCACCGCGTGCTGACGTTCGACCACCGGGGGATCGGCCGCTCCACGACCGGCTCGACCGGGCGCCCGACCACCCGCGACCTGGCCCGGGACGCCGTCGCCGTGCTGGACGCCGCGGGGGTGGGGCGGGCGCACGTGCTCGGCCACTCGATGGGCGGCCGGGTGGCGCAGTGGCTGGCGGTGGACCACCCGGAGCGGGTCGGCGCCCTGGTGCTCGCGGCCACGAGCGGGGGCGACGCGCGCACCGCGCCCCGGCCGGCCGACGTGACGCGGGCCCTGCTCAGCGGGGACCCGGCCCGGGTGGCACCGCTGTTCTTCACCGACGCCTTCGCGGCCTCGCACCCGGCGGAGGCGGCGGGTGTCTTCACCGCCGGCGGGGACCGCGCCGCGCGGCTGCTGCACGCGCGGGCCAGCCGCGGCCACGACGCCTGGGACGTGCTGGGCCGGGTGGTCGCCCCGACGCTGGTGCAGCACGGCGCGGACGACCCGGTCACCGCGGTCGAGCACGCGGAGCTGCTGGCGGCGGCGGTCCCGGGGGCGGTGCTGGACGTCCGGCCCGGGTTGCGGCACGGGTACCACGTCGAGTCCGCCGACGCCGTCGACGCGGTGCTCGGCTTCCTGGCCGAGCACCCGCTGACGACCGGGGTCAGCGACCCCCGCTGACCCCCTGCGGGCCCTTGAAGCCGAGCTCCTCGGGGCCGCTGTCGGCGGTGACGGCCTCGTCGGCGTCGTCCTCGCTCATCTCCAGGCCGGCGACGGGGTTGCCGTCGGCGGTGCCGTCGAGGACGGGCTCGGGGAGCTCGCCGGCGTCCGGGCCCTGACGGGGCGGGGCGCCGCCGTCGCTGGCGCGGGCCACGGGGCTGGCGTGGGTGGCCGCGGCGGCGCGGGACTCCCGGTTGTTGCGGACGTCGACGGTCTCGAGCGGCTCATCAGGCATGGCCCGACCCTACGTGCCGGTGCCGCCGCAGCCGTCATCGTGCGCAGCCGTCATCGTGCGACGGCGGCCCTGACCGGGTCCTACTCCTCGGAGCTGGCCTCCACCGCCGCGGCCGCCGCGCCGGGGTCGACCTCGCGGCCCGCGACGGGGTTGCCGGCGGCGGTGCCCTCCGGCACCGGGGCCGGGGAGGAGCCGGACGAGGCCGGGTGACCCGCGTCGTCGGCGTCCTGCTCCCGGGCGATCCCGCTGCTGCGCCGGGCGGCGGCCTGCGCCAGCGCCGGGTCGTCGCGGCCGTCCACGTCCTGCTGCTCTCCAGCCATGGGTCCCAGCGTAGGAAGCCCTGCCGGCGACCTGTCGCCGGGTCCGCCGGCCTCAGCGGGTGACGTAGCCCCGGCTGCGGATGACGAGCAGGCCGAGGATCGACACCACCGCGACGGCCATGAAGTAGTAGCTGGGCGACAGCAGGCTGCCGCTGGCGCTGATCAGCCAGGTGAGCACGATCGGGGCGAACCCGCCGAACAGGGTGACGCCCAGGTTGTAGGAGATCGACAGCCCCGTCGTCCGGATCGCCGTCGGGTACATGAAGGACAGCAGCGCCGGCAGCGGCCCGAAGTAGAAGGCCATCTGGATCCCCAGCACCACCTGGACCAGGGTGAGCACCAGCACCGAGGGGTTGGCCACCAGGACGAGGAACAGCGGCAGCGCCAGCACCAGCGAGACGAGCGCGGCGGGCAGCATGATCCGCAGCGGGCCCACCCGGTCGGCCAGCCGTCCGACGAACGGCACGCCGACGAAGCTGACGAGGCCGCTGATGATGCCGCCGAGGAACCCGGCGTAGCGGGGCAGCTCGAGGTTGCTCACCGCGAAGGTCGGCATGTAGAGGATGAGGTAGACCGAGATGGAGGCCAGCCCGACGGCGGCCGCGGCGCTCAGCACCCGGCCGGTGTGGTCGACGAGGGTGCGCACCACCGGCGACGTCACTTTCTCGCTGGCCGCGAACTCCGGCGTCTCGTCCATCTTGAGCCGGATGTAGAGCCCGACCGGGCCCACCAGCAGGCCGAAGAGGAACGGGATCCGCCAGCCCCAGGCGTCGAGCTGGGCGGTGGTGAGGAAGTAGTTGAGCCCGAAGCCGAACGACGACGCCAGCAGCATGGCCAGCCCCTGGGTGGCCACCTGCCAGGACGCGTAGAACGCCTTGCGGTGGGGCGCGTTCTCCACCAGGAAGGTGGTGGCGGTGCCGAACTCGCCGCCGGCCGAGAAGCCCTGCAGCAGCCGGGAGAGCAGGATGACCAGCCCGGCGCCGGCGCCGATCGTCGCGGCCGTCGGGGCGAAGGCCATGATCGCGGTGCCGACGGTCATGATCGCGATGGTCAGCGTCAGCGCGGCCTTGCGGCCCGACCGGTCGGCGTAGGAGCCCAGCACGAGGGCGCCGAGGGGCCGGATCAGGTAGGACGTCGCGAAGGCGCCGAAGGTGAACAGCAGCCCGGTCACGCCGCCCGCCTCGGGGAAGAACAGCCGGCTGATCACGACGGCGAACGAGGCGTAGACGATGATGTCGAACCACTCCAGGGCGTTCCCCATGGAGGAGGCGACGACGGCCCGGCGGGTGGTGCTGCGCTGCTGCGGGGTCAGCGTGGTGGCGGTCTGGCTCATGGGGCTCCTCAGCCGTCGGTGCGGGTCAGCCGGTCCACCAGGGTCGCGACGAGCTGCTCGCACGCCACCACCTGGTCCAGCTCGATGTACTCATCAGCCGCGTGGGCCTGGGCGATGTCGCCGGGACCGCAGACGACGGCGTCGATGCCCGCGTCCGCGAACTGCCCGGCCTCGGTGCCGTAGGTGACCTTGTCGCCGGACGGGGTGCCGCCCAGCTCGACGGCCAGCCGGGCGGCGGGGCCGTCGGGGCTGGAGTCCAGGCTCGGCACCTGGGCCATCACGCGCACGTCGACCGACGCGGACGGGTGCTCGGCCCGCATCTCGGCCTCCAGCCCGCGGGCCACGGCGGTGATCTCCTCGATCACGGCGGCCGGGTCGTCCTCGGCGACGGTGCGGAACTCGTAGCGGACGGTGCACAGCTCGGGCACGGTGTTGGTGGCGATCCCGCCGCTCACGACGTTCACGCCGGCGGTGGTGAAGGGCACGACGTAGGCCTCGTCGAAGGGGCCCTCGGCGCGGCGGCGGTCGGCCAGGTCGCGGACCGCGGTGACGGCCCGGGCGGCGTACTCGATGGCGTTGACGCCCTGCGGGGTCAGCGAGGAGTGGGCGGAGCGGCCGTGGAAGACCAGCTCGACGAGGTTGCTGGACTTGTGGCCGGCGATCACGCGCATGCTCGAGGGCTCCCCGACGATGCAGACCCGGGGCGGCTCGGGACGGGCGCCGAGGGCGGCGGCGATCTGGGCGCCGCCGAGGCAGCCGACCTCCTCGTCGTAGGAGAAGGCCAGGTGCACCGGCTCGGCGAGGGAGGCGGCCGCCAGCTCGGGCAGCTGGTGCATGACCACGCCGATGAAGGACTTCATGTCGGCGGTGCCGCGGCCGTAGAGCCGGCCGTCGCGGACCTCCGGGGTGAAGGGGTCGCTGCTCCAGGTCTGGCCGTCGACGGGCACGACGTCGGTGTGCCCGGACAGCACGACCCCGCCCCCGGTGCTTCCGTCGGACGCCGGCAGGGTCAGCACGAGGTTGGCCTTGGTGCCCGTGGCGTCGGGGATCCGCTCCGGGCTCAGCCCCAGCCGGGTCATCTCCTCCTCCAGCACCTCGATCAGCTCGAGGTTGGAGTTCCGGCTGGTCGTGTCGATCGCGACGAGCCGCTCGATCCAGGGCAGGGAGGCGGGCAGGGAGTTCTCCGGCATCCGCTCAGTCTCGCGCACCCCGCCCGCGGCCCCGGGCGGGGCCCACCTGCTGGGGTGCTGGGGAAAGCGTGCGGCGGTCGGGGCCCGCGTCCCTACGATGGGCCGGTGAGCGCAACTCTGGTGGCCAAGGGCCTGGCGGGCGGGTACGCGCACCAGACCCTGTTCGAGGGTCTCGACCTCAGCGTCGGCCCGGGCGACGTCGTCGGGGTGGTCGGGGCGAACGGGGCCGGCAAGTCGACGCTGCTCCGGCTGCTGTCCGGTGAGCTCGGGCCGCTGGCCGGCACCGTGAGCACCGCCCCGCCCGACGCCTTCGTCGGCTGGCTGCCCCAGGAGCACGAGCGGGTGCCGGGCGAGACCGTCGCCGGCTACCTCGCCCGCCGCACCGGGGCCGCCGAGGCGACGGCCACGATGGAGGCGACCGCCGCCGCGCTCGGCTCGGACGTGCCCGGCGCCGACGACGCGTACGCCGTCGCCCTGGACCGCTGGCTGGCCACCGGCGCGGCCGACCTCGAGGACCGCATCCCGGCCGTGCTGGCCGACCTGGGCCTGGACGCCGACCCGGGGGCGGCGATGACCAGCCTCTCCGGGGGCCAGGCCGCCCGCGCGGGGCTGGCCGCGCTGCTGCTCAGCCGCTTCGACCTCGTGCTGCTGGACGAGCCCACCAACGACCTCGACCTGGCCGGGCTGGAGACCCTGGAGACGTTCGTCCGCGGGCTGCGCGCCGGGGTCGTGCTGGTCAGCCACGACCGCGAGTTCCTCGCCCGGGTCGTCACCCGGGTCGTCGAGCTGGACCTCGCCCAGCACCAGGTCGCCGTCCACGACGGCGGCTACGACGCCTTCCTCGCCGAGCGCGCGGTGGCCCGTCGGCACGCCCGCGAGGCCTACGAGGAGTTCGCCGACAAGAAGGCCGACCTCGTCTCGCGGATGCGCACCCAGCGCGAGTGGAGCTCCCAGGGCGTGCGGAACGCCATCAAGAAGAACCCGGACAACGACAAGATCCGGCGCAAGGCCAGCCAGGAGTCGGCCGAGAAGCAGGGCCAGAAGGTCCGCCAGATGGAGTCCCGGATCGCCCGGCTGGAGGAGGTCGAGGAGCCGCGCAAGGAGTGGGCGCTGCAGTTCAGCGTCGGCGCCGCCCCCCGCTCCAGCGCGGTCGTCGCCGTGCTCGACGGCGCGGTGCTGCGGCGCGGCGGCTTCACCCTCGGCCCCGTCTCGCTGCAGGTGGACGCGCGGGACCGGATCGGCATCACCGGGCCCAACGGGGCGGGCAAGACGACACTGCTGGAGCTGCTGCTGGGCCGGCTCCAGCCCGACGAGGGCCGCGCATCGCTGGGCGCGTCGGTCGCCGTCGGCGAGATCGACCAGGCCCGCACCGGGCTGGCCGAGGACCTGCCGCTGGGCGACGCGTTCGAGGCCGTCGTGCCCGCGATGGACGCCGGTGCGGTCCGCACCCTGCTGGCCAAGTTCGGCCTCAGGGCCGACCAGGTCACCCGGCTGGTCGGCCGGCTCTCCCCGGGGGAGCGGACGCGGGCGGCGATGGCCCTGCTGCAGGCCCGCGGGGTCAACCTGCTGGTCCTCGACGAGCCGACGAACCACCTCGACCTGCCCGCCATCGAGCAGCTGGAGCAGGCGCTCGCCTCCTACGACGGCGCCCTGCTGCTGGTCAGCCACGACCGGCGCCTGCTGGGCAACGTCGACCTCGACCAGAGCTGGTCGGTCGAGGCCGGGCGGGTCACCGTCGCCTGAGGTCTCGACCCCTCAACCGTGACCTCGTGGCTCTGTCCGGACCGGCCCCGCGCTGGCAGGCTGAGGCCGTGCGGCGACGGGGCAGGAGCGGGCTGGGGCTGGCGGCGCTGCTGCTCGTCGCCGGCGGCGGCGCGCTGGCCGGCTGCGGCGCCCCGGCGACGCCTGCGACGCCGGGCGACCGGGTCGGGTCGTGGGTGGCCGTGCCGGCCGGCCCGCTGAGCGCTCGGCACGACCCGGCGACGGCCTGGGTGGGTGACCGCTTCGTCGTCGTGGGCGGACGGGAGGACCGGCCCTGCCCGCCGGCCGCCGCCTGCCTGCGGCCCCGCACGCCGGACCTCCGCGACGGCGCCGCCTTCGACCCGGCCACCGGGGTCTGGGCGCCGATCGCGCCGGCGCCGGTGGGTGTGAGCGGCTCCGCCACCGCCGTCGGCGGCAGCACCCTCTACGTCCGCAGCACCGACGTCAGCGAGGAGGACGCGCCGGGGGTGCTGCTGGCCTGGGACGCCGCGCAGGACCGCTGGTCGGAGCTGCCGGTCCCGGCCGGGGAGCACGGCGACCCCGTCGTCGTGGGGGAGCGGCTGGTGGTGGTCAGCACCCCGTACGAGGAGCCGGCCGGCCCCGACCTGGTGCTCGACCCCGGGGCCTCGCGCTGGCGGCCGCTGCCGGCGGACCCCCTCGGGCCGCTGACGGGGCGGGCCGCCGCCTGGGACGGGGAGCGGCTGGTGCTGTCGGGGGTGCCGCGCAGCGGGTCGGACCGGCGTCGACGGGTGGCCACCCTGGACGCGGGCCTCACCCGCTGGACGGCGCGCGAGGAGCGGGTCGACGCCGAGGGCGGCGCGGTGGCGGTGGGGGACCGGTGGGTCTTCCCGAGCTACTCCTACGACGGCATGGGCGGCCCGACGCCCTACCCCTCGGGGAACGGGCAGGTCGTCGACCCGGCGACCGGCACGGTCTCGGCCGTCCCGGAGCCGCCGCGGGGACGTGGGGCCGAGACCGAGGGAGAGGTCGTGGGCGGTCGCGTCGGTCTCTGGCGCCACCTGCTCGATCCCGAGACCCTGCGCTGGACCACGGTGCCGGCGCTGCCCGCGGCGGACGAGCGGCAGGCGATGGGGTCCGCGGGGGGCGGCCGGTGGCTGTTCGCCTTCGGCGGCGACGATGGCACCGGGATCCGCGCCGACGGCTTCCTGCTGACGCTGCCCTGAGCCCCGCCCCCGCTACCTGAGCCTGTCGAAGGCCCTTCGACAGGCTCAGGGCACGGGTCGGTCAGTCCTCCTGTGCGCCGCCCACCATCCAGGCGTCGGCGCCGTTGATCAGCGACTGGAGGGCGTCGTCGTCGCCGCCGGAGGCGCTGGCCAGGGCGACCTGCTCGCGGGCGAGGTCGTCGTAGGCCGGGGCCGCGACGTCGCGGAAGATGCCGATCGGCGCGCGGTGCAGGACCCCGGCGTCGGTCAGCCGGGAGAGCCCGAACGCGTACGACGGGTCCTGCAGGTGCGCGTCGTGCACCACCAGGGCCTCGACGCCCACGTCGGAGACCTCGACGACGCTGAACTCGCCCGTTGCCGGGTCGCGGACGACGCCCAGGTGCAGGTCGGTGCCGAAGCGGATCGGCTCGCCGTGCACCAGCGGGATGATCGCGTCGGCCGACGTGCTCGGGTCCTTCAGCGCGTCGAAGGCGTTGTCGTTGAAGATCGGGCAGTTCTGGTAGATCTCCACCAGCGAGGTGCCGCGGTGGGCGGCGGCCTCGCGCAGCACCGAGGTGAGGTGCTTGCGGTCGGAGTCGATGGTCCGGGCCACGAAGGTGGCCTCGGCGCCCAGGGCCAGCGAGACCGGGTTGAACGGGTTGTCGAGCGAGCCCAGCGGCGTCGACTTGGTGACCTTGCCGATCTCGGACGTGGGGGAGTACTGGCCCTTAGTCAGGCCGTAGATCCGGTTGTTGAACAGCAGGATCGTCACGTTGACGTTGCGCCGCAGGATGTGGATGAGGTGGTTGCCGCCGATCGACAGCGCGTCGCCGTCACCGGTGATGACGAACACGGCGGCGTCCTCGCGGGCGGTGGCCACGCCGGTGGCGATCGCCGTCGCCCGGCCGTGGATCGAGTGCATGCCGTAGGAGTCGACGTAGTACGGGAACCGCGACGAGCAGCCGATGCCCGACACGATGATCGTGTTCTCCTTCTTGATGCCCAGCTCGGGCATGAAGCCCTGGAAGGCCGCGAGCACGGCGTAGTCGCCGCAGCCGGGGCACCAGCGGACCTCCTGGTCGGAGGTGAAGTCCTTGCGCGTCAGCGGCTCCAGCGCCAGCGGGACGCCGGCGATGCCGGAGCGCGGGGTGCTGCCGGGAGCGGTGGAGGGGCGGTCGAGCGTGGTCACGCGGGGACTCCTTCGGTGCTGAGGGTGGTGAGCTCGTCGGCCGGGTCGGGGGAGGGCTCGCGGTCCGGGTCGCCCGCCAGGGCGTCGATCTCCTCGTCGAGGTCGCGGGCCAGCTCGCTCAGCGAGATCGGCAGGCCGCGGACGCGCGAGTAGCTGTGCACGTCGACGAGGTACTTGGCCCGCAGCATCATGGCCAGCTGGCCGAGGTTCATCTCGGGCACGATGACGCGGTCGTAGCTCCGCAGCACCTCGCCGAGGTTGCCCGGGAACGGGTTGAGGTGGCGCAGGTGGGTCTGGGCGACCAGCCGGCCGCCGTTGCGGACCCGGCGGACGGCCGCGGTGACGGGGCCGTAGGTCGAGCCCCAGCCCAGCACGAGGACGCGCGCGGTGCGGCCCTCGGCGTCGGCCGGGTCGTCGACGACGAGGTCCGGGATGTCGCGGACGATGCCGTCGATCTTGGCCTGCCGGGTGCGGACCATCGCGTCGTGGTTCGCCGGGTCGTAGGACACCGCGCCGGTGTCCTTGGCCTTCTCGATGCCGCCGATCCGGTGCTGCAGGCCGTCGGTGCCGGGCGCGGCCCAGGGCCGGGCCAGCGTCTCCGGGTCGCGGAGGTAGGGCAGGAAGACCGGCTCGCCCTTCGCGTCGGTGCCGTTGGCCTCGGTGGCGAACTGCGGGTCGATCGGCGCGATGGCCGACAGGTCCGGCACGTGCCAGGGCTCGGCGCCGTTGGCGATGTAGCCGTCGGAGAGCAGCATCACCGGGGTGCGGTACTTCACCGCCATCCGAACGGCCTCCACGGCGGTGTCGAAGCAGTCCGACGGGGACTGCGCGGCCAGCACGGGCACCGGCGCCTCGCCGTTGCGGCCGTACATCACCTGCAGCAGGTCCGACTGCTCGGTCTTGGTGGGCATCCCGGTGCTGGGGCCGGCGCGCTGGACGTCGATGACGACGAGCGGCAGCTCGGTCATCACGGCCAGGCCGATCGTCTCGGCCTTGAGCGCGATGCCGGGGCCCGAGCTCGTCGTGACGCCGAGGTGGCCGGCGAAGCTGGCGCCCAGCGCGGCGCCGACGCCGGCGATCTCGTCCTCGGCCTGGAACGTGGTGACGCCGAAGCGCTTGTGCTTGCTCAGCTCGTGCAGCACGTCGGAGGCTGGGGTGATCGGGTAGGCGCCGAGGAACAGCGGCAGGTCGGCCTTGCGGGCGGCGGTGACCAGGCCCAGCGCCAGCGCGGTGTTGCCGTTGATCTGGCGGTAGCGGCCCGGCGGCATGGGGGCCGGGGCCACCTCGTAGCGGACGGCGAACACCTCGGTCGTCTCGCCGAAGGCGTAACCGGTCTTGAAGGCGGTGACGTTGGCGTCGCGGATGTCCGGCTTGCTGGCGAACTTGCGGGTCAGGAAGGCCAGCGTGCCCTCGGTCGGGCGGTGGTACAGCCACGACAGCAGGCCGAGCGCGAACATGTTCTTGGCCCGGGAGGCGTCCTTGCGGCTCAGCCCGAAGGGCTTGACGGCCTCGACGGTCATGCCCGTCAGGTCCAGCGCGTGCACCTGGAAGTCGGCGAGGCTGTCGTCCTCGAGCGGGTTCGCCGCGTAGCCGACCTTGGCCAGGTTGCGCTTGGTGAAGTCCGCGGTGTCGGCGATGACGACGCCCCCGCGCGGCAGGTCGGCGATGTTGGCCTTGAGCGCCGCCGGGTTCATGGCGACGAGCACGTCCGGCCGGTCGCCCGGGGTCATGATGTCGTAGTTGGCGAAGTGCAGCTGGAAGCTGGAGACGCCGGGCAGGGTGCCGGCTGGCGCCCGGATCTCGGCCGGGAAGTTCGGCAGCGTCGAGATGTCGTTGCCGAAGACGGCGGAGTCGGCGGTGAACCGGTCGCCGGTCAGCTGCATCCCGTTCCCGGAGTCCCCGGCGAACCGGATGACGACGCGGTCGAGGGTGTGGACCTGCTTCACAGCTACGTGCCCTTCTGTGGCGGACGGGGTCGTGACGGACCTGCTGGGCCGGCGCGGGGGCGCGAGGCCCGGGGGATGGTTCGGAGCCGGCGGTGCCGGCGGATGCTGGTTCGCGCCGCGCGTGGCACCGTGCCCCAGCGTTCCATGATAAGGCGGCCCTAACCTGGGCCCCCGACCATCCATCGGCTGAGAACCCCCGCTGCCTCGCGGCGACGCCTGGTGCAACACCCGACCGGGTTAGCGTGTTCCCCATGCGGTGGCTCGACTGGTACGGCGACGGGACGCTGCACGTGCTGGAGATCGGCCTGGCCTGCTGCAGCCTGGAGGTCGAGGCCGCGACCCTCTCCGCCGCGGCGCTGCCCGTCGCGCTGCCGGTCGGCGCCCGCGTGGCGGTGGTCGTCTCCGGGACCGTCACCGACCGGCTCGCCCCCGCCGTCGCCGCGCTCGTCGACGCCTGCGCCACGCTGGCCGGGACCCCGCCGGTGGTCGTTGCGCTCGGCGTCTGCGCCTCCTCCGGCGGGCCGTACTGGGACTCCTACGCGGTGACCAAGGGCGTCGACGCGCTGGTCCCGGTCGACGTGTACGTGCCCGGCTGCCCGCCCCCGCCCGGCGCGCTGCAGGCCGTCCTCGACGACCTGCGGGTGCCGGCGTGAGCAGCGTCACCGTCCCCGCCGCGGGCTGGCGCGAGGCCGTCGGCGCCGCGCTGTCCGAGGGGTTCACGTTCTTCGAGTGGCTGGGCGCCGTCGACGAGGTGGGCCGCGCCGACGTCCTGCGGGTCGTCGTCGTGCTGCGCCACCCCGACCGCCCCGCCGAGACCCGCCGGCTGGGCACCGAGGTGCCGCGCGAGGGCGGCCGGCTCGACAGCCTCCGCGACCTCGTTGCCGGCGCCGGCTGGCCCGAGCGCGAGGCCGCCGAGATGTTCGGCCTGACCTTCGACGGCGGCGACCCGCGCCGGCTGCTGCTCGGCCCCGACTTCGAGGGCGCGCCGCTGCGCAAGGACGCCGTCCTCGGCGCCCGGACGGCGCTGGCCTGGCCCGGCGCCAAGGAGCCGGGGGAGAGCGCCGCGTCCCCCAGTCGACGTCGGATGGTGCCGCCCGGGGTACCTGACCCGGCCGTCTGGGGCGACCGCGACCCCGACGCCGGGCCGGCCAGCCCCGACGAGGTGGCCGAGTCCGCCGTCGGGGGCCGGGTCCGCCGTCGCCCCGGTACCGCACGACGCGGGGCTGACCGGTGACCGGGCACGGCTCCATCCGGCTCATCGAGCCGGCCTGCACCTCCTGCATGGTCTGCGCGCGCGAGTGCCCGGCCTGGTGCATCACCATCGACTCGCACACCGAGCCGGTCCCGGACCTGCCCGCCGGTGCCCGCGAGCGGACCCAGAACGTCCTCGACCGCTTCGAGATCGACTGGAGCCTCTGCATGTACTGCGGCATCTGCGTCGACGAGTGCCCCTTCGACGCCCTCGCCTGGGAGCCCCAGCACACCGCCGCCGCCCCCAGCGCCGTCCTCCTCCGGCACGGCATCGACGACCTGACCGGCCCGCCCCCGACCTGAGCGCCCCTGCGTCGCCCCCGGGGTCACCTCAGTGCCGACTTGTCAGACGTGGCGGCGGTCCTGGCCGACCTCAGTTCTGACAACTCCCGCTGGTGGGGGCGGGGGGGCGAGTGCTGGAAGACCGCGCTCCTGGGCGCCTGATTCCTGCCGTTTCTCAGCACTCGCTGCGCCCGCCGGGCGGAGTTGGCGCGGGGCTCAGGGCCAGAGGGCGTGGAAGTGGTGGACGGGGCCGTGACCGGTCCCGACGTCGAGCCGGTCGGCGGCGCGCAGGGCGGCGGTGAGGTAGCCCTTCGCCCCGCGGACGGCGGTCTCCCAGTCGGGGGCGGCGGGCCGGAGGGCGGCGACGGCGGAGGAGAGGGTGCAGCCGGTCCCGTGGGTGCTGGTGGTGTCCACCCGGGGGGCGGCCAGCCGGACGACGGCGTCGCCCTCGGCGAGCAGGTCGACGCTCTCCGGTCCGCCGAGGTGGCCGCCCTTGAGCAGCACCCGCGCGGTCACCCCGGCCAGCCGGACGGCCTGGGCGTGCTGCTCCTCCTCGTCGCGGGCCTCGGCGACGCCCAGCAGGTCGGCGGCCTCGGGCAGGTTGGGGGTGACGAGGTCGGCCAGCGGCAGAAGCTCGTCGCGCAGGGCGGCGACGGCGTCGGCGGCCAGCAGCCGGTCGCCGCTGGTGGCCACCATCACCGGGTCGAGGACGACGTGGCGCAGCCGGTGCCGGCGCAGCACGGCGGCGACGGCCCGGGTCACCCCGGCGGTGCCGAGCATGCCGATCTTCACCGCGTCGACGCGGACGTCGGCCAGCAGCGTCTCCAGCTGCTGCTCGACGAACGAGCCGTCCAGCTGGTGCACCGCGTCCACCCCGCGGGTGCTCTGGGCTGTCACGGCGGTGACGACGAGGGTCCCGTAGGCGCCCAGGGCCGCGAAGGTCTTGAGGTCGGCGGCGACGCCGGCACCACCGCTCGGGTCGGTGCCGGCGATCGTCAGCACGGTCGGCACAGGCACCGTCACGCCCGACGCCCCCGCAGCGCCGCGGCGGCCGCCGCCGGGTCGTCGGCGGCGCAGACCGCGGACACGACGGCGATCCCGGCCACCCCCGTCGACCGCACCTCCGCGGCGTTCGCCGGGCCGATCCCGCCGATCGCCACGCAGGGCACCCGGGCCGCGGCCACCAGCGCCGCCGTCCCCGCCAGCCCCAGCGGTGCCGCAGCCTCCGGCTTGGTCGCCGTCGCCCGCACCGGCCCGACACCCAGGTAGTCCAGCCAGTCCGGCGCCGCCGCGACCTGCTCCGGCGTCGAGACCGACAGCCCCAGCAGCAGCTCCGGCGCAACCCGGTGCGCGTCCTCCGCCGGCAGGTCGGACTGCCCGAGGTGGACGCCCTGCGCGCCGACGGCCAGCGCCACGTCGAGGCGGTCGTTCACCAGCAGCGGCACCCCGGTCCCCGCCAGCACCGCGAGCAGCTCGCGGCTGAGGGCGCAGAGCTCCCGGGTCGTGGCGCGCGGCTCGCGGACCTGGACCGCGGTCACCCCGCCCGGCAGCGCCCGGCGGACGGTCTCGACCACGCCCCGCGGCCCGCAGAGCGCGCTGTCGGTCACCAGGTAGAGGTCGAGGTCCAGCGCCGGCCGGCTCACCGGGCCGCCCGGGCCCGGGTCCGGGCGTCCAGCGTCGGGCCGTCCAGCGCGTCGAGCGCGTCCAGCAGCGCGACGGCGAAGGAGCCCGGCCCGCGGCTGAGGACCGCGGCCTCCTCGGCGGCGACGGTCAGCACCGTGGTCGCGGCGACGGCGGCCAGCAGCCGGTCGTCCTCGACGGCGCAGCAGGCGGCGACCAGCGCGCCCAGCGCGCAGCCGACGCCGGTCACCCGGGTCATCAGCGGGTGCCCGGTGCGGACCTCCACCAGCTGCTCGCCGTCGGTGACCTGGTCGACGGCCCCGCTGACGGCGACGACGCCCCCGGTCCGCGCGGCCAGCGCGCGGGCGGTGCCCACCGCGGCCTCCGCGCCGACGGTGCTGTCCACGCCCCGGCCGGCCCCGGCCGCACCGGCCAGGCTCAGCACCTCCGAGGCGTTGCCGCGGACGACGGCGGGGCGGTGGGCCAGCAGGTCGGCGGCGAGGCCGGTGCGGAAGGTCATCGCCCCGACGGCCACCGGGTCCAGCACCCAGGGCTTGTCGTGGGCCTGCGCGGCGGCCGCGGCCAGCCGCATGGCCCGCGAGCGCTCGGCCGACAGGGTGCCGAGGTTGACCAGCAGCGCGTCCGCGATCCCGGCGAACTCGGCCGACTCCTCGGCGTTCTCCACCATCGCCGGCGACGCGCCGACCGCCAGCAGCACGTTGGCGGTGAAGCCGGCCACCACCACGTTGGTCATGCAGTGCACCAGCGGCGCGCGCTCGCGCACCGCCGTCAGCACCCGCAGCACCTCCGCGCTGTCCACGTCCGTCCCGCTCACACCGGCCACCTCTCCTGCCGCAGCGCGGCGTCGAAGAACATCCACTCGTACCGGGCGCTGGTCAGCGCCGCGGCCTCGGCGTGCGCGCGCTGCGCCGCCGTCAGGCCCGTCCCCAGCCGGTCGACCAGGGCGAGCACCTCCTCGACGACAGCCGCGAAGGCCTCGCCGGCGTAGCTGTCGACCCAGCGCTGGTAGCGCGGCTCGGGACTCCCCGCGGCCGCCAGCGCGGCGCCGGCCCGGGCGTACAGCCAGAAGCAGGGCAGCACGGCGGCCACCCCGTCGGCGACCGCACCGAGGGCGGCGGCGGCCAGCAGGTGGGCGGTGTAGGCGTGCGTGGTGGGGGAGGGTCCCGCCGGCAGCGCGGTCGCGTCGACGCCGACGGCGGCCAGCAGCTCTGCGTGCAGGACCAGCTCGCCCTCGACGGTGCCGGCGGCGTGCCGGGCCAGGACGGCGGTGTCGGCCAGCGCCTCCGCGCGGGAGCCCAGCAGCGCCAGCGCGCGGGCGTAGCCGGCGAGGTAGTGGGCGTCCTGGACGAGGTAGCCGGTGAACACCGCGGGCGCCAGGGTGCCGTCGGCGACCCCGGTCAGGAACGGGTGGGCGAGCACGGCCGCGTCGACGGGAGCGAGCACCGCCCAGAGCCGCTCCGACCACGAGCCGAGGGGTCGCGCCGGCGCGGCCGCCGGGGGTAGCGGCGCGCGGGCGCGCGGGGTGGCAGCTGGGGTGACGTCGAGCACGGCCCACTTCCTCCGCCGGCATTACCCGGCTCAGGTTCAAGCGGTCGGTGGCCGGCAGCCACCCTCTCAGCCCGATCCCGTCGAGCTCCCGCGTCTTGGCCGCACCAGCCTAGGCGAGCGCCTCCGCCCGGTGCGCGTCGGGTCGGCGCATCCGGCCGGTGCCGCCCTGCTGCCAGGGGTGGGGCCCGGCGAGCGGCCGGTAGTCGACGCCGAGGGCGTCCAGCCGCTCCAGATGGGCGACCAGCCGGGGCTCGAACTCGTCCCAGGAGCGGTCCGCCGGGTCCGACCACGCGACCTCGGCGTGCGCGCAGGCCCGCGGGAAGAGCATGTAGTCGACGCGGCGGGTGGTCGGCATGTACTCGGTCCACAGCTGGACCTGGGTGCCCAGCACCAGCGGGTGCGAGTCCGCCGGGATGCCGTCCAGCGGGTCGAAGCCGTACACCTTCTCGACGGTGGTCAGACCGCCGATGGAGTACTGCTCGTCGTCGGAGGCGCTGGGGTAGAAGTCGAGGTAGAGGTGGGTCATCGGCGCCATCACCGTCGGCAGGCCCGCGGCGGTCGCGGCCCGGCCGTAGGAGGAGTCGCGCCAGGCCATCACCACGGAGTCGGCGACGTGCCCGTCGTCGGCGATCTCGTCCCAGCCGACGAGGATCCGCCCGCGCTCGGCGAGCCAGGCGCCCAGCTCGGCGGTGAACCAGCGCTGCAGCTGGTCGGGCCCGAGCAGCCCCCGCTCGGCGGCGAGCTTGCCCGCGGCGTCGCTGGCCAGCCACTCGGTGCGCGGGCACTCGTCGCCGCCGACGTGCACGTAGCGGCTGGGGAAGACGTCGAGCAGCTCCTCGAACAGGTCGTAGACCACGGCCATCGTCCGGTCGTCGAGGTTGAGCACCTCGTCGAAGACGCCGAACGTCGTCGCCGTCGCGTAGCCGGTCTCGGGGTGGTTGCCCAGCTCGGGGTAGGCCGCCAGCACGCCGCTCACGTGGCCGGGGAACTCCAGCTCGGGGACGACGGTGATGCCGCGCTGGTCGGCGTAGGCCACCACGGCCCGCAGCTGGTCCTGGGTGTAGTAGCCCCCGTGCGGGGTGCCGTCGCCCTCGGCGTCGGCGGGCCGGCGCGTCTCGCGGCGCCAGCTGGCCACCTCCTGCAGCTTCGGGTAGCGCTTGGACTCGAAGCGCCAGCCCTGGTCCTCGGTGAGGTGCAGGTGGAGGACGTTGTACTTGTGCAGGGCGATGAGGTCGACCATCCGGAAGAGGTCGGCCAGCGGCATGAAGTGCCGGCCGACGTCGAGGTGGACGCCGCGCCAGGCGTAGGCGGGGGCGTCGTCGACCTCCACGCCCTCGACGACCAGGGCGGCCCCGCTCGGCGCGGGGCGCAGGACGGCCGGCGGCAGCAGCTGCCGCAGCGTCTGGACCGCCCAGTTGACCCCGGCGTCGTCGCCCGCGGTGATGGTGATGCCGTCGGCGTCCACGGCGAGCCGGTAGGCCTCGACCGGCAGCTCCTCGTCGGCGACGAGCCGCAGGGCCCCGCCCTCGGCCCGCGGCAGCTCCAGCCCGGTGCCCGGGGAGAGCAGCCGTCGCACGATCGCCGCCCAGGCGGGCGGGCCGTCCACGGCCAGCTCGGGCGTCAGCGTGAAGGAGGTGTCGGGACGGCGGTGGACCGAGCGCGGTCGGGGTAGCAGCACGCCGTCAGCCTAGGCGGGAAAGGGCTTCCCGTCCGTCACCAGGTGCGCGTAGGGGTCGGCCACCTCGGTGACCCCCCGGAGCACGCAGAACTCGTTGCCCTCGGGGTCGGCCAGGGTGACCCAGCCGCCGCCGTCCGGGCGCCGGTGGTCGCCCACCAGGGTCGCCCCGAGCGCCGTCAGCCGCTCGACCTCCTGCTCGCGGGTGCCGTCGGTCGGCCGCAGGTCCAGGTGCAGCCGGTTCTTGACCGCCTTGCCCTCCGGCACCTCGATGAACAGCAGCCGGGTCCGGCCGTCGGGGGAGAAGATCATGCACTCCTCGTGCCCCGGCTCGTTCGGGTCGGCCGGGTCGTCGGCGAAGCCCAGCACGTCGGCCCACCAGCGGGACTGGGCGCAGGCGTCCCGGCTGTCGACGCTGGTGTGGCTGATGCCCGAGGTCATGCGGCCCGCCGCACCATCAGCCGGTCGAGGTCGTAGCCCTGGGAGACCGGGTTCCACGCCACCCGCGGCGGCCCCTCGGCGACGACGTCCTGCGCGAACAGCGCGCTGAGGAAGATCTCGCTCTCCATGATCGCGATCGGGGCGCCGGGGCAGCGGTGGTGCCCGTCGCCGAAGCTCATCAGCGCCGGCGGCACGGCCCGGGGGAGCGGGCGGCCGGGGCACAGGCTCAGCGGCTCCCCCCCGGCGGTGGCCTCGTCGGCGTTCGCCGCCCGCAGGTCGAGGTCGACGAGGGCGCCGGCGGGCAGCGTCTGCTCCGCGCCGTCGACGTCGACCGCGAGCGGGGCGCGCAGCCGGCGGTAGAGGTGGCCGACGACGGGCTCCAGCCGCAGCGTCTCCTGCAGCAGCGCCTGCCGCGCGTCGCGGTCGCCGGCGCGGTAGCGGGCCAGCAGGTCCGGGTCGTCGAACAGGTGCCAGGCGGCGACGCAGATGAACTCCCGGGTGGTGACCATGCCGGCCGCGCCGTAGGTCAGGCACTCGGTGAGCACGTCGAGGTCGCGGAAGCCGTCGGCGAGCAGCTGGCTGATGACGTCCTCCTGCGGCGCCCGCCGCCGGGCCCGGATCGCGGGCTTCACGTCCTGCCAGTAGAAGCGGGCGGTCGCGGTGCCGGTCCGGGCGGCGCGCAGCCGGCCGAGGACGCCGGAGCCGGAGCTGAGCGGGTCGCCGTCGAAGAGGCTGCTGAGCCGACGGCTCATCCCGCGCCGCGACGACGCCGTCAGCCCGACGACGCGGGCCACCACCTCCACGGCCATCCCCATGGAGAGCTGGCTGAGGTCGACGGCCCGGTCGGTGCGCAGCCCGCCCACCAGCTGGGCCGCGAGCGACTCCATCATCGGCCGGTAGTCCTCGGTCACCTTGGGAGCGAAGAAGCGGGCGGCCGCCCGGCGCTGGTCGCGGTGCTGCGCCCCCTCGAGGAAGAGGATCGGCGGCCGCATGGCCCGCCGGGTGCGGGTGGGCCGGCCCGGCCGCGGGGTCTGGGTGCCGGCCAGCACGCCCTCGGCGCCGAAGCCGGCCTGGGTGGTGCCCTCGGGCTCGCGCAGCACCTGGCGGGCGACGTCGAAGGAGCGGACGACGTAGCGCTCGGGCCCGGCGCCCCGGACGTGCTCCAGCGGCGGCCGGCCGGCGGAGTCGTCGGGGTCGAGCTTGCGGACGGGACAGCCGAGGTGCGGCGCGGGGGAGCTCACGGGGCCCAGCCTCTCAGGCGACCAGATCGCGGGTGATCCGGTCGAGCGACGCCGCGCCCAGCTGCGTCATCACCTGCCGCAGCTCGCCGGTCATCCCGTCCAGCACCGCGCGCACCCCGGTCTCGCCGTCCGCCGCCAGGGCCCACAGGGCGGGCCGGCCGACGAAGACGGCCCGGGCGCCCAGCGCCAGCGCGGCGGCCACGTGCTCGGCCGAGCGGATCCCGCTGTCGGCGTAGACCTCGCCCGCGTCCCCGACGGCCTCGACGACCTCCGGCAGCGCGCGCGCCGCGCTCACCGACGGGCCGAGCCGGCGGCCGCCGTGGGTGGACACGATGACGCCGGCCGCCCCGGCGTCCACGCAGGCGGCCGCGTCGTCGCCGCGCAGCACGCCCTTGACCAGGACGGGCAGCCCGCTGATCTCGCGCAGCCAGCCGATGGTGGCCAGGCTGATGCCGGCGTCCATGTCGACCGCCCCCGGTCCGGCCGCGGCCAGCTCGGCGGCGGTCAGGTTGGTGAGCCGGGACTTCGCCGGCCCCTCCGGCCACTGCCGCGGGTTCACCGACGCGGGCAGCAGCGCGACCATGTCGACGGTCAGCAGCAGGGCGCGGGCGCCGTGGTCGACGGCGCGGCGGACCAGCAGCTCGGTGAGCCCGTGGTCGCGCATGACGTAGACCTGGAACCACCAGGGCGCGCCGGCGGCGGCGACGGTGGAGAACGGCACGGCGACGTTGGTCGAGACCCCCAGCAGGCTGCCGGACGCGGCCGCGGCCCGGGCCATCACCGCCTCGCCCTCGGGGTGCGCACCCAGCTGCTGGGCCATCGGGGCGACCAGCACGGGCGTGGCGACCGGGGTGCCCAGCACCGTCGTCGACGTGTCGAGGGTGCGGAGGTCCTGCAGCGCGCGGGGACGGAAGCGGACGGCCGACCAGTCGGCGGTGCCCTCGGCCGAGCCGCCGCCGGAGCCGGCCGCGGCCCCGTAGTAGGCGCTGACGTGCGGCGGCAGCAGCCCCCGGGCCTGCTCCTCGTAGTCGAACCCGACGACGGGGTCGGGACGGACGTCGTGCACGCCGGGCGCGGAGGTCAGCGGTGCGCTCACGCCGGACGCGGGCCGTCCGCCGGTCCGTCGAGCGGGTCCGAGCCCAGCGGCTCCGCCACGGGCGGCGGGTCGGCGACCGGTGCGGCGGCCCCGGTGGGCGCGCTGTCGGCGGTGCCCGGGGTGTCGTCGCCGTCGAGGCGGTCCCGCACGTCCTCGACCAGCCCGGCGGCCCGCTCGCGGGCGACCTCGACGACCTCCTGCGCAGCCCCGCCCAGGTCCTCCGCGCGGTCCCGGGCCGCCTCGGCCAGGTCGCCCGCCCGGTCCTTGGCGACCGCGAGCGACTCCTCGACCTTCTCGCCCAGCTCCCCGGCCTTGCTCTTGAGGTCGTCCAGCAGTCCCACGGCAGTCTCCTCGGAGTGGCCGGCACGGGGCCGGGCTGGGGTCATCGTAGGACGCCGGCCCGGCCCGGGCCAGGGGCGCGGGAGGTCTGCGGAGCCCGCGCCCGCGGGCCCGGTGGAGGGCTCAGCGGTAGTTCGTGAACTGCACCGCGAAGTCGTAGTCCTGCGCCTTGAGCAGGGCCTGCACGGCCTGCAGGTCGTCGCGGCTCTTGCTGCTCACCCGCAGCTCGTCGCCCTGGATCTGGGCCTTGACGCCCTTGGGTCCCTCGTCGCGGATCAGCTTGGTGACCTTCTTGGCGTTCTCCTGGCTGATGCCCTCGGTCGTGGTGGCGGTGATCTTGTAGAGCTTGCCGGAGGAGCGGGGCTCGCCGGCGTCGAGGGACTTGAGGCTGACGCCGCGCTTGACCAGCTTGGTCTGGAAGACGTCGAGGACGGCCTTGGCCCGCTCCTCGGAGACGGCCTCGATCTCGATCGTCTCGCCCGACCAGCGGATCGAGGCCTCGGTGCCCTTGAAGTCGAAGCGCTGGTGCACCTCCTTGGCCGCCTGGTTGAGGGCGTTGTCGACCTCCTGGCGGTCGACCTTGCTGACGACGTCCATCGAGCTCTCGGATGCCACGTCCGGTCCTCCTCGCGTGCGTGCGGCGGTCGGCGGCTCGGTGCTGCCGCGCGGGTGGACCCGCCGCTCGCCCCCATCATGGCCGAACCCCTCCGCCGGGCGCACGGGGCCGGAGACCGGTTCGCACCGCGGCACGGGAGTTGCTATCGTTCCTTCCCGCCGACCGATCCCCGGATCGCCGGCACGGCAGGTTGCCCGAGTGGCCAAAGGGAGCAGACTGTAAATCTGCCGGCATCGCCTACGTTGGTTCGAACCCAACACCTGCCACGCGAGGATTCGCGTCCACCCCCGGTGGTCGTCTATCCTTGGTTGTCGGTCTGGCCCCTCGGGGCAGGTCCGGTGCGGCCCCTATAGCTCAGTAGGTAGAGCGTCTCCATGGTAAGGAGAAGGTCTGCGGTTCGAATCCGCATGGGGGCTCGGAAACGTCTCCGGGGTGGCTGCGCGAGCAGCCCGACCGGCAGGAATACGCGCTCGGTCCGGGCCGTTGTCCCGTCGGTCACCGAGGGCGGAGCCAGAGCGGGATAGCTCAGGTGGTAGAGCAAGCGGCTCATAATCGCTGTGTCGCGGGTTCGAGTCCCGCTCCCGCTACCAGGTGGCCCGGTCCACGTGACCAGCACGACCCGTCCTCCGGGACGACCCGCTCGAGCATCACCCAGTAGGTTCGAGCAACCGAGAAGAACAAGGATCACCACGATGGCGAAGACCTCTGACGTCCGGCCGAAGATCACGATGGCGTGCACCGTGTGCAAGGAGCGGAACTACATCACCAAGAAGAACCGGCGGAACGACCCCGACCGCATGGAGCTGAACAAGTTCTGCCCGCGCTGCCACACGCACACCGCGCACCGCGAGACCCGCTGAGCACCACGCGCGTGCCGGGTCCCCGACCCACGACCGAGCCGTCCGCTGATGCGGGCGGCTCGTCCGTTTCCCCGACCGGGCCGGCGCTGGTCGGCCTGGCGCACGGCAGCCGCGACGCCGCCGGCACCCGTGCCGTCGAGCAGCTGCTGGAGCTGGTCGGGACGAGCGGCGGCGTCGACGCCCGGACCGCCTTCCTCGACCTCGCCGAGCCGGACCTGACGACCACGGCCGCGGCCCTGGTCGCCGCCGGCCACCGCAGCGCCGTCGTCGTCCCGCTGCTGTTCACGGTCGCCTTCCACGCCACGGTCGACGTCCCCGAGGCCGTCGCGGAGGCCACCGCGGCGACCGGGCTGGAGATCGTCCTCTCCGACATCCTCGGCACCGGGGCGGACACCCTCGAGCTGGTCGGCGCCAGCCTGGCCCGCTCCGCCGTCCCCGCCCAGCACGACGTGCTGCTCTACGCCGTCGGGTCCTCCAACGCCGCCGCCAACGACGCCGTCCACGACCTCGCCGCCCGGCTGGACCGGCAGCGCCCCGGCCGCGTCCGAGCCGCCTTCGCCACCACCGACCCGCGGACGGCGGCCGTGCTGCCCGAGCTGGGCGACCCCGTGGCCCTGCTGCCGCTGTTCCTGTCCCCGGGCCTGCTGCTCCGCCCGCTGGCCGCCCTGGCCGACGAGCGCGGCTGGGCCCTGCTGCCGCCGCTCGGCGACCTCGCCGCTCCGCTGGTCTTGCGCCGCCACGCGCAGGCGCGGCAGCGCTCCGGACTCCGTTAGCGTTGGCGTCATGGCCATCGCGCAGGAGCACGTCGGGCGCACCTACCCCCCGACCGAGCCGTACGAGGTGACCGCGGTCAAGGTGGCCGAGTTCGCGGCCGCCCTCGGCGACCCGGACCCCCGGTACGCCGGTCCCGACGCCGTCGCACCCCCCACCTTCGCCGCCGTGCTGGCCGCCACCGCGTGGCAGGCCCTGTTCGAGGACCCCGAGCTGGACCTGGCGCTGCGCCGGGTGGTGCACGGGGACCAGCGCTTCGACTTCCACCGGCTGCTCCGCGTCGGCGACCGGGTCACCGCGACGCTGACCATCGACAAGGTCCGGGTGCGCGGGGCCGCCGACATCATCGGCGCCTCGATCGCCATCCGCACCCTCGACGACGAGCCGGTCGCCACCGCCGTCGCCACCTTCTTCCACAGCCGCGAGGCCGCCGCGTGAGCGCCGCCGCCGTGCCCGCTGACGTCGCCGTCGGCACGGAGCTGCCGCCGCTGACGGTGCGGCTGACCCGGACCGACCTGGTCCGCTACGCCGGCGCCTCGGGCGACCTCAACCCGATCCACCACTCCGAGCACTTCGCCGCCGCCGTCGGGCTGCCGGGCGTCGTCGCGCACGGGCTGCTGACCATGGGCACGGCGCTGCGCGTCGTCACCGACTGGGTGGGCGACCCGGAGCGCGTCCGCAGCTACGCCGTCCGCTTCACCAAGCCCGTCGTGGTCCCCGACGACGGCGTGGGGGCCGAGGTCGTCGTCACCGCCTCCGTCGTCGCGCTGGAGGGCACCCTGGCCACCGTCGCGCTCGAGGTCGTCGCCGGCGGCCAGAAGGTGCTCGGCGCCGCCCGGGCCCAGGTCGAGCTCGGTGGCTGAGGCCGCCGGGGACGCGCTCTCGCCCCTGCTGGCCGCGCACACCACGCTCCGGGTCGGCGGTCCCGCGCGGCGCGTGCTGGCGCCGGCCACCGAGGCCGAGCTGGTGGCGACCGTCCGCGACCTCGACGCCGCCGGCGAGCCCGTGCTCGTCCTCGGCGGCGGGTCGAACCTGCTGGTGGGCGACGACGGGTTCGACGGCACCGTCGTCAAGGTGGTGACCCGGGGGATCGAGGAGGACGTCGCCGCCTGCTCGGGCGCCGTCCTGACCGTCGCCGCGGGCGAGCCGTGGGAGTCGCTGGTCCGGCACACCCTGGAGCACGAGCAGGTGGGCCTGGAGGCCCTCGCGGGCATCCCCGGCTCGGTCGGCGGCACGCCGATCCAGAACGTCGGGGCCTACGGCACCGAGGTCGGCCAGCTGATCACCACCGTCCGGACGCTCGACCGCCGCACCGGCGCGATCCGCACCTTCTTCGCCCTCGAGTGCCGCTTCGGCTACCGCTCGTCGGTGTTCAAGAGCGAGCCCGGCCGCCACCTCGTCCTGTCGGTGACCTTCCAGCTGCGGCTGGGGTCGCTGTCGGCGCCGGTCCGCTACCCCGAGCTGGCCCGCGCTCTCGGCGTCGCGGTGGGGGAGCGGGCGCCCGCCCGCGAGGTCGCCGAGGCCGTGCTGGCGCTGCGCCGGGGCAAGGGGATGGTGCTGGACGACGCCGACCCGGACACCTGGAGCGCCGGCTCCTTCTTCACCAACCCGGTCCTCGACCCCGAGCGGGCCGACGCCCTGCCTGCCGACGCCCCCCGCTTCCCCCAGCCCGACGGCCGGGTCAAGACCAGCGCGGCGTGGCTGATCGAGCGCGCCGGCTACGGCCGGGGTTTCGGCGAGGGCCCTGCCCGGGTATCGAGCAAGCACTCGCTCGCCCTGACCAACCGTGGTCGGGCCACCGCGGGTGACCTCCTCCACCTCGCGCGGCAGATCCGCGCGGGCGTGGAGAGCACGTACGGCATCACCTTGGTGCCCGAACCAGTCCTTGTGGGGTGTGAACTGTGACAACCTTCGACTTCGCCGTCTGGGCTCCGTTGCCGGAGTCCGTCGAGTTGTGGACCCGCCCGGTCGGGTCCGACGGCCCGGGCGAGGTGAGCCGGGTCCCGATGGAGCGCGACGAGGAGGGCTGGTGGCGCCCCGCGTCGCCCGTCCCCGGCGCCGGGGAGGGCGAGCTCGACTACGGCTACGTGCTCGACGGCTCCGACACCGTCGTCGCCGACCCGCGCTCGCAGCGCCAGCCCGAGGGCGTGCACGGGTGGTCGCGGACCTACGACGCCACGGCCTTCGGCTGGACCGACGACAAGTGGACCGGCCGCCAGCTGGCCGGCGGGGTCATCTACGAGATGCACGTCGGCACCTTCACCCCCGAGGGGACCCTCGACGCGGCGATCGGCAAGCTCGACCACCTCGTCGGGCTCGGCGTCGACTTCGTCGAGGTGATGCCGGTCAACGACTTCAACGGCGTCCACAACTGGGGCTACGACGGCGTCCTCTGGTACACCGTGCACGAGGCCTACGGCGGCCCGGCGGGCTACCAGCGCTTCGTCGACGCCTGCCACGCGCGCGGCCTCGGCGTCCTGCAGGACGTCGTCTACAACCACATGGGTCCCAGCGGGAACTACCTGCCGCTGTTCGGCCCGTACCTGAACGCGGCCGGGGTCAACACCTGGGGCGAGTCGCCGAACCTCGACGGCCCCGAGTCCGACGAGGTCCGCCGCTACATCATCGACAACGTCCTCATGTGGCTGCGCGACTTCCACGTCGACGGCCTGCGGCTCGACGCGGTGCACGCCCTCGCCGACAACCGGGCGATGCACCTCCTCGAGGAGATGGCCGTCGAGGTCGACGCGCTCAGCGCGTTCGTCGGCCGGCCGCTGCCGCTGATCGCCGAGTCCGACCTCAACGACCCGCGCCTGATCACCGCCCGCGAGGGCGGCGGCTACGGCCTGACGGCGCAGTGGAGCGACGACTTCCACCACGCGCTGTACGTCAGCCTGACCGGCGACACGAGCGGCTACTACGCCGACTTCGACTCCCTGGCCGCGCTGGGCAAGGTCTTCGAGGCCGGCTACTTCCACGACGGCACCCGGTCCAGCTTCCGGCACCGCTCGCACGGCCAGCCGATCGACACCTTCCGCACCCCGACCTGGCGGCTGGTGGTCTGCTGGGACAACCACGACCAGATCGGCAACCGGGCCACCGGGGAGCGGCTGTCGGCCAAGATCAGCACCGACCAGATCGGCATCGCGGCCCTGCTGACGCTGCTCAGCCCCTTCACCCCGATGATCTTCATGGGCGACGAGTGGGGCGCCTCGACGCCGTGGCAGTTCTTCACCTCCCACCCCGAGCCCGAGCTCGGCGAGGCGGTGGCCAAGGGCCGGCTCGAGGAGTTCGCCGAGATGGCGTGGGACACCTCCGACGTCCCCAACCCGCAGGACCCGAAGACGTTCACCCGCTCCAAGCTCGACTGGTCGGAGCCGGCCGAGGGGGACCACGCCCGGCTGCTGGCGCTCACCACCGAGCTGCTCCGCGTCCGGCGCAGCTACCCCGACCTCACCGACCCGCGGTTCGACCACGGCCGGGCCACCTCCGACGACGACGGCGGCTGGCTGGTGCTGGAGCGCGGCGCGGTCGTCCTGGTGGCGAACTTCAGCGACACCCCCAGCGAGGTCGACGTCGAGGGCGGCCCGCTGGAGACCCTCGTCGTGGTCGGCGACGTCAGCACCGAGGGCGAGCACGTACGGCTAGCGCCGCACTCGGCCGCCGCGCTGCTCCGCCAGCAGGACTGAGCCCCCGCTGCCTGAGCCTGTCGAAGGCTCGCCCGACCACCGCTGCCTGAGCCTGTCGAAGGCCCTTCGACAGGCTCAGGGCGCGGAGGTTGCGCGGGGCTAGCCCTCGAGCTTGATCTCGCGCTTGAGGATCTTCCCCGTCGGTCCCTTGGGCAGGGTGCCCAGCCGGACCACGCGCGGGTACTTGTAGGCCGCGATCTGGTCGGCGACGAAGTCGCGCAGCTCCTCGGGGGTGGCGGTGGCGCCCTCCTTGAGGGTGACCACCGCGGCGACCTCCTCGCCGTGGGTGGCGTCGGGGATGCCGAAGACGGCGGCCTCGGCCACCGCGGGGTGGGTGTAGAGGACCTCCTCCACCTCCCGCGGGTACACGTTGAAGCCGTTGCGGATGATCATGTCCTTCTTGCGGTCGACGATGAAGTAGAAGCCGTCCGCGTCCCGGGTGGCGAGGTCGCCGGAGTGGAACCAGCCCCCGCGCAGCGCCTCGGCGCTCTCCTCCGGCCGCTGCCAGTAGCCCTTCATGATGTTCTCGCCGCGGATGACGATCTCGCCGATCGCCCCCTCGCCGACGGGGTTCCCGTCCTCGTCGTGCAGGTCGAACTCGACGCCGCGGATGGGGGTGCCGACCGAGCCCGGCTTGGTCGGCCGGTCCGGGTGGTTGAAGGAGGCGACGGGGGAGGTCTCGGAGAGCCCGTAGCCCTCGATCACGCTGAACCCGAAGGTCCGCTCGACCCCGTGCAGCACCTCCACCGGCAGCGAGGCGCCGCCGGAGGCCCCCAGCTTGACGGTGCTGACGTCGAAGCGGCCGGGGTCCTTCACCGCGAGCAGCGCCATGTACATCGTCGGCACGCCGAGGAAGATCGTCACCCGGTCGCGCTGGATGACCTCCAGGGCCTGCTCGCCGTCGAACTTGGGCAGCAGGGTGAGGCAGGCGCCGCCGGCCATCGCGGCGTTGAGGCCGCAGGTCTGGCCGAAGGAGTGGAACAGCGGCAGCCCCCCGAACAGCACGTCGCCCGGGCCGTTGGGCATCAGCGTCTCGCGGGTGGTCGTGGCGTTGCTGCGCAGGTTCGCGTGGCTCAGCTCGGCGCCCTTGGGCTGCCCGGTGGTGCCGGAGGTGTAGAGGATGACGGCGGTGTCGCCCGGCTCCACGGCAGCGACCTCGTCGGTCGGCTCGGCGGCCGAGAGGCCCTGCTCGAACTCCTGCGGCACCGTGACCACGACGTCGGTGCCGGTCGACGCGGCGGCCTTGCCGGCCTCCTCGGCGAACAGCGGGAAGACGACGGCGACGCGGGCGCCGGCGTCCTGCCAGGTGTAGGCGATCTCGCCCGCCTTGAGGAGCGGGTTCATCGGCACCACGACGGCGCCGAGCCGCAGGATCGCGTAGTAGACGATCGGGAAGTAGGCCACGTTGGGCATGATCAGCGCGACCCGGTCGCCGGCCCGCACCCCCCGGGCGGCGAGCTGGGTGGCGAAGCGCGACGCGGCCCCGTCGAGGGCGGCGTAGCTGAGGATCGTCTCGCCCTGCTGGATGGCGGGCAGGTGCGGGTCGGAGAGCGCCCGGTCGGCGACCCAAACGGCGATGTTGGAGTTCCCGGTCATGGCCCGAGCGTAGACGGGCGCAGCCCCGCAGCGGTGAGGATCGGCCCTGATCAGCGCGGGGGAGCGGGGGCGGCGGGCGGCGGGGCCGTGGAGTGCCGGACGACCAGCCGGGTGTCCACCACGACCTGGGGTGCCGGCGTGCCGCCCTGCAGCAGCTCCAGCAGCATCCGCAGCGCCTGCTCGCCCATCGCCTGCATCGGCTGCTCGACGGTGGTGAGCGCCGGCGTGGACATCACGGCCTCGGGCACGTTGTCGAAGCCGACGACCGACAGCTGGCCCGGCACGTCGAGGCCGAGGTCGCGGGCGGCGTCCAGCACGCCGAGCGCGGCCATGTCGTTCCCGGCGAAGACGGCGGTGGGCCGGTCCGGGCGCTCCAGCAGCGCGCGGGCCAGGGCGTGCGCGCGCTCCTCGGTGGCGTCGCCCTCGACGTCCAGCGACGGGTCGTGCGGCACCCCGGCGGCGGCCAGCGAGGCGCGGTAGCCCTCGTGCCGTCGCCCGGTCGAGCCCAGCCCGGGCCAGCCCGAGATGAAGGCGATCCGCCGGTGGCCGAGGGCCAGCAGGTGGTCGACGGCCAGCCGGGCGCCGCGCTCGTCGTCGGCCCGGACGGTGGGCACCGCGCCGACGCCGGTGTGCGGGTCGACGGCGACGACGGGGAGCCCGCTGTCGGCGTCGACCGCGGTCGGGGTGACGAGCAGCGCGGCGTCGATGAGGGTGCCGCCCAGCCGCGAGAGGTAGCGGCGCTCCCAGCCGACGCGGTCCCCGGACCGGCCGCCGGCGGAGTAGATGACCAGCTCGTAGCCCGTGCCGCGGACGGCGGTGGCCACCCCCTTGAGCAGCTCGGTGCTGAAGGGCTCGAGGTCGGCGACGAGGACCCCGAGGACGCCGGTCCGGTGGCTGCGCAGGCTGCTGGCCACGATGCTCGACTGGTAGCCCAGGTCCTCGATGACCTGCCGCACCCGCCCCTGGGTGGCCACGCTGACGCCGTAGCGGTCGTTCAGCACCTTGGACACCGTCGCGACGGAGACGCCGGCCTGCTCGGCCACGTCACGGATCGTCGCTCGACTGCGGGGCACGGCCCCACCCTAGCGTCTGGATAACGTTATCGATAACGATTGACAGGCGGCGCCGGGGCGGGGCAGGATCGGACCAGGACCCCGGGGGAGGGGCCGCTCCGTGCGCGCCCGGACCCCACCACCCGCGACCGCGAAGGATCGACGATGACCCCCACCCCCACCCGCGACGACAAGTTCTCCTTCGGCCTCTGGACCATCGGCTGGGTCGGCCAGGACCAGTTCGGCGGTGCGACCCGCGAGCCCCTCGACGTCGTCGAGGCGGTCGAGAAGCTGAGCGAGCTGGGCGCCTACGGCCTGACCTTCCACGACAACGACCTCTTCCCGCTCGAGGCCACCGAGGCCGAGCGGCAGGCGCAGGTCGACCGGCTCAAGGGCGCGATGGAGTCCACCGGGATCGTCGTCCCGATGGTCACGACCAACCTCTTCAGCCACCCGGTCTTCAAGGACGGCGGCTTCACCTCCAACGACCGCTCCGTCCGCCGGTACGCGCTGCGCAAGGTGCTCAAGAACGTCGACCTGGCCGCCGAGCTGGGCGCGCAGACCTTCGTCATGTGGGGCGGCCGCGAGGGCAGCGAGTTCGACGCCGCCAAGGACGTGCAGGCCGCGCTGGCCCGCTACCGCGAGGCCGTCAACCTGCTCGCCGAGTACGTCACCGACCGCGGCTACGACATCCGCTTCGCCATCGAGCCGAAGCCGAACGAGCCCCGCGGCGACATCCTGCTGCCGACGCTGGGCCACGCCCTGGCCTTCATCGAGACCCTCGACAAGCCCGAGCTCTTCGGCATCAACCCCGAGGTCGGCCACGAGCAGATGGCGGGGCTGAACTTCACCCACGGCGTCGCCCAGGCCCTCGACGCCGGCAAGCTCTTCCACATCGACCTCAACGGGCAGCGCTCGATCAAGTTCGACCAGGACCTGGTCTTCGGCCACGGCGACCTGCAGAACGCCTTCTCCCTCGTCGACCTGCTCGAGCACGGCGGCCCGGACGGCGGCCCGGCCTACGACGGCCCCCGCCACTTCGACTACAAGCCCTCGCGCACCGAGGACTACGACGGCGTGTGGGAGTCGGCCAAGGCCAACATGTCGATGTACCTGCTGCTCAAGGAGCGCGCCCAGTCCTTCCGGGCCGACCCGGAGGTGCAGGAGGCGCTGGCGGCGGCCAAGGTCGCCGAGCTGCGCGAGCCCACGCTGAACCCGGGCGAGGACTACACGGCCCTGCTGGGCGACGCGTCGGCCTTCGAGGACTTCGATCCGGCCCCGTACTACAACGGCCGCGGCTTCGGCTTCGTCCGCCTGCAGCAGCTGGCGCTCGAGCACCTGATGGGTGCCCGCTGACCGCCGGTCCCTGAGGCCACCACCCTGAGCCGTCCACCCCGGGGCGCGGGCACCGTCCGCCCCGGGGTGGCCCGGCTAGAGTGGCCCGCGGCCCGAGACCCCCCTGCAGGAGTGGTGCACCCATGTCGTTGTCCGAGCTCAGCCGCGACGAGCTCGTCGCGCTGCACGCCGAGCAGTCCGCCGCCTACGAGGCCCTGGTGGCGCAGGGGCTGACGCTCGACCTGACGCGCGGCAAGCCGTCGTCCGCTCAGCTGGACCTGTCGAACGCGCTGCTCTCGCTGCCGGGGGAGGGCGACCACGCCGACGCCGCCGGGGTCGACGTCCGCAACTACGGCGGCCTCCAGGGGCTGACCGAGCTGCGGGAGATCTTCGCGCCGCTGCTCAACGTCCCCGTGGCGCAGCTGGTCGCCGGTGACAACGCCAGCCTGGCCGTCATGCACGACGCGATCGTCTTCTCCCTGCTCAAGGGCACCGTCGGCTCGCCGCGGCCCTGGGCCCAGGAGGAGAACGTCAGGTTCCTCTGCCCGGTGCCGGGCTACGACCGGCACTTCGCGCTCTGCGAGCAGTTCGGCATCGAGATGGTGCCGGTGCCGCTGGGGGCCGACGGCCCCGACCTCGACGCCGTCCGCGCCCTGGTCGCCGACGACCCGTCGGTCAAGGGCATCTGGGTGGTGCCGACCTACGCGAACCCGACGGGGGCGGTCTACAGCGAGGACGTCACCCGCGCGCTGCTGGCCATGCCGACCGCGGCGCCTGACTTCCGCGTCTTCTGGGACAACGCCTACGCCGTCCACCACCTGACCGACGTGGAGACCCCGGCGCTCGACGTCCTCGGCCTGGCCGCCGAGGCCGGCAACCCGGACCGCGTGTTCCTCTTCGCCTCGACCTCGAAGATCACCTTCGCGGGCGCCGGCGTCTCCTTCTTCGCCTCCTCGGCCGCCAACATCGCCTGGTACCTCGGGCACCTCGGCAAGCGGACCATCGGCCCGGACAAGGTGAACCACCTGCGGCACGCCCGGTTCCTGCGCGATGCCGACGGCGTCCGCGCCCTGATGCGGGCCCACCGCGCGATCATCGCGCCCAAGTTCGCCCTGGTCGACCAGATCCTGTCCGACCGGCTGGGCGACCTCGGCGCGGCGACCTGGACCGACCCCGACGGCGGCTACTTCATCAGCCTCGACGTCGCCGACGGCACCGCGACCCGCGTGGTCGCGCTGGCGAAGGACGCGGGCATCGCCATGACCGGCGCCGGCGCGGCCTTCCCGTACGGGCGGGACCCCCGCGACCGCAACATCCGGATCGCGCCCACCATGCCGAGCCCGGACGCCGTGGCCCAGGCCATCGAGGGCCTCGCCGTCTGCGTGCTGCTGGCGGCGGTCGAGCAGCGGCTCGCCGAGGCGTCCTAGGTCCTGCCCGCCCCCGGTCCCGGCGCCCGCGCGTGCGGGCCGCGGGGCCGGCGTCGGGTAACCTCGGACGAGCAGGTGGGGGTGCGCGAGCCCCCCGGGTCCGGTTCGACTCGGGCACGGGACGTCGCTACACTCGACCTCTTGGTGACGATCACCAGTGCCTCCGTGCGCCCTCACAGCGCCCGGAGCACGGGGGAGCGGCACCGAAGGGCAATAGCTCAACTGGCAGAGCATCGGTCTCCAAAACCGAAGGTTGGGGGTTCAAGTCCCTCTTGCCCTGCGAAGGCCAGGTCCGGGGCCGGCGCGGTCCGTGGTCGGACCGGCAGGCCGCTCAACGCGAGGGAAGGTCACACCGTGGCAGACAAGGACGAGGAGGGTACGGCCGGCGAGCCGACCTCCGATGACCGGTCCACGCCTACCTCGGGCTCGACCGGCGCGCACGCGATGCGGGCCGACGACACGGACGGCAGCGCCGACCACGAGGTCGAGGAGGGCAGTGCGCCCTCCGGCGACGAGCTCGCCGCCTCCGGCTACGACACCGCCGGCCGCTCCGACGTCGCCGACCTCGACCACACCGGCTCCGGGGACGCGCACGACGACCGCGCCGAGGACGGCGCCGAGGACCGCAGCGACGCCCTCGAGCCCGTCGCGGCCGGCGCCGTCGGCCGCGAGGCGAAGCGCGGCCGCGAGCGCCGTCCGGCCCCCCGGGCCAAGGACGCGCCGACCCCCTCGCGCGACCGGCCCGAGAAGGTGCACCGCACCACGCCCGTGGGGTTCGTCAAGGAGTCGGTCGGCGAGCTGCGCAAGGTCGTCTACCCGACGGGTCAGCAGCTCCTCAACTACTTCGTGGTCGTCCTGGTCTTCGTCCTGTTCGTGATCGCCTACGTCAGCCTGCTGGACCTCGGCATGGGCTGGGCGATCTTCCGGGTCTTCGCCTGATGACCCACACCCCCACTAGTGACGGAGATATCCACGTGTCAGACACCTTCTCAGCCGACGAGCCGCAGAAGGCCGCGGAACCGCGGGAAGGCGCTGCCGACAGCACCCCGGTGAGCGACGCGCTCCCGCGCACCTCCGACGACGACACCGCGGTCCAGGCCGCCGACTTCGACATCGACTTCGGCCAGGGCGACTACCACCGCAGCGCCGACGACGACCTCGGCATCGACCTCGACTTCGGCGCGGGCAGCAGCCCCGCCGAGGGCTCGGTGGCCGGCGAGGGCGAGGGCATCGACCTCAACTTCGGCGAGCCGGAGCCCGAGGAGGAGGACGAGGACGACGAGGAGGAGTCCGAGGCCGGCACGAACGCCCTCGAGGCCTTCCGCAGCGAGCTGCGCGCCAAGCTGGGCGACTGGTACGTCGTGCACACCTACTCCGGGATGGAGAACCGGGTGCTGCAGAACCTGGAGAACCGGGTGTCCTCGCTCAACATGGAGGACTACATCTTCGAGATCATCGTGCCGACCGAAGAGGTCACCGAGATCCGCAACGGCCAGCGCAAGCAGATCCGCCGCACCGTGCTCCCCGGCTACGTCCTGGTCCGGATGGACCTGACCGACGAGTCCTGGTCGACCGTGCGGCACACGCCCTCGGTGACCGGTTTCGTGGGCCACTCGAACTCCCCCGTGCCGCTGAGCCTGGAGGAGGTCGAGAAGATGCTGGCCCCGGCCGTCGTCGCGGCCGCCAACGCCGCCAGCGACACCCCCAGCCGCCGCAAGAAGAAGGTCGAGGTGGCCGACTTCGCGGTCGGCGACTCCGTCATGGTCGTCGACGGGCCCTTCGCCGGGGTGCACGCGACCATCACCGAGATCAACGTCAACAACCAGCGGCTGAAGGCCCTGGTCGAGATCCTGGGTCGCGAGACCCCGGTCGACCTGACCTTCCCTCAGATCCAGAAGGTCTGAGGCCGGTCGGGCCGCAGGGTCCGACCACCACCCACGCCGGGTCGCACGACCCGGCACGACCACCGCGGCGGGTGCACGCCCGCCGCACATCGAGAAGGACCCACACGCAATGCCTCCCAAGAAGAAGGTCGCGGCCCTCGTCAAGGTCGCTCTGAACGCGGGCGCCGCCACCCCGGCGCCGCCGGTCGGTACCGCCCTCGGCCCGCACGGCGTCAACATCATGGAGTTCTGCAAGGCCTACAACGCCGCGACCGAGTCGCAGCGCGGGAACGTCATCCCCGTCGAGATCACCATCTACGAGGACCGCACGTTCACCTTCATCACGAAGACCCCGCCGGCCGCGGAGCTGATCAAGAAGGCCGCGGGCGTCGCCAAGGGCTCCGGCGTCCCGCAGACCACCAAGGTCGGCAAGATCACCCGGGACCAGGTGCGCGAGATCGCCACCACCAAGCTCCCGGACCTCAACGCCAACGACGTCGACGCCGCCATGAAGATCGTCGAGGGCACCGCCCGCTCGATGGGCGTCACCGTCTCCGAGTAGTTGGACCTCGCTCCGCTCGGTCGCGGAGATCGCTCAGACCCTCCGTCGGCGTCACAACCGCGGGAACGAAAAGCGTGTTCCCGCGGTTGCTCCTTCCGACGGAGGCGCGATCTCCGTGTGCCTCTGGAGCACCGCTCCTCGAACTCGTCGAAGGGCAGCACCAGCACCACCCAACTGATCTGTGGGAGAGCCCGAGCGCGGCTCGTCACCACACCTGGAAGGAACCAGAATGAAGCGCAGCAAGGTCTACAACGCCGTCGCCGAGAAGATCGACGGCGAGAAGCTCTACGCCCCGGTCGAGGCGATGGACTTCGCCAAGGCCAACACCAAGGCCAAGTTCGACGAGACGGTCGACGTCTCCATGCGGCTGGGTGTCGACCCCCGCAAGGCCGACCAGATGGTCCGCGGCACGGTCAACCTGCCCAACGGCACCGGCAAGACGGCGCGGGTCCTCGTCTTCGCGACCGGTGACCGCGCGGCGGCGGCCGAGGCGGCCGGGGCCGACGAGGTCGGCTCCGACGAGCTGATCGAGAAGGTGGCCGGCGGCTACCTCGACTTCGACGCCGTGGTCGCGACCCCGGACCTCATGGGCAAGGTCGGCCGGCTCGGCCGCGTCCTCGGCCCGCGCGGTCTGATGCCGAACCCGAAGACCGGCACCGTGACCGTCGACGTCGCCAAGGCCGTCACCGACATCAAGGGCGGCAAGATCGAGTTCCGGGTCGACCGGCACGCGAACCTGCACTTCATCATCGGCAAGGCGTCGTTCAGCACCGAGCAGCTGGAGCAGAACTACTACGCCGCCCTCGACGAGATCCTGCGGCTCAAGCCCAGCGCCTCGAAGGGCCGCTACCTGAAGAAGATCACCCTCTCGACCACGATGGGCCCGGGTCTGCCCCTGGACCCGAACCGGACCAAGCCCGAGGCGGAGTGACCTCGCTCCCCACCTCCCGGTGACCAGCTCGACGGACGGGCCGCGCACGCTGTGCGCGGCCCGTCCGCGTCCCCGGACCCCGACGGCCCCCCAGCGGTGACCGTCGCCCCGGCCGAACTCGTCCGGGCCGGCAGCCCGCAGGGCCGCTGGGTCCTGTTCGCCACCATCGCCGGCTCGGGCCTGGCCCAGCTCGACGGCACCGTCGTCAACGTCGCGCTCGCCGCCATCGGCCGCGACTTCGACGCCGGCTTCACCGCCCTGCAGTGGGTGGTCAACGCCTACACCCTCACCCTGGCCGCGCTGATCCTGCTCGGCGGCGTGCTCGGCGACCTCTACGGCCGCCGGCGCATGTTCCTGGTCGGCGTCGTCTGGTTCGCCGTCGCCTCCGCGCTCTGCGCGCTCGCGCCCGGGGAGGAGGTGCTGGTCGCGGCCCGGGCCCTGCAGGGCGTCGGCGGCGCCCTGCTCACCCCGGGCAGCCTCGCCATCATCTCCGCCAGCTTCCGCCCCCAGGACCGCGCCCGGGCCGTCGGCGCCTGGTCCGGCCTCGGCGGCATCGCCGGCGCCGTCGGCCCCTTCCTCGGCGGCTGGCTGGTCGGCGTCGACTGGCGCTGGGTGTTCCTCATCAACCTGCCGGTGGCCGCGCTCATCGTCGTCGTCACCCTGCGGCACGTGCCCGAGAGCCGCGACGACGAGGTCGCCGCCGGCACCGGCCACGTCGACCTGCCGGGCACCCTGCTGGTCGTCGCCGCTCTCGGCGGCCTCACCTACGCCCTCACCGAGGCCGGGCGCAGCGGCTGGCACCCGGTGCTCGCCGCCGTCGCCGGCGCGGGCCTGCTGGCCGGGGTGGCCTTCGTGCTCGTCGAGCGGCGGGCCCGGCAGCCGCTGGTCCGGCTCGACATGTTCGCCGACCGCGTCTTCGCCGCCACGAACCTCGTCACCGTCTTCGTCTACGCCGCGCTGTCGGTCTACTTCTTCCTCATCGTCCTGCAGCTGCAGGTGGTCAGCGGCTGGAGCCCGCTCGCCGCCGGGACCGCCGTCCTCCCGGTGACGCTCTGCATGCTGCTGCTCTCGGCCCGCGCGGGCGCCCTGGCGCAGCGGCAGGGCCCGCGCCTGCTGATGACGGTCGGCTGCCTGCTCGCGGCCGCCGGCTTCGTCGCCGCCCTGCGGGTGGGCCCCGGGGCCGACTACCTCACCGACGTGCTGCCCTCGGTCCTGCTGCTCGGCCTGGGCCTGTCCTGCGCGGTGGCGCCGCTCACCGCCGCCGTGCTGGCCGCCGCCCCCGACCACCTGGCCGGCGCGGCGTCGGGGGTCAACAACGCGACGGCCCGCTCGGCGGGGCTGCTGGCCATCGCCGTCGTGCCCGCGGTGGCCGGTCTGGGCGGGGCCGGGGTCGACGACGCCGGTGCGCTCGAGCAGGGCTTCGTCGTCGCCATGCTGGTCGGCGCGGGGGTGCTCGTCGTCGGCGCGGTCGTCTCCTGGGCGGGCCTCGGCCGCCACGGCGCCCGGCCCCTCGCCTGAGCCGTCCGCTCAGGCCAGGCCCGCGTCGTGCACCTGGATCGCCACCTGCACCCGGTTCTCGACGCCGAGCTTGACCATCACCCGCGAGAGGTGCGCCTTCACCGTCGCGACGCTGAGGTAGAGCTCCGCCCCGATCTCGGCGTTGCTGCGCCCCGCGCCGACGGCCAGGGCGACCGCCCGCTCCCGCTCGGTCAGGCTGTCCAGCCGGGTCCGGGCCGCCGCGGTGCGGTCGGGCTGCGGGCCGCTCGCCACGGCGGCGATCAGCTGGGCCGTGACGGTGGGGGAGAGCGCCGGCTCGCCCGCGGCCACCCGGCGGACGGCGTCGACGATCCGGTCGGGCGGGGTGTCCTTGAGCAGGAACCCGCTCGCCCCGAGCCGGAGGGCGGTGAGCACGGAGTCGTCGGTGTCGAAGGTCGTCAGCACGAGCACCGCCGGCGGGGACGGGGTGCGGAGCAGCTCCTCGGTGGCCGACAGCCCGTCCCGGCGGGGCATCCGGATGTCCATCAGGACGACGTCGACGGCCAGCCGGCCCGCCAGCGCGACCGCCTCCACGCCGTCGCGGGCCTCGCCCACCACCTCGAGGTCGGGGTGCCCGCCGAGGATCATCCGCAGCCCGGCCCGGACCAGCGCGTCGTCGTCGGCCAGCAGCACGCGGACCACCCCCGGCTCCGTCACGCCGGCCACGGCAGGCTCGCCCGGACCCGGTAGCGGCCGCCGTCGGGGCCGTGGGCCAGGTCGCCGCCGGCCAGCCCGACCCGCTCGGCCAGCCCGACGAGGCCGACGCCGGCCCCGGGCACGGCGGCGGGCGGCCGGGCCGGGGAGCGGTCAGCGACGGGCACCGGGGAGCGCCGCAGCGGGTTGGTCACCTCGACCTCCAGCCGGCCGCCCGGGCCGCCGGCCAGCCGCAGCACCGCCGGACCGCCGGGCGCGTGCTTGCGGACGTTGGTCAGCGCCTCCTGGACCACGCGGTAGGCGGTCCGGCCGACGGCGTCGGGCACCGTCCCGGGCTCCCGGTGGTCGACGACCTGCACCGGGGACCCGGCCTGCCGGGTCTCGCGGACCAGGGCGGCCAGGTCGGCCAGCGTCGGCTGCGGCGGCGCCGGGGCCGGACCGGTGGTCGCCGGCGCGGGAGCCGGGTCGCGGAGCACGCCCAGGACGTCGCGCAGCTCGCCGAGGGCCAGGTGGGCGTTCTCCTGCACCACCGCCGCCGACGAGCGCAGCTCCTCGGCCCCCAGGTCGGTGCGGTACGTCATCGCCCCGGCGTGCAGCGCGACGAGGGAGATCCGGTGGGCCAGCACGTCGTGCATCTCCCGGGCGATCCGGGCGCGCTCGCCCATCCGCGCCTGCTCGACGCGGGCCGCCTGCTCCCGCTCGGCGGTCTCGGCGCGCTCCCGGTAGGACTGCACGAGGTCGCGGCGGGCGCCGATGTAGAGCCCGGCGACCAGCGCGATGCCGGTGGCCAGGGTGAGGAAGATCAGCGACGTCCACCAGGGCAGCCCCGCCGTGCCCCGGCCCGGGGCGGGCACGTACTCGTAGAGGTGCCCGGCCGCCAGCCCCACCAGCGACACCCCGACGATCGGCCGCCAGCGGCGGGTGGTCACCAGCGAGACGTAGGCCAGGGCGCCCGCCACCCCCGCCGTCGCGGAGACCGCGGTGGCCAGCGTCGTGACCCAGGCGACCAGCACCGGCCAGCGCCGGCGGTGGTGGGCCAGCACGACGCAGCCCGCCCCGACCAGCAGGTCCACCACCCCGAACCAGCCGACGACCGCGCCGTTCGTGCCGAACTGGCCCACCCAGAGCGCGAGCCCGCCCAGCGCGGCGACGGCGAGCCGCCAGCCCTCCTGGAACCGCGTCAGCGGGGGCGGGGCGGGGCGGTCGGGCACCCGCTCAGGCTAGGGCGAGGGGGGCCGTCCCACCACCGACCAACGGCTCGACCGGGTACGACCTCGGTCGGGGGTGCCCCGTCCCCACGGCCGATGCGGCGGGCCGGGTGGCGGGACCAGACTGGCGGCCATGATCACCATCGACAGGCTCAGCCGGCGGTACGGGTCGTTCACCGCCGTCGACGACATCAGCTTCGAGGTCCGCCCGGGCAGCGTGACGGGCTTCCTCGGACCCAACGGCGCGGGCAAGTCCACCGCCATGCGGATGATGGTGGGGCTGACCCCGCCCTCCAGCGGCACCGCCACCGTCCTCGGCCGGCCCTACCGCTCGCTGGTCAACCCCGGCCGCGAGGTCGGCGTGCTGCTCGACGCGGGCGCCCAGCACGGCGGCCGCACCGGCCGCGAGGTGCTCACCCTGGCCGCCGTCCTGATGGGCGTCGACCGGGGCCGGGTGGACGCGATGCTGGCCCTGGTCGGGCTGTCGCCGGCGGAGGCGCGGCGCCGCACGAAGCACTACTCCCTGGGCATGCGCCAGCGGCTGGGCATCGCCCACGCCCTGCTCGGCGATCCCCGGGTGCTGGTCCTCGACGAGCCGGCCAACGGGCTCGACCCGGCCGGCATCCACTGGATGCGCGGCCTGCTGCGCGACTTCGCCGCCCGCGGCGGCACGGTCCTGCTCTCCTCGCACCTGCTGCACGAGGTCGAGGTGGTGGCCGACGAGCTGGTCCTGATCGGCCGCGGCCGGATCGTCGCCCAGGGCACCAAGGCCGAGCTGCTCGCCGGCACCGGCACCGTCGTCGGGGCCGCCGACCTCGCGACCCTGGCCGAGGCGCTCGAGGCCGCGGGCGTCACCGTCACCCGGGGCGGGGACCGCACCCTGGTCGCCTCCGCCCCACCGGAGCAGGTCGGGAGGCTGGCCGCGGCCGAGGGGCTGGCCCTCACCGAGCTGCGGTCCGGCGACGGCGGGCTGGAGCAGATGTTCCTCGAGCTCACCGCTGACGACGCGCGGGAGCAGGTGCGGGCATGACCACCACCGCGACCCCGACGACGCCCCGTCCGCCCGCCCCCGGCGAGGCACCCGCCCGCCGGACCGCCCCCACGGGCGTGCCCTTCCACCGGCTGCTCGCCGTCGAGACCCGCAAGATCGTCGACACCCGCGCCGGGCGCGGGCTGCTGCTGGTCATCGCCCTCGTCACCGCCGCGACGATCGCCGTGGTGCTGCTCACCGCCGAGCCCGAGGAGCTCACCTGGAGCACCCTGGCGCTGGCCACCGCGCTGCCGCAGGCCTTCCTGCTGCCGGTCCTCGGCATCCTCACCGCCACCGCGGAGTGGACCCACCGGACCGGTCTGGTCACCTTCACCCTGGAGCCGCGCCGGCTGCGGGTCGGGGTGGCCAAGCTGCTGGCCGCCACCCTCGTGGGCCTGCTGGCCGTCGTCGTCGCCCTGGCCGTGGGGGCGCTGGCCAACGTCGCCGGCATGCTCTGGCTGGACGGCGACGGCTCCTGGTCCCTCGACGCCGGGCAGGTCGGCGGCGCCGCGCTGCTCCAGGTCATCGGGGTGGCCCAGGGCGTGGGCTTCGGCGCCGCCATCGGCACCAGCGCCCCCGCGATCGTCGCCTTCCTCGTGCTGCCCACGCTGTGGACCGTGCTGGGCGCGATGATCTCGTGGCTGGAGACCCCGGCCCGCTGGCTGGACCTGGCCATGACCAGCGAGCCGCTGCTGGCGGGCAGCCTCGCCGCCGGCGACTGGGCCCGGCTGGCCACCTCGGTGGGCCTGTGGGTGCTGCTGCCGCTGGCCGTCGGCACCCACCGGCTGCTGCACCGCGAGGTCAGCTGAGCCGGTTCCTGGCCCCGTCCTGCGCGCCCGCGACGGCGCGCAGGGCGTCGCCCGTGAGCCGGTGCACGGTCCAGCCGTCCATGGCCACGGCCCCGAGCGCGCGGTAGAACCCGAGCGCCGGGGCGTTCCAGTCCAGCACCGACCACTCGACCCGCGCCCAGCCGCGGGCGAGCGCGGTCTCGGCCAGGGCCGCCAGCAGGGCGCGGCCGAGGCCCCGGCCGCGGTGGGCGGGCTCGACGTAGAGGTCCTCGAGGTAGACCCCGTGCACGCCCTCCCAGGTGGAGAAGCTGAGGAACCACAGGGCGAAGCCGACGACGACGCCGTCCACCTCCGCGACCAGCGCGTGCACGGCCGGGGACGGCCCGAACAGGGCTCTGCGGAGCTGCTCGGGCGTCGCCCGGACCTGGTCGGCGGCGCGCTCGTAGGTGGCGAGGTCGACCACCAGCTGGTGGATCCGGTCGACGTCGTCGGACCGGGCGGGACGGAGGGCGGGGTGCACCGGTCCACCCCACCACGACGGCACCCGGCCGGCGCCGGGGGACCCGGTGGCAGGATCGGACGCCGGACCAGGGAGAGGCGACGGCGATGGAGCAGGAGCACGACACGGTGGTGACGGTGGCCGCGGGCCGGCTGCAGGGGGTCGAGCGGGACGGGGTCACCTCCTGGCTCGGGGTGCCCTACGCCGCGCCGCCGCTGGGGCCGCGGCGCTTCCGCGCACCGGCCCCCGTCGAGCGCTGGGACGGCGTCCGGCCGGCGGTGCGGCCGGCGGGCGCCGCGCTGCAGGCCCCGGGCCTCGGCGGCGGGAAGGGGCTGGGCCCGTCCGTCGGCGAGGACTGCCTCTACGTCAACGTGCACGCCCCGGCCGGGGCGCCGCACGACGGGCGGCCGCGCCCGGTGCTGGTGTGGCTGCACGGCGGCGCCTTCACCGGCGGCAGCGGCGCCCTCTACCGCGGGGCGCCGCTCGCGGCGCAGGGCGACCTCGTCGTCGTCACGGTCAACTACCGGCTGGGGGTCTTCGGCTTCGTCGACCTGGCCTCCGCCGTCGACGCCGACGTGCCGAGCGTGCTCGGCCTCCGCGACCAGGTCGCCGCGCTGCGCTGGGTGCAGGAGAACGTCGGCGCCTTCGGCGGGGACCCCGGGCAGGTCGTCGTCGCGGGGGAGTCCGCCGGCTCCATCTCGGTGGCCCTGCTGATGACGGCCCCGTCGACGGCGGGGCTGTTCCGGGGCGCGGTGATGCAGAGCGGCTCGCACAGCCTCATCCACGGCGACGAGGCCCGTCAGGAGGTGGCCCGGGCCTACGCCCGCCGCCTCGGCCTCGGCCGCGGCGACGGGGACCGGCTCTGGCAGCTCACGCCGCAGGAGCTCCTCGCCGCGCAGCAGGCCGTCGACGCGGAGTTCCCCGGGACCCTGCCCGCGGCGCCCTGGTTCGACGGCGACCTGGTGCCCGGCTCGCTGGAGGAGGCGCGGCGGTCGACCCGGCCGGAGGTGGCGCTGCTGGCCGGTCACAACCGGGACGAGATCTCGTTCTTCCAGACCTCGCGCCACGACATCCTGCCCACCACCCGGCCGGCCCTGGTGGCCCGGCTGCAGGCCGCCCTCGGCTGGGAGGAGGCGCAGCGGCTGCTGGCGCACTACCCGGACTCGGCGGCCGGCACCCGCGCCCTCGGCACCGACCTCACCTTCGCCGGGCCCACCCGGCACTTCGCCGAGCGGCACGCCGGCGCGGGCGGGGCGACCTGGTCCTACCGCTTCGACGCCGCCGTGCCCCTGCTGGGGGCGACGCACGCGGCGGACCTGCCCTACCTGTGGGACTGGGGCGGGCTGCCCGGGCTGGTGCTGCGCGGCCGGCGGACGCCGCAGCGGCAGGCGCTGGCGGGGCGGATGCGGCAGCGCTGGCTGGCCTTCGCCCGGCACCTCGACCCGGGGCCGGACTGGCCCGCCCTCACCCTGCCGGAGCGGCGCACCCTGGTGCTGGACCCGGCGGGCGACCACGTCGAGGACGACCCCGGCGCCGAGCGCCGCCGGGCCTGGGCCGGCCGTGACGTCATGCCCCGCCCCTGAGGTCCGCGGACGCACGACGTCCGCAGACCCCGGGTGGACCGGGAGCTGCGGACGTCGGCGGTGCTGCGCGGGGTGGGTCAGCCCGGGCGGCGGGCGCCCTGGTAGGGCATGTACTTCATCTTGATGGTCCCGACCGGCTTGCCGGGTCGCGAGGCGTGCACGACGTTGCCGTTGCCCGCGTAGATCCCGACGTGGGTGATGCCGGAGTAGAAGAACACCAGGTCACCGGGCTTGAGGTCGGACTTGGCGACCTTCTTGCCGGAGCGGAACTGGGCCTGCGAGGTGCGCGGGATCTTCACCCCGGCCGCCTTCCAGGCGCCGCCGGTGAGGCCGGAGCAGTCCCAGCTGCTCGGGCCGGTGGCCCCGTAGCGGTAGGAGTCGCCGATCTGCTTCTTGGCGAAGGCGAGCGCCTTGGCCCCCTTGCTCGACGAGCTGGAGGAGCTGGAGGACGGCTTCTTCTTCGGCGCGGGGACCGCGGAGACCCGACCGTGCTGCAGGGCCGACCACAGCGCGTTCGTGGTCTTGCCGGACTGCTTGAGCCCGCGCTTCTTCTGCGCCGACTTCACCGCGGCGGCGGTGTTCGCGCCGAAGGTGGAGGTCAGGGTGACCTTGGTGTAGCCGAGTGCACGCAGGGAGCGCTGCAGCCGGAGGACGTCGGCACCCTTGTCGCCGCGCTCGAGCAGCGGCCGCGAGCCCTGGGAGAGCAGCGCGCTCCAGGGGCGGGGGCCGGCGACCTTGAGCGGGCTGAGGCCCACGGACTTGCGGAACTTCGCGAGCTTGGCGGCGTCGTGCACCGAGAAGCTGCCGTTGACGGTGGTGCTGTAGCCGGCGTCGCGCAGGAGGCACTCCAGGGCCTTCGTCTGCGCGCCCTTGCTGCCCTTGCTGATGGTCTGGTACTTCGTGAACGAGGCGCTGCAGGTCGCGGCGGCGCTGGCGGGGAGCTCGGCGGTCGCGGTGACGGAGACGGCCAGGGCCAGTCCGGTCGCCAGCGACGCTGCTCTCTTCAGGATCTTGCCCATGGGGTGGGTCTCCCTCGAGTCGACGGGCCGGCCCTCGGTGGTTCGACAACGGTGTCGACGCGGACTGGCGGGCACACGTTATCCAAACGAGACCAATTCGCCAAAACTCTGAGGATCCCTCAGGGCGCGGCGGGTTGACGGGCTACCGTCTGCGGGTCGTTCTCAGGGTGGTCGAGCTCCTTCTCAGGCCCGAGGGCGGTCCGGTCCCGATTTGGTCTGCGTCGCCGCCGGGGGCTACGCTGGCGGACGCCGAAGACCGCTGGTCGGCTGATCCCCCCGGGGTGAGGCCCGAAGACGTCGTGCTCGTCACGGATGGCCCGCGCAGGTTGATCGAGGATCGTCGCCGAGCTGTCAGCCCCGGTGCCCCCGTCCAGGGGAGCCCGGGTCCGTCACCTCGGCACCGCCCCACGACGCCTGCGCGTCGGGGGCTTTTTTCGTCCCCGGTCCGCCCCGCACGTCGGGCCAGCCCTTCGGAAGCGCTGCAGAAGCAGCACGGAACGAAGTGGAGGAGACTATGGCGAGGCCGGACAAGGCAGCTGCGGTCGCCGAGCTGAAGGACAAGTTCTCCAGCTCCTCGGCGGTCGTCCTGACCGAGTACCGCGGTCTCACCGTGAAGGCGTTGAAGGACCTGCGCCGCTCGCTCGGTGAGAACGCCACCTACGCCGTGTCGAAGAACACCCTGACCACGATCGCCGCCCGCGAGGCGGGTGTCGAGGGTCTCGACGAGCACCTCGTCGGACCCACGGCGATCACCTTCGTGGACGGCGACCCCGTCGTCGTCGCGAAGGGTCTGCGTGACTTCGCACGGACCAACCCGCTCCTGGTCATCAAGGGCGGAGTTCTGGACGGCAAGTTCCTGAGCTCCGACGAGGTGCGCACGCTCGCCGACCTGGAGTCCCGCGAGGTCCTCCTCGCGAAGGTCGCCGGCGGCATGCAGGGTGTCCTGCAGCAGGCCATCTCGCTGGTGTCCGCCCCGCTGTCCCAGGTCGCGCGGCTCGCCGCCGCCCTGGAGCAGGCGGCCCAGGAGGACCCCTCGATCATCGGCGGCGCCGGCACCCCGGCCGCCACCGAGCAGGAGTCGAGCACGGAAGACCCGACCGAGGCGGCACCTGCCGCCGAGGCCAGCTCTGAGGCAGCACCCGCTGCGGAGGGCACCGAGGCGGCTGCTGCTGCCCCGGACACCAACACCGTCGCGGCTGACGCTGCGGAAGAAAACTAAGGAAGGACGCCCATCATGGCGAAGCTCAGCACTGCAGAGCTCCTTGACGCCTTCAAGGAGCTGACCCTGATCGAGCTCTCCGAGTTCGTCAAGGAGTTCGAGACCACCTTCGGCGTCACCGCTGCCGCTCCCGTGGCCGCGGCCGCCCCGGCCGGTGCCGGCGGCGGCGCCGCTGTCGAGGAGGAGGAGGCCTCGGACGAGGTCGACGTCATCCTCGAGGCGGCCGGCGACAAGAAGATCCAGGTCATCAAGGAGGTGCGCACCCTCACCAGCCTCGGTCTCAAGGAGGCCAAGGACCTGGTCGAGGCCGCCCCCAAGGCCGTCCTGGAGAAGGTCACCAAGGAGCAGGCCGAGAAGGCCAAGGAGGCCCTCGAGGGCGCCGGGGCCAAGGTCACCCTCAAGTGATCTCCCGGGTCGCCTAGGCGACCCACCTGCACCACGCACGACGAAGCCCCGACCTCCACGAGGTCGGGGCTTCGTCGTCCCTGCAGTTCGGGCTCGGCCCCGGCGAGGGGTCCCGGCGACCGCTCAGCCGCGGGGGCGGAGCCGCAGCTCCTGCATCCCGCCGTCGACGGCGATCGAGGTGCCGGTCGTCGAGCGCGAGCGGGGGCTGGCCAGGTAGGCCACGGCGTCGGCGACCTCCTCGGCCGAGACCAGCCGGCCGTGCGGCTGCCGGGCCTCCAGCGCCGTCCGCTCCGCCGCCGGGTCCTCGGCGGCGTCCAGCAGCCGCTGCACCCAGGGGGTGTCCGCGGTCCCGGGGTTCACGCAGTTCACCCGGATGCCCTCCCGCACGTGGTCGGCCGCCATCGCCCGGGTCAGGGCCAGCACCGCGCCCTTCGACGCGCTGTAGAGGGCGCGCTGCGGCAGGCCGGCCGTCGCCGCGATGGACGACGTGTTCACGACCGCCGGGGCGGTCGAGGCCCGCAGGTGGGGGAGCGCGGCCCGCGTCACCCGGACCATGCCGACGACGTTGACGTCCAGCACGCGGTGCCACTCGTCGTCGTCGTTGTCGGCGACGGTGCCGGCGGCACCGATGCCGGCGTTGTTGACCACGACGTCCAGCCCGCCCAGCTCCTCGACGACCCGGTCGACGGCGGCCCGCACCGACGCGTCGTCGCCGACGTCGCAGGCGACGCCCAGCTGGCCCTCCGCGGCGGCGCCGGGGTTGAGGTCGAGCACCGCCACCCGCGCGCCGTCGGCCTGCAGCCGGGCGGCGACCGCCGCGCCGATGCCGGACGCGCCCCCGGTGACCAGGGCGACGAGGCCCTCGAGCTCGCCGCTCACCGGCCCTCCTCCAGCGGGGCCCACGGGGTGAAGACGTGCCGCTGGCGGCCCAGCCCCTCGATCTCCACCTCGACCACGTCGCCCTCCCTCAGGTAGGGGAACCGGCCCGAGAGCGCGACGCCCTCCGGGGTGCCCGTCAGGACGAGGTCGCCGGGCTCCAGCACCATGTACTGGCTCAGCTGGTAGACGATCTCCTCGACGCCGAAGATCAGGTCGGCGGTGGTCGAGTCCTGCCGCGGCTCGCCGTTCACCCAGCTGCGCAGCCGCAGGCCGGTGTGGTCCACCTCGTCGGGGGTGACCAGCCACGGGCCCGTCGGGGAGAACCCGCGGCAGGCCTTGCCCTTGCTCCACTGCCCGCCGGAGACCTCCAGCTGGAAGGCCCGCTCGGACAGGTCGTCGCAGATGGTGAAGCCGGCGACGTGGTCCAGGCTCTGCGCGGGGGAGTCGAGGTAGGCGGTCCGGCGCCCGATGACCAGGGCCAGCTCCACCTCCCAGTCGGTCTTCTCGCTGCCGCGCGGGATCTGCACCGGGTCGTCGGGCCCGCCGACGGTGTTCGGGGTCTTGAGGAACAGCACCGGCTGCTCGGGCGGGGTGGCCCCGGACTCGGCGGCGTGGGCGGCGTAGTTCATCCCGATGCAGACGACGGCGCTGGGGCGCGCGACCGGCGCCCCGACCCGTACGCCCTCGGCGGGGAACAGCGGCAGCTCGTCGGCGGCCAGCGCGTCCCGGACCCGGTCCAGGCCGCCGCTGGCGAAGAACTCGCCGGTCAGGTCGTACACGACGCCGCTGAGGTCGTAGGTGCCGTGGTCGGTGACCACGACGGGGGTCTCCTGGCCCTCGGGGCCCAGTCGAGCCAGCTTCATCGGGGCTCCTCTCGTTCGGTGGGGGTGGGTCAGGCCACGCTAGGCCGTCCGGCCCAGTAGCTCCCGCCCGGATAGGCGTAGACGTCCAGCGACGCCTCGTGCATCTGCGCGCTGTAGCCCGGTGCGGTGGGCAGCACGTAGGCCGCGCCCTCGACGACGCACGGGTCGACGAAGTGCTCGTGCAGGTGGTCGACGTACTCCGCGACCCGGCCCTCGGTGCTGCCGGAGACGACGAGGAAGTCGATGACCGACAGGTGCTGGACCAGCTCGCAGAGCCCGACCCCGCCGGCGTGCGGGCAGACCGGGATGCCGAACTTCGCCGCCATCAGCATCACGGGGAGGATCTCGTTGAGGCTGCCGAGGCGGCAGGAGTCCAGCTGGCAGAAGTCGATGGCCTCCGCCTGGAACAGCTGCTTGAACAGCACCCGGTTCATCCCGTGCTCCCCGGTGGCCACGCCGACCGGCGCCACGGCCGCCCGGATCGTCGCGTGCCCCAGCACGTCGTCGGGGCTGGTCGGCTCCTCGATCCACAGCGGGTCGAAGTGGCTGAGCGCGCGCGTCCACTCGATCGCCGTGCCGACGTCCCACACCTGGTTGGCGTCGACCATCAGGTGCCGGTCGGGCCCGATGACGTCGCGGGCGATCGCGCAGCGGCGCAGGTCGTCCTCCAGCGAGGCCCCGACCTTGAGCTTGAGGTAGCGGTAGCCCTCGTCGACGGCCTCCTGGCAGAGCCGGCGGAGCTTCTCGTCGGAGTAGCCCAGCCAGCCGGCGGAGGTGGTGTAGCAGGGGTAGCCCGACGCCTCGAGGACGGCGACCCGGTCCTCCAGGGTCGGCCGCAGCGCGGTGAGCGCGGCAACGGCCTCCTCCCGCAGCAGGACGTCGGAGAGGTAGCTGAGGTCCATGGTGTCGACGAGCGCCTCGGGCTCGAGGTCGGCGACGAAGCGCCACAGCGGCTTGCCGGCCCGGCGGGCGGCGAGGTCCCAGACGGCGTTCATCACCGCGGCCAGGGCCAGGTGCACGACGCCCTTCTCCGGGCCCAGCCAGCGCAGCTGGGAGTCCGACTGCAATAGCCGGTAGGTGCCGCCGAGGTCGGCGACCACCGCGTCGACGTCGAGCCCGACCAGCGGCTCGCCGCGCTGCTGCGCCGCCAGGGCGACGAGGTCGTTGCCGCGGCCGATGGTGAAGGTGAGGCCGTAGCCCTCCACCCCGTCGGCGTCGGTGCGCAGCACCACGTAGGCGGCGGAGTAGTCGCCGTCCTTGTTCATGGCGTCGGACCCGTCCGCGGTCAGCGAGGTGGGGAACCGGACGTCCACGACGTCGACGGCGGTGATGAGCGGCACGGCAGGTCTCCTGGCGGGTCGGCGGGGTCTCGACCCTAGGGCCTGCGCTCCGGGCGGGACGGCGGCGGACCACCCCTAGGATCGCGCCGTGGCGCCGTCCGGCCCGCGGGGGGACCGGGTGGGCGGGGTCGCACGACCCGACAGGAGAGCCGTGATCATCGACGCCCACCAGCACGTCTGGGACCTCGACCGGGTCGCCTACCCGTGGCTCGGCCGGCAGCACGGCCCGATCCACCGGACCGTCGCCCAGGAGGAGGTGCTGCCGCGGCTCCGGGCGCACGGCGTCGACGCCGTCGTGCTGGTGCAGGCCGCCGACGACGACGCCGACACCGCGCTGATGCTCGATACCGCGGCCGCGCACCCCGCGGTCGTGGCCGTCGTCGGGTACGTGCCGCTGGAGGACCCCGACGCCACCGCGGCCCGGCTGCCCGCCCTCGCGGCCGACCCCCTGGTCGTCGGCATCCGGAACCTGATCCACGACCGGCCCGACGCCGACTTCCTGCTGCGGCCGGAGGTCGGCGAGAGCCTGGGCCTGGTCGCCGCCGCGGGGCTGGCCTTCGACGTCGTCGGGGTGCTGCCCCGTCACCTCGAGCACGTGCCCGTGCTCGCCGCCGAGCACCCCGGCCTCCGGCTCGTGGTGGACCACCTCGGCGCGCCCCCGCTCGACGGCCCGCCGGCGGACCTGGACCGGTGGCGGACGCTGCTGACCCGGGCGGCGGAGGCGCCGCAGGTGCACGCGAAGGTGTCCGGCCTCTACCCCGACGGCGGCCTGGACGCCCGCTCGGCCGAGCTGCTGCGCCCGGTGGTGGCCCACGCCGTCGAGGTCTTCGGGCCCGAGCGGCTGATGTACGGCGGCGACTGGCCGGTCTCGCTGCTGGCCGGCGGCTACGACGCGGTGTGGGACAGCGTGCAGCCGCTGCTCGCCGGGCTCGGGGCGGACGCGGCGGCCGCGGTGCTCGGCGGCACCGCCGCCCGGGTCTACCGGGTCGACCCGGCCCGGCTGGCCGCGGCCGCGGCGTCGGGGGAGCGGGCGTGACCGGCGTGCAGGCCCGGGGGCCCTTCGACCTGACCGGCCGGACGGCGGTGGTGACGGGCGCCTCGCGCGGCATCGGGGCGGCCGTCGCGGCGGGGCTGCTGCGGGCCGGCGCCGACGTCGTCGGGCTGCAGCGCGGGCCGGTGCCCGAGGAGCTGGCGCGGCTGGCCGCCGAGTGCGGGCGCCACCTGCACCGGGTGCCGGTCGACCTGGCCGACCCGGTCTCGGTCGACGACGCCGTGGCGGCCGCCCTCGCGCTCGGGCCCGTCGACATCCTGGTCAACAACGCCGGCACCCAGGTCCGGCACCCGGCCGAGGACTTCCCGCTCGCCGACTTCGACGCCGTGCTCGCGGTCAACACCCGCGCGGTGTTCCAGCTGTGCCAGGCCTTCGGCCGGCCGATGCTGGAGCGCGGCTGGGGCCGGGTCGTCAACGTCGCGTCGCTGCTCAGCTTCCAGGGCGGCCTCCGGGTGCCCGCCTACGCCGCGTCCAAGGGCGCGGTCGCGCAGCTGACCAAGGCGCTCTGCAACGAGTGGGCGGCGCGCGGCGTCGCCGTCAACGCGGTGGCGCCCGGCTACGTCGACACCGACATGAACGAGGCCCTGCTCGCCGACGCCGAACGGCACGCCGCCATCTCCGCCCGCATCCCGGCCGGCCGCTGGGGACGGGGGGAGGACCTGGCGGGCGCCGTCGTCTTCCTCAGCTCCGAGGCTGCCGCCTACGTGCACGGGGTGGTGCTGCCGGTCGACGGCGGCTGGCTGGCCCGCTGACCGCCGGCCGGGCAGCCGGTCCGCGGGCGACCCGCGCTCCCAGCCTGCCGCCGGCGCCCGAGCCCGGAGACCGAGCCCGGAGGCCGTCGAAGGGTCAGTCGACGTGGAAGACCTCGGGCAGGACGGCCCACCAGTCGCCCTCGGCGCGGCCCTCGAGCGGGCGCTGCATCGGCATCGTCAGCTGCCACCACTCCTGGGTGACCGGGTCGGCGGCCATCGCCGCCTGGTCGGCCTCGTAGTCCTCGCCGATGTACTCGAAGTAGGCGAACAGCAGCAGCTCGGGCTCGCGCAGGAAGATGGAGTAGTTCCGGATCCCGCAGGCGTGGATGGTCCGCAGGACGTCCGGCCACACCGAGGCGTGCAGCTCCTGGTAGCGGGTCACCGCCTCGGGGGCGAGTCCGACGATCTGGGCGACGCGCTGCATGGCTCTCCTGTCCTCGGCGGGTGCCCGAGTCTAGGCCGCGGGGTCCCGCCCGGGCCCCCGGCGGGGCCGCGCCGGGGGCCGACGGGCCGGTTGTGGCGATGTGCTTGCCAGGCCGGGCCCGGCGGGTATGCTTCCCGCAAGCGTTCGGCGAGGCCGGCGCGGTTCGAGTGCCCTGCACTCCCGCGCCCCGGGTCCGGTTTGACCGTTCTGGTTCGTCCTGCCCTCGGACTTGTCAAACCAGGGACTGCTCCCTAGACTAGAACCTTGCCCTCCGCATTCGTCGACCCGTTTCGCTTGACGCGGGCCGTTCGGCGTGCGCGGAGGCCGGTCTGGTCCGTCCACGCGGGCGTCCGGACCTGACACACGTGAACTCATCCAACTTCATAGCTCCACCCGCCCGAGAGTCTCGGAAGGACCCACTGTTGGCCGCCTCGCGCACCGCCTCGAACACCAAAGTCGTCTCATCCACCGGCCGCATCTCGTTCGCGAAGATCGCCGAGCCGATGGAGGTTCCCGATCTCCTCGACCTGCAGGTCGACTCCTTCGACTGGCTCGTCGGCAACGACGCCTGGCGCACGCGGGTCGACTCCGCGCTCGCCGAGGGCCGGACCGACGTCAACACCAAGTCCGGTCTGGAGGAGATCTTCGAGGAGATCTCCCCGATCGAGGACTTCTCGGGCACCATGTCGCTGTCGTTCCGCGACCACCGCTTCGAGCCCCCGAAGAACAGCGTCGAGGAGTGCAAGGACCGCGACGTCACCTACGCGGCCCCGCTCTTCGTCACCGCTGAGTTCATGAACAACGAGACCGGCGAGATCAAGAGCCAGACCGTGTTCATGGGCGACTTCCCGCTGATGACCGACAAGGGCACCTTCGTCATCAACGGCACCGAGCGCGTCGTGGTCTCCCAGCTCGTCCGCAGCCCCGGCGTCTACTTCGAGCAGACCACCGACAAGACCTCGGACAAGGACATCTTCACCTGCAAGATGATCCCCAGCCGCGGTGCGTGGCTCGAGTTCGAGATCGACAAGCGCGACATGGTCGGGGTCCGCCTCGACCGCAAGCGCAAGCAGAACGTCACCGTGCTGCTCAAGGCGCTCGGCTGGACCGACGCGCAGATCCTCGAGGAGTTCGGCCAGTACGAGTCCATGCGGCTCACCCTGGAGAAGGACCACACGTCCACCCAGGACGAGGCCCTCCTCGACATCTACCGCAAGCTGCGCCCCGGCGAGCCGCCGACGCGCGAGGCCGCGCAGGCGCTGCTGGAGAACTACTACTTCAACCCGAAGCGCTACGACCTCGCCAAGGTCGGCCGGTACAAGATCAACAAGAAGCTGGGCCTCGACGAGCCCTTCGACAAGCAGGTCCTCACCACCGACGACATCGTGGCGGCCATCCGCTTCATCGTCGCGCTGCACGACGGCAAGGAGGTGCTGGACGCCCCCCGCGGCGAGCTGCTGGTCGAGGAGGACGACATCGACCACTTCGGCAACCGTCGCCTGCGCACCGTGGGCGAGCTGATCCAGAACCAGCTCCGCACCGGCCTCGGCCGGATGGAGCGCGTGGTGCGCGACCGGATGACGACCCAGGACGTCGAGGCGATCACGCCGCAGACCCTGATCAACATCCGGCCCGTCGTCGCGGCGCTGAAGGAGTTCTTCGGGACCTCGCAGCTGTCGCAGTTCATGGACCAGACGAACCCGATCGCGGGCCTGACGCACAAGCGCCGCCTGTCCGCGCTCGGCCCGGGTGGTCTGTCCCGTGACCGCGCCGGCATGGAGGTCCGCGACGTCCACCCCTCGCACTACGGCCGCATGTGCCCGATCGAGACCCCGGAGGGCCCGAACATCGGCCTGATCGGCTCGCTCGCGTCCTTCGCCCGGGTGAACGCGTTCGGCTTCGTCGAGACGCCGTACCGCAAGGTCGAGAACGGCCAGGTGACCGACCAGATCGACTACCTGACCGCCGACGTCGAGGACCGCTACACGATCGCCCAGGCGAACGCCGCGCTGACCGAGGACCTGCACTTCGCCGAGGAGCGCGTGCTGGCCCGCCGTCGCAAGGCCGACCCGGACACCGTGCCGGCCAACGACATCCAGTACATGGACGTCAGCCCCCGGCAGATGGTGTCCGTCGCCACCGCGATGATCCCGTTCCTCGAGCACGACGACGCCTCCCGCGCCCTGATGGGTGCGAACATGCAGCGCCAGGCCGTCCCGCTGATCCGTTCCGAGGCCCCCTTCGTGGGCACCGGCATGGAGTACCGCGGCGCGGTCGACGCCGGCGACGTCACGACGGCCTCGCAGGGCGGTGTGGTCACCTCGGTGAGCGCCGACCTGATCGAGATCGCCTACGACGACGGCAGCTACCGGACCTACCGGCTCAGCAAGTTCAAGCGCTCCAACCAGGGCACCGCCATCAACCAGCGGCCCCTGGTCCGTGACGGGCAGCGCGTCGAGGCCGGCACCCCGCTGGCCGACGGCCCCTGCACCGACGGCGGCGAGATGGCGCTCGGGCGCAACCTGCTCGTGGCGTTCATGCCGTGGGAGGGCCACAACTACGAGGACGCCATCATCCTCAGCCAGCGCGTCGTCCAGGACGACCTGCTGACCTCGATCCACATCGAGGAGCACGAGGTCGACGCCCGCGACACCAAGCTGGGCGCCGAGGAGATCACCCGGGACATCCCGAACGTCTCCGAGGAGATGCTGGCCGACCTCGACGAGCGCGGGATCATCCGCATCGGCGCCGAGGTCTCGACCGGTGACGTCCTGGTCGGCAAGGTCACGCCCAAGGGCGAGACCGAGCTCACCCCCGAGGAGCGGCTGCTCCGCGCGATCTTCGGCGAGAAGGCGCGCGAGGTGCGCGACACCTCGCTGAAGGTGCCCCACGGCGAGTCCGGCACCGTCATCGGCGTCCGCGTCTTCGACCGCGAGTCCGACGACGAGCTCTCGCCCGGCGTGAACCAGCTGGTCCGGGTCTACGTCGCCCAGAAGCGCAAGATCCAGGACGGCGACAAGCTCGCCGGCCGGCACGGCAACAAGGGCGTCATCTCCAAGATCCTCCCGGTCGAGGACATGCCGTTCATGGAGGACGGGACCCCGGTCGACATCGTGCTCAACCCGCTGGGCGTGCCCAGCCGGATGAACGTCGGCCAGGTCCTCGAGACCCACCTGGGCTGGGTCGCCAGCCAGGGCTGGGACCTCGCGGGCGTCGAGGGTGCGTGGGCCGAGCGGCTCCGCAGCGTCGGCCTCGAGCACGTCGACGGCAACACCAACCTCGCCACCCCGGTCTTCGACGGGGCGACCGAGGAGGAGATCACCGGTCTGCTCGGGAACACCAACCCGACGCGGGACGGCGACCGCCTGGTGAACGCCGACGGCAAGGCCAACCTGTTCGACGGCCGCTCCGGTGAGCCGTTCCCGATGCCGGTGGGCGTGGGCTACATCTACATGCTGAAGCTCCACCACCTGGTCGACGACAAGATCCACGCCCGTTCCACGGGTCCCTACTCGATGATCACGCAGCAGCCCCTGGGCGGTAAGGCCCAGTTCGGCGGCCAGCGGTTCGGCGAGATGGAGGTGTGGGCCCTCGAGGCCTACGGCGCCGCCTGGGCCCTGCAGGAGCTGCTCACGATCAAGTCCGACGACGTCCCCGGCCGCGTGAAGGTCTACGAGGCCATCGTCAAGGGCGAGAACATCCCCGAGCCGGGCATCCCCGAGTCGTTCAAGGTGCTCGTCAAGGAGATGAAGTCGCTCTGCCTGAACGTCGAGGTGCTGTCCTCCGACGGCACCGAGGTGGAGCTGCGGGACTCCGAGGACGACTACCGCGGCGGCGAGGACTTCGGCATCGACCTGTCCCGCCGTCCGGGCGAGTCGCTCGGCGTCGAAGAAGTCTGATCCGTCTCCCCGGTCCGTCGGAGGGCGTCCTCCGACGGACCGGGGCCGGATCGGTCCACAGCATTTGAGATCGCGTACTAAAGAGAAGAGACAAACAACGTGCTCGACGTGAACTTCTTCGACCAGATCCGCATCGGCCTCGCGACGGCCGACGAGATCCGTGGTTGGTCCCACGGTGAGGTGAAGAAGCCGGAGACGATCAACTACCGCACGCTCAAGCCCGAGCGCGACGGCCTGTTCTGCGAGAAGATCTTCGGCCCCACCCGGGACTGGGAGTGCTACTGCGGCAAGTACAAGCGCGTGCGCTTCAAGGGCATCATCTGCGAGCGCTGCGGCGTGGAGGTCACCCGCTCCAAGGTCCGCCGCGAGCGGATGGGCCACATCGAGCTCGCCGCCCCGGTGACCCACATCTGGTACTTCAAGGGTGTGCCGTCCCGGCTGGGCTACCTGCTCGACATCGCGCCGAAGGACCTCGAGAAGGTCATCTACTTCGCCGCCTACATGATCACCGCCGTCGACGACGAGGCCCGCCACCGCGACCTCTCCTCGCTCGAGGGCAAGATCGACGTGGAGCGCAAGCAGCTCGAGGGCCGCCGCGACTCCGACATCGAGAACCGGATGAAGAAGCTCGAGGAGGACACCGCCGGCCTCGAGGCCGAGGGTGCCAAGGCCGACGCCAAGCGCAAGGTGCGCGAGGGGGCCGAGCGCGAGGTCAAGCAGCTGCGCGACCGCGCCCAGCGCGAGCTGGACCGCCTCGACGCCGTCTGGAACCGGTTCAAGAACCTCAAGGTCCAAGACCTCGAGGGCGACGAGATCCTCTACCGCGAGATGAAGAACCGCTTCGGCAAGTACTTCGCCGGCTCGATGGGGGCGGACGCGATCCAGAAGCGTCTGCAGACCTTCGACCTGGAGGCCGAGGCCGCCTCGCTGCGCGAGACCATCCAGACCGGCAAGGGCCAGCGCAAGACCCGCGCCCTGAAGCGGCTCAAGGTCGTCTCCGCGTTCCTGTCGACCCAGAACAGCCCGGCCGGCATGGTGCTGGACTGCGTCCCGGTCATCCCGCCGGACCTGCGCCCCATGGTGCAGCTCGACGGCGGCCGCTTCGCGACGTCGGACCTGAACGACCTGTACCGCCGCGTGATCAACCGGAACAACCGCCTCAAGCGGCTGCTCGACCTCGGCGCGCCCGAGATCATCGTCAACAACGAGAAGCGGATGCTCCAGGAGGCCGTGGACTCGCTGTTCGACAACGGCCGTCGTGGCCGTCCGGTCACCGGCCCGGGCAACCGGCCGCTGAAGTCCATCTCGGACATGCTGAAGGGCAAGCAGGGCCGGTTCCGCCAGAACCTGCTGGGCAAGCGCGTCGACTACTCCGGCCGTTCGGTCATCGTCGTCGGCCCGCAGCTCAAGCTGCACCAGTGCGGCCTGCCCAAGGCGATGGCGCTGGAGCTGTTCAAGCCCTTCGTCATGAAGCGGCTCGACGACCTCAACCACGCGCAGAACATCAAGTCCGCCAAGCGCATGGTCGAGCGTCAGCGTCCCGTGGTGTGGGACGTGCTCGAGGAGGTCATCTCCGAGCACCCCGTGCTGCTGAACCGGGCGCCCACCCTGCACCGGCTGGGCATCCAGGCGTTCGAGCCGCAGCTCATCGAGGGCAAGGCCATCCAGATCCACCCGCTCGTCTGCACCGCGTTCAACGCGGACTTCGACGGCGACCAGATGGCTGTCCACCTCCCGCTGAGCGCGGAGGCGCAGGCCGAGGCCCGCATCCTCATGCTGTCGACCAACAACATCCTCAAGCCGGCCGACGGCCGTCCCGTGACCATGCCCACCCAGGACATGATCATCGGCCACTACTTCCTGACCATGCAGGTCGACGGAGCAGCGGGCGAGGGGCGTGCGTTCGGCTCGGTGGCCGAGGCCCTGATGGCCTTCGACCGCAAGGAGCTGTCGGTCCAGGCGAAGATCAAGCTGCGCCTCACCGACCTCGTCCCGCCGGCCGGCCACGCGCTGGCGCCCAACGGGTCGGTCATCCTCGAGACGACGCTGGGTCGCGCCCTCTTCAACGAGGCGCTGCCGGCCGACTACGCCTACTGCGACTACGAGGTGGGCAAGAAGCAGCTGGGGCAGATCGTCAACGACCTGGCCGAGCGCTACCCCAAGGTCGACGTGGCCTTCTGCCTGGACGCCCTGAAGGACCTGGGCTTCCACTGGGCCACCCGCTCGGGCGTGACCGTGTCCATCGGCGACGTGACCACCCCGGCCAACAAGGCCGAGCTGCTCGCGGGCTACGAGGACCGGGCGTCCAAGATCGACAAGCAGTACGAGCGCGGTCTGATCACCGAGGACGAGCGTCGTCAGGAGCTCATCGAGATCTGGACCGACGCGACGTCCAAGCTCGGCGCGGCCATGGAGGCCAACTTCTCCAAGACCAACCCGATCTACATGATGGTCCACTCCGGTGCCCGCGGGAACATGGTGCAGATGCGCCAGATCGCCGCCATGCGCGGCCTCGTGGTGAACCCGAAGGGCGAGATCATCGCCCGGCCCATCAAGTCGAACTTCCGTGAGGGCCTCTCGGTCCTGGAGTACTTCATCTCCACCCACGGTGGTCGCAAGGGGCAGGCCGACACCGCGCTGCGGACGGCCGACTCGGGTTACCTGACGCGTCGGCTCGTCGACGTCAGCCAGGACGTCATCATCCGCGAGGACGACTGCGGCACCGAGCGGGGTCTGACCAAGACCATCGCGGTGGGCGAGGACGGCGCGCTGGGGCTGCACGAGTACGTGGAGACCGCGGTCTACGCCCGCACGCTCGCCACGGACGTGCTCGGCTCCGACGGCGACGTGCTGCTGCCGGCCGGGACCGACCTGGGCGACGTCAACATCGGCCTGCTGGTGGCCAACGGCGTCACCACGGTCAAGGTCCGCAGCGTCCTCACCTGTGAGGCCGTGACCGGCACCTGCGCCATGTGCTACGGCCGTTCGCTGGCCAGCGGCAAGCTGGTCGACGTCGGCGAGGCCGTGGGCATCGTGGCCGCGCAGTCCATCGGCGAGCCCGGCACCCAGCTGACGATGCGCACCTTCCACACCGGTGGTGTGGCCGGTGACGACATCACGCAGGGCCTGCCCCGCGTGGTCGAGCTCTTCGAGGCCCGGCAGCCCAAGGGCAAGTCGCCGATCTCCGAGGCCGCCGGCCGCGTGCAGATCGAGGACAGCGACCGGCTCCGGAAGATCACCATCACCCCGGACGACGGGTCGGAGGCCGCCGAGTTCTCGGTGTCCCGCCGCGCCCGCCTGCTGGTGGAGGACGGCAGCCACGTCGAGGTCGGCCAGCAGCTCACCGCTGGTACCCCCGACCCGCACGACGTGCTCCGGGTGCTCGGTGTCCGTCGGGTGCAGGAGCACCTGGTGGACGAGGTGCAGTCGGTGTACCGCACGCAGGGTGCCCCGATCCACGACAAGCACATCGAGATCATCATCCGGCAGATGCTGCGCCGGGTGACCGTGATCGAGTCCGGGGACGCCGACCTGCTGGCCGGCGACCTGGTCGACCGCCTCACCTACGAGGGCCAGAACCGCAAGGTCGTGGCCGAGGGTGGGACGCCGGCCTCCGGTCGTGCCGTGCTCATGGGCATCACCAAGGCGTCGCTGGCCACCGAGTCGTGGCTGTCGGCGGCGTCCTTCCAGGAGACGACGAAGGTCCTGACCGACGCGGCCATCAACGGCAAGTCGGACAGCCTCATCGGGCTCAAGGAGAACGTCATCCTCGGCAAGCTGATCCCGGCGGGCACCGGTCTCGACCGGTACCGCAACATCCGGGTGGAGGCGACCGAGGAGGCGAAGGCGCAGGCCTACTCGATGGTCGGCTACGACTCGTTCGACTACGACTTCGGTCAGGGTTCGGGCGCGGCCGTGCCGCTCGAGGAGTTCGACCTCGGCGACTACCGCTGAGCTAGGCAGGAGCAGGACCGCCGGAGGGCGGGTCGGGGACACCCGGCCCGCCCTCCGGCGCGTTCCGGGGTCGGGACCGGCCGGGTACGCCCCGGCGGCGGTCCCGGCCCGCGGCGCCGGTCGTGACCCGGGACCGGCGCCGGGTCGTCAGCGGCTGGCGGCGCGGCGGAACTGCCAGGTGGTGAGCGGGATGAAGACCACCAGGACGACGGCGGACCAGATCAGGGTGTAGATGACCGGGTGCTGGAGCGGCCAGACCGTCGCGGGGGAGGTGAGCGCGTCGTTGCCGAACAGCTCCCGCGCGGCCAGGGTGATGGCCGAGACCGGGTTCCACTGCGCGAAGACCTCCAGGGGGCCGGGCAGCGACTCCAGGGGGACGAAGGTGTTGGCGATGAAGGTGATCGGGAAGATGACGATGAACGACGCCTGGTTCACCACCTCGACGCTGGGCACCAGCAGGCCGACGAAGGCCATCACCCAGGAGATGGCGTAGGCGAAGACCAGCAGCACCAGGTAGCCGGCCAGCGCGTCGAGGAACGAGCTCCGGATCCGCCAGCCGACCAGCAGCCCCGTCAGCGACATCACCACCAGCACGATGACGTTGTTGACGACGTCGGAGAGCGTGCGGCCGGTGAGCACCGCCGTCCGCGACATCGGCAGCGACCGGAAGCGGTCGATGATGCCCTTCTGCACGTCGTCGGCCAGCCCGGCGCCGGTGGTCGTCGCCCCGAAGATGACGGTCTGGGCGAAGATGCCGGCGATGAGGAACTCGCGGTACTGCTGCGGGTCGCCACCGGAGATCGCGCCGCCGAAGACGTAGGCGAACAGCAGCACGAACATGATCGGCGAGAGCGTGGTGAAGACCAGCAGCTCGGGGACCCGGCGGATCTTGATGAGGTTGCGCTGGGCGACGACCAGGCCGTCGCCCAGCGAGCTGAGCACGCTCACTTCTCCTCCTCGGCGGCGTGGCCGGTCAGGGACAGGAACACGTCGTCGAGCGTCGGGCGCCGCAGCCCCACGTCGTCGACGGTGACGCCCGCGGCGTCCAGCCGGCGGAGCGCCTCGACCAGCACGCCCGCCCCGCCCGTGACCGGGGCGACGACGCCCCGGGTGTGGGCATCGGCGCTCACCGGGCCGGCCGCCAGCCCGCCGAGCACGGAGACCGCCGTCTCCAGCTGGTCGGGGACCGAGACCGTGAGCTCCAGCCGCTCGCCGCCCACCTGCGCCTTGAGCGCGTCGGAGGTGCCCTGGGCGATGACCAGCCCGTGGTCGATGACGACGATCTCGTCGGCCAGCCGGTCGGCCTCCTCCAGGTACTGGGTGGTGAGCAGCAGCGTCGTGCCGCCGGCGACCAGCGACCCGATGAGCTCCCAGATGTCGATGCGGCCCTGGGGGTCGAGGCCCGTCGTCGGCTCGTCGAGGAACAGCACCTCGGGCTCGGCGACCAGCGCCGCCGCCAGGTCGAGCCGGCGCCGCATGCCGCCCGAGTAGGCCTTGGCGGGCTTGCCGGCCGCGTCCTCCAGCCCGAACTGGCGCAGCAGCTCGCGCGCCCGGTCCCGGCTCCGCGCCCCGCCCAGGTGGTAGAGCCGGCCCACCATGACGAGGTTCTCCATCCCCGTCAGGTACTCGTCGACCGCCGAGTACTGGCCGGACAGCCCGATCCGCTCGCGGACGCCGCCCGGGTCGGCCAGCACGTCGACCCCGGCCACCTTCGCCGAGCCGGCGTCGGGGCGCAGCAGCGTCGTCAGGCAGCGGACGGTCGTCGTCTTCCCGGCGCCGTTGGGGCCGAGCAGGCCGAGGACGGTGCCCCGGGGCACGGCCAGGTCCACCCCGCCCAGGGCGGTGAAGCTCTTGTAGCGCTTGACGAGGCCGTGCGCCTCGATCGCTAGGTCCATGCGCGGACAGTAGCGGAGGCCGCCGACAGAAACCCCGGCGTCGGCGTCAGGAGGTGCGGGCTCAGACGGCCGCGCGGTCCAGGTGGGTGAGGATGTCCTCGACGGTCTCGTCGGGGGTCTGCGCGCTGGAGTCCAGCCAGTAGCCGATCTGCGCGGTCTCGCGGCGGAGCACCTCGTCGAGGGCGCCGGGGGAGAAGTGCACGTAGCCCGACTTCGCCCGCTGCTCCTCCCGCCACTCCAGGGCGGACACGCTGGGCGAGAGCACGACGAGGTGGCGCCGGGGCGTGGTGATGCGCTCGACGAAGTGCTCGAGCTCGGTGCCGATGATGACGTCCTGGACCACGGCGTCGAAGCCGGCGGCGGCGTACCGGTCGGCGGTCCGGGCGGCCAGCTCGTAGCGCAGCTGCAGCTGGGCGGTGGCCTCCGGGTCGGCCTGGGGCGTCATGTCGGCCCGTCCGTTGACGACCATCTTGCGGAAGACGTCGCCCCGGATGTGCACCGAGCGCGGCAGCCGGCGGGCCAGCAGCTCGGCCACCGTCGACTTGCCGGCCGCCATCGCCCCGGTGATGACGATGACCCTGCCCTGCTCCGCGCTCACGGGACCATCCTGCACGGGCGGGGCGCCGGATGCCCAGGATTACGCAGCTGCGGTGATCTACGGCCTGCAGGACCGCACCTGCGGTACTACGCTGCCCCCGTGCCCCGCTACCGCATCGCCCACGCCGCCGCCCTCCTCGGCGTCTCCGACGACACCGTCCGGCGGTGGGTGGAGTCCGGGCGGCTGCGGGCGGTCGAGGGGCCCGGGCCGGTCCAGGTGGAGGGCCGCGACCTCGCCGCCCTCGCCCAGCAGGTGGCCACCGCACCCGAGCTGGGCAGCCCCGTCGCGGCGAGTGCCCGCAACCGGCTCACCGGGCTGGTCACCCGGGTGGTGAAGGACACCGTGATGGCCCAGGTCGACCTGCAGTGCGGCCCGTTCCGGGTCGTCTCGCTGATGTCGGCCGAGGCCGCCACCGAGCTGGGGCTGGAACCGGGCGTGCTGGCGGTGGCCTCGGTCAAGTCCACGCACGTCGTCGTCGAGGTCCCGGAGCGCCCGTGAGCCCCCAGCGCCGCGCGGCCCTGCTGGCCCTCGCCCTGACCCTGCCGCTCACCGCCTGCGCCCCGGACGCCCCGGCGCCGGCCGCCGGCGAGGCGCCGTCCGGGACCGTCACCGTCCTCGCCGCCGCCTCGCTCACCGAGGCCTTCACCACCCTCGGCGAGCAGTTCGAGGCCGCCCACCCGGGGACCACCGTCACCTTCTCCTTCGGCTCCAGCGCGACGCTCGCCGCGCAAGCGGTGCAGGGTGCGCCCGCCGACGTCCTCGCCGCCGCGAGCACCGCCACCATGGCCACCGTCACCGACGCGGGGGCCGCCGCCGACCCGGTCGACGTCGCCACCAACACCCTCGAGATCGCCGTCCCGCCCGGCAACCCCGGCGGGGTGCGCGGCCTCGCGGACCTCGCGGACCCGGACCTGCGGGTCGCCCTCTGCGCCCCCCAGGTGCCCTGCGGTGCGGGCGCGGAGCAGGTGCTGCGCGCGGCCGGGGTGACGGCGGCGCCCGACACCCTGGAGTCCGACGTCAAGGCCGTCCTGCAGAAGGTGACGGCCGACGAGGTCGACGCCGGCCTGGTCTACACCACCGACGTCCGCGCCGCGGGCGACGGCGTCGAGGGGATCCCCGTGCCGGAGGCCGCCGACGCGCCCAACCGCTACCCCGTCGCCGTGCTGACCGCCAGCCGCAACCCGGTCACGGCCCGCGCCTTCGTCGACCTGGTGCGGTCGGCCCCCGGTCAGCAGGTGCTGGCCGGCGCCGGCTTCGGCCCGCCGTGACCCGGACCGGCGGAACGCCCCGGACCGCCGACGTCCGGGGCCGGGTGCCGTGGGTGCTCGGGCTGCCCGCTGCCGTGGCCCTGCTCTTCCTGCTCGGCCCGCTCGTCGGCCTGGTCCTGCGCGCCCCATGGGGCCAGGCTGGCTCCCTGCTGACGTCCGGCGGGGCCCTGCAGGCCCTCCGGCTCTCCCTGGTCACCGCCACCGCCTCGACCGCCCTGGCGCTCGTCCTGGGGGTCCCGCTCGCCTGGCTGCTCGCACGGCCCGGGCTGCGCGGCGGGCCGGTGCTCCGGGCGCTGGTCACCGTGCCGCTGGTGCTCCCGCCCGTCGTCGGCGGGGTCGCGCTCTTCACCGTGCTGGGCCGGTCCGGTCTGGTCGGCCGGCCGCTGCACGCTCTCACCGGCTTCGCGTTCCCCTTCACCCCCTACGCGGTGGTGCTGGCCCAGGTCTTCGTGGCCCTGCCCTACCTGGTGCTGGCCGTCGAGGGGGCGCTGCGCGGCGCCGACCGGCGCTACGAGGAGGCCGCCGCCACGCTGGGCGCCCGGCCCGTGACGGTCTTCCGCCGCGTCACCCTGCCCCTGGTGGGGCCGGGGATCGCGGCCGGGGCCGTGCTGGCCTGGGCGCGGGCGCTGGGGGAGTTCGGCGCCACCATCACCTTCGCCGGCAGCTTCCCCGGCACCACCCGCACCATGCCGCTCGAGGTCTACCTCGCGCTGGAGACCGACCCGGGCGCGGCGCTGCTGCTCTCGGTGCTGCTGCTGGCGGTCTCGGTCGCCGTGCTGGCGCTGCTCCGCGACCGCTGGACCGCCCGGTGGTGAGCGGGCTGGCGGCCCGGCTCGTCGTCGAGCGCCCGGGCTTCCGCCTCGACGTGGACCTCGCCGCCGCCCCCGGGGAGGTGGTGGCCCTGGTGGGGCCGAACGGGGCCGGGAAGTCGACGGCCCTGCGCGCCCTGGCCGGCCTGCTGGCCCTGGACGAGGGCCGGGTGGAGCTCGACGGCCGTGTGCTGGCCGACGCCGCCACCCGGCTGCACCGGCCGGCCCACGAGCGGGGCGTCGGCGTCGTCTTCCAGGACTACCTGCTCTTCCCGCACCTGTCGGTGCTCGACAACGTCGCCTTCGGGCTGACGGCCCGCGGCCGTCCCCGCGCGGAGGCGCGCGCGGTCGCCGCCGGCTGGCTCGAGCGGGTGGGGCTGGCCGCGCTGGCCGCGGCCCGGCCCCGCACCCTGTCCGGCGGGCAGGCGCAGCGCGTCGCGCTGGCCCGGGCGCTGGCCCCCGGGCCCGGTCTGCTGCTCCTGGACGAGCCGCTGGCGGCCCTCGACGTACGCACCCGGCTGCTCGTCCGCGGCGAGCTGCGCCGGCACCTGCAGGCGTTCGGCGGTGCGGCCGTCGTCGTCACCCACGACCCCGTCGACGCGGCCGTGCTGGCCGACCGGCTGGTGGTCGTCGAGGACGGCCGGGTGGTGCAGACCGGCACCCCGGCCGCCGTGGCCGCGCGCCCGCGCACCGACTACGTCGCCCGGCTGGTCGGGCTCAACCTGCTGGGGGGCGACGGCGTCGACGGCGTCGTCCGGCTGCCCGGCGGGGGACGGGTGCACGGCCCCGACGTCGTCGGCGGCCCGGTCCGCGCCGCCTTCCGCCCGGCCGCCGTCGCGCTGTTCACCGCGCGGCCCGAGGGCTCGCCCCGCAACCTGTGGGCGGGCCGGGTGACCGGTCTCGAGCCGCACGGCGCCGGCGTCCGCGTCGAGGTGGCCGGGGCCCCGGACGCGGGGAGCAGCATCCTCGCCGAGGTCACCCCGGCCGCGGTGGCCGAGCTGGACCTGCGGCCCGGGTCGCCGGTCTGGGCGGCGGTCAAGGCGTCCGACGTGACCGTCTACCCCGACGGCCCCGCGGCCGGCCCGTAGCGTGGCCCCGTGGACCTGGCCGCCTCCTCCCTGCCGCTGCTGGGCACCTGGACGGGCCTGGAGCGGCTGACCGCTGCGGACGGGTCGACGACGACGGCCCGCGCCTCGCTGGTGCTGCACCTCGACGTCGGGGGCACCGCCGTGGTCGCGGACTACCGCAGCGTGCGGGCCGACGGCGCCGAGCTCACCGCGCACGGCGTCCTGCGGGCCGGCGCCCACGACGCGGTCACCGGCTGGCTCTTCGACTCCGCGGGCGGCCCGCCGGCCGTCCTGGCCGGGAGCCTCGACGCCGCCGGCCTGGTGCTGACCGGTGACGGCCGCCGGCTCCGGGTCACCGGCGACGGCGACGCCCTGGAGCTGGCGGTCACCCGGGAGGCCGCCGACGGCCGGCGACCGCTGCTCGACGGCCGCTACCGCCGCCTCACCGGGCACTGAGGCCGGCGCCGGAAACCCGGAGGGCCGGACGGGCCCGGTCGCCTACCCTGGGCCGGTGGGTCAGATCCTCTCCGTCAACGTCGGCCGCGCCGAGCCGAACCCGTACAAGTCCGCGAAGTCGACGGGGATCGGCAAGCGGCCCGTCGACGGCCCCGTCGAGGTGCGCGCGCCCGGGCCCAAGCGGGGCGGCCTGGGCAGCGGCCTGGTCGGGGACTTCGTGGGCGACACGCAGCACCACGGCGGGGACCTGCAGGCCGTCTACGCCTTCCAGCGCGAGGACCTCGACGCCTGGGCCGAGCGGCTGGGCCGCGAGCTCCCGAACGGCTTCTTCGGGGAGAACCTCACCACCACCGGGATGGACGTCAACGAGGCCCGCGTCGGCGAGGTCTGGCAGATGGGCGACACCCTCCGGCTGCAGGTCACCTCGCCCCGCATCCCCTGCGCGACCTTCCGCGGCTGGATGGGGGAGCGGGCGTGGGCCAAGACCTTCGTCGCCGCCGGCCGCCCGGGCACCTACCTCAGCGTCGTGGTGCCCGGCGCCGTCCGCGCGGGCGACGAGGTCACGGTGGTGCACCGGCCCGAGCACGACGTCACCGCCGCCCTCGTGTTCCGGGCCACCACCACCGAGCGCGACCTGCTCCCGCAGCTGCTCGCCGCCGGCGACGACCTCGAGCCCGAGATCGCCGAGGCGGCCCGCGAGCGCCGCCTCGTCGTCCTCGACTGAGCCCGCCGACGGCCCGGAATACCGCGACCCCCGCCCCGGTTGCACCTCGTGCACCCCGGCGTGGCTCCGCCGTGGGCGGAGGCGACCGGTGCAGGGTCAGGTTCTTTTGACCGCTCGGAGTGCGCCGGGTAGCCTAGATCCTTGTGTTCGGGCTTGCCCGACCTCTCGTGCGTGCCCCGAGTGTCTTGCGACGTGGCCGAGCGCGCACGGCGGGCTCCCCAGCGTCGCTGGGAACCCGCTCCCCGCAGTTCCAGCCATGGCAGTGAGTCAGTGCCGCGCTCCGCGCAGCCCAAGAGAAAGAGATAGGACGCAGTGCCCACAATTCAGCAGTTGGTCCGCAAGGGCCGGGCGGACAAGGTGAGCAAGAACAAGACGCCGGCGCTCAAGGGTTCGCCCCAGCGTCGCGGTGTGTGCACCCGCGTGTACACCACCACCCCCAAGAAGCCGAACTCCGCTCTGCGCAAGGTGGCGCGTGTCCGCCTCTCCTCCGGGGTCGAGGTCACGGCCTACATCCCCGGCGTCGGCCACAACCTGCAGGAGCACTCGATGGTGCTCGTCCGCGGCGGTCGCGTGAAGGACCTGCCCGGCGTCCGCTACAAGATCATCCGCGGCTCGCTCGACACGCAGGGCGTGAAGAACCGCAAGCAGGCTCGCAGCCGCTACGGCGCGAAGAAGGAGAAGTAATGCCTCGCAAGGGCCCCGCCCCGAAGCGTCCGCTCCCGGTCGACCCGGTCTACGGCTCCCCGCTGGTCACCCAGCTGGTGAGCAAGATCCTCGTCGACGGCAAGAAGACGATCGCCCAGGGCATCGTCTACACCGCGCTCGACGGCACCCGCACCAAGACCGGTGTGGACCCCGTCCAGACCCTGAAGCGCGCGCTGGACAACGTCCGCCCGGCGCTGGAGGTCAAGAGCCGCCGCGTCGGCGGTGCGACCTACCAGGTGCCGATCGAGGTCAAGCCGAACCGCGCGACGACCCTCGCGATGCGCTGGCTGGTCAGCTTCGCCCGCGCCCGCCGCGAGAAGACGATGTCCGAGCGCCTCATGAACGAGATCCTCGACGCCTCCAACGGCCTCGGTGCCGCCGTGAAGCGCCGCGAGGACACGCACAAGATGGCTGAGGCCAACAAGGCCTTCGCCCACTACCGCTGGTAACCCACCCAGCACCACTACCCGGTCTCTCCGCCGGCGGGGTCACCACCCCGCCCGGCACGGACAGGTCGGACCACTCCCGAACGAGAGGTTGAAGACGCCGCGATGGCTGTCGACATCAAGACTGACCTGTCCAAGGTCCGCAACATCGGCATCATGGCCCACATCGATGCCGGTAAGACGACCACGACCGAGCGCATCCTGTTCTACACCGGCATCAACTACAAGATCGGTGAAGTGCACGAGGGTGCGGCGACGATGGACTGGATGGAGCAGGAGCAGGAGCGCGGCATCACGATCACGTCCGCCGCGACGACCTGCCACTGGCACGACACCCAGATCAACATCATCGACACGCCCGGCCACGTGGACTTCACCGTCGAGGTGGAGCGTTCGCTCCGCGTCCTCGACGGTGCCGTCGCCGTCTTCGACGGCGTGGCCGGCGTCGAGCCGCAGAGCCAGACCGTGTGGCGCCAGGCCGACCGCTACAAGGTCCCGCGCATCTGCTTCATCAACAAGCTGGACCGCACGGGCGCGAGCTTCGACTTCTGCGTCTCCACGATCAAGAGCCGCCTGATGGCCATCCCGGCCATCCTGCAGCTGCCGATCGGCTCCGAGGGCGGCTTCCTCGGCGTCGTCGACGTCGTCCGCATGCGTGCCCTCACGTGGCGCGGCGAGACCACGATCGGCGAGGACTACACGGTCGAGGAGATCCCGGCCGACATGCGCGAGCAGGCCGAGCAGGCCCACGCCGACCTCATCGAGCTGGTCGCCGAGTACGACGACACGCTGATGGAGGCCTACCTGGCCGAGGACGAGGCGGCCATGACGCCCGACCTCATCGACGCCGCGATCCGTCGCGCCGTGCTCTCCTCCAAGATCACCGCCGTGCTCTGCGGCAGCGCGTTCAAGAACAAGGGCGTCCAGCCCCTGCTCGACGCGGTCATCGCCTACCTGCCGTCCCCGCTGGACGTGCCGGCCATCGACGGGTTCAAGCCCGGCGACGAGTCGACCGTCATCGAGCGGCACCCCGACGACAGCGACCCGTTCTCCGCGCTCGCGTTCAAGATCGCCGCGGACCCTCACCTGGGCCGGCTCACCTACATCCGCCTCTACTCGGGCAAGCTCGAGGCCGGCTCCACGGTGCTGAACAGCACCAAGGGCCGCAAGGAGCGGATCGGGAAGATCTACCAGATGCACGCGAACAAGCGTGAGGAGATCGCCAGCGTCGGCGCCGGCCAGATCGTCGCGGTGATGGGTCTGAAGGACACCACCACGGGCGAGACGCTGTCCGACCAGGCGAACCCCGTCGTGCTGGAGTCCATGGACTTCCCCGCGCCGGTCATCGAGCAGGCCATCGAGCCGAAGACGAAGTCCGACCAGGAGAAGCTGGGTGTCGCCATCCAGCGGCTCGCGGAGGAGGACCCGACCTTCCGGGTCCACACCGACGACGAGACCGGCCAGACCATCATCGCCGGCATGGGCGAGCTGCACCTCGAGGTGCTGATCGACCGGATGAAGCGCGAGTTCCGCGTCGAGGCCAACATCGGCAAGCCGCAGGTGGCCTACCGCGAGACGCTGCGCCGCCCCGTGCAGAAGATCGAGTACACCCACAAGAAGCAGTCGGGTGGCTCGGGCCAGTACGCCCGCGTGATCATCGACCTCGAGCCGCTGGAGCCGGGTTCTGGGTACGAGTTCGTGAACGCCGTCACCGGTGGCCGCATCCCCAAGGAGTACATCCCCGCGGTGGACAACGGCATCCAGGACGCCATGCAGTTCGGCGTGCTGGCCGGGTACGCGGTGGAGGACATCAAGGTGACGCTGCAGGACGGCGCCTACCACGACGTGGACTCCTCCGAGCTCGCGTTCAAGATCGCCGGCTCGATGGTCTTCAAGGAGGCCGCCCGCCGCGCCGACCCCGCTCTGCTGGAGCCGGTGATGGCCGTCGAGGTGACCACCCCGGAGGACTACATGGGCACCGTCATCGGTGACCTGAACTCCCGCCGCGGGCAGATCCAGGCCATGAACGACGTCCACGGCAACAAGGTCGTCGAGGCCCTGGTGCCGCTGTCGGAGATGTTCGGCTACGTCGGCGACCTCCGGTCGAAGACGTCCGGCCAGGCGTCGTACTCGATGGAGTTCCACTCCTACGCCGAGACGCCGAAGTCGGTCTCGGACGAGATCATCCAGAAGGCCCGCGGCGAGTGATCGTCGTTCCGGTCCGGGGCTGACCGGGGGGCTCGTCCCCCTGGTACCCCGGTCCGGACGGGCCCGGTCGAGACCCCCGTTTTGACTGAGCCTGCCCCCGGCCCCAGAATTGACCGGCACAACCCGGTCAGCACAGACCAGCAATCCGTAGTCGCCCCGCGAGCGCGAGGCGAGGAATCCAGAAGGAGCCCCAGTGGCCAAGGCCAAGTTCGAGCGGACTAAGCCGCACGTCAACATCGGCACCATCGGGCACATCGACCACGGCAAGACCACGCTGACCGCGGCGATCACCAAGGTGCTGCACGACAAGTACCCGACCCTCAACCAGGCGTCGGCCTTCGACCAGATCGACAAGGCGCCCGAAGAGCGTCAGCGCGGCATCACGATCTCGATCGCGCACGTCGAGTACCAGACCGAGTCGCGGCACTACGCCCACGTCGACTGCCCCGGTCACGCCGACTACATCAAGAACATGATCACCGGTGCGGCCCAGATGGACGGCGCGATCCTCGTGGTCGCCGCCACCGACGGCCCCATGCCCCAGACGCGCGAGCACGTGCTGCTCGCCCGCCAGGTCGGCGTGCCGGCGATCGTCGTCGCGCTGAACAAGTGCGACATGGTCGACGACGAGGAGATCCTGGAGCTCGTCGAGCTCGAGGTCCGCGAGCTGCTCAGCGAGTACGAGTTCGACGGCGACGAGACCCCCGTGGTCCGCGTGGCTGCGTTCCCGGCGCTGAACGGCGACGAGAAGTGGGCCGACGCGATCATGGAGCTCATGGGCGCGGTCGACACCTTCATCCCGCAGCCCGAGCGCGAGATCGACAAGCCGTTCCTGATGCCCGTCGAGGACGTCTTCACGATCACCGGTCGTGGCACCGTCATCACCGGCCGCATCGAGCGCGGTGTCGTCAAGGTCAACGAGACCGTCGACATCATCGGCATCCGCACCACGAAGCAGACCACCACGGTCACCGGCGTGGAGATGTTCCGCAAGCTGCTCGACGAGGGCCAGGCGGGCGAGAACGTCGGCCTCCTGCTCCGCGGCACCAAGCGCGAGGACGTCGAGCGCGGCATGGTCGTGATCAAGCCGGGCACGACCACCCCGCACACCGACTTCGAGGCGCGCGTCTACATCCTCTCGAAGGAGGAGGGCGGCCGTCACACGCCGTTCTTCAACAACTACCGCCCGCAGTTCTACTTCCGGACGACGGACGTGACCGGTGTGGTGAACCTCCCCGAGGGCACCGACATGGTCATGCCGGGTGACAACACGGACATGTCCGTGCAGCTCATCCAGCCCATCGCCATGGAGGAGGAGCTGAAGTTCGCCATCCGCGAGGGTGGCCGGACCGTCGGCGCCGGCCGGGTCACCAAGATCCTCAAGTGACCCACCCGGTCAGCTGACCGCTGACCAACCGCACGCAGGCCCCGGACCTCACGGTCCGGGGCCTTCGTCGTCCCCGGGGCCCGGTGGCCCCCGTCGCGTCCGCCTACCATCGCCGGGTGGAAGCGAACACCCAGGCCATCGTCCGGCTCGCCTGGTCCCGGCTCCTGGGCCTGCCGGACGACACCCTCGACCCCGCGGCGAACCCGGTCCGCGTCGTCCGCTCCGACACGGCGGACGACGCGATGGTGGTGCGGCTCTGGGACACCTGGGTCGTGCGCGGTCCGGGCTGGTTCCACGACCGCACCGCCGACGCCGACCCGGCCGCCCTCGTCGACCCCGGCACCCTGCTGCGCACCTGCGCCGGCCACCCGGCCCGGCTCGTCGGGCACGCGGTGCTCGGCTTCACCGACCGCTACGCCGAGCCGTCCGTGCCCGGCTCGGTCGCCCTCGAGGACGTGCCGGTGGACGACGCGCCGGCGGCGGCCGCGGCCCTGGAGCGGGCCTGCCCGCCCGACGACGTCCGCGAGGTCGGGCTGGCGGAGATGGGCCGGCTGTTCGTCACCCTCGACGACCGCGACCAGCCGACGTCGGGGGCCGGCTACGACGAGTGGCAGGGCCTGCTGGGCCACCTCGGGGTGCTGACGCCCCCGGAGCTGCGCGGGAGCGGCTGGGGCACCGTCGCGGCCGCGCTGGCCCTCAACGACGCCCTGGACGTCGGGCTGGTGGCGCAGTGGCGGGCCCGCACCGACAACGCGGCCTCCCGCCGGGTGGCCCGCAGGCTCGGCTTCGCGGCGGCGGGGGAGCAGAGCACCGTCACGCTCGGCTAGCGCTGTCGGCGGGCCGGTCTAGGGTGAGCGGGACGCCGACCACCCAGGGAGCCCCATGCGCCGCACGACCGCCCGCCTCGTGGCCCTGCTGGCGGTGCTCTGGCTGGCCGCGGCCTGCTCGGCCGGGGCGCCGCGGTCCACGCTGGACGAGGTCCGCGACTCGGGGGTGCTGCGGGTCGGCACCGAGGGCACCTACACCCCGTTCAGCTACCACGACCCGACGACGGGCGCGCTGACCGGCTACGACGTCGAGGTCATCACCGCCGTCGCCGGGAAGCTCGGCGCGGAGCCCGAGTTCGTCGAGGCGCCCTTCGACGCGCTGTTCGCCAGCCTGGTCTCCGACCGCTTCGACGTCGTGGCCAACCAGGTGACCCGCAACCCGGAGCGTGAGGCCCAGTACGCGCTGTCCCAGGGCTACACCTACTCCCAGGGCGTGATCATCACCCGCGCCGACGACGACTCGATCACCGGCCTGGCCGACCTCCGGGGCAAGACGACGGCCCAGAGCTCCACCAGCAACTGGGCCGGCGTGGCCGAGGAGGCCGGGGCGGAGGTGGAGGCCGTCGAGGGCTTCACCCAGGCGGTCACCCTGGTCAAGCAGCAGCGGGTGGACGCCACCGTCAACGACAACCTGGCCGCGCTGGAGTACTTCACGACCACCGGCGACACCGCGGTGAAGGTGGCCGCCGAGACCGGGGACACCAGCGAGCAGGTGCTCGCCATGCGCCAGGACGACACCGAGCTGCGCGACGCCGTCAACGGCGCGCTGGCCGACCTGAGCGCCGACGGCACCCTGGCGTCGATCTCCGACAGGTACTTCGGCGAGGACGTCTCGACCGGCACGGCCGACGCGGCCCAGCCCAGCCAGCAGCCGGTGGTGACGCAGACGACCTGGGAGCTGGTCAAGGCCTCGGCGGGGCCGATGGCGCTGGCGGCGGTCAAGGCCACCATCCCGCTGACGGTGATCAGCTTCGTCGTCGGGCTGGCCATCGCGCTGGTGGTGGCGCTCATGCGGCTCTCGTCGGTGCCGGTGCTCGCGCAGGTGGCCCGGGTCTACATCTCGCTGATCCGCGGCACCCCGCTGCTGGTGCAGCTGTTCCTCATCTTCTACGGCCTGCCCGGGCTCGGGCTCACCTTCAACCCGTTCACCGCGGCCGTCATCGCCTTCAGCCTTAACGTCGGCGGCTACGCGGCCGAGGTGATCCGCTCGGCGATCCTGTCGGTGCCGCGCGGCCAGTGGGAGGCGGCGTCGACGATCGGCATGGGCTACACGACGACGCTGCGCCGGGTGATCCTGCCGCAGGCGGCGCGGACCGCCGTGCCGCCGCTGTCCAACACCCTCATCTCGCTGGTCAAGGACACCTCGCTCGCCTCCGTGGTGCTGGTCACCGAGCTGCTCCGGGTGGCGCAGGTCGCGGCGGCGCCCACCTTCCAGTTCTTCGCCCTCTACGGGGTGGCCGCGCTCTACTACTGGCTGATCTGCCTCGTGCTGTCCTTCGGCCAGCAACGCCTGGAGCACCGACTCGAGAGGGGCGTCAGCCGATGAGCGACCCCACCCCGCAGGACGCCCGGCCGCTGGTCGAGGTGGCCGACCTGCACAAGCGCTTCGGGGACAACGAGGTCCTCCAGGGCGTCGACTTCACCGCCGGCGCCGGCACGGTGACGGTGCTGATCGGCCCCTCGGGCTCGGGCAAGACGACGGTGCTGCGCTCGCTCAACGGGCTGGAGGTGCCCGAGCAGGGCTCCGTGCGGATCGGCGACGTCGCAACCGAGTTCGCGTCCCGCCCCGACAAGCGGGCGCTGGCCCGGCTGCGCGGCCAGAGCGCGATGGTGTTCCAGTCCTACAACCTGTTCCCGCACCTCACCGTGCTGGAGAACGTGATGATCGGCCCGCGGGTGGTGCAGCGCCGGCCGGCCGAGGAGGTCCGCACCGAGGCCCTCGGCCTGCTGGACCGGGTGGGGCTGGCGGCCAAGGCCGAGCAGCGACCCTTCGAGCTCTCCGGCGGCCAGCAGCAGCGGGTGGGCATTGCCCGGGCCCTGGCCCAGCGGCCGGAGCTCATGCTGTTCGACGAGCCCACCTCGGCGCTGGACCCTGAGCTGGTGGGGGAGGTCCTCGCGGTCATGCAGGACCTGGCCGGCGAGGGCTGGACGATGGTCGTCGTCACCCACGAGATCCGCTTCGCCCGCTCGGTGGCCGACCAGGTGCTGTTCCTCGACGGCGGCGTCGTGCTGGAGCGGGGCGCACCCGCCCAGGTGCTCACCGACCCGCAGCAGGACCGCACCCGCACTTTCCTCAAGCGCATCCTCGACCCGATCTGACCCGGCCGAGCCCCGAGCCTGGCGAGGGGCCGCTCCGCGCCCTGACCGACCCCGCGCCCTGAGCCCGTCGAAGGGCGGACTCCCGGCGCCCTGGCCGACCCCGCGCCCTGAGCCCGTCGAAGGGCGGACTCCCGGCGCCCTGGCCGGCCCCGCGCCCTGAGCCTGTCGAAGGGCCCTCGACAGGCTCAGGCCGCGGTGAGCGGGCAACCGGCTCAGGCCGGCAGCAGCAGCGCGACGGGGTAGCGGTCCAGGACGTCGGCGACCTGCACCGTGCCCTCGTGCTCCCGACCCGTCAGCTCGTCGACCACGCGCCCGGGCAGGGTGAGCGTCGTGTCCAGCCAGCCGCCGGCGGCGGCGAGCCCGAGGGGCAGCCGGGTGGCCAGGGTGAGCGCCCCGCCGCGGTCGAAGGCCACCAGGTGGTGAGCGGCCGGGCCGGTGGCGTGCAGCGGCGTGTAGCCGGTGAACAGCTCCGGGTGCTCGCGCCGGGCGTGCAGGGCCTGGGTGGTGACCCACAGCTTGGCCGCCCCCGTGCCGTCGACGCCCGGGTGGCTCTGCCGCACCTCGGCCAGCAGCGCGCGGCGCCGGTCGAAGTCGACCGGACGCCGGTTGTCGGGGTCCACCAGCGAGTCGTCCCACAGCTCGGTGCCCTGGTAGACGTCGGGGACCCCCGGCATCGTCAGCTGCACGAGCTTCTGGCCCAGCGCGTTGGTCCAGCCGTGCGGGGTGACGGCGGCGACGAGGTCGTCCCACGCGGCGCGCAGCTGCGGCTCGTCGTAGGCGGCGTCGACGGCGGCGTGCACGGCCGCCTCGTAGGCCTCGTCGACGTCGGTGTAGGTGGTGCCGTCGCTCGCCTCGCGCATCGCCTTCTCGGCGTAGGCGTGCATCCGCTCCCGCTCCACCGGTCCGGCGCCCACCAGCGTCTGGGCCAGGAAGTAGCCGAACGCCGGGCGGGGGACGGCGGTGGCGGCGAGGAACTGCTCGGCGAACTCGCCCCAGGCCTGGGGGATCTCGGCGAGCACGGCCAGCCGCGCGCGGACGTCCTCGCCACGCTTGGTGTCGTGGGTGCTGAGCCCGGTCATCGACCGGGGCTGGCGCTCCTGGCGGGCCACCTGCGCGGCGTGGAAGGCCTCGAGGTCGATGCCCAGCTCGTCGGGGTCGGCGCCGACCTCGTTGAGCGCGACGAAGCGGGCGTAGCGGTAGAAGGCGGTGTCCTCGGTGCCCTTGGCCATGGTCGCGCCGCTCAGCTGCTGCATCCGGCGGGCCAGCTCGTCGTCGCCGTCGTGCAGCCGCGGGCTGAGGGCGTCGAGCGCCTCGCGCAGCTGCGGGCGCCGGCGGGCGGCCAGGGCCAGGGCGTGGTCGAGGTCGGCCACGCCGTCGGGGAGGTAGGAGCGGTAGACGGCGAAGGCCACGGCCACCTCGGCGATCGCCGCCTCCGCGTCCTCGACGTCGGGCACCAGCGCCGCCATCCGCCGGATCTCGGCGACCAGCAGCTCGGTGACGACCATCCGCTTGCCCGCCTCGACGTGCTCGGCGATGTTGCGCTCGTCCCCGGTGAGCCGCTGGTAGAGCGCGGTCAGCTCGTGCTCGTGGCCGGGGTCGACGAACAGCCCGTTGACCTCGCGCATGGCGTCGTAGCCTGTCGTGCCCTCCACCGGCCAGTCGGCCGGCAGCTGCTCGCCGGGCTCGAGGATCTTCTCCACGGTGATCCACTGGTCCGGCGCCAGCGCGCGCAGCCGGCGGAGGTACTCCCCGGGATCGACGAGACCGTCCGGGTGGTCGATCCGCAGGCCGGTCACCCCGCGCTCCACCCACTCGCGGACCTTGACGTGGGTGGCGTCGAAGACGGCCTCGTCCTCCTGCCGCACCCCGGCCAGGGTGGTCACGGCGAAGAACCGGCGGTAGCCCAGGTCGGTGTTGCCCCGCGACCAGTGCACCAGCTCGTAGTGCTGCCGGTCGTGCACCGTGGCGGCGTCCTCGCCCTCGGACCAGCTGCCGGGGGCCAGCGGGAAGCGGTGGTCGTAGTAGCGCAGCTCGCCGTCCTGCACGGTGAGCTCGGCGTCGTCCCCGAGCACCGGCAGCAGCAGCCGCGGCCGGCTCCAGTCGATGTCGAACCAGGACGCGTGAGCGGCGTCGCGGCCGTGCTGGAGGACGTCCCACCAGGCCGGGTTCTCGGCGGGCACCTCGACGCCGAGGTGGTTGGGCACGATGTCGACGACGACGCCCAGGCCGGCCGCCTCCGCGGCCGCGAAGAGCGCCCGCAGGCCCTCCTCGCCCCCGCGGTCGGGGTCGACCTCGGTCACGTCAACGGTGTCGTAGCCGTGCGCGGAGCCGGTGGTGGAGCGGAGCAGCGGCGACAGGTACACCGCGCCGACGCCGAGGTCGGCCAGGTGGTCGAGGAGGGCGGTCGCGTCGGCGAGGGTGAAGTCGCGCTGGACCTGGAGACGGTAGGTGGAGGCAGGCGCCGTAGGGGTCACACCGGAAACCCTAGAGGGCGGTGACGGGGCGCCCGGACCGGCTCAGAGCAGGGCGACCGAGCCGCTGCGCCGCGGGTCGGCGCCGCCGCCGAGCGGGCTCAGCGCCGAGACCCCGCCGAAGTAGGGGTCGCGCGAGGCCGCGACGGCGACGGGGTCCCGCTCGCCGAGCGCCGCCAGGACGGCCGGGCTGAAGCCGGGCTCGGCCCGCACGAGGTCGGGGAGGGCGTTGAGCCGGGGGGCGTCGATCGCCTCCTGGGGGGAGGCGCCGCGGAGCATCCGCACCAGCACCTGCAGCAGCGCCGGCCGGATCCGGCTGCCCCCGGCGGCGCCGGCGACGGCCACGGGCGCGCCCTCGGCGTCCAGCGCCACGAGCGGCGACATCATCGAGCCCATCCGCAGGCCGGGGTCGAGGCTCTCCCGGATCAGCTCGCCCTCGCCCAGCATCGAGTTGAGGTGCACGCCGAACCCCGGCACCCAGACCCCGGAGCCGAGGCCGAGGCTCGTCGTCAGCGCGCAGGCGCCCCCGTCGGCGTCCACGGCGACGACGTTGGTGGTCTCCGCCCGGCGGTCGGGGCCGCGCAACGCCTCCACCAGGCCGAGGGCCGAGGCCGGGTCCGTCGTCGGGTCGCCGGGGACGGTGCCCGCCGCCCGGGCCAGGGTGGTGAGCAGGTCGTCGAGGTCGTCGCCACGCGCGTGCACGGTGACCTCGTCGAAGCGGGCCTGCCGGGGACGGGTCTCGACCACCCGGTAGGCGGCCAGGTCCGCCGCGCTCAGCGCGCCGCCGTCGGCGACCGCCGCGACCAGCGCGTCGGCGTAGGCGCCGCGGTAGAAGGCCTCCGGGTCCTGCGCCAGCAGCCGGTAGGCGTGGTGGTGGTCGGGGTGGGCCAGCCGGTCGCCCGCCTGGAGGAGGGTGCCGTCGGGCCGGCGGTAGACCTGCAGGCCGTCGCCGACGCACATGGCGGGCGCGATCACCGGCAGCAGCACCGCGTGGGTGAGCGGGAAGGGGGTGCCGTGGGAGGCGGCCAGGCCGGGGGCGACGACGTCGGCCCAGGGCAACCGGCCCCAGCGCCGCCACAGGTGGTGCGCGCCGGCGGGGACCCCGGGCACGGCCACGGTCGCCGGGCCGATCTCGTACGGCATGGGCTGGCCGACGAAGCTGACCTCGATCGCGGTGCCGGCGCCGGGGGAGGTGCCGTCCAGCCCGGGGACCGCGACGAAGAAGTCGACGCAGGTGACCTCGCCGGCCGTGTCGACGACGGTGGCGAAGCCGCCCCCGCTGAGGCCGGTGAAGATGGTCTCGGCCGCGCAGCTGACCAGCATCATGGCCACCGCGGCGTCGACGGCGCTGCCGCCTGCCCGCAGGGTCGCCAGGCCGGCCGCCGTCGTCGAGGGGTGGCCCGCGGCCACCCCGGCCCTCATCCGCACCGGGTCAGCGTAGGGGTGCCGGCGCCGGCGGAGCCCCGGCCGCCGTCCCGTGGTCCGCGACCGCGGGCGACGGCACCAGCGTGCTCCGCCGCCGCGACGACCCGCGAGGGCCTATGCTGGGCGCAGCCCGGTGGACGTCGTCCCGGGCGGAGCCCCGGCCGGGGCGGGCCCGCTGGCCCGCGAGGCGGGATGGGTGCGGCCCAGATTTGATCTCACCGCCCGTGTCTGACAAGATTGCCAGGTTGCTTTGGCAGGTTCGCCGGGGTGCGCCACGCCTGAGGACGTCTTCGGACGGCCGGGGTGGGGAGCAGTGCCCCGACAGCCTCCGACCTCCTGGTCCTCCGGACCGGGGAGGGCGGTCCCCGGATCGCCCAGGTCACCCCCCACCGCAGGGAACTGCGGGGAGCCGTGCGCCGGAAGGCGCCCGACACGCCCGACCGCGGGGGTGGGAGCAAGTGCAGGACTTCAATGCCGGATGTACTGAGACGTAAGGACGAACTGTGGCGGGACAAAAGATCCGCATCAGGCTCAAGGCCTATGACCACGAGGTCATCGACTCCTCCGCGCGCAAGATCGTGGACACGGTGACGCGCACGGGTGCCCAGGTCGCCGGGCCGGTGCCGCTCCCGACCGAGAAGAACGTGTTCTGCGTGATCCGTTCTCCCCACAAGTACAAGGACAGCCGGGAGCACTTCGAGATGCGGACGCACAAGCGTCTGATCGACATCATCGACCCGACCCCCAAGACCGTTGACTCTCTGATGCGTCTCGACCTGCCCGCGGGCGTCGACATCGAGATCAAGCTCTGAGGACGAAAGAACCATGAGCACTCCTTCTGTCATCTCCGACCGCAAGGTCAAGGGCCTGCTGGGCACCAAGCTCGGCATGACGCAGCTGTGGGACGCGAACAACCGCGTCGTCCCGGTCACCGTCGTCCAGGCCGGTCCCTGCGTCGTCACCCAGGTCCGCACCCCCGACGTGAACGGCTACGGGGCCGTGCAGCTGGGCTTCGGCGCCATCAAGGCCAAGCAGGTCACCAAGCCGTCGGCCGGTCACTTCGAGAAGGCCGGGGTCACCCCCCGCAAGCACCTCGTCGAGATCCGCACCACCGACGCCACCGAGTTCACCCTCGGGCAGGAGCTGACCGCTGAGGTCTTCGCCGCCGACGAGGTCGTGGACGTGACCGGCGTCAGCAAGGGCAAGGGCACCGCCGGCGTCATGAAGCGGCACGGCTTCCACGGTCTGCGCGCCTCGCACGGTGTGCACCGCAAGCACCGCTCGCCCGGTTCCATCGGCGGCTGCGCCACCCCCGGTCGTGTGTTCAAGGGCATGAAGATGGCCGGCCGGATGGGTGTCGAGCGCGTCACCGTGCAGAACCTCACCGTGCACGCCGTCGACGCCGAGCGCGGCCTGATCCTCATCAAGGGGGCGATCCCGGGCGCCAAGGGCGGCCTGGTCGTCCTGCGCAGCGCGGCCAAGAAGGGAGACCCCGCATGAGCGAGACCCGCACTGTCGACGTCCTGGACGCCAGCGGCGCGAAGGCCGGCACGACCGACCTGCCCGCCGAGCTGTTCGACGTCACCGCCAACGTGCCGCTGATCCACCAGGTCGTGGTGGCCCAGCTGGCCGCCGCCCGTCAGGGCACCCACGCCACCAAGACCCGCGCCGACGTGCGCGGTGGTGGCAAGAAGCCGTACCGCCAGAAGGGCACCGGCCGCGCCCGCCAGGGCTCGACCCGTGCGCCGCAGTTCGTCGGCGGTGGCGTCGTGCACGGCCCGCAGCCGCACGGCTACGCCCAGCGGACGCCCAAGAAGATGATCGCCGCCGCCCTCCGCGGCGCGCTGTCGGACCGGGCCCGTGACGGCCGGGTGCACGTGGTCGCCGACCTGGTGCTGGGCGACGTGCCCTCCACCAAGACCGCGATCGCCGCGCTCGCCACCGTGGCCTCCAGCCCGAAGGTGCTCGTCGTCCTCCACCGTGACGACGACCTGGCCTGGCTGAGCCTGCGCAACGCGGCCGACGTGCACGCGATCGCCGTCGACCAGCTGAACGCCTACGACGTGCTCGTCAACGACGAGGTCGTCTTCACCGCCGCGGCGCTCGACGCCTACGTGGCGGGGCCGGCCAAGGGCCGTTCGGCCAAGGCCGTCGCCACCGCCTCCGAGGCCGACGCCCTGACCGGCGCTGACGCCGAGCTCGCCGAAGGAGAGGTCCAGTGACCAACGTCAAGATCCGCGACCACCGCGACATCCTGCTCGCCCCCGTGGTGAGCGAGAAGAGCTACGGGCTGCTCGACGAGAACAAGTACACGTTCCTCGTCGCCCCCGACGCGAACAAGACCGAGATCAAGATCGCCGTCGAGGCCGTCTTCAAGGTCAAGGTCACCGGCGTGAACACGCTGAACCGGACCGGCAAGAAGCGCCGCACGCGGGCCGGCGTCGGGAAGCGTCCCGACACCAAGCGGGCCATCGTCTCCGTCGCCGACGGCGAGCGGATCGACATCTTCTCCGCACCCGCAGGCTGAGGACAGGTAAGGAACAGACATGGGTATCCGTAAGTACAAGCCGACCACGCCGGGTCGTCGCGGCAGCAGCGTGGCCGACTTCGTCGAGCTGACGCGCTCGACCCCGGAGAAGTCGCTCCTGGTCCCCAGCCCGAAGACCGGTGGCCGCAACAACACCGGCCGGATCACCACCCGGCACATCGGCGGCGGCCACAAGCAGGCCTACCGCCTGGTGGACTTCAAGCGCTACGACAAGGACGGCGTCCCCGCCAAGGTCGCGCACATCGAGTACGACCCGAACCGCACGGCGCGCATCGCGCTGCTGCACTTCGCGGACGGCGAGAAGCGCTACATCATCGCTCCCCAGGGCCTGGCCCAGGGTGCGGCGGTGGAGGCCGGCGAGGGCGCGGACATCAAGCCGGGCAACAACCTCCCGCTGCGCAACATCCCCGTCGGCACCACGATCCACGCCGTCGAGCTGCGTCCGGGCGGTGGCGCCAAGCTGGCCCGCTCCGCCGGGTCGAGCATCCAGCTGGTGGCCCGCGAGGGCAAGAACGCCACGCTGCGCATGCCCTCGGGCGAGATGCGGCTGGTCGACGTCCGCTGCCGCGCCACCATCGGCGAGGTCGGCAACGCCGAGCAGTCGAACATCAACTGGGGCAAGGCCGGCCGCAACCGCTGGAAGGGCAAGCGCCCGACCGTCCGCGGTGTCGCCATGAACCCGATCGACCACCCGCACGGTGGTGGTGAGGGCAAGACCTCCGGTGGTCGCCACCCGGTCTCGCCGTGGGGCCAGGCCGAGGGTCGCACCCGCGACAAGAACAAGGCCAGCAGCCGCATGATCGTCCGCCGCCGCAAGTCCGGCAAGAAGCGCTGAGCAGGAGCTAGGGAAAACAGATGCCACGCAGCCTGAAGAAGGGCCCGTTCGTCGACGACCACCTCGCCAAGAAGGTGGAGGTGCAGAACGGCCGCGGGACCAAGAACGTCATCAAGACCTGGTCGCGCCGCTCGATGATCGTGCCGGACATGATCGGCCACACCATCGCGGTGCACGACGGTCGCAAGCACGTGCCGGTCTTCGTGACCGACTCCATGGTGGGCCACAAGCTCGGTGAGTTCGCCCCGACGCGGACCTTCCGTGGCCACGTCAAGGACGACCGGAAGTCCCGCCGCCGCTGACGCGGGGCGGACGCAGAGAAGGAATGGATCAGATGAGCAAGGACACACGTCCGAGCCGCCGCCAGGCGCTGCTCGGTGACCGTCCCGGTTCGTACGCCGTGGCGCGCCAGGTCCGGGTCTCCCCGACCAAGGCCCGCCGGGTCGTCGACCTGGTGCGCGGCATGAGCGTCCAGGACGCCCTGGTGACCCTGAAGTTCGCGCCCCAGGCTGCGAGCGACCCGGTCTACAAGGTCGTCGCCAGCGCGGCGGCCAACGCGGCCAACACCGACAACCTGCGCAGCGAGGACCTCGTCGTCTCGCAGGCGTTCGTCGACGAGGGCATGACCATGCGACGGATCCGGCCGCGGGCCAAGGGCAGCGCGAGCCGCATCCTGAAGCGCTCCAGCCACATCACCGTCGTCGTCGAGCCGAAGGAGGCCTGAGCATGGGCCAGAAGATCAACCCGTACGGCTTCCGCCTCGGGATCACCACGGACCACAAGAGCCGCTGGTACTCCGACAAGCTGTACTCCTCCTACGTGGGCGAGGACGTCAAGATCCGCAAGCTCCTGGTCAAGGGCCTCGAGCGCGCCGGCATCTCCAGCGTCGAGATCGAGCGGACCCGTGACCGGGTGCGCGTCGACATCTACACCGCCCGCCCGGGCATCGTCATCGGCCGCAACGGCGCCGAGGCCGAGCGCGTCCGCGGCGAGCTGGAGAAGCTGACCGGCAAGCAGGTCCAGCTGAACATCCTCGAGGTCAAGAACCCCGAGACCGACGCCCAGCTGGTCGCCCAGGGCGTGGCCGAGCAGCTCGCCTCCCGCGTGCAGTTCCGCCGCGCGATGCGCAAGGCCCAGCAGAGCGCCATGCGCTCCGGTGCGGCCAAGGGCATCCGGATCCAGTGCTCGGGTCGTCTCGGCGGCGCCGAGATGAGCCGGTCGGAGTTCTACCGCGAGGGCCGGGTGCCGCTGCACACGCTGCGCGCGGACATCGACTACGGCTTCTACGAGGCCAAGACGACCTTCGGCCGGATCGGCGTGAAGGTCTGGATCTACAAGGGCGACGTGTCCGGCTCCCGCGCCGAGCGCGCCGCGCAGAAGGCGGCCCGCAACGCCGCCGGCGGTCGCGCCCGTCCGCAGCGCGCCGGTCGTCCGACCCGTGGTGCCGAGGGCCGGCCCGAGCGCGGCGGTCGTCGTCGCGCCGAGGGTGCCGAGGCTCCCGCGCCCGTCGAGGCCGGCGTCGCCGCCGCCCCCGCAGAGACGTCCGGACAGGAGGCCTGACCATGCTGATCCCTCGCAGGGTGAAGTTCCGCAAGCAGCACCACCCCACCCGTCGCGGTGCGTCCAAGGGCGGCACCAAGCTGGCCTTCGGCGAGTTCGGCATCCAGGCCCTGGAGCCCTCGTACCTGACCAACCGTCAGATCGAGGCCGCCCGTATCGCCATGACGCGTCACATCAAGCGTGGCGGCAAGGTGTGGATCACGGTCTACCCGGACCGCCCGCTGACCAAGAAGCCCGCCGAGACCCGCATGGGTTCCGGCAAGGGCTCCCCCGAGTGGTGGATCGCGAACATCAAGCCCGGACGCGTGCTCTTCGAGCTGTCCGGTGTCGACGAGACCGTGGCCCGCGAGGCCATGCGTCTGGCGATCCACAAGCTGCCGATGAAGGCGCGCTTCATCAAGCGCGAAGCAGGTGAGATCTGATGGCGAAGACCACGACCGCCGCCGAGCTGCGCGGCCTCAGCCGCGGTGACCTCGACGGCCGCGTCCGCGAGCTGAAGGAGGAGCTGTTCACGCTCCGCTTCCAGTCCGCGACCGGCCAGCTGGAGTCCCACGGCCGGCTCCGGGAGGTCCGCAAGGACATCGCCCGGATCTACACGGTGCTGCAGGAGCGCGAGCTCGGCATCGTCGAGGACCCCGACCTGGCCTCCGCCGAGGACAGCTCGGACGAAGGAGCAGCCGCGCCCGCGGTGGAGAGAGTGAAGGCCTGACATGAGTGAGCAGCTGAACGAGAACGCGACGGCCCAGGCCGAGCGCGGCGCCCGCAAGGTCCGCGAGGGCTACGTGGTCAGCGACAAGATGGACAAGACCGTCGTCGTGGCGGTCGAGGACCGGGTCAAGCACCGTCTGTACGGCAAGGTGCTCCGCCAGACCGCGCGGCTCAAGGCCCACGACGAGGCCAACAGCGCCGGCGTCGGGGACCGCGTGCGGATCATGGAGACCCGTCCGCTGAGCGCGACCAAACGCTGGCGCCTCGTCGAGATCCTCGAGAAGGCCAAGTAGCACAGGCCGGCCGGCCGCCCCGGAACACCTGACGGTGTCCCGGGGTCGTCCCCGGTCGGAGGCAAACCACACGTTCCACGAGGCCCGCGAGGGAACCGGTGAGACAACCAGGAGATAACAGATGATCCAGCAGGAGTCGCGGCTCAAGGTCGCCGACAACACGGGTGCCAAGGAGATCTTGTGCATCCGCGTTCTCGGCGGTTCCGGTCGCCGTTACGCCGGCATCGGCGACGTCATCGTCGCCACTGTCAAGGACGCCATCCCCGGTGGCAACGTCAAGAAGGGCGAGGTCGTCAAGGCGGTCATCGTCCGGACCGTCAAGGAGCGCCGTCGCGCTGATGGCTCGTACATCAAGTTCGACGAGAACGCTGCCGTCATCCTGCGGGCCGACAGCGGTGAGCCGCGCGGTACCCGCATCTTCGGCCCCGTCGGCCGTGAGCTCCGCGAGAAGCGCTTCATGCGCATCATCTCGCTCGCCCCGGAGGTGATCTGACCATGAGCTCCAAGAAGCCCACCGCCCTCAAGAGCGGCACGAACAAGCTGCACGTCATCAAGGGTGACCGCGTGAAGGTCATCGCCGGCAAGGACAAGGGTCTGGTCGGCGAGGTCATCGCCGTCTTCCCCGAGCGCCAGAAGGTGACCGTCGCGGGCGTCAACATCGCCAAGCGGCACCTGAAGGACACCTCGGCGCAGCCGCAGGGCCGGAACACCACCAAGGGCGGGATCGTCTCCTCGGAGGCCCCGATCCACGCGTCCAACGTCCAGCTGGTCGTCAAGAACGACAGCGGCGACGAGGTCGTGACCCGCATCGGCTACGACCGCGTCGAGGTGACGAAGCGTCGCCCCGACGGCTCGGAGTACAAGTCGTTCCGCAGCGTGCGCATCGCCCGGGCGACCGGACAGGAGATCTGATGAGCACCGCCACGACGGAGCCGAAGACGCTGCCGCGTCTGAAGCAGCGCTACCGCGAGGAGATCCGGGCTGCCCTGCAGCAGGAGTTCTCGATCGCCAACGTCATGCAGACCCCGGGCCTGGTCAAGGTCGTGGTCAACATGGGTGTCGGCGAGGCGGCCCGCGACTCGAAGCTGATCGACGGCGCGGTCAAGGACCTCGCCACGATCACCGGCCAGAAGCCGCAGGTCACCCGCTCGCGCAAGTCCATCGCCCAGTTCAAGCTGCGCGAGGGGATGCCGATCGGCGCCCACGTCACGCTGCGCGGCGACCGCATGTGGGAGTTCGCCGACCGGCTGATCTCGCTGGCCCTGCCCCGCATCCGCGACTTCCGCGGCCTGTCGCCCAAGCAGTTCGACGGCCACGGCAACTACACCTTCGGTCTCAACGAGCAGGTCATGTTCCACGAGATCGACCAGGACCGGATCGACCGGGTGCGCGGCATGGACATCACGTTCGTGACGTCGGCGACGACGGACGACCAGGGCCGCGCGCTGCTGCGGCACCTCGGTTTCCCGTTCCGGCAGAACTAAGAGAGGGCTCAGAAGATGGCCAAGACAGCGCTCCGGGTCAAGCAGGCCCGCAAGCCGAAGTTCGCCGTGCAGGGCTACACCCGGTGCCAGAAGTGCGGGCGGCCGCGTTCGGTCTTCCGCAAGTTCGGCCTGTGCCGCATCTGCCTGCGCAGCATGGCGCACGCGGGCGAGCTGCCCGGCATCACGAAGTCCTCGTGGTGACCGCAGCCTCCTGCTGACCCGCACGCATCCAGACCAGAAACACTGAAGGTCCCCGGTCAGGGGAAACCACGGTGAGAAAGAAGTACCGACAGCCATGACCATGACAGACCCCATCGCGGACATGCTGACCCGTCTCCGGAACGCCAACCAGGCGTACCACGACACGGCCGTCATGCCCCACAGCAAGATCAAGGTCGGGATCGCCGAGATCCTCGCCAGCGAGGGCTACATCGCCAGCTTCGCGGTGAACGAGCCCAAGGAGGGCGAGGTCGGCAAGACCCTCGCGATCACCCTCAAGTACGGCCAGAACCGCGAGCGCTCGATCGCCGGCGTCCGCCGCATCTCCAAGCCCGGCCTCCGGGTCTACGCGAAGTCGACCGGGCTGCCCAAGGTCCTTGGCGGCCTCGGCATCGCGATCATCTCGACCTCCCAGGGGCTGCTGACCGACCGTCAGGCCCACCACACCGGCGTGGGTGGCGAAGTCGTCGCCTACGTCTGGTGACCGACGAGATCTAGAGAGGAAACAACATGTCACGCATTGGCAGGCTTCCTGTCCCGGTCCCGTCCGGCGTCGAGGTCACCCTCGACGGCCAGCAGGTCTCGGTCAAGGGCCCCAAGGGCACGCTGCAGCACCGCGTCAAGGAGCCGATCACGGTCGCCCGCGCGGAGAACGGCCAGCTGGAGATCAGCCGGCCCGACGACGAGCGCGAGAGCAAGTCGCTGCACGGCCTGACCCGGACGCTGGTGGCCAACATGGTCACCGGTGTCACCACGGGGTACGAGAAGAAGCTCGAGATCGTCGGCGTGGGTTACCGCGTCGTCGCCAAGGGCCCGACGCAGCTCGAGTTCGCGCTCGGCTTCAGCCACCCGGTCGCGATCAGCGCGCCCGAGGGGATCACGTTCAACGTGGAGGCGCCGACCCGGTTCTCGGTCATCGGCATCGACAAGCAGCAGGTGGGCGAGGTCGCGGCCAACATCCGCAAGCTGCGCAAGCCGGAGCCCTACAAGGGCAAGGGCGTTCGCTACGCGGGCGAGCACGTCCGTCGCAAGGTCGGAAAGGCTGGTAAGTGATGGCTGTCTCGCTGTCTTCGCACAAGGGAACCGCAACCAAGACCCGGTCGCGGCTGCGCCGTCAGATCCGGGCCCGGAAGAAGATCTTCGGTGCCCCGGAGCGCCCGCGGCTCGTCGTCACCCGGTCGGCCCGGCACATCATGGCCCAGGTCATCGACGACACCGCTGGTCGCACCCTCGCGTCGGCCTCCACCATGGAGGCGGACCTGCGGTCGGCGTCCGGTGACAAGTCGGCCAAGGCCAAGCAGGTGGGCGCCCTGGTCGCCGAGCGTGCCAAGGCCGCCGGTGTCGAGCAGGTCGTCTTCGACCGCGCCGGCAACAAGTACCACGGGCGGATCGCCGCACTGGCTGACAGTGCGCGCGAGGCCGGCCTCGGATTCTGACGAGAGATAGGTAGACGGATGAGTGGATCACAGCGCCGCGGTGGCGGCGCAGGTGGTGACCGTCGCGGCCGTGACGATCGTCGTGGCCAGGCGGCAGAGAAGAGCAACTACATCGAGCGCGTCGTGGCGATCAACCGCGTCGCGAAGGTCGTGAAGGGCGGTCGTCGCTTCAGCTTCACCGCCCTGGTCGTGGTCGGCGACGGCGACGGCACGGTCGGCGTGGGCTACGGCAAGGCCAAGGAGGTGCCCGCGGCGATCGCCAAGGGCGTGGAGGAGGCGAAGAAGCACTTCTTCACCGTCCCCCGCATCCAGGGCACCATCTCCCACCCCGTCCAGGGTGAGAAGGCGGCCGGCGTGGTCATGCTGCGTCCCGCCTCCCCGGGTACCGGCGTCATCGCCGGCGGCTCGGCCCGGGCGGTGCTGGAGTGCGCCGGCGTGCACGACGTGCTCGCCAAGTCGCTGGGCTCGGCCAACGCGATCAACGTGGTGCACGCCACGGTGGCCGCGCTGCAGGGCCTCGAGATGCCCGAGCAGGTGGCCAAGCGCCGCGGGAAGTCCGTCGAGGACGTCACCCCGGCCGCGCTGCTGCGCGCGCACCGAGCGGGGGCCCAGTCGTGACCCGCATCAAGGTCAGCCAGGTCAAGTCCGGTATCGGCGGCAAGCAGAACCAGCGGGACACGCTCCGCTCGCTCGGCCTGAAGCGCATCGGCGACGTGGCCGTCAAGGAGGACCGTCCCGAGATCCGCGGGATGTTGAACACGGTGTCCCACCTGGTCACCGTCGAGGAGGTCGACTGACATGGCACTCAAGGTCCACCACCTGAGGCCGGCGCCCGGCGCCAAGACCGCCAAGACCCGCGTGGGTCGCGGTGAGGGCTCCAAGGGCAAGACCGCCGGACGCGGCACCAAGGGCTCCGGCGCCCGCAACAACATCCCCGAGAACTTCGAGGGTGGGCAGATGCCCATGCACATGCGCATCCCGAAGCTCCGGGGCTTCAAGAACCCGTTCCGGGTCGAGTTCCAGATCGTGAACCTCGACCGGCTCGGCGCCCTCTTCCCCGAGGGCGGCACCAAGGGGGTCGACGACCTGGTCCAGGCCGGCGCCGTCCGCGCCGGGCACCCGGTCAAGGTCCTCGGCACGGGCGAGATCACCGTCGCGGTGCAGGTCACCGCCGACGCGTTCTCGACCTCGGCCAAGGACAAGATCGCCGCCGCCGGCGGCAGCACCACCCAGCTCTGAGCCCCGCGCTCCGAGCACCGCACGTCGAGCAGGGCCGTCCCCACCCGGGGGCGGCCCTGCTGCGTTCCCGGGCCGGGTCGCCCCGGGGCGCCTTGCCCGGGGTCCCTAGGCTCGACGTCCACCTCTGATGCCGGCCCCCACCGCCCCCGACCCCTCAGGAGCCCCGCGTGACCCCCTTGGAGCTGACGGGCCTGCTCGGCTGGGCCGAGCGGGTGATCACCGCGCTGGGGGAGTGGGGCGTCGGGCTGCTCGTCCTGCTGGAGACGGTGTTCCCGCCGCTGCCCAGCGAGGTCATCCTCCCGCTGGCCGGCTTCCTCACCTCCCAGGGCGCGATCAACCTGCCGCTGGTCGTCCTCGCGGCGACCCTCGGCGCCTGGGCCGGCGCGCTGCTGCTCTACGGGCTCGGCGCCCGCCTGGGCCTGGAGCGCGCGGTCCGGCTGCTGGCGCGGCTGCCGCTGGTGGACCGCGAGGACTTCGAGCGGGCGGCGGCCTGGTTCGAGCGGCACGGCCGGTCGTCGATCTTCTTCGGCCGGCTGATCCCCGGGGTGCGGAGCCTCATCTCGCTGCCGGCGGGCGCGGCGCGGATGCCGCTGGTCACCTTCTCGGTCTTCACCCTCGCCGGCAGCGGGGTCTGGAACGCGCTGCTGATCGGGGCCGGCGCCGCGCTGGGCGGCAGCTACGGGACGGTCGCCCGGTACGCCGACCTGCTCAACTACCTCGTCTACGCCGCCATCGCCGCCCTCGTCGCCTGGCTGGTGGTGCGCCGGGTGCGGCGCGGTCGCGCCGGCGCGGGGCAGCGGGCCCAGGAGGGCTGATCCCGTCCTGCGGGTCCGGGGGTGAACGAAACCCCCGCCTGCTCCGTAGCCTCGGGTGGAGCCACCAGCCGCCGCGGCACGCGCCGCGGCACGACCCCCAGGGGGACCCTCGATGACGATGCGTTCACGACTCCAGCTGCTCGGCGTGGCCCTCGCCGGCGCCGCGCTCACCGCCACCCTCGTGGCACCGGCCCAGGCCCTGCCCCGGCACGGCGGCGGGAAGGCCGACCTGCCCGACCGGATCGCGCTGCCCGTCGGCTTCCAGCCCGAGGGCATCGCCACCGACCGCGGACCGGTCGCCTACCTCGGCTCGCGCGCCGACGGCGACATCTACGCCGTCGACCTCCGCACCGGGAAGGGCGGGGTCATCAGCCAGGGCCCGGGTGCCGGCTTCCCCTCGGTCGGCCTCAAGGTCGACCGGCACCGCATCTACGTCTCCGGCGGCACCGCGGGCACCGCCCGCGTCGTCGACGCCCGGACCGGCGCCCTGCTGGCCGACTACCAGCTGGCCCGGGGTGCGGGGGAGAGCTTCGTCAACGACGTCGTGCTGACGAAGCGGACCGCGTGGTTCACCGACTCGCGCCGGCCGCAGCTCTACGCGGTGGCCCGGAAGGGCGACCCGGCCCGGGCTCGCGTCCGCACCCTCCCGCTCCGCGGCGACTGGGTGCAGGCGCCGGCCGGCACCAACAGCGCCAACGGGATCGTCCAGAGCCCCGACCGCCGCTCGCTGCTGGTCGTGGACTCCGCCACCGGGACGCTGTTCCGGGTCAACCCCTCGACCGGCGTGGCCCGCGAAGTCGACCTGGGCGGGGCCAAGCTGACCAACGGCGACGGCCTGCTGCTGCGCGGCCGGACCCTCTACGCGGTGCAGAACCGGCTCAACCAGGTCGCGGTGGTCCAGCTGGACCGCCGGGGCACCCGCGGCACGCTGGTGGACACGCTGACCGCCGCCGACCTCGAGGGCGACGCGACCTTCGACGTGCCGACGACGGCCGCGTCCTTCCGGGGGAGCCTCTACCTGCCGAACGCCCGCTTCGGCAACGCCAGCCCGGCGACGGCCACCTACTGGATCTCCCGCCTGGAGCTCTGAGCCGCGCCGCACGAGCCGTCAGCCGCCGGTCGACCTGCCTGAGTCGACCGGCGGCTGTCGTCGTCCCGGGTGCCGACGCGCGGTGCGCGGGGACCTCCGCGCCGGTCCGGGCTCGTCGGGGATGCGTGCTTCCCCGCGATCCCTTGATAAAGTCGTCCGGTCCTGCGCGGTCGGGGTCGTCCCGAGAGGTGCTCGGTCACGACGGGGCTGTCGAACAAGAGAGGGAGGGCGGGAGTGCTCACCGCATTCGCCAACGCATTCCGGACCCCGGACCTGCGGAAGAAGATCTTCTTCACGCTGGCGATCCTCGCCGTGTTCCGGCTGGGGTCGATCATCCCGACGCCGAACGTCAACGTCAGCCAGGTCGACTTCTGCCTCAAGCAGGCCCAGAGCGGCGAGCAGCAGGGCCTGTACTCCCTGATCAACCTGTTCTCCGGCGGGGCGCTCCTCCAGCTCGCGATCTTCGCGCTGGGGATCATGCCCTACATCACCGCCAGCATCATCCTGCAGCTGCTCACCGTCGTCATCCCGCGGCTCGAGGCCCTCAAGAAGGAGGGCCAGGCGGGCCAGACGAAGATCACCCAGTACACCCGGTACCTGACCCTGGTGCTCGCCGTCCTCAACTCGACGGCGTTCGTCACCGTGGCCGTCAACGACCGGCTCTTCACCGGCTGCCCCGGCCTGGTCTACGACAAGGGCATCTTCCCGGTCATCACGATGATCCTGACGATGACCGCCGGCACCAGCGTCATCATGTGGATGGGTGAGCTGATTACCGAGCGCGGCGTCGGCAACGGCATGTCGGTGATGATCTTCACCCAGATCGCCGCCACCTTCCCGAGCGCCCTGTGGGGCCTCAAGGTCGCCCGCCCGGGCTCGCAGGGCTGGGTCATCTTCCTGCTGGTGATCGCCCTCGGCCTGGTGGTCATGGCCGGCGTCATCTTCGTCGAGCAGTCCCAGCGCCGCATCCCCGTGCAGTACGCCAAGCGGATGGTCGGCAGCCGGATGCTCGGCGGCTCGACGACCTACATCCCCATCAAGGTCAACCAGGCCGGCGTCATCCCCGTCATCTTCGCCTCGTCGCTGCTGTACCTGCCCGCCCTCTACGCCCAGTTCCGGCCCGAGGGCCGCTTCTCGTCGTGGATCTCGGCGAACTTCGTGCGCGGCGACCACCCGCTCTACATGGTCACGTTCTTCCTGCTGATCGTGTTCTTCGCCTACTTCTACGTGGCCATCACGTTCAACCCGAACGAGGTCGCCGACAACATGAAGAAGTACGGCGGCTTCATCCCGGGGATCCGGGCGGGCAAGCCGACCGAGGACTACCTCGCCTTCGTGCTCTCCCGGCTGACCTTCCCGGGCTCGCTCTACCTGGGCCTGATCGCCCTGCTGCCGTCGGTGGCGTTCATCTTCCTGGACGCCAACCAGAACTTCCCCTTCGGCGGCACCTCGATCCTCATCATCGTCGGCGTCGGCCTGGACACCGTGAAGCAGATCGAGAGCCAGCTGCAGCAACGCAACTACGAAGGGTTCCTCCGCTGATGCGTCTCCTCATCATGGGTCCGCCGGGGGCGGGCAAGGGCACCCAGGCCGCGCACGTCGCGCAGCGCTACGGGATCCCGGCCATCTCGACGGGCGACATCTTCCGGGCCATGAAGACCTCGGACACCCCGCTCGCGCAGCAGGTGCGCGAGATCATGGACTCCGGCGGCTACGTGAGCGACGAGATCACCAACGAGATCGTCGCCGCCCGGCTCGCCGAGGTGGACTGCGTGCGGGGCTTCCTCCTCGACGGGTACCCGCGCACGCCCGACCAGGTGGAGACGCTCGACGCCTTCCTGGCCGGCCGTGGAGAGGCGCTGGACGCCGTCATCTGCCTGGTCGCCGACACCGACGAGGTGGTCGCCCGGCTGCTGAAGCGGGCCGAGACCGCCGGCCGCGCCGACGACCGCGAGGAGACCATCCGCGTCCGGCAGCAGGTCTACGCCGACCAGACCGCACCGCTGCTCGAGATCTTCCGCCGCCGCGACCTGCTGGTGGAGGTGGACGGCCTGGGTGCGGTCGACGAGGTCTCCCGGCGCCTGTTCGACGCGCTGGACGCCAAGACCGGCGGCGCGCCGGCCCTCAGCACCGAGGGCTGACCCCGTGGTGTTCGGCCACCGGGGCGTGGAGATCAAGACCCGCGAGCAGTTGCTGCTGATGCGGCGGGCCGGCCTCGTCGTGGCCGCCGCCCTCGCCGCCACCCGGGCGGCCGTCCGGCCCGGCGTCAGCACCCGCGAGCTCGACGCCGTCGCCGCCGAGGTCATCCGCTCCGCCGGCGCCACCCCGTCGTTCCTGGACTACGGCGCCCACGAGGGCGTCGGCGGGTTCCAGGGCGTCACCTGCCTGTCGGTGAACGAGGAGGTCGTGCACGGCGTGCCCGGCCACCGGGTGCTCGCCGAGGGCGACCTGCTCTCCATCGACTGCGGCGCCGTCGTCGAGGGCTGGCACGGCGACTCCGCCCTCACCGTCGCCGTCGGCGAGGTCGCGCCGGAGGCCCTGGCCCTCAGCGAGGCCACCCGCGGCGCCCTGTGGCACGGCATCGCCGCCGCCCGGCTGGGCGGCCACGTCGGCGACATCTCCGCCGCGGTCGAGGAGCACGTCCGCTCCCTCGACGGCGGCTACGGCATCGTCGAGGAGTACGTGGGGCACGGCATCGGCTCGGCCATGCACCAGCCGCCGGACGTGCCCAACCTGGCCCCCCGCGGCGTGCTGCCCGGCCGCGGCCGCGGGCCCCGGCTCGTGGAGGGGCTGGCCCTGGCCGTCGAGCCCATGCTCACCCTCGGCTCGCCCGAGAACCACGTGCTGGCCGACGACTGGACCGTCGTCACCGACGACGGCCGGGTGGCCGCGCACTGGGAGCACACGATGACCGTCACCGCGCACGGGACCTGGGTGCTCACCGCCGAGGACGGCGGCGAGGAGATGCTCACCGCGCTCGGCGTCCCGTTCGGCCCGCTGGCCGACTGAGCGCGACCCGCCCGAGCGGGCCGGGTAGCGTGGGCCGACGTGGTCGACTACCCCAGCACCCGACGTGACGACACCCGCGAGCAGCTCCACGGCCGGGCCGTGGCGGATCCGTACCGCTGGCTCGAGGACCCCGACGCCGCCGAGACCGCCGACTGGGTCGCCCGGCAGAACGCGACCAGCAGCGCCTACCTCGCCGCCCTGCCCGAGCGGGCGTGGTTCGGCGCGACGATGGCCGCCGTGCTGGCCCGGCCCCGTGCCGGCACCCCGCTGCACCGGGGCGGCCGCTACCTGGTGAACCGGAACGACGGCCGCCAGGACCAGGACGTCTGGTATATCGCCGACTCCCTGCCCGAGCTGCTCGAGGGCGGCCGCGTGCTGGTCGACCCCAACACCTTCTCGGCCGACGGCACCAGCTCCCTGGCCGCGCTGGCCGTGCGCCGGGACGGCGCCCAGCTGGCCTACGCCGTCAGCGAGGGCGGCAGCGACTGGCACACCTTCCACCTGCTCGACGTCGAGAGCGGCGCCGAGGTGCCCGACGTCGGCGTCCAGACGAAGTTCTCCGAGGCCGTCTGGCTGCCGGACGGCCGCTCGTTCGTCTACACCGCGTTCGACCACGAGGGCCACGCCGAGGGCACCCAGACCTCCGCCCTCGCCGGCGGCAAGCTGCGGCTGCACCGCGTCGGCCGGCCCGTCGCGGAGGACGAGCTGCTGCTGGAGTTCTCCGACGAGCGGCTGATGCTCTGGGCCGAGACCACCGACGACGACCGCTGGCTGGTCGTCAGCATCGTCGCCGGGACCGAGAACCAGAACCGGCTGTGGGCCTACCCGGTGACCACCGACGACGGCGCCAGCGCGCTGGGGGAGCCGCTGAAGGTCGTCGACGAGCCGGTCGCGGAGTTCACGCTGGTCCGCTCCGAGGGCTCGACGCTCTACCTCTCCACCGACGACGAGGCCGAGCGGGGTCGCGTCGTCGCCGTCGACCTCGAGGCCGTCCGCCGGGGCCGCGACGACGCGTGGCGCGAGGTGCTGGCCGAGACCGAGCACACCCTGGGCCAGGTCGTCGCCGCCGGGGACGGCTTCGTCACCGTGCACCTCGTCGACGCCCAGCCACGGGTGAGCCGCTACGACCTCCACGGGCGGCTGCTCGGCCCCGTCGACCTGCCCGCCGGCGCCGTCGTCGGGCTCGAGGGCCACGCCGGCGACGACGAGGTCTTCGTCGGCCTGTCCTCGGTGGTCAGCCCCACGGCGGCGCACCTCGTCCACTTCGGCTCGGGCGAGGTCACCCCGCTGCCCGGGCTGGTGCGGGGCGCGGGCGGGGGTTTCGTGCCGCCGGAGGTCACCGTCGAGCGGTCCGCCGCGACCAGCGCGGACGGGACGCGGGTGCCCTACTTCCTCATCCGGGCGGCGGGGGCGGACGCGGACGCGCCGCGGCCGACCCTGCTGTGGGGGTACGGCGGCTTCAAGATCCCGCTCTTCGCCGACTACCGGCCGGGCTGGGCAGGCTGGCTGGCCGCCGGCGGCGTGCTGGCCATCGCCAACCTGCGCGGGGGCGGGGAGTACGGCACCGAGTGGTACGAGGCCGGCCGGCTCAGCCGTAAGCAGAACGTCTTCGACGACTTCGTGGCCGTGGCCGAGCACCTGCAGTCCACCGGCGTGACGACGCGGGAGCAGCTGGCCCTGCACGGGCGCAGCAACGGCGGCCTGCTGGTGGGGGCGGTGATGACGCAGCGGCCCGACCTGGCCGCGGTGGCGCTGCCTGGCGTCGGCGTGCTGGACATGCTGCGCTTCCACCTCTTCACGGTGGGCGCGGCGTGGATCTCCGACTACGGCGACCCGCGCGACCCCGCGCAGTTCGCCGACGCGCTGGCCTACTCGCCGCTGCACGCCGTCCGGCCGGGGACCCGCTACCCGGCGACGCTGGTGGTGACGGGGGACCACGACGACCGGGTCGTCCCGCTGCACAGCCACAAGTTCGTCGCGACCCTGCAGCACGCCCAGGCGGGCGACGCCCCGGTGCTCACCCGGGTGGAGGTGGCCACGGGCCACGGCGCGGGCAAGCCCGCCGCCCTCCAGGCGGCCGAGTGGGCCGACCTGCTGGCCTTCGCCGCCCACCACACCGGTCTGGTGCCGCCGGCCGCCTGAGCCTCCCGCTCCCTGAGCCTGTCGAAGGGCCTTCGACAGGCTCAGGCCGCGGAGGGGTCGGCTCAGGCCGCTGCGTCGCGGGCGGCTCAGCCTCGGTGGGTCCGGCTCAGCTGGCGGTGGCGTCCCGGGCCCCGGCCCAGAGGTCGATGCCGGACTCGACGGCGTGCTCGTCGATGGCGGCGAGCTCGTCGGCGGTGAAGTCCAGGTTGCCGACGGCGGCGACGTTGTCCTCCAGCTGGGCGACGCTGCTGGCGCCGATCAGGGTCGAGGTGACCCGCGCGTCGCGCAGCACCCAGGCGAGCGCCAGCTGCGCGAGGGTCTGGCCCCGGCCGGCGGCGATCTCGTTGAGCGCGCGGACCCGGGCGAGGTTGTCCTCGCTGATCTGGTCGGTGCTCAGCGACTTGCCCTGCGCCGCGCGGGAGTCGGCGGGCACGCCGTCGAGGTACCGGTTGGTCAGCAGGCCCTGGGCCAGCGCGGTGAAGGCGATGCAGCCGACGCCCTCCTGCTCTAGGACGTCGAGCAGCCCGCCCTCGATCCAGCGGTTGAACATCGAGTACGAGGGCTGGTGGATGAGCATCGGGGTGCCGAGGTCGCGCAGGATCGCGGCGGCCGCGGCGGTGTGCTCGGGGGAGTAGGACGAGACGCCCACGTAGAGCGCCTTGCCGGCCCGGACGGCAGCGTCGAGCGCCCCCATCGTCTCCTCCAGCGGCGTCTCGGGGTCGGGACGGTGGTGGTAGAAGATGTCGACGTAGTCGAGGCCGAGCCGCTCCAGGGACTGGTCGAGGCTGGCGGTGAGGTACTTGCGCGAGCCGTGGTCGCCGTAGGGGCCGGGCCACATGTCCCAGCCGGCCTTGGAGGAGATGACCAGCTCGTCGCGGTACCGCGCGAAGTCCTGGCGGAGGATGGTCCCGGCGTTCACCTCGGCGGCGCCGTAGGGCGGGCCGTAGTTGTTGGCCAGGTCGAAGTGGTTCACGCCGAGGTCGAAGGCGCGGCGCATCACCGCGCGCTGGGTCTCCAGGGGCTTGTCGTCCCCGAAGTTGTGCCAGAACCCGAGGGAGACGGCGGGGAGCTTGAGCCCGCTGCGGCCGCAGCGGCGGTAGGGCTGGACGTCGTAGCGGGCGTCGTCGGCGACATAGGTCATGGGACCCACGCTAGCGGCCGGGCCGGGGGCTCCTGGACCGGTTCAGCGCCGGCGGGATCAGCCGCCCTGGGCCATGTGCAGGACTTCCCAGACGTGGCCGTCGGGGTCGGTGAAGCTGTGCCCGTACATCGGCCCGTCGACCATCTTGTCCAGCCACGGCCGGCCGCCGTGCCGCAGCGCCCGCTCGACGAGGGCGTCGACCTCGTCCGGGCTCTCGGCCGAGAGGCAGCTGATCGAGGTCGTGGCGGCGGCCGGGTCGCCGACGGGTCCGGCGACGAAGTCGGCGAAGCGGTCCCGCTGGAGGGCCATCACGACGATGGTGTCGGACACCACGACGCAGGCCGTCGAGGCGTCGGAGTACTCGGGGTTGAGGCTGAAGCCGAGCCCGGTGTAGAAGGCCTTGCTGGCCTCCACGTCGGCGACGGGCAGGTTGACGAAGATCATCCGGTGCACGGCGGTCACTCCTGTTCGGGGCAGCGGGACGCTGTGCAGGAGAGACCGCGGCAGGGGCTGCGGATCATCGGCTGCGGCGGTACTTTCTCGGGGTGAGCCTCGCGACCGACGACGACGTCTTCCTCAGCCAGGTCGAGCCCCTGCGCGGGGAGCTGACCGCTCACTGCTACCGGATGCTCGGCTCCGTGCACGACGCCGAGGACCTGGTGCAGGAGACCTACATCCGGGCCTGGCGCGCCTTCCACGGCTTCGAGAACCGCTCCTCGCTGCGCACCTGGATGTACCGGATCGCCACCAACGTCTGCCTGACGGCGCTGGAGTCGCGCCAGCGCCGGCCGCTGCCCACCGGCCTCGGCCAGCCCGCCGCGGACCCCGCCGGGCAGCTGAGCAGCCGGCCCGAGACGCCGTGGCTGGAGCCGCTCCCCGACACCGTCGTCTGGGGCCACGGCGACGCCGACCCGGCCTCCGCGGTGGTCAGCCGCGACAGCGTGCGGCTGGCCTTCGTCGCCGCCCTCCAGCACCTGACGCCGCCCCAGCGGGCGGTGGTCATCCTGCGCGACGTGCTGGCCTGGCACGCCAGCGAGGTGGCCGAGCTGCTGGACCTCTCGGTGGCCGCGGTGAACAGCAGCCTGCAGCGGGCCCGGGCCCAGCTGGCCAAGCTCGACCCCGACGCCGAGCTGCCCCCGGTCGAGGAGGAGCACGCGCAGCGGATGCTCACCGCCTACGTGGACGCCTTCGAGCGCTACGACGTGGCCCGGATCGTCGAGCTGCTCACCGAGGACGCGGTCTGGGAGATGCCGCCGTTCGACGGCTGGTACTCCGGCCCCGCGGCGATCGGCACCCTGATCAGCACCCAGTGCCCGGCGTCCGCGGCAGGGGACCAGGTGATGGTCCCGGTGATGGCCAACGGCCGGCCGGCGCTGGCCCTGTACATGCTGGGGCCGGACGGGCGGCACCACGCGTTCCACGTGCAGGTGCCGACGCTGACCCCGCACGGCTTCTCCCACGTGGTCGCGTTCTTCGAGCTGACGCTCTTCGACCGGTTCGGGCTGCCGCGGGTGCTGCCGGAGGACCCCGGGGAGCGGCGCGCGCTCGTCCGCGGGACGGCCGCGGTCGCCGGGTAGCGTGACGGGGTGAGCAGCGACCTGCCGATCTCCTCGCCCTACCGCAGCACGCCGGCGCTGCCGGTCGACGACGGCGAGCGCGACCGGCTCAGCACCCGGCTCAACGCGGCCTTCGAGGCCGGCACGCTCGACGCCGACGAGTACCGCGCCCGGCTCGACCGGCTGTTCGCCGCGCGGACGCTGGGCGAGCTGGTCCCCGTGGTCGAGGGCCTGGCGCCCCTGCCCACCTACGCCGACCCCGCCCTCGTCGCGAGCTCGGGCGGCCGTCCCGGGGAGCTCGCCCCGGCCCGCAGCGGGAACGGGCTCACCGTCGTCGCCGTCGCAGGGGTCGCCGGCGCCGTGCTGCTGGTCGTGGTGCTGCTGCTCCTGCTGCTCTGAGCCGGCGCGCTGGCCGACGGCAGGGGAGCGAACACCATGGTTCGGCACCGGCGGGGTGAGGGTTTGCCCTCATGACCTGTGGGTAACAACACGTCTTCCGAGGACGGCGCACGCCCGCGCCGTCCGTAGGATGACCGCGTGCCACGGCAACCCGTCACCCCGCGCAAGATCGCTGAGCACGTCCAGCGACTGGGTGAGCTGTACCCGCCGATCCCCCTGGGGTCGGTCGACCGGACGATCCTCGACCCCCGCCGGGTCGCCGACCGCTTCGGCCACGTCATCGACTACCTCGCCCGCGTGGAGCTCGAGGTAGACCGCAACGTCCTGGAGCTGCTGGTGCTGCTGCCCGACGTCGACGACACCAACAAGACCTTCTACTCCGACGTCTGGCAGCCCCAGGAGATCCAGCACGGGCTGATCCTCGACCGGCTGCAGACCGACTTGGGCCGTCCGCCCGCGCAGCCCCACCTCGACGTGTCCTTCCGGATCAAGATCCTGGGCGCGCTGGCCACGCTGAAGCCGGTGCAGGACATCGCGAAGCTGCTCTACTTCCTCACCGGCGCGAGCACCGAGCGCCAGGCGGTGCTGGCCTACAACCAGCTGAACACCGGGCTCAAGGAGATGGGGGAGCACGCGATCGTCGAGACGATCGTGCACCCCATCAAGCAGCAGGAGCCGGGGCACTTCGCCTTCTACCAGATGTCGGCCACCGCGATGGTCCAGGACAAGGTGCTCAAGCCCTGGCAGCTGTTCCTGGCCCGGGTGCTGCGCGAGAAGAGCTACAACCTCGTCGGCACCAACGCGATGCCGGGCTACAAGGCCGATATGGGCCGGGTCGCCACCGACCTCGGCATCGACGCCGACCTCGCCGGCTACGCGCGCGAGATCGGCCGCGTCGAGCACCGCCTGCTGTGGGCCGACCGGCAGGGGCTGGACTTCCCGCCCTACATCCTCAAGGCCCTGAAGGAGAGCGTCGAGCTCTACCGGGAGCGCGTCGACCGCGGCCAGACCGCCTTCTGAGCCGGATCCCCGCGCTCCCGCGCGGTCGGGCGCCGTTTGAGCGGTGCGGCGGCGGCGCGTAGACTGACATGTCGGTCAGCCGTGCCCAGGTCCTCCCGGGCGGTCCGGCCACACACACGTACAGCAACAGATGGGGATCCATGGCCAAGAAAGAGGGCGCGCTCGAGCTCGAGGGAACGATCGTCGAGGCCCTGCCGAACGCGATGTTCCGGGTCGAGCTGACCAACGGGCACAAGGTGCTGGCGACGATCAGCGGCAAGATGCGGCAGCACTACATCCGCATCCTCCCGGCCGACCGGGTGGTCGTCGAGCTCTCGGCCTACGACCTCACCCGCGGCCGGATCGTCTACCGCCACAAGTGAGGCCCGGACGCGGCGTCCGCGCCGCGTCCCCACGAGTGCTTGGCCCGTCGGGGCGAACTTGAGTCCGACGGGCGGCGAGCGTACAGTATCCCCTTGGCCGCCTGTCGGTGGTGCCTGCGAGCGTGTCCGGTGACGGATCGTCGAGCGGGACCGACGCGCAGGGCGTGGTGCCGGGTCTCCCGGAGCCGCCTGGCCGATGTCCACACCACCCCCCTCCGGGCCGGCCGCTCTCGCGAGCGGGTGCGCGCGGGGCAGAACCAGGAGTGAGCTCCATGAAGGTCCAGCCGAGCGTCAAGCGGATCTGCGACAAGTGCAAGGTCATCCGCCGCCACGGCCGCGTGATGGTCATCTGCGACAACCCGCGCCACAAGCAGCGGCAGGGCTGAGCCTCCCGCTCCGCTCGAACCCGGTGGCCGGCCCCGGTCGGCCACCCGCACCACCCCAGAACGTGTGATCGCACCTCCGTCGGCCTGCCGGCGGAGCCACCCCCGGTCGGAGGCCGGGGCCCCGGTCGGACGAGCAGATCTCGTCCGCAAGGCAGCCAGGGACGCATCACGCCAGACACCTCCGCGACGCACCGGCCCCCGCGGCCGGGGCCCCTGACCGGGCCGGCGTCGACCATCCCGAAAGGCAGTACCGCCTGATGGCACGTCTCATCGGTGTCGACCTCCCGCGCGACAAGCGCCTCGAGATCGCCCTCACCTACATCTTCGGCGTCGGCCGCACCCGCGCCCTGGAGACCCTCGAAGCCACGCAGATCAGCGGCGACCTCCGCGTCCACCAGCTGAACGACGAGCACCTGGTCCAGCTGCGTGACTGGATCGAGGCGAACTACCAGACCGAGGGTGACCTCCGTCGCGAGGTGGCCGCCGACATCCGCCGCAAGGTCGAGATCGGCTCCTACCAGGGCCGGCGTCACCGCAGCGGCCTGCCGGTCCGCGGTCAGCGCACCCGCACCAACGCCCGTGGTCGCAAGGGCGCCCGCAAGCCCGTCGCCGGCAAGAAGAAGGCCAAGTAAGCCCCCCGGGCCTTACTTGGGCGAGACTCCAGGAGATCTGAGAACACATGGCTACTGCAGGCCGCAACACCCGCTCCACCAAGGTGCGGAAGAAGGAAAAGAAGAACGTGGTCTCGGGCCACGCTCACATCAAGAGCACGTTCAACAACACGGTCATCTCCATCACCGACCCGACCGGCGCGGTCATCGCGTGGGCCTCGGCCGGGACCGTGGGCTTCAAGGGCTCGCGCAAGTCGACCCCGTACGCCGCCCAGATGGCGGCCGAGGCTGCTGGCCGTCGCGCCATGGAGCACGGCATGAAGCGCGTCGACGTGTTCGTCAAGGGTCCGGGTTCGGGCCGGGAGACCGCGATCCGCTCGCTCGGGGCCGTCGGCCTCGAGGTCGGTGCGATCGCCGACGTCACCCCCGTGCCCCACAACGGCTGCCGCCCGCCCAAGCGCCGCCGCGTCTGACCCGACCTACGAACAAGGACTGAGACACACACATGGCTCGCTACACCGGTCCCATGACCAAGAAGTCCCGTCGGCTGGGTGTTGACCTGGTCGGTGGCGACAAGGCTTTCGAGCGCCGCCCGTACCCGCCCGGCGTGCACGGCAAGGGGCGCACCAAGGAGTCGGAGTACCTGCTCCAGCTCCGCGAGAAGCAGAAGGCCCGCTTCTCCTACGGCGTCCTCGAGAAGCAGTTCCGCCGCTACTACGAGGAGGCGAACCGCCTCCAGGGCAAGACGGGTGACAACCTGCTGCAGATCCTGGAGTCCCGCCTCGACAACGTGATCTACCGCGCCGGCTTCGCCCGGACCCGGCGGCAGGCGCGCCAGTTCGTCGTCCACGGCCACTTCCTGGTCAACGGGCACAAGGTGGACATCCCGTCCTACCGCGTCTCCGCGCACGACATCATCGACCTGGCGCCGAAGCTGCGCGAGACCACCCCGCACGTGGTGGCCCGCGAGACCCACGGCGAGCGCGACGTCCCGGCCTGGCTGCAGGCCCTGCCCGAGCGCGGCCGCGTCCTGGTCCACCAGCTGCCGACCCGTCAGCAGATCGTGGTGGACGTCCAGGAGCAGCTGATCGTCGAGCTCTACTCCAAGTAGGACCCACCACCCGTCGACAGGCTCAGGGAGCGGGTCCCCCTCCTCAGGGAGCGGGTCCGTGCCCTGAGCCCGTCGATGGGCAGCACGACCTCCGGTGCCGGATGCACCGGGGGCACCGCGCCTTCAAATAGCGGGAAGCGCGGAGGAAGAAGGAACCACCATGCTCATCGCCCAGCGTCCGACCCTGTCGGAAGAGGTCGTCTCCGACAACCGCTCGCGGTTCGTCATCGAGCCCCTCGAGCCCGGCTTCGGCTACACCCTCGGCAACTCGCTGCGTCGCACCCTGCTGTCGTCCATCCCGGGCGCGGCCGTGACCAGCCTCAAGATCGACGGCAACCTCCACGAGTTCTCGACGATCGAGGGCGTCGTCGAGGACGTCACCGAGGTCATCCTCAACCTCAAGGGCCTCGTCGTCTCCTCCGAGGAGGACGAGCCCGTCACGATGTACCTGCGCAAGGCCGGTCCGGGCGCGGTCACCGCGGCCGACATCGCGCCGCCCGCGGGCGTCGAGGTGCACAACCCCGACCTGCACATCGCCACCCTGAACGAGACCGGCAAGATCGAGATGGAGCTGGTCGTCGAGCGCGGCCGCGGCTACGTCTCCGCCGTCCAGAACAAGATGGCGGACGCCGAGATCGGCCGCATCCCGGTCGACTCGATCTACTCCCCGGTCCTCAAGGTCACCTACAAGGTGGAGGCCACCCGCGTCGAGCAGCGCACCGACTTCGACAAGCTGATCCTCGACGTCGAGACCAAGCCGGCCATCCGCCCGCGCGACGCCGTCGCCTCCGCCGGTCGCACGCTGGTCGAGCTGTTCGGCCTGGCCCGTGAGCTCAACGTCGAGGCCGAGGGCATCGAGATCGGCCCCTCGCCGATCGACGAGCAGCTGGCCGCCGACCTGGCCCTGCCGGTCGAGGACCTGAACCTGACGGTGCGGTCCTACAACTGCCTGAAGCGCGAGGGCATCCACACGGTGTCCGAGCTGGTGTCCCGCAGCGAGCAGGACCTGCTGGACATCCGGAACTTCGGCTCCAAGTCCATCGACGAGGTCAAGCTGAAGCTGCACGAGATGGGTCTGTCTCTCAAGGACAGCGCCCCCGGCTTCGACCCGCTGGCCGCCATCGGCCGCTACGACGACCTCGAAGAGGAAGACGCCGACTTCAGCGAGACCGAGCAGTACTGAACACCTCGAAGGGGGGCGACCCCCTTCACCCCCGCCCTCGGCGGGGGACCGGAGCGGGGTCAGGTGACCGTCCCGCCTCGGCGCCCCGGTCGCCTCTGATCCTCTGCACCACCATCGCTAACGGAGAGTAGACATGCCAGCACCTACCAAGGGCAATCGTCTGGGCGGCAGCCCGTCGCACGAGAAGATCATCCTGGCGAACCTCGCCACCCAGCTCTTCGAGCACGGGCGGATCACCACCACCGAGGCGAAGGCCAAGCGCCTGCGCCCGCTGGCGGAGAAGCTGATCACCAAGGCGAAGCGGGGTGACATCCACTCCCGCCGTCTCGTCCTGACCACCGTCAAGGACAAGGGCGTGGTGCACACGCTGTTCACCGAGATCGCGCCGACCATGGCCGACCGCGAGGGCGGCTACCTGCGCATCACCAAGGTCGGCCCGCGCAAGGGCGACAACGCCCCGATGGCGATGATCGAGCTGGTGACCGAGTCGGTCGAGGACAGCAAGAAGGCCAACCGGCCCGCCGCTGCCGCTCCCCGACGCAGCGCCGCCCCGGCGGCCACCGCCGCCGCGGGCACCCCGGCCGCGGCCGACGCCCCCGACGACGCGGTCCAGTCCGAGGGCACGTCGGAGGAGGCGCCCGCCGAGGGCCTCGTCACCGGCACCGAGGAGCGCGACGCCGCCACCGACACCGAGCAGGCGCCGAGCGACGACGTCGAGGTGGAGGAGGCCGCGGCCGAGCCGACCGTGGACGAGACCACCGACGGGCCCACCAAGGCCTGACGCACCTCCCGCACGCAGCGCAGACGGCGCCCACCCCTCGGGGTGGGCGCCGTCTCGTCGTCCGGGGCCGGGGGAGCCGTCAGGCCAGCGCGGCCAGCAGCGAGGACGACCAGTGCTCCAGCAGGTCGGCCGGACCCGACCAGACCTCGTCCGCGCCGGCCTGCTCCAGCTGGCAGCGGGGGATGCCACCGGTGGTGAAGGCGACGACCCGGATCCCCGCGTCGTGGGCCGCCTGGACGTCCCACACGGTGTCGCCGACGGCGACGGTCCGAGCGGGGTCGAGCCCGTGCTGCTCCATCGCGGTGGTCAGCAGGTCGGGGTGCGGCTTGGCCCGCTCGACGTCGCCCGAGGTCGTCGAGCCGTCGATCAGCCCGTCCTCGACGCCGATGGCCGGCAGCATCCACTCCAGGTCCTGCTGGCGCCCGCTGGTGGCCAGCACGACGGCCAGCCCGGTGCCCGCCAGCTTCTGCACGAGGTCGGCCGAGCGGTCGAACGCGACGACCTGGTCCTGCAGGGCGTCGTAGCGGGTGGAGTGCGCCTCCACGACCGCGTCGTCGTCACGGCCGGCGAGGCGGCGCACCAGCTCCTCGCTGCCGATCCCGACGGCCTGGTGGCAGTCGGCCATCGTCACGCCCTCGACGCCGCCGTCGCGCATCGCCTGCCACCAGGCCAGGGCGTGCAGGTAGTTGGTGTCCAGCAGGGTTCCGTCGACGTCCAGCAGGACGCCGGCGCGGGGTGCGGCCATCGGGGAGCTCCTCGGGGTGGTGGTGGTCAGCGGGGGTGCTGGTCGCGGGCCCGCTCGAGCACGGCGTCCCAGGCGCGGCAGAACGCCGCCAGGCCGTAGCGCTCGAGGGCGGCGGTCCGGGCGACGGCGCCGCGGGCGGCCGCCTCGGCGGGGTCGGCCAGCAGCCGGGCCGCCTCGCGCCGCAGCACCTCGACGTCGGTGGACAGCGCACCGGCCCCCGGGGGCACCGCCCGGGAGGCCTCGGTGGTGTCGAGGACGAGGACGGGCATGCCCAGCAGCATCGCCTGGATCAGCGACAGCCCCAGCGAGGTCCAGCGGTTGAGGTGCAGGTACGCCCGGCGCTGCGCCATCGCGGCGTAGAGCTCGGTGGGCGTGAGGTTCCCGGCGTAGGACAGCCGGGACGAGCCGGGGAGCGCGCCCGGCAGCAGGTCGGCGTCGATGCCGAAGGCATCCACGGGGTGCTCGGCGAAGCGGGGGAGCAGGTCGGTCCCGGTGTTCCGCCAGCGCCGCACCGGCTCGTTGACGACGAAGGCCAGGTGCCCCAGCTCGCCGGTCCACAGCGGGCCGGGGTCGGCGATGCCGTGCTCGACCACCGCGGTCCGGGTGCGGCCGCAGTCCCAGACCAGCGCGTTGAAGTGGGTGACGTGGACGACCGTGACGTCGTCGCGGTCGGCCAGCGGGTGCCGGCTGTCGGGCACGTCGCCGCGCGGCGTGTTGTGCTCGCAGAACACGGCGGGGGCGTCGATCCCGGGCCGCACGCCGGCGGCCGCGGCGAGGTCCAGCTCCTCCAGCCGCTGCAGGACGACGACGTCCGGCGGGTCGTCGCGCAGCTCCTCGGGGCTCGTGAGCCGCACGTCGACCCCGTCGGGTCGGTCCAGCCGCGGCAGGCCGCCGCTGCCGTGCTCGTCGGCCGGCAGGTAGAGGTAGGTGTGGCCCCCGCTGGTCAGGGAGTCGCTGTAGCCGCCGTGGACGTTCCAGAGCAGGATGCGCACGCAGTGCCGATCAGTTCGCAGGGGCAGGTCCTGGTACTCCTACCCAGCGGTTCGGCTTCGTACCGGCTGGGTACTGTGCTGCTCCGGCGGCCGGGTCAGCCGGCCGGACGACGAGGAGACGCGCGTGGCAGGACTGGACGGACGGGTGGCGCTGGTCACCGGCGGGGCGAGCGGGCTGGGACGGGCCACCTGCGTGGCGCTGGCGGCCCGGGGTGTGCACGCCGTGGCCGCCGACATCGACGAGGCGGGTGCTGCGGAGACGGTCCGGCGCGTGCAGGCCGCGGGCGGCTCCGCGGAGGCCGTTCGGCTGGACGTGACCGCCGGCGAGGACCGGACCGCCGTCGTCGGCGGCCTCTTCGAGCGTTTCGGCGCCCGCTTCGACATCCTCGTCAACGTGGCCGGCATCGACCGGCCCGGCTACCTGACCGACGTCGACGAGGCCGCCTACGCCCAGGTGTTCGCCGTCAACTGCCACGGCCCGGTGTTCCTCATGCAGGCTTTCCTCAACGGGTACCTGCAGGCGCGGACCGGGGACACCGAGGCCGAGATCTTCAACGTCATCTCCATCTCGGCGGTGACGGTGGGCAGCGGCGCGGTGGCCTACAACAGCTCGAAGGCCGCCTTCGCGAAGGCGACCGAGATCTTCCAGACCGAGGTGCGGGAGTTCTCCCACCCCTGCCGCATCCAGGGCATCATGCCCGCGGCGATGGACACCCCGATGATGGAGCAGTGGGGCATCCCGCCCGAGCGGATGATGGACCCGGGCGAGGTGGCGGCGGAGATCGTGCACGCGCTGGGCCGGCCGCGCGGGGTGCTGGGGCAGAACCTCGTCTTCACCCCGCGGGTGGAGTACTTCCCCCGCTGAGCCGGTCCGTCGCCGGCCGCGCCGGGGAAGGCGCGAGGCCGGCCGCGGGGCCTGTTCCGCGGCCGGCCTCGCAGTCCGGGGGAGTGCGGGTGCTAGACCCGCTGGGCGTGCGCGCCGGAGGCGGACGGGCCGTCCGACACCCGGGCGCGGGTGAGGTCCTGGACCTCGTGCAGCTTCGGCACGTCGGCCAGCAGCCGCTGGGTGTACTCGTGCTGCGGGTTGAAGATGACGTCCTCGGCCCGCCCCTGCTCCACCATCACCCCGTGCTCCATGACGAGCACCCGGTCGGCCACGTAGCAGGCCTGGCCGATGTCGTGGGTGATGAACAGGACCGTCATGCCGAGCTGCTCGCGCAGGTCGGTGAGCACGTTGAGCACGTTCACCCGCAGGGAGGCGTCGAGCATCGACGTCGCCTCGTCGGCCACCAGCAGCTTGGGCCGCATCATCAGCGCCCGCGCGATCATGACGCGCTGGCGCTGCCCGCCCGAGAGCTCGTGCGGGTAGCGGTCCAGGACGTCGGCCGGGTTCGGGAACCCGACGTGGCCCAGGGCCTCCTCCAGCCGCTCGGCGCCGACCTTGTCGTCCAGCAGCCGCATCGAGCGGGCCAGCAGCCGGCGCACGGTGAAGAACTGGTTGAAGGACGAGAACGGGTCCTGGAAGACCGCCTGGACGTCCTTCCAGTAGTCGGTCCGGCCGCGGGCGTTCATCTTGCTGACGTCGTTGCCGCGGAAGGTCATCGTGCCCGAGGTGATGGGCATGAGGCCCAGCACCATCCGGGCCAGCGTCGACTTGCCCGAGCCGCTCTCGCCGACGACGGTGACGACCTCGTTCTCCGCCAGGGCGAAGGAGACGTCCTTGACGGCCTCGACGACGTTCTTGCCGTGGCCGAAGGTCTTGCTCACCCCGCTGGCGACCAGCACGTCCTCGCTCATGCCGACACCCCTCCCGTCGGGACCTCGCGGCCCTGCGCCGACCCCGTGCGGGCCGGTCCGTCCTCGTCGTCGTGCTCCTCGGACTCCGCGGGACGCGGGTCCGTGCCCACCGGGTCGGCCTCGGCCAGCGAGTCCGACGTCACGGCCTCCAGCGGCACCGACTCGCCGGGGTGCTTCTTGGCCCAGAAGCACTTGGAGAAGCGCAGCTCGTCGCCGACGTGCGGCGGCTCCTCGGTGGCGCACTCCGCGTAGGCCACGCCGCAGCGCGGGTGGAACCGGCAGCCGGTCGGCGGGTCCAGCAGGCTGGGCGGCGAGCCGGGGATGCCGAAGACCCGCATCTCGCGGTAGCGGGGCTCGGGCACCAGGACCGCGCCGAGCAGCGCGCCCGCGTAGGGGTGGCGCGGCCGCTCGGTGATCTCCTCGGCGTCGCCCACCTCGACGATCTTGCCGGCGTACATGATGGCGATCCGGTCCGAGACCGTGCGCAGCACCGGCAGGTCGTGGGTGACGAAGACGACGCCCGACATGATCTTCTGCTCCAGCATCTGCAGCAGCATGTCGATGAGCGCCTTCTGCGACGACACGTCGAGCGCGGAGGTCGGCTCGTCGGCGATCAGCAGCCGCGGGTTCAGCAGCGTCGAGATGATCGTCACGGTCCGCTGCTTCATGCCCCCGGACAGCTGGTGGGGGTAGGAGTCGAGCACCCGGACGGGCAGGTCCAGCGACTTCAGCCGGTCGCGGGCCCGGTCGAGGGCCTCGTCCCGCTTGATGCTGCGGTCGTGGGCCCGCATGACGTCGAACACGAGGTCCCGCACCCGCTGGGTGGGGCTGATCGAGTTCATCGCGCCCTGCGGCAGCAGGGAGACGACCGAGCCGCGCCAGGTGCGGGGGATCTTGCTCCGCTCGCCGAGCTCCTGGCGCTTGCCGTCGATCTCGAGCGTGCCGCTCTCGACGTAGAGCGGGGGCCGGGTGGTGAGGGAGAGGATCGCGCCGAGGGTCGACTTGCCGGAGCCGGACTCGCCGGCGACGCCGAGCACCTCGCCCTCGTCGATGTAGACGCTGACGTCGTCGACGGCGAAGACCTGCCGGCCGTCAGGCGTGCGGTAGGCCGCGCGCAGGTTCTCGGCGTTGAGCAGCCGGGTCATCGGGTTCCTCCGGTGGACGCGGGGACGGGGTTCTCGACGATGCCGGCCGCCCCCACGGGGGTGGGGGCCGCGGTCGCGACGGGCAGCGGCAGCGGCTGCCCGCCCTTCGTCTTCCGCTTGGCCAGCTTGCCGCGGCGCAGCCGCGGGTTGAAGACCTCGTCGAGGCTGGACTGCAGGAGCAGCAGGGAGAAGGCGATCAGCGTCAGCATGACCGTGGGCGGCAGGAAGGCCCAGATCGCGCCGGTGCGGATCGAGCCCCACTGGAGGGCCCAGTAGAGCATCACGCCCAGGCTGGTGGTACCGGACGGGCCGAGGCCGAGCAGGCTGAGCGCCGCCTCGGCCAGGATCGCGCCGGACACCTGCAGCACGAACGCCATCACGACGTAGCTGAGCAGGTAGGGGAGCACGTCGCGGCTCAGGATGCTCACCCACGACGCCCCGGACAGCCGGGCGACGTCGATGTGCTCGCGGGCCCGGATGCTCGTGGACTGCGCGCGCACCGCGCGCGCCATCCACGGCCAGGAGGTGATGCCGATGATGAAGGCCAGGGCCAGCGAGCTGCGGTTGTTGAGCGCGATGCCCAGCAGGATCACGAGCACGATGGAGGGGATGGCCAGGGCGACGTTGGTGAGGCCCGAGATGGCGTCGTCGAGCCAGCCGCCCTGGTACCCGGCCACCAGGCCGAGGACCAGGCCGATGGTGCTGGCGATGATGCCGGCGACCAGCCCCACGAGCAGCGACGTCCGGGTGCCGTACACGAGGTTCGCGAGCACGCTCTGGCCCTCGTTGTCGGTGCCCAGCAGCAGCGGCAGGGTGCCCGAGGGGGCGTCGTAGAGCCCGCCGATGACGGCGTCCGGGTCGGTCCGCACGATGAACGGCCCGACCAGGCCGATGAACAGGGTGATGAGCACGAGGACGGCGGCGAACCAGAACCTCGGGGTCAGGTTGATCGACTTCATCAGCGCTCTCCACTCCGTGCGGCCCGGATCCGGGGGTCGATCAGGCCGTTGACGATGTCGACGGCGAAGTTGGCCAGCAGCACGGCCAGGGTGATGATCAGCGTGACCGCCTGGATGACCGGGTAGTCGACGGTGCTGATCGCGTTGAACAGCAGGGTGCCCACGCCCGGGTAGGAGAACACCAGCTCGGTGACGAGGGCGCCGCCGACCAGGCCGCTGATGGACAGCGCCAGCCCGGTGATCTGGGGCAGCATCGCGTTGCGGAACACGTAGCCCGTGATCCGGTTGTCGGTGAGCCCGAGGCCGCGGCCGTAGTTCACGTAGTCGGCGCCGAGCTCGTAGATGGCCATCGAGCGCATGCCGACGGCCTGGCCGCCGATGAACACGATCACCAGCGACCAGAACGGCAGCCAGAAGTAGGTGATCGCGTCACCGAAGAACGCGGCGCTGAACTCGGGGCTGAGCCCGAAGGAGTAGGCCCCGCCGATGGGCAGCACGCCCATCTGCACCCCGACGATGAAGAGCAGCAGGATCGCCAGGCAGTAGTAGGGGATGGAGGTGGCGAACAGCGACGTCACGAAGGCGCCGCGGTCGAACCAGCCGCCGCGGAAGGCGGCCATCGCGCCGAGGATGTTCCCGACGACCCAGCCGATGAGGATCGCCGGCACCTGGAGCACGATGCTCCAGGGCAGGGACTGACCGACCAGGGTGTTCACCGAGGCGGGGTACTGCGCGAACGAGGTCCCGAGGTTCCCCTGGGCCAGCTGGCCCAGGTAGATGAAGAACTGCTGCCAGATCGGCTTGTCCAGCCCGAACTCGCGGTTGTAGTTCTCGTAGATGATCTTCAGGTCCTCGCCGCCGACCCCGCCCCCTCGGGCCAGGTTGCTGACGATGGAGTCCACCGGGTTGCCGGGGATCAGACGTGGCAGGAAGAAGTTGAGCAGCAGCGCCACCACGAGGGTGCCGAGGAACCACAACAGTCTTCGTCCGAGGTAACGGGTCAGGCCCATGGTCGGTCAGTCCTCTCGAGCTCTCGCGGTCCTCTAGCTGCCCACCTTCTTGATCTTGAACAGCCAGTTGATGCCGGCTCCCTGCCACATCGGCGGGGCGTACGGGTCGTCCTCGGTCGGGAAGCCCGTCCAGTTCGTCTCGTTCACCTCGTAGAACTCCAGCGGGCGGTACATGAGCGGGACGACCGGGATCTGCTCGCGGTAGATCTTGTCGAGCGCCGTGTAGGCCGCCACGGCCTCCTCGTCGGTCTTCGCGCCGGCGGCCGCGTCCAGCAGGCCCGGCACGTCGGGGTGGGAGAACCGGTTGTAGTTGAAGAAGGCGGTCTTGCCGGCCTCCGGCACACCCCGGTCGTCCATGGCGTCGCGGAAGCGGACCCACGGGCTGGCGGCGGTGACGCCGGTGTAGGAGTACATGCAGAGGTCGAAGTCAGCGTTCTGCATGGCCTTCTGCATGGTCGGGGCCTGCGGGAACTTCGTCTCGATGCCGATGCCGACCGCCTTGGCGGACTTGGCGACGATCTCGCAGGCGGTGTTCCAGTCGGTCCAGCCGGTCGGGGTGATGAGCTCCCAGCCGCCCAGCTTGGTGCCGTCGGGCAGGGAGTAGATGCCGTCGGAGCCCTTGGTGCAGTTCAGCTCGCCCTCGAGGATCTCGACGGCCTTCTCCTTGTTGAAGGACCAGCCCTCGGAGTCGACGCCGGCCTGGTCGAAGTACTTCGACTCGTAGCCGACGGGGACGATGAGGCTGGCCTTGGCCGGGTCGGAGTAGCTGGACATGGCCGTCGCCGCGATGTTCGGGTAGTCGATCGCGTAGGCGATCGCCTGGCGCACCTTCGGGTTGTCGAGGCCCTTGCGCTCCAGGTTCATGATCAGCAGCGGCAGGTTGCCCGGCAGGTAGTACGGCTTGTCCTTGAGCCAGGTCTTGACCGGCTTCTTCTGGTCCTCCCACATCTTCCAGATCTGGGCGGTGAACTGCTGGCTGGCGTCGATCTCGCCGCTGGCCAGCTTGAGGTCGCCGTCGTTGTTGCTCTTGAAGATCGGGTGCACGATCGCCAGCGGGGCGGGCGTGCCGTAGACCTCCTTACCCCAGTAGTCGTCGTTGCGCTTGAGCGCGACCTGGGTCTGGTCGGCCTTGTCCATCAGGTAGGGACCGGAGCCGATCGGCTGCAGGTTCGTCTCGGCGGTGATGCTGTCGTTGCTGAACTTGCTCCAGATCGCCTTCGGCAGGATGTAGACGTTGGCGATGGCGTCCTTGACCGAGCCCGGGTTGTAGGGGTCCGTCTTGACCTTGAACACCACGGTGCGCGGGTCGGAGGCGGTGACCGAGTCGAGGTAGGTCCACACGCTGGAGTAGCTGGTGCTGACGTCCTTGGCCAGCTCGAAGGTGTAGACGACGTCGTCGGCGGTGAGCTCGCTGCCGTCGGAGAACTTCGTCCCCTCCTGCAGCGGGACCGTCAGCGTGGTGTCGTCGGTCTGCTGGATCTCCTTGCCGAGGCCGGGGGAGAACGAGCCGTCGATGAGGTTGAAGCGGACGAGCGACTCGTAGATCAGCTGGCTCTGCCGCCCGGCGGTGGGCCACTGGGGCGTCGCGCCGACCGGGTTGAAGTTGGTGGGCGGGCCCCACTGGAAGCCGGCGACGAAGAAGGTGTCGCCCGAGGCGCCGGGGCGGCCCTGGGCCGCGCCGTCACCGGTGCTGTTGCCCGTCTGGGCGGTGCCGCAGCCGGTGGCGCCGACGCCGACGAGGGCGCCGCCCACGGCGAGGCCGGACAGGGAGAGGAAGCGCCGGCGGCTGGTGCCCCAGGGCTGGGCCGGGGCCGGGCTGCCGCCGAAGGCGGGAGCTGCCGGGTCGATCTCGGGGTTGGTCATCGAGGTCCTTTCGGAGGATCGCGTCGTTGCTGTGGTCGATGAGTCGAGCGGTCGGGCGTGGAGCGTGAGCGGACGCAGCGGGGCGGCGGTCAGCCCGTGGGGCGGTGGCGGGGTGGGGCGGTGGCGGCGGCGCTGGCTGCGCCGCGGACCGGGAGGCGCCGGGCGGACCCGGGCCGGTGGCCGGGGACCCGCGGGTCCGGAGGCCTCACGCCGGCGCCGGGCTGGATGGTCCCGCGGCGCCGGGGTCGGACGTGGAGGAGGTGGGGGGTGACGCCGTCGCGGCACCGGTGCGGACCGCACCGGCGGCTGGGCAGGCGGCGCGGGCGTGCCGACCCCCGGCAGGCAACATCTTCGTCACTCCTCGCTCTCCCTCGAACGTCTGGGGGTCAACCCATCACTTAACCGGTTCGGTGTCAACAGGCCGGGCTCCCCGCGCCCCGATCTTGACGAAAGGGTGACCCCTGCGGAGGGCCCCGCCTTCTTAGCACACCTCCGCCGGGCCGCGGGCGGTCCGTCGCCGGTCCGTGCGGCCCCGCTGTCAGCGCCGGGCGGCATGATGCCCCCATGTTGTTGAGCCGTCTGGCGGAGACCTCCGCCGCGCTCGCCGCCACCCGGTCGCGGCTGGCCAAGCGCGACCTCATCGCCGCCGTGCTGGCCGGCACGGCTCCCGAGGAGGTGGAGGTCGTGATCTCCTACCTCAGCGGGTCGCTGCGCCAGCGGCGCACCGGCGTCGGCTGGCGCACCCTGCAGGACGCGCCGCCGCCCGCCGCCGAGCCGTCGCTGACCGTCGCCGAGGTCGACGCCGCCTTCGCCGCCGTCGCGGGCCTGGCCGGGACGGGTTCCGCCGCGGCCCGGACGGCGGCCGTCCGCGACCTGTTCGGCCGGGCGACGGCGGCCGAGCAGCGGCTGCTGGCCGGTCTGGTGTCCGGGGAGCTCCGCCAGGGCGCCCTCGAGGCGCAGGTGCAGGAGGGGCTGGCCGCGGCGTTCGGGGTGCCGGTCGCGGCCGTCCGGCGGGCCGCCATGCTCACCTCCTCCACCACGACGGCCGCCCGGCTGCTGGCCGGGGGCGGGCTGCCCGCGCTGGAGGCCGTCGGGCTGCGGGTGGGGACGGCTGTCCAGCCCATGCTCGCGGCGGCGGCCCCCGGACCGGAGGCGGCGGCAGAGCGCAGCGGGCTGCCGGCCGTCGTCGACGCCAAGCTCGACGGCGTCCGGGTGCAGGTGCACCGCGACGGGCACGCGGTCTCCGTCTTCACCCGCAGCCTCGACGACATCACCGCCCGGCTGCCCGACGTCGTGGCGGTGGCCCGCTCGCTGCCGCACGAGCGGCTGGTGCTGGACGGGGAGGTGCTGGCCCTGCGCGACGACGGCACCCCGGAGGCCTTCCAGGTGGTGGCCTCGCGCACGATGAGCGCCACCGATCCGGCACCGGGCGGCCGCCCGCTGCGGGTGTTCTTCTTCGACCTGCTGCACGTCGACGGCCGCGACCTGCTGGACGAGCCGCTGCACGAGCGGCTGGCGGTGATGGAGACCGTGGTGCCCGCCGCCCTCCGCGTGCCGCGCCGCACCTGCGCCGACGTGGCGGGCGTGGCGACGGCCTTCGCCGAGGCGGTCGCGCAGGGCTACGAGGGCGTCGTGGTGAAGAACCTCGACGCTCCCTACGCGGCCGGCCGCCGCGACGCGGGGTGGGTCAAGGTGAAGCCCCGGCACACGTTCGACCTGGCCGTCGTCGGCGCCGAGTGGGGCCACGGCCGCCGCCAGGGCTGGCTCTCGAACCTGCACCTGGCCGCCCGCGACCCCGCGACGGGCGGGTTCGTCATGCTCGGCAAGACCTTCAAGGGCCTCACCGACGAGCTGCTGGGCTGGCAGACCGAGCAGCTGCTGGCCCGCGAGGTGCGGCGCACGCCCGGCACGGTGCACGTCGACCCGCCGCTGGTCGTCGAGATCGCGGTCGACGGGCTGCAGGCCTCCACCCGCTACCCCGGCGGCGTCGCCCTCCGGTTCGCCCGCGTGCTGCGCTACCGGCCCGACAAGACGCCCGACGAGGTGGACACGTTGGACACCGTGCGGGCCCTCGGCGGCCCGCTGCGGGCGGGGGAGGAGCAGGAGGGCTAGCCGTGGGCGGCGGTGAGCAGCGCCTCGAGCTCGGGCGGGCGCGGCGCCGACGGCTGCGCCGGGCCTCGACGACGACGGGCGGCGGCCAGCAGCAGCGCCGGGTGCGCGAGCTCCAGCGGTGAGCCCATCAGGTGGTACAGCCGGCCGAGCGCGACGAGCGCGCGCCGGTCCCCGGCCACGGCGAGGTTCCCGACCTCGGTGGTCCAGGCCCCCACCAGCCGGGCGGCGGGGCTGGGGGTCGTGCCGTCGAGGTAGCGGCGGTCCTCGCCGGTGGCCACGGCCCAGGGCAGGTCCGCCGCCGCGCGGAGCCGCCGCTGAAGCCGCCGGGTGCTGCCGCCCCGCCGCCGGCGCAGGGCCTCGCCCAGCAGCCGGGCCTGGATGGCGGCGACGGTGATGCCCTGGCCGTAGACGGGGTTGAAGGCGCAGAGCGCGTCGCCGACGGCGAGCAGCCCGTCGGGCCAGTCCCGGCGACGCCCGTGCTGGTGGCGCCGGTTGCCCGTCTGCCGGTGCACCGCGACCTCCCCGACGGGCTCGAGGCCGGCCGTCAGCTCGCCGAGGGCCGGCTCGCGGAGCCCGCCGAGGTACGCGACGAGGTCGACGTCGCGATCCGGGCGGTGCTCGCCGTAGCCGCAGGCCAGCACGAGGAGGCCGCCGTCCTCGACGGGGAGGGCGAGGCCGCCGCGCGGGCTGTCCGTCGTGCTCTGGACGACGGCGCCGTTCGTCAGCGGGTGGCCGTCGCGGGCCCGGTAGAGCCGGCTCGCGTAGCCGAGCCCGGCGTCGACGGTCTCCGGCTCCTCGACCGCGAGGCCCAGGGCGGCCAGCCAGGTCGGCAGCCGGGAGCCGCGGCCGGAGGCGTCGACGACCAGGTCGGCCTCCTCGTCCGGGCCGTCCTCCACCAGCACCCGCCAGCGGCCGCCGGCGCGCTCCAGCCCGCGGACCCGGCACCCGCCGCGCAGCCCGACCCCGGGCAGGGCCAGCACCCGCTCCCGGACCACGTGCTCGAGCAGCGGCCGGGTCAGCGAGAGCACGGCGTACGAGGGGACATCGGTCGGCTGCCAGCCGGCCGGGCCGAACCAGGGGAGCCGCCCGGTGTCGACGCGGACGGCGCCCGCGGCGAGCAGGTCCTCGCCCAGCCCGGGCAGCAGCGTCGTCGCCTCCGCCAGCCCGCGGTGCAGCAGCACGTGCGGCTGGGCGCCCTGGGCCACGCCCCGGCGCGGGCCGGGCGGACCGGTCAGGGCGTCGCGCTCCAGGACGGTGACGGGGTGGCCCGCCCGCGCCGCGGCGGCCGCCGCCAGCAGGCCGGCCAGGCTGGCGCCGACGACCACGACGGTCGGGTGGGCTGCGGGCACCGGTCCTCCTCGGGGACGACCGTCCTCGCTCCGAGGGGCGGGCCGGTACCCCTAGTGTGCCGCCATGAGCACCCACCTCGTCGGCGGCGGCCGCGACCAGGGCCGGCACCGGGACGTCTACGGGCCCTTCCTCGCCGAGGCGGCGGCGCTCGCCCGTGAGCGCGGGACCGACGTCGCGGAGGTCGGCGTCGTCGTGGTGCACGAGGTCGACGACGACGGGCCGGCCGACCTGGCCTGGTTCGCCGCGGCGCTGGCCGCGTGCGGGCCGGTCCGCTGCCGCCCGCTCCCCGTGCCGGAGGGCGGTCGGCTGGACCCGGCGTCGCTCGACGGGCTGCACGGGCTGCTGGTGGCCGGGGGCCTGACGCCCGCCTACGCCGAGGCGCTCGCGCCCGCGGCCGCCGCCGTCCGCGCGCTGGTGGACGGCGGGGCGCCCTACCTGGGCTTCTCGGCCGGCGCCGCCGTCGCCGCGCGGCAGGCCCTGGTCGGCGGCTACCGGCTGGACGGGGTGGTGGTGACGGCGGAGGACAACGGCGAGGAGCGCGACGAGCTGGCCGTCGTCGAGGGCCTGGGCCTGGTCGACCTCGCCATGGACGTGCACGCCGCCCAGTGGGGGACGCTGACCCGCCTCGTCGCGGCGGTCGCGGCCGGCCGGCTGGGCCCCGGCGTCGCGGTGGACGAGGGGACCGTGCTGGTCCTCGCGCCGGGGGCGACGCCCCGGGTCGCCGGGGCCGGCCGGGTCTGGTGGGTCGAGCCGGCGGGCGACGGCGCCGTCCGGGTCTGCCCGCAAACCGCCGCCTGACCCATCCCGCCTGACCGGTCCGCCTGACCCGTCCCGAGGACAACGCGTGAACGAGTGGTGCGTCTACTCACCACCCGTTCACGCGCTCCGGTCCGGCAAGCCGTGAACGAGGTGGTCGTCCAGTCCAAGTTGGTTCACGGCTTGCGGGGCGGGGCGGGGCGGGGGGGCGGGGCGACGCGGGAGCCCGGACGCGACGACGGCGCCCACCCGGTGGGGTGGACGCCGTCGGCGGTGGGGCGAGGAGCGCTCAGAAGGGCGCGATGAGCCCGGCCGTCTGGGCCTTGGCGGCGGCGAAGCGCTGCTGGGCGTCGGCCCAGTTCACGACGTTCCACCACGCCTTGGCGTAGTCGGCCTTGACGTTCTTGTACTGCAGGTAGAAGGCGTGCTCCCACATGTCGAGCAGCAGCACGGGGATCTGCCCCAGCGGGACGTTGCCCTGCTGGTCGAACAGCTGCACGATGTTCAGCCGCTGGCCCAGCGTGTCGTAGACCAGCATCGACCAGCCGGAGCCCTGGATGGCGTTGGCGTTGGCCTCGAACTGCGCGCGGAAGGCGTCGAAGCTGCCGAAGAACTCGTCGATCGCGGCACCCAGCTCGCCGTCCGGCTTGTCGCCGCCGTCGGGGGACATGTTCGGCCAGAACACCGAGTGGTTGATGTGCCCGCCCAGGTGGAAGGCGAGGTCCTTCTCGAGCTTGTTGATGTTGCCGAACGAGCTGCCCTCGCGCGCCTCGGCCAGCTGCTCCAGCGCGGTGTTCACGCCCTTGACGTAGGTCGCGTGGTGCTTGGAGTGGTGCAGCTCCATGATCTCGGGCGAGATGTGGGGCGCGAGCGCGCTGTAGTCGTACGGCAGGTCCGGCAGGGTGTAGTCGGCCATGGGTGTCCCTTCGAGTGGAGAGTCGTCATGTCGCGGGCCGGTGACATGACCTCCTGGCATCGTACGGCGGCCCCCGCGGCGCCCGACAGGCGGCGTCCCCGCCCCCCGGACGGCGACGGGCCCGCCCTCCCACCAGGGAGGACGGGTCCGTCGGCCGGGTCCGGGACGCTCAGGACAGCGGCAGCACCACCCGCGAGGTCGCGCCGACCCCGAGGGTCGTCGGTCCGCTGCCGATGGCGCTCCAGACCTGGACGGTGACGGTGCCGCCCTCCAGGTCGCCGCCGGTCCCGCTGCTGGAGAGCAGCTGGGTGCCCTGGGTGGAGTGCTCGTAGCCCGGCACCGGGTCGGTGGCGAAGTACCGGTAGGTCTCCACCCGCTCGGCCGAGCCGTTCCCGGTCAGGTCGTAGGAGACCCGGACCTGGGTGGCGTTGCCGACGCCGGTGCCGGCGTCCACCGACAGGTCGAAGGCGGTCCGGCCGGACCAGCGGCCGGTCACCCCCGTCGCGGTGAAGGTCCGGGCGGCGTGCGGGGTGCCGTCGTAGTTGCCGTTCGCCGCGGCCACCACGACCGTGCCCGCGCTGCCCGCCGCGCCGAGGGTGCCGTCGGCCCGCAGGTAGCGGGTCGACGCGCTGCTCGGCGGGGTGGTGGGCGGCGTCGTCGGGTTCTCGCTCGTCGGCGGTGCCGTCGGGGTCGGGCTGGCCGGCGGGGCGGTCGGCGTCGGGCTGCTGGTCGGCGGCGGCGAGGTCGGCGGGGTCGTGGGCGGGGTGGTCGGGACCGCCCCGGCGCTCCCGCCGCTCCAGGTGCGCGCCCCCGCGGCGACGGTGCGGCCGGCCGGGGCCGCGACGGAGCGGCCGTCGGAGAACGTCACCGTCAGCGCCTTGGTGGAGATGTTGGCCACCACGTAGGTCCGCTTCCCGCCCTTGGTGAACGCCATCGCCATCGGGTGGTCGGCGGTGACGCGGGTGTCGACGGTGCCCAGGGCGGCGAGGTTGCGGATCCAGTGGAAGGTGTGCGCCTTCGACTCGCCCTCCTCGGAGGTGAAGCCCGGGTCCGCCCGGTACTTGGCCAGCGCCGCGTCCGGGTCGCCCAGGGCCAGGAACTCCCAGAGGATGTCCTGCCACACCGTGGGCTCACCGCCCCGGTTCCGCACGACCTCGGCGTAGTTGGTGCCGTTGTAGGCGGGCCGGTAGCCCAGGTAGAAGTGGCTGCCGGTGATCGGCAGCTGGTTGATGCCCTGGATCTTCTCCGGGTCGGCGGTGAACCAGGTGGCGTAGGCACCGCCGTCGCCCCAGACCATGCCCACGGCGCTGTGCGGGAAGGCGGCGGGGAAGTTCGTGCCGTCGACGTCGAACCAGTACTCCTGGATGGCCGCGGCCTGGGTCGTGTAGAGGTGGATGCCGGCGTCGCGGACCTTCGTGTTGCCGGTCGCCTGGCCCCACTGGATGAGGGCGCCCGCGAAGTTCATCCCCTCCGAGGAGGACTCCTGGTTGTTGCCGGAGGCGAAGGCCCCGTGGCCGGAGGCCCAGTCGTGGCCGGCGTAGATGTCGAAGTCGCGCAGGTAGGGGAACCGGGCGTCGGCGCGGTCGTAGTTGTTGGCGTCGCGGACCAGCAGGTCGACCATGCCGCCGTACTTCCCGGTGGCGGCCCAGGCCGGGTCGAACTTGGCCAGGGTGGCCGCCGCGGCGATGAAGTAGCCGTAGTGGAAGTGGTGGTCGTTGAGCTCGGCGTCGGAGCCGTAGCTGGCGCCGTAGCCGATCAGCGTCCCCCAGCTGCGGTCGTAGTAGAAGAGGTGGTCCTGCTCGCCCGGGGACGCGGTGAGCCAGTCGGTGAGGGTGGAGCGGATGGAGGCGAGCGCCTTGTCGCGCACCGCGGTGCTGCCCAGCTGGTCGGCGATCTCGGCGATCCGCGCCGCCCGGCCCAGGCCCTTGCCGGCCCAGTAGGTGTCGGGCTTCTGCTCCCCGGCGGGGTCGTCGGCGACCTGGGCGAGCAGCGCGGTCAGCGTGGCCTTGTCCGCGCCCTGGCTGGTGGCGACGGCGGGCACCTCGGGCAGCACCCCGCGGAACACCTGGGAGGTCAGGAAGCTGCTCGCGCCGACGAGGGTCTTCATCATGCCGCGCGGCGAGACGTAGGTCTGGCTGATCGGCGTCCCGCCGTTCAGCGCCTTCCACTGGTGCGGGTAGAGGGCGACGACGGTGCCGGCCCCCGAGCCCTCCCGCCGGGTGGTGGTGAAGGAGTAGCGCGCGTTCGCGGCGGCCGTGCGGGTGTTGTAGGCGTAGGTCAGCTTCGTGCCCGTCACCACCGCGTGGGCGTAGCGGCCGTAGGAGGTGGCGAGCGCGGTCCGGGTGGCGTCGGTGCTGGCCGGCGTCGTCGGCAGCACCGCGACGCTGAAGTAGCCCTTGCCGCCCAGGGTCGAGCTGAGGGTGGAGCCGCTCTGGCTCCAGGTGGCCCCGGTCGGGGCGTAGGCGACGTAGTCGTGGCCGCGGACGGTGAAGCCGACGGTGGCGCCGGTCCGGGACCAGACGCGGGGGGCGTCGTCGGTCCGGATCTGGGCCTGCCCGCCGGTCACCTGGTAGTAGGAGAGCGGCAGGCCGTGGCCGATCGTCGCCTTGAGGGTCCGGGTGCCGTCGGACCAGACGGGGGTGACGGTCCAGTCGGTCCAGCCGTCCACCATGACCTTCGGCGCGTCGAGGCCGGCGACGCCCACCTCGAGGTCGCGGGTGTAGGGGAACTTGTACTCCCCGACCCCGCGGGCGGTGCCGGTGATGACGGGCGTCGTCGTGTACGAGATCCCGAGGCCGCCGCGGTCGGTGTCGTAGGAGGCGGGGTGGGCCATCATCGGCTCGCCGAAGGAGCAGTCGAGGCGCTTGAACAGCAGCGGGCTCCACCAGTCGTTGGTGGGCACCGCGCCCTTCGGGGCGTTCGCGGTGACGAAGGCGCGCGGGTTCGTCGACAGGTCGCCGCAGCCGGACGGCAGGGCGGCGCCGGCGGGCAGCGTGGTCGTGTACGAGCCGGCTCCGACCCCGGTGGTGGCGGCGGTGGCGCGCTCGGGGGCCACGGCGCCGGCGACGGCGCCGACGACGAGGGCGGCGGCCGCGACGGCGGCGGCACCACGACGGCGCAGCCGGCCGCGGCCGGGGGACCGGTCGCCCGCAGGGCTGGCGGTCGGGAGGGGGACGGGGGCACGGGACACGGTGGGGGCTCCTCTGGGCAGAGTTCGCTGGCGCCCCCGACCGGCGTGAGAGCGCTCTCACACCCGTGCGGTCACCGTAGCCAGCCCCGGACCGGTCGTCAACGACGGCCGCGCCCGGGCCCGCCGGACCGCCCGTCGGGTCCGGCGCCGCCCGGGGAGAGGTGTTTGACTGGACCCATGTCAGCGGCACTGGCCCTGCAGGGCCTGACCAAGAGCTTCGGCGCGAAACGGGCGGTCGACGGCCTGGACCTGGAGGTGCGGCGCGGCTGCATGTTCGGGCTGGTCGGACCCAACGGCGCCGGCAAGACGACGACGCTCTCCATGGCCACCGGGCTGCTCCGGCCCGACGCGGGCACGGCCCGGGTGCTGGACCACGACGTCTGGGCCGACCCGGCGGCGGCGAAGGCGCTGATGGGCGTGCTGCCCGACGGCGTCCGGCTGTTCGACCGGCTGAGCGGCGGGGAGCTGCTGCACTACGTCGGCCTGCTGCGCCGGGTGCCGCCCGCCGACATCGCCAGCCGCTCGGGGGACCTGCTGGAGGCGCTGGGGCTGACCGGCGACCGCGACACCCTCGTCGTCGAGTACTCCGCCGGCATGACGAAGAAGATCGGGCTGGCCTGCGCGCTCATCCACGCGCCGCGGCTGCTGGTGCTCGACGAGCCGTTCGAGGCCGTCGACCCGGTGTCGGGGGAGGGCATCCGCTCGATCCTGCGCGGCTACACCGCCAGCGGCGGCACCGTGGTGCTGTCCAGCCACGTGATGGAGCTGGTCGAGAGCCTCTGCGACGAGCTGGCGGTGGTGGCCCAGGGCCGCGTGCTGGCCGCCGGCACCGTCGACGCGGTCCGCGCCGGCAGCACGCTGCAGCAGCGGTTCCTCGACCTCGTCGGGTTCCAGGCCAGCGGAGAGGAGACCCTGGCGTGGTTGCGCTCCTCGTCCGCCTCAAGCTGACCCTGCTCCGCAACGGCCTGCGGCGCAGCGCCTGGCGCACCGTCGGGCTGGTGATCGGCGGTCTCTACGCGCTCGGCCTGGTCGCCGGCGTGCTCGCGGGGCTGGTCGCCCTGCGCTGGACCTCGCCCGCCACCACCGCCGACGTCACCGTGCTCACCTTCGCGCTGCTGAGCGCGGGCTGGCTGGTGCTCTCCCTGCTCGTCTTCGGCGTCGACGAGACGGTCGACCCGGCCAAGTTCGCGCTGCTGCCGGTCCGGGCCCGCGAGCTGCTGCCCGGGCTGCTGGTGGCCGGCGCGATCGGCGTCCCCGGCGTGGCCACCGTGCTCATCGGGCTCGGCCTGCTGCTGACCTGGACGCGGTCGGTCCCGCTCACCCTCGCGGCGCTGGTCGCGGTGCCGCTCGGCGTGCTGACCTGCCTGCTGCTGGCCCGCGCCGCCACCGCGGCCTTCGCCGCGTTCCTGTCCTCGCGCCGCTTCCGCGACCTCGCCTTCGTCCTGCTGGCCCTGGTGGGGGCCGCGCTCGCCGTCGGCGGCAACTTGCTGGGCGGCCTCGCCCAGGCCGGTCCCGAGCGGCTGCGCGCCCTGCTCGCCACCGCCGCCCAGGTGGCCGGCTGGACCCCGTTCGGGTGGGCGTGGGCGCTCCCCGCCGACGTCGCCCGCGGGGCCTGGGTCCCCGCGCTCGTGCACCTGGTGCTGGCGGTGGCCCTGGTGGCCGGGCTGTGGAAGGCGTGGGAGCACTTCCTCGCCGCCCGCCTGGTCGAGCCGGTCGAGGGCGGCGGCGAGGCGGCCCGGGCCGGGCACAGCGGCTGGGTCGACCGGCTCTACCCGGCGACGCCGGCCGGTGCCGTGGCGGCCCGGACGCTGCGGTACTGGCGCCGGGACCCGCGCTACGTCGCCGGCATCGCCGGCTTCCTCATCGCGCCCGTGGTCCTCATCGCCACCTCGCTGCTGAACCCCGGGGGCAGCCCGCTGGTCGCGGTGTTCGCCCCCAGCCTGCTCGCCCTGCTGGTGGGAGCCAGCGTCGCCCAGGACCTCTCCTACGACGGCAGCGCCCTCTGGGCCCACGTCACGACGGGGATGCCGGGTACCGCGGACCGCTGGGGCCGCGTCCTGTCGACCCTGACGATCTTCCTGCCGCTGCTCGTCGTGATGCTGGTGGCCGCGGTGGCGCTGACCGGCCGCTGGGACCTGCTGGGCCCGGTGCTGGGCCTGACGGCGGCGTTCCTGCTGGGCAGCCTCGGCGTGGGCGCCTTCGTGGGCGGGCTCTGGCAGTGGCCGGCGCCGCCGCCGGGGGCCAACCCGTTCCAGAAGGGCAGCAGCGGGGGCCTGCCGGCGTTCCTGTCCTTCGGCGTCACCACCCTCGGCACGCTCGTCGTGGGGCTGCCCACGGCGGCCCTCGTCGTCGGCTCGCTGTTCCGCCCCTGGGTGGGCTGGCTGTCGGTGCCCGTGGGGCTCGCGACCGGGGCGCTCGTCCTCGTGCTCGGCGTCGGCCGCGGCGGGCGCCTGCTGGAGCGCCGCTGGCCCGAGGTCCTCTCGGCGGTGTCGGAGAGCCGCTAGCCGGCGTGCTGGCGGAGCTCGTCAGCCGGCGTGACGGCGGCGCTGGGCCAGCCCGACGACGGCGGCCCCGGCCAGGCTGACGGCCACGGCCGCCCAGGTCGTCGGCCCCGGCCGCCCGGGCCCGGTGAGCAAGCCGATCAGGGCCGCGGTGACCACCTGCCCGGCCACGGAGAAGACGCCGACGACGAGCACCCCGTGCACCCGCACGGTGACCGTCGAGGCCCAGATGAAGCCGATGCCGCAGAGCCCGCCCAGGTACAGCCAGGGCTCCGTCGGCAACCCGGTGAGGTGCCCCGGCCGCAGCAGGGCGACGGCGAGGAAGAGCACGAGGCCGAGCGTCCCCACCCAGAAGTTGTTCCAGGTGGTGACCCAGGGTCCGACGTGGGCCGCGAGCCGGCCGTTGACGCCCTGCTGCGCGCTGTTGACCGCCCCGGCCAGCAGCGGCAGCGCGGCCAGCACGAGCAGGGAGCCGGTGACGGGGACCGCGCTGAGCAGCCCGGCCCCGGAGACGGCGACCGCGAGCACGGCCAGCACGGCGCCGGCCACCCGGGAGCGGGTGAGGGCGGTGACGCCGTTGGGTCCCCAGCCCCGCTGGTCGACGACGAGCGCCATGACGGCCTGGCCGGCCACGAAGCAGAGGATGAAGAAGGTGATGCCGAGCGTGGGGGCCGCCAGCCCCTGGGACGCGACGAAGAAGGCCCCGCCGAGGCCGCCCAGCACCAGCCACAGCGGGATCCGGCGCCGGCGCACGGCGCCGCCGAGGGCCGCCACCCCGCGACCCGTCGGCCGGTGCAGCAGGGCCAGCAGGCTCAGCACGAGCAGGCCGGAGCCGAAGCTGACCAGGGCCGCGAGCGCGGACGCCCGGAGCCCGGTGCCCAGCCGACCGGTGAGGGCGCCGTTCACCTGCGACTGCAGGGCGATCAGCGCGCCGCCGCCCAGCATCAGGGGCAGGGTGACCAGCCAGCGCGGCGCGGGACGGGCGGGTGCCGTCGTCGGGTCCGGGGTGGACGGCGTCGGGGTGCCGGGTGTCGGGGCCACGACCGGGACCGGTGGTGTCGCCACGGAGATCTCCTCGGCTGGGAACGGGGCCGGCCCACCGCTGCGCCGACGTCTAGCACCCCTATGTTCTCAGGTCCCGCCGCCGTCGCCGGTCGCGCGGCTCCCAGCGGACCGGCCCGCACCGGAGCGGCCCGCCAGCAGGGCGCGGGCGCGCTGCAGGCGGGTGGCCACGCTGCCGGCCAGCGGCTGGGGCAGCGCGTCGAGGGCGAACCAGGCCACCGCGTGGCTCTCGTCGCTGACGGCGGGCACGGCGTCGGCCGGGGCGGTCACGGCGACGCCGACGTCCCAGTGGACGCGGCAGGCGCCGAAGCCGGCCGGCAGGGCGTGCCGGTTGAGGTCCAGCAGCCCGGGCAGTGCCATCGGGCCGGTCAGGCCCGTCTCCTCGCGCGCCTCCCGCAGCGCCGCGGCGGCCACGTCGGCGTCGTCCGGCTCGAGGTGGCCGCCCGGCTGCACCCAGAACCGGCCCTTGCGGTGCAGGCACAGCACGGTCCGCTCCAGGTCGGGGTCCAGGACCAGGGCGCTGGCCGTCACGTGCTCCGGGCCGCCGTCGCGGCGCAGCGCCGCCGGACCCGCGGCGAGCAGCCGGTCGCGGTACGCCGTGCGCAGCCGCGCCTGCTCCGGGTCGGGCGGGGACCAGGCGGCGAGGTCGGCCAGCAGGGCGTCGAGCGGCGGGGTCACCGGAAGCACAGCAGGCGTCAGCCCTGGGTCGCGGCCGGGCGGACGACGAGCACCCGGAAGCCCTTGGCCGAGGCGACCCGCTCGGTGGGGTGGCCCTGCTCGACCAGCCAGCGCTGCAGGGTGTCCGCGCCGAGGTTGCGGCCGACGACCAGCCGGGCCTCCCCGTCGGGGGTCAGCCGCGGCAGCCACCGGAGCAGCAGCACGTGCAGCGCCTCCTTGCCCACCCGGATCGGCGGGTTCGACCAGATCTGGTCGTAGCGGGCCGCGTCCTCCACCTGCTCGGGCCGCAGCGCCCGCACCCGGTCGCCGACGCCGAGGGCCGCGGCGTTGTCGCGGCACAGGCCCAGCGCCCGGTCGTTGACGTCGACGGCGTCCACCTGCGCCCCGGGGCAGTGCACGGCGATCCCGACCGCGATCGGCCCCCAGCCGCAGCCGAGGTCGAGCACCCGGGGACTGCCCGTCGGCGGGGCCGACGCGCGCAGCAGCACCGCGGTGCCGCGGTCCAGGCCGTCGCCGGCGAAGACGCCGTTGGCGGTGCTCAGCTCCAGCTCGCGACCCCAGACGCCGACGGTGACGGTCCGCCGGCGCTCGGGGCCGGTCGGGGTCGCGTCGAAGTAGTGGGACGGCTCGCTCACGCGGGCACCTCCTCGGACGGGGTGGGTTCGGGGTCGGGCTCGGCGGCAGCCCGGCGGACGCTGCGGGCCTCCAGGCCCCGGGCCACCAGCTGGTCGTCGGGCGGGTAGCCGACCTCCTCCAGCACCAGCCCCTTCGCCGGCATCACCTGGACGTCGGGGGAGCGGGCCGCCTCGGTGGTCACCCGCCGCAGCCAGCCGAGGTCGCGCCGGCCCGCGCCGACGTCGACGAGCGCGCCGACCAGCGAGCGGACCATCGAGTGGCAGAAGGCGTCGGCCCGGACTGTCAGCTCGACGGCGCCGGCGAGCGGCCCCGAGGGCACCCGGGCCGCGGACAGCTCCAGCAGGGTCCGGACCGTCGTCGCGCCCTCGCGCCGCTTGCAGAAGGCGCCGAAGTCGCGCAGGCCCAGCAGGACGGGCGCGGCGGAGGCCAGCCGGTCGAGGTCCAGCGCCGGCTGGACGGCCACCACCCAGCCGCGGTGCAGCGGGTCCAGCGGGGCGCCGCCGTCGCTGAGCCGGTAGACGTAGCGCCGCCAGACCGCGCCGAAGCGGGCGTCGAAGCCCTCGGGGGCCGGCGTGACGGCGCGCACGACGAGGTCACCGGCCAGCACCCGGTGCAGCCGGCGGGTGAGCAGCGCGCCGTCCTCGAGGGCGTCGGCGGGCAGGTCGACGTGGGCCACCTGGCCGCGCGCGTGCACGCCGGTGTCGGTGCGGCCGGCGCAGACCAGCGCCGCCGGCTCGGGCAGCCGCAGCACCCGGGTCACCCAGTCCTCCAGCTCGCCCTGCACGGTCCGCAGGCCGGGCTGGCGGGCCCAGCCGGAGAAGCCGGCGCCGTCGTAGCCGAGGTCCAGCCGCCAGCGGCGGGTGGGGCCGCTCACGGGGCCGCCGGCGTGACCCGCCGGTAGGTGAGGTCGTGCACGGCCCGGCCGGCGTCCAGCCCCCGCTGCTCGAAGCGGGTGAGCGGACGGGCGTCCCAGCGCGGCGCCCAGCCCCCCGGGTGGAGGTTCTCCAGTCCGGGCTCGGCGTCCAGCACCTCCCGCATGGCGAGGGCGTAGTCCTCCCAGTCGGTGGCGAGCCGCCAGGTGCCGCCGAGCTGCAGCCGCTCGGCGGCGACGGCCGCCAGGGCGGGGCTGACCAGGCGGCGCTTGTGGTGCCGGGACTTGGGCCACGGGTCGGGGAAGAAGGTCCACAGCTCGGCCAGGCGACCAGCGGGCAGCAGGTGCTGCAGCCCCGCCACCGCGTCGGCGACGACGATGCGGACGTTGTCCAGACCGGCCCGGTGCAGCGCGCTGACCAGCTGGGCCGCTGCCGGCTCGTAGACCTCGAAGGCCAGCACGTCGACCTCGGGCCGGGCGGCGGCCATCGCCACCAGCGAGTCGCCCGGGCCGGGGCCGATCTCGACGACCAGCGGGGCCTCGCGGCCGAAGGCCGCCGTCAGGTCCAGCCGGGCGTCCGGGTCGACCGACGTGCTCGTCTCGCGCCGGTCCACCGGCAGCACGAAGCGCTCGTGGTGGGCGTCCCAGGCGCGGCGCTGGTTGGGCCGCATCCGGGCGCTGCGCCGGACGAACGACACGACCTCGCGGTGCACCCGCGGCGGCCGGGCGGGCCGCTCGCCGGCCGGTTGCACCGGGGCCGGCGGGGGCCCGGCGTCGGGCGCGCTCACCGCCGGTGCCGCTTCTCGTACAGCCGGAGCAGCGGGCCGAGCACGGCGAGCGCCACCAGGAAGGCGAGCACCCCGGGCGGGATGGCGTCGGTCACGGCGACGGTGACGGCGCCGGCCGTCGCGCAGACGGCGGCCATCGCCCACAGCCGGCCCTCCTTGGCGAGCTTGCCGCGCAGCTCCGGGTCCCGTTCCACACCCCGAACCTACCGGGGCGGGTCGCCCGCCCGCCTGCGCGCGCCCGCCGGTGGATGGTGGCCGAGGACGGCCCGGCGCCGGGCCGGCGGGGCCAGGGCGGGGACGACGGCGCGCGGCGCGACCGGGTCCGGCGCCGGTCCGGCCCCGCCCGCGGCGTAGCGGCCGACGGTCCAGGCCAGGGCGTCCAGGTGCAGGCCGAGGGCCGGCAGGTCGACGTTGCCGAGGTCGTCGCAGGCCCGGTGGTAGCAGGGGTCGAACGGCTCGCCGGCGGTGCCGCCCCAGCGCGCGGCCTGCGCCGGCGTCTTGAGCGCCTCGGCGCCGCTGAACAGCCCGCCGGCCGGGACGCCGACGTCGATGAACGGGCCGTAGTCGGAGCGGCCGTCGAAGTCCGTCGGGCCGGGGGCGGTGCCGAGGGCGGTGAGCCGGTCGACGAGGGTGCGCTCCAGCGCGGCGGAGCCGGCCGGTCCGGGCCCCGCGCCGTCGTCGGCGGAGTCGTCGCCGTCGTAGACGAAGAAGCCCGGGTTGGGCGAGCCGAGCATGTCGACGTTGAGGTACAGCGCGAGGGCGCGCCGGCCGGCGGCGTCGAGGCCGTCGACGTAGGCCTGCGAGCCGAGCAGGCCGAGCTCCTCCCCGCCCCACCAGGCGAACCGGACCGCCCGGTCGACGGCGGGCTCGGGGCCCAGCGCCGTCGCCAGCTCCAGCAGCGCGGCCGCCCCGCTGCCGTTGTCGTTGATCCCCGGGCCCTCCTCGACGCTGTCGAGGTGGCCGCCGACCACGACGACGTCGTCGGCCCGGCCGGTCCGGGTCTGGGCGACGACGTTGCGGCTGGTGCGGGTCTCGGTGCGGGTCCGCAGGTCGAGCACCACCCGGGTGCCGGCGCGCGCGGACAGCCGGTCGCCGTCGGCGGTGCTGACCCCGGCGACGGGCAGCCGGCCGCGCTCGCGCAGCGTCCCGCCGGTCAGCGGGCCCGCCTCGTCGTTGGCCACCAGCAGCGCCGCGGCGCCCGCGTCGGCGGCCCGCGCGGCCTTGGTGGCGAAGGGGCACCCGCCGCGGCGGACCAGCAGCACCGCCCCGGCCGCGGTGAGCGGGTCGAGGTCGGCGGCGCGGCAGCCCGTCGCGGCCCCGCCGCCCGGCACCACCAGGGGTCCGGCGACGCCGTCGGCGGGGGTCTCGGGGCTGCCCTCGAGGCGGTCCGCGCGCAGCCGGTCGCCGTCCAGCACGACGTGCCGGGCCAGCACGACCTCGACGGGGTAGCGGAACTCCGGGGTCTCGACGGCGAAGCCGGCGGCCCGCAGGGCGTCCGCGACCAGGGCGACGCTCGCGTCGTGACCGGGGGAGCCGTCGGCCCGGTGGCCGTCGTGCGCGTCGGCCGCGGCCTGCAGCGCCGCGAGGTGGGGCCGGACCCCGGCGACGTCCACCCGCGCGGCGAGCGCCGTGGCCAGCACGTCCGCCGGGGGCGGGGGCGGCGCCGGACGGGGCACGGGCCGGGGGAGCGAGCCCACCAGGGCGAGGGCGAGCGCCGTCGCGACCAGCCCGGCGGCCACCCGGGCGGGGGCGCGGTGGGGGCTCGGCGCAGCGGCGCCGGCCACCGGGGGCACCGGCGGTCGGGACCGCCGGGACGGCCGGTCTGCGCTCAGCTGGTGACGTCCTTGCCGGAGAACCGGGCCCAGGCCGCCAGCCAGAACACCCCGGCGTAGACGGCCGCGGTGACCAGGCCGCGGGTGATGTCCTCGGTGGCCACCGGGTCGCGCAGCAGGTTGCCGAAGGCGGTCCACCAGTGCGTCAGCAGCCAGGGGTGCAGCCACGACAGCTGGGAGATCGAGTCGAGGACGAACATCATCACGTTGACGAGGACGACGGCCACGGTCGCGCCGATCGGCTGCTCGGTCAGGGTGGAGATGAACAGGCCGATCGCCCCCAGCGCCGCGAGCTGGACGGTGAGGTAGAGGCAGGTCAGCAGGAGCCGGCCCAACCCGTCGGCCATCGAGGTCTGCGTGCCCGACAGCAGGGTCATCGGCCCGCCCCCGAACAGCGCGAGCCCCATCACCGTGCCGACGACGGCGACGACGAGCACCGCCACCAGCGCGGAGATCGCGATGGCGGCGAACTTCACCGCCAGCAGCCGGGTCCGGCCCGCCGGGATGGTGAGCAGGTAGCGCAGGGTGCCGATGTTGGCCTCGCCCGCCACCGAGTCGCCGGCGATGACGCCGACGGCCAGCGGCAGGAAGATCGGGATCTCCAGGGTCAGCGCGGCGAAGGCGACGAACAACCCGTTGCCGGTGATGGCGCTGATGAAGTCCGGGCCGCCGCCCCCGCCCGGGGCGGAGACCTTGACGGCGATCGCCAGCACGACCGGCACGACGGCCAGCACGCCGATGCCGGCGAGGTTGCGGCGCCGGCCGAAGATGATGGTGAGCTCGGAGCGCAGGAAGCGCAGCCAGCCGAGCGGCGAGGCGGGCGCGGCCGCCGGCACGGGTCGGGGGGCGGCGCCGGGCGTGCCCAGCACCTCAGCCGCTGACATCGAAGCCCTCTCCGGTGAGCGAGACGAACACGTCCTCCAGGCTGGGGCTCTGCACGGTGAAGCCCAGCACGGGGACGTCGGCGTGCACCAGCTCGGGCACGATCTTGGCGGCCTCGACCTCGCCCAGCACGGCGCTGACGCGGGTGGCGGTGCGCGCCACCTCGGTGAGGCCCAGCTGCGCGAGCACCCGGGCCGCGTCCTCGGTCCGGTCGGTGTCGACGCGGACGGTCTTGGTGGTGCCGGCGGACAGCTCGGCCATCGAGCCCTGCGAGACCAGCTGGCCCTCGAACATGACGCCGACGTGGCTGCACATCTGCTCCACCTCGGCGAGCAGGTGGCTGGAGACCAGGACGGTGGCGCCGTCGGCAGCGAGGTCGCCGACGAGGTGGCGCACCTCGCGGGTGCCCTGCGGGTCGAGGCCGTTGGTCGGCTCGTCGAGCACCAGCAGGTCCCGCGGCATCAGCAGGGCGTTGGCGATGGCCAGCCGCTGCCGCATGCCGAGGGAGTAGGCCCGGTAGCGCTTGGTGGCGGCGGCCAGCAGGCCCACGCGGTCGAGGGCGGCGTCGATCCGGGCCGCCGAGGTGCGGGCGTCGCTGTGGCCGTCGGCGGCGTCCAGCCGGGCCAGGTTGGCCCGTCCGGAGAGGTAGGGGTGGAAGGCGGGGCCCTCGACGAGGGCGCCCACCCGGCGCAGGGCCTCGCCGCCGCGCTCGGGCATCGGCAGGCCGAGCAGCTCGACCGAGCCGGCCGTGGGCCGGACCAGGCCCAGCAGCATCCGGATCGTCGTCGTCTTGCCCGACCCGTTGGGGCCGAGGAAGCCGTAGACGGCTCCCGCGGGCACCTCGAGGTCGACGGACCTGACCGCCGTCTGGCGGCGGAACTGCTTGGTCAGCCCGCGGGTGAGCACCGGCGGCGCGCCGGTGCCCCCCGGGGCGTCGTCTGGTCGGACCACGCCCGGCGGCCTAGCGGGCGAGGGCGTCGTAGAGCAGCTGCGGCGCCACGGCGCCGACGGCGACCCGGCCGTCGTCGGTCAGCACCGCGGAGAAGGCGGTACCGGCCAGCAACTTGCCGCTGCCCCAGGAGCCGGAGACGGTCGGCAGGGTGGCGAGCACGGTGCCGAGCTGGCCGCTGGCCGCGTCGGTCGAGCTGGCGGGGAGCTTCGAGACCACGACGGTGGTCCAGCCCTCGCCCACGACGCGGGTGGAGGCCTTGGCCGCCTCGGCCGCCTCGCGGTCGGCCGTGCCGGGCTCACGCGGCGCGGGGGCGTCGAGGGCGCCCTTCTCGGTGACCTCGGCCCCGGGCGGGGGGTTGAAGCTGAACTGGCCCGCGTCGGGGGCGCTGAAGTCGACGGCGGTGAAGCCGATCTCGGCGACCGTGGCCGCGTCCTCGCCGAGCACCTGCACCCGCAGCGGGGCCGACGTCGCGTCGTCGACGGCGATCCGGACCTGGCTGATGAGCGAGCGGTCGTCGGTCGGGGCGAGCACCAGCTCGCGCGCCGGCCGGTCCGCCACCTCGACGGCGGAGTCGGTGCTGACCACGGTGGACGGCCCGATCGCGTCGAGCACCGTCTTCGCGGCCTCCTGCGGGGTGGTCGGCACGCCGGGGCGGCTGGGCCGCTCACCGGCCGCGGGCTCCGCGGGGAGGGTGGCGTGGGTGGCCTCGTTGTCCTGGCTGGACCAAGTCCACAGGTCCCGGCCGCTGACGATGACGTCGGTCTCGCCGAGGTCGTCGTCCAGCAGCGCGAAGCGCGCCTTGTCGGGGCCGTCGTACCAGACCCGCAGCGTGTGGCTGCCGCTCAGCAGCGAGGTGAGCTGCGAGGCGTCCGCGCCGCCGCCCATCGCGGGCAGCGCGGGCAGGCCGAGCTCGGCCTTCTGCACGACCGTGCCGGAGAGACCGGCGACGTCGGAGCCCTGCAGGTCGACGAGCAGCTGCTCGGCGGTCTTGGGGGCCAGCTTCGGGTCGGCGTCGGCGGTGGCGGCCACGATGCCGGTGCCGCCCACGGCGAGCGCGAGGGCCACCGGGGCGATCCAGCGCAGGGCCGGACGACGGGTGAGGATCTGCATGCGGCCATCCTGCTCTCGGGGTGCTGAGAGGACGCTGAGCCCGCGCCCGAGGGGGCGTCGGGCCGGGTCCCGGCGGGCGCCCCGTGCCACGCTGGACCCCGTGCGGGTGCTGCTGGTGGACGACGAGGAGCGGCTGGTGGCCGCCCTGCGGCGCGGCCTGGCCGCGGAGGGGTTCGCGGTCGACAGCGCGGGCACGGGGCCCGAGGGCCTGCGGGCGGCCCGCAGCGGCGACTTCGACGCCGTCGTGCTCGACGTCATGCTGCCGGGGATGTCCGGCTACGAGGTGGTCCGCCGGCTGCGGGCCGAGGACAACTGGGTGCCGGTGCTGATGCTCTCGGCCAAGGACGGCGAGCACGACCAGGCCGACGCCCTCGACGACGGCGCCGACGACTACCTCACCAAGCCCTTCTCCTTCGTCATCCTGCTGGCCCGGCTGCGCGCGCTGCTGCGCCGCGGGGTGGTGGCCCGGCCGGCGGTGCTGGCCGTCGGCGACCTCACCCTCGACCCGGCCACCCGCGCGGTCGGCGTCGCCGGCGCCCCCGTGGAGCTGACGCCGCGGGAGTTCGTGCTGCTGGAGTACCTGATGCGCCAGGGTGACCGGGTGGTGGCCAAGGGCGAGCTGCTCGAGCACGTCTGGGACAGCGCCGCCGACGTGGCCCCCAACGCCGTCGAGGTCTACGTCGGCTACGTCCGCCGCAAGATCGGGGCCGAGCGGCTGGTCACCGTCCGCGGGGTCGGCTACCGGCTGGTGGCGTGAGCGGCCGGCTCACCCCGCGCCGCTGGTCCGCGCGGCTGAGCCTGCGGGCCCGGCTGATCATCATCGGCGTGACCGGCGTGGGGGTCGCCCTGCTCGCCGGCGGGTTCGCCTTCTACGGCGCCCTGACCTTCGCCGTCGACCGCACCCTGGACGACGGGGCGCTGGCCGCCGCCGACGAGGTGGCCGTACTGGTCGAGGCGGGCCGGCTGCCGAGCCCCGTCCCCGTCTCCGGCGCCCAGGTGGTGCAGGTGGTCGACGCCCAGCAGCGCGTGGTGGCGGGCTCGGCGACCGCCGACCGGCTGACGCCGCTGCTCCGGCCCGACGAGCTGGCCCGCGCGCTGGCCGGGGAGGCCGTCCAGGTGCCCGGCGCCCGGGCGGCGCTGGCCGTGCCGCTCCGCGTCCGGGCGGTGGCCGCCGAGGCGCCCGACGGCCCGGTGAGCGTCCTGGTGGCCCTGCCCGTCGGCGACGTGCTGGCCGTCCGGGCGGCCCTGCGCACCGGCCTGCTGACCCTGTTCCCCCTGGTGCTGGTCGCGCTGGCCGCCGTCGCCTGGCGGGTCGTCGGCTCGACGCTGCGCCCGGTCGAGGAGCTGCGGGCGCAGGCCGAGCGGATCAGCGGCACCGGTCGGACCGAGCGGCTGCGGGTGCCGGTGGCCGACGACGAGGTGCACGCGCTGGCCGTGACGCTCAACCAGATGCTGGACCGGCTGGCCGCCGGCCGGGCGCGGCAGCGCTCCTTCGTCGCCGACGCCGCCCACGAGCTGCGCAGCCCGCTGACGTCGATCCGGACCCAGCTGGAGGTGGCGGAGCGGCTGGGGGAGGGCGGGCAGCTGCCGGCGGAGCTGCTCGTCGACGTCGACCGGCTCGGCCGGCTGGTGGAGGACCTGCTGCTGCTGGCCCGCGCCGACGCCGACACCCGCGGCCCCGCCCGCACCGTGCCCGTCGCCGTGCGGGGGCTGCTCGAGGACGTCGCGGAGCGGACGCCCGCGCGGGTGCCGGTCACCGTCCGGCCGGGCGCCGACCCGACCGTGCTGGCCGACCCGGAGGAGCTCCGCCGGGTGGTGCAGAACCTCCTCGACAACGCGGTGCGGCACGCGGGCTCGGCCGTCGAGCTGGCGGCGGTCGTCGCCGAGGGCCGCGTCCGGCTCGTCGTCCTCGACGACGGGCCCGGGCTGCCCGACGAGGAGCGCGAGCGGGTGTTCGAGCGCTTCACCCGCCGCGACGACGCCCGCAGCCGCGACGTCGGCGGGACGGGGCTCGGCCTGCCCATCGCCCGGGAGCTGGCGGCCCGGGTCGGCGGCGCCGTCCGGCTGGAGGACGCCGCGCCGCCCTGGACCCTGCAGGCCGTCGTCGAGCTGCCGGCCGCCGGCGGGTCGTGATCTGCGTCACTCCGGCCCCAGCGGCACCTCGCCCCGCACCCGTGCCGCGGCCGCTGGCACTCGACCCCTCTTGTCTGCCAGCCCTGGACTGCTGACGATGGTGCCAGCCCGCTCGGGTGCTGCGTCGTCGCCGTGACCGGGAGGGGCGTCTGCTCCGCCGAGCTGGAGGTCGCCATGACTGGTCGTCCGTCGTCGATCGAGGTCGCACCGCTGCAGTCGGGCGGGTCGCTGTACGGCTTCCTGCTGAGCGGCCGCTGGCCGCAGGACACCGTCGAGTGGGCCCGGTTCCTGGTGCTGGCCGTGCAGATGGCCGCCGTGCCCGGGCTGCTGCCCGTCAGCACGGTGTTCCGGGTGCGCGAGGAGCTGCCCGACGCCCCGCAGGCGGGCGCCGTCGGGCTGGTCGTGGCCGAGGGCCAGCTCATCGGGGAGCACCCGCTGCGGCCCGGCCTGTTCGCCGACGCCCAGCCGCCCGGCCTGGTGGTGCTGCACCCGCCGTCGAGCACCCTCGCCTCGGTGCCCGAGTACGCGGTGGCCTCCGGCTGCGTCTTCCTGCCCGGGCTGCCGCACCTCGGCCTCGACCACCGCGCCGCCTGGGTGGAGGCCGACGTCGAGGGCACCGTCACCCAGCTGGTGAGCCGCAACGGCGTGGACCCGCAGAGCAACGTCGACACCGCCGCGCTCGCCCTGCTGCTCGCGGCCTGAGCGGCGGCGCCGCGGAACCGGCTTGCCAGGAGGGGGTCGGGTCGTAGCACCCTAGGGGCCTCACCCACCAGAACGGAGGCGGCCGCCATGGGGCACGTCGACCTGTCGGCCGTCGGCTACCACCTGCCGGACGGCCGCGTGCTGCTCGACGACGTCTCGTTCCGGGTGGGCGAGGGCGCCGTCGTCGCGCTCGTCGGACCCAACGGCTCGGGCAAGACGACGCTGCTGCGGATCATCGCCGGCGACCTGGCGCCCAGCAGCGGCTCGGTCTCCCGCAGCGGCGGGCTCGGCGTGATGCGCCAGTTCATCGGCTCCATCCGGGACGGGAGCACCGTCCGGGACCTGCTGTTCTCCCTCGCCCCGCCGCGCCTGCGGGCCGCGGCCGCCGCCGTCGACGCCCTGGAGCTGGCGCTCATGGAGGACGACAGCGAGCCCACCCAGATGGCCTACGCGCAGGCGCTGGCCGACTACGCCGACGCCGGCGGCTACGACGCCGAGGTCACCTTCGACGCCTGCTGCACCGCCGCGCTCGGGGTCTCCTACGACCGCGTCCGGTGGCGCGAGGTGGGCACGCTGTCGGGCGGGGAGCAGAAGCGGCTGGCGCTGGAGGCGCTGCTGCGCGGGCCGGACGAGGTGCTGCTGCTCGACGAGCCCGACAACTACCTCGACGTCCCCGGCAAGCGCTGGCTGGAGGGCCAGCTGGCGGCCACCCAGAAGTCGGTGCTGCTGGTCAGCCACGACCGGGAGCTGCTGGCCCGGGCCGCCACCGCCGTCGCCGTCCTCGAGCTGGGGGCGGCCGGCAACAGCGTCTGGGTGCACGGCACCGGCTTCGCCAGCCTGGCCGCCGCCCGCGCGGCGCGGTTCGCGCGCTTCGAGGAGCTCCGCCGGCGCTGGGACGAGGAGCACCAGAAGATCGTCGACCTCGTCCAGATGCTCAAGGTCAAGGCCAAGTACAACGACGGGCTCGCCTCGCGCTACAAGGCCGCCCAGACCCGGCTCGCGAAGTTCGAGGAGGCCGGCCCGCCCGAGGCGGTGCCGCTGGAGCAGAAGGTCTCCATGCGGCTCGGCGGCGGGCGGACCGGCAAGCGGGCCGTCGTCGTCGACGACCTCGAGCTGACCGGGCTGATGAGGCCGTTCAGCACCGAGATCTGGTTCGGCGACCGGGTGGGCGTGCTCGGCTCCAACGGGTCCGGGAAGTCCCACTTCCTGCGGCTGCTGGCCCGCGGCGGGACCGACCCCGACGTCGAGCACCAGCCCGTCGGCAGCCTCGACATCGCCCCGGTGGCCCACACCGGGACGGCCCGGCTGGGCGCCCGGGTCCGGCCGGGCTGGTTCGCCCAGACCCACCACCACCCCGAGCTGGTGGGGAGGACGCTGCTGGAGATCCTGCACCGCGGCGACACCGGGCCGAACGGGATGGGCCGGGCGGGGATGGGCCGCGAGCTCGCCTCGCGCAAGCTCGACCGCTACGAGCTGGCCGGCGCCGCCGAGCAGCGCTTCGACTCCCTCTCCGGCGGCCAGCAGGCGCGCTTCCAGATCCTGCTGCTGGAGCTGTCCGGGGCGACGCTGCTGCTGCTCGACGAGCCCACCGACAACCTCGACCTCGAGTCGGCCGAGGCCCTGGAGCAGGGCATGGACTCCTTCGAGGGCACCGTCGTCGCGGTCACCCACGACCGGTGGTTCGCCCGCGGCTTCGACCGGTTCCTGGTCTTCGGCAGCGACGGCGGGGTCTACGAGGCCGATCAGCCCGTCTGGGACGAGAGGCGGGTCGAGCGGGCCCGCTGAGCGGGTGCGTCGGCGGGCCAGAGGGCCTCGACGACGCGGTCGGTGGCCCGGCCGTCCTCGAGGGAGCAGAAGCGCTCCCGGAAGGCGGCGTAGCGCTCGGCCCAGGCCACCTGCAGGGCGGGCAGCTCGGCCAGCACCTCGGCCAGGACGTCCTGGTCCTGGACGACGGGGCCGGGCAGCTCGGTCTCCAGGTCGAGGGTGAACCCGCGGAGCCGGTCGCGGAAGTGCTCGAGGTCGTAGGCGTAGACCACGACCGGACGGCCGGTCACGACGAAGTCGAAGATCGAGGACGAGTAGTCGGTGACGAGCACGTCGGCGGCCAGGTGCAGCTCGCCGATGTCGGGGTGGCTGCTCAGGTCGCGGACCTGCGGGTGGGGGGACCGGGCGGGCCGGTCGCCGAGGTAGTAGTGCCGGCGGACCAGCACGACGGCGTCGGGACCGAGGTGCTCGGCGAGCGCGCCCGCGTCCAGGCCGTCCGGGGCGTCGTCGTCATCGACGTCGTCGTCGCGCCAGGTGGGCGCCCAGAGCACGACGGGGGAGGCCGCGGACAGGCCCAGGCGGGCGCGGGCCCGGGCCCGCCGCTCCTCGACGCCGGGGCCGGTCAGCTGGTCGTTGCGGGGGTAGCCGGTCTCCAGCACCGAGCCGGTGTAGCCGAAGGCCGAGCGCAGCAGCGTCGTCGCGGCCGGGCTGGGGGAGATGAGGTGGTCCCAGCGCCGGATCTCGACGTCGAGCGCGTCCATCAGCGCCGGCGCGGGATGGCTGAGGGCGGAGCGGTGGATCCGCTTGAGCGGCGTGCCGTGCCAGGTCTGCAGGTAGACCTGCCCGGGCTGCTTGGTCCAGGGGTCGAGGTCGGTGTGGGTGTTGGACACCAGGACGTCGGCGGACTCCAGCGTCGCCACGGCCTCGGCGCTGCGGATGGGCACCGTGGTGACGTCGGACGGGAAGCCCGCGAGGTGGCGCGGGTCGGCGAGCCACACGTGCTCCAGGCCCGGTCGGCGCCGCCGCAGGCCCTCGAAGACGGCCCGCGGGTTGTCGGCGTAGCGGCCGTTGAAGCTGTTGTAGACGACCTTCACGGGCGCCTCCTTCCTGGAAGAGCGGAGCGTAGCGGCCGGGCGCGCACCAGCCCCGGGACCGGCAGGTTTCGGCGGTACCCGGGGCCGGGATGCAGCTCGGTGACGAGCGGCGGTCACGGGCGTCGAGGGGGCGCCGCCCCCACGGGCAGAGCCCCGGAGGGACGACGGGGTCTTCCGTCGTCCCTCCGGGGCTCTGGCCGTGAAGGTCTGAGCGCCCCCGCGCGGGTCAGCGCTCGGAGATCGGGATGAAGTCCCGCGTGCGGTGGCCGGTGTAGATCTGCTTCGGCCGGGCGATCTTCTGCTCCTTGTCCTGCACGAGCTCCGACCACTGGGCCAGCCAGCCGGGCGTGCGGCCGATGGCGAAGAGGACGGTGAACATCTCGGGCGGGAACTGCAGGGCCTCGTAGATCAGCCCGGAGTAGAAGTCGACGTTGGGGTAGAGCTTGCGCTTGACGAAGTACTCGTCCTCCAGCGCGATCTTCTCCAGCTCCAGCGCGATCTCGAGCAGGGGGTTGACCCCGGTGACGGCGAAGACGTCGTCGGCGGCCTTCTTGATGATCTTGGCGCGCGGGTCGTAGTTCTTGTAGACCCGGTGGCCGAAGCCCATCAGCTTCTCCTTGCCCTCCTTCACCCCCTCGATGAACGCGGGGATGTTGTCGGTGGTGCCGATCCGCCGCAGCATCGCGAGCACCGCCTCGTTCGCCCCGCCGTGCAGCGGGCCGAAGAGGGCCCCGATGCCGGCGCCGACGGCGGAGTAGGGGTCGACCTCGGAAGAGCCGACCGAGCGCACCGCGTTGGTCGAGCAGTTCTGCTCGTGGTCGGCGTGCAGGATCAGCAGCACGTCGAGGGCCTTGACCAGGCGCGGGTCGGCCTCGTAGCTCGGCTCGCTCATCTTGAACAGCATGGCGAGGAAGTTCTCGGTGTAGGAGAGCCGGTTGTCCGGGTAGACGTAGGGCTTGCCGAGCTGGTGGCGGTAGGCGAAGGCGCCGAGCGTCGGCATCTTGGCGATCAGCCGGGCGATCTGCAGCTTCCGGTTGTCGGCGTCGTGGATGTTGCGGGCGTCGGGGTAGAAGGTCGACAGCGCGCTCACCGAGGCCATCAGCATGCCCATCGGGTGCGCGTCGTAGCGGAAGCCCTCGATCAGCTGCTTCACGTTCTCGTGCAGGAAGGTGTGGTAGGTGATGTCGTGCGTCCACTGCTCGAGCTGCTCGGTGGTGGGCAGCTCGCCGTTGAGGAGGAGGTAGGCGACCTCGAGGAAGGTCGACTGCTCGGCCAGCTGCTCGATCGGGTAGCCCCGGTACTCGAGGATGCCGGCGTCGCCGTCGATGTAGGTGACGGCGCTGCGGCAGGACGCGGTGTTGACGAACCCCGGGTCGTAGGTCGCGAGCCCCGGCTCTCCGTCGACGGCGATCTGCTTGAGATCGGCGGCCCGGATGGTTCCATCCGTGATCGCTACCTCGAACTCCCGCCCGGTCCGGTTGTCGCGAATGGTGAGCGAATCAGTCATGGCGACAACCTAGCCGTGCCTCCAGGGCCCCAGCGAGCCGGGGGACTATGATCCACGACACCTGCCGGGCCCTCTGCGCCAGCGGGCGGCACCGCCTGTTTTGACCCCTCCCCGGGGCGGCGGTAGTCTGGCTCGCTGTTGCCCGCGTGCGTGTTGTCCGACCGTGCGCCAGGGCAGCAGGGCAAGCACCTCTCGAACGACGATCCACCTCTCGAACACAACGGAAGCTGGTCACGACCGTGTCTACGTACAGTCCCAAGCCGGGCGAGATCACCAGGTCTTGGCATGTCATCGACGCCGAGGACATCGTCCTCGGCCGTCTCGCGGTCACGGCCGCGACGCTGCTGCGCGGCAAGCACAAGGCGACGTTCGCCCCGCACGTCGACGGCGGGGACTTCGTCGTCGTGGTCAACGCGTCGAAGATCGCCCTGGGCGGTGCCAAGCGGACCGACAAGTTCTACCACCGGCACTCCGGGCGTCCCGGCGGTCTGACCTCGGTCGCGGCCGGCGACCTGCTCGCCAAGGACCCGCGCCAGGTCGTGGAGCTCGCCGTCTGGGGCATGCTGCCCAAGAACCGGCTGAGCCGTCAGCTCATCAAGAAGCTGAAGGTCTACTCCGGCCCGGAGCACCCGCACACGGCGCAGCAGCCGCAGCCGTACCAGATCACCCAGATCGCCCAGTAGTAGCGACCGAAGAGCCAAGGGAATCACCAGTGTCTGACACCGTCACCGAGACCACCCCCGACGAGGTCGCGCCCTTCGTCGAGGAGGACCGCGAGATCGCCTACCGTTCGGAGGCCGCCGCGCAGACGTCCTTCGGGCCCTCCGGCCGCCCGGCCGTGGTCGCCCCCGCCGGCGCCACCGGCCGCCGCAAGGAGGCCATCGCCCGCGTCCGCATCGTGCCGGGCAACGGCCAGTGGGTCATCAACGGCCGCACCCTCGAGGACTACTTCCCCAACAAGGTGCACCAGCAGATCGTCGCCGAGCCCTTCTCGACCGCGGCGGTCCCCGGCTCCTACGACGTCATCGCCCGCATCCACGGCGGCGGCGTCACCGGTCAGGCCGGCGCCCTGCGCCTCGGCATCGCCCGGTGCCTCAACTCCGTCGACGAGGAGGCCAGCCGCCCGTCGCTGAAGAAGGCCGGGATGCTGACCCGCGACTCCCGCATCAAGGAGCGCAAGAAGGCCGGTCTGAAGAAGGCCCGCAAGGCTCCGCAGTACAGCAAGCGCTGACCCGGCGGTCCCTGCATGGGTCGCCTGTTCGGTACCGACGGTGTCCGGGGCCGGGCCAACGACGCGTTGACCGCGGAGCTGGCCCTGCAGCTCTCGGTGGCGGCGGCCCACGTGCTCGTCGAGGCTGACGAGACCACCGGGCCGCGGCCGCGCGCCGTCGTCGGGCGTGACCCGCGAGCCTCCGGGGAGTTCCTGGAGGCCGCGGTCGTCGCCGGCCTGGCCAGCGCCGGCGTGGACGTGCTCCGCGTCGGCGTCGTGCCGACCCCGGGTGTGGCCTACCTGACCGGCGCCCTCGGCGTCGACTTCGGCGTGATGCTCTCCGCCAGCCACAACCCGATGCCGGACAACGGCATCAAGTTCTTCGCCCGCGGCGGCGCGAAGCTGGACGACAGGCTCGAGGACGCCATCGAGCAGCGCCTCGGCGACGACTGGCCCCGGCCCACCGGCGGCGGCGTCGGCCGCGTCACCGAGGACCTCTCCCTGCTCGAGACCTACGTCGCCCACCTGGTGGGCAGCGTCGGCGGCCCCGTCAGCCTCGAGGGCATCAAGGTCGTCGTCGACTGCGCCAACGGCGCCGCCTCCGTGGCCGGACCGGCCGCGTTCGAGGCCCAGGGCGCCGAGGTGGTCCGCATCCACGCGACGCCGGACGGCCTCAACATCAACGAGAACTGCGGCTCCACGCACATGGACTCCCTGCGGGAGACCGTCGTGGCCACCGGCGCCGACCTCGGCATCGCCCTGGACGGCGACGCCGACCGCTGCCTGGCCGTCGACGCCGCCGGCCGGATGGTCGACGGCGACCAGATCCTCGCCGTCCTGGCCCTGGCCCTGCGCGAGGACGGCCGGCTGAAGCACGACACCGTCGTGGCCACCGTGATGAGCAACCTCGGCTTCGTCCAGGCCATGCGGGCGCACGGCATCACCGTCGACCAGACCCGCGTCGGGGACCGCTACGTGCTGGAGTCGATGCGCAGCGGGGGCTTCTTCCTGGGCGGCGAGCAGTCCGGGCACGTCGTGATGATGGAGCACGCGACCACCGGCGACGGCGTGCTCACCGGCCTGCACCTGATGAGCCGGATGGCCACCTCGGGCCAGTCGCTGGCCGAGCTGGCCTCGGTGATGACGCGGCTGCCGCAGGTCCTGGTGAACGTCCCCGGGGTGGACAAGAACCGCACGGACACCGACCCGGTGCTGACCGCGGCCGTGGCGGAGGCCTCGGCCGAGCTGGGCGACTCCGGCCGGGTGCTGCTCCGCCCCTCGGGCACCGAATCGCTGGTCCGGGTGATGGTCGAGGCCACGACCTACGACCAGGCCAACGACGTGGCCCACCGGCTGGCCGACGTCGTGAAGTCCTCGCTCGCCCTCTGAGCCCGGACCCCCGTACCCCGCTCCCCGAGCCCGTACCCTGCTCCCCGAGCCCGTCGAGGGGTGCGCCCGCTCTCCCCGTCACGGACGCACCTCCGACGTGCCGACCCTCCCCGCGGGTCGTCGACGGAGGGACCGGGGCGCCCCCCAGAACGCGCGCAGGACGTCCCCTCGCGCCCCGGTCCGACCGTCTGCCCCCCAGGAGCGGTGGGACCGCGCCCTGATACGTCACACCCCCGGCGCTCTCCCGGAGGCGGTCTCAGACCTTGCGGATGCGGACCCAGCGGACGTGGTGGTCGGGGTCCTTGCGCAGGATCGCCGTCGCCCGGCCGCGGGTGGGGCGGATGTTCTGCACGAGGTTCGGGCCGTTGATCGTGTCCCACACGCCCTCGGCCTGCCGCACCGCCTGCTCCACGGTCAGCTCGCCGTAGCGGGTGAAGTAGGAGCGCGGGTCGCGGAAGGCGGTCTCGCGCAGCGACAGGAAGCGCTGCACGTACCAGGCGCGGATGTCGTCGGGGTCGGCGTCGACGTAGACGGAGAAGTCGAAGAAGTCGCTGACGGCGAGGCCGGTGGTGCCGTCCCCGCGCACGCGGGCCGGCTGCAGGACGTTGAGGCCCTCGATGATGACGATGTCGGGGCGGCGCACCACCACCTGCTCGTCGGGGACGATGTCGTAGACGAGGTGGCTGTAGACCGGGGCCGCCACCTCCTCCTTGCCCGACTTCACGTCCATGACGAAGCGCAGCAGGGCGCGGCGGTCGTAGGACTCCGGGAAGCCCTTGCGGTGCATCAGCCCGCGGCGCTCCAGCTCGGCGTTGGGCAGCAGGAAGCCGTCGGTGGTGACGAGGCTGACGCGGGGGTGCTCGGGCCAGGCGGCGAGCAGCTCGCGCAGCAGCCGCGCCGTCGTCGACTTCCCGACCGCGACCGAGCCGGCGATCCCGATGACGAAGGGCGTCCGGTCCACCGAGAGCCGCAGGAACTCGTTGGACGAGCGGTGCAGCTCGCCGGTGTGCAGGACGTAGCGGGTGAGCAGCCGGCTCAGCGGCACGTAGACCTCGCGCACGTCGAGCAGGCTGGTCGGGTCGCCGAGGCCGCGGACCCGCTCGAGGGCGTCGGCGTCGAGGCCGGCCGCGGTGGACTCGGCGAGCGCGGCCCAGTCGTCCCGGCTGCGCTCCACGTAGGGTCCCCACACCTGGGCGTCCACCGGCACAGGACGAATCTAACGGCTCCGCGGCCGGGCGCCCCGCCCGTGTCACGGCCGCGTCGGCCGGGGCCCCGGCCGGTAGGGTTCCCCCCATGTGCGGAATCGTCGGCTACGTGGGCCCGCAGCCCGCCGTGGAGGTCGTCGTGCACGGCCTGCGGCGCCTGGAGTACCGCGGCTACGACTCCGCCGGCGTGGCCGTGGTGGCCGAGGGGACGCTGCGGGTGGCGAAGAAGGCGGGCAAGCTCGCCAACCTCGAGAAGGAGCTGGCCGAGCACCCGGTGCCGGCCGACGGGGTCGGCATCGGGCACACCCGCTGGGCCACCCACGGGGCGCCCAACGACGTCAACGCCCACCCGCACGTGAGCGCGGACGGCCGGGTGGCCGTGGTCCACAACGGCATCATCGAGAACTACGTGACGCTGCGCGCCGAGCTGGAGGCCGAGGGCGTCACCATGGCGTCCGAGACCGACACCGAGGTCGTCGGGCACCTGCTGGGCCGCGCCGTCACGGCCGGGGCCCGGCTGGACGACGCGATGCGCGCGGTCTGCGTCCGGCTGGAGGGCACCTTCACCCTCGTCGCCGTCGACAGCCACGACGAGACCGCCGTCGTCGCCGCCCGCCGCAACTCCCCGCTGGTGGTCGGGGTGGGGGAGGGCGAGAACTTCGTCGCCTCCGACGTCGCCGCCTTCATCGAGCACACCCGCGAGGCCGTCGAGCTGGGCCAGGACCAGGTCGTGCGGATCACCGCCGGCACCGTCGAGGTCACCGGCTTCGACGGCCGTCCGGCCGTCGTCCGGCCCTTCCACGTCGACTGGGACCTCTCCGCCGCCGAGAAGGGCGGCTACGACTGGTTCATGCGCAAGGAGATCTACGAGCAGCCGCGCGCGGTGGCCGACACCCTGCTGGGCCGCTACGACGAGAGCTCGCGGCTGGTGCTGGACGAGATGCGGATCACCGAGAACGAGCTGCGCAGCATCGACAAGATCGTCGTCATCGCCTGCGGCACCGCCTTCTACGCCGGGATGGTGGCCAAGTACGCCATCGAGCACTGGACGCGGATCCCCTGCGAGGTGGAGCTGGCCAGCGAGTTCCGCTACCGCGACCCGATCGTCGGACCGACGACGCTGGTCGTCGCCATCAGCCAGTCCGGCGAGACCGCCGACACCCTGATGGCCATCCGGCACGCGCAGGAGCAGAAGGCCCGGGTGCTCGCCGTCTGCAACACCAACGGCTCGACCATCCCCCGGGAGGCCGACGCCGTCATCTACACCCACGCCGGCCCCGAGATCGGCGTCGCCTCCACCAAGGGCTTCCTCACCCAGCTGGTCGCCTGCTACCTGCTGGGGCTCTACCTGGCCCAGGTCCGCGGCACGAAGTTCGGCGACGAGATCGCGGCCACGATGGCCGAGCTGCAGGCCATGCCGGCCGCCATCACCGAGGTGCTGGAGGCCATCGGGCCGGTGCTGGACCTGGCCGGGGAGTTCGCCGACGCGCCGTCGGTGCTGTTCCTGGGCCGGCACGTCGGCTACCCGGTGGCCCTGGAGGGCGCGCTCAAGCTCAAGGAGCTGGCCTACATCCACGCCGAGGGCTTCGCCGCCGGCGAGCTCAAGCACGGGCCCATCGCCCTGCTGGAGGACGCGCTGCCCGTGTTCGCGGTCGTGCCGCCCAAGGGCCGGGACCAGCTGCACGCCAAGGTGCTGTCCAACCTGCAGGAGGTGCGCGCCCGCGGGGCCCGGACGATCGTGCTGGCCGAGCACGACGACACCGACGTCGTGCCCTACGCCGACGTGCTGATCCGGCTCCCCAAGGTCTCGACGCTGCTGCAGCCGCTGGTCGCGACGGTGCCGCTCCAGGTCTTCGCCTGCGAGCTGGCCACCCGCAAGGGCCACGACGTCGACCAGCCGCGCAACCTCGCCAAGTCGGTCACCGTCGAGTGAGCCCCGTCCGCCGGGGCCGCCCCCGGGACCCGGCCGGGACCGCGCCGTGATCGTGGGCCTGGGCATCGACGTGTGCGACGTGGGCCGCTTCGCCGCCGCCGTGCAGCGCCGGCCCGGCCTGGTCCGGCGGCTGTTCACCCCCGCCGAGGCCGAGCGCCCGGTGGCCTCGCAAGCCGCGCGCTTCGCCGCCAAGGAGGCGCTGGCCAAGGCCCTCGGGGCGCCGTCGGGGATGTCCTGGCTGGACGCCGAGGTGGTCACCGACGCCAGCGGGCGGCCGTCCTTCGTCGTCACCGGCACCGTCGCGGCGCGGGCGGCCGCGCTGGGCGTGGCCAGCATCCACGTCTCCCTCTCCCACGACGCCGGGATCGCCTCCGCCGTCGTCGTCTGCGAGGCCTGACCATGATCACCGGCGTGGTCAGCACCAGGACGCCGCTGGCCACCAGCAGCACCATGATCGCCACCAGGAGGGCGCGATGATCACCGCCGCGACCGCGGACGCCGTGCGCGAGCTGGAGCGCCGGACCATGATCAGCACCGGCGACGACGCCTTGATGCAGCGGGCCGCCGCCGGCCTGGCCGCGGTGCTGGCGGCCGAGCTCCGGCACCGGGCCGGGCACCTGTACGGCACGGCGGTGACGCTGCTCGTGGGCCCGGGGAACAACGGCGGCGACGCCCTGTTCGCCGGCGCCCGGCTGGCCGCCCGCGGGGTGGCGGTCCGCGCCGTCCGCTGCCTGGGCCGCCCGCACGCGGCCGGGCTCGCGGCGCTGCTCGCCGCCGGCGGCCGGGTCGTCGACCTGCCCGAAGACGGCCGGCTGAGCGGCCCCGTCACCCTCGTCGTCGACGGCGTCCTGGGCATCGGCGGCCGGCCGGGGCTCCCGGAGCCGGTCGCCCGGCTGGCGGAGGCGGTGGCGGAGGATGGCTGGCCCCTGGTGGCCGTCGACCTGCCCTCCGGGGTCGACGCCGACACCGGGGCCGTCGCCGGGGCGGCGTTCTGCGCCGACCGCACGGTGACCTTCGGCGTGCACAAGGCCTGCCACCTGCTGGAGCCCGCCCGCGGCCGCTGCGGGGTGGTCGAACGCGTCGACATCGGCCTGGAGGCCGCGGACACCACCGCGCCGGGGTGGCTGCACGCCCTCGAGGACGACGACCTGGCCCTCGGCTGGCCCTACCCGGGCGCCGCCAGCGACAAGTACGCCCGCGGGGTCGTCGGCCTGGACGCCGGCTCCGACCAGTACCCGGGCGCCGGCGTACTCTCCACCACCGGCGCGGTGCACGCGGGCGCCGGGATGGTCCGCTTCCTCGGCGCCGACCGGCCCGCCGAGCTGGTCCGGCGCCGGCTGCCCGACGTCGTCTTCTCCCCGGGCCGGGTGCAGGCGCACCTGCTGGGCTCCGGCTGGGGCGACCGCCCCGACGGCGCGGACGTCGTCGCGGCGGCCCTGGACACCGGCCTGCCCGCCGTGGTCGACGCCGACGGCCTCCGGTTCCTCCCGGACCACCTGCCCGCGAGCTGGCTGCTCACCCCGCACGCGGGCGAGCTGGCCCGGCTGCTGGACCGCGAACGGGGCTGGGTCGAGGAGGACCCCTTGCGGGCCGTCCGCGCGGCCGCGGCGCGGACCGGGGCGACCGTCCTGCTCAAGGGCGCCAGCCAGCTGGTCGCCAGCCCGGAGCACGGCTGGGTCGGGGTGGCGGTGCCCGGTCCTGCCTGGACGGCCCGGGCCGGCTCCGGCGACGTCCTCGGCGGCATCTGCGCGACGCTGCTGGCCGCCGGGCTGCCGGCGTGGCGGGCGGGGCTGCTCGGGGCGTCGGTGCAGGCCGTCGCCGCCCGCACCCACCCCGGTCCGCTGCCGCCGCACGCGCTGGCGGAGCGGCTGCCCGAGACGGTGGGCCGGCTCGAGGCCCGCGCCCGCGCGCTGGGGGTCCGTCCGTGACCGCGCGGATCGACCCGATGACGGCGAGCGCCGACGTCGACCTCGACGCGGTGGCCGCCAACGTGGCCGCCCTCGTCGACCTCGTGGCTCCGGCCGCGGTGATGGTCGTCGTCAAGGCCGACGGCTACGGGCACGGGATGCTGCCCTGCGCGCGTGCGGCCCGGGCCGCCGGCGCCGGCTGGCTGGGGGTCGCCACGCCGGCGGAGGCGCTCGCGCTGCGCGAGGGCGGGGACACCGGGCCCGTGCTCGCCTGGCTGTACGGCGTGGACGAGGACCTGACGCCGCTGGTCGCCGCCGGCGTCGACGTCTCGGTGTCGACCGCCGAGCAGGTCAGCCGGCTGGTGGGCGCGGCCGCCACCGTCGAGCAGCCCGCGCGGGTGCACCTCAAGATCGACACCGGGCTCTCCCGCAACGGCGCGCCCGCCGCGGCCTGGGACGGGCTGTGCGCGGCGGCGGCGGAGGCCGAGGCGGCGGGAGCGCTGGAGGTCGTGGCCATCTGGTCGCACCTGGCCGCCGCGGACGAGCCGGGCCACCCGTCGGTCCCGCTGCAGGTCGCGGCCTTCGACGACGCCTACGCCCGCGCCCGGGTGGCCGGCCTGGAGCCCCGGCTGCGCCACCTGGCCAACTCGGCAGCCGCGCTGGTGGTGCCGGAGGCCCGCTACGACCTCGTGCGGGTGGGCATCGCCAGCTACGGCGTCGACCCGGCGCCCGGGATCGCGGCGCGGGCCGGGCTGGTGCTGCGGCCGGCGATGACGCTCCGGGCCCAGCTGGTGCAGGTCAAGGACCTCGCCGCGGGAGCCGGGGTGTCCTACGGCTGGACGTGGGTGGCCGACCGCCCGGTGACCGTCGGCCTGGTGCCCCTCGGCTACGCCGACGGGGTGCCGCGGCACGCGAGCGGCGTGGCGCAGGTGCAGTCCAGCGCCGGCCGGGCGCCGGTCCGCGGCCGCGTCTGCATGGACCAGCTGGTCGTCGAGCTGCCGGGCCCCGCCGCGACCGGCGACGAGGTCGTCCTCTTCGGGCCGGGGACCGACGGGGAGCCGACCGCGGCCGCGTGGGCGGACTGGTGCGGGACCATCGGCTACGAGATCGTCACCCGGGTGGGGGAGCGGGTCCCCCGGCGGTACCGGGGCGGGGCCGCTTGATGGCCGTCCTCCCGCCGCGGCGTCCGCCCGGCCGGCGAGGACTGCGGCCGGTGCTGCCGGCCAGCGGGCCCGCCGCGCTGCTGGCCCGGCTGGCGGCCCCGCCGCGGCGGACCGCTCCGCTGGTCACCCCGGGCCGGCTGGCCACGGGCGCCGGTCTGCTGGCCGGGCTCGCGGCGCTGGCCGCGGGCGGCGTCGCGGCCGGCCTGCAGCTGGAGCGCCGCCTGGTCACGCGGCGGATCTACGAGCGCCACGAGGTCGAGGAGCAGCGCGGCGAGGAGGAGCCGCCCTTCTTCTCCCTGCGCGCGCCCGGTCCCGACGTGCTCACCCCCGACGGCGTCGTGCTGCACACCGAGGTGGACGAGGTGGCCGGAGGCGCGCCCGACGACCTCACCGTCGTCCTCGTGCACGGCTACGCGCTGAGCCTGGACTGCTGGCACTTCCAGCGCCTGCACCTGCGCGGACGCGTCCGCACGGTCCTCTACGACCAGCGATCGCACGGCCGCTCGGGGCGCTCCGACGTCGCCCGCTGCCGCGTCCCCCAGCTGGCGGAGGACCTGTTCCAGGTGCTCGAGGAGGTGGCCGGCCCGGGGCCGGTGGTGCTGGTGGGGCACTCGATGGGCGGCATGACGATCATGCACCTCGCGCAGGAGCGGCCGGAGCTGTTCGGCGACCGGGTCCGCGGGGTCGCGCTCTTCTCCACCGCGGCGGGGGAGATGGCCGACTACTCCCCGGTCCGCGGGCTCCCGGGCCGGGTCTTCTCCCGGGCGGCGCCGCCGCTGCTGGCCGCGCTCAACAAGGCGCCCGAGCTGGTCGAGCGGGGCCGCCGGGCGGGCTCGGACCTCAGCCACGTCGTCACCCGGGCGATGGCCTTCGGCTCCGACGTCCCCGTCAGCTACGTCGAGTTCATGTCCGACATGCTCGCCCAGACCTCGCTCGAGGTGGTCGCCGACTTCTACCCGGGCTTCGCCGAGCTCGACGAGTACGCGGCCTTCTCGGTGCTGAGCACGGTCGAGACCGCCGTCGTGGGCGGCGAGGACGACCTGATCACCCCGGTCACCCGCACGGACGCGATCGTCGAGCTGCTGCCCGACGCCGACACCCGCCGGGTGGCCGACTGCGGGCACATGGGAATTCTCGAGCACCACGCGGTGTTCGACCAGGTGATCGACCAGCTGGTCGAGCGGGTCCGCCGGCGCTTCGGCTGATCCCGGGTCCGCGAGGGCCGGGGATCATCGCAGAGCTCGGGTGGTCGGGGAGCCGCCGTCCGGATGGTAGTCTTGTTCTTCTGGCCGTTTGCCGGCCATGCCCATCGCGCGCTCCACGACGGAGCGGCGCACCGAGGCTCGTCTTCCCACCACATCTTGCGATGGTTCGGGCGTTGACGTGCCTGAGCCAAGGTCCGCACCGCCGGACAGAAGTGAGATGCATGCCTGCCAAGAGCACGCCCGCGCCCAAGAGCCGCAAGGCGGACGGCACGGAGAAGAAGCGCTGGAGCGCTGCCGAGCGGAAGGACCGGGGTCACGACCCCCGTCGCCGCGGCGGCCAGTCCGGCCCCACCCCCCGTCGCGAGGGCCGCGACGACCGCCGCCCCTCGGGTGAGCGCAGCGAGCGTCCGGCCTACAGCCGGGACGACCGCCGTTCGTCCTCCGGCGAGCGCACCGAGCGCCCCGCCTACAACCGCGACGACCGCCGCCCCTCCTACGGCGAGCGGACCGAGCGTCCGGCGTACAACCGGGATGACCGTCGCCCCTCCTCCGGGGACCGCGGCGAGCGTCCGGCCTACAACCGGGATGACCGTCGCCCCGCCGGGGGCCGGGACGACCGTCGCCCCTCGTACGGCGAGCGGACCGAGCGCCCGGCGTACAACCGCGACGACCGTCGCCCGGCCGCGAACCGTGACGACCGTCGCCCCTCGTACGGCGAGCGGACCGAGCGTCCGGCGTACAACCGTGACGACCGCCGCCCCTCGTACGGCGACCGGACCGAGCGTCCGGCGTACAACCGTGATGACCGTCGCCCCTCGTACGGCGAGCGCAGCGAGCGCCCGGCGTACAACCGGGACGACCGTCGCCCGGCCGCGAACCGCGACGACCGTCGCCCCTCGTACGGCGACCGGACCGAGCGTCCGGCCTACAACCGTGACGACCGTCGCCCCTCGTACGGCGAGCGCAGCGAGCGCCCGGCGTACAACCGCGACGACCGTCGCCCCTCGTACGGCGACCGGACCGAGCGCCCGGCCTACAACCGGGACGACCGCCGCCCTTCCGGGGACCGCGGCGACCGTCCGGCGTACAACCGTGACGACCGTCGCCCGGCTGCGAACCGCGACGACCGTCGCCCCTCGTACGGCGACCGGACCGAGCGTCCGGCCTACAACCGTGACGACCGCCGGCCCTCGTACGGCGAGCGCAGCGAGCGCCCGGCCTCCAACCGGGACGACCGTCGCCCCTCGTACGGTGACCGGACCGAGCGTCCGGCCTACAACCGCGACGACCGTCGCCCTTCCTCCGGGGACCGCAGCGACCGTCCGGCGTACAACCGCGACGACCGTCGCTCCTCGTACGGCGAGCGCAGCGAGCGTCCGGCGGACAACCGGGACGACCGCCGTCAGGCCTTCGAGGAGCGCGACGAGCGCTCCGCCCAGCAGCGGGCGGAGCGCACCGAGCGCCCCGACCGTCCCCGGACGGCGGCGCACCGCGAGGAGCGCGCGGCCGCCGCAGCCGCTGCCGCCGCCAGCTCCGACGAGGCACCCGTCCTCGTCGAGCCGACGCCGGCCCCCGCCGACGAGGCCCCCGTCACCGACGAGGCCCCCGTCCTGACCGACGAGGCGCCGACCGTCACCGACGAGGCCCCGGCCGCCGTCACCGACGAGGCCCTCGTGACCGACGAGGCCACGGCCGTCACCGACGAGGCCCCGGCCGCCGTCACCGACGAGGCCCTCGTGACCGACGAGGCCACGGCCGTCACCGACGAGGCCCCGGCCGCCGTCGCCGACGAGGTGCCCGTCACCACCCCCCAGCCCGACACCCGTCCGCTCGACCGCAGCGACACCCCGCAGGAGCACCAGCACGTGACCATCACCGAGCCCACCGCCACCACCCCGACGACCACGGACGGCGACTTCGCCAGCCTCGGTCTCCCGCCCTCGCTGGTCAGCGCGCTGACCGCCGGCGGCATCACCGCGCCCTTCCCGATCCAGGCCGCGACCATCCCCGACGCGCTGACCGGCCGGGACGTCCTGGGCCGCGGCCAGACCGGCTCCGGCAAGACGCTGGCCTTCGGCCTGCCGATGCTCGCCCGGCTCGCCGGCGGCACCAGCAAGCACCCCCGCGGCCTGGTCCTCGTGCCGACCCGCGAGCTGGCCATGCAGGTCACCGACGTGCTGACCCCGCTGGCCCGCACCCTCGGCCTCTCGACGGTCCTCATCGCCGGCGGCATGTCCTACACCCCGCAGCTGCGCGCCTTCCAGCGCGGCGTCGACGTCGTCGTCGCCACCCCGGGCCGGCTCATCGACCTGATGGACCAGAACGCCGTCGACCTGACGCGCGTCGAGACCATCGTCCTGGACGAGGCCGACCACATGGCCGACCTCGGCTTCATGCCGGCCGTCACCCAGATCCTCGACACGATCCCGGCCGGCGGCCAGCGGATGCTCTTCTCCGCGACCCTCGACGGGGCGATCGACCGGCTGGTCAAGCGCTACCTGAGCAACCCGGTCACCCACGAGGTCGACTCCGGCCAGGCCAGCGTCACCACCATGGCGCACCACCTGGTCTACGTGGCCCCGCACGACAAGGCCACCCTGACCGCCGAGATCGCCGGCCGCCCGGGCCGCACCGTCGTCTTCGTCCGCACCCAGCGCGGCGCGGACCGCGTCGCCGAGCAGCTGCGCGACGCCGGCGTCATGGCCGGGGCGCTGCACGGCGGCCTGACCCAGGGCGCCCGTACCCGGATCCTCTCGGTCTTCAAGGAGGGCGACCTGCCCGTCCTGGTGGCCACCGACGTCGCCGCCCGCGGCATCCACGTCGACGAGGTCGGCCTCGTGCTCCAGGTGGACCCGCCCGCCGGGCCCAAGGAGTACCTGCACCGCGCCGGCCGCACCGCCCGCGCCGGCGGCACCGGTGTCGTCGTCACCCTCGCGCTGCCGCACCAGCGTCGCGAGATGACCCGGCTCACCTCCCAGGCCGGCGTCAAGCCCCAGTCGCTGACCGGTGCTCCCGGGGACGCGGCCGTGGCCGACGTCACGGGCGCCGTCCGGCCGACCGGGGTGGCCGTCAGCGCCGCCGACTACGAGCGGCTGATCGCGCCGCCGCGCAGCAACCGCCGCCCCTCGGGCGACCGCGGCTCGCGCGGCCCGCGCTCCCGCTCCGGTGGCTACGAGGGCCGTCGCCCCCAGCGCCGCAGCTTCGAGCGCTGACCGGCGCGCCCACCCGGGCGCCTGCTGCACCGTGCCCCGGTCCGGACGTGGAGAACCACGTCGGGACCGGGGCACTAGCATGTCCGCCGGTGAGCACCTCGGTATCTGAACTCGTGGTCTCGGTGGCGGAGCAGGACGACGCCGCCGGGATGGTCGAGGTCATCCACGCCGCCTTCGGGGCCCGGCCGCCGCTCGACCCGCCCTCCACCGCCATCACCGAGACGCCCGCGTCGGTCGCCGCCACGCTGGCCTCGGGGACGGGGGTCTACGCCGAGGTGGCGGGCCGCCCGGCCGGCGCCCTGCTCGTGGTCCCCACGGGACCGGGGCTGGTCACCTTCGCCCGGGTCTCGGTGCACCCCGACTTCCAGCGGCACGGCATCGCCTCCGCCCTCGTGCACGCCGCCGAGGAGCTGGCCGCCCGGGCCGGCCACCGGCGCGTCGAGCTCTTCGCCCGCGCGGAGTTCGGCCAGCTGATCACCTTCTGGGAGCACCGCGGCTACGTCGTCGACCGGCCGGCGCCGCACGGCGTCATCCTGGCCAAGGACCTGCCCGCCGTCGTCGTCGTGCCCACCGGCCCGGCCATGCAGGACCTGGGGGAGCGGCTGGCGGCGCTGCTGCGGCCCGGCGACCTGCTCATCGCCACCGGCGACCTCGGCGCGGGCAAGACGACCCTCACCCAGGGCATCGGCCGCGGCCTCGACACCGCCGGGCCGGTGATCTCGCCCACCTTCGTGCTCTCCCGGATCCACCCCGCGCGCGGCGACGGGCCCGCGCTGGTGCACGTCGACGCCTACCGGCTGCACAGCGCCGAGGAGCTCGACGACCTCGACCTCGACGCCACGCTGGCCGACGCCGTCACCGTCGTCGAGTGGGGCGCCGGGCTGGCCGAGGGCCTGGCCGAGGACCGGCTGGAGGTCGACGTCGTCGTCCGGCCCGCGCCCGACGCCGACGACGACCTGCGGCTGGTCGCCCTGCACGGCGTCGGCCCCCGCTGGGCCGGCGTCGACCTGCACGCGCTGCGGGGCCACCGTGGCTGAGCCGCTGGTGCTGGCGCTCGACACCTCCACCACCGTCGCCGTCGGCCTCGCCCGGGGCGGGGAGGTGCTGGGCACGGCCGGCGTGGCCGACCGGCGCGCCCACGTCGAGCAGCTCACCCCGCTGGTCCAGCGCTGCCTGGCCGACGCCGGGCTGCGGCCGGCCGACGTCGACCAGCTCGTCGTCGGGCTGGGCCCGGGACCGTTCACCGGGCTGCGCGTGGGCATCGTCACCGCGCAGGTGCTGGCCAGCGCGCTCCGCCGGCCCTGGCGGGGCGTCTGCAGCCTCGACGTGCTGGCCCGCCAGCACGTCCTCGAGCACCGCGACGCCGACGACGTCGGCCGGGCCTTCGTCGTCGCCACCGATGCGCGCCGGCGCGAGGTCTACTGGGCCCGCTACGACGCCGACGGCACCCGCGTCGAAGGGCCCCGGGTCAGCGCGCCCGGCGAGGTGCCCCGGCTGCCGGTCGTCGGTCCGGCCGCCGACCTCTACCCCGACCTCCTCGACGGCGTCCTCGGCCCCCGGACCCTCGACGCCGGCGTGCTGGCCGCGCACGGCCCCGACCTCCCCGACGCCGGCCGCGAGCCCCTCTACCTGCGCCGCCCGGACGCGGCCGAGCCCACCCGGCGCAAGTCGGTCCTGCTGCCGCGGGGGCCGCGGTGAGCGTCCGCACCGGCACGGTGAGCATCACCCCCGCCCGGCGCGACGACCTGCCGGCGGTGCTGGCGCTGGAGCGCGCCGGCTTCCCCGAGGCCGAGCAGTGGAGCGAGCGCAGCTGGGCCGGCGAGCTGCTGGGCGAGGGCCGCACCGTGCTGCTCGCCCGCGCCGAGCAGGTGCTGGGCGTCGTCGCCTTCCGCACCACCGGCGAGCACGCCGACCTGCACCGCCTCGTCGTCGCCCCGGGCCAGCGGCGGGCCGGGCTGGGCACCGCCCTGGTCACCGCGGGTCTGGAGGCCGTCCGGCACCTCGGCGCCCGCGCGGTGCTGCTGGAGGTCGACTACGACAACGAGGCCGCGATCGGGCTGTACCAGCGCCTCGGCTTCGAGCAGCTGACCGCCCGCCGCGACTACTACGGCCCCGGCCAGGACGCGCTGATCCTCAAGCTCTACGACCTCGAGGACTGGCCGCGGCGCCACGCCGCCCAACGCCGTGAGGAGGAGGCCGAGCGCGCGCAGGACGCCGCCCGGCCCCGACCCGTCGACCCGCCCCGACCCGTCGACCAGACCCGACCCGCCGACCAGGCCGAGACCGAGGAGCACCCGTGACCGGTCCGCTGATCCTGGGCCTGGAGTCCTCCTGCGACGAGACCGGCGTCGGCATCGTCCGCGGGCACGAGCTGCTGGCCAACGAGGTCGCCTCCAGCGTGGAGGAGCACGTCCGTTTCGGCGGCGTCGTCCCCGAGGTGGCCAGCCGCGCGCACCTGGAGGCGATGGTGCCGACGCTGGAGCGGGCCTGCGCCGCCGCCGACGTCGACCTGTCCGAGCTGGACGGCATCGCCGTCACCGCCGGTCCCGGGCTGATGGGTGCCCTCGTCGTGGGTCTGGCCAGCGCGAAGGCGCTGGCCCTGGCCCTGGACAAGCCGCTCTACGGCGTCAACCACCTCGCGGGCCACGTGGCCGTCGACCTGCTGGATCACGGCCCGCTGCCGCAGCCGTGCATCGCGCTGCTGGTCTCCGGCGGGCACACCTCGCTGCTGCGGGTGGAGGACATGGCCCGCTCGATCACCGAGCTCGGCTCCACCATCGACGACGCGGCGGGGGAGGCCTACGACAAGGTCGCCCGCGTCCTCGGCCTGCCCTACCCCGGCGGACCGGTCATCGACCGCGCGGCCACCGGCGACCCGCGGGCCATCACCTTCCCGCGCGGGCTGACCGCCGGCAAGGACCAGGAGCGGCACCGCTTCAACTTCTCCTTCTCGGGGGTGAAGACCGCGGTGGCGCGCTGGGTCGAGACCCGGCAGCGCGACGGCGAGGACGTGCCGCTGGCCGACGTCGCGGCGAGCTTCCAGGAAGCGGTCTGCGACGTGCTGAGCGCCAAGGCCGTCGACGCGTGCCTGGCCACCGACACCCCGGCGCTGCTCATCGGCGGTGGGGTGGCGGCCAACCGCCGGCTGCGCGCCCTGCTGGAGGATCGGACGGCGGCGCACGGCATCGAGCTGCGCACCCCGCGGCCGGCCCTGTGCACCGACAACGGCGCCATGATCGCGGTGCTGGGCTCCGCGGTGGTCAGCGCCGGCGGCCGGCCGTCGTCCCTGGACATCGGCGCCGACTCCTCGCTGCCGGTCGAGACCATCCTGCTGTAGGGCCGCGCCGTCCGCCCCGGGGGATGATGCCGGGGTGAGCGCACCCGCCCTGCCCTTCGGGCTGACCCCCGAGGCGCTCGCGGACGCCGCGGCCGAGCCGGACCCCGACGGGCTGGCCGCCGCCACCCGGCTGCGGGCCGCGCACGGTCCCGAGGTCGCCGCGGCCGCCCTGCACCAGGCGTCGCTGCGCCGCCGGGCCCGGACGAAGTTCGGCGAGCGGGCCACCACGCTCTTCTACACCCGCGACGGGCTGGAGCAGGCGACCCGGCCGGCCGTCGCCGCCCACCACGCCGCGCGGCTGGTGGCCGCCGGCGCCACCCGGGTGGTGGACCTCGGCTGCGGCATCGGCACCGACGCGCTGGCCTTCGCCGACGCCGGCCTGGAGGTGGTGGCCGTCGAGCGCGACCCGGGCACGGCGGCGGTGGCCGCGGCCAACCTGGGGGAGCGGGGCCGGGTGCTCTGCGCCGACGCGGAGGAGGTCGCCGCCGAGCTGCTCACCCCGGGCACCGCCGCCTTCTGCGACCCGGCCCGCCGCACCGGCAGCGGCCGGCTCTGGCGGGCCGCCGACTTCAGCCCGTCCTGGGACCTCGTCACGGCACTGCTGGCCGGGGACCGGGTGGCCGGGGTCAAGCTCGGACCCGCCCTGCCGCACACCCTGGTGCCCCCCGGCGCCGAGGCCGAGTGGGTGACCCACGACGGCGGCACCGTCGAGGTCGGTCTGTGGGCCGGCCCCGGGGCCCGGGCGGGCGTCGACGTCGCCACCCTGCTGGCCGGGTCGTCGGAGGAGGTGGCCCGGCTGGAGGTGCCGCGGCCCGCGCCCGGCCGGCCCGCGGAGCCGCTGCCGGTGGGACCGGTCGGCCGCTACCTCTACGAGCCCGACGGCGCGGTCATCCGGGCCCGCGGCGTCGCCCCGCTGGGCCGCCGGCTGGGGGCCCACCTGCTGGACGCGGAGATCGCCTACCTCACCGGCGACGACCTCACCCCGACGCCGTTCGCCACGGCCTTCGAGGTGCTCGAGGTGCTGGGCGCGGGGGAGAAGGCGCTGCGCCGGTGGGTGCGCGAGCACGCGGTGGGCACGCTGGAGATCAAGAAGCGCGGGGTCGACGTCGACCCGGCCGTGCTCCGCCGGCGGCTCGCCCCCCGGGGCCCGGGCGCGGCCACCCTGGTCCTGTCGCGCACCCCCGACGGCGCCGTCGCCCTGGTCGTCCGTCGCCTGAGGACCGCCTGAGACAGCCGTGGTGTGAGACCGGTCACGCAGCGCCTGTGATCCCGCTCACGAGCCACGTGTGCGGGCCTTTGCAGATGAGGGCAGGCTGAGAACCAGCGGTTACGGTACGCGCACCACCCTCCCCGGCTGCGAGCGGAGAACCGCCATGCACGTCTCGTCCCTGCGACCGCGGAGCGCGGTGAGGCCCGGCGCTGCGGCTCTCGCGCTCGCCCTGGCCGTCGTCGGCCTGCCCGCCCTCACCAGCTCGTCCTCGACCCCGGGCGCGCTGCCCGCCGCCGCGGCCGCGGCGCCCACCTGCTCCGCCCTCGGCGCGACCGTGCGCGAGCGTGTCAGCCCCACCACCCAGGCCAGCCTGCTCACCACGTCCGCGGCCGCCGCGACGAAGGCCGAGGCCGCCGGCTACACCTCCGTCCGCGACACCTCGGTGCGGGCGGGAGCGCGGAAGGCCGCGGGCCTGGTGGCGGTGCACCGGCTGTACCGGTCCGCCCGCGGCGGCAACTACTTCTACAGCACGAAGGCCGCGGAGATCCGGCGCGCCGTGAGCGCGCTGGGCTACACCGACCAGGGCGTGGCGTTCTGGGCCAGCCCCGTCGCGCGCAGCTGCCTGGTGGGGGTCACCAGCTACCACAAGGGCGGCACCCACCGCTACGTGACCAGCGCGGCGGACCGTGCGGCGCTCGCCGCCACCGGCTGGCGGGAGGAGGGGGTGCGCTTCTACCTGCGGAAGGCGCCGGTCGACCCCCGGTTCAGCATCGCCGTCATGCCCGACACCCAGCAGGAGGTGCTGAAGGCCGGCGACGGTCGCCTGGCCCAGCGCAGCCGCTGGCTGGTGGACCAGCGCGACGAGCTCGACCTCCGCTTCGTCAGCCACACCGGGGACGTCGTCAACTGGGACACCTCCGACCACGCCCAGTACCGCCGGGCGGCCGCCGGGCTGGCGCCGCTCGTCGACGCCGGCGTGCCGACCTCGCTGAGCATCGGCAACCACGACACCGCGGCCACCTGCCCCGGCGGCAGCGCCTGCGACGCCGCCCGGACCCGGGTGCTCTTCCGCCGGACGACGACCTTCAACCGCTACCTGGGCACCGGCCCGCTGGACCAGGAGGGCGCCTACGAGGCCGGCAAGGTCGACAACACGTACCACGTGTTCACCGCCGGCGGCGCGAGCTGGCTCGTGCTCAACCTCGAGCTGTGGCCGCGGACGTCCGTCGTGTCCTGGGCGGGGGAGGTCGTCCGCACCCACCCGAAGCACAACGTGATCGTGCTGACCCACTCCTACCTGACCGGCAAGGGCGGCATCAACCAGACCCGGGGCGGCTACGGCGACACCACCGGGCAGTACTTGTTCGACCACCTCGTCGGGCGCTACGCCAACGTCCGGATGGTCTTCTCGGGCCACGTGGGCACGGCCAAGCACCGCGTCGACCGCGGGGTGAACGGCAACCGGGTCGACTCCTACCTGCTGGCGATGCACAGCGACACGACCAACCCCGTCCGGCTGGTGGAGGTCGACACGCAGGCCGGGACGCTGCGGACGAAGGTCTACGCCCCCTGGACGCGGAAGACCTACACCGGAGCCGGCTACGCGAGCACGGTGCGCGGCGTCTCCTGGGTGCGCTGAGCCCCCGGGGCGGCGTGAGGTTGGCCACACCTCACGCCGTCCCGGGGCGCCCCGCAGGCGTGGCGGGCCCCCCAGCACCACCGACCGGGGCCCGCGCGAGCGCTGACCGTTATCGCGCGTGCATCGTTTCGTGACTTCTTCGTTATGCTTCGGGCGAGTCGTTCGGGGGGGCACTCTTCAACTAGGAGCCCGATCACATGCAGCAAGCACCAACCAGATCAGCCAGGGTCCGTTCCGTCGCTGCAGCCGGGACCGCAGGACTGCTGGTCACCACCACGTTCGCACTGGCACCGGCGACGACCGCCGCGGCCGCACCGACCACCACCGCACCGAGCTGCTCGGCGTTCGACGACCCGGTCTACACGGTGGTCAAGCCGTCCAACGGCGCGAGCCTGACGACCCCGTGGGCGGGTGAGGCCACCAAGGCCGCCGCCGCCGGGTTCACCGACAACCAGGGCGTCTCCTTCAAGGCGTCCACCGAGCCGGGTCCGGGGCTGGTCGCGGTCAAGCGGATGTACCGCTCCCTGCCGCAGGACTACATCTTCACCCGCTCGACCACCGAGCTGGTCTCGGCCGCGAAGCTGTTCGGCTACCGCGACCAGGGCACGACGTTCTACGTCTCGAAGGTGAAGGCGGACTGCCTGCAGCCCGTCGAGCGCTTCCGCAAGGGCACCCGGCACCGTCTCGCCGCGGGTGCGGCCGACCGGTCCGCGCTGCTCGCGGCCGGCTGGAAGTACGAGAACGTCGCCTTCTACGCGGCGCCGGCCGGCACCACCAGTGCTCCGCCGCCCACCACGCCGGCCCCGCCGCCGCCCACCCCGGCCAAGCCGCCGGTGACGAGCCCGGTGTCCAACGGCGCGTTCAGCTTCGCCGTCGTCCCGGACACGCAGAACGAGGTGCTCGTCAGCGGCGACCCGCGGCTGACCAACCGCAACCAGTGGCTGGTCAAGCAGAAGAACCTGGCCTTCGTCGCCCAGACCGGCGACCTGGTCAACTGGGACACCCCCGACCACCGCCAGATGGCCGCGGCCAAGAGGTCGATGGACGTCCTGGAGGACGCGGGCGTCCCCTACACCGTCTCGGTCGGCAACCACGACACGATGGCCACCGGCGTGGGCGGCAGCGCGCGGGACCCCAAGAACACCTACCGCCTGCAGCGCGACACCACGACGCTCAACAGCTACTTCAAGGCGAGCGACTTCGGCTCGGTGGCGGGCGCCTACGAGTCGGGCAAGGTCGACAACGTCTTCACCACCCACACCGCGGGCGGGCTGAAGTGGATGGTGCTGAGCCTGGAGTTCTGCCCCCGCCCGGGCGTGGTGGCGTGGGCCAAGAAGGTCGTCGCGGCCCACCCCGACCACAACGTGCTGATCTCGACCCACAGCTACCAGAACGGCGGCGGCGGGATCGACGGCAGCAACCAGGGCTACGGCGACACCAGCGGCCAGCAGCTGTTCGACCAGCTGGTCAGCCAGTACCCGAACATCAAGATGGTGTTCTCCGGGCACGTCGGCCTCGCGCAGCGGGCCCGCGTGGACACCGGTCGGAACGGCAACAAGATCTACTCGTTCCTCACCACCATGCACGACCCGGTCACCAACCCGGTGCGGATGTTCGACGTCGACCCGGCCAACGGCACGGTCAAGACCCGGATCTACGCCCCGCTGACGGGCACCACCTGGGGCACGTACAGCCAGACCCTCACCGGCGTGCAGTTCGTGCGCTGAGCCCCCCGGCCGCACCCCGCGGCCACCGACGACCCGACGGGTCGGCTCCTGCGGGAGCCGGCCCGTTCGTCGTCCCCGGTGCTGGCACTCCACCAGGGCGAGTGCTAATCTCGCCACTGGCACTCTCCCCCGGAGTGTGCCAACGGACGGGACGGCACCGCGACGACGTCCTGACCGCTCCTCCTGAACATCCCACACACTCGTGAAAGGGGTTTGGACGTGGCCACCACGATCAAGCCGCTCGAGGACCGCATCCTCGTTCAGCCGCTCGAAGCAGAGCAGACCACCGCCTCCGGCCTGGTCATCCCGGACACCGCCAAGGAGAAGCCGCAGGAGGGCAAGGTCATCGCGACCGGGCCCGGCCGCGTCGACGACAACGGCAACCGCGTGCCCCTCGACGTCGCCGAGGGTGACGTCGTCATCTTCAGCAAGTACGGCGGCACCGAGGTGAAGTACGACGGCAAGGAGCTCCTGCTCCTGAACGCGCGCGACATCCTCGCCGTCGTCTCCAAGTAGTAGAGCCGAGCAGAGGAACAGACCATGGCAAAGATCCTCCAGTTCGACGAGGAGGCCCGTCGCTCGCTCGAGCGCGGCGTCGACACCCTCGCGAACACCGTGAAGGTCACGCTCGGCCCGAAGGGCCGCTACGTGGTCCTCGACAAGAAGTGGGGCGCCCCCACCATCACGAACGACGGCGTGACCGTCGCCCGTGAGGTCGAGCTCGACGACCCCTACGAGAACCTCGGCGCGCAGCTCGCCAAGGAGGTCGCCACCAAGACCAACGACGTCGCCGGTGACGGCACGACGACGGCCACGGTGCTCGCCCAGGCGCTGGTGCACGAGGGCCTCAAGGCCGTCGCGTCCGGGGCCAACCCGATCGGCCTCAAGCGCGGCATCGACAAGGCCGTGGAGGCCGTCGTCGAGCGCCTGCGCGAGAACGCCCGCGAGGTGCAGACCACCTCCGACATGGCGAGCGTCGCCACCATCTCCGCCCGCGACGAGGTCATCGGCGAGCTCATCGCCGACGCCTTCGACAAGGTCGGCAAGGACGGCGTCATCACCGTCGACGAGTCCAACACGATGGGCACCGAGCTCGAGTTCACCGAGGGCATGCAGTTCGACAAGGGCTACCTCTCGCCGTACTTCGTGACCGACGCCGAGCGGATGGAGGCCGTCCTGGACGACCCCTACATCCTCATCAACTCGGGCAAGATCTCCTCGATGACCGAGCTGCTGCCGCTGCTCGAGAAGGTCATCGGCGCCTCCGGCACGCTGTTCATCGTGGCCGAGGACGTCGACGGCGAGGCCCTGTCCACCCTGGTGGTGAACAAGATCCGCGGCACCTTCACCTCCGTGGCCGTCAAGGCCCCGGCCTTCGGCGACCGCCGGAAGGCCATGCTGGAGGACATCGCCACCCTCACCGGTGGTCAGGTCGTGGCGCCCGAGGTCGGGCTCAAGCTCGACCAGGTCGGCCTCGAGGTGCTGGGCCGTGCCCGGCGCGTCGTGGTCACCAAGGACAACACCACGATCGTCGACGGCGCGGGCAGCTCCGACGAGGTCAAGGCGCGCGTCGCGCAGCTGCAGGCCGAGATCGAGCGCACCGACTCCGACTGGGACCGCGAGAAGCTGCAGGAGCGGGTCGCCAAGCTCGCCGGCGGCGTCTGCGTCATCAAGGTCGGCGCGGCCACCGAGGTCGAGCTCAAGGAGAAGAAGCACCGGATCGAGGACGCCGTCTCCGCGACGCGCGCCGCGATCGAGGAGGGCATCGTCGCCGGTGGCGGCTCCGCCCTCATCCACGCGGCGGAGGCGCTCAAGGGCGACCTCGGCCTCACCGGTGACGAGCGGACCGGCGTCGCCATCGTCCGCAAGTCCGCGGTCGAGCCGCTGCGCTGGATCGCCGAGAACGGCGGCGAGCCCGGCTACGTCGTCACCTCCAAGGTCGCCGAGATGCAGCCGGGCAGCGGTTACAACGCCGCCACCGGTGAGTACATCGACCTGATCGCGGCCGGGGTCATCGACCCCGTCAAGGTCACGCGTTCGGCCCTGGCCAACGCGGCGTCCATCGCCTCGCTGCTGCTCACCACGGAGACCCTCGTGGTGGAGAAGCCCGAGGACGAGGAGCCGGCGGCTGCCGGCGGTCACGGCCACAGCCACTGACCCAGCAGGACCGGCACGACCCAGCACGACCCGCACGACCCGCGAGGGCCCTTCCCGGCAGGGGAGGGCCCTCGTGGCGTTCCCGGGCGGCGCGCCGTCCCGCTTGTGGCGCCCCGCACCGTCTGCAACAGTGGCGCGCAGCAGGTGGCTCTCTCTCGGGGACGACAGGGGGTACGTAGGGTGACCGATCACGACCCGTTCGACCCGGCGCTCGTCGCCCGGGCGCAGTCCGGCGACGAGGTGGCGCTGCACGCGCTGCTGTCCGCCGTGCGGCCGCTGGTGCTGCGGTACTGCCGCTCACGGCTGCGCAGCTACGCCGGCGGTCTGGAGGCCGCCGACGACGTGGCCCAGGAGACCTGCGTCGCGGTGCTCGACGTGCTGCCGCGCTACCAGCGCCAGGGCGCACCCTTCGCCGCCTTCGTCTACGGCATCGCCGCGCACAAGGTCGCCGACGCCCAGCGGGGTTTCCGCCGCTCGGCCGTGCCGGTCGAGGAGGTGCCCGACCAGACCGAGCCGTCCCCGACGCCGGAGGAGCAGGCGGTCTCGGCCGCCGGGGTGCGGGCCGCGGCCGAGCTGCTGGGCCGGCTCCCCGCGCGCACCCAGCAGGTGCTGCTGCTGCGCGCCGGCGGGCTCAGCGCCGAGGCCGTGGGGCAGCGGCTGGGGATGACGGCCAACGCCGTGCGGGTGGCCCAGCACCGCGGGGTGGCCAAGCTACGGCACCTGGTGGAGGACTCCGAGGAGCACCGCGAGCTGTTCGCCGGCTTCCTGCGACCCGCGCCGCCCCCGGTCGAGCTGGGGCTCGCCGCCGGCTTCTGAGCCCGCCCGCGGGCCGGTCCGACCGGCTCCCGGCGGTGCTGGTCACGGCGGGCGGTCCGGGCCCGCTCGGCTAGCATGGGCACTCCGTTCCGCGTGAAAGGCCCAGGCCCGTGTCCTCGTCTCCCGGTCTCAGTGCTGCTGGTGTGCCCGAACCCTTCGCGACGCTCGGCCTGACGTTCGACGACGTCCTGCTGCAGCCGTCCGAGAGCGACATCATCCCGTCCCAGGTGCGCACGGAGTCCCGTGTCTCCAAGCGGATCAGCGTCAAGGTGCCCCTGGTCTCCTCGCCGATGGACACCGTCACCGAGGCCCGGATGGCCGTGGCGATCGCGCGCCAGGGCGGGCTCGGGATCATCCACCGCAACCTCTCCATCGAGGACCAGGCCCACCAGGTCGACGTGGTCAAGCGCTCCGAGGCCGGGATGGTCGACGAGCCCATCACCATCGCCCCCGACGCCACGATCGGGGAGGCCGACGCCATGTGCGGCCGCTTCCGGATCTCCGGCGTCCCGGTCGTCGACCGCGACATGACCCTGCTGGGCATCGTCACCAACCGCGACATGCGCTTCGAGAGCGACCCGGCCCGCCTGGTCGGCGACGTGATGACGAAGATGCCCCTGGTGACCGGCCCCGTCGGGATCAGCGGCGAGGACGCGATGTCGCTGCTGGCGGCGCACAAGATCGAGAAGCTCCCGCTGGTCGACGAGCGCGGCCGGCTCAAGGGCCTGATCACCCTCAAGGACTTCGTGAAGTCCGACCAGTACCCCGACGCCTCCAAGGACGACCAGGGCCGGCTGCGCGTCGGCGCGGCCGTCGGCTTCTTCGGCGACGCCTGGAAGCGGGCGATGTCGCTGATCGAGGAGGGCGTCGACCTGCTGGTCGTCGACACCGCGCACGGGCACTCCCAGGGCGTCATCGACATGGTCCGCCGGCTCAAGGCCGAGAAGGCCGCCGCCGACGTCGACGTGGTGGGCGGCAACGTCGCCACCTACGCCGGCGCCAAGGCCCTCGTCGAGGCTGGCGTGGACGGGGTGAAGGTCGGCGTCGGGCCCGGCTCGATCTGCACCACCCGGGTGGTCGCCGGCGTCGGCGTCCCCCAGGTGACCGCCATCCACAACGCGTCCCGCGCCTGCCGGCCCGCCGGCGTCCCGCTGATCGGCGACGGCGGCCTCCAGTACTCCGGCGACATCGCCAAGGCCCTGGTCGCCGGCGCCGACACCGTGATGCTCGGCTCGCTGCTCGCGGGCTGCGACGAGAGCCCCGGCGAGCTCATGTTCCTCAACGGCAAGCAGTTCAAGAGCTACCGCGGGATGGGCTCGATGGGGGCGATGGCCTCCCGGGGCCGCAGCGCCTCCTACTCCAAGGACCGCTACTTCCAGGGCGACGTGACCTCGGACTCCCAGCTGATCGCCGAGGGCATCGAGGGCCAGGTGCCCTACCGCGGCCCGCTCGCGGCCGTCGCCTACCAGCTGGTCGGCGGGCTGCGGCAGTCGATGTTCTACACCGGTGCGGCGACCATCCCCGAGCTCCAGGAGCGCGGGTCCTTCGTCCGGATCACCTCGGCAGGGCTCCGCGAGTCGCACCCGCACGACATCCAGATGACCGTCGAGGCCCCGAACTACGCCGGCTGAGACCGACCCGCTCCCGCACGGCCACCGCAGACCCAGCACGGGGAAGGCTCCCACCATGTTCGAGATCGGCCTCAGCAAGCGCGCGCAGCAGGCGTTCGCGTTCGACGACATCACGATCGTCCCGTCGCGGCGCACCCGCGGCGAGGAGGAGGTGTCGATGAGCTGGCGGATCGACGCCCAGACCTTCGCCTTCCCCCTGATCGCGGCACCGATGGACTCGGTCATGTCGCCGGCCACGGCCATCGCCGTCGGCCGGCTCGGCGGGCTCGGCGTGCTCAACCTCGAGGGCCTGTGGACCCGCTACGAGGACCCGCAGCCCTGCCTGGAGGAGATCGCCTCGATCGCCGACCCGGTGCAGGCCACCCGGCGGATGCAGGAGCTCTACGCCGAGCCCATCAAGGAGGAGCTGATCGGGGCCCGGGTGGCCGAGATCCGCGCTGCCGGCGTCCCCGCGGCCGGAGCCCTCTCGCCCCAGAACACGGCGGCCTACGCCCGCGCCGTCGTCGACTCCGGGGTGGACTTCTTCGTCATCCGCGGCACGACGGTCTCGGCCGAGCACGTGTCCTCGGCCAGCGAGCCGCTGAACCTCAAGCAGTTCATCTACGACCTCGACGTCCCCGTGATCGTCGGCGGCTGCGCCACCTACCAGGCGGCGCTGCACCTGATGCGCACCGGCGCGGCCGGCGTGCTCGTCGGCTTCGGCGGGGGAGCGGCGTCCACCACCCGCTCCGTGCTGGGCGTCGCGGTGCCGATGGCCTCGGCCGTCTCCGACGTCGCCGCCGCCCGCCGCGACTACCTCGACGAGTCCGGCGGCCGCTACGTCCACGTCATCGCCGACGGCTCGGTCAACCGCTCGGGCGACATCGCGAAGGCCGTCGCCTGCGGGGCCGACGCCGTGATGGTCGGCTCGCCGCTGGCCAAGGCCGTCGAGGCGCCCGGGCACGGCTTCCACTGGGGCCCCGAGGCCTGGCACGCCACCCTGCCGCGCGGCGAGCGCGCCCACTTCGAGACCGTCGGCACCCTGGAGCAGATCCTGCTGGGGCCCTCGACGGTGCCCGACGGGACGATGAACCTCGCCGGCGCCCTGCGCAAGGCCATGGCCACCACCGGCTACACCGACGTCAAGGAGTTCCAGCGGGTGGAGATCGTCGTCGGCTGAGGACGCCGCCACCCGCACGCAGCGACGGGCGCCACCGGAGTCCGGTGGCGCCCGTCGCTGTCGTGCGGGGGTGGGTCAGGCGGTCAGTCGCGCGCCGCCTCGCGAGCGCTGGTGAGCGTGGCGGTCGGGGAGACCTTCGTGCTCGTGCCCAGCTTGACGGTCATCGACGTGCCCTTCTGCTTCGTCACCTTCAGCGTGACGCCGACGCCCGGGGTCTTGACCCCGGTCCGCGGCTGCTCGGCGCGCCAGTAGCTGCGGGTGTCGTCGAACAGCGGCTGCGCCTTCGCGCCCCGGATGTAGCTGGGGGTGCCGTTGATGTGCAGCGTGAACGAGTCGGCCCGCTTCAGCGAGAACGGCGCGTCGTAGGTCTGCACGCGACCGCGGAACGGCTGCCCGTTGAGCCCGTAGAACAGGTCCGGGTGGGCGTCGACCGGCAGCACGAGCCCGTTGCCCGGGTGCTCGCTGGTGTTGTTGTCGCCGTACGAGGTGTCCCAGTAGTTGACCAGCAGGCCGGTCTGGTACGGGAAGAACTCGGCCTTGTTCGGCGCCGTGGCCCCGAAGCCGAAGTTGTACGGCCCGGTCTTCATGTACCGGTCGTAGGACTGGTAGGTCCGGTTGGACGCCAGGTAGTACTGGTTGTACAGGTCGGAGCGCGAGTCGCCGACGGCGGTGAAGCCGTCCGCGACCCAGCCGCCGGCGCCGGACTCGGCCCCGTCGCTGAACACCGTGGTCGTGCCGCTGGTGACGGCGATCTGGTCGGCGAAGAAGCCGATCCCGCCCTCGGCCCCGTCGGTGCGGTAGGCGAGACGGAGCTGGACCGAGCGGCCCGCGTAGGCCGACAGGTCGAAGGAGGCCGGGACGTAGCCCTTCGACGTCCCGTCGATGCCGTTGCCCTCCTCGGGGTTGGTGATCGTCCCGGCAAGGGACGCCCAGCCGGAGCCGTCGTTGACCTGCACGTAGGCGTAGTCGCAGGCTGTCTCGTCGCAGTCCTCGATGTCCCACGCGGCCTGGAAGGTCAGCGTGGCCGGACCGGTCGGCAGCGTCAGCGAGCGCGTGAGGGTGTTGCTGAGGTCGTCACCCTGGCCGCTCCACCACTGCTTGGCCCCGGCCGCCGGGGTGACGAGCGGGGTCTTGACCTCCTTGTCCGGGAGGACGACGGCGAGAGCCTGGGCCTTCTTGGTGTTGTACTCGTGCGGACCCAGCTTGAAGGTCTTCTTCTGGCCGGCGACCGCGGTCTCGTAGTCGAGCCAGTCGAGCTGCAGCTTGTCCCAGACGCCGAGGTCGGCCGGCCGGGTGCCGATGCCGACGTCGTCCTTGCCCCGGACGCGGCTCTGGGCCATCAGGGTCCACCAGTTGACGGGGTTGTCCCCGCTCTCGGCGGTGTCGTAGTGGTCCGGCAGGCCGAGGTCGTGGCCGAACTCGTGGGCGAAGACCGACAGGCCCCCGTTCTCGGGCTGGATGGTGTAGTCGCCGACCCACAGGCCCGTGTCGCCGACCGGCGTGCCGCCGAGCTTGTTGTTCGCGGGACCGGTCTTGCCCTCGTCGGTGTAGTACGCGTACCAGCGGTGGGACCAGATGGCGTCCTCACCCTGCTGCGGGTCCCCGTCGGCCTGGTCGCCCCCGGAGTGGACGATCTGGAAGTGGTCGAGGTAGCCGTCCGGCTCGTTGAAGTTGCCGTCGCCGTCGTAGTCGTAGCGGTCCTGCTGGTCGAAGGACGCAACGCCCTTCTTGATCTCGGCCGCGGTGCGGCCGGCGGCCTTCTGGTCGGCCACCCACTGGGTCAGCGCGTCGCTCAGCAGGGCCCAGGTGTTGTCGCAGACGTTGGAGTTGCAGACCGCCGGGTCGTCGCCGTTCGCGTCCTTCGGATTGTCGTCGGACCGGCCGTAGCGGGCCTCGTTGTACTTGACCTTCACCCAGGAGGTGACGCCACCGGTGACGGAGTAGCGGCCCGAGGACTGCTTCTCGTAGTAGGTCTTCAGCGACTCCTGGCCCTCGGCGTCGCCGAAGTAGAGGTCGCGGTAGTGCTGCGGGCTGTAGTTCGGCTGCCAGATCGTGGAGTTGTCCACGCTCCGGTCCGGCTCCGGGATCTGGTTGTGCAGCGGGCCCTCGAACGTCGTCGGGCCTTCCGTCCTCGGGTCGACGTCCTTGTCGGGGAAGTCCGGGTGGCGCTCGTCGCCGAACTCGGCCAGCACCACGAAGATCTTGTCGGTCTGCTGGCGGTCGAGCTCGACGTAGGAGTCGACCTTCCGCGGCTTCACCGCCTTGCCCGCCGCGAGCGCCTTCAGCTCGGCCTTGCTGTAGGGGGCGGTCTTGGTGCCGACCCGGACGACGTCGGACCCGTTGATCCGCTCGATCTTCCGCTCCCCGGTCAGCACCAGGTCGAGCGCCTTCTGCCGCAGCGCCCGCCGGTCGCTCTCCATCGGGCTGGAGAGGTCGTCGTCGACCTTCTCCGCCTTCGGAGCGGCCCCGAGCGGCCCCTCCTTGCCCACCCCGGTCACGGGGCTCCCGCCACTGCTGGGTCCTGCGACCGCCAGCCCACCGCTGCCCGCGGCGAGCGCCGCCGTCAGCGTCAGGCCCAGCAGCCCCATCGTTGCTCTGCGCAAGACAAACCTCCCCTGGGTGGCTCGTGGCCACCCTCGAACGATCGGATGTGGGCTCACCCTAGGCACCGGTCGCACAGGAAAGATAGGGGCCCCTCAACGAAGACCTACGTCAATTCGTGCCCCAGTGTGAAGGTTCAACCGTGCACCACGACGAAACGACGCCACCTCAGCGATGAGGTGGCGCCGTACCCGATCCCGGTCACCCCCACCGACGGGGGGACCGGGGCTTGACGCGCGACCGGCGGGGGCGCCGGCCGCGCGAGCTCGTCAGCCCGTCCGCACGCTCATCAGCCAGGCGAGCAGGTAGGCGCGGCTGTTGCCGTCGTCGACCCACTCGTCGTCGAGGTCGCGCGCCTGCTCCAGGGCGGCCCGCCGCTGGTCCTCACCGGCCAGCGCCGAGTACATCAGCAGGTAGTCGCCGAACTTCTGGCCGAACCGGCCGCCCGTCGCCTCGGCGACGTTCGCGTCGATCTGGGCCGGGTCGCCGGCGAGGTAGGTCGACGCCGGGCTCATCGGGATCACGAGGATGCCCAGCATCGCCGCGGGCTCGGGGGAGAACCAGGTCGCGTAGTCGCGCTTGCCGCCCCAGTTCAGGGCGACGATCTCGTGGCCGTAGCCGGCGTAGGCGGGGTCGTCCCGGTCCGGGTTGGTCCAGTAGGCGAGCCCGGCGTGCGCCTCGCTGGAGAGCAGCCACGTGGCTTCCCCGGCCAGGTCGGCATTGTCGCGCACCTCGGCCCACAGGGCCAGGCCCGTCCAGGCGGTGACCGCCTCCGAGCTCGACTCCTGGTTGTTGCCGTCGGCGAAGGGCGACGTGCCGGAGGCCCAGGAGTGGCTGGCGTAGGCGTCGAAGACCCGCAGGTCGGGGAAGGCGCCGTTCGCCGCGGACGAGCCGATGTCGGCCGCCAGCAGGTCCATGACCGGCGCGTACCGCTCGGCGAGCGACGGGTCGTCCTCGGCCAGCACGGCGGCGGCGTAGAGGAAGTAGCCGTAGTGGAAGTGGTGGTCGTTGAACTCCTCCGAGCCGAACGACGGCGTGAGCCCGACGAGGCCCTTGGCCTGCTCGTCGTAGACGAAGCAGAACGCCTCCCGCTCGGCGCACCCCTGCGGCTCGGTCCAGCGGCCCAGGGTCTCGGTCAGCTCGGCCTTCATCGCCGCCGCGGGAGCGTCGGCGCCCAGCTGCGCGGCCAGCCGGTAGAGCATGGCGCCGCGGTAGAGGGCCTTGCCGCCGAAGTAGGTGTCGGCGGGGAAGTCCGGGGTGGCGGCCACGTCGGCCTCGACCTGGCGGGTCAGCTCGGCCTTCTCGTCCGCGCTGAGCCCGCTGAGGTCCAGCCGGCCGGTGGCCGGGGACCGCGGGACGGTCCAGGTCAGCTCGGTGCCCGCGCAGAGCGCGAGCGTGCCGTAGATGCTGGGGTAGCTGCCCAGCGCGCAGTCGGTGCCGGCGGCCAGCCCGCCCCGCTGGTGGGGCATGACGGCGAACGCGGTGCCCCCCTCGGCCTGGTAGCCGAGCGTGGTGGTGACGTCGTCACCGGCCAGCGCGTAGCGCAGGGTGCTGGCCGTGACCGGGTGCGCGGCGAGGGCGCCGAGCGCCTCCACCGAGCCGTCGGCCGGGACCGGGAACCAGGTGGCGCGGCCGCCCTCCTCCAGCTCGACGGCGCCGCCGTCCACCGTGCCGTCCTCGACGGCCAGGCCGTAGGTGACCCCGCCGGCCTGCGCCGTCCAGAGGTCCCCGGCGGCGGTGAAGGTGAGCGGGGTCCGCAGGGTCTGCTCCCGCTCGGCGGTGTAGTGCACGAAGGGCGAGCCCTGGGCGATGACGGTCCGGCCCAGCACCTCGCCCGCGTCGTCGCGCTGGTCGAGGGTGACGGTCAGGGTGTCGTAGGCGCTGACGACCGAGGAGGCTGCGCCCGTGTCGACGGCGACGTCGGGCTTGAAGCCGCCCGCGATGTTCTTCGCGGTCGCGCTGACCGTCGGCAGCCCCAGGGCGAAGCCGTTCTCGGTCAGCCCGAAGGACAGCGGCAGCGGGAACACTGGCTGCGGCTGGTCGCCGAAGACCAGGCCCGAGAACCACCGGTTGGTGGGCGGCACGAGGTCGGGGGCCAGCCGCTGCACCGGGAGCTCCTTGACCGTGCGGTGCACCACGCCCTCGACGAGGGGGTCCACCTCCGCGGCGGGGAACACCGCGCCGGTGCTGGTCGGGCCCGCGGGGGCCGGGTCGTCGCCGGCCGCGCCCGGTCCGGAGGCCGGGTCGGCGTCGCAGGCCGCGACGGCCAGCACGGCCAGGGCGACCCCGCCGGCGAGCGCGGTGCGCAGCAGCCGGCCCGGCCTCACGAGAGGCCGATCTGGCGGAGGAAGGCGAAGCCCGCGTCGCCGACGCCGGCCAGCGGGCCGTCGTCGCGGAGCTGGACCGTGGCGACGACGGGCGTGCCCGACTTCGCGAGGTCGGCGTTGGCGCCCTCGTGCAGGCCGGGGGCGTCGATCCGGATCCGGGTCAGCGCCTGGCCGGCCTCGGTGGCCACGGTGGTGGAGCTGACGGTGCCGATGACCGTGGTCCGGTCGGGCAGCAGGACCGTGGCCTCGGCGCCCTGGACGACCCGGGCGTAGTCGCCGGGGGAGAGCAGGTAGGTCGCGTCGACGTACTGGGTGTCGGTGACGGTCAGCTGGGCGAACGGCTCACCGGTGCCCAGCGCGTTGCCGAGGGTGGCCTCGAGCTGGTCGACCTGCCCGGCGACGGTGGCCTTGTAGGTCAGCGTGCCGGCCTTCGCGTCGACGTCGTAGGCCGCGGAGCTGCGGACCTCCAGGCCGTTGGCCAGGTCCTGCTGCAGCGGGACGCTCTGCACGGTGAAGAGGTCGTCGCCCTCCTGCACCACGTCGCCCTCGTCGACGAACTGCTCGACGACGGTGCCGCCGTACGCGGCGCCGACGGCGTAGGTGTCGGCCGCGACGGTGGCGGAGAGGCTGGCGGCGCGGGTCTGCCGCTGGTTGAACACCACGGTCAGCACGGCCACCAGCAGGAGGACGGCCAGCACGCCGGCGGTGAGGCGGAGTCGGTTGGTCCAGGTCATGAGCGCACTACCTCTTTCTGGGCGCGCCGAGGCGCGGGTTCGTCGGCGGGCACCGGGCGGTCGTCGCCTCGGGTGCCGGGGAGCGGGGCGGGGTCGGCGCCGGCGCGGCGGATCGGGTCGCGGCGGGGCAGCGGCCCGTCGTCCTCCAGCAGCGCACGGACGTCGAGGAGGTCGTCGTCCTCCGAGGCCGCCGCGGCGGCCTGGCCGAAGGCCGGCTCGGTGACGGCGGCCGGCACGCCGGCGAGGGCGGCGTCGGTCTCGACCGGTGCGGCGACCGGGCGGGGGTGCTTGATGTGGTGGGCCTCGCGCAGCGCCACGACCATGAAGGAGCCGAGGATGAGCGCGTTGGTGACGGTCCAGGCGGTGGCCAGGCTCAGCTGGCTGTTGCCCAGGTCACGCCAGACGGCCACCACGGAGGTGAGGGCCAGGAAGACGAAGACCAGCACCTGCGGGATGATGAAGTTGAACGGCGAGTCGGCCCGCACCTTGCTGCCGGTCACGTGCCACTTCTGCTCCTTGCCGATCAGCGCGTTGTAGAGCGCCTGCAGGTAGATCGGGAACGAGACGGCGGCCAGCATCAGCACCTCCCAGCGGAACGAGCCGAGGGTGTAGAAGGCGAGCAGGATCTGGAGCAGGTAGAAGCCGGCGTAGAACAGCAGCCAGGTGGTCCAGTCGATGGAGAGGTTCACCGGCCGCAGGTCGAAGAAGATCTCCAGCGGCGGCACCAGCAGCAGCAGGCCCGGCGCGATGCCGGTGAGGTAGTGGGTCGCGGTGACCAGGTACATGATCCGCTGGTCGAGGGTGAGGCGGCGGCGCGGGTTGAGCGGGTTGCGGGTGAGCATGATCTCGAACCCGCCCGTCGCCCAGCGCAGCTGCTGCTTCGTGTAGGCCTCGATGGTCTCGGGGGCGTCGCCCACGGCGAGGGTCTTCGGGATGTAGATGGTCTTCCAGCCGCGCTCGTGCAGCATCAGCGAGGTCCACACGTCCTCGGACTTCGAGTCGGTGTAGATGCCGCCGATGTCGTTGATGGCGGCGCGGCGGAAGATCACGTTCGTGCCGACGCAGAAGGCGGCGTTGAAGTGGTTGCGGCCGGGCTGGACGAACTTGTAGAACACGGCCTGCATGTAGCCGGCGCCGCGGGAGATGAGGTTGACCAGGTTGCCGTAGGTCTGCGGCGTCTGGACGAAGGCCACCGTGGTGTCCACGAAGAACGGCACGGTCTCGACCAGGAAGTCGGGGTGCGGCACGAAGTCGGCGTCGAACACGCAGAAGAAGTCGCCCTTGGCGATCGACAGCGCGTGGTTGATGTTGCCGGCCTTGGCGCCGTTGCTGGAGAGCCGGCGGATGTAGAAGCAGCCCAGCTCGTCGGCGAGGGCGCGGACCTCGTCCGAGCGGCCGTCGTCGAGGATCCACGTGCGGTGGCGGCCCTTGATCTCCAGCGCGGCCGCGGCGGTGGCGCGGATCTTGGCCAGCGGCTCGCCGTAGACGGTGATGAAGACGTCGACGTCCACCTCGCGGCCCTTGACCAGGACCGGCCAGAGCGTGGGCTGGCCCTTGAGGCCGGCCTTCTTGATCATCTTCGTGTCGAAGAGCTCCCGCTTGGCCTGGAAGAAGCCGAAGTCGCGCGGGCTCTTCGCCCCCGAGAGGATCGTCCACATGGCCAGCAGGGCGTGCGCGACCAAGATCGTCTCGGCCAGGATCACCAGCGCGTAGGGCAGGAAGTCGCCGCGGTTCGCCGGGTTCAGCAGGAACTGCGCGTAGAACAGGATGCCCAGCGTGGCCACCAGCGAGATCAAGATCATCACGGGTGAGTAGGGGTTGGCGGACGCGGCACGGCGCGTGACCGGTACGTGCCGGTCGACGCGTGCGTAGTCGTGGTCAGGCATGCGGGACTCCCACAAGTCGGTGTTCGTGGTCGGTCGTCGCGCAGCGCGGAAGAGCACAGGGTCGGTCGTCGGGGAGGGGGGAGGGGCTCGGGCAGACCCGCCCCTGCCTCGACGTGCTGGGCAGTTCCGCCGGCTCGACGGATGCGGCGTCATCGCCACCGGGAACTGCGCACACGCACGCTGCTGTACTGCGAACCGCCCCCGATTCGGCCCGACGTCGTACCGCCGGGAAGAGCCCGTCGACGACGGGCCGAGACCATGATCGACACCGGGGGACGTGGTCCCTGCCGGGTCGCCGTGGACTCGATGTTTCAACTGTAGAGGAGTTCGGGGTCTGCCGTGGGCGTTCGGCGCAGCGCTCCCGGACCCCTCGGCCGGCCCCGCGCCGCTGCGGTGGGAGGGCAGACCACCGGGGGCCAACTGGTATCACCCGGTCGTCCCCGGTGGGCTGAACCGGTTCGACGCGCGCGACCGCGCTCGTCCCGGGGCGAGCCGGTCGCCGCGGTGACCGCTACTGGTATCAGTCCAGTACCGGTGGTGGTCGTGTGACGCACGTCGCCCGGTACCGGCCCCGGGGTGCCGCACCTCACACCCGGCCCCGTCCCGGGGCGCGGCCGGGGCGGGTCGGACGCCGGGTGCGGAAACTAGGGTGACCCCATGACCGACCCGGTGACCGCCGAGCTCCTGCGGCTGCGCGACAGCATCGACAACATGGACGCCGCCCTGGTCCACCTGCTCGCCGAGCGGTTCAAGATCACCCAGCAGGTCGGGGTGCTCAAGGCCGAGCACGGGCTCCCGCCCGCCGACCCGGCCCGCGAGGCCGAGCAGATCGCGCGGCTGCGCAGCCTCGCGGTGCAGGCCAAGCTCGACCCCGAGTTCGCCGAGAAGTTCCTCGGCTTCGTCGTCGCCGAGGTGGTCCGCCACCACGAGGCCATCGCCACCGCCCAGCCCGGCCGCTAGCCGGTCGGCGCCGCGGCGGACCTCGCGCGGGGTCGGACGAGGTCACGAACGGGTCTCCGACCGCCCTGCTGCGGGTGGCGCCCTTGCCGCTGCCGACGGCGGCGTGGCACGGTCGACGGGCGGGGGGACCCGTGCGGGCCCAGCGCGGGCCTCGGGGGCACGTCGAGGAAGTTGAGCGGATGGTCGTTCGAGCACGCCGGTGGCTGACCGGAGGGCTGGTCGCGGTGCTGGGGGTGGCCCTGCTGGGCGGTGCCGGTGCGGCGGCCCCGCCCGCTCTCGCGGCCCCGCCGGTGACCGCCCCGCGCCCCGCCGCTCCCGCCGCGGGGCGCGACCCCGCCCCGGTCCGGGTGCCCGCCCGCTACCTCCAGCAGCAGGTCCGCTGGGAGCCCTGCGACTTCGACTACTTCGTCCGCAGCATCGCCCCGTCCGCGCCGGAGACCCGCTGCGCGGACCTCGTGGTGCCGATGGACTGGCGCCACCCCGACGACCACCCCGACATCACCGTCGCGGTCGCCCTGAGCCTGGCCACGGGCCGCTCGCAGGGCCTGCTGGCCCTGAACCCGGGTGGTCCCGGCCTGCCGGCGCTCGACAACACCGCGCTCTTCGCCGCCAGCGAGCGGCCGCGGCTGTTCCGCGAGTACGACCTGCTGGGCTTCGACCCCCGCGGCTTCGGCCGCAGCACCCCGGCCTCCTGCCGCGGCTCCGCCCGAGCCGCGGCGGCCCTGCCCGTCGTCGCCGACCCGCGGGTGCGCGGTCGCGCCACCCACCGCTGGGAGGTGGTCTCGGCCCGCTACGAGGCCCGGGCCTGCACGGCCGAGCTGACGCCGTTCCTCGGCACCCAGCAGACCGTCGAGGACCTCGAGTTCACCCGGGCCTACCTGCAGAGCCGGCGCCCGGCGGGCGACCGGCGCTACGAGCGGCTCAACTACGTCGGCTTCTCCTACGGCACCTGGCTCGGCGCCTGGTACGCCGACACCTACCCGTCGCGCACCGGCCGCTTCCTGCTGGACTCGAACATGGACTGGACCGCCTCGATGGACGCCAACCAGGCCTCGGACCCGGCCTCGTTCCAGCGCCGCCGGGACCGGATGTTCTTCCCCTGGGTGGCGCGGCACGCGCGGACCTACGGGTTGGGCACGACCGCCGCGGCCGTCCGCCGCCGCTACGAGCAGATCCGCGCCGGCGTGCTGGCCAGCTACGCGGACGGCCGCTCACCGGCCACGGCCACCGACCTGGACCGGGAGGTCCTGCTCCTCCTCTACAGCGACCGGGACTTCCCGGCGGCGGCCGAGACCCTGCGCGACTACGCCGAGCTGGCCGAGCCGGCGGGCGACGACGCCGTGACCCGCGCCCGCGCCCGGGCTCGTGACGCGTCGGCGCCGACCCGGCCCGGCCGGGTCACCCGGCCCGCCGTCGAGGACGACGAGCTGACGTGGGACCCCGCCCTGGCCGTCCGCTGCAACGACAGCGTGTGGTCGCGCGACGTCGCGGCGGTGCAGCGGCGCACGGACGTCGACGCCCGGCGCCAGCCCTTCGTCGGCTACTGGAACGCGCTGACGATGTGCACCTACTGGCCCTTCCCGGCGCTGACCCGGACCGTCGACCTAGTCGGGGCGCCGACGGTGCTCATGGTGCAGTCCGAGGGCGATCCGGCGACCGCCTACGAGGGAGCCCTGCGGGCGCACCGCGCGACGCCGGGGCGCAGCCGCCTCGTCTCCGTGCAGGACGAGGGCCAGCACGGCCTCTACCTGTCGGGGGTGTCGCCGTGCGTGGAGCGGATCGGCGACGCGTTCCTCTTCGCCGGCACCCTGCCGGCGGAGGACACGGTCTGCCCGACCACTCCGCTGCCGGGGGACCGCGCGGTCCACCCGCTGGTCAGTGGGGTGGCGGGCACGCCTGGACGCCAGCGGGTCCGCCCTGCGGCACCCACAGCCCGAGCCGACCGCGCCGAGCGCGGCCGGCGGGCCGTCCAGCGGATCCGCCGGGCGGTGGCCGCCGCCGAGCTCGGCTGAGCGGCTAGCGGCCGACGGGGTTGGTCCGCAGCGAGCGCGCGTCCACCCGGCGGGCCTGCAGCCGGCCGTCGACCTCGCGCACCTCGAAGGCGGCGGCGGGCCGGGTCGGCGGGCCGAGGACGACGGAGCCGTCCTGCAGGTCGAACTTCCCGCCGTGCCAGGGGCAGACGACGCAGCCGTCCTCCAGCGTCCCCTCGTGCAGCGGGCCGCCCCGGTGGGTGCAGCGGTCGGCGTAGGCGACGACCCGGTCGTCCAGCCGGGTCAGCACCAGCGGCACGCCGTCGAGGTCGCCCTCGGCGAGCTCGCCCGCGCGCACCTCCTCGGCGCCGGCGACGTCGGTCCAGCGCTCCTCGGCGTGGGAGAACGCGGTGGTGTCCACCCCGACGCCCAGCGCGTAGGCCAGGTGCCCGCCCATCCAGCCGCCGAGGCCGACGGCGCTCATCCCCAGCAGGGAGGTGACGACCCCCGCCCCGTCGCGGCCCTGGCGCCGCAGCAGCCAGCTGGCGGTGTAGGCCGCCAGCGCGACGGTGTTGGCCGCCAGGTGCACCAGCCCGACGCGCCGCTCGGCGCCCTCGGTGCTGCTCCAGTCGTGCAGCCCCGTGAAGGCGGTGGGCAGCGCCGACAGCAGGCCGAAGCCGACGAGGGTCCGGGCGGGCTCGGGCCGGCGCAGGCCGTCGAAGAGCAGGGCCCCGGTCCACGCCCCGATCGGGACGGTGACCAGCAGCGGGTGCAGCGGGTGCCCGATCGGGGTGCCCGCCGCGACGTGCCGGACGGCCGCCGGGGTGAAGACCGGCGCCACCGCGTTCGCCAGCGCGTCGCCCGGCCGGTCGAGGATCTTCGCCCGCTCGATCCGGGAGGTGACCGCGTCCGTCAGCTTGTTCAACATGAGGGCTCCTGCGCGCTCGAGGGGTGGACGGCTCAGGGCTTCAGCATGATCTTGACCGCGCCGTCCTGCTTCTTCTGGAAGATCTCATAGGCGTGCGGGGCCTCCTCCAGCGGGAGCCGGTGGGTGGCGAAGTCGTCGACGCCCAGCGGGTCGGCGTCGGTGAGCAGGGGGAGGATCTCCGGCACCCACTTCTTGACGTTGGCCTGGCCCATCCGCAGCTGGATCTGCTTGTCGAACATCGTCATCATCGGCATCGGGTCGGCCATCCCGCCGTAGACGCCGCTGAGGGAGACGGTGCCGCCGCGCCGGACGAGGTCGAAGGCGGTGTGCACCGCGGCGAGCCGGTCGACACCGGCCGTCTTCAGCAGGGGCTGGGTGACGGCGTCGGGCAGGTGGGCCGCCATCCGCTGGACCATCGACGCGCCCGGTGAGCCGTGCGCCTCCATGCCGACGGCGTCGATGACGGCGTCGGGACCGCGGCCCCCGGTCATGTCCTGGACCACGGCCAGCAGGTCGTCCCCGACGGCGTCGAGGTCGACGACGCGGACCCCGCGGGCCTGCGCCCGGGCCAGCCGCTCGGGCACCATGTCGACGCCGATGACGGTGCGCCCCGGATTGTTGTGCAGCGCGATCCGGCAGGCCATGTCGCCGATCGGGCCGAGGCCCAGCACGACGAGCGAGCCCTCCGCGGGCACGTCGGCGTAGGTCACCGCCTGCCAGGCGGTCGGCAGCACGTCGGAGAGGTAGACGAAGCGGTCGTCGGGCGGGCCCTCGGGCACCTTGACGTGGGTGAAGTCGGCGTGCGGCACCCGCAGGTACTCCGCCTGGCCGCCGGGGACCTGGCCGTAGAGCTTGGAGTACCCGAACAGCGCAGCACCCGAACCCTGCTCGCGCACCTGGGTGGTCTCGCACTGGGTGTAGAGGGTCTGGTCGCACATCCAGCAGTGCCCGCAGGCGATCTGGAAGGGGATGACGACGCGGTCACCGGCCCTGAGGTTGGTGATGCCGCTGCCGACCTCCTCGACGATCCCCATCGGCTCGTGGCCGAGGATGTCGCCCGGGTCCATGAAGGCCCCGAGGACCTCGTAGAGGTGCAGGTCGGACCCGCAGATGTTGGTGCTCGTGACCTTGATGATGGCGTCGGTGGGCTGCTCGATGACGGGGTCGGGGACGGTGTCCACGCTGACCTTGCGCCGGTCCTGCCAGGTGACTGCTCGCATGCTCTCGACGCTAACCCCCGCTCCCGAGCCCCTGCGCCCGCCCCCCGTCCGGGCTCCGGCCGGGTGCCCGGGGGCCGGGCGCGCCGACACTAGACTGCCGGTGCCCGGGCCGACCGGGCCCCCCGCCCCCGGGGAGCGTCGCCCGAGAGGTGCAGTCCCGATGAGCCAGCCCCAGACCGTCGGAGGCGAGGACGCCCCGGTCCGCGTCGGCAGCGAGGCGGTCGACCACGACCTCGTCCTCGTCGTCGACTTCGGCGCCCAGTACGCCCAGCTGATCGCCCGCCGGGTCCGCGAGGCCAACGTCTACTCCGAGGTCGTGCCGCACACGGTGACGGCCGCCGAGATCGCCGCCCGCAAGCCCAAGGCGGTCATCCTGTCCGGCGGCCCGCAGTCGGTCTACGCCCCCGGCGCCCCCCAGGTGGACCCGGCCCTCTTCGAGACCGGCGTCGCCACCTTCGGCATCTGCTACGGCTTCCAGGCCATGGCGCGCGCCCTCGGGGGCGACGTCGCCCGCACCGGGATCAGCGAGTTCGGCCGGACGTCGGCCCACATCGGCACGCCCGGCACCCTGCTGGCCGACCTGCCCTCGCCGCTGCGCGTCTGGATGAGCCACGGCGACTCGGTGGCGGCCGCGCCGGCCGGGTTCACCGCGCTGGCCAGCAGCGAGGGCGCCCCGATCGCGGCGTTCGAGGACGCCGGCCGCGGCTTCGCCGGCGTGCAGTGGCACCCCGAGGTGCTGCACACCCAGGCCGGCCAGAAGGTGCTGGAGCAGTTCCTCTTCGACATCGCCGGCTGCCGCCCGGACTGGACCGCGGCCAACATCGTCGACGACGCCGTGGCCGCCGTCCGCGAGCAGGTGGGGGACAAGCAGGTCATCTGCGGCCTCTCCGGCGGCGTCGACTCCGCCGTGGCCGCCGCGCTGGTGCAGCGCGCCGTCGGGGACCAGCTGACCTGCGTCTTCGTCGACCACGGGCTGCTGCGCGAGGGCGAGGCCGAGCAGGTGAAGCGGGACTTCGTCGCCGCCACCGGCGTCGACCTCGTCGTCGTCGACGCGGCCGACCAGTTCGTCGGCGCGCTGGCCGGGGTCACCGACCCCGAGACCAAGCGCAAGATCATCGGCCGCGAGTTCATCCGCACCTTCGAGGCGGCGGCCCGCGACATCACCCGCAGCGCCGACGACGTCGAGTTCCTGGTCCAGGGCACGCTCTACCCCGACGTCGTGGAGTCCGGCGGCGGCGAGGGCGCGGCCAACATCAAGAGCCACCACAACGTCGGCGGGCTGCCGGACGACCTGCAGTTCGCGCTCGTCGAGCCGCTGCGGACGCTGTTCAAGGACGAGGTCCGCGCCGTCGGCGCCCAGCTGGGGCTGCCGGCCGAGATCGTCTGGCGGCACCCGTTCCCCGGTCCCGGCCTGGGCATCCGGATCATCGGCGAGGTGACCCGCGAGCGGCTGACGATCCTGCAGCAGGCCGACGCCATCGCCCGCGCCGAGCTGACGGCGGCCGGGCTCGACCGCGACGTCTGGCAGTTCCCCGTCGTGCTGCTGGCCGACGTGCGCTCCGTCGGCGTCCAGGGCGACGGCCGGACCTACGGCCACCCCGTCGTGCTGCGCCCGGTGAGCAGCGAGGACGCCATGACGGCGGACTGGAGCCGGCTGCCCTACGAGGTGCTGGAGAAGATCAGCACCCGGATCACCAACGAGGTGCGCGAGGTCAACCGCGTCGTGCTCGACATCACCAGCAAGCCGCCGGGGACCATCGAGTGGGAGTGACGGCGCGTGGGAGTGACGTGCGAGTTGGAGTGACCTCCCGCCTCCTGCCGTGCTGATCCTGCTGCCGCCGTCGGAGGGCAAGGCCGCGCCCCGGCGGCGGGGTCGCCCCGCGGACCTGGGCGCCCTCGGGCTGCCCGAGCTGACGGCCACCCGCGCGGCGGTCCGCGACGCCCTCGTCGCGGCCAGCGCCGGTCCTCACGCCCTCGCGCTGCTGGGGGTGGGGGAGAGCCTGCGCGCCGAGGTGGAGCAGAACACCCGGCTCGCGACGCTGCCGGGAGCCGGGGCGCTGGAGGTCTACACGGGGGTCCTCTACGACGCCCTCGACTTCGGCACGCTCTCGCCGGCCGCGAAGCGCCGGGCGGGACGGTCGCTGCGGGTGCAGAGCGCCCTGTGGGGGCCGGTCGGACCGGCTGACCGGATCGCGCCGTACCGGCTGTCGATGGCGGTGACCCTGCCCGGCGTGGGCCCGCTGGCCCGGGCCTGGCGCGCCGTGCTGCCGGGCCCGATGGCGGCCCTGGCCGGCGACGGCGTCGTCGTCGACTGCCGCTCCAGCACCTACGCCTCGGCCTGGCTGCCCGCCGGGGACGCCGCCCGGCGGCTGCTGGCCGTCCGCGTGCTCACCGAGGTGGCGGGCCGGCGGACGGTCGTCTCGCACCTGGCCAAGCACACCCGGGGCGAGGTCGCCCGCGTCCTGCTGGAGCACCCGGGCCGGCTGCGCACGGTCGTGGACGTGGCGGCAGCGGTGGCCGGGAGCGGCCACCGCTGCGAGCTGGTCGACCACGGGCGGCGGGGCCACAGCCTCGACGTGCTGCGCTGACGCCCCGCCCGGGCCGGGGTCCTGCCTAGCGGTCGTCCTCGGGACGCCCGGGCCCGACCGGCCGGTCGGTGACGGGGGCTCCGACCTGCGGCTGCTCCCAGGGAGCGCCCTCGCGACCCCAGACCGGGTCCTGCGGGGCGGGACCGGCGACGCCGCTCGGGGGCTGCGGCGGCCAGGCGGTCGGCGGCACGCGGGGCGGCGGCGGGCTGACCCGGTCGTCCTCGGGCACCACCAGGAGGGCGATGACGTAGACCAGCAGGGCGGCGCCGCTCGTGACCAGGGTGAGCACGACGGTGAGGATCCGGACCAGCGACGGGTCCATGTTGAGGTAGCGGGCGAGGCCCCCGCAGAGGCCGGAGACGACCTTGTCGTCGCGGCTGCGGGTGAGCCGCTTGGGGCCCTGGGTGGGGTGGTTCATGGTGACCTTCCTGAGGTGGGACGGGCGGGACGAGGACGGCGACGGGGTCATCGACGGCGGGTGAGCAGCAGGCCCAGGGCGCCGACGGCGACCAGGACGAGGGGGGCGGCGGTGCCGATCAGGCCCCAGTCGAGCGGGCCCACGAAGGTGAGCCAGAGGGCTCCGCCCGCGACGACCACGAGCAGCAGGCCGAGGACGAGGGAGACGACGTCGAGGCGGCCCCGGGTGGGGCGGGGGGTGCTCACCGGACCACCGCCACCTGGCCGAGCTCGGCCGACAGGTCGAGGGTGAGGGTGGGTCGGCCCGCCACGGGCGGCTCGAGGTCGGCGGTGTCGTGGAGGTCGAAGCCGGACCGGCTCTGGTCGCCGAGGATCTCGACGGCGCCGAGGTCGACGCCGTAGCGGACCTCCACGTTGACGTCGTCGGGGACCCGCACCTCGAGCTGGCCGGCCTCGAGCTGGGCGGTGTAGGTGGCGTCGTCGGTGAGGACCAGCCGGCTGAGGTCGACCTCGGCCTGGCCGGACCCGAAGACCTCGGGGGTGCGGGGGAGCTGCTCGACGCTGACGTAGCTGCGCTGCACCCGGGTGAAGTCCTCGGGGGCGGGCAGGACCTGGGCGGCCGCGGCCGTGACCACGACGACCGGGACCAGCAGCAGCCCGACGGGGAGCAGCCCGCGCGCCCGGCCGAACCAGGTGGCCGCGACGAGGGCGAGGCCGACGACGAAGAGCGCGGCCGCGGCGTAGCCGGCCGGCGTCACCGCCGCCCCGGCGCGGTCGAGGAGGGTGAGCCCGCCGAGCACCAGACCGAGCACCAGCAGGGTGAGCAGCCGCAGCCGACGGGCGGCCAGGCTGTCGCGCCGGTTCAGCGGAGCGGCCAGGGCGGTGGCCCCTGCGGGCTCGTCGTACAGGCCGGCGGGGTCGGCGGTGGCGAGGAAGGCGCTCCGCTCGGCCACCTCCGGGTCGGGAGCGGGGTCCTGGACGGTGCTCGCGGCGGCCGGGGCGCCCGGCCACGTCGTCGCCGCGGCGACCGGGGCCGCGACGCGGGCCTGCTGGACGTGCTCCTCGATCCGTCGGCGCCAGCTGTCGGCGGCCGCCGTGAACGGGGTGGGGGGCCCGGGGTGGGTGACGAACGTGGGAGCGGCCGGGGCGGGCGGCTGGTCGCCGACGCCGACCGGGGCCGGCGCGGCGCTCGGGGTGCCCTGGCGCTGCTTGTAGAAGCCGAAGTACCAGATGCACGCGATGACGACGGCGGGCCCGATGCCGAAGGGGCTGGCCGAGCCGAAGATGGCGAAGACGGCCAGGCAGGCCAGCGCGACGAGGGCGACCCACACCTCCTTCGGCCACCGGCGGGTCTTGTCACCCAGCAGGTCGTCGAGGGTGGCGGTGCTGCGCCCCTGCACGGGGACGAGCAGCCAGGCGGCGACGTAGAGGACGACGCCGATCCCGCCGCTCAGCGCCAGCAGCACCCAGCCGACGCGGACGAGCACGGGGTCGACGCCCCAGTGCTCGGCGACGCCGCCGCACACGCCGGCGACCTTGGTGTCGGTGGCGCTGCGACGCACGGTCCAGATCGAGCTCATGGCGCCATCCTGCCCAGCGGGGGTGCCGGCGGGCATCAGGGACGACCCCCAGTCGCCCCCTCGTCAGCCCTGGCGGCCGCCCGGCCGCCGGGTTCCGGGGGTGCGGCCGGGGGAGTCCCTGGTGGTCAGACGGGCGCGCGCGTGGAACGCTGGGACGCACCATGTCGACCGCCGAGGGAAGCCGCCTGCACGCTCCGCCCGCGGAGCGGCCCGCGCCCCCGGCCCCGGTGACGCCCCCGGCGAGACCCGGGCCCGTCCCGCCGGTCCCGTTGCGTCCCCTCCCGGGCAGCAGCACCCCGGCCGGCTCGGTCCCGCCCGGGTCCACCGCGCTGGAGCCGGTGCCGCCCGGCCGCCCCCGCGCCACCCGGGTGTCCGAGGGCGCGATGATCGGCGGCGTCTGCACCGGCCTCGCCCGCCACCTCGGCTGGCCCGTGCTGGCGGTCCGGATCGCGTTCGTCGCCCTCACCCTCTTCCAGTTCCTCGGCGTCCTCGCCTACGGCGCCCTCTGGCTGCTGCTCCCGGCCCAGCCCGCGGTCAGCTCGCCCGGTCTGGAGGCGGCGACCCGCACGGGGCTGCGCAAGCCGTCGGCGCCCCGGCGCCGCGTCGACTGGGGCGCGGTCGTCGCCCTCGCCGCGCTGGGCAGCGGCCTGCTGTGGCTCGTCCAGGTCAGCGGGCTCGGCGTCAGCCAGCGGCTGTTCTGGCCGGTGGCCTTCGCCTGCGTGGGCGCCGCGCTGGTCTGGCGGCAGGCGGACTCGGCCCAGCAGAAGCGCTGGCAGGCCGAGGCCGGCGGGCGGGCCTGGCTCGCCCCCCTCGTCGCCCGCGGCGGCTGGCCCGCCCTGGTCCGGGTCATCGTGGGGCTCGGCCTGGTCGGCGCCGCCTTCGGGCTCGTCGTCGCCCAGCAGGGCCAGCTCGACCAGCTGCCCGAGGTGATGGCCATGACGGTGATGGCGCTCGCGGGGCTGGCCGTCGTCGTCGCCCCCTGGATCCACCGCTCCCGCACCGCCCTCAACACCGCCCGCGCGGAGAAGGTCCGTGCCGACGCCCGCGCCGACATGGCCGCCCACCTGCACGACTCGGTGCTGCAGACGCTCGCGCTGATCCAGCGCCAGTCGGAGGACCCGCGCGCGGTCCAGCAGCTGGCCCGCCGCCAGGAGCGCGAGCTGCGCACCTGGCTCTACGGCGAGGAGCTGACCGAGACCACGCTCAAGGCGGCGCTGACCACCGCCGCGGCCGAGGTCGAGGACGAGCGGGCGGTGCCCGTCGAGCTCGTCGTCGTCGGCGACGTGGAGCCCTCCGACGCCGTCCAGGCCCTGGTCCGGGCCGCCCGGGAGGCCATGGTCAACGCGGCCAAGCACTCCGGGGCGGACAAGATCGACGTCTACGCCGAGGTCGACGAGGACCTCATCGAGGTGTTCGTCCGCGACCGCGGTGCCGGCTTCGCGCTGGACGACGTGCCGGAGGACCGGATGGGCGTCCGGGGCAGCATCATCGACCGCATGGCCCGCCACGGCGGCACCGCCACCGTCCGCTCCCGCCCGGGAGACGGCACCGAGGTACGACTGGAGATCAGACGATGACCCACCCGCAGCACACCCCGCCCGCCGGCAGCCGTCCGCCGGCCCCGGGGACCCCCGCCGGGGCACCCGCCGCGGCCCCCGACGCCGCTCCGCCCGGGCCGTCGCGGGTGGTCGTCGTCGACGACCACGCCATGTTCCGCACCGGCGTCAAGGCCGAGATCGGCCAGGCCGTCCGGGTGGTGGGGGAGGCGGCCGACGTCGACTCCGCCGTCGAGGTGATCACCCGCACGAAGCCGGACGTCGTCCTGCTGGACGTCCACCTGCCCGGCGGCGGCGGCGTCGAGGTGCTGCGCCGGGTGCACGCCGTCGCGCCGGAGCAGAAGTTCCTGGCCCTGTCGGTGTCCGACGCCGCCGAGGACGTCATCGGCGTCATCCGCGGCGGGGCGCGGGGCTACGTGACCAAGTCGATCAACGGCACCGAACTGGTGGACGCCATCCGGCGGGTGGCCGAAGGGGACGCCGTCTTCTCCCCGCGGCTGGCCGGGTTCGTGCTGGACGCGTTCTCCGGGGCGATCGACCTGGCCACCGTCGACGAGGACCTCGACCGGCTCTCGCAGCGCGAGCGGGAGGTCCTGCGGCTGATCGCCCGCGGCTATGCCTACAAGGAGGTGGCGCGCGAGCTGTTCATCTCCATCAAGACCGTGGAGACCCACGTCAGCAGCGTGCTGCGCAAGCTCCAGCTCTCGAACCGGCACCAGCTGACGCGCTGGGCGACCGACCGCCGCCTGGTCTGAGGTCCGGAGACGGAACAGCCCGGCCGACCACGAGGGTCGACCGGGCTGACCGGGTGAGCGGGACGCGTCAGGCGCGCGAGCCCGAACGGCCGCTAAAACGCGTGTAGAGCAGCAGGACGATGATCGCACCGATGATCGAGCCGATGATCCCGGCGGGCTGCAAGAAACTGCCGCCGTTACGGAAGATGAGGTAGCCAAGGAAGCCCCCAACGAAGGATCCGATGATTCCGAGGAGGATCGTCATCGGAATCGAGAGGTTCTGACGTCCTGGCACTACCAGTCGGGCGATGGCTCCCGCGATCAGGCCGACGACGATGATGCTGATGATGAGTCCGAACATGAAGTACCTCTCCTATGATGTCTGCTTCCAGCATGAGACCGGATATTGACCCGGTCGTGGCTGCAGAGCACTGAAGTCAACCACCCGTAGGTTCGAGTCATGCAACTGGGCCAGGAAATTGTCGTGCTGGTGCACCTGGTGGGCTTCGCCGCGCTGCTCGGCGGGATCCTCGTCCAGACCCGGGTGGCCGAGCCCGAGGTCAGCGCCACGATGCTCGCCGGCGGCTGGACCTCGCTGCTCAGCGGCGTCGTCCTCGTCGTGCTGGCCCTGGTCGCCGGCCAGGACGTCGCCTGGGGTCCGGTGGGCGTGAAGACCGGCGTCACCCTCGTCCTCGTCCTGCTGCTGGCCCGGAACCGCCGCTTCCTGTCGGTGCCGCGCGGGCTCTGGCTGCTGATGGGCCTGCTGACGCTGGCGAACGCGGCCCTCTCGGTGCTGTGGCGCTAGGCTGCAGGGGTCGTCCGACCCGGGCCCGGGCCCGGTACGACCGAGCCCGAGGAGACCGCGTGAGCAGGACGGACGTGCCCGCGTGAGGCTGTCGGCCCGGGTGGACTACGCGCTCCGCGCCACCGCCGAGCTGGCGGCCGCCGACGCCCCCCGCACCGTCGACCAGCTGTCGGCGGCCCAGCGGATCCCGCCGAAGTACCTCGAGAGCATCCTCGGCGAGCTGCGTCGTGGCGGGCTCCTGCGCAGCCAGCGCGGTCCCGACGGCGGCTACCGGCTGGCCCGGCCCGCGTCCGACATCAGCATCGCCGACGTCATCCGCGCCCTCGACGGCGAGCTCGCGAACGTCCGGGGCAGCCGTCCGGAGCACCTGCAGTACGAGGGCGCCGCGGCGCCCCTGCAGGAGGTGTGGATCGCGCTGCGGGCCTCCGAGCGCGCCATCCTCGAGGGCGTCAGCCTCGCCCACGTCGCGGCCGGCCAGCTGCCGGCGCCCGTGGTCGACCTCGTCGCCAACCCCGCCGCCTGGAGCTGAGCCCGGCCCTCCTCCGTCCCAGGACTCCCTCCTGTCCCGGAGGTGTCCACATGTCGGATTGTCTGATCACCAAGTGAGACGAGCGGTGGGCAGGACGCCGAGGGCTTGCTACGTTCCTGCAATTCCTAGTAACTCGCTAGGCATCGGGAACAAGGTGGACCACCCATGCGCAAGCTCATCGTCCTCGCCCTCGTGGGGTTCGGGGCCCAGCTCGTCGACGGCAGCCTCGGCATGGGCTACGGCGTCACGTCGTCCACGCTGCTGATCCTGGCCGGCCTCACGCCGGCTGCGGCGTCGGCCTCGGTGCACTTCAGCGAGCTGGGCACCAACCTCGCGTCGGGCTTCTCGCACTGGAAGCTCAAGAACGTCGACTGGCGGGTCGTGGCCCGGATCGCCGGACCCGGCGCCGTCGGCGCCTTCCTCGGCGCCACGGTGCTCTCCAACCTCTCGACGGAGGCGGCCGCGCCCGTGATGGCGGCGATCCTCGCCGCGCTCGGGCTCTACATCATCATCCGCTTCGTGCTGGGCGTCCGGCCCGCGCTGAAGAAGGCGCTGACGATGAAGTTCCTGGCCCCGCTCGGCCTCTTCGCCGGCTTCATCGACGCCACGGGTGGCGGCGGCTGGGGCCCCGTCGCGACCCCGGCCCTGCTGGTCGACGGCCGGATGCCGCCCCGCAAGGTGATCGGCTCCATCGACACCTCCGAGTTCGCCGTCAGCGCGGCCGCCAGCCTGGGCTTCCTCTTCGGCCTCGGCGCCGCGGGCATCAACTGGGGCTTCGCCCTGGCGCTGCTGGTCGGCGGCCTGGTCGCCGCTCCGCTGGCCGCCTACCTCGTGAAGGTCGCCCCGGCCCACCTGCTGGGCGTCGCCGTCGGCGGGCTGATCCTGCTGACCAACAGCCGCACGCTGCTCAAGACCTACGACGTCGCCGACGGCACCCGCTGGGTGGTCTACGGCGCGGTGCTGGTGCTGACCGTCGTCGGGCTCTCGGTGGCCGTCCAGCGGCAGCGCCGCCGGGGCCCCGTCGACGAGGAGGACCGCGCGCAGGAGTCCGTCAGCGTCTGACGCCGTCGCTCCGCTCGGTCCCGCCCCAGCCCTCCCGGTCCTCGACCGGGAGGGCTGCGGCGTCTCAGAGCAGCGGGCGGAAGGGGGTGAGGACGGTCTCGGAGAACTTGACCATCGCGTGCCGGCGGCGCCAGGCGGCCAGCGTCAGCTCGACGGTGTTGGAGGAGTCGAGGGCGAAGATCTCCTCCATCTGCCTCGCCACGTCGGCGTTGAGGACCTCCATGTTGATCTCGTAGTTGCCCGTGAGGCTGAGTCGGTCGAGGTTCGCCGTGCCGATCGTCGACCACTGGCCGTCGATCGTCGCCGTCTTCGCGTGCACCATCGCGCCCTGGTAGAGGAACAGCCGGACCCCGCCGCGCAGCAGCTGGGTGTAGAAGCCGCGCGACAGCCAGTCGGCCACGATGTGGTTGGACTCGGCCGGGACGATGATCCGCACGTCCACGCCCCGCCGGGCCGCCCGCAGCAGCGCGTCGAGCATGTCGGTGTCCGGGATCAGGTAGGCGTGGGTGAGGTAGATGTGGTGGGCGGCGCGGTCGAACGCGTCGAGGTAGACCCCGCGGATGGGGTAGACGACGTTGCGCGGGATGTTGCGGTGGATGCGGATGTCGGACTGCCAGGTCCGGCCGCCGACGTCGGGCAGCTCGGGGCGCCGTCGGCCGGCGAACAGGTTCCAGAAGTCGATGAACGCGTTCTCGGCGTCCCAGACGATGTCGCCCGTCAGCTTGGCGTGGGTGTCGCGCCAGTCCGTCGCGTAGAGGCTGCCGATGTTGTAGCCGCCGAGGAAGGCCACGGCGTCGTCGACGACCACGAGCTTGCGGTGGTCGCGGCCGGAGTTGCGGACGCTGGGCCACGAGCGCCCGATCGGGTGCCGTCGGACGTGGATGTTGTCGGGGAAGTGGAAGAAGCTCCGGGGGACGACGAGGTTGGCGAACTCGTCGAAGACGACGTAGACCTCGACGCCGCGGTCGGCGGCCTCGGTCAGCGCGTCCTTGAAGGCCTGGCCGACGGCGTCGCCCTTCCAGATGAAGGTCTCGAAGAACACCCGGCTGCGGGCCTGCCGGATGGCGTCCAGCATGTCGCGGTAGAGGTCCTCGCCGTAGGTGTAGACCGTCACCTCCGAGCCGCCGGCGGTCACCGAGCGGGGGGCGACGCGGGGGAAGACGGCGGGCTTGCGGGTCCGCTTGCGGCGGTGGTCGACCACGGCGAGGACCGCCAGCGTCGTGCCCTGGACGGCGGCGACGGCGAGCGCGGTGTGCTGGAGCACCGTCCGCAGCCTGATCCGCCTCATCCACCCCATGTGCCTACGGTAGCCCGCGCGCCCGGGCCGCTGACGCGGCAGGTGGACCTCCCCGCGCGCGGGAGGAGGGCGTTGTCGGCGGTGGCGTCTAGGGTGGATCGGGAGATGACCAGTGCGCCCCGCCCCCTCGTCCCCACCCCGTCCGACGGCCTGCCGGACGACCTGTTCCCGGAGGTGACCGTGGCCCGCCCGCGCACCCGGACGTCGTCCGGCCCCAGCACCGACAGCCTGCTCGAGGGGCTCAACCCGCCCCAGCGCGAGGCCGTCCTGCACGCCGGCGGCCCGGTCCTCGTCGTCGCCGGCGCCGGGTCGGGCAAGACCCGCGTGCTCACCCGCCGGATCGCCCACCTGGTGGGGGAGCGGAAGGTGCACCCCGGCTCGATCCTGGCCATCACCTTCACCAACAAGGCCGCCGCCGAGATGCGCGGCCGGGTGATGGACCTCGTCGGCAACCGCGCCAAGCTGATGTGGGTCTCGACGTTCCACTCGGCCTGCGTGCGCATCCTGCGCTCCGAGATCGGCCGCTTCCACGTCTCCCGCACCTTCTCGATCTACGACGACGCCGACTCCAAGCGGCTGATGCAGCTGGTCGCGAACGACCTCGAGCTGGACCCCAAGCGGTTCCCGGTGCGGGCCATCATGAGCTGGGTCTCGAACTGCAAGAACGAGCTGGTCGACCACGAGTCGGCCCGCGGCCGCGCGGCGGAGGGCAGCGTCGAGGCGTCCTACGCCGAGGCCTACGCGGAGTACCAGCGGCGCCTCATCGCGGCGAACGCGCTGGACTTCGACGACCTCATCATGACCACCGTGCACCTGCTGCAGGCGTTCCCCGACCTGCGCGAGCAGTACCGCCGGCGCTTCCGCCACGTGCTGGTCGACGAGTACCAGGACACCAACCACGCCCAGTACGTGCTGGTCCGCGAGCTGTGCTCGGCCGACGTCGAGCCGGGCCCCGAGACGGTGGCGGCGGAGCCGCCGGAGCTGATGGTGGTCGGGGACTCCGACCAGTCCATCTACGCCTTCCGCGGCGCCACGATCCGCAACATCAACGACTTCGAGCTCGACTTCCCGGGCGCGCGGACGATCATGCTGGAGCAGAACTACCGCTCCACGCAGACGATCCTCACCGCGGCCAACGCCGTCATCGGGCAGAACGCGGGCCGCAAGCCGAAGAACCTGTGGTCCGACGCCGGTGACGGCCCGATGATCGTCGGCTACGTCGCCGACACCGAGCACGACGAGGCCCAGTTCGTCGCCAGCGAGATCGACCGGCTGAGCGACGCGGGGGAGGGCCGCTACGGCGACACGGCCGTCTTCTACCGGACCAACGCCCAGTCGCGGACGTTCGAGGAGGTGTTCATCCGCGTCGGCCTGCCCTACAAGGTCGTCGGCGGGGTCCGCTTCTACGAGCGCCGCGAGGTCCGCGACGCCATCGCCTACCTGCGGGCGATCAGCAACCGCAGCGACGACGTCTCGGTCCGTCGGATCCTCAACGTGCCCAAGCGCGGCATCGGCGACCGGGCCGAGGCCGCCGTCGCCGACCTCGCGAACCGGGAGCGGATCAGCTTCGGCGAGGCGCTGCGGCGCATCGACGACATCCCGTCGCTGGCCACCCGCTCGGCCAACCAGCTGCGCGGCTTCGTCGACCTGATGGACGCCCACGAGGCGATGGTGGCCGAGGGGGCGCCCGCCGACGCCATCCTCACCAGCGTGCTGGAGGCCTCGGGCTACCTGGCCGAGCTGCAGACCTCGTCCGACCCGCAGGACCAGACCCGGCTGGAGAACCTCGTGGAGCTGGTGACGGTGGCGCGCGAGTTCGTCAGCGGGGTGGCCGTGCTGGCCGCGGTCGACGACGACGTCGTCGACGAGGCCTTCGACCCGGCGGCCGAGCTCGCCGCGCTGACGGCCCCGGTCGTGGAGCCGCGGGCGGGCGTCCGGCTGGCCGAGCTGCCGCCGGAGTTCGACCCCCTGGACCCCGAGCAGGACCTGGCCGCGGGTGCCGCCGAGGTGGACGACTCCCTCGGCGCGTTCCTCGAGCGGGTCGCCCTGGTGGCCGACTCCGACCAGATCCCGTCCCCGGACCGCGAGAGCGCCGGCGTCGTCACCCTGATGACGCTGCACACCGCCAAGGGGCTGGAGTTCGACAACGTCTTCCTGACCGGCTGCGAGGACGGCGTCTTCCCGCACATGCGGGCGCTCAACGACCCCGACGAGCTGGCGGAGGAGCGGCGGCTGGCCTACGTGGGCATCACCCGGGCCCGGAAGCGGCTGCACGTCTCCCGTGCGGTGGTCCGCGCGGCGTGGGGCACCCCGCAGCACAACCCGCCCAGCCGGTTCCTGGGGGAGATCCCCGACCGGCTGGTCGACTGGCGGCGCACCGAGCGGGCCGTCACGTCGTGGCGCAACACCTCGGCGACGACGCGCTCGAACCAGTCCTGGCGCACCACCGTCGGCTACGGCGCCGGCAAGCCGAAGGTCCGCGAGATCCCGGTCCTGGCCGCCGGGGACCGGGTGCTGCACTCCACCTTCGGGCTGGGCTCGGTGGTGGCCACCTCGGGCACCGGCGACGACACCAAGGCCGACGTCGACTTCGGCTCGGCCGGGCTCAAGCGGCTCTCGCTCAAGCACGCCCCGCTCGAGAAGCTGTAGGGGCCCCGGAGAGGCGACCACCGCCGGCCCGGGACCGGGCGGCGGTGGTGTGCGGGGGGTGGAGCGCGTCGGCTACGGGTTGATGCCGTGCGCGTTCAGCCAGGTCAGCGGGTTGACGGCCTTGTAGACGTCGCCCGGGGTGATCCCGGCGGGGTAGATCTCGAAGTGGACGTGCGGGCCGAAGGTGCGGCCGGTCATCCCGACGGCGCCGACGGTCTGGCAGGCCGTGACGGTCTGGCCGACGCTCACCGAGACCGTCGACATGTGCGCCATCAGCGACGAGGTGCCGTCGGGGTAGCGGATCGCGACGTAGTTGCCGGCCCACCCGCTGGCGGACCCGGAGCCCGCGTTGGTGACGACGCCGGAGGCGGGGGCCTGCAGCGGGGTGCCGACGGGGGCGGAGAAGTCGAAGCCGGTGTGGTAGCGCGACCACGAGCCGACCTGGCCGAAGCGGGCCGCGATGCTGTAGCCGCCGCGGACGGGCATGCAGCTCTTGCCGCTGGCGTTGACCGGGCCGCTCTCGGCGGGGGCCGTCGTGGCGGGGGCGTCGGTGGTGCCGGGAGCGGGCGCGGGGGCGTCCGGCTCGGCGGCCTGGGCCAGCTCGGCCGCCCGCTTGGCGTCGGCGCTCTTCTTGATGAGCACCGCCTGCTCCTGGGTGGACTCCGAAGCCGACTCCAGCGTCTTCTCCCGCTTGGCGGCGGCCTTGGTGCTGGCGGCCTGCTCGATCTGGTCGTCGGTCTTGGCCAGCTCCTCGGCGCGCTGGTCGGCGAGGCTCTGCAGCTTGGCCTGGTCCAGGGCGGGGCGGCCGGCGCTGTCCCGGCTGGTGGAGGAGGCGTCGCGGTCGAAGGCCGACGGCAGCTGGACGGCGGGGTCGGTGCTCGCGGTGACGCGGGTGCTGGGCACGGCGACCTGGGAGGGCTGGGCGTTGCCGGTGAGGACGACCGAGCCGGCCACGCCGAGGCCCAGCAGCGAGACGGCGAGCGCGGCGGCACCGTGCTGCAGCCAGCCCCGACGGTCGTCCTTGATGTCCTCAATCAGCGCACGACGCGCAGGCGCGTCCGGCGTTGTTGACTTGGGCACTCAGGATCTCCTACGTACGACGACATGGGCCGGTCCGGCCTCATGAACAAGTGCGTCGGTTCCCGCTCCCTCGAGGCCCTGCTGGCTCACTCCCAGCAGCGGACGGTTGAAACCATAACGGATGCGTAACAGCGAGCAAAAACGAGACGGCGTCCGCCAGGCGTGAGGACGCGCGGCGTGTGACCGAGATCTCCGTGCACGCGCGGTCAGCGGGTGGTGACGCCCGCGGCGCGGAGCCACGGGACGGGGTCGACGGCCTGGTAGACGTCCCCGTAGCGGACACCGGCAGGGTAGAGCTCGAAGTGCAGGTGAGCGCCGAACGCGCGGCCGGTCTGGCCCACGTAGCCGATCACCTGGCCGGCCTGCACGGTGTCCCCGGCCCGCACCGTCATCGAGGACATGTGGGAGGACATGGTCGTCATGCCGTCGCCGTGCAGCACGGCCACGTGGTTGCCGGCCCAGTTGCCCGAGTTCCCGGCGTAGAGCACCTGGCCGGACTTCACGGCCCGGATCGGCACCCCGTAGGCCGCCCGGAAGTCCAGGCCGGTGTGGTAGCGCGACCACAGCCCGTACTGCCCGAAGCTGGCGCCGACCACTGCGCCCGGGACGGGGGAGACCCCGCCGCCGCTGCCGGTGACCGGCGGGGTGACCGGCGGGGCGACCGGGACGGCGCGCGTCGCGGGGCTGGTCGGGGCGGCGCCGGGGACCGGGGTCGGCGCCGGGGTGGCGCTCGACGCCGCGCGGGCGGCGGCCTCGGCCGCGGCCCGGGCGGTCACGGCGGCCGCGCGGGCGGCCGCGGCGCGCTCGAGGGCCGCGCGGGCGAGCTCCTCGCCCTTGGCCTGGGTGGCCTGCTCGGCCGCGGTCAGACCCTGCTGGCGGGCCTGCTCGCGGGCACGGGTGGCCGCCCGGCTGACGGCCTCGGCGTCCTTGGCGAGCTCCTCGGCGCGCTGGGCCGCGCGCTCGGCGACGACGGCCTGCCGCAGCGGCTCGCCGCCGTCCCCGCCGAAGCCGTACGTCTCGAGCAGCGACGGGTCGAGGCTGGGGGTCGGGGTCGCGACCCGCACGACCGGCGGGCGCAGCCCGGCACCGGGCGCGGCGGGCCGGGTCTCGGCGCTGCCGGTGGCGGTGAGGGAGCCGGCCAGGGCCAGGCCGAGGGCCGAGACGGCCAGGGCGGCGGCGGCGGTGGAGAGCCAGTGCCGGTGCTCGCCGGCGGCGGCGACGGCGGCCGGGCGGGCCGGACGTCGGGGCGCTGGCACGTCCACGGCGGGTTCTCCTGGGTCTGCGGGCGGCGACGCGGGGGCGACGCGTCGGGGGCTCGGTCCCGACCGGGACAGTTCGCCCCGCCCCAGGATACGGACGACCGGGCCCGCTATCCACCGAATCCGCAGGGTCTTAGGTCCTCTTTTCGCGGGGGTCGGCGCCGGTGGTCGGAGCCCGCCCGCGCTCGCCGCCCGTGAGCTCGGCCAGCGTCGCCGCGATCTCGCGGGCGACGCGGGCGTCCCCGGTGAGCGAGAGGTGCCCGACGCCGCGGACCGCGAGGTTGCGGACGTCGAGGTCGGGGTGCTCGAGGGCTGCGTTCCGGCCGGGCACCACGAGGTGGTCGAGGTCGGTCCGGACGGCGAGGAACCGGGTCCGGCAGCCGGGTGCCGGCTCCGCGAGCTCGGCGATGACGTCGGACCCGGGCGCCAGCTGGCGGAGCAGCGGCAGCCCGGGGAGCGCCCGGGCCAGCACGGTGCCGCCGTGCGGGGTGCCGAGCGTGACCAGGGTGTCGACGCGCGCGTCGCCGCCCTGGCGCTGCACGTGGTAGCGGGCGATCAGCCCGCCGAGGCTGTGGCCCACGACGTGCAGCCGCTCGTGGCCGGTGCTGGCGCACAGCGCCTCCACCGCCTCCCCGAGCTGGCGGGCGGCCGCGCGGACGTCGCGGGTGAGCAGGCCGTAGTCGTGGGTGGACACCGTCCGGAAGCCGCGGCGGCGCAGCTGGCGCTGGAGCAGCGCGAAGATCGTGTGGTTGTCGCCGATGCCGTGCACCAGCAGGATCGGCGTCCCGGCCGCCTCGACGTCGCGGCTGGCCAGGCCGCGCTGCGCGGGGCTCAGGTCGGCGAGGCCGCCGGCTGCCGCGGCGGGCACCGGGGCCCGGCGCAGCCCCCAGGGGTACAGGGCGAGGTGCGCGGCGGTGTAGCCCGCCTCGACCGCCACCCCGGCGGCGACCCGCGGGAGACCACGACCGAGCCGCCACGCCGCCCGCACCAGCTCCGGGGGCGGGCCGCCCCGCCGAGGACCGTCGGGCACCGGGCCAGGTTACCGCGCAGTAGCCTGACCCCCGTGGAGCCCTCCGAGCAGCCCGGGACCGGCCGACGCCTGCGGGTCGTCGTCGCCAAGCCGGGGCTGGACGGCCACGACCGGGGGGCCAAGGTGGTCGCCCGGGCGCTCCGCGACGCCGGCATGGAGGTCATCTACACCGGGCTGCACCAGACCCCGGAGCAGATCGTCCGGACCGCGCTGGCCGAGGACGCCGACGCCGTCGGGCTGTCGGTGCTCTCCGGGGCGCACCTCACCCTCTTCGCCCGGGTGCTCGAGCTGCTCGCGGCCGAGGACGCGTCCGACGTCGTGGTCTTCGGCGGCGGCATCATCCCGCCGGCCGACCGGGCGGCCCTGCTGGAGCTCGGCATCGGCGAGGTCTTCACCCCCGGCGCGACGATGGCCGACATCGTCAGCTGGGTCCGGGGCCACGTCGGCCTGGACCGCGACCTCTGAACCCCGTCACCGGTCCGGGGCCGCCGAACCACTAGGCTCGTCCTCGGTCCGCCGGCGGCGGACCGACACCGGGGCCGGGCCGGGCCCGGGTGTCCGAGGCGGTCGACCAGCCGGTGACGGCGGGTCGCGACCAGGAGGCGCTGTGGATCTGTACGAGTACCAAGCCCGGGACATGTTCGAGGCGCACGGGGTCCCCGTGCTGCGCGGCATCACCGCGACCACCCCCGAGGAGGCCCGGGACGCTGCGGCGGAGCTCGGCTCGCCCGTCGTGGTCGTCAAGGCGCAGGTGAAGACCGGGGGGCGCGGCAAGGCCGGCGGCGTCAAGATCGCCCGGAGCCCCGAGGAGGCGGCCGCCCGCGCCGAGGAGATCCTCGGCCTGGACATCAAGGGCCACGTGGTCAAGACCGTGATGGTGACCGAGGGCGCCGACATCGCCGAGGAGTACTACTTCTCGCTGCTGCTGGACCGGGCCAACCGCCGCTACCTCGCCATGTGCTCCAAAGAGGGCGGCATGGAGATCGAGCAGCTCGCCGTCGAGCGCCCCGAGGCCCTCGCCCGCGTCGCCGTCGACCCGATCGTCGGGATCGACCAGGCGAAGGCCGACGAGATCGTGGCCGCGGCCGGCTTCGACGCCGCCGACGCCGCCGAGCTCGCCCGCGTCTTCCAGCTGCTGGGCCAGGTCTACCTGAAGTCCGACGCGACGCTGGTCGAGGTCAACCCGCTGGTCAAGACGGGCAGCGGCTCGATCGTCGCCCTCGACGGCAAGGTCTCGCTCGACGAGAACGCCGACTTCCGGCACCCCGAGAACGCCGCCCTGGTGGACAACTCCGCCACCGACCCGCTGGAGAACGCGGCGAAGGAGAAGGGCCTCAACTACGTCAAGCTCGACGGCTCCGTCGGCATCATCGGCAACGGCGCCGGCCTGGTGATGAGCACCCTCGACGTCGTCGCCTACGCCGGCGAGGAGGTGGCGGGGAACCCGAAGCCCGCCAACTTCCTCGACATCGGCGGCGGCGCGAGCGCCGAGGTGATGGCCAACGGCCTGGAGATCATCCTCGGCGACGCCCAGGTGAAGAGCGTCTTCGTCAACGTCTTCGGCGGGATCACCGCCTGCGACGCGGTGGCCAACGGCATCGTGCAGGCCTTCCAGCTGCTGGAGAGCCGCGGCGAGGCCGTCACCAAGCCGCTGGTCGTCCGGCTGGACGGCAACAACGCGGAGGAGGGCCGGCGCATCCTCACCGAGGCGGCGCTGCCCGGTCTGGAGCAGGTGGACACGATGGACGGCGCCGCCAAGCGCGCCGCCGAGCTGGCTGGGAACTGAGGACCGACTGACATGGCAATCTTCCTGAACAACGCATCCAAGGTCATCGTGCAGGGCATGACCGGCTCCGAGGGGCGCAAGCACACCTCCCGGATGCTGGCCTCCGGCACCGCCGTCGTCGGCGGCGTGACCCCCGGCAAGGGCGGCCAGTCCGTCGACTTCGACGGCACCGCCGTCCCCGTCTTCAACTCGGTCGGCGAGGCGATGGCCGAGACGGGCGCCGACGTCACCGTCATCTTCGTGCCGGCCAAGTTCACCAAGGCCGCCGTCGTCGAGGCGATCGAGGCCGAGATCCCGCTGGCCGTCGTCATCACCGAGGGTGTGCCGGTCAAGGACAGCGCCGAGTTCTTCACCCTGTCGCAGGGGTCGAGGACCCGGCTCATCGGGCCGAACTGCCCCGGGCTGATCTCGCCCGGGCAGGCCAACGCGGGCATCATCCCGTCCGACATCACGAAGGCCGGCCGGATCGGCCTGGTGTCGAAGTCGGGCACGCTGACCTACCAGATGATGTACGAGCTGCGCGACATCGGCTTCTCCTCCGCGGTGGGCATCGGCGGCGACCCGGTCATCGGGACCACCCACATCGACGCCCTGCAGGCGTTCCAGGACGACCCGGACACCGACGCGATCGTCATGATCGGCGAGATCGGCGGCGACGCCGAGGAGCGGGCGGCCGAGTACATCAAGGTCAACGTCACCAAGCCGGTCGTCGGCTACGTGGCGGGCTTCACCGCCCCCGAGGGCAAGACCATGGGCCACGCCGGCGCCATCGTCTCCGGCTCCTCGGGCACCGCGGCCGCGAAGCAGGAGGCCCTCGAGGCCGCCGGGGTCAAGGTCGGCAAGACGCCGAGCGAGACCGCGCAGCTGATGCGCGAGATCATGCAGGGGCTCAGCAGCTGAGGCTGCCCCCTCACCCGCACGACCCCGACGTGCCCCGGACCTGCTGGTCCGGGGCACGTCGGCGTCCGGGGCGGCGCTCCGCACGCGCGGGGGCGGTTGGCAGGATCAGGGCCATGTGGACGACGACCGCCAGCCGGACCGCCTACGAGAACGCCTGGATCCGGGTGCGGGAGGACCAGGTGGTCCACCCCGACGGCCGGCCCGGTCTGTACGGGGTGGTGGAGGTGCGCTCCCCGGCGGTGTTCGTCGTCCCGGTCACGGCGGCCGACGAGGTCGTGCTGGTCACCGTCGACCGCTACACCACCGGCCGGGCCACGCCCGAGGTGCCGGCGGGCGGCTCCGACGGCGGCGACCTGCTCGAGGCGGCGCAACGCGAGCTGCGCGAGGAGACCGGGCTGGCCGCGGCCACCTGGCGGCCGATCGGGGCGGTGGACTCGCTCAACGGCGTCGCCGCGGCCCCCGGCCAGGTCTACCTGGCCACCGACCTGACCGAGGTCGGCGGGGACGAGGCCGCGGCCGAGGGCATCACCGCCGTCCGGCGGGTCCCCTGGGCCGAGCTGGTGGCGATGGTCGGCCGGGGCGAGGTGACCGACAACGAGACCCTCGGCGCCCTGATGCTCGCCGCCGTGGCCCTGGGGCGCGTGCGCACCTGAGGGCGTGCTGGCCCCTTCGACGGGCTCAGGGGGCGGTGGGCCCGGGAGCGGGAGCGCTCAGGGGACCTGGGTCATCCGCTGCCCGGCACGGACCGCGACGCGGTCCCACTCGCCGTCGGTGAGGTCGTAGCCGCCGTCCAGCGGGTTGAGGAAGGTGTAGGCCACCTTGGCGCCGGAGGAGACGATGCCCACCCGGTAGCGCTGGGTGCCCTGGGTGGACTTCTGCGCGACGCGGGAGGTCCAGCCCGTGACCTGGGCGGCCGAGGCCCCGACGCCGGTCACCTTCTCCGGCTCGGAGACGTTGGCCGTGAGCTTGCGCTTCTCGCAGCTGTCCAGGTCGGACTTGATCTTGGCGACCAGGTCGGACGCCGCCTTCTCGTCCTCCATCGTCAGCACGATGGCGTTCAGCCCGAAGGTCGTGCTGCTCGGCACGAGGTACACGCGGCTGCTCGAGGTCTCGGCGTCCAGCCGGGCCCAGGTGACGGTCTCGCAGCCGGAGCCGGCGAAGTCGGTGCTGACGGGCTCGGCGGGCGTCGCGACCCACAGCTCGTCGTCCTCACCGGCGGGCGGCAGGTCGCCGCTGGCCAGGAAGCCCGGCACGTCGCCGCCGAGCGGCGGGGGTCCGAACGCGACGGACGGGTCCGGGGTGCAGGCCTGGCCGGCCGCCTGGCACTGCTTCTGGGTGACGGCGCCCAGCGCGGCGGCCACCTCGCGCACGCCGAGCGGCTTGCCGGCCCGGGCGGCGTCGACGAGGTTGACCACGCTGCCGGAGCGGTTCAGCACGATGCTGTGCCACTGCGTCTTGCCGCCGCTGACGACGTTGGCGATGAGCCCGGTCGACTGGTCGCCGAGCCCGCTGACGGCGGAGCCGTCGTAGATGTAGCTGCCGGGGCTGACGCAGCCGCCGAGGGTCTTGGCGGCGACGGCGTAGGCCTGCGCGGCCTCCTCGGGCGAGGCGTAGGCGCTCGCGTGGTGCAGCGCGCTCGGGGCGTCGTCGCCGGAGCCGCTGAGCAGCCGGAGCACGTCCTGCTGCGCGGTGGGCTGGCCCTCGGCGGGCTCGCCGGTGGTGCAGGCAGCCGTCGGGGCGTCGTCGGCCGGCGGCCGCTGGGTCAGCGCGACGGTCCAGGTGCCCGGGTCGATCTGGGCGGCCGTCGCCGGGTCGAGGAGGACGGCGTCGGCGAGCACGGCCCCGGGGTCGCCGGCCGTCGGGGCGGGGGAGCCGGAGGCCGACGGGGCGGGCGCGGAGGTGCTGGGCGCCGGGTCGGCGGTGGGGTCGCCCACCGTCGAGACCGCGTAGCCGATGGCCAGGCCGACGGCGATGACGGCGGCCAGCGCGCCGACGAGCAGCGCCAGCCGGCCTCGGCGGCCGAGCCGGGTGCGCGGCTCGTCGTCGTCGAGGCGCTCCTCGCGCTCCGCGCCCGGCCGGCGGCCGGCGGCGGGGGTGCGGGGGAGCAGGGTCGTGGAGTCCTCGTCGTCCGGGGTGCGCCGGGCGCGGGGCTTGAACACGGGCCGGGTCACCCGGGTCTCCTCACCGAGCGGGGAGCCGCCGGCCGTCGGGGCGGCCGGCTCGTCGCGGTAGAGCGGCTTCGGCTGGTCCTCGTCGTCGGCCGGGACGGGCGCGGGGGCCGGGGCGGGCGGCTCGCCCGCGGGGGCCGGGCCGGACGGCGTCGGGGCCGCTCCGCCGGTGGCGGGCGTGCCGGGCGCGGGCGTCGCGGGGGTGGTCGCCCCCTCGGGCGCATCACCGCCCGACGTCGAGCCGTCGGCGGCGCGCCGGGGTCGGTACCCGGGGTCGGGATCGACCATGCGAAGAGCTCCTAGCGGTCACGGGGACGAGCGGTCGGGTCCGGCCGGGGCACCCGTGCGCCGGGACGCGGACCACAAGACTTTACCCCCCGGCGGGCGTGTCCGGCCCAGCCCAGCCGGCCGCCTGGGTGAGCATGGACGCGCCATGGCTTCCCTGTTGACCCCTCGCCGCACCGCTCCCGCCGTCGTCCTGCAGGCCACCGAGCCCTCCCGCCCGGTGCCCGAGGACCGCGCGGGGGACGGCGGACCCCGCCCCGGATGGGGGGTCACCGCCGTCGCGGCCGGGCTGCTGTGCGCGCTCACCGGCTGGCTGCTGGTCGCCGGCCTGGCCGTGGTCGGCTGGGTGACCGCCGACCCCGGGACCCTCGTCGGGGCCCTCGTCGTCGGCACCGGCCTCTGGCTGGCCGGCCACGGCGTGGCGGTCCCGCTGGGCGGTCTCGTCGTCACGCTGGTGCCCTGGGGGGTGGCCGCGCTGATGGCCGTGCTGCTCTCCCGGGCCGCCGGCTTCGCGGTCCGCTCGGCCCGCCCGGGGCAGCACCCGCGCGCTCTCGGGGTCGCCGCCGCCCTGGTCGGGGCGTACGCCGCCCCGCTGCTGGTTGCCGCTGCCCTGCTGGGCCGCGTCGGGGCCGCTCCCGGGCACCTCGTCGCCGTGCTGGCCGTCCTCCTCGCCGCGTCCCTGCACGGGGCCGGGCGGGCGCTGGGCACGTCGTGGACCGACGCCCTGCCCGGCTGGGCGCGCGCCGTCCCGCAGGCGGTGCTCGCCTCGCAGCTCGTGCTGCTCGTCGCCGGCGCCTCGGTGCTGGTCACCGGCCTGGCGCGGCACCTCGACCGGGTGACCGCCCTGCACGACGGCCTGGCCCCCGGCCTCGCCGGCGGGTTGGCCCTCCTGCTGGCCCAGCTGGCGCTGGCGCCCAACGCCGTCGTCTGGTCCGGCGCCTACGCCCTCGGCGGCGGCTTCACCCTCGGCAACGGCTCGCTCGTCTCCCCGTCCTCGACCGACCTCGGCGTGGTCCCCGGCCTCCCTCTGCTGGGGGCCCTGCCCGCCGAGGGCCCGGGACCCACCGCCGCTCTGTGGTGGCTGGCCGCCGGGGTGCTGGCCGGCGCCGTCGCCGCCTGGTTCGTCGTCCGCGCCCGCCCGCAGGCCCGCTTCGACGAGACGAGCCTGGTCGGCGGGCTGGCCGGTGTGACCGGCGGCCTCGTCTTCGTCGCCCTCGCCTGGGCGACCTCCGGGGACCTGGGCACGCTCCGGCTCACCGGGCTGGGCCCGCTGCTGCTGCCGCTCCTGGTCATGGCGGTGACCACCCTCGGCCTGGCCGGCATGGTCACCGGGCTGGCCCTCGGGCTGTGGCGCCGTGCGCGCCGTGGCGCCGACCTCGAGCGCGCCGAGTCCACGAGCGTGCTCCGCCGCCGCGCCACCGCCGTCCCGGTCCGGGACGAGGGGTCCGAGGAGGCCCGCGAGGGCGACGGTGAGCTCACCGAGGTGCTGGGGCGCGGACACCCCGACCACGAGCCGACCGAGGTGCTGCCGCGGTCCGCCGGGTCCTCGCCGTCGGAGGACCCCCGCTCCTCTCGATAGGGTGGCAGCCGTGCCCGAGCCCGCCCCGACCCCGACGACGGGGCCCCCGTCCGCGGACGGGCCCGCCCGCGTCGTCGTGCTGATCTCCGGCACCGGCACCCTCCTGCAGGCCCTGCTCGACGCCTGCGCCGGGCCCGGGTTCGGCGCTCAGGTGGTCGCCGTGGGCTCGGACCGGCCGGGCGTCGCCGGGCTGGCCCGGGCCGAGGCCGCGGGGGTGCCGACCTTCGTGCACCCGCTGAGCCCCGGCGCCGACCGCGCCGCCTGGGACGCGGGCCTGCGCGACCGGGTCGCCGCCCACGCCCCCGACCTCGTCGTCAGCGCCGGGTTCATGAAGCTGGTCGGCCCGGCCTTCCTCGCCGCCTTCGGCGGCCGCACCCTCAACACCCACCCCGCCCTGCTGCCGGCCTTCCCCGGCATGCACGGGCCGCGGGACGCGCTGGCCCACGGCGTCAAGGTCGCCGGCGCCACCGTCTTCCTCGTCGACGAGGGCGTCGACACCGGCGTCATCCTCGACCAGGCCGCCGTCCGGGTGCACGACGACGACACCGTCGCCTCGCTGCACGAGCGGATCAAGGTCGTCGAGCGCGACCTCCTCGTCTCCACCACCCACCAGCTCGCCACGCGCACGTGGCAGGTCGTCGACAGAAAGGTGCGCTGGGACTCATGACCGAGCCGCAGACCGCAACACCCGCCCCCGAGGGCCGCCGGCCGCTGCGCCGTGCCCTCGTCTCGGTGTACGACAAGACCGAGCTGCTGACGGTGGCCCGCGCCCTCGTCGACGCCGGCGCCGAGATCGTCTCTACCGGGTCCACCGCGCGGACCATCGCCGACGCCGGGCTGCCCGTCACCCCCGTCGAGGACGTCACCGGCTTCCCCGAGTGCCTCGACGGCCGGGTCAAGACCCTGCACCCGAAGGTGCACGCCGGCCTGCTCGCGGACCTCCGGCTGGAGTCGCACCGCGACCAGCTGGACGAGCTGGGCGTCGCGCCGTTCGACCTGCTGATCAGCAACCTCTACCCGTTCACCGCGACCGTCGCCTCGGGCGCGACGCCGGACGAGTGCGTCGAGCAGATCGACATCGGCGGGCCGGCGATGGTGCGCAGCTCGGCCAAGAACCACGCCTCCGTGGCCGTGGTCACCTCCCCCGACCAGTACGACGCGCTGCTGGCGGCCATCGCCGCCGGCGGGTTCACCCTGGCCGAGCGCCAGGGCCTGGCCGCGGCCGCCTTCGTGCACACGGCGACCTACGACGTGGCCGTCGCCAGCTGGATGGGCAACGTGGTCACCGACACCTCCGCCGGCTCGGGCTTCCCGGCCTGGGTGGGGGCGACCTGGGACAAGGTGGCCGGGCTCCGCTACGGCGAGAACCCGCACCAGCCGGCCGCGCTGTACCGCTCCGGGTACGGCGACGCCGGCCTGGCCGGCGCGCAGCAGCTGCACGGCAAGGAGATGTCCTACAACAACTACGTCGACACCGACGCGGCCCGCCGCTCGGCGCACGACTTCGAGGCGCCCGCCGTCGCGATCATCAAGCACGCCAACCCGTGCGGGATCGCCGTCGGCGCCGACATCGCCGAGGCCCACCGGCTGGCGCACGCCTGCGACCCCGTCTCGGCCTTCGGCGGCGTCATCGCCACCAACCGGCCGGTCAGCGTGGCCATGGCCGAGCAGGTCGCCGAGGTGTTCACCGAGGTGATCGCGGCGCCGGGCTACGAGGACGGCGCCGTCGAGGTGCTGGCGCGGAAGAAGAACATCCGGATCCTCGTCGTCGATCCGCCGACCCCGGGCGGGGTCGAGATGCGCGGGATCGACGGCGGCATGCTGATGCAGCACCGCGACCAGGTCGGGCTGGAGCACGACCAGGCCGCGCACTGGACGCTGGTCGCGGGTGAGCCGGCCTCGGCTGAGACCCTCGCCGACCTCGAGTTCGCCTGGCGCGCCGTCCGCGGGGTCAAGAGCAACGCGATCCTGCTGGCCGCCGGCGGCGCCTCCGTCGGCGTCGGGATGGGCCAGGTCAACCGGGTCGACTCCTGCAAGCTCGCGGTCGAGCGGGCGGGGGACCGGGTGCAGGGGGCCGTCGCCGCCTCCGACGCGTTCTTCCCGTTCGCCGACGGCCCGCAGATCCTGCTCGACGCCGGCGTCCGCGCCATCGTCCAGCCGGGCGGCTCGGTCCGCGACGAGGAGGTCGTCGCCGCGGTGCAGGCCGCCGGCGCGACCATGTACGTCACCGGCGCCCGGCACTTCTACCACTGACCGCACGGCACCACCACGGCACGCCCCGGTACCAGCACAGCACCAGCACCCGCACCCCGATCGGAGAACCATGACCGCGCAGATCCTCGACGGCAAGGCGCTCGCCGCCACCATCAAGGCCGAGCTCAAGGAGCGGGTGGCCGCCCTGGCCGCGCGCGGGATCGTCCCCGGGCTGGGCACCGTGCTGGTCGGCGACGACCCCGGCAGCCACTCCTACGTCGCGGGCAAGCACCGCGACTGCGCCCAGGTCGGGATCGCGTCGCTGGAGGTCAACCTCCCCGCCTCGGCCAGCGCGGCCGAGCTGCAGGCCGAGATCGAGCGGCTCAACGCCGACCCGGCGTGCACCGGCTTCATCGTGCAGCTGCCGCTGCCGGGCAGCCTGGACGACAACTGGGCGCTCGGCCTGGTCGACCCAGGCAAGGACGCGGACGGCCTGCACCCGGCCAACCTCGGCCGGCTGGTGCTGTCCGAGCCCGGCCCGCTGCCCTGCACCCCGCGCGGCATCGTCGAGCTGCTGCGCCGCAACGGCGTCGAGCTGGCGGGGGCCGAGGTCTGCGTCGTCGGCCGCGGCACCACCGTCGGGCGCCCGCTGGGCCTGCTGCTGACCCGCAAGAGCGAGAACGCCACCGTCACCCTCTGCCACACCGGCACCGTCGACGTCGCGGCGCACACCCGCCGGGCGGACATCGTCATCGCCGCGGCCGGCCGGCCCGGCCTGGTCACGGCCGACATGGTCAAGCCCGGCGCGGTCTGCGTCGACGTCGGCATCACCCGCACCGAGAAGGGGCTGGTCGGCGACCTCGACCCCAGCGTGCACGAGGTGGCCTCCTGGGTCGCGCCCGTGCCGGGCGGGGTGGGCCCGATGACCCGAGCCATGCTGCTGAGCAACGTCGTCGACCGGGCCGAGCGGCTCGCCGACGCCGCGGCCTGAGCCCGGCCGGGTGAGCCGACCCGAGGCCGGGCCGCCGCAGCCCCAGCGACCCTGGCCCCTGCTGGTCGTCGTCGCCGGGGTGGTGCTGGGCCTCGCGCTGAGCGTGCTCGGCCAGACCACCTGGCGCGCCGGCTCGGTCGTCGTCGGCGCATCCCTGCTGGTGGGCGCCGTCGAGCGGCTGGTGCTGAGCGACCGGGCGGCCGGGTTGCTGCAGGTGCGGGCCAAGGCCTTCGACGTGGCCCTGCTGGGGCTCGCCGGGGTGGCCGTCGTCGTCCTGGCCCTGGCGGTGCCGCCCGGCCGCTGAGCGGCCTAGGAGCTGGCGCTCAGGGTGAGGGCCAGGACGAAGATCGCCACGAAGGCGAGCAGTCCGAGGACCCAGAGCGCCGTCGAGACGATGCCGAGGATCCGGCCGACGACGACCAGCTGCTCGTTGCGGGGGTGCGCCCCGCTGGACCGGATCTCCCTGAGGGCCCGGCCGCCCATGATCCAGGCCACCGGCCCCAGCACGCCCACGAAGAAGCCGGCGATGCCGAACACCAGGATGAGCGTGCCCTGCGGGTGGTCGGCGCTGCCGTAGGGCTGCGCCGAGACGCCGTAGCCGGGCTGGCCGTAGGCCTGGGGGGCGTAGCCCTGCTGGCCGTAGCCCTGGTCCCCGTAGCTCGCGTCGCCGTACGTCGAGGTCTCGTAGCCCTGGTCCCCGTACCCCGGGCTCCCGGAGCCCTGCTCACCGGCCGGACGGCCGTCGCCGTCGTCGGCCCGGGCGGGGTCGGCGTAGGGCGGCGGCTCGGACGTGGAGCCCTCGTCGCGGCGCTCCGGCTCGGGGGTGGCGGACGGGTGCTGCGGGTCGGTCATGGTGCTCCTCCGGGAGACGGGAGAGCCGGGACGGGCCGGCTCGGTCGGGTCAGGTCAGGTCGTGCCCCAGCGCCACGACGGCGACCAGGTAGAACAGGATGGCTCCGGCCCAGACGACCAGGGCGACGATGCTGAGCAGCCGTCCGACCACCACCGGCGTGCGGTTGGAGTAGAGCGTCGGGCGGGCGTCGATCTCGCGCAGCACCTGCGTGCCGCGCAGCAGCCCGGGCACCGCGACGGGGGCGAGCGCGAGGCCCAGGATCCCCAGCACCAGCACCAGCGTCCCCTGGGGGTGCGGCCGGCCGTAGCCGCGCACGGGGGGCGGCTGGTACGGGTTGCTCACGCCCGACATCCTCGCGCACGGCCGGTCCGGCGCGACGGAGGCGCCGCGCGGGCCTCACCCGGAGACGCGCTGCACGAACGCGGCCAGGTCGGCCGACTGCTGCAGCCGGCTCGGCTCGTGCACGTACATCATGTGGCCGGCCTCGTAGTAGTCCCAGGTGACCCGGTCGGCGACCTGGGGCGGCACCCGCAGGTGGGCGAAGACGTGCTCGGCGGCGAAGTGCGGGGTGGCCCCGTCGAAGTAGCCGCAGGAGACGTGCACCTGCAGGTGCGGGTTCGAGCGCAGCGCCGACGCGAGGGCCGAGGCCGACTCGACGGAGCGGCCCTCGAACTCCTTGTACGACCACGGGTGCACCTGGCCGGTGAGCAGGTTGTAGGCCAGGTCGGTGCGGTAGCCCAGCTCGCCGTGCAGGTAGGCGTTGGCCGCGGCCGCGTACGGCCCGACCAGCGCGCGGTAGCTGGGGTCCTCCCCGCTGCGGCTGGCGTTGCCGTGGTCGGGCCAGGACGTGAAGCGCAGGTCCAGCCGGCCCAGCTGCAGGCCGCGGTCGCGGAGCAGCTCGGTGACGAAGGAGAACAGGTCCACCCGCAGGTCCGCGCGGTCGACGTAGCCCGGGTCGAGCCCCGTCAGCTCGGCGTAGCGGGCGACGACGGCGTCCCGCTCGGCGCCCTGCAGCCGCGACCCCCGGCCCAGCGCCCAGGGCAGGTCCCGGGCGGCGAACTCCTCGGCCTCGGCGACCCGGGCGCGCAGCTCGCCCCCGATGCGGCCGTGGTGGTGGGCGGCGGCGGTGTAGGTGGGCAGGTAGAGCGCGTAGGGGAGGTCGTTGCCCTCGACGAAGTCGACGGTGCCGATGTCCAGCACCGAGGAGATGAGCAGCAGCCCGTTGAGGTAGAGCCCGCAGCCGTCGGCGAGGTGCTGGGCCAGCGCGGCCGCGCGGGTGGTGCCGTAGGACTCCCCGGCCAGCAGCTTGGCCGACGACCAGCGGTCGTTCCGCGTCGTCCACAGCCGGATGAACTCCCCGACCGACTCGACGTCCCGGGTGTAGCCGTGGAAGTCGCCGGCCTGGTGACCGGGGGCGGGACGGGAGTAGCCGGTGGTGACCGGGTCGACGAAGACGAGGTCGGAGACCCGGAGCAGGGTCTCGAGGTTGTCCGCGAGGCCCCACGGCGGCGGGACCAGGGCGTCGGCGTCGCCCATCACCACCCGGCGCGGGCCCAGCAGGCCCAGGTGCAGCCAGGCCGAGGACGAGCCGGGGCCGCCGTTGAAGGCGAAGGTGACCGGGCGGGTGCGCGGGTCGACGTCGTCCAGCACGTAGGCGGTGGAGAAGATCTCGGCCCGCGGCTGGGGGTCGCGCACGGTGCCGTCCTCGACGACCTCCTCGCGGAGCACCGTCCGGCCGGTCGTCACGGAGTAGCGCAGCCGGCCGCGACCCACCCCCACCGCGTGCTGCGTGGTGACGAGGTCGTCCTCGGGCGCGCGCGGCGCTCTGGGCTCGGGGCTGGGGGCGTCGGCCATGGTCCGACCCTAGGCGGCAGGGCTGACAGGGCCGCGGGCCGGTCAGCTGCCGGAGGCGACCCCGATGACGAAGAACAGCGCCCAGAGGGCCGCCACGACCAGCCCGATGATGCCCGTGACCACCCCGGCGTTGGCCTTGCTGCGGCCGGTCCAGCGGGCCGGGTCGCCGTCGATCTCGCGCTTGGCCCGGCCGCCCTGCACGATGCCGGCGATGCCGACCAGGCCGCCGACCCCGCAGAAGAGGCTGGTGGCCAGGCCGACGATGCCCAGGACCAGCGCGGAGGCGACGGCGGGGTGGTCGGTGGGCCCGTAGGTGTAGCCGAACCCCGAGCCGTAGGGGCCGGGCTGCCCGTACGGTGCGGGCTGGCCGTAGGGGGCCGGCTGGCCGTACGGGGCGGGCTGGCCGTAGGGGGGCTGCTGGGCGTACGGGTCGGGCTGGCCGTAGGGCGGCTGCTGGCCATAGGGGTCGGGCGCCGAGCCGTAGGAGGCCGCCGGCGGCTGCTCCGCCCACGGCGGCTGGTAGGGCGGGGCCGGCTGGTAGGGCGCGGGCTGCGGGGAGGGCGGGGCGGCCTGCTGGGCGTCGGGCGGCCACGTCCCCGGGTCGGCCGGCGCGCCGGGGGCCGGCTGGCCGTAGACGGGGTAGGGGCCGTCCTCGGCGCCGGACGGGGCTGGCGTCGGCGGGCTGGCGGGCGCCGGGCCGGATCCGTCCGTGGTCCGGTCCTGGGGCGACCAGGACGGCGAGGTCCAGGGCGCGGGCTTCTCGCCCGAGGGCGGCGTGCCCGCCGCCGCGGCGCCCTCGCGGCTGAACGGGTCGGGCCCGCCCGTCCCGTGGTCGGGGTGGACGGGCCCTGCTCCCTGGTCGCTCATGGTCGAAGTCTGGCCGACGGGCCGGTCAGTCGATCAGGCCGAGGGAGCGGACGGCCTCGCGCTCCTCGACGAGCTCGGCGGCCGAGGCGTCGATCTTGGCGCGGGAGAAGTCGTTGACCTCGAGGCCCTGGACGATGCTGTACGCACCGTCGGCCACCGTGCAGGGGAACGAGGAGATGATCCCCTCGGGCACCCCGTAGGAGCCGTCGGAGGGCACCGACATGGAGACCCAGTCGTCCTCGGGGGTGCCGTGCACCCAGTCGCGCACGTGGTCGACGGTGGCGTTGGCCGCGCTGGCCGCCGAGCTGGCGCCGCGGGCCTCGATGATCGCGGCCCCGCGCTGCTGGACCTTCGGCAGGAAGTCGCTCTCCAGCCAGGCCTGGTCGACCAGCTCGGCGGCCGGGCGGCCGCCCACGGTGGCGTGGAAGACGTCGGGGTACTGGGTGGCGCTGTGGTTGCCCCAGATGGTCAGGTGGCGCACGTCGTTGACGCTGCTGCCGGTCTTGGCGGCCAGCTGGGCGACGGCGCGGTTGTGGTCCAGCCGGGTGAGCGCGTTGAACCGCTCGCGGGGGATGTCGGGGGCGTTGCTCATGGCGATCAGCGCGTTGGTGTTGGCCGGGTTGCCGGTGATCAGCACCTTGACGTCGTCCGCGGCGTGGTCGTTGAGGGCGCGGCCCTGCGGCTTGAAGATCGCGCCGTTGGCCTCCAGCAGGTCGCCTCGCTCCATGCCCTTGGTGCGCGGCCGCGCACCCACGAGGCAGGCGATGTTGACCCCGTCGAAGACCTGGTTCGGGTCGTCGCCGATCTGCACGCCGGCCAGCAGCGGGAAGGCGCAGTCGTCCAGCTCCATCACGACGCCCTCGAGCGCCTTGAGGGCGGGCGTGATCTCCAGCAGCCGCAGCTCGACCGGCTGGTCCGGTCCGAGCATCGAGCCGCTGGCGATGCGGAACAGCAGGCTGTAGCAGATCTGCCCGGCGGCTCCGGTGACGGCGACTTTGACGGGTGTCTTCACAAAAGCTCCTCGGGAGGTGGACTGCGTAGGGTGACGCTAGCAACGTCCGCCGACAGCCGTGGCAGGGAGGTCAGGTGCCGGTCCTCGTCCCCGCGGCCGACCTGCCCGGGTTGGTCGCCGCGCGGCTGCGCGAGCGCAGCGGCACGTCCTGGGTGGGGGTCGACGGCTTCGGCGCCGCGGGGAAGACGACGCTGGCCGCCGCCCTGGCCCGCGCACTGCCCGGCGCGGCCGTGGTGCACGTCGACGACTTCGCCCGCCCGTCGGTGCAGGGCTGGGAGCGCGACCGGTTCGTCGAGCAGGTGCTCGTGCCCCCGGCCGCCGGCCGGGCCGCCCGCTACCAGCGCTGGGACTGGGGCTCCGACACCGGCGCGGAGTGGCACGACGTGCCGCCCGGCGTCCCCGTCGTCGTCGAGGGCGTCTCCAGCACCGACGTCCGGCTCGCCGTGCCCTGGGACGTCCAGGTGTGGGTGGAGGCCGGCCGCGAGGTGCGGCTGGCCCGGGCCCTCGCCCGCGACGGCGCGGCGATGATGGAGCAGTGGCTCACCGACTGGATGCCCAGCGAGGAGCGCTACGCCGCCGACCAGCGCCCGCGCGAGCGAGCGGACTACTGCGTCCGGACCAGCTCCTGACCTACGGTGAGCCATGGGCTACCTGGACGAGCCACCCGTCGAGGGTGCGGTCGCGGACCTCTACGCCGCCGACGAGGCGAGGTTGGGGTACGTCGCCAACTACACGCGGGCCTTCGCGCACCGCCCGGAGGTCTACCGCGCCTGGCAGGCGCTGAACACCGCCGTGAAGGCCGCGATGGACCCGGTCCGCTACGAGGTGGCGACGGTCGCCGCGGCCGGGGAGCTCCGGTCGAGCTACTGCTCGCTGGCGCACGGCCAGGTGCTGGCCGGGCAGCTGGGCGAGGACGAGGCCGTCCGGGTGGCCGAGGGCCGGCCCGGCGACCCGGCCGTCGCCGCCGTCGCCGCGCTGGCCCGGCAGGTGGTGTCCGAGCCGTCCGCCGTCGCGCCCGCGGACCTGGAGCCGCTGCGGGCGCTCGGGTTCAGCGACGCCGACGTCCTCGACGTGGTCCTCGCGGCCGCCGCCCGGAGCTTCTTCAGCTCGGTGCTGGAGGCGACGGGGACCGAGCCCGACCCCGGCTACGCGGCGCTGCCGGACCGGCTCCGGTCCGCGCTCACCGTCGGACGGCCCGTGCAGGCCGCCGACGGCTGAGCGCCGACCCGGGGGGCGGTCAGGCGGTGAGGCTGGCCAGCGTCGCGTTGAGCGTGGCCGACGGCGTCATGACGGCCGTCGCCAGGGCGTCGTCGGGGTGGAAGTAGCCCCCGATGTCGGCCGGTGAGCCCTGGACGGCCAGCAGCTCGGCGGTGATGGTGTCCTGCTCACCGGTCAGCCGCGCGGCGACGTCGCGGAAGGCCGTCGCCAGCTCGGCGTCCGCGGTCTGGGCGGCCAGCTCCTGCGCCCAGTAGAGGGCCAGCCAGAAGTGGCTGCCGCGGTTGTCGATGCCGCCGACGCGCCGGGTCGGGGACTTGTCCTCGTTGAGGAAGGTCCCGGTGGCCCGGTCGAGGGTGTCGGCCAGCACCTGCGCGCGGGCGTTGCCCGTCGAGGTGGCCAGGTGCTCCAGGCTGACGGCCAGGGCGAGGAACTCCCCGAGGCTGTCCCAGCGCAGGTAGTTCTCCTTGACCAGCTGCTGCACGTGCTTCGGCGCCGAGCCGCCCGCGCCGGTCTCGAACAGGCCGCCGCCGTTGATCAGCGGGACGACCGACAGCATCTTGGCCGAGGTGCCGAGCTCGAGGATCGGGAACAGGTCGGTGAGGTAGTCGCGCAGCACGTTGCCGGTGACCGAGATGGTGTCCTCGTCCCGGCGGATCCGCTCCAGGGAGAAGGCGATGGCCTGCTCCGGCGGCATGATCCGGATCTCCAGGCCCTCGGTGTCGTGCTGGGGCAGGTAGTGCTTGACCTTGGTGATGAGGTTCGCGTCGTGGGCGCGGTCCTCGTCCAGCCAGAACACCGCGGGGACGCCGGTGGCGCGGGCCCGGGTGACGGCGAGCTTCACCCAGTCCTGGATCGGCAGGTCCTTGGTCTGGCACATCCGCCAGATGTCGCCCTGGCCGACCGGGGTCTCCAGCACCGTGGCGCCGGTCTGGTCGACGACGCGGACGGTGCCCGGCGCCGGGATCTCGAACGTCTTGTCGTGGGAGCCGTACTCCTCGGCCGCCTGGGCCATCAGCCCGACGTTGGGCACCGAGCCCATGGTCGTCGGGTCGTAGGCGCCGTGCGCGCGGCAGTCGTCGATGACGACCTGGTAGATCCCCGCGTAGGAGGAGTCCGGGATGACGGCGAGGGTGTCGGCCTCCTCGCCGTCGGGGCCCCACATGTGGCCCGAGGTGCGGATCATGGCCGGCATCGAGGCGTCGACGATGACGTCGCTCGGCACGTGCAGGTTGGTGATGCCGCGGTTGGAGTCGACCATCGCCAGCGCCGGTCCGTCGGCCAGGCCCTGGGTGATGGCGTCGTGGATCTGGGTGCCCTGCTCGAGCTTGTTGAGCCCGGCGAGGATGGCGCCCAGGCCGTCGTTGGGGCTGAGGCCGGCGTCGGCCAGGGTGTCCTCGTAGCGGGTGAACACGTCGGGCAGGAAGGCGCGGACGACGTGGCCGAAGATGATCGGGTCCGAGACCTTCATCATCGTCGCCTTGAGGTGGACCGAGAACAGCACGCCCTCGGTCTGGGCCCGGGCGATCTGCTCGGTGAGGAAGACGCGCAGCGCGGCGACGTCCATCGCCGTGGCGTCGACGACCTCGCCGGCCAGCACGGGGACGGACTCGCGCAGCACCGTGACCGTGCCGTCCTCGCCGACGTGCTCGATGCGCAGGGTGCCGGCCTCGACGACCGCGGAGGTCTCGTTGGAGCGGAAGTCACCCGACGTCATGTGCGCGACGTTCGTCCGGGAGTCCGGGGACCAGGCGCCCATCGAGTGCGGGTGCGTGCGGGCGTACTGCTTGACCGAGGCGGGCGCGCGGCGGTCGGAGTTGCCCTCGCGCAGGACCGGGTTGACCGCGGAGCCCTTGACCTTGTCGTAGCGGGCGCGGACGTCGCGCTCCTCGTCGGTGGCGGGGCTCTCGGGGTAGTCCGGCAGGGCGTAGCCCTGGGACTGGAGCTCGGCGACGGCGGCCTTGAGCTGCGGCACCGAGGCGGAGATGTTGGGGAGCTTGATGATGTTGGCCTCGGGCGTCTTGGCCAGCGCGCCGAGCTCGGACAGCGCGTCGCCGACCTGCTGCTCGGGCGTCAGGCGCTCCGGGAACTGGGCCAGGATGCGGCCGGCGAGGGAGATGTCGCGGGTCTCCACCGACACCCCGGCCGTCGAGGCGAAGGCCTGCACGATCGGCAGCAGCGAGTAGGTGGCCAGCGCGGGCGCCTCGTCGGTGCGGGTGTAGATGATGGTGCCGGAAGCAGTGGAAGTCTCGTTGTCGGTCACGCCGCGAGGTTATCGCGTCGGGTCCGGGGGTCGCCGTGGTGCCGACTTGTCAGACTCCAGTTGACCCTGAGGTCAACTCGGTTCTGACAACTCGGCCGCTGTCCACAGATCGGCGGCGAGGGCTGGTCGACCTGGGCCAGGGGTGGCGACCGTGGTGGTGTGCGACGTCCTCCCGAGCTCCCCGTCGGCCTGCCCCCGCTGGCCCGTCGGCAGCAGAGGGTGGTCACGCGTCACCAGCTGGTGGCGTTGGGACTCAACCACTTCGAGATCCGGGCGCAGCTGCAGGCTCGACGGTGGACCGCTTGGGGCGCTCACGTCGTGCTGCTGCACAACGGGGACCCGACGCCGCGGCAGCGGATGTGGGCTGCCGTGCTCGACGCGGGCGAGCCCGCAGCGTTGGCCAGCCACACGGCGCTGGAGCTGTGGGGCTTCCGGTCCTTCGCGGCGGAGTCGTCAGCGGTGCATCTCGTGGTGCCGCGTGGTGCCAAGGTGCACCGCTGGCCCGGCCTGGTGGTGCACGAGTCGCGACGGTTGCAGCCGGACGAGCACGTCCTGCGGCAGGGGCTGCCGTGCACCCCGGCTGCCCGCTCGACGCTGGATGCCGCGGCGTGGCAGCCCTGGCCGCGGTTCGCCTGCGCGCTGCTCGCCGCCGTCGTGCAGCAGCGAGTCTGCACGGTCGACGACGTCGACGAGGCGCTCCGGAGGATCGGGCGGATCCGGCACAAGGCCCATCTCCGGGATGCCCTGCGCGACATCGCCGGCGGTGCGGAGGCGGTCAGCGAGCTGGACCTCGGCCGGCTCTGCCGACGGTTCGGGCTGGTTCCCCCCGCCCGCCAGGTGCGGCGTCGTGGCGCCGACGGTTCGCTCCGCTACCTCGACGCCGAGTGGGAGGTGAGTGGCCGCCGTGTGGTCCTCGAGGTGGACGGCGCTCACCACCGGGACGTGGGGCACTGGCAGGCGGACATGCGCCGTGACCGGGAGCTCGTCGTCACCGGGGCCCGGGTGCTGCGAGCCACGGCGTCAGAGGTGAGGTTCGAGCCGGAGGTGGTGGCCCGCGACCTGCTCAGGGCCGGGGTGCCGCGGAGTTGTCAGAAGCCTGTTGACCCAGGGGTCAACTCACTTCTGACAAGTCGGCAGGAGGGTGGGCGTCGGGGTCAGGCCGGGTAGGGGACCGGGAGGAGGCCGCGGGCGCCGACGTCGGCGACGTAGACCGAGCCGGCGTGGGGGCCGCCGGAGCCGCCCTCGTCGGAGGTGGTGATGAAGAGCTGGTCGAGGTCGTCGCCGCCGAAGGTGCAGGCGCTGGTCTGGGTGGGGCCGTCGACCTCGACGACGTCGAGCACCGCGCCCGAGACGGGGTCGAGGCAGCGGACCTGGCCGCCGCCCCAGACGGCCACCCAGAGGCGGCCGTCGCGGTCGACCGTCATCCCGTCGGGGGAGTCCTCGCCCAGGTCGGCGAGGGTACGGCGGTCGTGCCAGGAGCCGTCCTCGGCCACGTCGAAGACGTCGACGTGGGAGGTGGGGGTGTCGTTGTAGTACACGCGCCGCCCGTCGGGCGACCAGGCCAGGCCGTTGGAGACCGAGACGCCGGTCAGCACCGTCGAGACGTCGCCGTCGACGCCCAGCCGGTAGAGCGCGGCCCCGCCGCTCGGGTCACCGGTCTGCATCGAGCCGCAGAGGAAGGCGCCGTCGGGGGCCGTGGCGCCGTCGTTCATCCGCCGCCCCTCGTCGGACCACAGCTCGCCGAGGTCGTGGGTGGTGCCGTCGTGGTCGACGAGGACGAAGGAGCGCAGCGCCGCCGCGACGAGGCCGCCGCCGGTCCGCGGGCGGAAGGCCCCGACGAAGGAGCCGACCCGGGTCCGGCGGGCCACCGTGCCGTCCGCGGCGAGGCTGACGACCTCGCCCTGGTAGGCGTCGGTGATCCGGAGGCCCTCGCCGGGCCACCAGACCGGGCCCTCCCCGTGGCCGGCGACGACGTCGGAGAAACGGGTGGCGCGCGTCATGGCGTCAGCGTAGGACCCGTCCCGACGTAGCGGCCGGCGGCCACCGCCCCCACCCCGGCGTCGGCCGGCAGCCCGGTGACCAGCACCGTCACCGACTCCCCGTCGCGCAGGTCGAGGTAGTTGTCGCTGAACCGGGCGGCCGGGTGGTCCGGCGCCGTCACCCGCACCAGGTAGCTGAACCCCGTCGACGTCAGCGTCACCGCGAGCGTCCCCGGCCCGGCCACCTCGACGACGTGCTCCAGCCGGCCGCCGCCGAGCGGCAGGTCCTTGATCTCGGCCAGGAAGGCCCGGCCGGGCCCGAACGCGCCGTCGGCCGCGTCCACCCACAGGTAGCGGTCCGCGCTCAGCCCTTCCGGTCCGCCCGACCAGCCCCAGACCACCTCCGACGCGCCCGCCGCCACGTCGACCGGGACCTCGACGCGCAGGTGCTCGGTCCCGTCGAAGCCGGCCAGGGTGACGACGGCCGTCGTCCGGACCGGGGCGGTGCCGCTGGACGTCACCCACAGCTCGGCCGTGCCCGCCGCCGCGTCGACGCGGAAGCTGGCCAGCACGGGGGCGAAGGCCCGGCGCAACGCGTAGTAGCCGGCCTTGGGGACGGTGTCGTGGTCGACGACCGACCAGCTGAACCCCGGCCAGACGTCGTTCAGCTGCCAGACCAGCGTGCCGCTGCAGTGCGGCTGGCGCCGCCGGTAGTGCTCGACGCCGAACTTCAGCCCCTCGGCCTGGGACACCATGGTGAAGTCGACGTACTCGGCCATCGAGGTGGGCAGGCCGGTGACGATCTCCAGCAGCGCGTCGCCCTTGTCCTTGGGGTGGTCCTTGTTGTGCGCGTCGAAGGCGTCGCTGTGCACCGCCAGGGACGCCTGGTCGACCCAGCGCTCCAGCGTCGCGAGGGCCGGCGAGGCGTGCAGCCCGAACTCGCTGACGAACTTGCCCCGGTCGTTGGCGTAGCGCCGGTAGTGCCGGGCCTCGCCGACGGAGTCGTAGGGGCCGCCGCCCGCGCCGAAGTCGAAGCCGTGCCAGACCTCCCAGGCGTGCCGGTCCCCGTCGAGGACCCCGTTGACGGCCATGAAGCCCTCCGCGGAGTCCTCGCCCCACGGGCTGCCGGGCCAGTAGGGCGTGCTCCCGTCGAACCGCTCGACCGCCGCGGGCAGGATCTCGTGGAAGAAGTGCTCGCCCCAGCCGCCCGGTCCGTAGCCCTGGTAGGCGAAGCCGTGGATGAGGTGGACCTCGTTGTTGCCGCTCCACAGGGCCAGGCTGGCCCGGTTGCGCAGCCGCCGCACCTGGTGCTCGGCCTCGGCCGCCACCTCGCGCTGCAGCTCCGGGTCGTCGCTGGGGTAGTCGGTGCAGGCGAACATGAAGTCGTGCCAGACGAGCACGCCCAGCTCGTCGGTGGCCGCGTAGAAGGCGTCGTGCTCGTAGACCCCGCCGCCCCAGATCCGCAGCATCGTCATGTTCGCGTCGCGGGCCAGCCCGACGAGGGCGCGGTACCGCTCGGCCGTCACCGAGCCGACCATCATGTCGGCCGGGATCCAGCACGCTCCACGGGCGAACAGCGGGACGCCGTTGAGGACGAAGCGGAACAGCCGGCCGCCCTCGGGGTCGTCGGCGCGGTCCAGGGCGACCGTCCGCAGCCCGACGCGGTCGGTCCGGACGTCGAGCACGTCGTCGCCCTCGCGCAGCTCGACGCGGACGTCGTGCAGGGCCGGGGTGCCCAGGTCGTGGGTCCACCACAGCTCCGCGTCCTCGACGACGAGCCGGCCGCGGGCCTCCCCGTCCTCCACCGGCAGCGCGGCCGTGAGGACGCGGCCCGAGGGCGCGGTCAGGGTGACGTGCGCGGTCCGGCCCGGTGCCGCGACCACGGCGTCGACCTCGACGAGCAGCTCGACCTCCGCCGTGCCGCCGGTGAGGGCGAGGGTGCGGACGTGGTGGTCGCGGACCACGGCCCGCCGCTCGCGGACCAGCGTGACCCGCTGCCAGATCCCGACCGACGGCAGCCGCGGCCCGAAGTCCCAGCCCCAGGAGAACGTCGCCTTGCGGCGACGGGTGGCCAGCGGGAGCATCGCCGGCAGACCGCCGCCCTCGCCCGGGTCCTCGGCCGCGTCCCCCTCCCCGCCCAGCTGGGCGAACACCGCGCCCAGCCGCTGACCCAGGTCGGCGACGGCGGGCGGCACCGTCAGGCCGGCGAGCGGGGGCGCGAAGCGGAGCAGCAGGGCGTGGTCGGCGCCGTCGGCCAGCGCGTCGGTCACGTCGAGGACGAGCGGGGTGAACATGTTCTGGTGGGCGGCGAGCGGCCGCCCGTCCAGCCACAGCTCGACGACGGTGTCGAGGCCGGCGAAGACGAGCCGCAGCCGCTCGTCGGCGGCCAGGTCGCCCGGCCCGGCCAGCGTGGTGCGGAACCACCAGTCCTGCTCCTCCACCCAGCGGGCGTCGTCCTCGTGCCGGTCGCGGTAGGGGTGCGCCAGCAGGCCGGCGGCGATGAGCGACTCGTGCACCCCGCCCGGGACCAGCGCGGGCACCCACGGCCGCGGGTCGGCCACCACCTCCTCGGGCGTTCGGCCGGGTACCGCGCCGAGGAGCGCGAAGCCCTCGACCGGGGTGCTGGAGCGGGGCGGGCGGACGTCGGCGGTGCGGGGCATCGGTGCTCCTGGAGGCAGCGGCTCTCAACTGACAGTGACTACCATAATCGCGGCGAACGCTCGGCCGCTAGCCTGCGGGCGTGGGGCTGAGGGAGCAGAAGGCGCAGCGGACGCGGACGGCGATCGCCGACGCGGCCCTCGACCTGTTCGAGCGCCAGGGCTACGACGCGACGCCGATGGAGCAGATCGCCGAGGCGGCGCAGGTGAGCCCCTCGACGTTGTACCGCTACTTCCCGACCAAGGACGCCACCCTGCTGGACCACCCGGGCATGGACCTGGCCTCGCTCAGCGCCGAGCTGGGCCGGCGGCCCGCCGACGAGCCGCTCGCCGAGGCCCTGGGCGCGGCGGTCCGGGCCGCCCTGGAGCAGGCCGACGCGCACGCCGACCAGCTGCTCCGGCTGCGCCGCCAGCTCGACGTCACCCCGGTGGCCCGGGCGCGGCTCTGGGACCTCTGGCACGCGCAGCGCACCCGGCTGGAGGACGCCATCGCCGCCCGGGCGGGGGTGCCGGCCGGGACGCTGTGGGTGCAGCTGAGCGCGCACACCTGCCTGCTCGTGGTGCAGATGGCCCTGGACCGGGTCCGGGCGACGCCGACGCCGGGCTCGGCCGTCGCCCACGCCGCCGAGGTGATGGCCGGGCTGGCGGGCCCCGACGTGGTGCTGCCCCGGCTGCCCCCGACCGCCGACGACCCGCTCCCCGGTGCGCCGGCCGGCTGACGACCCGGGGCCTCAGGGCCGCGCGTAGAGGACCAGGTCGTCGCGCGTCCCGTCGCCGAGCGGCTCGCAGCGGGGCAGGACGCCGACCTCGCGGTAGCCGGCCTCCGTCGCCACCCGGCGCGACGCGGTGTTGCCCGCGGCGGCTCGGACGAGCAGGGAGTCGACCAGACCCGTCTCCTCGGCGTGCCCGGTGACCCGGCGGGTGGCCTCGGTGAGCACCCCGCGGCCGCGGGCGTCGGGATGCGCCCAGTAGCCGATCTCGGCGCGCTGGCTGTAGCCGCCGAAGCCCTCCAGGCTGATCGCGCCGAGGCAGCGGTCGTCGCCCGCGTCGGCCACGCACCAGACCAGGCCGGTGCCCTCGGCCGCGGCCTCGCGGGTGGACTCGACGTAGCCGAGGGCGTGCTCGCGGGTGTAGGTCCGCGGCAGCGAGACCAGCCAGTGCTGCGTGCGGGCGTCCCGGCAGGCCTCGGCGATCCGGTCGGCCTCGGCCTCGGCGAAGGGTCGCAGGCGGATCCGGGGGCCGGAGAGCACGGGCGGGTCGGCCCAGAACCGGGCGGTCCGCGGGTCGGTCGCCAGCAGGGTGCCGACCCAGCCGTCCAGCAGCTCGCCGCGGTGCACGAGCGAGGCGCGGACGACGCCCTCGCAGGGCCAGCCGGCGGCCGCGGCCACCCGTCGGGACCCCCAGTTGCCGACGGCGGCGCGCCAGCGGACGGCCTGCAGCCGGGCCACGTCGAAGGCGAAGTCGCGGACCAGCCGCAGCGCGCCGCTCATCAGGTGCCGGCCGCGGGCGTCGGGGTGCAGGCCGAAGCCGACCTCGCCGACGCCGTCGCCCTGCAGCCGCAGGTCGATGCTGCCGCAGAACACCCCCGGCCGGTCCCGGCCCTCGACCGCCCAGCAGAGGTTCTCCCCGCTCCGCCAGCCCGCGACGACGACGTCCTCCAGGAAGGAGCGCGCGTCGGCCAGGCCGTAGCCGCCGGGCGGGGTCGGCACCGTCGTCCAGCGGATGCTCTCGGGGTCGCGGCACTGCTCGACGACCCGGGGTAGGTCGGCGGCGACGAGGGGCCGCAGGGTCACCCCGACGGCCGGGTCGACCAGGACGGGCACCTCGTCGGGGTGGGCGCGGGCCAGCAGGGGGGCGTCGGGCATGGGCCCATCCAAGCCAGCGCGCGCGGGCCGGGGCAACCGGGTTGCGGCCCCCGGGCGGCGGGTCACCGCGTCGGCCGGTTCGCGGGCGCCGTCCCCGCTCACTACCCTGGTGCGGTGACCAGGACCGACCCGGCCGCGGCGGCCTCCGCCGTGCCCGCGACGACCGAGCCCGCCGCCCCGGCGGTGGACGGTCCGCTGCTGCCCGACGCCGACGAGGGCGACGCGCACAGACCCGGGGACTCCGTCGGAGTCCCAGCCCCCTCAGCCGCCTCGCGGCCCGCACGTCCCAGGACCGCAGCATGAACCCCGTCCTCGTCAACATCGCCCTGATCCTGCTGTTCATCGTCGTCGGCGGCATCTTCTCCGGAGCCGAGATGGCGCTGGTCTCGCTGCGCGACAGCCAGGTCCGCCAGATCGCCCACCAGGGCAAGCGCGGCCAGACCGTCGCCCGGCTGACGGGCGACCCCAACCGCTTCCTCAGCGCCGTGCAGATCGGCGTCACCCTGTCCGGCTTCCTGTCGGCCGCCTTCGGCGCCGCCACGCTGGCCGACGACTTCTCCCCGGTGCTGCAGCGCCTGGGCCTGGCGCAGGGGCCTGCGGACACCGTCGCGCTGGTGCTCATCACCATCGCCATCTCCTACGCCTCGATCGTGCTGGGCGAGCTGGCGGCCAAGCGGCTGGCCCTGCAGCGGGCCGAGAGCGCCGCGCTGCTGCTGGCCCCCCTGGTCGACCGGATCGCCTGGTTCGCCCGGCCGGTCATCTGGTTCCTCGGCGTCTCGACCAACGTCGTCGTCCGGATCCTCGGCGGTGACCCGAAGGCCAGCCGCGAGGAGGTCACCGACGAGGAGATCCGCTCGATGGTCAGCGGCTCGACCACGCTCGGCGCCGAGGAGCGGCGGATCGTGGACGACGTCTTCGACGCCGGCGAGCGCGGCCTGCGCGAGGTGATGCTGCCGCGCACCGAGGTCGACTTCCTGCCCGGCGACCTGCCGGTGCACAAGGCGGTCCGCGAGCTGAGCAAGGCGCCGCACTCGCGCTACCCGGTGACGGGGGAGTCGGCCGACGACATCCTCGGCTTCGTGCACGTCCGCGACCTGCTGGACCCCGACGTCAGCACCCGGAGCATCCCCGTCTCCGACCTCGCCCGCCCCGTGCTCTCGATGCCGGACACCGTGCGGGTGCTGCGCGCGCTCAGCGAGATGCGCCGCTCGTCCTCGCACCTGGCCATCGTGCTCGACGAGTACGGCGGCACCGCCGGCATCGTCACCATGGAGGACCTCGTCGAGGAGCTCATCGGCGACATCACCGACGAGTACGACGTCGTGGAGGAGCCGCGCGTCGGCCTCCGCGGCGACCTCGAGGTGGACGGCCTCATCACCCTCGACGAGTTCGGCGAGCGCACCGGGTTCGTGCTGCCGGAGGGCCCCTACGACACCGTCGCCGGCTACTTCATGGCCCAGCTGGGCCAGCTGCCCGAGGTGGGGGACAGCATCCAGTCCGACGTCCTGCCCGTCGAGGCCGACGACGCCGAGCCCACCCCGCTGGAGCTCCGGGTCAGCGAGCTGGACGGCCGCCGCGCCGCCCGGCTGGTGGTGCACCGCGTCGACGGCGGCGAGCTGCTGCCGCGCGTCGAGTAGGCCGTCGACGGGCTCAGGCCGCGGGGTCGCCAGCGCTCAGGCCGCGGGGGTCGACAGAGCTCGGGCCACGGGCAGAACGGACGGGCGCCGGGTGCGGGCTGCGTGATTGGATGGACATCATGTCCACCTCCGACCGCAGCGGCCGGCCCCGCGTCCTCTCCCTCGCCCAGCCGACCGCGGACTCCCTCCACCTCGGCAACTTCCTCGGGGCGCTGCGGCAGTGGGTGCCGCTGCAGGACTCCCACGACGCGTTCTACGGCGTCGCCGACCTGCACGCGCTGACCGTCGAGGTCGAGCCCGCGGTGCTGGCCGAGCGCTCGCTGCGCAGCGCCGCCCAGATGCTGGCCGCCGGCATCGACCCCTCCCGCTCGACGGTGTTCCTGCAGTCCGCGGTGCCCGAGCACACCCAGCTGATGTGGGTGCTGTCGGCCATGACCGGCTTCGGCCAGGCCCAGCGGATGACGCAGTTCAAGGACAAGTCGGCCCGCTTCGGCGCCGAGGCCACCAACGTCGGGCTGTTCACCTACCCCGTGCTGATGGCGGCCGACATCCTGCTGTACCAGGCCGACCGGGTGCCGGTGGGGGAGGACCAGCGTCAGCACCTCGAGCTGACGCGCGACCTCGCCGGCCGGTTCAACTCGCGCTACGGGCGGACCTTCGTCGTCCCCGAGCCGCACATCCTGCCCTCGGTCGGCAAGATCCAGGACCTCGCCGACCCGACGGCGAAGATGAGCAAGAGCTCGTCCTCGCCCAGCGGCATCGTCGAGCTGCTCGACGAGCCGCGGGTCAACGTCAAGAAGATCAAGTCCGCCGTCACCGACTCGGGCCGCGAGGTGACCTACGACGAGGTGGCCAAGCCCGGCGTCGCCAACCTGCTGACCATCCAGTCGGCGCTGACCGGGACGCCGGTCCCCGAGCTCGTCGAGGGCTACGCGGGCCGCGGCTACGGCGACCTCAAGAAGGCCGTCGCCGAGGCCGTCACCGCCTTCGCCGCCCCCTACCGCGAGCGCACCCTCGAGCTGATGGGGGAGCGGACCGAGCTGCAGGCCCTGCTCCGGGACGGCGCCGAGCAGGCCCGCGCGGTCGCGAGCCGCACCCTCGCCGACGTCTACGCCAAGGTCGGCCTGGTCCGCTGAGCGGCTGACGCGGGTCGGTCGGCCGGAGGTCAGCGCGACGCGAGGGCGAGCCCGACGGGCTCGGCCGGGCGCACCCGCGGGGGCACCGCCCGCCAGGACGAGCCGAAGCAGACGAACGGCACGACCGACCCGTGCTCGGTGGCCCCGGCGAGCGCGGTGGCCGCGTCGTCGCCCCCGGCCAGCCGGCGGTGGTAGTCGACCATCACCTCGCGGGCGCGGTCGTCGGCCACCTGGCTGACCCCGGCGACGACGCAGCGCGAGCCCAGCGCCAGCAGCACCCGCGTCCAGCCCAGCGCCTCGTCGCCGGGCCGGGTGGTGGCCTGGCCCAGCTCGCAGGCCGAGAGCACGACGTGCGGGGCCACGGCGCCCACCTCGTAGGCGAACAGGGCCCCGTCGGCCAGCTGGAGCGAGGAGAACAGCGGGCTCTGCCGCTGGTGGGACCCGTGCGCGGCGACGTGCACGACGGTGGCCGTGGCCAGGCTCGTCGTCAGCCGGGAGCGGGTCGCGCCGCCGCCGGTCGCGGCGGTCGCCTCCGCCGTCGGGCGCCAGGTGGTGGCCACCTCCGACACCTCGTCGACGGCGCTGGCCAGCCCCGGCCCGGCCAGCGCGGCCACCCGCAGCGGCTCCGTGCCGGCAGCGCCGCGGGTGCCCGCGAGCCAGGACGTCGCCGTGGGGGACACCTCGACGGGACGGCCGCGCAGGCTGGGCAGGCAGGTCCACGGCAGCGTCGACGTCGGCCCGGTGGGCACGACGACGAGCGCCTGGTCCCCGAGCCGTAGCGGCCGGACCAGCTGCGCGTCGAGGGCCGCGAGCGAGCGGGCCAGGGACCGCTCCACCGCCCGACGCACCTCTGCGGGCACCCGGCCCAGCGCGAGCACGTCGAGGTCGGCCTGCGCGCGGCGTGAGAGCTCGACGGTGCGGGCGTCGCCGGGCAGGTCGACGACGCGCGGCCGGCCCCGGCCCAGCACCACGGCCGACCAGCGGCCCTCGACCTGGACGTAGCTGACCAGCACCTTCCCCTGCGCCGCCACCTGCTCGGCGACGGTGGCCATCGGCGCGGCGTGCACCACCTCACCGGCCCCGACGGCGCGCCAGGAGAGGGCGTTGAGCTGGCTGTACAGGGCGGCGCTGCGCTGCCGCAGGGCCAGCACGGTGCTGCGCTCGGCCGGGTCGTCGCCGAGGGCCCGGAGGGCCTCGGTGACCTGCCGCAGCTCGGCCAGCGCCGGCTCGGACGCGTCGGCGGGCGGGGTCACCGCCGTCAGCCGGCGGGAGACCGCGCGCCCGCGCTCGACGGCGTTGAACAGCCCGGCGGGCCGGCGCCCCGCCAGGGCGAGCCGCAGGTCGAGGGCGACGAGCCGCCGGCCGTGCACCGCGCCCGCGGTCTGCAGGTCGAGGCTGCCGAACTGGGCCTGGTGCCGGCCGAGCTCGGTCAGGCCGGACCGGACCTGGCTGCGGGCGGCCGCCTCCTGCTGCCCGGCGAGGGAGATCTCGGCCGCCACCACCCGCTGCTGGAGCTTGAGCCCGATGGGGTCGGTGCGGCTGATGGGGTCCAGCTCGGCGAACCAGGCGCGGGCCTGGTCGGGGCGGCCCAGCGCCGTCAGCGCCGCGCAGCCGACCAGCGCCGCCGTCCGGGCGGACAGCTCGAGGTCCTGCGCCGCGAACTCCGCCGCCAGCCGGCGGGCGGGGGCGAGCAGCCGGGCGGGCGGGCGGCCGGCCGCCTGGTCGGCGGTCAGCAGGGTCAGCTCGGCGACCCGGCGCCAGCGGTCGTTGCCGCGCCGGGCGAAGCGCGTCCGGGCCGAGGCGGCCAGCGCGCGGGCGTCGCCGAGCCGCTCGCCGAGCAGCGCGCACTCGGCCCGGGCCAGCTCGGTCTCGGCCCGCTCGTGCGTCAGCCGGCCGCGGCGGAACTCCTGCTCGGCCTGCGCCAGCACCGCGTCGGCGGCGTCGGTGAGCCCGGCCTCGATGAGCACCCGCGCCCGGTCCAGCCCGGAGATGGCCAGCGACGTGCCCGCCGACAGCGCGGCCGCGTCGTCCATCAGCTGCAGCGCCCGCGGCAGGTTCCCGCGCAGGTGCTCGAGGTAGCCGAGGTTGTGCGCGGCCATGAAGGCGACGCTGCCCAGGCTGTCGTCCGCCGAGCCCTCGGCGAGCCGGACGGCGCGCTCCAGGTCGTGCCGGGCGGCGCCGAGGTCGAGCCTCTGCAGGGCCAGGTTGCCGCGGTTGAGGTGCAGGATGCTCGCGTCGCGCCGGGACGCGGAGGCCTCCAGCCCCTCGGCGACGCCGAACTCCACGAGGGCCGCGTCGTGCTCGCCGCGGCGCAGGGCCCGGGTGGCGGCGGCGTTGTGGACGGCGAAGCCGAGCGCAGCGTCGTCGAGGTCCTCGGCCAGCCGGCGGGCGTCGGCCAGCCGCGGGCCGCCGTCCCCGCGCGTCTCGTCCTCGACCACGGCCAGCGTCATCAGCACCCGGACGCGGACGGCCCGGGCTTCCGCGTCCGGCGGAGCCGCGTCCAGCAGGTCCAGGGCCCGCAGCAGCCCGCGGTGCGCCAGGTCGAAGCGTCCCCGGTCGCACTGCGCCTGGGCGCGGCGGTGGGCCGCGGTCGCCTGGACCAGCACCCGCCCATCCTGGCCCGCACGGCGGGTCACGTACAGAGGCAGGCGACGGTGCTGTCGGTCCTCGCTCCGCTCGGACGCGTCCGGGGCTCTGGCCCGCCGGCGTCGTCGTCCCGGGTGGACGAGGAACGTGTCCACCCGCTCCTCCTCCGTCCGGCGGCGCCCCGTCCGGTTGCCGCTCGGGTTCGCTCGACCCTCTTACAGCTCCACCGCCGGGCTCAGGACCGTGGCCTCGCCGTCGCCGGCGGGGACGTGCAGGACGAACTTGGCCAGGCCGACGGGGACGCGCTCGAAGACGAAGCGGCCGTCCTCGTCGGCGGTGGTCGCCTGGCTGCCGCCGGCGTGCAGGACCTCGACCCGGACGCCGGCGCCGGGGGCGGCCCAGCCGTCGACGCGGACGCTGCCCGCCTCCTGCGGGGTCAGGGTGACCATCGTGGTCACCGACTCGCTGGTGAAGGTGATGGTCCGGACCGCCTCCGTGGAGCTGCGGGCCCCGGAGCCGACCAGGTCGACCTGGGTGAGGGTCGCCACCTCCGCCTGCAGCGCGTCGAGGGTGAGCTCGAACTCGATCCGGTCCACCAGGCCCTCGGGGACGGGGTCGTGCTCCTCCAGCAGGGCGCGGATCGCGCCCAGCACCGCGGCGTCGTCCGCGTCGAGCGGCTCGGCGGCCAGGGCGTCGAGCCGGGCGTCGTCGTCGCGCGGGTCCGGCGTGCTCACGGGGTCTCCCAGGCGGGATCGGCGGCCAGGGCCAGGCGGAGCTTCGCCAGGCAGCGGCCGCGGGTGGGTCCGATGCTGCCCTGGGGCATCCCCAGGGAGCGGGACAGCTCGGCGTAGTCGGGGCGGTCGGCGAAGGCGATCACCCGCAGCAGCGCCCGGCAGCGCTCCGGTAGCGCGGCGATGTGGCGCCACAGCGTCGAGTTGGTGGCCGCACCCAGCACCTCCTCCTCGACCGACGGGGTGCCGACGGCCTCGACCACGGCCCCGGCGGCGCTGTCGCTCGCCTCGAAGTCCTCGGGGCGGGTGCGGGTCTGCGCCCGCGACACCCGCCACGACTCGCGCTTGGTGCTGACCACCAGCCACTGCAGCACCGCCACCGGGTCGGTGATGGTGTCGGCGTGCCGCACGAGGGCCAGCCACACCGTCTGCAGCACGTCCTCCGCGGTCGCCGCGTCCAGCCGGGCGCCGCGCGCGGTGTGCCACAGCAGCGGCGTCACCAGCGTGACCAGGTCACCCATCCGCGCCGCGTCGCCGTCGCGGTAGGCCAGGAACAACCGCGCCGCCCGCACCGCCAGCCGCTCCGGCTCCGCACCGCCGGCCCCTCCCGTCCGGCCGTCCGCCCCGTCCTCCACCGCGCCCGTCATCGCCCCACCCACGTCCCGTCCGTGTGCTCGCCGTCCGTGGTGCCGGTGGTCCCGGCCCCGTCCTGCCCGTCCTGCCCGTCCTGCCCGTCGTGCCCGGTCGTGTCCGGCCCGGTGGTGCCCGGCCGGACCAGCGACGGCACCCGGGCGGTCACCGCGGCCCAGGCCCGCGCCACCGCGGCGGCCGGGTCGACGTCGTCGGCCCGCAGGGCGCCGGAGGCGTGCAGGTGCTGCGCGATCTCCCCGACCAGCACCGGCGCCGAGAACGACGTGCCGCTCCAGACCCCGAAGCCGGCGCTGAAGTCGTCCGGGTCGATGGTGGCCCGCGGCGCCATCCCCAGCGGACGGCGCTCCAGGGTGGGGGAGCGGGAGCCGTCGAAGGCCGGCAGCGTGCTGACCAGGGCCGCGCCCGGCCGGTGCGCGTGCACCCACGGACCCTCGTTGGAGAACAGCGCGACGGTGCGGTCGGGGTTGGTGGCGCCCACGGCGACGACGGGCACCTCGTCGGCCAGCGGGGCCGGCACCAGCCCGCCGGGGTGCGGGGAGAAGGCCGCCGGGTACATCGGCCGCAGGGTGGCGTCGTTGCCGGCCGAGACGACGACGGCCACGCCGAGCCGGCCCAGCGCCCGGACGGGGGCGAGCAGCAGGGGGTCGAAGGCCGCGTCGGCCGGGGTCTCGTGGTAGTAGCCGAGCGACATCGAGACGACGTCGACCAGCTCCTCGGGACGGCCCCGGCGCAGCGCCAGCGCCTGGCGCAGCCAGAGCATGCCGAGGGCCTCCAGCAGGTCGGCCTCGGCGACGACGCCGTCGCCCTGCACCACCCGGACGGCCAGCAGCCGCGCGTCCGGGCACTTCTGCCGGACCAGCCCGGCGATGAAGGTGCCGTGGCCCGCGCTGGGGTCGACCTCGCCGACCAGGGTGTTGCTGCGGACCGACGGGTCCTCGGGGGCGGTCGAGGCGTCGGTGAGCCCGATTCGCAGCCCCTCCACCGTGGGGGCGCGGTCGACGACCTCGCCCTCGGGGAGCCAGTAGTGCCGGCCGATCCCGGTGTCGAGGACGGCGACGACGGGGCGCCGGCGGCCGGCCGGCAGCGGGCTCAGCACCGGCTCCGGACCCAGCCAGGCCACCGGGGTCCGGCCGCCGTGCCCGGGGGCGGCGTACTCGGCCAGCCCGCCCGCGGCGTCGGTGCCGCCGGGCACCTTCCAGTAGGGCTGGCCCGAGGTGCCGGGGACCTTCCAGTACGGGTTGCCCGACGCGCTCGGCACCTTCCAGTACGGGTTGGCCGTGACCCCGTCCTCCCCGTGCGGCGTGACGACGTGGTCGAGCTGGACGCTCGCCCCCTCGACCGAGTCGGCCGGGTAGCTGTGCCGGAAGGCCTGCAGCACCGGCCAGGCGTCGGGCGGGCCGACGGGGCCGTCGTCGTAGCGGGCCCGCAGCTCCACCCGGAGCACCAGCGGCTGCGGCTCCTCCGGGCCGATCCCGGCCGCCCGGGCCAGGTCGCGCAGCCGCACGTCCAGCGGGTCGACGACGACGTCGAGGCCGAAGCGCGTGCCGGCCACCTCGGTGAGCCGGGCCAGCACGGCGTCCTCGTGGGCGGTGGGGCGGACCAGCAGCCGGCTGCCCCGGTAGACGGTGCTCTGCAGCGGCTGCCCGCCGGCGCGGACGGCGGTGCTCGGGTCGAGGGTGCGGCCGTCGTGGCGCTGCAGCAGGTCCGCGGGCGGCGCCCCCCGCTGCGGCGAGGTGTCCATCCCGCTGGTGTCCACCGGGCCGAAGCCGGTCAGGGGCGCTCGCTGGCCCGGGGTGGCGCTGGCGCGGGGGTCTGAGGTCATCGCTCGCTCTCCGGTGGGGTCGGGCGGCGCGCGGGCGCGCCCACCCAGTTGTACCGGTCAGGAGGCGATCTGGGGAGCCCTGATACACCGCTCCCGGGACGGGCTGCGCTCAGCCGAGCCGCTCGTCCACGTAGCACCAGCGCCAGGACTCCCCGTCCTCGTGGCTGCGCATCACCGGGTGGTGGCTGGTGCGGAAGTGCCGCTCGGCGTGCCGGCCCACCGAGGAGTCGCAGCAGCCGACGTTGCCGCAGGCCGCGCAGCGCCGCAGGTGGACCGACCGGGTGCCCTCGCGGACGCAGTCGAGGCAGACCTCCGAGAGCGGCTCGGCGTCGACCTCGGCGGGGGCGGCGTCGAGGTGCACGCAGGAGCCGCTGGGATCGACCGGAGTGGCCACCGTCTGGTTCTCGCTCAGCCGGTCGGCGCGCTCGGTGGCGATCGTCAGCATCGACTCCTCGATGTCGAAGCTCGCCAGCACCTGCTCGATGACGTCGTGGTCGACCGTGCCGCTGGAGCGGATCCGCAGCACCTCGTCGCGCTCGGCCCGCATGGCGCCCAGCCGGAGCCGGCGGTACTGCTCGGCCGGGGTCTCGGTGGAGTCGCGGCCGGTGCCCAGCTTCTCCCACAGGGCGTCGGAACGGGCGGTGATCCGGTCCCGGACCAGCTGCACGGCGCTCGGCTCGTCGTCGGGCCGGGCCTGCTCCTCCAGCGCCGCCAGGCCGGCGTTCCCGGCCGTGGTCAGCACCGTGGCCGCCTGCAGGGCGTCCGAGCGCGCGTCGGGCCCGCGCATCCGCAGTGCCCGGACCAGCCAGGGCAGCGTCAGCCCCTGGATCAGCAGGGTGCCGGCGGTGACGACCATGGCGGCGAAGATCAGCACCGCCCGGTGCTCGACGTCCTCGGGTATGAGGAAGGCCGCCGCCAGCGTGACGACACCGCGCAGCCCCGCCCAGCCGACGACGACGGTGTGCGACCACGGCGGCCGGCCCTCGCCGGTCTCGCGGTCGACGCGGTAGATGAGGAAACGGGAGATCGTCACCCAGACCAGCCGCAGCACGATCACCCCGACCAGGACCGACACCACGAACAGCGCGATCAGGCCGCCGGACAGCGTCGAGGTGGACAGCGCCTCGATGATCCGCCGCGCCTGCAGGCCGATCAGCAGGAAGACGGTGTTCTCCAGCAGGAACTGGATCGTGGCCCAGTTGACCCGCTCCGCCAACCGCGACTGCCCGCTCTGGATCACCGGCGACTTGTGGCCGAGCAGCAGGCCCGCCGTCACCACGGCGATGACGCCGGAGCCGTGGTAGTCCTGGTAGCCGAGCTCCTCGGCGGGCAGGTAGGCCACGAAGGGCACCAGCAGCGAGATCGCGGTGTCGAAGACCGGGTTGTTCACGTGCCGGCGGACGGCCACCGCGAGCGCGGCCACCGCTGCACCCACCAGGGCGCCGGTGACGGCGATGGCGAAGCCGAGGCCGATCTCCGCGGCGCTGACGGCGCCGGCGATGGCCACCAGGGCGACGCGCAGGCAGGTGATGGCCGTCGCGTCGTTGAGCAGCGACTCGCCCTCCAGCAGGGTGACCACCCGGCGCGGCAGCCCGATCCGGCGCGCGATCGCGGTGGCGGCCACGGCGTCGGGCGGCGCGACGACGGCGCCCAGGGCGAAAGCCACCGCGAACGGGACGGGCAGCAGCAGCCAGGTGAGCAGGCCGATGCCGAGGGCGGTGATGACGACCAGCAGCACCGACAGGAAGCCGATGGGCCGGAAGTTCGTGCGGAAGTCGATGACCGACGAGCGGATGGCGGCCGCGTACAGCAGCGGCGGCAGGAAGCCGATGAGCACCAGCTCCGGGGTCAGCTCGGGCTCGTCGATGAACGGCACGAAGGACGCCCCGATCCCGACGAGCATGAGCAGCAGGGGCGCCGGGAACCGGATCCTGTCGGCCACGGCGGTCACGACCAGGACCGAGGCGACGATCGCGCAGATGCCGAGGGCTGTGTCCACGGGCGCCATGGTCCCATCCCCGTGCGCGCCCGGCGGGCCGCCGCCGACCGGTGGGACCTCCCCGGGGCGGGGCCTCTGGCAGGATCGCCGGATGGACGACGGCGCCGGCCTGCTCACCTCCGCGGAGGTGGGCGACCTGCTGGGCGCCGCGGTGGAGCACGCCGGGGGCCGGCTGGCGGGCTGGCGGCTGGACCACGTCGACGCCAGCCCGGGCCGCAGCACCACCGCCACCTACGCCGCCACCGTGGCCTGGCCGGGCGGGGTGCGCGAGGAGCTGCTGGGTGCCAGCGCCCGGGTGGGCGGACGCCGGGGCAACGACGAGCGCGCGGTGATCTTCGGGGACGGCGACCGGGAGGTGGCCGTCTGGCTCTACCCGGCAGACCCCGACCTGCCCGGCCTGCCGCGCGCCGCCGTGCCGCAGGAGCTGGCCCGGCTGCTGACCGAGCACGACGTCTGGGGCGGCGCGGTGCGCCCCGAGGACCTGGCCGTCGAGGTCGTCAGCTACCGGCCGCGCCGGCGGGCGGTGCTGCGGGTGCGCAGCCGGCGGCCCGGAGGACCGGCCACGGTCTACGTGAAGGTGCTCCGGGAGGCCCTCTTCGGGCCGGCGCTGGAGCGGCACACGCTGCTGAGCCGGGCCGGCCTCCCGACCCCGGTCGTGGCGGCGGCCACCCGCGACTGCCTGCTGGTGCTGCGCGAGGTGCCCGGGCGCCCGCTGGCCCAGGCCCTGTTCGACGAGGCGCTGCCCTGCCGGGCCGAGGAGCTGGTGGCCGTGCTGGACGCGCTGCCGGCCCAGGCCGCCCGGCTGCCCCGCCGGCCGGCCTGGTCCGACGCCGTGGCCGGCTACTCCGACGTGGTGGCCGCCGCGCTGCCGGCCCTGGGGCCACGGCTCGACCGGCTCGTCGGGGCCATCGCCGCCGGCACCGCGGGGGAGCCGCCCGGGGAGGAGGCGACCCACGGCGACTTCCACGAGGGGCAGCTCTTCGTCCGCAGCGGCCGGCTGACGGGGCTGATCGACGTCGACACCGTCGGGCCGGGCCGCCGCGTCGACGACCTGGCCTGCCTGCTGGCGCACCTGTCGACCGTGCAGCGGATGGACGCCGCCCAGGCCGCCGGGCTGGAGCGGCTGGTCCGGCTCTGGCTGCCGGTCTTCGACGCCCGTGTCGACCCGTCGTCGCTGCGGCTGCGGGCGGCCGGGGTGGTCGTCTCGCTGGCCACGGGCCCCTACCGCGGGCAGGAGCCGGGGTGGGCGGCGTCGACCACGGCGATGGTGGCCACCGCCGAGCGGCTGGTCGCCAGCGCCTGAGGACCCGAGCGTGGGGCCTCGTGCCGCGATGTCGCGGCACGACCCGCCACGATCCCCGCCCGGCGGAGCGGCGGGCGGTGCGGAGCGCTGTGGAAGCATGCAGGACGAGGCGCAGCCCCTGGCGCCCGCGAGGAGGACCCATGACCGGCCGGACCGAGTCCGGGACGCCGTTCGAGCCCGTCTACTCCGCCGAGGACCTCGCCGGCTTCGACCCCGCGACGACGCTGGGCGCTCCCGGGGCGCACCCCTACACCCGCGGCGTCCACCCAGGGATGTACACGTCCCGGCCCTGGACGATGCGGCAGTACGCGGGCTTCGGCACCGCCGCCGAGTCCAACGCCCGCTACCAGGAGCTGATCGCCCACGGGACGACCGGGTTGAGCGTCGCCTTCGACCTGCCGACCCAGATGGGGATGGACTCCGACGCCCCGCTCGCCTCGGGCGAGGTGGGCAAGGTGGGCGTCGCGATCGACTCGGTCGACGACATGCGCGAGCTGTTCGCCGGCATCCCGCTGGCCGAGGTCTCCACGTCGATGACCATCAACGCGCCCGCCGCGGTGCTCCTGCTGCTCTACCAGCTCGTCGCCGAGGAGCAGGGCGCCGACCCCGCAGCGCTGACGGGCACCATCCAGAACGACGTGCTCAAGGAGTACATCGCCCGCGGCACCTACATCTTCCCGCCGGCGCCCTCGCTCCGCCTGGTCAGCGACACCTTCGCCTACTGCGCCGAGCACCTGCCGCGCTGGAACACCATCTCCATCTCCGGCTACCACATGGCCGAGGCCGGGGCGACGCCCGCGCAGGAGGTCGCCTTCACCCTCACCGACGGCATCGCCTACCTGCAGGCGGCGCTGGCCGCGGGGCTGGCCGTCGACGACATCGCGCCCCGGCTGTCCTTCTTCTTCGTCGCGCGCACCACGCTGCTGGAGGAGGTGGCCAAGTTTCGCGCCGCCCGGCGGATCTGGGCCTCGGTGGTCCGCGACGAGTTCGGCGCGCAGAACCCGAAGTCGGCGATGCTGCGCTTCCACACGCAGACCGCCGGGGTGCAGCTGACGGCGCAGCAGCCCGAGGTGAACCTGGTCCGGGTGACGGTGCAGGCGCTGGCCGCGGTGCTGGGCGGCACCCAGTCGCTGCACACCAACTCCTACGACGAGGCGCTGGCCCTGCCCAGCGCGAAGGCGGCGCGGCTGGCGCTGCGCACCCAGCAGGTGCTGGCCCACGAGACCGACCTCACCAAGACCGTCGACCCCTTCGCCGGCTCCTACGTCGTGGAGTCCCTCACCGACGGCCTCGAGGCCGAGATCCGCCGCCTGATGGGCGAGGTGGCCGAGCGCGGCGGCGCGGTGCAGGCCATCGAGGAGGGCTACCAGAAGCTGGAGATCGAGCGCTCGGCCTACGACGTCGGCCTGCAGATCGACAGCGGCGAGCGAGTGGTCGTCGGGCTCAACCGCTTCGGCGGCGCCGAGGACGAGCCCTACGAGCCGCTGCGCGTCGACCCGGCCCTCGAGGCCGCTCAGGCCGCCCGGCTGACCCGGCTGCGCGCCGAGCGCGACCAGGCCGAGGTCGACGCCGCCCTGGCCGCGCTGAGCGCCGCGGCCACCGGCACCGACAACGTGCTCGTCCCGATGAAGCGCGCGCTCGCCGCCCGCGCGACGGTGGGGGAGGTCTGCGACGCGCTCCGCGCCGTCTGGGGCGTCCACCGCCCGAGCGACGCCTTCTAGTCCCGCGCCGGGACGGCCCTCGCCGCCGAGGGTGCGCGTGCGAGGATGACGTGGATGTCTTCCACCGCGAGCGACGCCCTCCGCCGCGCCCTCATCGACCGTGCCGTCGACGACCTGACCGACGAGCTGGTCGCGGTCCGCCGCGACCTGCACGCGCACCCCGAGGTCGGCAACGCCGAGCACCGCACGACCGCCCTCGTGGTCGAGCGGCTGGAGCGCGCCGGCCTGGTCGCCAAGGTGCTGCCCGTCGGGACGGGCGCCTGGTGCGACGTGCTGCCGGCCGGCTTCG